>JALHQH010000010.1:193081-319922 GCA_022842065.1 Caldilineaceae bacterium
GGAGGGTAGGAGGGGGTAATGCAACCCCACCCCAGCCCTCCCCAGTTTGGGGAGGGAGCAGTGAACTTGCTGCCGCGGCATCGGTTCCTCCCCTAAGCTGGGGGAGGGTAGGAGGGGGTAATGCAACCCCACCCCAACCCTCCCCAGTTTGGGGAGGGAGCAGTGAACTTGCGGCCGCGCCATCGGTTCCTCCCCTAAGCTGGGGGAGGGTAGGAGGGGGTAATGCAACCCCACCCCAGCCCTCCCCAGTTTGGGGAGGGAGCAGTGAACTTGCTGCCGCGGCATCGGTTCCTCCCCTAAGCTGGGGGAGGGTAGGAGGGGGTGTGGTGTGGCTTAACGACTCATTCATAGGTTAAAATCTCACGCACGCTGAGCCGGGTGGCATTACGCGCTGGGAAATAGGTGGCCCCCACGGCAACCACGACGATAAAAAGCAAGCTAATCAGCAAGCCCAAAAAGGAAAAATCAAAGTTCAGCGGGGTCTGGATCAGCACCATGCCCAGTTGTGCGCAGAGAAAGCGGCTGATCGGCAGGGCCAGCGGCACCGCCAGCACCCAACTCACCAGCCCTACCACTAGCCCTTCACTGAGAAAGAGTTTCATCACCGACCAATTGGACGCGCCAATGGCCCGCAACACCCCAATCTCTGCCACCCGTTCCAGCACGTTGATGCTCATCGTCCCGGTCAACCCAATCCCGCCGACCAGCAGGACGAGCACCGCCATAATGGTGAGAAAGGCAAGCAAGATGCCAAATTGAAATTCGATTTGGCCACGGGTCTGTGCCGTTGTCTCCAGATAGCCCACCTTTAACCCTACCCCTTGCAAATAATCCGCGAGCGCGACAATCTGCGCATCAGGCGCGATATCCGCCGGGGCCAAGGCCAGCCGGACACTGTTAGTCTCGCCCACAGTGCGTACAGCATAGGTAAAGGCGGCGTAATCAATATACATGCGGGGACCGGCTAATGTTCCTGCCACAATCCCTACAATTTGCCAACTGACTTTGCGCTCCCCCAGTTTGAAAGTGATCCGCTGCCCCACGGTCAGCCCCGGCTCCACATCAAGCACCTGGGAATTGATCACCACCGCGTCCCGCTCACCAGTGGTTAACCAGCGGCCGGCCAACAGGGTGGGCTGAAAAAGCGTGGTTGCGGCAGGCGGTGCTTCGACTTGGATATCATCACTTTCACTCTCATCGGGGCGCAGGATGCGCACCGGCAACATATACCATGCCTCTATCTGGGCGACAGCAGGTGCTTTGCGCAGCAACTGTTCCACCCGCGCCGCCAGATAATTTTGCTCGAAGTAGACGGTGGCATCATAGCGCCACGCCTGGCTGACATTGCTAACCGTGCGCTGCACCGAGTTGTAGATCGTAAAAATCGCGATGCAGATCGCGATGCCCAAGGTCAAGGTCGCTAAGGCCAGGATCAAGCGCCCCTTGCGCCGAAAGGTGTTCCGAAAGGCGAGCAAGAAAGGGCGCGAAAAGAGATCAAAGCGCGCAATCGTCTGTTCCAGCCAGCCGCTTTGTACGCCTTCGGTCCCAGCCGAACGGCTATCGAGCGCTTGGCGCACCGCCATCTGTGTGCCCTGGCGAATCGGCCACCAACTGGCCAGTAGCGGCGTCAACAACCCCACCGCCAGTTCCAGCGCAAAGACCGGCCAGCTAATGTGATAGCTCAAGATGTCAAAGTTCAACAGCCCGGCGACATAGCCGGTTAAATAGATCGCCGCGCCCGTCGCCAGCGGGATGGCAATGACGGTCGCGATCACCCCATAGATCAGGACCATGCCCTGATAGAGTTGGCGCAACTGCCCGGCATCGGCCCCTAGTGCCTTCATAATCCCCAGTTGCCGGGTCTGCTGGGTGACAATCGCCGAGATCGTGTTGATCACCAAAAAGCTGCTGACGATCAGCGAGGTGATCCCCAGCGCCGCCAGCACAAAGAGCACCGCTTCCACAATCTGATGGGTGGGGTGTTCGCCGGGGATGGGAACCCACGCCACAAAAACCCGCACCCCCGCTTTCTGCACCTTTTTGCGCACGGCATCGGCCACCGCTTGGATATGGGCACGGTCCATCCCCTTTTCGCTCACCGTAAAATAGAGCTGATTATAGGCGCGACTTTGGCCCAACCAGGGCAAGGTCTCACGGTCAATAAAACCATTGATCGTACCCGAAAAGGTGGACGGGTTCAAAGTCGGATCATAGACTACACCAGTAAAATCCAAGGTGCGCTGCAGGTTGTCAGCAGTTTCGATGATCAACGGGCTGCCGGGTGGTTGGTTAAGCAGCCCCAGCCCGGCCCGTTCGACCAAAAGTGCCTTGGCCGCCGGCACAGTTGCACCGGTCACCCCCACAATGCGGTTGACCGGCATGTCGGTATAGGAAGAAAGGGCAATCAACTGTAGCCGTGCCCATTGCTCTGGCCCTACCTGCACTTGGGTCGCAACGGTGCGCCGCCCCACCGCATCAGCCACCCCGGCCATGCGACTCACGGTCTGGAGCAGCGTGTCATCAAAATCGGTCGTGTACAGCACCGCGCTTGACGGGTCCACCGCCCCATAAGCTGCCGGCATCTCGCGTTGTAAAATCTCCCAGCCCCCGGCAATCATGCCCACGGCAAAGACCCCCACGGCAATCGAGAGGATCACCAACAGGGTACGTGCACGGTAAAGCCAGAGTTCGCGCCAGACCTTGCGCCAACGGGGGCGTACGCTGCCGGCTATGCCCATGTGCTAATCACCCCATCAATGACAATCCCGCGCGCAAGCCCGTTGCGCATGCCACTGTTTAAGCGGTCGCTGACAATTTCACCATCGGCAATCGTAATGCTGCGGTGGGCGCGCAGAGCCAGATCGCTATCATGGGTCACCATCACAATCGTTTTGCCCTGCGCCGCCAGCGTTTCAAAGAGGCGAAAAACATGGTCAGCCGTCTTTGAATCGAGATTGCCGGTCGGTTCGTCGGCAATCAGCAGGGGCGGGTCATTGGCCAATGCGCGGGCAATCGCCACCCGTTGTTGTTGACCACCAGAAAGCGCAGCCGGCAATTTATCGGCGTGTGCCTCCATCTCCACCAAGGCCAATAATTGCAAGCCCCGTTCCCGGGCGCGCCCGGCATGATAACCGGGCAGAAAATCCATGGGCAAAAGAATATTCTCCAACACGGTCAAGGTAGGCAACAGTTGAAAAAATTGAAAGATGATGCCCAGGTTCGCCCCCCGCCATTGGGCCAGCTCGTTTTCACTGAGCTGATGCAGCGGCGTCCGATTGATCAAGACCGCGCCACTGCTTGGCCGGTCGATGCCGGTGACCATGTTGATTAGCGTCGACTTGCCGCTGCCCGACTTGCCCACAATCGTCACAAATTCGCCCCGATGAATGGTCAGGTCAATCTGTTTGAGGGCAACCTGCTGCACGCCCAGCCCCGCGTAGATCTTGCGCACCGCCGTCAATTGCACGATGGCAGTTGACTGTAATTGGGGTAGATTGCGTGGTGCTGGCTGATTTGCCCGTAAACGCTGAAAAAACATCGTCATGCTGAACCTTTTGATGAATTCCTATCGTCCGAAGATGGACTTTGCATCCCCGTTGCAAACCCGTGCGCATCAGGGCCGAATGTGTACTTTGCATCCCCAGATGCAAAACCTGTGTGCATCAGGGCCGCAGCGAGTACTTGCGGGGGATACGCACCGCATGTTCATTCGGGCGAGGGGTGTACGTTACATCCCCAGATGTAAAACCCTGTTGCCCAGTGCCGCTTGATTTGTTGAAAAGATGACCTACCTTTTTGACCGTGCGCTGTAGGGCCAACCAGCCCATCACCAGCCAGATCAGCAGTTCAATGCCCCCATAGCGCGCCCAGCGTTGCTGCTTTTCATAGCGCGCGACCGCGGCTTGATAGGAGAGCAGCCGATGCGAAATCATGATGTTGAGCGGCAGCCACCACTGGGGGAAGAGATGGTAAAGCAGGCGCTCGATCCGCTTGCGAGCGATCACGCGCAGGGTGCCGCTGCCGGCGCGCAGTTCAACAAAATTTTGTTTTGCCAGTGCGGCGAGCAGATCGGTGTTGGGTTTACGTTCGGCCTGATAGCGGGCAAAGGCAGCAGCGCGGTCATCGGGCTGTGCGGCCAGATAGCGGTCGAGCACACTGCTGTCCTCATAGGCCGCGTTCATCCCTTCGCCCCAGAAGGGGGTCACCCCGTGTACCGCATCGCCCAGCAAAACAATCTTGTCCGCATAAGACCAGGGCGCGGTATAGGTGGTGATAAAGTGGGCCATTGGTAAAGTAACCAATTGCTGGGGCAGCGCCGGGGCGACCGCCAGCAGATCGGCGAAATCTGCTTGCAGCAGTGCCGTGGTCGTCTCGACGGTGGTCAGCTGTGCGGCCAACGTAAAGGGCGCGATAAAATTGCCGGCAAAGCTGCCATCAATCGTCGGGAAGGCGAAAAAGGTGCAATGACCGCGCGGCCAAATGTGCAAGGTGTTGCCGTCGAGCAGATGCCGGCCATTCGGCCCTGCCGGCACAATCACATCCTTGTAGCCCCAATCCAGACAATCCTGGTGATAGTCGGCGCGCTCGCCTTTGTGCATCTGTTGACGCACACTGGAAAAGATGCCATCTGCACCGATGACCAGGTCGGTATCAACCGCAACCGGTGCCCCTTCGAGATCATGCTCAGCTTGAAACCAGAGCCGGCCCGCATTTTTTTCGACCTGCACCAAGCGCAGATCAAACAAACAGCGGATATTCGGATAACGACAGGCCGCCGCGTAGAGCAGGGCATTCATATCGTGGCGGCGGATGGCGTGCAACTGTTCGTCGGCATTTTTGCCATAGGGAATATAGGTGGTTGCGCCATCGCGGTCATGCACCATGCGCCCGCTCAGCCCCACCGAGGCAGCCAACGCCTCGTCGGCCAGGTCGATTTCGGTTAACGCCTGCAGGCCCCGTTTGGAGATCGTCACAGTAAACGAGCGCTGGCTTTGCGAGAGTTGGGCCACATTGGCGCGGCGATCATAAACCGTCACGGCATAACCACGCCGCGCCAGCCGGATCGCCATCATCAACCCGCCCAGCCCCGCGCCAACCACAGTCGCTTCCCGCTTGTTTGTACTTTGTTCTGTGCGGCTCATGAGACCCTCGCTTCTGCGGTTAGGCAGTTGTGTAAAATGTGTGCCACCGCTTGGACATTTGGCGCTTCCAGCAAGGTGCTATGTTTGCCCGGCACGTCATAGGTCGCCACGCCACCGCGCACCACAGTTGACCAGGGACGATAGGGGATGATGTCACTTTCGCTGCGGTCGGTGCAGCGAAAGAAGGTGACCGTACCCGCATAAGGCTGCGGCTGATAGGCACTCAGCGCCTCGACATGAGCATCCATCGCATCGTACATACGGCGCAAGTCGTTGATCGTGTACGTCGCCGGAATGCGCCCAATCGCCCGGCCATTGGTAAAGAGATAGTCAATCCGTGCCCCATGATCGGGCAGCCGACGTAACTGTTGATGCAATTGGCGGCTCTGTCCTTGCGGCAAGGCGGCCAACATGCGCACCAACAGCCGTTCATCGCTATCGGCCAGATCACGGCCTGGATAGGGCAGTCGTGCGGTATAGAGATAGGCATCGAGCAAAAAGAGAGCGGCCACCGTGTCACCTTGGGCGCGCAGTTGTTGCGCCACCTCGAAGGCGATCACCCCGCCCATCGAATAACCGGCCAGCGCATAGGGGCCAACGGGTTGATGCGCTTTGATTGCGGCCACATAAGCTTGCGCCATTTCGGCAATACTCAACAACGGCGTTTGCTCACCATAAAGCCCATGTCCCTGCAAGCCATAGGCGTTAAAGCCCTGCCCCAAATGTTTGAGCAGATCCAGATACCAGAAGAGCGCGCCCCCGGCCGGGTGGACAAAATAGAGCGTTGGCGCGCCCACATTCACCTGTAAAGGCACCAACGGCGACCAGGCCGGTACCGCTGGTTGCACCCGCACCGCCTGCATCTTCTCTAATAAAAGCGCCCGTTGTTGGGGCGATAGCTGTTGTACTCGACTTAGATTCGTCGTCATAGCGTTGATTCCGTGTTTCATTGATTTGCGTGCTGCGTGAAACGTAAAACGTGATGCGTAAAACGTAACCCGTAACTCGTGATGGTACGGCGAGCCTTTACGTTTCACGTTTTACGTTTCACGCCTCACCCCACCGCTTCTACTTCGGCAAAGAGTGCGTCCAGGGTGGCGTCGTCGATTTGGGCGAGTTGGGCGTCGATCACCAGGTTGGCCAAACGCTCAACGGTGGTCTGCTCGAAGATGCTGCGCAGGGGCAACTCGACCCCCAGCCGATCACGCAGTTGCCAGACGATCTGAATCGCTTGCATCGAATGGCCGCCCAGGTCAAAGAAGTTGTGCTGTACGCCTAGCGTCTGCACATCAAGCCCCAGCACGGTGGCGAGAATCTCGACCAACGTTGTCTCGACTTCGTTACGGGGCGCGACATAGGGTTGGCTGGCGGTATCAAGCAGTTGCGTCGGGGCAGGCAACAGGCGCCGCGCTACCTTGCCACTGGCATTGAGCGGGAAGTGCTCCAAAAGCATAATCGTGGGCGGCACCATATAATCGGGCAACCGTTCGCCCAGGAAAAGGCGCAGATCAGTCGGGGTCATCGCCGCATCCGCCCTGGGCACCACATAGGCAACCAGTTGCGCTTGCCCTGTGCGATCCGCCGTGGTCATCACCACCGACTGCGCCACCCCCGCATGTTTGCCCAACATTGCTTCAATCTCGCCCAATTCGACCCGGATACCCCGCACCTTGACCTGAAAGTCAAAGCGACCCAGGTATTCAATATTGCCATCAGTCAAACGGCGCACCCGGTCACCGGTTTTGTAAAGGCGGGCCGCAGGGTCAGCCGTAAAGGGATTGGGCAAGAAAACTTGCCCGGTTTTTTCCGGATCATGCAGATAACCGCGGCCAACGCCACGGCCACCCACATAGAGTTCGCCAGCCACGCCAAGGGGTACTGGTTGCTGGTGGGCATCGAGCACGTAAGTCTGCACATTGGCAATCGGCCAGCCGATGGGCATGGTCACCGTTGTCTCTGAGGGCGGCAGCGTGATCAGATCGTGCGCGACATCATCCGAGCATTCGCTGGAGCCATAGGCATTAAGCAGCGGGATCTGCGGGCAGACCGCAAACCAGCGCCGTGCTAACGCCGGTGGCAACGCTTCGCCGGTCGGGATCAGCCAGCGCAAGCCGGGCAGCAAACGGTTACCCATCCCATTCTGCTGTTCCAACGCCTCGATCATCAGTCGCAGCAGTGACGGTACCACTTGCACTATTGTGATCGCCTGTATCTCAATCGTCGCCACCAGCACAGCCGGATCGAGCAGCGTTTCCTCCGGCACAATGCGCAGCGCGCCGCCAAAGGTGAGCGCCGCCAGGAATTGCCAGACCGAAATGACATAACTCTGCGTCGCCGTCTGCCCGATCAGGTCAGCCGCGGTCAGCGCCAGGTTCTGCTGCATGGCGGCGAGATGGTTGACCAGCCCCCGCTGCTCGACCATCACCCCCTTGGGCACGCCAGTCGAGCCGGAGGTGAAGATCACATAGGCCAGGCTATCCAGCGTGTTGCGCACAGGCGGATTGGTGTTTAGCGCGGCGGCAGCGTCGAGTTCTTCAACCAGACAAAGGGTTGGGCGCTGATCCGTCGGAACAGTTGCCAACGCCGCTGCGACCAGCGGGAGAAAGTCGCGATTGGTCAGAACCACTGGCGTGCGGCTCTGCGCGATGATCTGCCCGATCCGGCTGCTCGGTGTCCCTGGATCCAGGGGCAGATAGGCACCCCCGGCCTTGAAGATCGCCAAGATCGCGGTGAGGAAGTCCAGATCGCGGGCCCAGAAGGGGGTGACGATCACGTCGGCGGTTACCCCGTGGGCGATTAATTGGTGCGCCCAGCGGTTGGCCCGTTCATTCAGCGACGCGTAGGTAATCGTCTGGTCCCCATAATAGGCAGCGATGGCGTCGGGCGTGCGTAACACTTGTGCTTCAAAAAGCTGCTGCATCAGCACTTCGACCGGCGCTTGCCGGCTGATCGGGTTCCAGCCCTCGATTAACTGTTGCCGCTCGGTGACAGTGAGGAGTGGCAACTGGGTGACCGGTTGGGTTGGCGCGGCCAACGCGGCCTGTAGCAGCGCTTGCAGGTGGCGCGCCAGTTGGGCAATCGTCGCGCGGTCAAAGATGTCGCTGTTGTACTCCCAGACCGCGGTCAGTGCAGTCGCGTCAGCCGTTTCGCTAAAGACCAGATTGAGATCGAATTTAGCCGTCGGCAGGTCAAAGGCGACTGGCTGCACCTGTAACCCTGGCAGATCGAGCGAGGCCTGGTCAGCCTGGGCCAGATCGAACATCACCTGGAAGATCGGCGTGTGGCTGAGTTGCGGCGTCGGGTTGAGCGCTTCGATTACCTGCTCAAAGGGCGCATCTTGGTGGGCATAACCATCGAGGGTCACCTGTTTGACCGCGGCTAACAGCGCGGTAAAATTTGGCTCGTCGTGCAGCCGAATGCGCAAGGCCAAGGTGTTGAGAAAGAAACCGATCAACCCTTCCAACGCCGGGTCGGTACGCCCGGCCACAGGGATGCCGATCACCAGATCCGTCATGCCGCTGTAGCGGGAAAGCAGGGCGGCAAAACCGGCCAGCAAGGTCATGTGCAGGGTGCTCTGCTGTTGGCGGCTGAAGGCGCGCAACCCCTCGGCCAAGTCAGCGTCCACGGTGACCACCAGCCGCTCGCCGACAAAGCGCTGTTGCGGCGGGCGCGGGCGATCCGTGGGCAATTCGAGCAGCGGCGGGGCATCAGCCAGTTGCGTACGCCAGTAGTCGAGTTGTTGATCAAGCACCGGGCCTTGCAGCCAATCCCGCTGCCACTGGGCAAAGTCGGCATATTGGATGGCGAGTGGCGCCAAGACGGCGGAGGCTTGTTCGATATAGCTCCGGTAAAGGGTGCTAAATTCCTGCATAAAGAGCCGGCGTGACCAGTCATCGCCAATGATGTGGTGCATGTTGACCAACAGCAGATGGCGATTATGATCGACCTGACGCAGGACGACGCGCACCAACGGCCCCTGTTGCAGATCAAAGGGCTGGGCGGCCTCGGTGGCAACCCAATCGATCAGTTCTGCTTCACCGATACCCATCACCCCGTCCAGCATCGAATGGTAGACAACCGGCAGCCCAGCCGGTGCGGCGATCTGCTGTACGGGTCGCCCGTCAACGAGCGGGAAGGTGGTACGCAACATCTCGTGACGTGCGGCCATGGCGTCAAAGGCGGCCTGTAAGGCGACGTGATCAACTGTGCCATCCAGCCAGAGCGCGGCTGGCATGTTGAAGAAGCCACTCGTCGGGTTGAGTTGTTGCATCAACCAGAGGCGCTGTTGGCCAAAGGAGAGCGGCAGGTCGCCATCACGCGCCACCCGATTGATGGGGGGACGCGCCAGCGCCGGTTGCGCTGCGCTGAGTTCCGCCGCCAGTTCGGCAATCGTCGGTTTGTCAAAGAGCGTGCGCAACCCGACCGCCAGCCCCAACTGTTGCCCAATCCGCGCCACCACCTGTGTGGCTGACAGCGAGTGACCACCCAGGTCAAAAAAGCTGGTGGTGACACCCACTTGTTCGAGCCCAAGCACCGCCTGCCAGATCGCCGCCAGTTCCCGTTCCAGCACAGTGCGCGGCGCAACATAGGCCACGTCCGCCACGGTGAACGTGGGGGCCGGTAGCCGCTGGCGGTCGATCTTGCCATTGGGCGTTAATGGCCACTCTTCCAGCAGCACCCAGGCCGCGGGCAGCATGTGCGGGGGCAACCGCTGTTGTAGTTCGTCCGCCAGCTGTGATTGGCTGGTTGTTGCCCCAAAGGGTTGGATATAGGCGACAATCCGTTTATCACCACCCGCCTCGACCGCAAGCACAACCGCCTCGCGCACAGCCGCTAGATGTTTGAGTTGATTTTCGATCTCGCCCAGCTCGATGCGGAAGCCGCGAATCTTCACCTGGGTATCGACCCGGCCCACAAATTCATAGGTGCCATCGACTAGCCGCCGCGCAAGATCGCCGGTGCGGTAGAGACACTTACCCCACCCTAACCCTCCCCTGCTAGGGGAGGGGACTGTTGTATCGAGAATATGGGGTACAAAACGTTCGGCGGTCAGGTCAGGGCGCTGCCAATAGCCTTGCGCCACGCCAATGCCGCCGATGTATAGTTCGCCCGGCACACCATTTGGGACTAGCTGGCCGGCTTCATCGAGCAGGTAGATCGCCACATTCGGCAACGGTTCACCCAAGCCAAGCATGGTTGGCGGCGCTGCCAGCACGGCGTGATTGGTGGTCACATAGCTGGTCGCGACGATGGACGCCTCGCTGGGACCGTAGGAGCTGACAAAGGTCATCGGGTGATCGCCCAGGGTCGCCCAGGTGCGCAAGGTTTGGGCAGCCGGTTTCTCACCGCCGATCAGGCAGGCGCGCAGGTGGTTCGGGAAGCGTTCGCCCTGCAAGGCCAGGTTGTTGACCAACTGTTGCCACGCGGCGGTGGAGAGATGAGAAACGGTCACCTGGTTGTCGCGATAGGTGCTGATCAGCTCAGCGGTGGAGAGGCGCGTCGGTGTGGGATGGAGCACCACCGCGGCCCCACAACTCAGCGGGGCAAAGAGTTCCAGAGCGGCGGCGTCAAAGCCCAGTGGCACAAATTGGAACAGTCGATCACCAGGGCCGAGGTCGATTTTACGCGCAATCGATTGAACGGTGTTGGCAATCCCCTGATGGGCAACGACCACCCCTTTGGGCAAACCGGTCGAGCCAGAGGTGTAAATCTGGTAGAACGGCTCGGTCGGGCTGACCTCGATGGCTGGATTCGCTGATGGCTGCGCGGTGAGATCAGTTTGATCCAGAGAGCAGACTGGCACGGCGGCGATTGGCAAACGCGTCGCCAATCCAGAGTGGGTGATTAACAGCGTCGCCGCCGCGTCATCCAGCAGATAGGCCAGCCGTTCGGTCGGATAGTCAGCATCTAAGGGCACATAAGCCGCCCCGATTTTGAGCACGGCGAGGATGGCGACCAGCAGTTGGGGCGAGCGGTCGAGACAGATGGCGATCCGTTCGCCCCGGCCATGCCCCTGGGCAATCAGCAGATGGGCCAACCGATTGGCCTGCACATTGAGTTCGTTATAAGTAACAACCTGCCCTTGGTAGCAGATCGCCGGTGCCGTGGGGGTGCGCAGCACTTGTACTTCGAAAAGCTGATGCAGGCAAACATTGCCCAGTTGGGGCATCACCGGCCCACTGCCCGCGGCTACGATTTGCGCGACCTGCGCCGCCGTGAAGAGGGGCAGGGTTGAAATCGCTTGTGTCGGCTGGGCCACGATGGCTGCGAGCAGGGTCTGAAACTGTTCGACCATTTGCACTATCGTCTGGCGGGCAAAGAGGTCGGTGCTATATTGCCAGGTGACGCCCAACGTCTCACCATCTTCTGCTACGGAGAGCACCAGATCATATTCGATGGTCGGTTTTTGCCAGGCCACCGGCGCTAAGGTCAACCCTGGCAGTTCAAGCATTTGGCCCTGGTTGGGCGCACTCTGCCAGGCCAACAGCACTTGGAAGAGCGGTGCGTGGCTGCGGTTGCGCGCTAATTGCAGCGCTTCGATCACCCCTTCAAAGGGAGCATCCTGGTGGGCATAGGCCCCTAAGGTCTGCTGACGGACGCGGCCTAACAGCTCCACAAAGGTGGGTTGCCCGGCCAGATCAATGCGCAAGGCCAGCGTATTGACAAAGAAGCCGATCAAACTTTCTACCGCAGGGTGGGTGCGATTGGCAATCGGCGTGCCGATCACCAGATCCTGCTGGCGGCTGTAACGGGCCAGCAGCAGGGCAAAGGCACTGAGCACTGCCATGTACGGGGTCGCGCCGTGGGCTTGGGCCAGCGTGTTGAGGCCCTGCACCAACCCGGCTTCAAGCGTAAAAGTCAGTGTGTCAGCCTGATAGGTCGGTTGGGCCGGGCGGGAATGGTCGGTGGGTAAGGCGAGCAAGGGTGGCGCGCCGGTCAACTGTTCCCGCCAATAGTCGATCTGATCTTGCAGCGCGTTCCCTTGGAGCCAGGCCCGTTGCCAATGGGCATAGTCAGCATATTGAATCGCCAACGGCGGCAAGTTAGCGCTGATGCCCTGCACCTGGGCCGCGTAAAGTGCCACAACCTCCCCCATCAGGATCGGGATCGACCAGCCATCGGTGATGATGTGATGCATCAACACAAAGAGGATTGCTTCGTCGTCGGCCAGTTGGTAGAGGGTACAACACAGCAGTGGTCCCACCCCCAGATCAAAGGGTTCGCGCATAGCCGCGGCAGCGTGTGCTTGGGCAGCGGCTTCGCGTTCGCCTTGCGGCAGGTGGCGTAGATCAACCAGGGTGAACGGCAGGGCCGCGCCGGGCTGAATAATCTGCACTGGTTCGCCATCCTGCATAGCAAAGATCGTGCGCAGACTCTCGTGGCGGGCCACCAGCTCGTTCAACGCTCGTTCAAGTGCGGCTGGATCCAACTGCCCGGTCAACCGCAGCGCGCCGGGGATGCTGTAGCCGCTGCTCGCCGGATCAAGCTGCCCGATCAGCCAGAGGCGCTGTTGGGCAAAGGAGAGGGGCACGGGGCCGGTACGCGCAATCGGGACCAGAGGCGGACGGGCGCTGCTTGGTTCGCTGGTCGTCAAGGTAGCAGCTAACTCAGCAATCGTCGGCTTTTCAAAGAGGGTACGCAATGCGACGGTCAGCCCCAACTGCTGGCCAATGCGTGCCACCACCTGCGTTGCCAGCAGCGAATGGCCGCCAAGCACAAAAAAATTGCTCGTTACTCCCACCTGTTCAACGCCCAATACTGCCTGCCAGATCGCGGCGAGTGTTTGTTCGAGCGCGGTGCTGGGCGCGACATAACTTTCGGCACTGCTGCTGAAACTCGGTTGCGGCAGCGCCTGGCGGTCGATCTTGCCGTTGGGGGTGAAAGGCCAACGCTCCATCATCACCCACGCCGCAGGCAACATGTGGTCGGGTAGCTGTTGCTTTAGTTCACTGGCTAAGGCAAATTCTGTCGTATGCACTGCAAAGGGCTGCACATAGGCGACGATGCGCTTGTCGCTGATCCCCGTACCGTGCGCGACAACCACCGCCTCGCGCACGGTTGGCAACCCTTTAAGTTGGCTTTCGATCTCGCCCAGCTCGATGCGGAAGCCGCGAATCTTGACCTGGGTATCGACGCGACCGACAAACTCACAGCTGCCATCCGGTCGCCAGCGCGCCAGATCGCCAGAGCGATAAAGTCGCAGCGGGAGCGTGGCACTCGGATCAAAGGAGGGCACTTCAACAAAGCGCTCAGCGGTCAATGCGGGGCGCTGCCAGTAGCCATCCGCCACGCCAACGCCACCAATATAAATTTCCCCCGGCACCCCGTGCGGTACGAGTTGTTGGGACCCATCAAGCAGGTAGATCGCCATGTTGGGCAGGGGCGGCCCCAACGGGATGAGGGCCGGTGGATTATGCTGCACTTCGTCATTGGTAATCGTGTAAAAAGTCGTCGTGATCGACGCCTCGGTGGGGCCATAGGAGCAGCAGTAGCGCATGGGGTGATCGCCCAACGTCGCCCACGTGCGCAGCGTTTGAGCCGACGGCTTGTCACCGCCCGTCAAGAAAACGCGCAGATGGCTGGGAAAGGTTTTGCCTTGCAACACCAGGTTATCAACCCACTGTTGCCAGAGGGCCACGGTAAAGTTGACCACCGTCACCCCCTGCTGGCAACAGAGCTGCAGGAGTTCCTCCGCCGAAAGGCGGGTGGGATTGGGGTGTAAAACCAGTGCCGCGCCACAACTCAACGGAGCAAAAAAATCGATTGCGGCCGCATCAAAGCCCATGGGCACAAATTGAAAGAGCCGGTCATTCGGCCCCAACGCGATGCGCTCGGCAATGGCGCGGATCGTGTTGGCGACCCCTTGATGCGCCACGACGACCCCTTTGGGCAGCCCCGTCGAGCCGGAGGTGTAAATCTGGTAGATCTGATCAGTGGGCTTGACCACCACGGTTGGGTTGGTAGTGGGCCACGCGCCCCAATCCACCTGTTCGATCCACAGCACGGGCAGCATGGTCAACGGCAATTGCGGCGCGAGGTGTGCCTGCGCGATCAGGCCGGTCACTTGGGCATCGGTCAACATGTAGGCCAGGCGCTCGGCCGGATAGTCAGGATCGAGGGGCACATACGCCGCCCCGATCTTGAGCACCGCAAAAATGGCAATCAGCATCGCCGTGGAACGTTCGGTGCAGATCGCGATCCGCTCGCCAGGGCCGTGCCCTTGGGCCAAGAGCAGGTGAGCCAGTTGATTCGCCTGGGCATTCAGTTCGGCATAGGTCACGACCTGAGTCTGGTCGTAAATGGCCGGGGCGGTGGGCGTGCGCAAGACCTGCGCGGCGAACAATTCATGTAGCGGGGTGGCGGGCAACGTGGCGCAGACTGGGCCCTGAGCTGCCGCCAACAATTGCTGTTGGCGGGCTGGGGCGTAGAGTGGCAGCGTGGCAATTGGCTGATCCGGTTGGCAGACCAGCGCCGCCAGCAAGGTTTGAAAATGGGCCACCATCGTGCCGGCCGTCTGCGCGGTAAAAAGATCGGTGCTGTAGCGCAACTGGCCAAGCAGTTGACCATCCGCTTCGCGCATGGCCAGCAGCAGGTCCACCGGCAGGCTGGTAATCGGCAGTTCGACCAGTTCGACCTGGAGATCGGGCAGTTCCAGCACCTCGCGCAGCGCATTTTGCCAGACAAACATGGTCTGAAAGAGTGGGTTGAGATTCAGGTGGCGATCCGGCTGTAACGCTTCGACCAACTGCTCAAAGGGGATGTTGAGATTGGCGACGCCATCCAGCACACGCCCCCGCACCTGGGCCAGCAAGGTGCGAAAAGAGGGTTTGTCGGCCAGCGTAATGCGCAGCGCCAATGTGTTGACGAGAAAGCCAATTAACCCTTCCAGCTCCTGCCGTTCACGATTGGCGACCGGCGAACCGATGACCAGATCGTGCTGCCCACTATAGCGCGCAAGCAGGGCGGCATAGGCAGCCAACAGGGTGGTATAGAGCGTCGTCCCCCCGGCTTGGGCCACTGTTTTAAGTTGGGCGGTGAGCTCGGCATCCAGGACAAAGGGGACGGTTGCCGCGCCCAACGTCGGGGCAACCGGGCGGCCATAGTCCAAGGGCAGTTGTATGATCGGTGTGGCATCGGCCAACCCGGCGCACAGCGCCTGCAATTGGGCCTGCCAGGGTGCGCTGGTTAACTGCTCCCGTTGCCAGGTGGCGTAGTCTGCATATTGGATCAGCAGCGGGGGCAGTGGCGTTGGCGCACCGGTGACAAAGCCGGTATAGAAATGGCTAATCTCGCGCACCAGCACGTTGGTTGACCACTCGTCGGTGATCAGGTGGTGCATGATGATCGCCAGCAGGTAATGGTCGGTATCCAGGCGAAAGAGCAGGAAGCGCCAGAGTGGTCCCGTGGCGAGATCAAAATGACGAGCCTGTTCGGCCGCGGTCCGGGCGAAAACCTGTTCCTGCCGTTGGTCAGCGGGAACGGCGGCCAGATCAACCTGCGCAATGGTTACTGGTGTATCTGTGCCAACACACTGAACCGGCAGCCCATCGACCACCGCATAGGTTGTACGCAGGATCTCGTGGCGGGCGACCACAGCGCGCAAGCTTGCTTCCAGCGCATCGATCCGCAGTTCACCAGTCAGTTGTAATAGCGTCGCCAGGTGATAAGTTGTCCCTGTCGTTTGCAACTGTGCCAAAAACCAGAGCCGTTGTTGGGCCGAGGAGAGGGGCGCCGCGCCCTGGTGATCAGCGCGCCGAATCGGCTGTAGCGTAAGCTGTTGCTGCAAAAAGGCCAGCAGCTCCCCCTTGCGGTTGGCGAGATCAGTGCGCAGTTCTGGTGTCAGCACCCCCTGTGGCGCGTTGACATGCAACTTCCCGGCCCGCAGGGAGAGCTTAATATCGAGTTGGTGAAGCTTGGTCACAACTTGCTGAATCGTGGTCATGGCTGTAGATATGGCATTCTTTCGCGTTTATCCCGATTTGTTCTTTTACCTGTGACAGGGTGACAGGGTGAGAGGGTGACAAGGTGACAGGGTGACCGCACCCCGATGGCTTCCATAGGATGAGGACAACGCATTCACCCTGTCACCCGGTCACCTTGTCACCCGCTCAGGCTTCTTTCACAGTTCAATACTCTCGCGGTCGCTACCAATTTCATCGGGTACATTTTGGAAGAGGGCGGCCAGTTGTTGCATGGGTTCGATGGCGGCGGCAATGCCGGCAATCGTGGGATTATCCATGAGATCGCGAATTGGCAATTCGACCTGAAAGGCGGTACGCACACGTGAGAGCACCTGAATCGCCAGCAGGGAATGGCCGCCCAGATCAAAGAAATTGTGCCCCGTGCCGATTTTGGCGCTATCAACCTTGAGCACTTCGGCCCAAATGGCGACCAGTTCGCTTTCCAATGGCGTGGCCGGCGCGACATAGGGCGTTGACAGATCGACTTCGCTCGTCGTCATCTGCAGCAGGGCGCGGCGGTCAACCTTGCCATTGGGGGTCAGCGGCAGGGCATCCAACACGACAAAGCTGGCTGGGATCATGTAGTCGGGCAGGAGCGTGCGCAGGAAGAGACGCAATTCATCGCCGGCCGGGGCGGGTGTCGCCGCGATCAGGAAGGCAACCAAACGTTTGCCGCCGCTGCTATCTGCTTGCGCCACCACGACGGCTTGTTCGATCTGGCTATGTTGGCCCAAGGCACTTTCGATCTCGCCCAGCTCAATGCGGAAGCCGCGAATCTTCACTTGATTGTCGATGCGGCCCAAATAGGCAACGGTGCCATTGGCACGGAAGCGGGCCAGGTCGCCGGTCCGATAGATGTGGCCAGGCGCAAAGGGATTGGGCAGAAACTTTTCTGTTGTCAGCGCCGGCAGGTGGCGATAGCCGCGCGCCAAGCCGGCCCCACCAATATAAAGCTCGCCCGGCACGCCAATCGGCAACGGCTGCTGGTGGGCATCGAGAATGTAGAGTTGGGTGTTATTGATAGGCCGTCCAATCGAGATGCTACTGCTCTCCTCCTGGGCTGTGGCGGTTGTGCCCTCAGCCACAGGGGGCGCTTCGACTTGATAGAGCGACGACCAGACGGTGGTCTCGGTCGGGCCATAGAGATTCCACAGTTCACGGCCGCGGCCCAAGAGTTGTTGGGCCAGTGCCGGCGGGAGTGCTTCGCCGCCGACGAGGATACGTAGATTTGGTTGCCCGGCCCAATCCGCCAGCAATAACATGCGCCAGGTGGCTGGGGTAGCTTGCATCACCGTCGCCTGGGGCAAATAGCGCATTAATTGGGTGGGATCAGCGCTCATCTCTTCGTTGGCCAGCAGAATGGTCGCGCCGGTGATCAGCGGCAGGTAGAGTTCCAAGACCGCAATGTCAAAGGAGATGGTCGTCACCGCCAACAGGCGATCGCTGGCCCCCAAACCCGGCTGCTCTTTCATCGACCAGAGGAAGTTGACCACTGAGCGGTGACATAACTCGACGCCCTTGGGTTTGCCAGTCGAGCCGGAAGTATAGATCACATAGGCCAGCTGATCTGGGGTGACCGCACTGGTCGGGTTCGCGGTTGGTTGGCCGGCCAGTTCACCGGCCAATTCACCAACGACATCGCCGGCACTGTCGATGTAGAGCTTGGGCACCGCCACATCGGCCAGATCGTCGGCAAAGTAACTTTCGGTCACCAGGATCGCCAGGTCGGCATCCTCGATCATCAGGTCGAGCCGACTTTTGGGGAAGGCGGGATCCAGGGGCACATAGGCGGCCCCGGCCTTGAGAATCCCCAACAAGCCGACGACGAGCTTGGCCGAGCGGGCCACACAGAGGCCGACCAGATCGTCGGGTTTGACCCCAAGTGCCTGTAAGCGATGGGCGACCTGATTGGCGCGGCGGTTGAGTTCGCGGTAGGTTAGTTCCACCCCGCTGCCCAGATCAAAGAGCGCCGGCGCATCGGGCGTATGTGCCACTTGGGCTTCAAAGAGTTGGTGGATACATTGGGTACGCGGGTACGCCCGGATCGTGTCATTCCAATCGACGAGCAGTTGTTTGCGTTCCACCGCATCCAGCATGGGCAGCGTGGCAACTTTGGTGGTGGGCTGATCCACCATTGCCCGTAGCAAATTCTGGAAATGGGCGACGAGCCGTTGTGCCGTTGCCTCGTCAAAGAGATCCGAGTTATATTCCAGCGCGCCGGTCAACCCTTTCGGGCTTTCGCGCATCATCAGATTCAGGTCAAATTTGGCCATGTCAGTTTCCAGATCCAGGGGTTTTAAGACCAACCCTGGCAAGCGCAACTGATCCGGGTCCGAGGGCTGCATGGCAAACATTACCTGGAAAACGGGGTTATAGCTGCGGTTGCGGGCCAATTCGAGCAGATCGATCAGCCGCTCAAAGGGCAAATCTTGGTTGGCATAGGCATCAAGCGCGGTCTGGCGTACCTGTTCCACCAGTTCAACCCCGGTGGGATTCTCCGCCAGGCTGGCGCGCATGACCAGCGTGTTGATAAAAAGACCAATTAGCCGTTCTACCTCCGGCTGGGCGCGACCGGCAATCGGCGTGCCGATCAGGATTTCGCTCTGGCCGCTGTAGCGATGAAGCAGCAGCGCATAGGCACTAAGTAAGGTCATAAAGGGGGTGGCTTTATGTTGCTGGCTAAAGTGATTGACCTTGCGCGCCGTCTCGCGATCCACCGTGAATTCCAAGGTTTTGCCGCGGAAACTTTGCTGTGCGGGCCGGGGCCGGTCGGTAGGCAATTCGAGCAGCGGGGGCGCGCCGCTCAATTTTTCTTGCCAATAGGTGGCTTGTTGTTCCAACAGCTTGCCCTGCAGCCACTTGCGCTGCCAAACCGCATAGTCGGCATATTGCACCGGCAGGCTAGGTAAGGTGGGTGTTTCACCACGGATGCCGGCGCTGTAAAGGGCAGAAAATTCTTCAATCAGCAGCCCAATCGATACCCCATCGCTGATGATGTGGTGCATGTTGAAGACCAGGTAATGTTCGGGCAACGTCGCCGACACCGGTCCCGACGGGGCAAGGCGAAGCAACAGCACACGCAAGAGCGGGCCTTGGGCGAGATCAAAGGGGCGGCGGATCTCGTCATCGGCCACGCTCAGCGCGGTTTCGGCTTGGGTGATGTCGATGATCGGAATCGGCACGGCGGTGGGGGGCGCAATTCGCTGGTAGATCTCACCCGCCTCTTCGATAAAGGTTGTGCGCAAATTTTCGTGGCGGGCCACAATGGCATCAACAGCCTGTTGCAAAAGGCCGAGTTGCAGATCGCCTTGCAGGTGCAAGACCGCCGGCATACTATAGGCGCTGTTCGCTTCCAATTGTTGCAAAAACCAGAGGCGCTGTTGCGAATAGGAGAGCGGCTCTTTGCCCGTGCGCGGCGCGGGCGGGATATGTTGCATCGCCTGCTTTTCCAAGAGCAGCAGCAGATCGCTCTTGTAGTGGGTTAATTGGGCACGCACTGCTTCGGTCAAAACGCCCTGCGGCGCGCTCACGCGTAAACGCTCTTCTTCCAGCCAAAGCTTGATCCCGTTAGCCTGGAGATAGGCGAGCAGTTCTTGTAAATTGTTCATAATTCGATGACCTCATAAGATTGATCTGCTGCCGCAAGGGGCAGGGGTGCTTGACCGAAGGGCAGGACGCTGCCAAGTTGGGCGCGCTTTTCGATACAGGCGGCCATGCCGGCAATCGTGGGATGTTCCATCAGCTCGCGGATGGGCAATTCGACCGTAAAGGCCGTACGCACACGGGAAATAATCTGGCCGGCCAGCAGCGAGTGGCCGCCCAGTTCAAAGAAGCTGTGCTCAATCCCGATGGTGGTTGGGGCGAGTTTGAGCACATCGGCCCAGATGGTCACCAGATCGGCTTGTAAGGCATTTTCGGGTGCAACATAGGCCACGGTCGCCCCCCAAATTTCGCCATCGGGAACCGGCAATGCCTTGCGGTCGAGTTTGCCATTGGGGGTCAGCGGCAACGTTTCCAGCCCCATAAAGAGCGCGGGCACCATATACTCTGGCAACCGTTGTTTGACAAAGGCGCGCACTGCAGCGACATCGATTTCTGTTGTGGGATCATCCGCGGTCAGATAGGCGACCAGGTACTTGCTGTTATTTTGGTCGGTCCGATCCATCACCACCGCCTGGCGCACGGCGGGATGTTCTTCCAACACGGCTTCAATTTCGCCCAATTCAATGCGGAAGCCGCGCAGCTTGACCTGATAATCGAGCCGGCCCAGGTATTCAATATTGCCGTCCGGCAGGTAGCGTGCTTTGTCGCCGGTTTTGTAGAGCCGCGCATGGGGGTCGGCGCTAAAGGGATCCGGCACAAAGGCGAGGGCGGTGCGCTCTGGGTCATGGATGTAACCACGCCCCACGCCCACGCCGCCGACATAGAGTTCACCGGCCACGCCGATCGGGACCGGCTGGCGGTTGGCATCGAGAATATACATGCGCAGGTTGATGATCGGGCGGCCAATCGACATGTTGACCACCCCTTCGTCCGGTGGGGTCATGACGAAATAGTGGGTCACATCATCCGAACATTCGGTAGGCCCATAGGCATTGACCAGCGGAATCTGGGGACAGTAACGCAACCATTGCCGGGCCAGATTGGGGGGCAACGCCTCGCCGGTCGGGATCATATAGCGCAGGGTGGCCAAGTCGGGGGCCAGGCCCTGGGCAATCTCATCGACCATGGTGCGCAGCAGTGAAGGGACAACTTCCAAAATCGTGATCTGCTGCTGCGCGGTCTGTTGCAACAACTGCACCGGGTCCGCCGCAATCGCATCGGGGAAGATCTGAATCTGGCCGCCGATGACCAAAGTGGAGAGAAATTGCCAGACCGAGATGTCAAAGCTCTGCGGCGCGGTCTGGGCGACAATGTCGGCGGCGGTGAGTTGCAGATCCTTGATCTTGGCATAGAGATGGTTGATCATACCCCGGTGTTCGACCATCGCGCCCTTGGGCAACCCCGTCGAGCCGGAGGTGTAGATCACATAGGCCAGGCGCGCGCCTGGGTCGATGGCCCCATCCAGCAGCGGCAGATTGGTGGTCGCGCTATTTTGTGCCAACAGATCTTCGATGCGCAGCACTGCTGGTGATGACTGTTGCTCAGCCGTTAGCTGCGCCAGCGCCTCGGCACTGGCTTCAGCAAAGTCCTGTGTAATCAGCAGCAACGGCGTGCGACTTTGGGCCAGAATCTGGCTTTGCCGGGCGGCAGGGGCACGCACATCCAGGGGCAAGTAGGCTCCCCCCGCTTTAAAGATGCCGAGCATTGCCGCCACGAAGGCTGGGCTGCGTTCACAGAGCAAAGCTACCACCGTATCAACGCCGACCCCCTGGGCGCGCAGTTGGTGGGCAATGCCATTGGCCTGCGTATTTAGCTGCGCATAGCTCACGGTTTCATCGCCAAAACGGACGGCAACCGCAGCGGGCGTACGCGCAACCTGTGCTTCAAAGATCTGTTGAAAGCTAAGGGTCGCATCAAAGGGCAGCTCCGTGCTGTTCCACTCAACCAACAGTTGACGGCGTTCGGCCGCATTGAGCAGGGGCAGGGCCAGCAGCGTTTGTTCTGAGTTGCTGATAATTCCATCCAGCAGCGTCATAAAATGGCCGGCAATCCGTTTGACCGTGGCTGCTTCAAAGAGATCAGCATTGTATTCAAAATCGATGAGCAGTTCACCATCGTCTTCGATGATGTTCAGGCTCAGCTCGTGATCGACAAAGCTGGCAGGGCGAGGGCCAAGGGTTGCGGCCAGACCGGCGAGCGTGGGCAAGGTCGGTTGTTTATTGAGATTAAAGGTCGAACTGACGACCGGCGACAAGCTCAGGTCACGTGCGCCACTCAGCCGGTTGACCAGGCGGGCAAAGGGATAATCCTGATGTTCATAGGCATCGAGCAAAAGGGCACGGGTGCTTTGCAACAGGTCACTAAAGCGCTGGTCACCCCTGAGTTGGTTGCGGATCGGCAACAGATGGGCACAATAACCAACCACCCCTTCACTGCCCAGCATGGTGCGCCCGGCATTCGGAATCCCGATCATGATCTCTTCCTGGCCGGCCAGGCGATGCAGCAGGGTGGTATAGGCGGCAAAGAGCGTCATAAAGAGCGTGCAACCCTGTTGGCGGCTAAGCTGTTGGAGGGCGCGGGTGCGGTGCGCCGGCAAGCGCAAGCTTTCAACCGCCCCGCGATAGGTTTTGACCGGCGGGCGGGCGTGATCCAGCGGCAATTCCAACAGCGGCAGATCACCCCCCAGGTGTTGTAACCAATACGCTTCATGCACGGCCATCGCTGTACTCTCACGGGCCGCCACTTGCCAGGCAATATGTTGGCTGAACTGGGGGGCCGGGGCCAAGGTAGCCGATTGGCCTTGACAATGGGCGGTATAGAGCACGCCCAACTCTTGCATCAGCACATTCATCGACCAGCCGTCGATGATAATGTGATGCGCGGTCAGCACCAGCACATGCTCGTCGTCCGCCAATTTGAGCAGACAGACATGAAAGAGCGGCCCGGTCGCCAGATTGAGCAAACGGCGGCCTTCTTGCGCAAACCAGCCCGCAACGCGTTCGCTTTGGGGGGTACCGGCTAGCTCAGTGAAATCGAAGAGCGGGAACGCGATGGGCAAAGTCGGCAGAATTTCCTGCGTGTCGCCGGCCGGGCTGATCCGCGTGCGCAGGGCTTCGTGTCGATCCACCAAACATTGCACGGCCTCCTGCAGCGCGGCGACATTGATCCCACCGCGCAACCAGAGGCTCACCGACTCGTTGTAGGCAATCGACGCCTCGTCACTGATCTGGCTCAGGAACCAGAGTTGTTGTTGTGCTTCACTCAACGGGATCACTTTGGGCGATGTCGGCGGTTGGGTGATCTGGGGTTGTGCGGCCAGTGGCGTGGCCAATTCGTTGGGTGCGGCAACTAACGGCTGCTCGCCCAAGGCCAATTTATCTGAGGTCTTCTCTAATTCGGGCGTGCGCAGTTGGGGGGCTGGCGCTTGTGCGGGCAAGAAACAGTGACCTAGCAGGTCAAGTTGTTTGCCAATAATGTCGAGCAGTTGCTGCGCGGTTGCCAATGGCAGCGCAGGGATATTGTTCGTGTCAAGTGGGGCAGCCATTGATGGGATGGCGGCTTGGGGCACGATGTGATTGACCTGCGCTGCAGCCGGCTGCACTTCTACCAGCGTTGACTCCCCGTTGGTGGCATGGGAAACAAAATTTGCTTCAATATAGTTGCTCAATGTGGTCAATGTGGAGAGATCTTCAAAGAAGCGGCGCATCGCAATCGATAGGCCATAGTGCTTTTCGATCCGCCGCACGGCTTCGGTCAAGACAATCGAGTCTGCCCCCAACTCCACAAATGGCGTGTCAGCGCTGATCAGATCAACATTGACATGGAGCAGTTCGGCGACCAGCGCGCGCAGTTCCGCTTGAATGTTCACTGCACGGCGGCCAGGCGTACTTATTGACCCACTGGGCCAAACCGGGGTGTGCGCACTGCTGGGGGGGCGGTGGTGCCCATTGGTATGCTGCATCTTGTCATCCTCTTCTGAAAACCAGTAGCGTTGGCGTTGAAAGGGGTAGGTCGGCAAGGGCAGGCGCTGGTGCGTCTCACCGGCATAGAAGGCTGGCCAGGCGACCCTTGCCCCGTTTACATATAAGGTGGTCAAGCTCTGGTAGATCGTCGCCAGTTCATCCTGGTGCGCGCGGAGCGAAGGTAACCACTGGAGATCAGGTGCCGAGTTGTATGTTTTGCCCAGTGTGCTCAGCAGCGGTTGGGGACCAATCTCGACAAAGAGCTGACAACCCTGCGCCAGTAGTTGGTCCAAGCCTTGCGTAAAACGGACCGGTTGGCGTGCATGGTCGCGCCACACCTCAGCCGTAAAGCAGTAACCCACCGGCAAAAGTTCGCCACTCAGCGTAGAGACCAGGGGCAATTGCAAAGGCTGATAATCAAGGTTACCCGCCGCTTGCGCCAGGTCATCCAGGATCGGCTCCATCAACCCTGAGTGGAAGGCATAACCAACCGGCAGCAGTCGGCTCTCGATCTCATATGCTGCCACTTCAGCCAGCAACGTCAGCACCGCGTCACGCGCCCCGGCGATGACGGTCTGGGCCGTACCATTGATGGCCGCAATCGCAAGCTGCGACGCAACCTGGCTCTGTTGTAAATAGGTGGTCACGGCAGCCGCATCGGCAAAAATGGCGGCCATCGCGCCCTTTGCCCCCAACGAGCCCATCAGCCGGCCGCGCATGGCTACCAGCCATAGCCCCTCTTCCAGGCTAAACGCGCCGGCAACACAAGCCGCAACCAACTCGCCCACACTGTGGCCCAACACAAGATCAGGCTTGATCCCCCAGGCGAGCCAGAGTTGGGCGAGGGCATATTCCAGGGCAAAGAGTGCGGGTTGGGCGTAAGTGGTGTCAGCGAGCAACGTGGCGGCTTGCGCTTCGTCTGCCTGGTCGGGCGGATAGAGTAACTCGATCAACGAGCAACCCAGCAATGGTTGCAAGATCGCGTCACACTGCTGCAACGTGTCGCGAAAAACCGGTTGGGTCGCATAGAGTTGCTGCCCGCCATGCAGTAATTGCGCGCCCTGCCCGGTAAAGAGAAAGGCAATTTGTAGGCGCTGGGCAAGGTCTGGGTTGGTCACGACCGCGAATGTGGGTTGGCCGGCCGCGAAGGCCGCTAACTCAGCCTGGAGTTGCGCTGTATCATTGGCTACCAAAGCCAGCCGTTGGGCGAAGTGAGCACGCCCCGTATTCGCGGTGAAACAGAGCGCGGCCAGATCCAGCGTTGGATCGGTCGCCAACTGGGTGGCATAGGCGTGGGCCAGGCTGCGGAGGGCTGGTTGGCTCTTCGCCGACAGGGTAAAAAGCTGCGGGGCAGGCCCTGCAGCGGCAGGCTGGATCGCCAGCTGGGGCGCTTCCGTCAACACGAGATGGGCATTCGCGCCACCAAAGCCGAAAGAGCTTACCCCCGCAAAACGCGGTGCCGCCCCCACCGGCCAGGGTTGATTCTCCTGCGGGATGGCTAGTCCGGTCCCCGCCAGGACGATATGAGGGTTGAGTATTTGTAAATGTAACTGGCGCGGGATCTGTTGGTGATGGAGCGCCAGCACAGCTTTGATCAGACTGGCAATGCCCGCGGCGGCTTCCAGATGACCAATGTTGGCCTTGACCGCGCCCAGCCAACAGGGTTGATCGGGGCTGCGATCTGCCACTAGGACCGCTTTGAGGGCATTGACCTCAATCGGATCACCGAGGGCAGTGCCGGTGCCGTGGGTCTCCACATAGCTGATCTGGGCCGGAGCCACGCGCGCCGCCTCGAGCGCCTGACGGATCACCGCCTGTTGCGCCAAGCCGTTGGGGGCCGTCAGCCCATTACTGCGCCCATCCTGGTTGATCGCCGAGCCGGCAATCACGGCTAAAATGGGATCGCCATCGCGCACCGCATCGCGCAAGCGTTTGAGCAGCACAACCCCGGCCCCCTCACTGCGCACATAACCATCGGCCCCGGCATCAAAGGTTTTGCAGCGTCCGTCGGCGGCCATCATCCCCGCCTGCGAAAAGGCTACCGTGATCGCCGGGCTGAGCATCAAGTTGACGCCACCGACTAACGCCTGGTCACACTCACCGCGGCGTAAACTCTGGCAGGCATGATGAATCGCCACCAGTGACGAAGAACAGGCAGTATCAATCGCCATGCTCGGGCCATGCAGATCAAGCATATAGGAGATGCGATTGGCCGCGATACTAAGCGCGTTGCCGACACCGGCATAGGCGGAGCTCTCATGGGGGGTCCCCCGTTGCAGGCGCACATAGTCGTTGCCGCTAATGCCGATAAAGACGCCCGTCTGGCTGCCGGCCAAACTGTGCGGGTTGATACCGGCCGCTTCAATCGCTTCCCACGTCACTTCCAGCAGCAAGCGCTGTTGCGGGTCGATGGCGCGGGCTTCCAGGCCGGAGATGCCAAAAAAGTGGGCATCAAATTCATCGATCTGCTCGAGGAAGCCACCCCAGCGCGTGCTCATTTTGCCGGGGGTGGGGGTGGCACTATAAAGCGCCGCGGCATCCCAACGCTCGTCTGGGATCGCGGTGATGGCATCATGGCCGGCCAATAGGTTCTGCCAGAAGGCGGCCGGTGAAGCGGCACCGGGAAAGCGACAGCCAATGCCAATCACAGCCAGCGGGGCATAATCGCGTTCTTCTAAGGTTTCAATCCGCAGGCGGGCCTGGCGCAACACCTGGGCCAGATACTCGGGTGTGGGGCCGTTGGCCGTGGGTTGTGCGGTCAGTGGTGGTAAGTTCATCATCGCAAAGGGTCGTTTCAACTTAACAAACGGACTAATTGGGCCAATTCCGCGGCTAACTCAGGTTCACCAGCCACCCCATTGCTCTGGACGACGGCGGTGGTCGGCTTGTTGTTTTGCCACGCGGTGCGAACTGGAGGTGGCGTGAAAGTGCGGTGCAGGGGTGCCGTCAACGGGCGGCAGTCGCCTTCCAGGTGGCGGGCAAGGGCGGCAATGGTGGGGAAATCCCACAGGTCGGTGACTTCGATGGTGCTCGTGCGCCCTGTGCTTTGCAGCCAGCTTTGCAGCGCGTGTACCAATTCAACCGCGGCCACCGAGTCAAGCCCATAATCCGCAAAAGGTTTATGCAGATCAATGGCGCTGGGCGTAGTGTGCAGCCGCTGGGCGAGTTGACCGGCGATCCAACTTTCCAGGGCGCGCCCGGAATGACCATTGGTAAAGAGCACGCGGCCATTACCCGCGGGATTGGGCTGGCCGGCGGCTGGCGGTATGGGGCTGGGTACGAGTGGCGGCGGGGCAGCAAGTTCTGCGGAGAGCGACCAGACGCCGACAGTTTCCAATTCACCGGCCAGATAGGCTTGGCGTGTGGCGCGCCGTTGAATTTTGCCACTGGATGTTTTCAGAATCCGTCCCGGTCGCAGCAGGGCAATGGCGCTCACCTGCAATTGGTGTTCTTGGGCGATGGCATGGCGGATCGCCGCGATCAACTCGTCCACCACCAGATTGCGCAGATAGGTGCGCTCAACTTCCTGGACAATGACCAATTTTTCCTCATTGTCCTCTTCAATCGAAAAGGCGGCCACGGCACCGGGTTGTAAGGCGGGGTGGGCGTGCTCAACGGTCGCTTCGAGATCCTGGGGGTAATAATTCTTGCCACGGATGATGAGCAGATCTTTAAGCCGCCCGGTGACAAAAAGTTCGCCGTTGTGGATAAAGCCCAGATCACCACTGCGCAGGAAAGGCCCTTCCCCGGTATCCGCAATGATCGCGCCAAAGGTTTGGGCGCTCTCGGTTGGGCGTTGCCAATAGCCGGCGGCCACACTGGGGCCGGCAATCCAGATTTCACCCACTTCGTCAGGCGCGCAGCGGGTGGCGGTCTCAGGATTGACAATGCAAAAGGTTTGGTCAAGCCAAGCCCGCCCGCTGCTGACCAACCGTTGCGTGTTTTGTGTGCTCACCGCTGCTGTTGTGGGGATTTCCACCCGATTGTGGGCTAAGGCCGGCGTGTCAAACGTTGTAACCACGGGCGCTTGCGCTTGGGGTGTACAACTGGTCATCAGGGTAGATTCGGCCATACCGAGACAGGGGGTAAAGGCCTGGAAGCGAAAGCCATAGGGCGCGAACTTGGCGGTAAAGCGCGCCAATGTCTCGGCGCGCACCGGTTCGGCCCCACAGAAGGCAACGTCCCAGCAACTGAGATCCAACCCTTCACACTGTGCCGGCGTAATTTTTTCGATGCACAATTCATAGGCAAAGTTCGGGCCACCACTCACCGAAATGCGTTCGGCGGAGATAGTCTGTAACCAGCGGATCGGCTGCTGTAAAAAGTCAACCGGGGAAAGCAGGGTGGTTGGGTTGCCGGCATAGATCGGTTGAATCACGCCGCCGATGAGCCCCATATCATGGTAGAAGGGGGTCCACATCAAGCCTGAACTTTGGGGGGAAAGCCCAAAGGCATGGTAGATCATCTGCGTGTTATGCATCAGATTGGCATGGGTGACCATGACCCCTTTGGGCGTGCCTGTGGAACCCGATGTATATTGTAAGAAGGCCAGGGTCGTCGGCTCCGGCTCGTTGGCTTGCCAAGCGGGGGCGGCTTGGGCGTCGAGAGTGTCGGTAGCCAGCCAGTGGAGCAGATCCAGCTCGGAGACGGGGCCAACGTGATCGGCCAGCCCCGCCAGCACCTTGGCCGTGGTAAAGGCAAACCGCGGTTGGGCGTCCGCCGTCACGCCGAGCAAACGTTGATCCGGCCGGTTGGGGCGCGGCGGATAGAGGGGCACGGCGATGGCACCCGCATAGAGACAGCCATAAAAGCCGACGATAAACTCTAACCCAAAGGGGTAAAGCAGCAAGACCCGTTCACCCGTCGCCCCCCGTTGTTGCAACCACGCCCCAATGGCCTGCGCCCGGCGATCGAGCTCGCGATAGGTGACTGTGGGCACGGCCTGCCCATCAGCCTGGCAAAAGCGGTAGGCAATGCGCTCCGGCTCCAGTGCCGCCCGTTGGCGGAGAATGGTAACAATCGACGTTGCTGGGCAAGCGATAGGGTGATTGGTTGCTTTTGACACAAAGCTGTTCCTTCTGGCGTTTGAAGTCTACGATGTAGCGTGCGGTTGGCTTGAAAACGGTAGCTTTTTTGCTAGTTACCTCTAGCAGTTGCTACCGTTTTCAAATAGCGCTCACGTTAGACGACGATGAGCTATCTGCCTGGTACAGTCGCGGGCGGTTATGCCCAAAATACGGAAAGTTGTTACAGAATCCTGACACGATTCGCTAGTTTCTGTTGCGAAAGCGCTTGATTACCGCCAAGAGCGCGAAGGCCGCAAAGTTTCGCAAAGGATTTTCGCTGGCGAACCTTCGCGCGCTTGGCGGCTTTTGCGGTAGAAATCGCGTTTCGCAACAAGAACTAGCAAGCAAGCCCTCACTCATGCGACCGGTTGGGGCAACTTCGGTAGCAACATAGTCAAGGCTTGCTCGACCGTCATCACCTGGAGCGCTTCTTCGCGCGAAATCTCGATGGCAAATGCTTCTTCGAGGCGCATGATCAATTCGATGCGATCAATGCTATCGGCCCCCAGATCGTCGACAAAGTTGGTGGTCAGCGTAATCTGGGCCGGGTTGACTTTGAACACATCGGCGACGATGGTTCGGGCTCTTTTCAAGATATCATCCATCATTTTCCTCCACTTATCCTTTGTATTGGCAACTACCGAGCCACCCCACCCTAACCCTCCCCTGCTAAGGGAGGGAACCTGGGTTTCCCAGCTAGATCCCCTCCCCAAACTGGGGAGCGGGTGCCCCTGGGGCGCGGGTGGGGTTAGTCGTTACGCGTATTGTTTGATAACGAGCACCGCATTACTCCCACCGAAGCCAAAGGAATTGGAGAGGCAGGTCCGCAGCTTGGCGGCGCGTTGACCTGCAGTGACATAGTCCAAATCACAGTCGGGATCGGCTTCGCCGTAATTAATCGTGGGGGGCACCACGCCGTCGCGCATGGCCAGCAGACAGGCAATCAGTTCAAAGCCGGCTGATGCAGCCAGCGTATGGCCCAACACCGGTTTGATGCCACTGATGGGAATGTTATAGGCCTGTTCACCAAAGACCTGTTTGATCGCCGTGGTTTCGGCGGCGTCGTTGGCAATGGTAGCAGTGGCATGGGCGTTAATATAATCAACTGCTTCTGGCGCAACTTGGGCCTGGCGCAGCGCATGGCTGATCGCGGCAGCTAAGCCATCGGCATTGGTCTGGGTGAGATGATGTGCATCGCCGCTCTGGCCATAGCCGGCAATTTCGCCATAGATGTGGGCGTGGCGGTTGAGGGCTGACTGTTCGGATTCCAGCACCACCATCCCGGCCCCTTCACCAAGTACCGTGCCATCGCGATTTTTGCTAAAAGGCTTACAGGCGCTTTGGGGCGCATCGTTTTGGCGGCTCATGGCAAAGAGCGCACACCAGTTATGAAAAACTGCCGGGGAGAAAGGTGTGTCCACCCCGCCGACGACCGCCTGGGTGATCACACCGGTTTGGATCATCATGGCGGCTAACCCGATCGCGTGATTGGCGGACGAACAGGCGGTATCAATGGTGATGACGGGGCCATGTAGGTTACATTGAATCGAGATATTCGTGGCCGGCGCGGAATTCATCGGTTTTAGGATCGTGAACGGGCTAATCGCTTTGCGGTCAAAATATTTATTGAAATAGGGCTCGCTCTCTACATAGCCACCTTGGGAGCAGCCAACAAAGACGCCGGCGCCTGGGGTTAGCTGGTTACCCACGCCCACAGCATCATCAATCGCTTGTTTTGCCGCATAACAGGCGAACTTGGAGACGCGGCTAAGCCGTGCGCTGACCTTCGGCGTGAGGGCAGACTCGATCGCATCCAGCTCAATTTCTGCGCCGATCTGAGTCGGAAAGTCACCAATATCAAAGCTACGGATCGGTGCAATGGCCGATTGACCGCCCACAACACTTTGCCAAAATGATTCCACCCCTAGTCCTGCGGCGGAAGCAACCCCTAACCCGGTGACCACGACCTTATTCATCATTGCACTCTTTTCTAGTTGACCACAGACATATATACAGGACTATAACCAGCGGCGCTAAAGCTTAGCCAAACCGTTCTAAACAAAACTAAACAAAGTGATAACAGAAAGCTGTCAAGCAGCTCAATAGCCTTCAATCTCCATAATAGCAGACCACAGGTGATCGGCGGCCGGATCAACGCGCAGGGTGGGACGGTTATGCTCGTCCGCTGAGACAAAGGTCGGCAACAAGTCAACTGCTTCACTGGCCGATAACAGCGCAAACGCCGTCACGCTGATCAGATCGCCGGGATGGGCTTTGCGCGCCGCCCCGCCATTCAGGCTGCAGATCCCCGATCCGCGCCCAGTCGCCATCACATTTGTGACAAAGCGTTCGCCGTTGTTGCAATTGACAACTTCCACCCGTTCGGCGGGTAAAATGCCAGCCAGATCCAAAATTTCCTGGTCCAACATAATGCCGTCCTCGTGGTTCAAGTGTGTTTGGGTGACCGTGAAATGGTGCAATTGCGCGCGCTGCATGGTTAGCAACATCGGGTATGCCTTTCGTGAGAAATAGGATTAAAACGTGATGCGTAAAACCTGATGCGTGAAATGCGTCAACAGGAGTTCTACTACTGGGATGAACTCCCAAGCCATGCGTCGTACGTCGATTGGTTTAACAGTAGCAGCGAGATACGGGGTAAATACAGAAAGTTGTTACAAAATTCTGACAGAGACGATGCGCGTATTTTGGTTAATTGTAATGAGCACAGCGCGATCAAAAAAAGAGGCCGCAGCGACTACATGGTGGATGTAGTCGCTGCGGCCTCTTTTCTATCATCAGTAGCCCGCAGTGTCGTCTGCATCACCTAATGCAGACACCCGTTCGCAGCTGAGGATGCCGGGTACCACCTGGGTGACACGTTGCAGCCCGACAAGCCACCGCGTGCCGGCGGCTTGCAGCTATTGAGGGCGATTTAGCAACGCCTGATAGGCATCGACGCGGCCACGCCCCGCCTGATCCGGCACGACCGGGTTGACACGGCTGGTGAGGATCGTATTGACACAGGCCGCATTGCAAAGTCCACCCTGCATCAACAGCGCGGCTTCGGCGCTGACAAAGGCGGTCGCCATCGAGTTGCCGCTCATCCAGACATTGCGTCCAAAGAGGGCAGGGCCATAAATCTCGGCTCCAGGCGCAAAGACATCGATCTGCCCAGCGTTGCCGAGGACAAAATCGGGGATAATGTTGTTGCGGTCAATGGCACCAACGGAAATTACCGACGCATAGCCGGCCGGGAAGCCGAGCTGGCTGTCACTGCTGAGTGCGGCGGCGACGATCACAAGGCCTTTGCCGGCGGCATAATTGATCGCATCGCGCACCGCAGCATCATCGAGATCGCTACTCAGGCTGAGGTTGATGATATTGGCCCCCCGGTCGGCGGCGTAGCGAATACCCTTAGCCACCATTTCGGGGGTGCCATTGCCGTCGCTGTTCAGCACACGGATGGGCATGATGCGCGTACTGCGGGTCGCTGCGGCAATGATACTGCTGACAAAGGTGCCGTGACCAGAACCCTCATCAATCTGCCCATCGCGGTCATCATCACGCAAATTCGGGGCTTCATAGGGATATCGATCATTATCGACAAAGTCATAGCCGGCGACCGTGCGCAGGAAAAGTTCAGAAGTGAGGATGCTGATCCCCGTGTCCAACACCGCCACTGTGACGCCGGAACCGGTAGAGAGCGACTGCGCCCGGTCAAGCTGGGCATTTTTAAGCCCCCAGACTTTTTTTGCGGTATCCTCCGAAAGATTAAGGATATCGAGCAGATCAATAATGCGCGGAATCAGCAGCAAGTTAAGTTGGCTTGCGCCGTCGCCGCCGGCGTCGAAGTTACGTTTCTCAATCTTCAGGCTAAAGTTAGTGTCAGTCGATTGTGTGGGCCATAACCAGCCAAAGAGTGCGGCTTGCGCCTGTTCACTCTCCGCGGTGACTGTATTTTGTGTTACCAGCGGTAAATAAACTTGATAGGCGGTCACCGTGGTGGTGAAGGCGAGCATGGCGGCCGGGGCTAAAGGGTCGGCGCCGGCATTCAGGGCAGGATCAACAGTGGCCTGTGCGGTGGTGGTGGTTGATGAGGCGGCCATTTCGGCTGAGATTAATGGCAGGTAAACCGTTGTCACTGGGGTGTCGGCCTTGCTGACCTGGGTCGAGGTGACCAGTAGGGCAATGAGTAAAGTTGCCAGCATGAAGCGCTTTCGACTCATGATACTCCTCTTGAAATTTAAGAACGTGATGCGAGAAATGTGATTTGTCATGCATAATCGGCCGGTGGTGGTTAGCGGTAGTTACCATTGCGCCAGCGACCGGCTGCCGCGACTTTCTCTGGCTGCCGCTGGTGTATGGGCGCGTTGAGCGTCAAATCAGGATTGCCGACAAGCATAAAGGGGGCCCAATAGTAAGGGTGGCGCCAGGTAGCCATCATGGTGAGCTGGGCCGCACGTAGGGCCTGATGAACGGGCTGGCCACGCTTGATCGCCTGGTAGAAAGCGGTCATGGTGCGGATCGCGACTTGATCATCGAGAGACCAGAGACTTACCACCACCGATTGGGCACCGATGCTGAAAAAGCTTTGATAGAAGCCGATTAATTTATCTCCTAACAAGGCTTCACTGCGGCCGGAGTCACAGGCACTCAGGGTGATCAACGGCGCACTGCACTGGGCACGATGTAACTCTTGCAACGTTAGCCAACCATCAGCCAGCTTGAGGGCGGAAAAAGCAGGGTTATCGGCGCGGAAGACACCATGGGTGGCCAGGTGAATAAAGGCACGCGGGCATTCACTGTGCAGCAGCAGATCCATGGTTGCCGCTGCACCCACACAGACTTTGGCTTGGGGAAAGACTTGGGCAATCGCGGTCGCTTCGGCTTCTGCTTGTTGAATAAGCGTATCATTCAAGCCCAGAATTAGACCCGGTTGAAATGAAGCCTGCAATGAGGGCTGGGCAGTCGGTTGACGGATCAAATGATGAAAAGTGGCACTGAGTGTGTACACAATGGCATGGGTTTCCACGAGATATTGTTTGCCATCAAACAGCGCATGAAAGGGTAAATTATAGAGCAGCTGATGGGGGACGACGATGAGCTGGTCACTATTTTCCAACAGACCAGCGATCGGCGCAATCAAGAGGTCATAAAGCTGACTCAATACGCCATCGATGCTATTTTGCAAAAGGCGGCGGTGGCGTTCGCGAAAACGTGCGCCCAAATGGAATTTGCTAATCTGAAAATTTAGTTGCTGCACTAGATCTAGCAGCTGTTCGACTGCAACCGGCATTTGATGAACATGAAAGCGCTCGCGTTCCAGGCAGAAGATCGTGAGCCGCTCTTTGGTCACAAAATATTCCAAAAGCATGGTTGCCGCCGGTAAGCCGGCTTGTAATGTGGGGAGGTCGATCCAGTGCAGCGGGGCGAGCGCGGTTGGGGTCAGATCAAGCTGACGTTGGGTATCGAGGAGATTGCTTAACCGCTGCTCACATTGCACAATCGCCTGATTGAGCCGGGTGGCATCGGCCATCGTAGCAAAGTCGGCCTCTGGCGTATGAAATTTGGTGTAATACCGATTTAATTCGTGTTTGAGTTGGTGGATCTGGGTCGTTAACTGGTCAGCAGGCTGTTGGTCGGCATGACGCGGCGCTTGTGTATTATTTTGGGTGATGAGCTTGGCCCGCTCGAAGACGGTAAAGGCCTCCCGTTGCGCATGGGTACTATGCTGATCCAGGCAAAATTGTATAAACTCTTCGTAGACTTCGATCTTGTCGTTGAGGAAGGCCGTTTTGTAATCTTCCGCGCCAATTTTGGTTTGCAACTGTTCAATCGCGCGAATGGCCTGCTGATAGTGGCGATGGGCAGCCTGTGGTTTCCCCTGTAGCCGATAAACGCGTGCGCAGCCAAAATGATAAAGATAGGTGACCGCCGGCAATTCAGCTACCCCGGCGTAGGTTTGGGCTGCGGCGAAATGGGTGGCCGCATCATCGATTTCGCCGCCGGCAAAGGCAATCTGGCCCAGGAGTGTCTCACACTGCACCAGCCGGCGGGTCAAGCCACTCTGCTGAAAGACTTGTTGTGCCCGCTCTGCCGCCACCGTTGCCCGCTCATACTCTTGCAGACGCAAATAACTGTGACTTTCATACAGATCGACCATTGCTTGCCAATGTTCAAAACCGGGCTGGTTTAATAGCCGGCGCGCCTGGCCTAATTGTTCTAACGCCAATTCTGACTTTTCTAGATGCAAAAGGGCAATGGCTTCATTCAGCAGCAGTTGGGCACTTTCCCAAGGCATTTGGGCGCTTTCAAAGACCATGCGCGCACTTTTGGCCAGATCAAGTGCTTTGCGCCAGAGATTAAACGCTAGGTAGATCTCGCTGCGATAAAGATCGACAAAGGCGGCATCAACCAAACTCTCTTGGGCAATGAATTGTTCGCGTGCCCCAGCAAAAAGCCGTAAGGCAGTCTGATAGTCCCCTAGCGAGAAGTGCAGATAGGCCAGGTTATGATCAATGCGCGCCACTGCGTTGCTCATCTGCGCATCGGCATAGTAAGCACGTGCGGCCTGATATTGGGCTTTCGCCGCCTCAAACTCGTTGAGCTCTTCCAGCACATTGGCATCATTACTCTTGACCGCGGCACACCATTGGGGTTGACCGAGCGCGTCGAAAAGCTGATGGGCTTCGGCGTAGTGACTACGCGCAGCAGTAAATTGACCGAGAAAATAGGTGATGAGCCCCTGATTGAGCAATGCGCGTGCCAGCCCAAAATGCTCATCGGCGGTGCGCATTTGGCTAATGACCGTCTCATTGGTGGCCAACGCCTCCGCATAACGCCCGAGGTTGCGCAGCGCGGCCACCAGCCCAACCGCCGCCTCGGTTGCCAACAGCGCTTCCCCCAGCGCTGTGTAGATGCGGATTGCCTCTTGATATTTGCGCAGTGCCGTCAGTGGTTCCGCCAGCCGTAGCGACTGCGCTTCCATCCGTAAGGCCGCAGCTAAGGTCTGCCGATCATCCCATAGTTCGGCGGCATCGGTCACTAATTGGGCAATGGCGCGCGCCTTGCGGCTGTCATCATTTTCGAGCCGATGGGCCTCCGTTTGTAATGCTTGAATAAAGGCGCGGTCAACGGTTGGGTAGTGGTCAAGCAACCAGGTCCGGCGCAGGTTCGAACTTTCCAGCGCGGAGATGAGATCAAACAGGTGTTCCATAATTTGCATTAGTAAAGTTGCGTCAGTTGCGCAGCAGGAGCGTTTCCACGACGCTCTCGACGGTGGCTGTCGCAACCCGCAGTCCGTATTTGCCACTCTTTAAGTTGGAGATGCGAAAACAGCCCAGCTGATCAGTCAATACGGTGCGCACCAGGGCCTGATTTTCGAGCAGGTCGATCTGGTTGCCTTCCAACTCGACTTCCACGGGTTCGCCAACCAGCAACTGCCCCCAGAGGGTATAACTGTCGGCTTCATCGCTGTGGATGACAGAAAGGTGCAGATCAAAACGGCCAAAAGCAAAGAGCAGCTCGCGCTCTTTGCTCCCACCCCGTACACCAACGCCCAGCGCAGCGACCTTGCTGTCGTGCAGCAAGGTCGGCGTGATTTGCGTCACTTTATGCGCGGCGGCCTGGATCTGCTGCTTGCGACGGGTTGCCTTCAACACCCGATCGACGAGCGCATCAGCCGGGGCCTGGGTGTCGGCCTGCACCGCGGCCTGGGCAATTTGCCACACAATCGCCAATGCTTGCCGACACTGGGCGCATTCATTGACATGCGCTCTGATCTGCTGACATAGCTGATGATCCTGGAGGCGATTGTAGGCGTAATCGGTCAACTGTCGAAAGGGAATGTGCTCCAAGAGCTTCTCCTATACAGGTACTGAGAACATGATTGATGCTATCGTCACAGTCGCGCTGTGAGGGTAAAAAAATACATCATCATTGATTTTGCGTGTCAACCTGGCGTTCCGGATTAGTTTGTGATAGCAGATCAACCTGTTCGCGTAATTTCTCTAGGCAGCGTGCCCGGGTTGGGCCAATACTGCCCAGCGGCAACTTTAGCAGCGCGGCGACCGCGGCATGGGTCATGGGAGGATCTTTTAAAAATAGCTCGGTCAACAAGGTGCGACATTTGGGTTCAAGCGCCGCGACGGCATTGCGAATCAAGCTGTACTCTTCCAACCGGATGAGCATTGCGTCGAGTGAATCTACCCCATCTTCGATGGCGCTTTCCAGCAATTCCAGATCAACTGTGGTGTACCGCTTGGCACTGCGCAAGCGCCGAATGCAAACCCGTCGCGCAATCGTAACAATCCAGGGATGGAGGTGGGCATGCGACTGGAGTGTCCCCAAACATTCGACAATCTCCATGGCAACTTCTTGGAAAATTTCTTCCGCTTCCAGCTGTGGAAAGCCAAAACTAAGCGGAATCTTATAAATGAGCCGACTGTACCGCTTAAACAACTGCGCCCAGGCGTCATCACTGCCTGCCAGGCAAGCTTGAACCAGCACCCCTTCTTCGACGTTGACAAAATTTGCTGCTGTGTTGGTAACTTGTTCAAGAACCATCATTACACTTTCGTTTTTGGTAACGAGTTAGGTACGGCGTACTGTCCAGGGAAAGTGGCGCGTACGAGCACCGTTTGGACAGTACGCCGCACCTGATCACTACCCCGGAAGTGTTACCGTTTTTGAATCATTAGCGTTTATATCAGGACTTTGATAAGTCAATTGTCCTACTAATTCCCAACGCCCGTCCGACTAAAGTTATAGTACAGAAAAAAAGGATCACGTGGAGTTACAATTGGCTGTCAGGATGCGATGGTCCTGTTGTTAACGTCTATCTTCGGTGTATTTTCCCTAAAATTGGCAAAATACTTGACAGCTACTACTCCTCGTGTTACACTTTGCCTTAATGAAAGATATGCGTTGATGGAGCGAGTAGTCGTCAGCAACTTCTTACAGCGAGCCTGGGATGGTGGAAGCCGGGCGAAGGCACTGTCGATGAAAATCCCTCCGGAGCAGCGGCCCGAACAGCTCTATGCCCAGTAAGCGCCGCCGGGATCACGACCGTTACCAACGTGGCAGACTCGCTTTTTGAAACGTGATGCGTGAAATGTGATGCATGAAACGTAAAGAGAAGGCGGCTTTGCAGTGAGGTGCTTGTTGATCAGTTGTTGCTGATTGGCAGGAACCGGGGTGGTACCGCGGACTTTCGAGCCCGTCCCCGTTTGGGGATGGGCTTTTTCTATTGGCAGCAATTACCAGGACTGATCATGGCCACCTATGCTGATTTTTACACGCCCAATCTCTTTTTCATTACACAACAGAGTGTGGGTGATGAAGCAGTATTAAATAATGGCATGATGGTGCGCCTGTTGCGGGCGGCGCTGCATTGGGTGCAGGAACGCCAGCCTTTTCAGATGCTCGGCTATGTCTTTCTGCCCAGTTGTATTCACCTGTTAATCGAGCCCATGGGTGAGACCGTGCTGGATCAACTGATGGCGGGGATGCGGAAACGTTTCCAAATCGAATATGGCGAGTTATTGGGCATGCCGGGTGAAACCTTGCTCTGGGCACCCCAATATAAAGCGCAGCGGCTGCGTGATGTCGCGGATTTTGCCCGGCAACTTGACTATATCCATTGCCAGCCGGTACAGCAGAAGCTCGTGACCCAGCCGGAAGCATGGCCCTATAGCAGTTTTACCAGTTGGCAAGCGCGGGGCATCTATGGGCCGGAGTGGGGCTGGGCGTTGCCGACGACGTTGAATCAGGATAATAATTAATTGAAAATGGAGAACGGTTAATTGTTAATGATTGGTGCGACCAAGCTGACGCCGTTGCCGGGGAAATTAACGGTTCTAGTCATCTTGCGCAATGGTAACGAGTTGAAGGGGATCAATTATGATGGCCTACCAAATCCGTCTGCTGACACCTGATGACGCAACCAGTTATCAACCGCTCCGGCTGCGTGCGCTGCAGGAACATCCGGAAGCCTTTGGGGCTTCCTTTGAAGATGAGCGGCAACGGTCGTTAACAGTTGTGGCAGAACGCTTAGCCGTGACCGCTGATAGTTTTATGTTGGGAGCCTGGGAAGGCGATACGCTGGTGGGTATTGTCGGGCTCTATCGCTCGCCCGGCATTAAGGTGCGCCATCGCGCAGGGGTTGGTGGCATGTATGTCGCCGCCGCAGCGCGCGGCCAGGGCATCGGCACCGCGCTCATTAAGCGGCTGATCGAGCACGCGCCTACCCTGGCCTATCTGGAAGAGATTATTTTGGCGGTCACCGTTGGCAACGTGACCGCCCGCACCCTGTATCTCGCCACCGGTTTTACACCCACCTATATTGAGCAACGCTACATCAAGGTGGGTGAGCGATATTATGATCTGGAATGGATGAGTAAAGCGGTAGATAGGTATATCAGTAAATCAGTAAATCGGTATATCGGTAAATCGGTAAACCTGTTTACCGATTTACCGATATACCGATATACCGCTTTCCCTCTCCACCCTAACAAAAGGTAACAAGCATGAGCACAGAGACAACGAAAACAAAGTTTAACCCTGTCCCCTCTGCGGTCAATTATCCGGAGATGGAAGAGCGGGTGATGGCGATGTGGCAGGAGAAGCAGATCTTCGAGCGCACACTGCAAGAGCGGGCGGATGGGCCGCGCTATGTCTTTTTTGAAGGGCCGCCCACGGCGAATGGGAGGCCTGGGATTCACCATGTCCTGGCGCGCGCCTTTAAGGATATGTTCCCGCGCTACAAGATCATGCAGGGCTACTATGTCAAGCGTAAGGGCGGCTGGGACACCCACGGTCTGCCCGTGGAGATCGAAGTCGAGAAGCGCCTTGGGCTGAGCGGCAAAGAGCAGATCGACCAATTTGGCGTCGAAGAGTTCAACCGCCGCTGTCGCGCCTCAGCGATGGAGTACATCAAAGAGTGGGAACAGCTCACCGACCGCATGGGTTTCTGGGTGGACAAAGCAGAGGCGTATGTCACCTTCAAGCCCGATTATGTCGAGTCGATCTGGTGGATTCTCAACCAGTTCTGGCAGAATGACCTGCTCTACCAAGGGCACAAGGTGGTCCCCTACTGCCCGCGCTGTGGCACACCCTTGAGCAGCCACGAGCTGTCGCTGGGCTACAAAGAAGGCACCATCGATCCGAGTGTCTATGTCAAGTTCAAGGTGAAAGATCGCGCGGACGAGTATCTGCTCGCCTGGACGACGACCCCCTGGACCTTGCCCGGCAACGTGGCGTTGGCCGTCGGTCCCAAGGTTGAATATGCCAAGGTGCGCGATGTTAGCGGTGACATTCTCTATCTGGCCACCTCTCGGCTTGAGGCTGCGCTGCGCCCTGGCTATGAAGTGCTGGAGAAACTCACGGCCCAGGATTTGGTGGGGCTGCACTATGAACCGCTCTACCAGTTCTTCCCGGTCGAGGAGGATTACGCCTATGTTGTTGCCGCCGATTATGTGAGCACGGAGGATGGCACTGGCATCGTCCACATCGCGCCGGCCTTTGGTGCAGAGGACATGGCCGTCGGTCGCGCCAATGGGCTGCCGCTGGTCATGACGATCAACGCGGCCGGCGAATTCCTGCCGGAGGTGACCTGGGCGGGCGTTTTTGTCAAAGATGCCGACCCGCAGATCGAAGAGGAATTGGCCAGCCGCGGGCTGCTTTACAAAAGTGGCACGATCGAACATACCTATCCCTTCTGCTGGCGCTGTGACACCCCGCTGCTTTACTACGCTAAGCGCACCTGGTATATCCGCACCAGCCAGCACAAGGAGGCGTTGGTCGCGCTCAACCAGGAGATCAACTGGGTGCCTGATCATATCAAGAATGGGCGCTTTGGTGGCTGGCTGGAGAATAACATCGACTGGGCGTTGGGCCGCGACCGCTATTGGGGTACGCCGCTCCCCGTCTGGAAGAGTGACGCGCCGGACAGCACCTATATGGAATGTATCGCCAGCCGCGAAGAGTTGTCCAAACGCATGGGCCGCGATCTGAGCGATCTCGACCTGCATCGCCCCTATGTCGACGAGCTGACCTGGGACGCGCCCGACGGCGGCATCATGCGCCGCGTGCCGGAGGTGATCGATGTCTGGTTTGATAGCGGTGCCATGCCCTTGGCCCAATATCACTATCCGTTCGAAAATCAGGCAGTGTGGGCCGAGCAACAACAGGCCGACTACATCTGTGAAGCGGTCGATCAGACGCGCGGTTGGTTCTACTCGCTGCACGCGATCAGCACCCTGCTCTTTAACCGCCCGGCCTACAAGAATGTGATCTGCCTCGGCCACATCCTGGCTGAAGATGGCAGCAAGATGAGCAAATCCAAGGGTAACGTTGTCAACCCGTGGGAGGTCTTCAACCTGCATGGTGCCGACGCCACCCGTTGGAACATGTACACCGCCAGCCCCCCCGGCAACAGCCGCCGCTTTAGCGTCAACCTGGTCGGCGAGACGGTGCGCAAGTTCTTGAACACACTCTGGAATACGTACAGTTTCTTTGTGACCTATGGGAATTTGAGTAGCGAGTGGCAGGTGGCGAGTGGCGATGGCTCCCTCCCTTATCAGGTGAGGACTGGGGAGGGGTCTCTGCTCGACCGCTGGGTGTTGTCAGAACTCAACAAACTGGTCCGCGATGTGACCGAGGCGTACGAAAATTACGATGTGCTCGGCGCGACACGGCCGGTGGCGGATTTTGTGGATAGTGTGAGCAACTGGTATGTGCGCTTGAGCCGGCGCCGTTTCTGGGAAGGGGATGCGGCGGCGCTCGGTACGCTGCATGAGGTATTGGTCAAGGTGAGTCAACTGATCGCACCGGCCACCCCCTTTATCGCTGACGAGATCTATCAGAACCTGGCCGTGCAGGTGAATCCGGCTGGTCCGGCCAGCGTCCACCTGAGCTACTGGCCCAAGGCTGATGAGGCGCTGATCGATGAGCAGCTCAGTACCGATATGCTGCTTGTGCAACAGGTGACCAGCCTGGGTCACGCCGCCCGCCAGAATGCCAACCTGAAGGTGCGTCAACCGTTGGCCCAGGTCGTTGTGCGCACGCGTGCCTCAGAAGAACGGGCCAGTCTGGAACGGCTGTCGAACCTGGTCTTGGACGAACTCAATGTCAAAGCGATCACCTTTGCCGAAGGTGCGGGTGATCTGGTCGATGTCGAAGTCTTCCCCTTCCCGAAACAATTGGGGCAGAAGTATGGCAAGGGCTACCCCGTGATCCGCAAGCTGCTGAGTGGCCTGGATCAACTGGAACTGGCCGGCAAGTTGCAGGCCGGTGAAAGTGTCACCATCGAGGGCGACGGGGTCAGCTACGAAATCGCGCCGGAAGATGTGGAAGTGCGCAGCACCCCCCGCGCCGGCTACAGCGTCGCCCAGGATGGCGGTTATCTCGTCGCGGTGACGACCACGTTGACACCGGAACTCGAACAAGAAGGCAACGCCCGCGAACTTGTCCGCCGTATCCAACAGCTGCGCAAGGACGCCGGCCTGGCAATCAGCGACCGTATCACGCTCTATGTGTCGGATTCGGGTGTGACCCAAAGTCTGTTAGCCAACTACGGCACCTATGTGCAGGAAGAGACGTTGACGACTCAGTTGGTGCAGAATGGCGTGCCAGGTGCGGTGGAACAGGTTAAGTTTGAGTTGGGTGGTGGGGAAGTGACGGTCGGGTTGGCAAAGGCGTAGCGCCCTTTTGCTCGGCGGGGATTGTCAAATCCCCGCCCCCGGTGGCGGATCTGGCGATCCGCCACAAGCAGACAACGAACAACCCTCTATTCAGACAAGGAGCCTCCACCATGTCTTCCAACTGGCGACCAGACTTTCAGCCGGAACACCTCTACTTTATCACGACTAAAGCGGTTGATTATGCGCGCATCTTCCAGCGCGACCTCATCAAACGCTTACTGCTTGATACCTTCGATTCATTCCGTTTACAAAAGCGCTGGCGCTTGTTCTGTTTTGTTATCATGCCGAATCACCTCCACTGGATTGCGCAGTTTCTTGTCCATGATCCGTTTGACGATGTGTTACGCGACTATAAAAAGCAGACGGCTGACCTCATTATCCGCCAGTTGAAAGCAGAAGAAAATGAGCAGGCACGCACCTGGTTAGCAGCCAAAGGCGCACCGGTGAAACAAAAATTCAAAGTCTGGGAAGATGGCTATAACGCCAAAGCGGTGGTGACAGCAGATTTCCTCCAGCAGAAGATGGCGTATATGCATCACAACCCTTGTCCCCATTGGGCATTGAGCAGCATATTGGAAAAATAATTGTGGTCGAGCGCACGCTTTTATCACACCAACCAGCCGTGTATTATCCCGATTGATGACAACGTGGGTGGGGATCTAGCGATCCCCTAAGAGCGGTGTTGGCGTGGTAGAAGATTCGAAGATGTGGCCATCCACTAAGAGCGAGAGTAGCAAGAGCGAGACTGCGGTTAATCTCAGGAAAGCCATCAGCACATTGGTGTCACTGTTCACGCCTCCCCTCCCCATAAACGCGTAGGCAAATGATCCGACCGCCGTACACTTGCTGGTACCTTGGCTCTATTTATCTCCTCTTTATTTTGGGGTATAATGGCATAATATCGGTAACCGTGCCCAATCACCAGAGTAGAGAGACGCCCAATGAACTATCCCTCAACCCCGCGCCAGGATCTGCATGAGACGCTCCATGGCACCACTGTCAGTGACCCTTACCGTTGGCTCGAAGATCTGAATAGTGAAGCGACCAAACAGTGGATCGCCGCCCAAAATGCCGTTACCACGGCCTATCTGGCCCAGCTTCCCCAAAGGGAACCGATCCGCCAACGGCTCACCGAATTGTGGAATTACGAGCGCTATGGCATCCCCTTTAAACAGGGGAACCGCTATTTTCTGACCCGCAACAATGGCTTACAGAACCAGGCGGTGCTCTATTGGCAGGCAACCCTGGACGATGAGCCGAAAGTGTTGCTCGATCCCAATACGCTCTCCAACGATGGCACGGTCGCGCTCAGTGGCTATGCGCTGAGCGAAGATGGCGAACTGCTGGCCTATGGGCTCTCGGCGTCCGGCTCGGATTGGATGGAGTGGCGGGTGCGCGAGGTAATCAGTGGGGAGGATCGACCGGATCTGGTGCAGTGGGTGAAGTTCTCTGGTGCAGCGTGGACCCATGACAACGCCGGTCTTTTCTACAGCCGCTATGCCGCGCCCACGGCGGCTGATGCGTACAAAGGGGCCAACTACTTTCACAAGCTCTACTACCACCGTTTGGGCACCGCGCAGACTGCGGACCTGCTGGTCTATGAACGGCGTGATCAAAAAGAGTGGAATTTCAGCAGCATGGTCACCGATGATGGCCGCTATCTGATCATCCACGTCTCGCATGGCACTTTTCGCCAGAATGGTCTGTTCTACAAAGAGTTAACCAGCACCGATAGTCCGGTACGCGAACTTTTTAATCAGTTTGACGCCAGCTACAGTTTTATCGGCAATGAAGGCCCTTACTTTTACATTCAAACTGACTTGGCTGCGCCAATGGGGCGAGTGATTGTCGTTGATATTCGTGAGCCGGCCGCAACGCAGTGGCAGGAGATCATTCCCGAAAGTGCCGATGCGCTGCGTGGGGTGAGCCTAATCAACCGGCAGTTGGTGACCAGTTATCTGCATGATGCGCACAGTTTGATCAACATTTTTGACCAGGAGGGCGAACTGGTTCGTACGGTTGAATTGCCGGGCATCGGCACGGTTAGCGGCTTTGGCGGTCACCAAACGGCGAGCGAGACCTTTTACAGCTTTACCAGCTTTACCACGCCAGGTGCAATCTATCACTATGATCTGGCAAGTGGCTTGAGCACCCTCTTGCGCCGCCCAACACTCCAGTTCGACCCCGATCTCTACGAAACCCACCAGGTTATTTACCCCAGCAAAGATGGCACCCAAGTGCCGATGTTCATCTGTCACAAAAAAGGGCTGCCGCTTAACGCCGATACCCCCACCTATCTCTACGGCTATGGCGGCTTTGACATTCCACTGACCCCGGCCTTTGCCGTCAACGTGCTGACCTGGATGGAGATGGGGGGCCTCTTTGCCCAGCCCAGCCTGCGCGGGGGTGGTGAGTTTGGCAAAGAATGGTACAAAGCGGGGACATTGGCACGCAAACAGAATGTCTTTGATGACTTTATCGGAGCGGCCGAGTGGTTGATTGCCAACGGGTATACCTCCACCCCCAAATTGGCGATTGGTGGGGGCAGCAATGGCGGGTTGCTGGTCGGTGCGTGTATGACCCAACGCCCCGAACTTTTTGGTGCTTGTTTGCCCGCGGTGGGGGTGCTTGATATGTTGCGCTTTCACAAATTTACGATTGGCTGGGCGTGGGTCTCCGACTACGGTTCGCCCGACGATCCCGAGCAGTTTGCCTGGTTGCGCCGCTATTCACCCTATCATAACCTCAAAGCAGGTGTTCACTATCCACCAACCTTGGTCACCACCGGCGACCACGATGATCGCGTCTTCCCGGCGCACAGCTTTAAGTTCGCCGCCGCGTTGCAGCATGCCCAAGGAGGCGCAGCGCCGGCCCTGATCCGCATTGAGACCAACGCCGGTCACGGCGCGGGCAAGCCGACCGCAAAGTTAATTGAAGAAGCGGCGGATAAATGGGCGTTTATTGTCGAGGCGTTGCAAATGGATATGACCATTCCATGATCGATGGTATAATTGCTCTGACTGCTGTGTATTCTATTTAGGCTGGAGAGGCTTTATGCAACGATTTGACCGCATTACCTTTGATCCCCAGGTTATGGGTGGTAAAGCCTGTATTCGTGGTATGCGCGTTACGGTATCACTCATTCTCAACCTAGTCGCAAATGGTATGAGCAAAGACGAAATTATTGAAGCTTATCCATATTTGCAAAGGGAAGATATTGATCAGGCATTGCAGTATGCAGTCTGGTTGGCCGAAGATAGTGTCCATGAGCTAGTGTTAACGGCAGCCTAAAATGAAATTCGGGGCCGATATCGGCATTTCGCCTGGCGCAGTAATATTTCTACGAGCACTGGGCTATGACGCAGTGCACCTGATTGAACTGCAACTACATCGTTTATCTGATCCGGAAATTATTGCCAAAGCACAACGCGAGGAGCGTATTGTCCTAACTCATGATCTTGATTTTGGTGATCTGATGGCAGCCAGTGGTGATGTGCTGCCCAGCGTCATAATTTTCCGATTGACAGACATGCGTCCGCAGAATGTGAATGACCACTTACGGCTAATCGTTGTTCAATATCAAAAGGTACTCGAAGCCGGCGCAATCTTAAGCGTTACACAAAGTCGGGTTCGTGTACGTGTGTTGCCCCTATAAAATAGAAATACATAAAGTCAATGAAACGCTTTCTCGCCATCCTTGCCCAACGCTGCCCGGTCTGTTTGACTGGCCCAATCTTCCGTTCCCTGCTGGAAAGTCACAAGCACTGTCCACACTGTGGGGTGCTCTATGAGCGCGAGCATGGCTATTACCTCAATTCCATGTTTATTGCCTATGCGCTCGGTTTTCTGATCATCTTGCCTTCAGCCTTTGTCCTCTTCTGGTTTGATGCTAGCATTCCCTTCTTTTCGGTGGCGATTATCATGGAGACGATCTTGCTGTGGCCCCTGATCTTCCGCTATTCGCGTGTGATCTGGATACATATGGATCAGGTGCTCGACCCACGCAGCGCTGAATCGGGAACGCCCCTGCCACCACCGGCCTGAATCAGCACGGTATCATCCTGGCGTAAGGTGTTAAGGGATTAAAATGATGTAAACAACAGGTAAAGCTTTATTAACTTTACCCACTTCTCTGCCTACTGCCCTAATCGTTACCCCGATTATCTTCTTCATTCTGCCAAAAAGTACCCTACAGACTTTACACCTTGCAACGACTCTGCTACGATAATAACATGATTTTTCATTGACGATCCGCTTTCGCTGTGCATCATCCCGTACCCTCAGCCGTTGAAGACAATTCAGCTTTAGTTTTACCATGCGACTCTCTGTCAAGAGCTGCATTCTCATCTATAACAGTAGAAATTTAATTAAAGCAGGAGGAAACATGAAGCGTTTGAAGCTACTAGCGCCCTTAAGCTTGTTGCTCGTTTTGGTGATGCTGGTTGGTTGTGCCGTGCCGCAAAGCACCGCGCCGGCCGCTACCGAAGCGCCGGCCGCCGAAGAAGCCGCGGCCGAAGCCACTGAACCCGCGGCCGAAGAAGCCGCCGCCGAGGCTCCAGCCGCCGAAGGCATGGAGGCCCTCATCGCGGCCGCCCAAGAAGAGGGGATGTTGACTACCATCGCCCTACCCCATGACTGGTGCAACTATGGCACCGCGATTGAGACCTTCAAAACCAAGTATGGCATCGAAGTCAACGAACTGGATCCCAATGCCGGCTCGGGTGACGAACTGGAAGCGATCCGCGCCAATAAGGATAACCTGGGCCCACAGGCCCCCGATGTCATTGATGTTGGCTTTGCCTTTGGTCCGCAAGCCAAAGAAGAAGGTTTGATCCAGCCCTACAAAGTCGCCACCTGGGATTCGATCCCCGCTGAAGTGAAGGACGAAGAAGGTTACTGGTACGGTGACTATTATGGTGTCTTGGCGATTCAGGTCAACACTGATGTCGCCACCGAAGTGCCCCAAGATTGGGCGGATCTGCTCAACCCAGTCTACAACGGGCAAGTTGCCCTGGCCGGTGACCCACGCACCTCCAACCAGGCGATCCAGTCGGTCTTTGCCGCAGCCTTGGCCAATGGTGGCTCGCTTGACGACGCTGCCCCTGGCCTAGATTTCTGGGCGCAGGTCAATGAAGCCGGCAACTTCGTGCCGGTCATCGCCAGCCCATCGACCTTTGCCACCGGCGAGACCCCGATCAAGATCCAGTGGGACTATCTGGCCCTGGCCGAGCGTGACACCTTTGCCGGCAATCCGGCCACCGAGATCGTGATTCCTGCCTCCGGCGTCTTTGCCGGTGTCTATGTGCAGGCAATCAGCGCCTACGCTCCCCATCCCAATGCTGCCAAGCTGTGGATGGAATTCCTCTACTCCGATGAAGGGCAAAATATCTGGCTCAGCGGCTACTGCCATCCGATTCGCTACAACGACATGGCCGCCCGCGATGTGATCCCGGCCGATCTCGCCGCCAAGCTGCCGCCGGCAGAGCTCTATGCCAACGCCGTCTTCCCCAGCCTCGACCAGCTCACCGCCGCCAAAGAGCTGATCACCAGCCAGTGGGATAGTGTGGTGAAGGCAGACGTTAAGTAAAAGACACGAGACAAGGAGACACGAGACACGAGACAACGTCATCTACCCGATCTCGTGTCTCCCTCTCTCGTATCTCCTTGTCTCGTGTCTCCTTGTCTCCAATTTCCCAGCACTTGATCGAGGGAATGTATGGCGAATCTTGCCGTTACGGATCGACCGCCAATGACGCCGGGGCGGCTGGCGCTGCGGCCCAGCTTTTGGCGTTGGTTGGGTGTGGTACCTTTTTTCCTCTTTGCGATTGCCTTTATCTTCTGGCCGTCGGCCAACCTCTTCCTGGGGGCTTTTCGGACTACCAGTGGCGACTTTACCCTGGCCCATATTGCCGATCTGCGCCAGCCCTTTATTCTGGAAGCCTACTGGCTCAGCATTCGCATTAGTTTTGTAACGGCGTTGGGCGGTGGCCTTTTTGGCTTTTTGCTGGCCTATGCGGCGATCCTCGGTGGTTTGCCCCGTTTTGTGCGTACGCTGTTAATGACCTTCTCCGGTGTTGCCTCGAACTTTGCCGGTGTGCCGCTCGCCTTTGCCTTTATTGCCTCGCTAGGGCGGGTTGGTTTTGTCACCGTGCTGCTGCGCGATCTCTTTGGGATTCAGCTCTACCAATATGGCTTTAATCTTTACAGCTTCTGGGGGCTGAGCGTCACCTACATGTACTTTCAGTTTCCGCTGATGGTGCTGATTATCGCGCCGGCACTCGATGGTTTACGCCGGGAATGGCGGGAGGCGGCCGAAAACCTGGGGGCCAGCCAGTGGCAATATTGGCGCTATGTCGCCTTGCCGATTCTTTTGCCGACCCTGCTGGGGACGATGATCCTGCTCTTTGGCAATGCCTTTGGGGCCTATGCCACCGCCTATGGCTTGACCGGTGGCTCGCTTAACCTGGTGCCGCTGTTGATTGGCCAACAAGTGCGCGGCGATGTGTTGAATAACCCTGGGCTGGGCTATGCCCTAGCGCTGGGCATGGTCGTGGTAATGGCAATTTCGTTGATTGGCTACACCTGGTTGCAGCGGCGCACCTCGCGCTGGCTGCGTGAGACACGCTAAACTGCGGTTGAATTGAGAACTCCCGTTTTTGCCACTGTGAAAACCGGAGTCCTCAATCAGAGCAGAGTATAAAGGAAAAGAGATATCATGCGCGTTGGTCGTTTTTGGTCGTGGTTCTGGATCGGGCTGGGGGTGCTCTATTTCTTTTTGCCCCTCTATGCGACCTTCCAATTTTCGCTGAAGGCCCAGCGGGATGTCTTGAGCTTGACGGCCTACCAGAATGTGCTCAACGATCCGGATTTTGCCGAGACTTTTCTCTTTTCGCTACAGTTGGCGGTTTGGACGATTGTGATCGGGATTGTGCTGGTGGTGCCTAGCGTCTACTGGGTCCATCTGCGGCTGCCCGGCGTGCGCCCCTATATGGAATTGGTCACCCTGATGCCCTTTGTGATCCCCGCGGTGGTCTTGGTCTTCGGGTTGATTCGCACCTATGGCCCATTTTTAACCTCGCGTACGGCTGGGCAAGCGCTGCTGGTCGCTGGTTATGTCGTGCTGGCCTTGCCCTATCTCTATCGCTCGGTTGATGCGGGATTGCGGGCGATGGATGTGCGCAGCCTGACCGAAGCGGCGCAGAGTTTGGGGGCCGGTTGGCCGACGATCTTGTTACGGGTCATTTTGCCCAATCTGCGTACGGCCCTCCTGAGTGGAGCCTTTCTCACCCTGGCGATTGTCATTGGTGAGTATACCTTGGCTTCCCTGCTCGCCCAACCGGCCTTTGGTCCCTATCTCGCCTTAACCGGCCAGAATCGCGCCTACGAACCCGCCGCGCTCGCCGTCATGAGCTTTGCCCTCACTTGGGCGGCGATGGGGCTCATCCAGTGGTTAGGCCGCGGCCGTCCCGGTGCCAGTCAGCTTAGTGGAACGCATTAAGGGGGGAGGTAGATCGGTAAATCAGTAAATCGGTAGACACGTCATACTGGCGAGTTACCATTTCTCTTTGTTTGCCTACTGATTTACCGATCTACCGATTTACTGATTTACCTACCTACTGAAACACGAAGGACAACGGCCAATGGCTTTTCTAGAACTGACCAATGTGCGCAAGGAGTTTGGCCGAGCGGTGGCGGTGGAAGGCTTTAACTTACAGGTAGAGCGTGGGGAGTTTATCTCGTTTCTCGGCCCCAGCGGTTGCGGCAAAACGACCACGTTGCGCATGATCGCCGGCTTTGAATTGCCGACTGCCGGCCAGATTCAGATCGACAGCAAAGAGATCACCTATGTGCGCCCGAACGCGCGCAACATTGGCATGGTCTTCCAATCCTATGCCCTGTTCCCGAACATGACCGTCGCCCACAACATTGGCTTTGGCCTCAAAGTGGCGGGCAAGTCAGCGGCGGAAATCAAGGATCGGGTGGCGGAGATGTTACAGCTGATCGGGTTGGCCAAGTTGGGGGATCGTTATCCCTATCAACTTTCCGGTGGGCAACAGCAGCGCGTGGCGTTGGCGCGGGCGTTGGCAATCCGTCCCCAGTTGTTGCTGCTCGATGAACCGCTTTCCGCCCTGGACGCCAAGATCCGGGTCAGCTTGCGCAATGAGATTCGGGCGATCCAGCGCCAGTTGGGGATTACCACGATCTATGTCACCCACGATCAGGAAGAGGCACTTTCGCTCTCGGACCGCATTGTGGTGATGAGTGAGGGACGGATCGAGCAGGTCGGCGCGCCTTTCGCGATTTACAACTTTCCGCAGACGCGCTTTGTCGCTTCGTTTGTCGGCACGCTTAATATTGTCAACGCGACCGTGGTCGATGCGGCGCAAGGGCAAGTGCAAATTGATGGGCAGACGATCACCCTGGCCCAAGCCATTACCAATGCGAGTAATGGCGCGCCGGTGACCGTGGCGCTGCGTCCCGAAGCGCTCTCTCTCGAAGATGTCGGCGGCAATCAGATGACCGGTCGTATCGAGAACATCTCCTTTTTGGGCTCCATCGTGCGCATTCACATCCGGCTGCAAGAAGCGTTGCTCTCGCTCGATGAGTTCAACAATCCCCACCTCACCTTGCCCGCGATTGGCGAGACCGTCACCATCCACTTTTCGCCGGAAGCAGGATTAGTTTTGCCGTAGGCGTTCATCCACCAACACAACCTCACCCCCCAACCCCCTCTCCAGGTTGGAGAGGGGGAGCCAACTCCCCTCTCCGGCGCGGAGAGGGGCCGGGGGTGAGGTTGCGTAAGCCCTATGTATTATTCGCGTCCAGCCCACGAATTACAGATGCAACAAAATCTTCGCGACCGGCCCTGGATTGCTCAACAACCGTTCAAAGCAGGCACCACCCTCGGCCAACGGCGCTTTGAGTAGCCAGGGGTCGATCTCGATCCGCCCGGCGGCCAGCCAAGCAAAGGCATCCTCAAAATCAATCGGCGTATAGGCAAAACTGCCCTGGATCGCGATCTCGCTGCGGATGAGCATGTTGGCCTGGATGTTGCTCTCTTCCTCGTGCAGGCCGGTGAAGATCACCTTGCCGCCGGCCATCACCGCGTCCAGACATTCGCGCCGCGTGGCGGTGGCACCAACGGCGTCGATGGCCATATCGACCCCTTCGCCATTGGTCGCTTCGCGCACCGTCTTGGCGACATTGACCTCTTTGGGATTGAGCACCTGCACCCCAAAATGATGGCCGATGGCAATGCGATCCGGGTCGGTGTCGGTGGCAAAGATGGTCTGAACGCCCATGGCCTTGACGGCCTGTAACGTGAGCAGCCCAATCGGTCCCAGCCCAGTGATCAAAACCCGATCCGTCGCCGTACAGCCGGAAAGTTTGGCGGCGCGCAGACCACAAGCCAGCGGTTCGGTTAAAGCGGCGTGCTCCAAGCTCATTCCAGCCGGCAGCGGGTAGACATTCGCTGCCGGTGCGGTGATCAACTCGGCGTAACTGCCGGGGCGATGAATGCCCAAAATGTTACGCGGCAGGGTAAGATTGTGACGACCACGCAGCGCCGCTTTGGACCAAGGTGGGCTGATCAGCGGGTTAACCGTTACCTGTTGGCCCACGGCCAGGGTTGACTTGGCGGCAGTGGCCTTTTCGCCCAACGCGACAATTTCGCCGGAGAACTCGTGGCCCATGATCAGCGGCGGCACCCGCAGCGAGTTGTGCCCCAAATAGCCGCCTAATTCTGATCCACAGATGCCCGAATAGGCCACGCGAATTAAGACCTCATCGGCAGCCGGTTGCGGTGCGGCCACCTCACGCATATTCATCTGGCGGGGGCCTTCCCACACGAGCGCTTGCATAAAATTTACTCCTTATTTTTTGTTTTGATGATGTAGATAAATTTTAACACTCTTTGGCAACGTTGTATAACCATAAACAAGCACTCGTTTATCATCAGCGCAAAAGCTGTGGCGCCGGCACTATCGCCAACGCATGCGCCGGCGCATCCGCCAATGGGCCAGACAATGTCACCAGCAACCCATCCTCGGTCTGCTGCCAGGTGGCTGCCGCTTGCCCTAGGGCGTGTATGTTTGTCCCCGCTGTCGCCTGCAAACCTTTGAGCACAAATTGATTCCCTGCCGGTGTCGCTAACAGGGTGGCGTAGAGGGTGTCGACTTTCTGGGTGAAGCGCACGTCAATATCGCCGTCGGTCTTGCCTTCGGCGATTTGCCAAGGGCGCGTTTCAAAGATGGCCGCGCCGTTGACATCGAGCCACGCGCCCAAGCCCAAGAGCCGTTCCAACTGCATGAGGGGGATCGTGCCATCGGCCATCGGGCCAATGTTGAGCAGCAGGTTGCCATTTTTGCTCACAATGTCGACCAGTGAGCGCACCAGGTTTTCGACGGATTGGTACTGCGCCGGCCCTTCGATCTGGTTGTAACCAAAGGACGCGCCAATCCCACGACACGATTCCCACTTCTTCGTCCGGATCTCACTGAAGGAGGTGTACTCCGGCGTCTCAAAATCAAAATGGCTATCGCTGACAATGCCGACGTTGTCCATGCGGAACTCCTGGGTGAAACGGTTGTTGATCACGCCGTCCGGCCGCTTGTTGTAGTACTCGGCGAAAAGTTCGTTGAGATTGGTCGCTTTGGGATAGGCAATATCGTTCCACAGAATATTGGTGCCGTAACGGTCGATCAACTCGCGCCAGTGGGCGTTGGCATAGTCAACATATTCGGACATTTGCGGCACGGCTTTTTGCAGGTCGGTGATGTGCTGCACCACCTGGGGATTAAAGGTCCAGTCAACGCCGCCGGAATAGTAGTAGGCCATGCGCAGCCCTTCTTCGCTCACCGCAGCGCCCAACTCGCCGACGAGATCACGGTCGGCGTGATAGCCGGGGATAAAGGGATTGGGGGTCTGGCTAGGCCACATGAGGAAGCCATCATGGTGTTTGGTGGTGAGCACGACATAGCGGGCGTTAATCTGCTTGAAGAGCCGCGCCCACGCCCCGGGATCCCACGCTTTGATCGCCTGGTTGAAGTGGGCAACAAAGTCCTTATAGTCAAAGTCGGCCCCATATTTTTTGCGGTGATACTGCTGCGTTGGGCTGCCTTCGATCTGGTAGGAATTCATATACCACTCGGCGTACGGGTTATTGGCAAACCATTTGGCCCATTCGCCGCTGGCGATGATTTCATGTAATTCGCCCGCATTCGGCGCATAAGCCGGGACGGAGTAAAGTCCCCAGTGGATAAAGATACCCAGTTTGGCATCATCAAACCACGCCGGGATCGGATGGCTGTGGACAGATTCATAGGTGGGTTGGTAGGTCATGATGGTTGTCCTTTGGTTGGTCGCGTCGTCGATTGGTCACGTAGTCGTCGGTCGTCGGTCGTCAGTCGTCTAGGCTGCTTCCGCCTGTCGGGGTTCTTGGACCCAGAATAGGAGTAGGAACGCGCCGAGCGCGGCACAGATGGCGGCGGTGAGAAAAAGGGTGCTGTAGCCGTCGGTCAAGGTGGCAATCCAGCCGCCGAGGAGGGGGGCGAGGGCCAGGGTAGGGGCCAGCAGTGTGTTGGTGAGACCGATGTAGGTGGGGCGGTCAGCCGGGTCGCAGAATTCGAGAATAATGTTGAGCGAAGAGGTCAGCTCGGCGGCGATGCTGACGCCCAACAGGATAAAGACAGGGGTTAACCAGGCCGACGAAGGGGCAAACCAGGCGGTTAACGCGGCGGCGGTTAAGCCCAGCGCGCCACCGATTAAGACCAACTTATGCCCAACTCGATCAGCAACGATGCCCCAGAGTACCCCCATTAGTGCCTGGCTGGCCACCAGGACAGCGGTCAACCAGCCAATCGTACTCCCCGTGACAGTGAAGCGCTCAATGCCGTAGACCATGTAGAAGCCGGTCGCCATTGTGCCCAGGACGATCACGGTGCGAGCGACGAGAAAACGGGCATAGTTGTGATCGCGCCGCAACAGGCGCGGCAAGGCGCGTAGATAAGCGCGGATGCCGATCCGCGGCTTTACGGTTGTGCTGGCCGGTTCGCGGGTGAGCGCTAGCCCGCCCCAGGAGACCATCGTAATCGCAAAACCAATCAGAAAGAGCAGCGCAAAGTTACGGGGATAGCTGTAAACCTCCAACATATAACCAACAAAATACGCACCGGCGACAGCCAGCAGCGCGCCAAGGCCGTGGCCCACGCCGGACCAGAGCCCACGTCGGTTGGTTGGAATCACTTTGGCGATCATATCGAACCAGGGCGGTGTGCCGACGCCCAGGGCAAAAGCCGAGAAAGCGAGAAAGAGAAAAAAGAGCGCAAGCGTTAGGCTGGGCGATGATTCGGCAAAGAACCAGACCGCCAGACCAATCAGCAGATAGCCACCCCGTTCACCCGCGCCCCCCACCAACATGACAAAGGGCTTTTTATAGTGCAGACGCTCCGAAAAGTTGGCGATCAGCAGTTGCGGCAAGTTACCACCCAAGCTATAGATCGCCGGGATCAACCCAATCGCCAGCTTCGAGTCGGTAAGCTGGTTGATCAGCGCCGGCATCACCGTTTCGCGCGAGACCAGGCTGAGCCCCAACATGATAAAGACAATATCCCACAGGTTTACGACAAAATTCCACCGCGCGTTGCGATCTTCCACGACCGGTGGCGCGGATGTAATAACAGCTTCAGCCATGTGCCAATTCTTTCATTTCGTTGATTTCCAGGATCGGTAGCATAAGATAAACAGATCACAAGGCTGCAAAGTGACGGCGCGTAGACGCGCCGTCACTTTGCAGCCTTGTGGTATAGGCCGACAACTGCCCTTTACAAATCTGTTCTGCTTATCATAATCAACAGAACAGATTTGGTCAACCGGCCCTTGTTCGATTTGTTGGATAAAGTTCATTCGCCGTTGGGCAAGCGAAGGTCGTTTTTGCCCGTGGTGGCAACTGGGGACGATGCGGCGATTACGTGCGCAGTCAGCCGATCAGAGCTGAATCGAGCGGACCAGTGTCACCAACCAGGAAAAATGGTGCCCAATAATAGGGATGGCGATAGCGGTCATTTTTGCCGCTGCTTGCTAATAAACTGAGTTGGGCCTGGCGCAGCGCCGCGCCTTTGCCCAGCCCCGCCGCTAGATGACCATAAAAGGCGGCCATCAGTTGTGCAGTTGATTCATCTTCGACGGCCCACAGGGTTGCCACCAGCGAACTTGCTCCCGCGCCCAAAAAGGCGCGCATCAGCCCAAGCAGCTCATCGCCACCGCCGATAATATGCCGGCCCGTCTGGCACGCACTCAGCGTAACTAACGCGGCTTGCAGGCGTAAATTGGCGATATCTAAGGTGGTCAACCAGCCATTCTCCAGCGCTAGCCCGGAAAAGAGATGATTATCGGCGCGAAAGTGGCCGTGGGTGGCAAAATGGATGATGGTACTTTGAGACATTGCTCCCTGTAAGGCAGCCAGGGTTGCAGCTTGTTCCAACAACAACCGCCCCCCCACTTGGCCTGCAACCGTCCGCGCTTCTTGGACCGCGTGGGGTAACCGGCCGCCATAGGAATGACCAACGACCAAGGCCACGCCCTGCGCCGGCGTTGCTGGTTTACAGTGCGGCAGCAGGTCGGCACTGGGTAGATAGCTGATCGCATAGCGTTGGAGCAGATAATGATCGCCATCATACAGGGCATGAAAAGGCAAATGGTGCAACACGCCATGGGGCACAATCCAAAGCTGTTGTGCGCTGCCCACGGCGTCCGCCACCGGTGCCCAAAGCGCCGCATAGAGTTGTTGCAACAGTCCTTGCGCATTTTGTAACAACAGGTCAATCCCTCGCGGCTCGGCACTAAGCACGGCACGCCAGTTAAGCTCCAAGAGGCGCATGGCTTGTGTCACCTGCCGTTCGGTGACGGTCAGCCGGATTGCGTGGACTCGCTGGGGCGTGACCACAAAGGCGACAAAGCGACCATGTAAGGCAAAATACTCCACCAGCAGCCCATCGGCCGGCAAGGCTTGGCGATCATAGGTTGGTCGCGCGTTGGCGACAGGTAGGGTGGTTGGGCCTGTTCGTTGGTGCTGTAACTGGTGCCAAAGATCGGTGATCTGTGCCTCCAACGCAAAGAGCCGTTGCTGTTGTTTGGCCTGTACGCCGCCATGCCGCGTCGTCCCCCCGGCCGTGTGCGCAAAGACGGTTAATGAGCGCGTCGGCTGTGGCTGGTCATCAACTAATGTCAACTGTCGGTATAAGTGATGCCACTCTGCCCGCAGGTGCGCCAACTCGGTCAGCAAGTGTTGGCTCGCCCCATCCTCCGGGTGCGCTTGATCTGATCTGGGCGTCGCTACTTGCGCCAACAAAGCCCGGGATTTGGCCCGTTCGGCGTAAGCAAAACCCTGATCAACATCGTGTAAGGCCAGGCAAAGATCGACCATCTCTTCATAGATCGAACCTTTGTCTGCCAGAAAAGTGGGGCGGAATTCGATCATCGTTTGGCTACTCAACTGCTCCAGTGCCGTGATCGCCTGGGCATAAGCTGCGCTGGCACCACCCATGTCGGCCCCTTGCCGGCAGAGATCACCGGCGAGGGCATAAACTTGATAGATCAAAGTCGCTAATTCATGTTTTACCCCAATGGCTAACGCTTGGGCTAGACGCTGTTGGGCCTGGGCGCGGTCCCCGAGTTGATGGGCAAGGTGAGCACTGAGCAACGCCGCCCGTGCCTGGTGGACGACTAAGTCCTGCTGGGCAAAGATCGCAATACACGCTTCGCTAATGGCCAGACTTGTGGCCAGTTGGGTCGCCCGCACCGCTGCATCACCCCCTTGTCTTGCACGTTGCAAAAGAATGGCCGCCCGTTCCAGTTCGGCCATTGTATGCCAGACGAGTGTCGTTTCGGGGGTAAAGATGGTGCGCACTTCGGTCAGGCACGTCAATGCCTGCTCAAATTGCTGCAAGCCGGCGTAAGCAATCGCTGCGTTGAGCAGCGTCTGCCCCAACTCCAGCTGCTGGCCGGTACGGGTAAAGTGGCTGTGCAACGTTTGGCATTTGCCCAATACGGCCGGAAACTGACGCAAGTGCAGCAGACAACTGGTCACATGCAGTTCCACCACCATCGCATCGGCGTGGCGTTCAGCTTGGGTAAAGGTACGTCCGGCGGCTTCCAGCAGCGTCAATGCGTCGTGATAGCGTCCCACGATCAGATAGGTGTGGCCCAGATTCTGTTGTGCGCGTGCGGCCTCCAGCGGCTGACCCTGCGCCATAAAGACCCGCTCAGCCTGTTGACTGGCCGCAATCGAAGCCTCAAACTCGCCCAGGTTACGCAATACAACGGCCCGGTTCTGTTCTACCAAAGGCAGGAGTGCTTCACCTGCGCTCCCAATGGCCAGGTAGTAGGCCCGAGCCTGATCAAAATGGTACAAAGCCGTGCGATCATTGCCCTGTTGCCCCTGTAGAATTGCCAAATTCCACTGCAAACCGGCCAACTCAGCTGGGGCATCGTGGATGGTAAAGATCTGCCCGGCGCGGTCGCCGACCGCTAGCGCTTCGGCATAACGTCCCAATGCCGCCAGTGCAAAGAGTTTGCCCACCAGGGCGCGCCCGGCCGCAAGCCATTCTCCCTGTACTGCATAGAGGGCAACGGCTTGTTCATAGGTGGCAACGGCACGCGTATATTCACCTTGCCCACCGGCACAATCAACATTGGCCGCGATGACTAGACCCAAGGCGATCACGCTAGGGGCCGACTGGATGGCACCCAATTCGCAGATCAGAGAACTGATGCGCAAGCTGGCAGTTGTCTCTGTGCGCAATAAGCGGTCTGCTTCTGCTTTGAGCAAGCCAAGCGCACTGGCATCAAAGTTGACGTGATGGCTGCGCAGAAATTGCTGTTGTGCGGCCTGGGTTGGTAGTGCCAATAGACGATGCACGGCCTGCGTCGGGGTAAGCTGTGCTGTCATCGATTTGGTTGACGGATCGGTGCTGCATCTCAACATAAGGTTATCGCTTGCGTTTGCAATGGCCAGGAAAAGGCGAGCGTCCCATGCGCGACCATGGTGCTCTACCATAGTAGACGAAATGCGGGCGTAACAGTTACCCACGATTGAACAATACAGTCAATTTTAGGGTTGGGATGTTGATACAGCGTTGATTGGCTAGTGTAACGCGAGGAAATTAGGGCAGAAAAGTGAGGGATAGAGCGTTGGTACGCGCCATTTTTCCAGTGGCTCGGCCGAGCCACTGGAAAAATGGCGCGCGACAACTGATCAACTGTTGGCGTGCCTACAAGTGTAGCTCATTAATTTGGTAGGCCGTTTCATCGTTGCTCAGCAGCAGGGTATAGCGGCCGGCAGGCAGATCGGTCAGCACAAAGTTGCCTAGCCCATCGACCACGGTGGCGGCAATCCAGCGTTCGGCCTGCCAGAGCGCAGCCCGTACGCCTGTGGGATTGGCCATGCCCACGATCAACCCCAGCAATGTACGTTGGCCGTGGGGTTGGTCATCAAGTTGGCTGTCAACTATAATTTGGACCCCTTCATCCGTATCAAAAATCTGTTGGGCCGCGTCTGCGCCACGGACGCCCGCTAGGGCTGGGGTTAGCGGGCTGAACGCACCAACGCGCGGCCAGCTATCGCGTAGGCGGGTAATCACCACGCGCACCTGCGCAGCCAGGGCAAAGGGCGGCAGCGCAGTTAGGGGTTTTGCCTCTACTGCGCGATCGACTACGGCCAGAAAATCTTGGAGTTGCGCCACTTCCAGGGTGCAATGGGGACAGTGGGCCAGATGCTGGGCAATGGCGGCGTACTCGCCGGCCGGGAGCAGCGCAAATTTGTACTCACCCAAGGTCAACGCCGGCGGACAGTCACGGCGGTAAAAGGCCAGCGTGAGCTTGCGTTCACTTTGCTGCAGCGCCGTTACCCGCGCGCGACAAGCCGGACACTGTTCTAGATGGTGGACAACGCCCGGGATGAGCTCGCCATCCAGGTAGGCTAACAATTGCTCATCGCGCAACGGTTCGGGTAGACGACACGCCATAGTTCAGACCTTCAATCAATGAATACGTAAAACATGCTGTGCAAAATATGCCTCGTCATTACACGCTTTACGTTTTACGTTTTATGCTTTACAAGTTTTCTAGATAAAGCGTAACAGACGATTGTTTTGATAAACGCAAAGTTCGTTACTTTTTCACTGTTGTTCGTCAAATTTGTCACAATCGTTTATGCCGCGGGTGCTTATACACTGGGTGCTTATGCTGCTGGTAAGAATTCATCAACAAAAAATTGACGCAATGTCTCATCCCGACGCAGACGGGCGAGGATGTTTTGATTCATCACATAAACTTCACTGACATCAGGAAACTCGTTCGCAAAGCGGTTGCAAATTTCACGCGGTTTCAAGCCCAGGGCATAGCGATAATAGAGCAACTGCTCTTCGCGCTGGTCGTTAAGGCGCGCCCCAATGCGTTGCCAAAGTTCAGCATGCGTCAAGGTCGTTAGCACATCACTTTCCAGCCCTTGCCAACTGCCGGCCGGCTCGGCTAGCTCCACCGGTTGCGCTGTGCGGACATAGTCGATGATGACACTGTGGATACAAAGCTGAAGATAGCGCAGTAGCGACTTTAGATCGGGAAAGCGTGTAAACTTTTGGGGCGAAAGCGCGGACCACATCTTTTCAAAGGCGCGATTGACAAAGTAAAGTGACTCTTCCTCGCAGGCAGCAAAGCTGGCATGGCGCTCCACCCAGCCCAGGGCCAGTGGCATGTATTGCTCATAGATCGCACTCCACGCCGCTTGATCGCGGCCAATCATGGCGCGCCGAAAAAGCTCGTAACAAAACGTTGGATCATTTGGCTGTTGTTGAAAGAAACGTTGGCTTTCGCGGCGGCAATGTTGCACCAGGTTTGTATGGGAAAGCGCCTCCAACTTCACTTCATCGATCATCATACGACACCTCACTCTACAAATACGGCGCAGACAATTCGGGGCAATTTGTGAAACGTGATGCGTGAAACGTGAAACGTGATGAGCGTGTATACTGGTGCTATATCACGTGAATTACGTCTCACGCATCACGTTTCACGTTTCACGTTTCACGCATCACTCAATGCTCATGGCCGTGTTCAGGGTTATGTAATGCGGTATGGCGATGGAAAATACCTTGTTGATGCTGGCGCTCATGTAAGCGATTATAGGCCCCTTCCAAGGTCGCGCGCAGTTGTTTAAAGCGCTGCGTCGCGGGGCGGGGGGCCAGGGTATCCACATAGGCAATCGCGCCCTCGATCTGCTCCAACACGGCCATCGCATCCTTGGTGACAAAGATCGGTTTGTCGCCCACAATCACCTGCACGGCGCTGGTATGCGCGGCGATTTCGCCATGTTTACCGTGGTAACTGCCGCGGACCCGCAGCGCGATCCAGGTCGATTCTGTTACGCTGATCCGCGCCGTGCCACTGGCGTGTAAGGCCTTGTTGAGATTACTTTGCTCCGCGGCCAGGCCACCCACGACCACTTCCACCTGATCAATCGGCAGACTGGCCGACTCGACGCGCCAGGCCAGATCAACTGCACCGCCCCCCGTCCCAAGCCGGATCTGCCCACCAGGGGCCACCCCATTTACCAACAATTCGGCCAACGGCCCGACGGTGACAAAGGTATTCCCCGCCCGCACCGCAGCCATCCAATTTTCATAATTTAACTCGTACGCGCCTAAGTGGGCGTAGGTGCGAATGCCACCCAGTAGTGAGGCTGCCGCCATCTTGTCCGAGCCACCGACCAGGGGCGGTTGATAGCCAAGGTTCAGATAGCGATACCAATCGGCCAGCCCATAGGGGTTGACCTGCATATTGCCGGGGTGCAGTGGATTAAAGGTCATCAGCTCCACCGCGTTGACCAGTCCTAGCACAATGTCGGCGGCGCGCTCCAGTTGTGGATTCGGGGCGTGGGGCAAAACGACTAAGCCACCTTGGTCAATACAGCGCTGCGCCCATTCGGCCATCGTTACTTCCAGCGGATCACCCATTGCCGACTCAGTCGGGCCGCCCGAACAGAGGGGGTGAATCATCTGGCCGCGGTAGCCGAGCAGGGAAATATGACCCAGCGTCTGCATCCGGTTTTCTGTACCCACGCGCACCAGAAACTCGCCATCGCCGCCAAAGTCTTTGGCACCCAAGGTCGTCTTGCCATCAAAGTCAGTGACATTGCTGAACATCTCGCCCCACTGGCTGGCTAGCAGGTTGACGACGTTGACTCCTTCCGCCTGTCCTTCTAACAAGGCCGTGCTGGGGCTGAGAAAGTGAACATGGGTATCTGCCGTCACCCAGCCTTGGGCACGCCAGTGCAAGACCCGTTCGAGTTCCAGCGTCATCGTCTCGGTTTCCGCCGTGACGGTAAAGATCGTGCGCAGCGGCTTGACCTCATAGCCCTTGGTCACCTCGACAAAGACTTCGCCTAGCGGCAGGTCGATCTCGCACTCGCCATGAATATAGGCATATTGGTTATGCTGGTTGACAAATTCCCCATAATTATCTTCAAACCAATACGGATTGACCTTGCGGTGGTTGCCGCGTGGGGGTAAATATTCCCCTTGCGCGCCATGAAAGTGAATGCGCACCGCCACGGGTTGGGTCGTCCCCTGTTCGACCACCCGCACGCGGACTAGACGATGCGCGGGCGCCACTTCGACCAGCTCCGGACTGGTCAACGTGGCCAGATCATAGACAATGGTCTGCTCGGCCCCCCTTGCCACATAGAGTTTGGCCTGGGGATGGGCGGCATATTCGACGATCACCTCCTGCTCGGCAGGGGTGGGCTGGACCAGCGGTTCACTGCTCAGCCAGCGTTCCCGATCATAGGCAAAGTGGGCGCGGGCCGAAATCACTGCTCCCAAATCAATCGCCAGATCGGTAAATTCGCCCAACTTGTTGAGTTTAGTGCCAGGCGGCAAGGCTAAACGCGCTTTCTGGCGCAGACCGGGACGCAGCGGATGGTCGGTCAACTGGGTCGTGGTGATCGCATAGATCAGCGCGCGCTCTTTTTGTGGCGTACAAGTGATCTGTTGAATCGGCTTGTCCGGATGGGGATTGGGCAGCGCATAGATCCAGAGCTTTTCCCGCATGCGCTCACGGCCGGACGCAACGCGCGTCTCGCCGGTCCCATACGGTACGGAGGACCATTGTCCTAAGCTTTGTGTTTCGCTGACGGTAGCAAAGACACTGGGGGCGAGCGCCGGCTTGGCGGCAAAGGCACTCGCGCCCCACCCCATGCGACTCTGTTGAATGGCAAAGCGGCGCAGGATCGGGACCTTTACTTCACTGCCGTCGGCGTAGACTAAGCCATAATCTGCGACCAGATCACCCAGTTCGTTGCCGTCAACGGCAAAATCGGCCAGCCCTGGGGCATAGTTGGTGATCCGATCTTCGACCTGGTGGAGAAAGAGCACATAGGTCGCCTGCCGGTGATCGACCGCAATCGTGACCGTCTTTTGGCCCTGGGCTGGATCAAGCAGGAGTACATTATTGGTGCCGGCTTGCCCCAATGTAAAGGGCATGCCTAGAAAGACACACTCATCAACGAGCGCACCAATTCCATCCGGGGCGCGTAAGCCATCGGTGAGGGTCTCTCCGTCAACATTGAACGCATGGGCAAGTGACAGGGGATCAAAGTGGGGCGAGGCAGGAATATTCATGGCTTTTCCTCATCGATCGGTTGGGTTAAGATTGCGACACTGCGGTTGAATTGAGAACGGTCGTTTTTGCTGGTGTGAAAACGACTGTTCTCAATCAGAGCGAAATATAGAGCGTAAAGTAACGGTTGTCGCCTACCATACTATATAATACCCTATCGCGGAAAGTTCAACAACTATTTTTAGGAAATCCACCATGACCACTAATCTGCCATCGACTATTATCGATCTGACCCAAACCCTCAGCCACGGCCTGCGCGGTGTGGAGATACTGCCCCATACGCGGATTGCCAACGAAGGGTACAACACCACCAATCTGCACCTCTACAGCCATGCCGGCACCCACATGGACGCGCCTTTGCACTTTCTCGACGGTGGTGCAACGATCGACCAGTGGCCGCTGGCCCAGTGTATTGGCCCAGCCATCGTCATCGATCTCAGTTTCAAGGCCCCCAATAGCCTGATCAGTGTTGCCGATTTGGGCGCAGCTGTGGCCCAGATTGGCCACGGGGCGCGCGTTTTGCTGCGCACCGATTGGGATGACCACGCCACCCTGCCCGACTATCGCACCCACTTCCCGCGCATTTCGCGTGAATTGGCGACCTGGCTGGTCGAACAAGGGGTGGGGCTGGTGGGTGTGCAGGCCCCGTCCGTCGCCTCACTCGGGGATCGGGAAGAATTGCGGGATGTGCATCAGATCCTCTTAGGGGGTGGGGTGGTGATTGTCGAGTGTTTAATGAATCTGCGCGCGCTACCAGCGACGGTTACCTTTATCGCGCTGCCGCTCAAGGTTGCTGGTGGGGACGGCTCGCCTGTGCGCGCCGTGGCCATCGTTTAGGGCAGTTCGGCATAAATAAAGCACCTGCGGTGGGTACTGTACCCACCGCAGGATCAAAGCATGGATTTGCTGAATTCGATCTACCAATAACGCTAAAATATTGATTTCTTACTTTATCTTAATCTGTGGTTGAAGGCTTGCTCCGCTCAAAGGTAAAACTGACACCCTCGCTATTGCGCCTACTCCAGTGATACTAACCAAAATTGGCAAAGCTGCGCGGCACGGACAGCGCTTTTTGTCGTACCTCACTATCTAATTTATCCAGCATTTTGAACACTATTTGTCGTATGGTCTGCACTTGTCAGAGGCGCGTCTAGAAGCGTTTCAGAAGCGCTTCTGCTGTTAAACTGCTCTTATCGAAGCTGCATATCATCGTCCCATGTGCCCAAATATTGCCGCCTGACGTGCACTTCGTTGGCAGCAGGCGCTTGTACGCAGGCCACTGAAGATCCAAGGCTGTTTTTCGATGGGGCACATTTTTGGATTAATCAAATTGTCGTATTGGTAAATCATTGAGGCTTTATGTTAGGAGCATTCATGAGTGAAAGTAAAACAGTAAATCGCTTGTTGCGCCTGTTACTCTTCTGTTCGCTGTTGATCCCCACCGTCGTCGCAGCGCGATCCGCGGACTCACCCAATGTACAGGGTTATTTACAGACCCTGGCGGCCGCTGATCCAGCTGATCGCGTTACCGTAATTGTACAAAAGCATGATCATAGTGACACCGCGGAGCAGATTGTGCTGGCCAATGGCGGCCAAGTACTGCGCCAGTTGCCCCTGATCAACGCCTTTACGGCGACAATGACGGCGCAGGCTGTTATGGCGTTAGACCGTAGTGCTACCGTCAAGTGGGTTGCGCTTGATGCCCCAATCATGAGCCAAAATGGTGGCGCGCCTGGTACGCTGCAAGCGCTGGATGACTTTGCTGCCGTCGCCTATAATGGCAGTGACGGCAGCTTTGGCTGGCAAGGGGATTGGGCAGAGGTGGGCGAAGGCGACGGGGCCGCGGTCGGCGATGTAGCGGTGACCACCTTTTGGGGTGGTGCCCTCCAAGGCTTGCGTCTGCAAAATGGCGATAAAGGCGCGCTCCGCCGCGTTGATCTGGCAGAGACCAATGGCGCACAACTGACGGTCACCTATCGGCGCAAGAGTTTCCTCAGCGAAAATGACTATGTCGCCCTCGCTTTGTCAACTGATGGTGGCAGCAACTGGACTGAGGTCACTCGCTGGGCCGGGCCGATCACCGATGACGCACTCCAAAATGAGACCATCGACATCAGTGCCTATGCTACCGCACAGACCATGCTGCGTTTTATGACCGCACCCGGCATGAACGCGGAAGCGCGCTTCTATTTGGATCGCGTGAATGTCTCCTTCCTACCGACGGGTGGGCAAACCTCAACAACCGCCTACCAGAGCTATCTTCCCCTTGTTGCCAATGCGGGCAGCGATACGATCAATGCCGCCGGCCCGGACCAAATCGCCAAAGCGGATGCCAGCGACGAAGTGACGGCAGCGGCTTGTAGCTACCAATGTATCGATCTCAACGCCCTGCAAAGCATCTATGTCAAAGCGATTCGGGCGAGTGAACTGTGGAATGTGGCGCCCTACCCGCGCGGTGATGGCGTCACGGTCGCGGTGGTCGATAGTGGCATCTCGCCCCACCCAGACTTCAACGATTACGGCGGTGTCAGCCGGATTATTGGGCGGGTTAACTTTACGCCGGATACCTTCACCCCGGATGATTTCTATGGCCACGGCACCCACGTTGCCGGCACCATTGCCGGCATGGGGCAGGCATCGAATCGGCGCTATCTGGGCGTCGCGCCAGAAGCCAAACTCGTTGATGTCAAGGTGATGGATGATTGGGGCTATGGCACCACCTCTGGTGTGATCGCCGGCCTCCAGTGGATCTACGACAATCAGGCCCTCTACAATATCAAGGTTGTGAACTTGTCGCTCAACAGTCGGGTGAACGAGTCATACCATGAGAGCGCGCTCAGTGCCGCCCTCGAAGTGCTTTGGTTTAACAAAATCACGGTGGTGGTCTCGGCCGGCAATGGTGGTAAACAGCGCCTCTATCCACCGGCGAACGATCCCTTTGTGATTACGGTCGGTGCTGCTGATGATGCCGGCACGGTTGCCATTAGCGACGATACGCTGCCTGCCTTCTCTGCCTATGGCATGACCGCGGATGGCTTTTTTAAGCCGGATCTCGTGGCCCCCGGTGCCAACATTGTTGCGCCCCTTTCCGGTGATGACAACAATCTAACCTGGGCTCATCCCGAAAATAAAATGCCTGCGCCCTATAGCAGCTATTACAAGATGTCCGGCACGTCAATGGCCGCGGCGGTTGTCGCCGGTGCAGTGGCCGTTTTGTTGGAGGATGAACCCAATCTGACGCCGGATCAGGTCAAGTATCGCCTACAGGCAACGGCTCGTCCTTTTAGTGGCGGCGAGAGTTGCGCAACGGGTGCCGGCTATCTCGATCTGTACAGCGCGGTCAATGGCACTACGACGCAAAGTGCCAATACCAACCTGCAAGCCAGTCAACTGCTGTGGTCCGGCACCAACCCCGTCACCTGGGGCAGTGTCAGTTGGAACAGTGTCAGTTGGAATAGTGTCAGCTGGAACAGCGTTAGTTGGAATAGCGTGAGCTGGAACAGTGTGAGTTGGAATAGTGTCAGTTGGAACAGCAGCGACTTTGGCAGCGGGAATGGTAACGGCAGTTGCACCGCCGCAATCAAGAAGGTGATCTTGATCGATGATGATACTGAGCGCGATCTACAACCGCTCTACGATGGAGCGGTGCTCAATATTGACCAGATCGGCACGCGCAATCTCTCTATTCGTGTGGAAACGGCAGGTATGGTGGAAAGCGTTAAGTTCGATCTAAATCAGGCTGCTTTTACGCACATTGAAAATGCCGAATCCTATAACATGGACTATGTCTTTGCCAATGGCCTACACACTTTCAAGGCGATGACTTACGCCGCCGACAATGCCGCTGGTGCGCCAGGGGCTGAATTGACGATCCAATTTACGGTGGCCGGCACCAATCGCTGTGAACTGGAAGGTACTGTTCGCTCTGTCACGTCCACAACCCCCATGCGCTTCCAACTAGAAAATAAATCTACCGAGCGGTTAGAACTTTTCTGGCTCGATTATGATGGTCAGCGCCAAAGTTATGGATCGCTGGCACCAGGGCGTAAACTGGCCATGCTTACCTATGTCAGCCACCCGTGGCTGATCGCCCGTGATTGGGATAATAGCTGTCTACGACTGGTCCCCGACCCTGGAATGGAGTCAGCGGTCACCATAACAAATGACGACCTGGTGACCAATTTACTGATTGACGGCGGTTTTGAAACAGGCAGCAATAGCAACTGGGGGCGCAGCACTGGTGCTGCCGTGCAGAGCAACAACGCCCGCAGCGGCCGCTATACGATGCTCATCAATGGTGATAACCGGGGCATCTGGCAGGCGATTACTGGTCTGCAACCAAATACGACCTATCGCATACGCGCCTATCTAAAGGCGGGCAGCGTCGGCAACACGGGCCATCTCTTTATCAAAAATTATGGTGGTGCCCAAATTGATACATGGAGCCAAGGTAAATCGGTTAATACCAAAGAGTATACCGAGGTAAGTTTAACGTTTGTTACCGGGCCGACGAACAAATCGGTCGATATTGGGATCTGGCGTTCACAGCAAGGCAGCGGCTATCTCTATGTCGATGATCTACAACTAGCCAAGGTTACCTTTAGTGGGCCAGTTGTGTTGCAGGCAAAACATAGCGGTAAAGTCTTGGATGTTTCCAGCGTTTCCAAAAGCGATGGCGCGAATGTGCAACAGTGGACGTACAATGGTGGTGCCAATCAAAAGTGGCGCATCGAAGCCCTGACCACTGGTGCCTATCAAGTCGTCGCCATACACAGCGGTAAATGTCTGGATCTCGCAGGTGGGAGTTTGGCGGATGGCGCGAATGTGCAGCAGTGGAGTTGCAACGGTAGTGTTAACCAACAGTGGCGCGTGGAACTGCTCAGCGGCAGCACCTATCAGTTGGTTTCGATGAAAAGTAACAAGTGTTTGGATGTGGCCAGTGGCGGTACTACGAATGGTACGAATGTGCAGCAGTGGAGTTGTTCTGGTGCTGCTAACCAAAGCTGGCGCATTTGGCCGACAAAATAGGCAAGCACTAGCGTACCCCTGTAACTCGTCCGCTGCGGCCTAAGTAGGACAGTGAGACAGTGACTGTCTCACTGTCCTACTATTGGTCTATTTACGCGACCTTGTTGATGACGAGGCCAACGGCAGCGCTTGAATAAGCTGCGCTGCGTTTACTGGCATTGCGTGCGGTGGCAAACGATTAGGGATCGCCGCACGCGTCAGCATTGCTTCGATAAATGCCTGCTCCGGTTGAACCCAGTGGAAGGCACGTGCCTGATACTTCGCTGCCGCCGCGGCGACCAAGGCGGCACCGAGGATCTGATCGCCCGTTTCCAGTTGCACCAGCCCGACGCCAATCATGGCCATCGTCAGGACCTTTTCCTGCTGTAACTGCTTGCTTGTGGCTGCATAGGCACGGCGCCAATGCCAATCCGCGGTCGCCAGCTCATTTTTCCACAGGGCCACAAGCCCCAAGAGAATATCACATTGGGCAATGCCCGCCACAAAGTCCGCCGGCGCAAAGGTCTCAAGCGCTAATTGGGCATAGTGTTCAGCCGCAGCAACATCCGCTAATGCCAAGGCAATTTGACTGCGTTCGACATAGAGCCAACCAAGGGTCATCGTTGCATGGGGCTCCGCCTGTAGCAGTTGGATTGCCTGATCACTATACTGTTGGGCTACTGTCGGCCGCCCAGCCACAAACTCAAGAAAAGCAAACATCTTATAGACACTCCCCAATTGCCCCTGTTGCCCGAGGTGATGCACGATTTCGACCGCCTGCATCATATCAGCCCGGGCTTGGGCGTGGACCGTCGGTTCCCAACAGGCGAGGAAAGCCCGTTGTGTCAACATTTTGACGATCTGTGCCTGATCACCAATCTCTTCTGCCAGTAACAGTGCCTGCGAAAAATACGCGTAGCCATCACGGCGCAGTTGTGGTGTCTCGGCACCATAGTCCAGGTGTGCGGCCCAGCCCAAACGTTCATAAAGGGCAAAGATCTCTGCGTTGGCGGTCGTCGCCGCCAGATTTGTACGCGCTTCGGCCAGGGTGGCGGCGGCCTCGGCGATATTCCCCAATTCAGTGGCACCACTGGCATATGCAAGCAGTAAACGCAAACGCCCGGGCGTCTCATGGGGGATCAGCGTTAGCCCTTGGTGTAGCCAACGTTGTACCCGCTGCAAATCGCCGTAATGATGACCGTGGATGGCAAGCGCGAGTAGCAAATTCAGTGCCGCCGACGCGTCTTGTTCCAATAAGGTTAGACTGGCATTCACCACTTGCTCGAAGTTTTGGTGCAACCAGGCCACGCTTTCCGTCTGATAAGCGTCATGCAGAAACGGTTGTGTGGCAACAATGTTTGCATAATAGTCGGCATGTTGGCGCCGCGCTTTTTGATAAACCTCTGCCCACTGCAGATCAACACACTGGCTGCGCACAAAGGCGGCGACTAAGGGGTGCAGGGCAAAACGGCCATTGTCCATTGTTTCGACCCAACTTTGCTGACGCAAACTGTCCAGTAGGTTGCTGTTGATGACACAACGCGCATTTTCCTCTGTAAATGAGCCTGTAAAGACACCTAAGCGCACCACTGCGGCTTGTACTGCCGTCGGGGCAGTGGCAAAGCTGGCTTCCATGACCGCGTAGATCGAACGCTGCTCAGCCGGCAAGTCGGCAAAGTCCGCCGTGAGCAGGAGCGGTTCCCCTTCCAGTTTGTCCGCAACCACGGTCAACGGATACCGTCGCGCCAAGACTGGTACCATTTCCAAGGCCAAGGGCAGACCATGCAGGGCCTGACAGATCCGGCGCAAGGCGGGCAAATCTGTGGCTTGGGGCTGAAAGTTTGGTAGATGACGAGCCAGGTTATGAGTCAAAAGGGCCAACGCTGTGCCCGCGCCGGCATCGTTCGATGCAGACGGCCAAGGTTGCGCCTGATCCGGCTGGCTACTCGGCAGCGGCAGGCCCGTCAGGGCTACGTTGACCACGGTTGCCAACGCAAGTTGTTGGCGTGAGGTAAGCACCAGGGTCACGCCGCTCGCTTGGGTGAGTAATTGTTGCAAATAAGGTGTTGCCGACAGAAAAGCTTCAAAATTATCGAGGACGATACAACAATGGTAGGGGCGTAGCGCGTCCTGAATCTGCTCCGCGTAAGCCTGGTGCGGCTGTAACGCGAGATCAAGCGCCGCGGCAATCGCGCGACAGAGGGTGGCCAGGGCTAGCTGTTGCTGCTCCTCCCTGCTGTTGGGGCGCGCATATGTCTGGGGTGCGCGCTGGGCGGTTGGCAGGGTAAGCATTGGTAAAGTGACAAAGAGCGCACCATTTTGCCAGCGCGATTGTTGCGCCGCGATGACCGTACGGACAAAGTGGCTCTTGCCGACCCCACCCAACCCTGTCACCGAGATCAAGCGATATCCTAAATTCAGCCACTGGCGCAACTGCTCGCCTTCGCGTGTGCGCCCGATCAGTGGTTTTGCCGCGCCCGGAAAGTGGAACAGCACCGCCGGCGCACCTGTGAATGTGCTGCTGCTTGCTGGTGGGCACACCGCCGGTGTGCGAAGGGCACGAAGTGCTGTACTTGCTGCTGGTATTGGTGTCGAGTGTGCGGTTAGATGGTGTGGTGCTGCTGGTACGCAATCTGGCTCTGCCGGTGACAGTACCGGTGACAGTGCTGCGGCTGTGGGCAAGCCTAGCCGGATCTTGGCGGCTAACATCACTAACGTTTCACTTGGCGTCGCTGTTGCCCAAGTGTCGGTTAACGCCCTTTGGTAGCGCTGGTAATGCCAAAGCGCTTCGTCGCGCTGCCCATTCTGGGCTAGTAGCCCCATCAGTTGCGCACAGGCCAGTTCATCGAGCGGTTCGAGCTTGAGCAACTGGCGCGCATAGCTGATCTGCACGGCTTGCGCTTGTTGGTTTTCTGCGCCGAGCAGCTTGCGGAGTGTCTGTACCGCAAGGCTGTGGAGCGCAAGCCGGCGCGTAATCATCCAGGCTTCAATTTCACCGTTCCAATCACCGGTATAGGTGGCGAAAAAATCACCTTGGTAATAGGTCATGGCGGTGGCTAAGGCTTGGCGCGCCACGCTATCCGTCACGCTTTGGGTAAGGGCGAGTTGCGCTTCGAATGCGTGTACATCAAACTGGATCTGGCTGACTGGTTGCAGGGCCACCCATTCGGGGGCCACCCGCAAGTAATCGCCGAGGAGTGGGCGCAGCCGGCTGAGTAAGGTGCGTAGGTTCGAGCGCGCTCGTCCGGTGGGCCGGTCCGGCCAGAGTAACTCGGCCAGGTGCATGCGCAGTTGTGGCTGGGCGCTGTCGGCAAGGTAAGCGAGCAAAAAGGCGCGGCTGGCATCCAGTTGGGTAGTCACATCGCTGCCATCGACGATCAGTTGCAAGCGCCCCAGCGTGTTAATCTCAAGCGACATAAGTTCTATCCATTTGGAAACATCATCGTTGTATTGTTGTTACCTTCGTACTCCTTTACTCTACCAGCAAAATGGCGCGTTCTACAGCGGCAGAGGTATCTACGCTCATCTGCCAAATGACTTGATTATATGGTGGAAGCTGACGTTTCTGCTATAGTGGGGGGTGATTCGCTGCGTGGGGATCGTTACATCTGTGTTCCTGCCAGCACTGATCGGTTTACCGAATAAACGCGGCGGCTTGTTGGGCGCATGCATCTTCGAGCCGGATCCGATGATTTTCCATCAGATCGATCTGCGCAATTTGGTCGAGCGTGAAGAAAGTAACTTCTGTCACTTCGTCACTCAGGCCAGGGTCACCGGCAACGATCTTGACCTCAAAGGAAAAGGAGATGTACTGGAAGCGATTGCCATCTTTGTAGACGGTAATGCGGTGCGGGGTGGTGTAGATGCCGATCAAGCGCACAACTTCAACCGTGAGCCCCGTCTCTTCCCAGACCTCGCGGATGCAGGCCTTCTCGGCACTTTCGCCGGCATCCAAGCCGCCGCCGGGTAGACACCATTCGCCGTTGTCCGACCGGCGCGTCAGCAGGATCTTTTCGCCACTTTGGTCAAAGATCAGGGCCGAACAGCCCACGCGGATTTGTGCGTCCTTGCCGATGCGGTCGCCATATTCTAGTCGCGCCATCAGCCTGCCTGTCCACGGTGGCGTGGTCGGGGTAGGAGGTCGGCTACGAGGATCGGTTGATTGGGGGCTGCCAGCGGGGTTACTGTATCATTGGATTGTAGCAAAGTCACTTCCTGGTATCGTTCCTGTGTTGGCCGGCGGTAAATCTCGAGCCGGTGTTCATTGAGATTGATAATCCAATATTCAGGGATGTGACGGCGGGCATAGATCGCCAGTTTTCGTTCTCGGTCATATTGGATTGAACTGTAGGCCACTTCCACAATTAACACCGCGCTCTGCGGATGGGCATCCCAATAATCGTCCGGGATGCCTGGGACAATGGCAATATCTGGTTCGGGTTCAGAGAAATCGCTGAGTGCAAGCGGCATTTGGCTGCGCACATGATAACCAGCACGGAAAATTAGGCGCAACACGTCAACTGCTTTGGAGAGCGCGCTGGCATGGTAGCTTGTTTGCGACGCCATGTGCAAAATCTGCCCTTCAATCAGTTCCAAACGTGCTTGCGGCGGAAATAGACCGATTTCCACCATCTTTTCATATTCTTGTCGACGCCAGCGGTATGGTTCGCCCTCTTGCGCTGTTGTCTCGACCAGTGCTGTCGTTGCCATCCTGATCCCCTGCCATCATCTCATCAGGCTTGCCCGCTGTTAGTGCTGTCAGATTTTCAAAAATCTGACAGCACTAACAGCGGGCAAGCAACATACTTTTAATCCAAATAATCATAAGCGATGAGCGTCAAGAACTCAATAAACTCATCGGTGAGGATCAGCTTGTCGAGCAGTTCAGCGCTCTCTTCGTAGTGTTCGGCACCAGGACCACCCAACTTGTGCAACTCTTCGTCGCGGATCTGCATGTAGAGTTCACGCGTAACGGTGCGCCCGTCGTTAAGCTTCGCTCCGTGGCGAATCCATTGCCAGATCTGCGAACGGGAAATTTCAGCCGTGGCGGCATCTTCCATCAAGTTGTTGATTGCCGCTGCGCCATTGCCACTGAGCCAGGCATTGATATATTGCAGCGCCACACTGACGTTAAGACGCACCCCGGTTTCGGTGATCTGGCCGCCACTCGCGCCAACGTTGATCAACTCGGCCCCGGTCACCAGTACATCTTCACGCCGCCGTTCCTTTTGGTTGGGCTTGTCACCCAGCACGCGGTCGAAACATTCCATGGCCACCGGCACTAGATCAGGGTGGGCGACCCAGGTGCCATCACAGCCGTCGTTCGACTCGCGCGTCTTATCCTCGCGCACCTTGGCCAGCGCATTCTCGGTTACCTCCATGTCGCGGCGGTTGGGGATAAAGGCGGCCATCCCCCCGATGGCATGGGCGCCGTGCTTATGACAGGTCTGAATCATCAACTCGGTATAGGCGCGCATGAAGGGCACTGTCATCGTCACCTGGCTGCGGTCGGGGAGCAGCAACGTGGGCTGGTTGCGCAGCTTTTTGATGGTGCTGAAGATATAGTCCCAGCGGCCGGCGTTGAGGCCGGCGGCGTGGTCGCGCAACTCGTAGAGGATCTCTTCCATCTCAAAGGCGCCCAGGATCGTTTCAATCAACACGGTGGCGCGTACTGAGCCGTGGGGTACGCCGATTTGCTCCTGCGCATAGGTGAAGACATCGTTCCAGAGCCGCGCTTCCAGATGGCTTTCCAACTTGGGCAAATAGAAATAGGGGCCGCTGCCGCGGTCAAGCAGATCCTTGGCATTACGGAAGAGATAAAGCCCGGCATCAAAAAGGCTGGCCGAGATTGGCTCACCATCCACCAGCACATGTTTCTCGGTCAGATGCCAGCCGCGCGGGCGGATCAGCAGCGTGGCAATTTCGTCGTTGAGCTTATAGACGCGGCCATCGGGGTTGTGAAATTCAATGGTGCGGTGGATCGCATCCGTGCAGTTGATCTGACCGTCAATCACATTCTCCCAGGTGGGGGAGAGCGCATCTTCAAAATCGGCCATAAAGACTTTGGCCCCCGAGTTGAGCGCGTTGATCATCATTTTGCGCTCGGTGGGGCCGGTAATTTCCACGCGCCGATCATTGAGGTCAGCCGGGGCCGGCGCGACTTGCCATTCTCTGTTCCGGATCGCCGCGGTTTCCGGCAAAAAATTGGGCAGTTGACCAGCGTCAATGGCGATCTGGCGTTGGGTGCGCCGGGCTAACAATTCCTTGCGTCGGCCATTGAAGTGACGATGCAGATCGGCAACAAAGGCAAGGGCAGCCTCGGTCAAGACGGCTTGCACCGCCGGTGTGATTGCGCCGCTGATCGCAACGCCTTGGGTGGTAGGAGCAGACATCTAATTTCCTCCTCAGTCAGTGAGTTCAGACTGGGGTGGGGCGATAATGCATTATCGCCCCACCCCAGTCTGATTATGTAGGTTCACTACGCTATAACCGCAAGTATATCATGAGTGGACGGTGAGGGGTAACAGGTCAAAACTGCTAGTAAACAATGGCAGAAATCAACTAATCGTTAGTCAGTAGGACAATGACTGACCACTGTTCTACTGACTAACTGTCTCACTGACCTACTGCGCCCGCCACAGGGCTGAGTCCGGGGTAAAGAGCGATTCGCCAAATTGGTCAACGCCAAAGGCGGCAATCGCTTCTTGCGTTGGCACTGAAATTAGCCAGTCGATCAACTGATTAGCGAGGTCGGCCTGGATCTGGGGGCTCTTTGTCGGGTTGACGGCAATCACCCCATAGGGATTGAAAAGCAGCGGATCGCCTTCGTAGAGAATCACCAGATCGGTGCCTTCCAGCGTGCGCGCCAGGTAGGTGGCGCGGTCGCTCAGCGTGTAGGCCAACTGTTCGTTCGCCATCGTCAACACCGCCCCCATCCCTTGGCCGGCGGCAATGTACCAATCGCCTGCTGGTTCCACCGCTGCGGCTGCCCACACTGCCTTTTCCTTGCTGTGGGTGCCCGAATCATCGCCGCGTGAGACGAATGGTGCCGCCGCGGCGGCCAACTTGGCAAAGGCATCTGCTGCGCTCTCTGCGTCCGCTATGCCGGCTGGATCATCAGCGGGACCGACGAGGACAAAGTCGTTGTACATCACATCTTCGCGGCGAATGCCATGTCCGGCTTCCATAAAGGCATCTTCCTGCTTGCGGGCATGGACCAGCAGTACATCGGCGTTACCATCTTCGCCTAACTTGAGCGCCTGACCTGTGCCAACGGCAATCACTTCCACATCTACCCCAGCTTCGGCCTCGAAGAGCGGTAGGATCACATCGAGTAACCCTGAATCTTGCGTGCTGGTGGTGGTCGCCAGAATCAATTTGCCGCCGCTTGTGGCGGTGGTATCACTGGCCGCCCCTGCATCCGCTGCCGGCGGCGCAACAAGCGGTTGACAAGCCCCGGCGAGGAGGCTCAAAAGCAGAACAATTATATAAAGCCATGTACGTTTCATCGTTTCCTCACTTGTTATAAAATAGCTTAATAAACCATTTCGCCACGCACAAACGCAGCCGTGCGTGGGTCGGTGGGTTTTTCAAAAAAGGTAGTTACATCGGCCACTTCCACTAACTGCCCCTCCAATAAAAGCGCCGCCCGATGCGCAAGCCGGCGGGCCTGAAAAAGATTATGGGTAACCAGCACAATGGTGCAACCCTGTTCCTGGTTTAGTCGCTGCACGGTCTCTTCGATGAGCTTGACATTGTACGGATCAAGATTAGCGGTCGGCTCATCGAGCAGCAGTACCCTTGGCTCGATCACCATGGCACGCGCCAGGGCGACCCGCTGCGCTTCCCCGCCGGAGAGCGTTTGCGCCGGTTGATTGGCCAGCGCGCGTAGCCCCACTGTTTCCAGCGCGTGGTCCACCGCGGCTTGGCTGCGCCGGTTACGCAACTGCAACCCGAATTCAACATTGGAGCGCACCGTGCGGTTCAACAACAGGGGCCGTTGGAAGACGGTCGTGACCATGCGCCGTTGGGCGAGCGCCATCGGTTGCTCTATCGCAAAGGGGAGCCCTTGGAAGGACAGTGTGCCACTGCTCGGCGTTTCCAGAAAATTTAGTAGACGCAGCAGCGTACTCTTGCCGGCCCCACTTGGGCCAACCAGGGCTAACATCTCACCGGTCTGAATGGTCAACTGGGCGATCTGTAGGATCGTACGCTGGTGATATTGTTTGGTCACCTGGGATAATTGGTAAAGCGGTGCGGTCATAAAAGAGCGGTTTCGTTGCGTGCGGATCTGAATTGTGGTTGTGTGCAGCGCGTTGGCTGCTTAGCCGTGTGCCTCAATGCCTTTACCTTGCAGCCGGAGTAACAGCAGATTGCTGGCAAAGGCCAGGGCCAGGAGGATCAGACCCAAGGCAATCGCTAAATCAAAATTGCCCTTGCGGGTTTCCAGCACAATCGCGGTGGTCAGGACGCGCGTGCTATGTTCAATATTGCCGCCGACGAGGATCACCGCCCCAACTTCGGAGATGATGCCCCCAAAGCCGGCGGCGACGGCGACAATGATGCCGGTGCGCGCTTCGCGAATCAGGGTGGTGGTCACCTGCGCGTCGGTGGCCCCCAAGGCCATTACCTGTAAACGAATGGCTGGATCAATCCCCATGATCGCCGCCATCGTAAAGCCGGCCACCAGCGGCAGGGCAATAATCGTCTGTGCCAGAATCATCGCCCCAGGGGTAAAAAGTGCGGGGATCAGTGCACTGTTCAATCCCCCCAACGGCCCTGACCGCGAGAGCAGCAGATAGACAAAAAGCCCCACCACCACCGGCGGTAGCCCCATGCCTGTGTAGAGCAGCGCGATGAGCAGCCGCCGCCCCCAAAAGCGGCGCAGCCCCACCAGCGCACCCAGCGGAATCCCCACCGCCGCACTGATCGCTAATGCCACGCCCGAGACATAGAGCGAGAGTAACACAACCTCGAGCAAAGTCTGGTCGCCAATCGAAATCAGGCGGAAAGCTTCGAGCAGCCCCGCGACCAAATCGTTAATGGTAAACTCCAATCCATGACTGCTTGGCTGGTGGGAAGATCGCACGGTGATGGCGGATTTGCTCTGCCAAATCCGCCGAATTAGCTAAATCCGCGTTCTATAGCTTTTGTACCACATCACCAGCCCGGATCACTCCTGGCTGTACAACCTTGGCACAGATACCGCGCAGGTGTAATTCCTTGCCGACCAGCGAATTGACAAACTTCATCGCATCCAGCCCAAAGCGCGCAACAAACTTTTGGCAACCAGTGTGCGGTTGATCAGTCACTTCGATAATTGCCGACCCAATCACAAGCTGCGTCCCGGCGGGCAGATTTGCCTCACTCAGATCCAGATCGACATAGAGTTGATCGCCGGCCAAGTGCCAGCGGCTGCGATCCTGGGCCACCAGGTCAATCGCGCGCGAATTCATCAGGTTGAGCTGCATATCGGGGTGAGCCAAGCCATCGGCTGAGCGCGAACTGGGGCGTTCTTTCCAGTTGTCGCCAACCAGGCCGACGACGAGATCCAACTCCCCCTCACGCAAAATTTCGCGCGCTTCGCTCTGGGGCCGGCGCACAATCAGATCCAAGCGGCCCTGTGTCTTGGGTGACTGGCGAATCCAATCTAGCCCTGCTTCTAATTCGGCGGTGGTCAGGTGGCGGACTTCGGTCATTACAGTCATTGTTCACCTCTGTGAGAAAATGCGCCGCTATTCTCCGGCGCAACGGGACAGACTACAGTTCATTAATTTCTTTTTCCGATAGACCGGTTATTTGCATGATCAGCGACAGGTCGAGTGTTTGCTGCAACATGGCTTTGGCAATTTCACGCGCTTTTTTTTGCCCGCCTTGTTCTAACCCTTGTTCTAACCCTTGTTCTAACCCTTGTTCTAACCCTTGTTCTAACCCTTGTTCTAACCCTTGTTTGCGGGCCGAGGCCAGTTCAGCGTAGAAGGTTCTTGCTTGTTTGAGGCTGCCTTCGTAAAACCAGCGTTCTTCGGCTGAGAGCGCCGTTTCTTCTGCAATCGCAAAGGCTTGGGTAAAAGGTTCATTGGCCAATTCGGCGGGAATATCCTGCAACTCCGGCATGTAACGCAGCAGATAGATCCACTTCTCGGCGGGTGTCATCTCGCGGTCAGGTGTTTTGAATTTGCTTAGCTCAATGTAGACAAAAGTGAGTTTATCATAGAAGAGCGTTTTCTGGGCCGTGTCCATCAGTTGCACGCGCCGCAAAAACTGCTTGTCGCTGTCCATGTCAAAATCCATCACGATGACACAATAGATTGGCAGCAGCGAAAATTGCCAATCCAAGCCCCGTTGCGCCTGGTAAGTAATGGCGAAAGTGCTGTAGTAGAGTGCCCGTTCTTTGATATTGTTGAGTGCTTCACGTTGCATCTCCACAATAAAGCGGCGGCCCATGCTGTCAACACAGTAGACATCATAGATCCCACGCCGCTCTTGAGGCGAGGCCGGCAATTGCTCTTGGGGAATATAGGACAATTCAACGATTGGATAGGGCAGTTCCAGGATGTCAAAGAGAAACTGTTGCAGAATCTCTTTGCTTTCTTCACTGCCAAACAGCCGCTTGAAGCCAAAATCGGTGCGCAAATCAATGTAACGACCCATCGTATCGCTCCTTCTCGCGGCATGAGTACAGATCAACAGACATTGATTGTAACACTTTGGTTGGTCCACGTCAACGCAAATAGAATTTAATCTCTGCTACTAGATCGCGATCTCCCCCGAGCCGCGTGCAATCAGCCTGGTTGGCAGGACGACATGTTGGGGTGGGCGCTGGTCGCCACCAAGCCGGGCAAAAAGTAGCTCGGCCGCGGTTTGGCCCATGAGGATCGGATCCTGGACAATGACCGACACTTTGGGCGCAAGCAATGCCGCCATTTCAAAATCGTCAAAGCCAATGAGGGCGATCTGTTGTTGCAAGTTCAACTGTTGCAGGGCGTAGATCACCCCAATCGTGACTAAGTTCTGCGCCGAAAAGATAGCGGTTGGCGGTGTCTCGCTGTGTAACATGGCGTGGGTGGCGGATGCAGCGGCTTCAATACTTTTGAGCCCCTGTTGCACCATGGTTGGGATCAGGCGCAACCCCTGGCGCGCCAACCCTTCGACATAGCCCAAATGGCGTTCCATTGAGGTCCAGATCGCCGCATCATCACCGAGGAAGGCGATGCGCTGGTGCCCAACGCGGGCGAGTTGGGCCACGGCGTTGGCTGCCCCAGCCCGGTTGTCAACGGTCACACTATCGGCCTCCGGTACGGAGGGCGCGCGGTCGGCAAAGACGACGGGGCGACTACTCAGCCAAGCCCTGGCCATGCTGGCGCTGTTGTGCGGGGTAGGAATAATAATCATCCCATCGACCCGGCGGGTGGCGAGGGCATTGATAAACTCGGTTTCGCGCGTGCCGTCGCCGTCGTGGCTACCGGCTAGCAGCATGGAATTGTGGCGGCGCGCCACATCTTCGATGGAGCGATGCAGGACCGAGGAAAAGGGATTGGCGACATCTTCCAGTAATAGCCCAATCGTGGCGGTGCGCTGATCGGCGCGGCGTAAATTACTGGCGTTGGTGTTGTGCTGGTAGCCCAGTTGATTGACGGCTTTGAGCACACGTTGGGTCAATTCTTCAGAAACGCCCGCTTCGTTGTTGACCACGCGCGAAACAGTCTTGAGGCTCACATTAGCCAATGCTGCGACTTCGCGCATGGTTGGCACACTCTGCCCGTTATTTTTTTGCACAGGATTACGCTGCTTTGACAACGGTGTCTCCTCTAACTTTGGGGTATGGTAGGCGAATACTAGGATGTATCGATACGTACCGCTCTGTAACATACAAAAGTATGCCAAATAAATTGGGTATTGACAAATTAAAAAAGCTGTGTTAACGTTATGACAACGTTGTCATCATGCTCCCAAATGGCAACGATTCCCTACCAAACCCATGCTTTTGAATCAACTAAACGCATAACCAAGCCAAAGGAGATTTGTATGCAATTCTCTCGTTCGTTACGCACGCGGCTGCACCACATTGGTGCCGGCCTGACGGTTGCTGCCATGTTGTTGCTGAATGCCTGCGCTGCCCCAGCTGCCGCCCCCGCCGAAGCCCCCGCCGCTGATGCCCCGGCTGCTGCCGCCGATGCCGCCGGTGAAGAGATCATCATCGGTCTGATCACCAAGACTGAGACCAATCCCTTCTTCGTCAAGATGAAAGAGGGCGCGCAGGCCAAGGCTGATGAACTGGGCGCAACCCTAATGAGCGCCGCCGGTAGCTTTGATGGTGACAATGCCGCCCAGGTCACCGCGATTGAGAACATGGTCAATGCCGGTGCCAAAGGCATCTTGATCACCCCCAGCGACACCAAGGCGATTGTGCCCGCCATTCAGAAGGCCCGCGATGCCGGCGTCGTCGTGATTGCCCTCGACACCCCGACCGATCCCCAGGATGCGACCGATGCCCTCTTTGCCACCGACAATTTCGTGGCCGGGCTGTTGATTGGTCAATATGCCAAGGCCGCGATGGGTGATACACCGGTGAAGATCGCCACCCTTGACCTCGCCCCTGGCATTACCGTCGGCATTCTGCGCCACAACGGCTTTATCGCCGGCATGGGGCTGGCCGAAGTTGACGCCACTGCCACTGACCTCGTCAACCCAGAACAGGTCGTCTGTAGCCAGGATACCCAGGGTGACCAGGCCAAGGGCCAGACCGCCATGGAAAACTGCCTGACCAAAGACCCGGAAATCAACTTGGTCTACACGATCAACGAGCCGGCCGCCTTTGGTGCGCAAACTGCGATCAAGAATGCCGGTCGCGACGATGTGCTAGTCGTCTCGGTTGACGGTGGTTGTGTCGGCACGCAGGGTGTCGCCGACGGCCAGATTGCGGCGACTTCGCAACAGTATCCGCTGAAGATGGCGGCACTGGGTGTCGAAGCGATTGTCAACTATGCCAAGAGCGGCGAAAAGCCCAGTGGCTACACTGACACCGGCGTGACCTTGATCACCGACAAACCAGTTGATGGCGTCGAGAGCCAGGACACCGTCTTTGGTCTCGAAAATTGTTGGGGCGACAAATAGGTTTTTGCTCAACCGAAAGTCAAGGGGTTGACAAGCTCGCCCTGGGCTAAAGCCGCAGGGCTAGTAACAACGCCGGGTAAACCCGGCTCCTTCAGCCGGGTTTACCTGGCGTTGTTCTCTAGCCCGGGTGCCCACTGGGCGCGTTTACGGCGGGGCGGGGATGTCAACCCCCTGAGATCCCGTTGAATCATAGTTTTAAAGACTAAGTCAGCGTAGCTTGGTTCGTGATTGATGCTCGATCACAAGGCCAATCATCAACCAGGCAACTTCTCTATCAACCATTCGCGCGGCGGTACCTACCGCTGCTTTGGGGGAGGCATCGACATGGCGGCAGTAGCAAGTAAAGCCTCTGGCCGGCGGGCTGGTTTGGGCATAGTGGGTATCCTCTTTGGCTCGCCGATCATCGGTCCGATTGCGGCCCTGATCCTGGCCTGCATCTTTTTTTCGACCCAGACCGACCGCTTTTTAACCGGCACTAACCTTTCACTGATTGTGCAACAGATCATGGTCGTTGGCACCTTGGCCATCGGGCAGACGCTGATCATTTTGACCTCGGGGATTGATCTTTCCGTTGGCGCCGTGATGGGGCTGGGTTCGGTGGTCATGACCAGCATGGCGGTCGATTATGGCATGCATCCCGTGCTGGCCGTACTGATTGGTTTTCTCGTCTGTCTGGCCTTTGGCCTGATCAACGGCGGCTTGGTTACCATGATCCGGCTGCCCCCCTTTATTGTCACCCTCGGCACCCTCAACATTGCTTTCGCCCTGACCCGTATTTACACGACGCAGACGATTACCGGCTTGCCGCCGCTGCTCCTCTTTTTGGGCAATACTTTTCGCGTTGGCAATACCGCGATTACCTACGGCTCGATCTTAATGGTCCTGCTCTATCTCTTCACCTGGTTTGTGCTGCGCTCGACCCCGGCGGGGCGCTATGTCTACGCTGTCGGTGATAATCCCGAAGCCGCGCGTCTGGCTGGGATCTCGACCACCAAATTGTTGATCGGCGTCTATACCGTGGCCGCCTTTACCTATGCGATTGCCGGTCTACTATTGGCGGCCCGCACCGGTGTCGGTGACCCCCAGGCTGGGCAGGACTCGAACCTGGAAAGCATCACCGCAGTGGTGCTTGGGGGGACGAGCCTCTTTGGGGGGCGCGGCAACATTTTGGGCACCTTGATCGGCGTGTTAATCGTCGGCGTCTTCCGCAATGGTCTGCAACTGATGGGCGTTGCCTCGATCTATCAGGTGCTGATTACCGGTGTGCTGGTGATTGTTGCCGTGTCGATTGACCAACTTTCCCATCGCAGCAAAGGGACTTAGGGGGTGGCCAGATGACCGAAGTAAACACAACGCCTTTGCTGGAGATGAAGGGCATTGGCAAAAGTTTTCCGGGTGTCAAAGCGTTGGAAGGGGTCAACCTGCGTGTGCGCGCTGGCCAGGTCCATGCCCTGTTGGGGGAAAATGGCGCGGGCAAGTCGACGCTGATCAAGATTCTCTCGGGTGCCTATGTCAAAGACGAAGGGCAGATTTTTTGGGAAGGGCAGCCGGTCGCCGTCAACAGCCCACAGGATGCCCAGGCCCTTGGCATTTCCACGATCTACCAGGAATTCAACCTGGCCCCCCATCTGACCATCGCCGAGAATATCTTTCTGGGTCACTTGCCCATGAAGGGGCTGCTAGTCGATTGGGCCTATGCCCGCAAGCGCGCCCGCGAATTGTTAGAGAGTTTGGGCGTCACCCTCTCGGTTGACACGCTGACCGGCGAGCTGTCAGTGGCGGAACAGCAACTGGTTGAGATCGCGAAGGCGCTCAACCGCCAGACGCGCATTTTGGTGATGGATGAACCGTCTGCGGTTTTGGGCGAAAAAGATCTGGAAAAGCTCTTTGCCGTGGTGCGCCAGTTGCAGGCGAATGGCATCGGCATTATCTACATCTCCCATCGCCTGAAAGAGATCTTTGCCCTGGCCGATGAAGTAACGGTGCTCAAAGATGGCCGTTATGTTGACACGCGGCGCGTTGACGAAGTGACGATGGAAGATCTTGTGCGCCTGATGATTGGCCGCGACTTGCAGGATGTCTATCCGCGCCGCAAAGGGCAGGTGGGTGATGTCTTGCTCGAAGTCAACCACATCAACCGGGCTGGTGTGCTGAATGATATCTCCTTTCAGCTGCGCGCCGGTGAAATCGTCGGCTTTGCCGGGATTACCGGCTCTGGACGGACGGAACTGGCGCGCGTAATCTTTGGGGCAGACCCCTATACCAGCGGCGAAATGCGGCTGGCCGGCCAGCCGTATCGCGTTCACTCCCCCGCGGACGCGATACGGCATGGCGTCGCCCTGGTGACAGAGGATCGCAAACGGCAGGGCTTGTTACTCAAGTTGTCGGTGACGATCAACACGACGATTTCAGGGCTGAAACAGCTCTGCCGTTTAAACCTGATCCGCCTGCGCGATGAGTTGACTTTGGTGCAAAACTATATTCGCCAGCTCAGCATCAAGACCCCTGGTCCCAACTTTTTAGTGGTTAACATGAGTGGTGGCAATCAGCAGAAGGTGGTGCTGGCGCGCTGGCTCAGTATCGGCACGCGCGTCTTTATCCTCGACGAACCGACGCGCGGTATCGATGTGGGCAGCAAAGCCGAGATCTACCAGATCATGGCCGACCTTGCCGATCAAGGCGTCGCCATCCTGATGATCTCCTCCGAATTGCCCGAAGTGCTGGGCATGAGTGATCGTGTGCTGGTCATGCGTGAAGGGCGCATCGCCAAGGAACTCTCCCGTGCCGAGGCGAGTGAGGAAGTGGTGATGTCCTACGCCGTGGGTGGCGCGGTGGCGTGAGTTCTCTGGTCAATCGAGATCCGGCAATTGATCACGCGTGAGTAATAAACGGATCGAGCGTGCTTGCCCTGGGGTGCGCTCGATCAACCCTTTTTCCGCCAGTGTCAACACCATTTGATGCACAGCGGGCGCAGTAACTTGGAAATAGCGTTGAATGTCTGCCTCTGCCGGCGCATAGCCATTGAGTTTGGTATAGTAGTAGATAAAAGCGAGATATTGGCCTTGTTTGGCGGTGTAACTTGGTGTTGACATGCATATACCGGTTCAAATTGCCCATGCTGGCATCGACTGTACGGTCGCGGTAATGGGGAGTGATTGTTCGACCAAGCAGATGATACCGCCGGGGCCAATCGGTAAGCCCAACTGCTCCAGAATCTGAAAGTGACGCAGATCATGTTTGGTGGGTGCCCCAGTCTTTTTGATCTCCACCGGATAGATCATGCCGTCTTGCACGATCAGCAGGTCGATCTCCTTCTGCTCTTTGTCGCGATAAAAGTAAAAAGGGGCGCGCCGCCCGGTGTGCCAGTAGGATTTTAGCAACTCCGCCATGACCCAACTTTCTAGAATTGCCCCAGACAGCGCCCCTGCCTCCAGGGTTTGGGGCGTTGCCCATTCGGTCAGATAGGCGACCAGACCCGTGTCGAGAAAGTACAATTTGGGTGCTTTGACCAGCCGCTTGGTCACGTTGGTGTGGTAAGGTTCCAGTAGATAAACCAAGTTGGCTGCTTGCAGGATCGAGAGCCACTGTTTGGCTGTATTGGGTGCAACATCCGCATCGCGCGCTAATTCTGCCAGATTGAGCAGTTGACCAGTCCGCGCAGCCGCAGCACGTAGAAAACGCAAAAAGGCCATCTCATCGCCAATGCGGGCCAGGTCGCGCACATCGCGCTGCAAATAGGTCTGGACATAGGAGCCATAAAAGAGATCCCGATCCACCGTCGGGTTGGTAGCAATGGCCGGAAAGGATCCGCGCCAAATCCGCCGATAAAGTTCTTTGAGCGTTAACGGTTGCAGCGTCGCGGTGAGTTGACGAATGCCGTCTGCGGTTGGCAGAAATGGTAATGTCGTGCCACCCTGCCCTGCCAACTCGCGCTGGGCTAACCCCAAAAGATGCACCACCGCGACCCGTCCCGCCAGCGATTCGGGTACCCCCTGCATCAGATGAAATTGCTGCGAACCAGTCAGCCAAAAACCACCTGGCGTGCGTCTTTCATCGACTGCCATTTTGATGTAGGGCAATAATTCCGGCGCATATTGAATCTCATCAATGAGCACCGGTGGCGGAAAGCGCTGCATAAAGAGCGCCGGTTCGGTCTTGGCCAAGTTCAAGATCAGGGGATCATCAAGGGTGACATAAGTGCGATCCGTTTGGCTGAGATGACGGAGAATCGTCGTCTTGCCGACTTGTCGCGCCCCGGTCACAAGGACAACCGGAAATTGCTCGGCAGCGGTACGAATGAAGGATTCTAGGGTGCGTTCGATATACATAGTGACTCGTTAAACAAAATGCGGCTAAAATGCATTCTCACTGCATTTTAGCCGCACTCCTTTTTCCTGTCAAACTAAACTGATTTCACCCCTACGTCTGCTTCTCTTCGATTAATCATCCCTGACCCACAATTTTTAGAAGAATTTATGCTGCCATACCAGCAAGTTGATAAATAGCCGGGCGATACTGTGGTGCTGGAATGGGCTTATTATTCTCCTTGGCTGTCTCTAACCAAACAGCTTTCGCAATTTGCACTTCACGTAGCGCTTCTTCAGGCGTTTCTCCAAAAGCTGAACAATATTTTAAGTCAGGGATATCGGCAATATAGCCCCCATCTTCAGTAGAGTAAAAAATGCTAATAAAATAGTCGTTCATATTAGTCTTCCATCCGCAAATTATACTGCTCAATGAGACGCAAAAATTGTCGTACTTGGTACGGCTTTACCTCACCGTTACTATTCTGCAAGTTCAACAACTCTGGGACATCAGAACGTGCAAAAATGTGATGACTACCCCTTACTCGTTGGAGCCTAAACCCGAATGCATTTACCAAACCGACAAAATCGTTGAAGTGGACATTTTTTGATCCTCCCAGAATTTTTTCCAGAAGCTTCTTATTGTTCATAAAGTATCGTTTTGTGCTTCCTGGGTGAAGTGTTTAAGATGCAATTGTAACCGCGCTAAGGCGAAAAAACAATAAACGCATGATTTTGAACCTATCTCACCCCCGCTGCCGAAAATACCAGGCCACCGCCTCGGTCCGATTGGTCACGCCCAACTTCTCGTAGATATTCTTCAGGTGGAAGCGCACGGTGTTCTCGCTGACGTTGAGTTCGCCGCCAATCTCGGCGTTGGGCAGGCCGCGGGCGAGGAGGGTGAGTACCTCTTCCTCACGAGCTGATAGCTCTGGCCCACGTTTGGGCATGTTGGCCATCCACCGCCGCGCGGCGCGCGGAAAGACCAGGTGTCCCTGCGCGACCTGGCGAATGGCGTCAATCGTCTGCAGTGGCGAGTCGGTCTTGAGCACAAAGCCATCGGCCCCGAGTTGCAGCGCGGCCTGGATCGTTTCACCGTCGCTAAAGGCGGTCAGGATGAGAATCCGCACGTTATGTTCCCGGCGGCGTAACTCGGCCAACGCATCGAGGCCGCTGTAGGGCATCTGTGCGTCAACCACGGCGATGTTGATATCTGTCCGCCCGGCTAAAAAGGCCAGCAACTCGTCGCCATTCTGCAGGGTCTGCACCACCGTCATATCTGGTTGACCGTCGATCAGGCTCTTTAGCCCCTCGGTCACCAGCGCATGGTCATCCGCTAACACTACGCGGATCAGTCCTTTGCCCACATCACCCATTACTCGCTCCTAAACTCAGGCGTCCCTACCGGACGAGTTAACGAGACACCAGGTAGTCTAATTTCTTCACCTCGTATCTATCTCCCCTCTTCCTTCGCGATCTGTTCAACCACACCCGTCAACACCGTATAGGGCTGCGCGCCGGAGACCAGGTATTTGTTCTGAAAGACGAGCGCCGGTACGCCGTTGATGCCATAGCTATGCGCAGTGGCAACATCGTTGAGCACAGCCTGCTCCCAAGCGGGATCTTCAAGCGCGGCCAGGAAAGCAGTGCGTTCGAGCCCCGCCGCTTCAGCAATGGTCACCAATTCTTCAAGGTTACCGATATCTTTGGCTTCGTGCCAATAGGCGCGCAAAACGCCGTCGTGATAGGCTGGGCCAACGCCTTGGGCCTCGGCATATTTCGCGCCCATCAAAGCTGGTCGGCTGTCGATGCCAAAGGGACCCTGGTTGAGATCAAGGCCATACTGCTCTTTGGCGATGGCATAGAGCCGTGGGCGACCAGCCATAATCTTCTCTAGGTATTCGGGGGGAATAGGGGGCGCGCCACGCGGGCGTAATTCAAACGAACGCCAGGTAGTGGTGACGCCATGTGATGCTACGAGCTTCTCCAAACTGGAGGCCACGAGGTAGCACCACGGTCAAACGAAGTCCGACCAGACGTCGATGTGGATGGGTTGCGTGGATTCGGTCATTAGCTTGATTTCCTTTGCGAATTTCTCTAGCTTTATTTGCTGTGTCCGTGACAAGAAGACAGGCTACTATCATCTTGTCATCCTGTCTTCCACGCCCCACTCTACCACCAATCCAACCAATCGACAACCATCGCAGATTGATCCACCCCAAACACCTGTGCTATCATGTGTGCATGAATGCAACCACCACCCACTCACCAATGGTCAATAGTCAACTCCCGGACACCTTCGCCTTCAGCCAATCCAGCTTGCAGGCGTATGAAGATTGTGCGCGCCGCTTTTGGCTGGCCTATGTGCAACTGTTACCCTGGCCTGCGGTAGAAGCCTCACCGGTGCAGGAATATGAGCGGTTGATGCGCCTGGGGGCGAACTTTCATCTGCTGGTTCAGCGTGCCGAGATCGGCATTGCCGCGGATCAACTCGCCCTCGAACTAGAGCAACCCTTAACTGATTGGTTCAACGCCTACCGCCGCAGCCGCCCTGCCGATTTGCCGCGCGAATTTGTGGAAATTGAACATATTCTCAGCATTCCCTTTGGGCTTGACGGTGCCACAACCGCCTTGCCCTATCGCCTGGCGGCCAAGTATGACCTGATCGCAGCGGAGAAAGATGGCCGCGTTGTGATCATGGATTGGAAGACGACACGCAAACGCACCGATCCAGCCACGCTCCAGCGCCGCTTGCAGACAATTGTCTATCCTTATGTCCTGGTGGAAGCCAGCCGCGGCTTGCCCTGGGGACCAGTAGCGCCGGAGCAAGTGGAGATGCGTTACTGGTTCACCGCCGCGCCTGGTCAACCGGTGATCTTCCGCTATGACCGTGCCCAACATGAGGCCAACCATGCGCGCTTGCAAGGCTTTTTGGCCGAGATTCTAGGCGGCAAGAGCGCCACTGATTTCCCCAAGATCCCCGACACCGAGATCAACCGCAAACGCTTTTGCAGCTATTGCATCTACCGCAGCCGCTGTAATCGCGGCATTGCCGCCGGCGAGTTGGAGGGACTGGATGATACCGAAGAGTTCTTTGCGGTCGATCTGGAGTCAGCCCTAGAGTTTACCTTGGATGAGGTTGATGAGTTAGCATTTTAGCCTAATGAAACAGAACTGGATTCTTCGCCCTGTCCCTACCCCATCACCGGAACTAACCACCTTTGTCGGCGGCCATGCGCTGATCGCACAGTTGTTGGCGCAGCGCGGCTTTGAGACACCGGACAAAGCGCGCGCATTTCTCGATCCTAACTATTATGCCCCCGCGCCGCCAACGGCGTTGGTCGGCGTTAGCGAAGCGGCCAATCTGCTGCACGCGGCGATCCGTGATGGCCAGAAGCTCTTTGTCTGGGGCGATTTTGATGTGGATGGGCAGACGAGTACTTCACTTTTGGTCGCTGCCCTCCAAAAACTGGCGGGGGTGGAGCGGGTGCGCTTTCATGTGCCCAACCGCTTTAGTGAAGGGCATGGCATCCGCGTCGAAAAGCTGACGGAAGTGCTCGCTGACCCCACCTTTCGCCCCGATCTGCTGCTCACCTGTGACACGGGCATTGCCGACGCCGCCGGGGTTACCCTGGCCAAAGCGCAGGGTCTCACCGTGGTGATCACTGACCACCATGATCTGACCACCGAATTTGCCGACCTCGTGCCGGGCCGCGACCAACTCTGGGGCCAACCGCTGCCCAATCTCCATACGCCAAGCGCCAGTCCCCCCTCCGTCAAATATGCCGACGCGATTGTCAACCCCAAATTCCAGCCCACCACCGATGGGCTGCGCACCTTACCGGGGGTAGGCGTGGCCTACAAACTGATCCAGCAGCTCTATCGCCTGGCCGGCTGTGGCGGCGATGAGGTGGAGTTGCTCGATCTGGTGGCGCTGGGCATTGTGGCCGATGTGGCGGAACAGGTCAACGATGCGCGCTATCTGCTCCAACTGGGGCTGGATAAATTGCGGACGACCAAACGCATTGGGCTGCGCGTGTTGATGGAAGTGGCACGCATCACGCCAGAGACGGTGGATGCCGACAGCATTGGCTTTCAACTCGGCCCGCGCATGAACGCCTTGGGGCGGCTGGAAGATGCCACCGTCGCCGTGGAATTATTAACGACTCGCGATATTATCCGCGCCAACCAGTTGGCTGCGCGCATGGAACGGCTCAACCAGGATCGGCGCGTGCTGACCAGCCAGATCACCGCGGCGGCGATGGATCTGATCGACCGCGACCCCAAGTTGCTCGATTTTAATGGACTGGTGCTCGCGCACCCCAACTGGCACGCAGGGATCGTTGGCATTGTTGCCTCGCGGCTGGTGGAAGAATTTGGCAAACCGACGGTGCTGCTGCTCAATCCCCCTGGTCAACCGGCGCGCGGCAGTGCGCGCAGCATTCCTGGCGTTGACATTGGCGGCTCGATCGCGGCGTGTAGCCACCTGTTGCTCCATCATGGCGGCCATCCCGGCGCGGCGGGCTTGGGTTTGCTGCCCGAAAATATTGACGCCTTTCGCCGCGAACTCGACCGCCAGATCGAGTTGCACCGCGATGAGCGCGCCCCCACTGGCCTGACCGTTGATGTCGAGATTGGACTGGCGCAGGTCACTTTAACCTTGGCCGAAGAGTTGCAGCGCCTTGCCCCCTTTGGCAACGGTAACCCCACGCCCCAATTTCTCAGCCGTGGCCTCACCGTGCTCGAAGATCGCCGTTTGGGGCGTGAGGGCACACATCGCAAATTAACGGTGCAGAGCAGCGACGGTGCCCGCGCCAGTGTGATCTGGTTTAACGGTGCCGATGTCGAGTTGCCCAGCGGTGCGATTGACCTGGTCTACACGATTGGGATCAACGAATACCGGGGTGAGCGCAATCTACAATTAGGGTTTATCGCCGTGCGTCAAGCGCAGGCAGCAACGACGGTTGTTGCGGCTGATGATATTCCAAAGTGGTGCGTTGAGGATCTGCGCAACCAACCGATCTTACTCAGTACACTTCCGACCCCAGCCCAAGCGATCTGGTACGCCGAGGGCGTCAACCTGACCGGCAGCGAGGGGGCGATTCCTTATGCGCCCCGCATGGGGGTAGCCGGGGTAACGCCTGGCCAGCCGCTTGTGCTCTGGAGCGCGCCCCCTTCACCGCAACTGTTGCAATGGCTGGTCGAGACCGCGGTGCCCAGCGCGATCTTTCTCTGTGGTCAAGCAACCACCGATGATAGCTTGGCCGGGTTGCTGCGCAGTGTGGCTGGCATGTGTAAATATGCCCGCCAACGCGACGGCCTGCTCCAGATCAACCGCATGGCCGCCCGCCTGGGTACGACCGAAGGGGTGATCCGTCACAGCCTGCTTTGGCTGGAGAGCCGTGGCCAGATCGCCTTGATCGACTGGGATCCTGCCGGCACGCCGACCGATACAGTCCACATAGCGCCGGGCAACGGCACCGAACAGCGCGAAGATCGCAGCGTGCTCCAAGCCGAGTTGGATGAACAGTTGGCCGAGGTACGCGCCTATCGCCGCTTTTTCTTACGCGCCAAGGTGCGCGAGTTGGGTTTGTAACAACAAAACAATTTTACCAAAACGAGTCAGGCTTACCTATGTCTAGAGACGCAACATTGCAGCAAATTAGTCAACAGCCGGCCATCAGCGTACTGGTGATCGGGGCCGGCATCAATGGCGTTGCCACCTTTCGCGATCTGGCCTTGCAGGGGGTTGATGTCCTGCTCGTCGACCGCGCAGATTTTTGTTCAGGGGCGAGTGCAGCCTCGTCGCACATGGCGCATGGCGGGATCCGTTATCTGGAAAATGGCGAGTTCCGGCTGGTGCGCGAAGCGGTGGCAGAGCGCAACCGCCTGATCGTCAACGCACCCCATTATGTCAGCCCATTGCCGACGGTGATCCCGATCTTCAAATGGTTTTCGGGGATCTTTAACGCCCCCTTTAAATTTTTGGGCTGGCTCGACAAACCAGCGGAACGAGGCGCAGCGATCATTAAGATGGGGCTGATTATGTATGATGCCTATACTGGGGCCGAGCGCACGGTGCCGCGCCACGAATTTATGCTGCGGGGGCAGGCGTTAAAACGTTACCCACAGCTTAATCCTGAAGTTGTCAGTGTCGCCGAATATTATGACGGACTGATTCGCGCGCCCGAGCGGCTCTGTGTCGAGCTGATTACTGACGCCGAAACCAACGCGCCCACCGCCCACGCGCTCAACTATGTGAGCGTCGTCGGGGCAAGTGGCGGCCAGGTGAGGCTACGCGATGAAGTCAGCGGCGAAACCTTCAGTGTGCAGCCCAAAGTGGTGATCAACGCCGCCGGCCCCTGGATCGATTTTACGAACGAAGCACTAGGACAGCGTAGCAATCTGATCGGCGGCACCAAAGGCTCGCATCTCGTGTTGGATCATCCGGAACTGCGGCGGGCGATTGGGCAACATGAGTTTTTCTTTGAAAACAGCGATGGCCGGATTGTGCTGATCTGCCCGTTGGAAGAGCGAGTGCTGGTGGGCACCTCCGACTTGCGCATCGAAAACCCAGATGACGCCCGTTGCACCGACGACGAGATCGACTACTTCCTGGGCATGGTCAAACGCGTCTTCCCCCAGATCAAAGTTGAACGCTCCCAGATTGTCTTCACCTTTTCGGGCGTGCGTCCGCTGCCTTCGGGCAAGGACAAAGCCGGCGGCAAGAGCACCGGCCAGATCAGCCGCGATCACAGCATCGACGTGGTTGAGCCGAGCAATGGCCTCGACTTCCCGATTTTGAGCCTGGTCGGCGGCAAGTGGACCACCTTCCGTGCCTTTGCCGAGCAGACCACGGATGCCGTCTTAACTCGCTTGGGCCGTAACCGCCAGCAGAGCACCGCCAAACAGGCCATCGGCGGCGGCAAAGGATACCCCACCAGCACCCAAGCGCAAGCGGCTTGGATTAATCAGCAGGTCGCAGAAAGCGGCTTGGCGCAGGCACAAGTGACCACCCTTTTCCAGCGCTATGGCACCCTGGCCGCGGCGATTATTAGCGCATCGACGGATGGGTCACTTGCCAATGGCAACACCCCGCTCCAAGACCAGCCCGACTACTGGCGCGGTGAAATTGCCTACCTGGCCCGCACCGAAAAGGTCGTCCATCTTGATGATTTCCTCCTGCGCCGCTCGTCGCTAGCGATGTTGGGCAAGGTGACCGCCGGGTTATTAGATGAGTTGGCAGCGATCATTGGGGAAGTTTGTGGGTGGTCTGCGGCGGAGCAAGCGGACGAAGTAGCACGCGCGAAAGCGATTTTGGTGGAGAATCATCGGGTGGTGGTGTAGTGTGGGTTAAATGATTGCAAAATCCTTCTTCCCCAAGTAAGATAGGGGCACCACAAAACAATTAACCCACTTGAACAAGCATTAGCAAGAGAAGGTTAGCCACCATGCGCCCACCACACGCCCTTACCTGCGAATATTTCACCGATCCCATCGGCCTCGACGTACCTCAGCCTCGCCTTAGTTGGCAGCTACAAGCGGATCGCCGCGGCGCAAAACAAAGTGCCTATCAGATCCAAGTGACTGATCAGGCGGGTGACCTGCTTTGGGACACCGAGAAGATCAGCACCAATCAATCCCTGCACATTCCTTATAGTGGGCCGGCGCTAAGCCCTGGTCAACGTTGCAACTGGCGGGTGCGCGTCTGGGATGAAAATGATACCCCTTCCGACTGGAATGCTACTGCGATGTGGGAAATGGGGCTGCTCGATTCTGCCAACTGGCAAGCTGACTGGATCACCCCTGATTGGGACGAGGATACCTCACAGCCACAGCCGGCCCCGCTGTTGCGCACCGCCTTCACGCTGGATGGTGAAATCGCCACAGCACGCGTCTACGCCACCAGCCTGGGCCTCTACGAATTGCACCTCAACGGCCAGCGGGTCGGCGATGGGTTATTGACCCCCGGCTGGACGACCTATAAAAAGCGCGTGCAATACCAGACCTACGACGTAACCGACCTCCTGCAGCCAGGCGAAAATGCCCTGGGCGCGCTGCTGGGCGATGGCTGGTTCCGCGGTCATCTTGGCTTTCAGCGGCAGCGTAATCTCTATGGCGACCGGCTGGCACTACTGCTCCAGTTGCAGATTACCTATGTCGATGGGCGCACCGCCATTATCACCAGCAATGAAGGGTGGCAGGCGACCACCGGCCCGATCCGTATGAGTGATCTCTATTGGGGGGAGCATTATGACGCCCAGTTGGAAAAGGCGGGTTGGGACAAAGCCGGTTATGACGACAGTGATTGGGCGGGAGTACGCAAACTTGACCACACCAAGTCGATTGTGGTGGCGCAGCGTGGCCCCTTTGTCAAACGGCAAGAAACGTTACCCCCCCAACGGATCTTCCAATCACCAAACGGCGAGACAATCCTCGACTTTGGCCAGAATATGGTCGGCTGGGTCCGGTTGCGCGTGCATGGCCCGGCGGGGACGACGATCACCATCCGCCACGCTGAGGTGCTTGACCAGGAAGGCAATCTTTACACAGAGAATCTGCGTTTTGCCAAGCAGGAGTTGTGCTACACCCTAAAAGGTGAGGGGGAAGAGCTTTACGAGCCCTACTTCACCTTCTATGGTTTCCAATTTATTGCCGTCGCGGGCTTCCCCGGCGAACCGACGCTCGACAACTTTACCGGTATCGTTGTCCATTCCGATATGCGGCAGATCGGCGACTTTAGCTGCTCCAACCCGCTGATCAACCAGCTCCAGCACAACATTCTGTGGGGACAAAAAGGCAACTTTGTCGATGTGCCGACCGACTGCCCGCAACGTGATGAGCGGCTGGGCTGGACCGGCGATGCCCAAGCCTTTATTCGCACCGCCTGTTTTAACCTGGATGTGGCGGCCTTCTTCACTAAATGGTTAGCTGATTTACGTGCCGACCAAAGCGCAGAGGGCAGCGTCAGCTTTGTCATCCCCGATGTGATGACACGCACGGATGGCGGCTTTAACTTCTTCGGTGGTCAGGGCGCGGCAGCGTGGAGTGATGCGGTCACCATCTGCCCATGGACGCTCTATCTCTCATATGGCGACCGACAGTTGCTGGCCGAAAATTATGCAAGTATGGTCGCCTGGGTCGAGTGGATGCGCACCCACGCGGATGCGGATCTAGTCTGGCGCAAAGGCTTTCAGTTTGGTGATTGGCTCGACTACCGCGGTTCCTTTGCGCTAAAGCCTTCACCGGTGACCAACGACGAACTGGTCGCCACTGCGTTTTTTGCTTACAGCGCCATGCTGACAGCCCAAAGTGCCGCGGCCCTTGGTCACCAGGCCGATGCGGCAAAATATCAGGCCCTGGCCGAACAGATCAAGGCGGCCTTTAACCACGAATTTGTCACCATCGGCGGCCGGGTCGGCCCCAACTCGCAGACCGCCTACGTTTTGGCCCTCCACTTTGACCTGCTGCCTGAAGCGACCCGCCCCCTGGCCGCAGCGCGCCTAGCCCAGATCCTAGCGGGCAACCACTACCACCTCACCACCGGCTTTGTCGGCACCCCCTATCTCTGCCATGTGCTCAGCCGTTATGGCCAAACCGCGGCGGCGTATGAGTTGCTCAACCAGGAGAGTTTCCCTTCGTGGCTCTACCCGGTGAAGAAGGGCGCAACCACGATTTGGGAGCGCTGGGATGGCATCAAACCCGACGGCACTTTTCAGGACGCGGGCATGAATTCGTTTAACCACTATGCCTACGGTGCGATTGGCGAATGGCTCTACCGCGTAGTGGCGGGGATTGAAATCGATCCCGCCGCGCCTGGCTACCAACATATTCTCTTTCAACCCCAACCCGGCGGTGGCCTGACCCATGCCAAGGCAACGCTCCAATCGCCCTATGGCCTCGTCGAATCGGCATGGGAAGTGACGGCAGAGAACTTCCGCCTGCGGGTCACGGTGCCGGCCAATGCCCATGCCACTGTACGCATCCCAGCCCAACAACTCGATCAGGTGACAGAAGGTGACCAGCCGCTCGACGGTGTGACGGGCATCGCGCAGGTCACGCTCGCCGATGGGATGGCCGTCATTGAAATTGGCGCGGGCAGCTACGCCTTTGTCACCACTGGCTTAACCCTGGCGCAGGCGATGAAGGATGTTAAACATGTTGCCGGGCGGCTGGATCGCTATAGTACGCTGGGGGAATTGCTGGCCAATGAGCGGGCACGCGCCGTGCTGCAGCAAGAATTGGGTGCAGAGCTGTTCCAGAACCCGGCGCTGGGCATGGTGATGGGCAGTCCACTGCTGGCGCTGGCCGAGTTTGCGCCGGCGGTGGTGACCGCGGCGAAGTTGGGGACGATTGAAGCAGCGTTGGGGGATTAAAGTTTGGATATACGCTGTTTTTCCAGATCACTAAGATGACTTTATAATCAGCAGACCGCAACGTGCGGTGGCTTCGCGCCGCAAAAGGGCCTGGCCTCACCCGCCGAGCGTTACGATCTACTGATAATTAACATCACGGTTGTATGTAGCTTTATTCGTCTATATGAAGGTAGGAAACAATGAGTACTCTGTATATTGAATCCAGGCAAGAAACAACCCCAGTTTATTATCTGGTGCGCACTGCGATCGATAGTGAAATCAAGCGATTGGAACTTGCGCTTACACTGGCGTACAAGCGACTAGAATCGTTTGAGCAAAAATATGGGGTAACTTCTACATTTTTCATTGAAGAGATGGCTGCCGAAGATCTAGAAGACCATGATGATGAATATGTGCAGTGGACGGGAGAATATGAATTGATGCAGCGTCTCCAACAAAAGCTGCGCCAACTGCAGGAGATCCAGTACGGTGATACCAGGCTACTTCGCACAGATTAAAGCGACAATGGATCAGTATGCGACAATGCACTTTGTCCTCGATACCAGCGTGACCTTCGATGTACGTCCCGGCGACCAGGGTTATCTTACTGGTTACATCATCTTTGCTGATGCTTCAAAGCTTTACTTCAAAGAATTTGTTGATGCGAACCAAGGTGTCGTTGAAAAGCTCACCTATAGCTACCACTACCAGAGTGCTGAAGACACCTTGCTCTTTCGCTATGACAATGCTCGCCATAAACCGCCGCTTTCGTTTCGTGAACATAAACACCTGGCTACGGGAACAATAGTTGCAGCGCCAGCACCATTGTTCAGCGACGTCCTGACCGAACTTGTCCAACTGAAAAGCTGGCTCTAAGTAAAGACGCACTCACCCGCCATATTCCTCCTTTAACACCACTCCAAAGCCCGGCGCATCCGACAACATCAAGTAACCATCAACCGACTCTGGCTCCCCCGCCCAAATTTGCTCGGTCGGCGTGGCGCGACTGCCGGGCAGGATCTCGCCCAGATCCGCACACGCGGTCGCCGCGATCAGATGTAGCCCCCACACCTCGCCGCCACGATGGGGCACAATGGGGATCTGCTGCGCGGTGGCCAACGCGACAATGCGCAGCCCAGCCGTCAAGCCGCCACACCAGGTAATATCGGGCTGCCAGAGGTCGAGCGCACCGGCGCGCAGCAACTCGGCATAACCATAGTGGGTAAACTCGTGTTCGCCGCCGGCCACCAAGGCCCCGCCCAGTTGCCCGCGCAGGGCGGCCTGGCCGGCCAGATCATCCGGTGTCAACAGATCTTCAAACCAGTAGAGCTCATAGGGTGCCAGCCGCGGTGCCATTGCCAGCGCAACCTCCTGATCCCAGGACATATAACAGTCAACCATGAGAAGGGCGTCGGGGCCAAAAAGTTGACGAGCGCGGGCCGCTAATCCTTCGGCAGTTTCATAGTCGGCCACACTTTGCCAACGGTGCGAAAATTTGTGCGCGGTGTAACCCAGTTCGGCGTACCAGGCACTATCGTTGCCGGTGGCGTAGGCGCGCACCCGTTCCTTTTGTTTGCCGCCCAGTAGCGTGTAAACCGGCATGCCTTGGGCCTTGCCCAGGAGATCCCAGAGGGCGAGATCAACGCCGCTGAGCGCCATGATCGCGACCCCTTTGCGGCCATAGGGCAGGGAAGCGCTGTAAAGCTCATCCCAGATGCGCTGGATAGCGGCAACATCGTCGATGGTACGATCCAGCAACAGCTCGCGGAAGTGGCCGTTGATAATCGGCAACGCGGCCTTACCTCCGCCCCCATAGCCCCAGCCGGTGACACCCAGGTCGGTCTCGATGACAACCACGATCTGCCAGAGGTGAGGCCGCCACCCAGCCAGGGCTTCGCGATACGGGGGATAGAAGGCGTGTACGTTGGTAATTTTCATGGCGCAGTCTCCATCATCTTAAAGTCGGTGGTCCAGCCAGAACACCAACGGTTGCGACAGGTTGGTTGGGAATAGATTCAATTATTACACGAATGACAGAAGGGGCAAAATGGTAGTAAATCCATCGTAGTCGATCATCACAAATGCAGGGCGTCACCCGCGACAAGTTATGCTATAATGTGTGAGTGACGCTAGTTTATAGGAGGGATTCATGACTTACACAGAACAGCCTTTGTTGATTACAACGGTGGGTGATGACCGTACAATTGTTTTGCCGGAAAGTGTTCCCAGTGGGTCACAAATCGGCATTGTGATTTTATCAACGACGCCCAAACCATCGTTGACCCGGAAAGAGCGCTTTAAGGCTGCACTTGCCGAGATTGAAGCGGCAATCAACCATCGTGAAACTGCCCCAATTGCGCTCCCGTCAGATGCTGAATTTGATGCGCTAATTGAGCGGGCGCGCAAAGAACCGCAGCTAACACAAATGTGATAAAACCCAATGCGCATTGTGCTTGATACAAATCAGCTTGTCCGTGCGTCTATACTATCATTGTCGCCAAAGGAAAAAGGATCAATGTCCGAAGTCCGCTGGGAACGTATGTTTCCTGACCAATTGGAAGCCGCGCTGGCCGCGTGTCCCGTTGTTTACTTTGCCTATGGCCTCTGTGAGCCACATGGGCCACAGAATGCCCTAGGGCTCGACGCGCTGAAGGCGCACGCGATCTGCTGTCGCGCGGCGCAGACCCACGGCGGCATCGTCGCGCCGCCGGACTACTGGCACATCCACGAAATCGGGCTCTATGCCTCCTGGGCGGCCCAGTATGCCGGGGAAGCGCGGCCCTGGTTGACCGCCGTGCCACCGTGGATTCACTTCAAAAATATCTGTTACCACCTGCGCGCGGCCGATGCATTGGGGTTCCATGCCGCAATTTTGCTCACTGGCCACTATGGGCCGAATTGGGAAGATCTGAAGACGCTGCTGGCGATTTTACAGCCCCACTTTGCCATGCGCCTCTATGGCCTGCCCGACTTTGAAGCCAATCAGCCTGGTTTCGACGGCGATGGTGCGACCGGTGACCATGCCGGCAAGGTGGAAACTTCGCTGCTCTGGGCATTGGAGCCGGCTTGTGTCGATGTGTCACGCCTGCCCGCGCCCGATGACGTGGGTCAACACTTTGCGATGGGAGCCAATGCACGCGAAGCCAACCGGCTGGTCGGCGAGCGCATGGTTGCTGATGAGGTGCGCTGGTTAGGGGCCAAGGCAGCGACGTTGTTGGCGGAGTATGCGGCTGCCACACCGGCCACGCGTCAACCGCTAAGCTTTATGGCGATTGAACAGCTTTGGGCGAACGAAGTGTTACCCAGTTTGGCCGATTTTAAGACAATGCAATATCTGGAGCGGACACCGCCACCGGCTGATTCGATCTGGCAGTTGAATTATCAGATTCCGGCGGTGGATGAGTTGTGAGTCTACGAAGCGATACAGTTGATGAAATGATTTCGACAGTTCGGTAGCCTTTGCTGCGCGGGATCAATACTATACCCGAGGAAGCATGCTATTAGCCGATGGCGCGATACGCATAAATTTCAGGCGGATGTTCGCCAATGGCGTAGAGAACGCTGTGCAAATTGAGCAATTCCAGCCGATTCAATTGTAGAGAGACGATTTTTCAATTAATCGTTCATACTGTGTTTGCTGCTCAGCCGACAGCCCTTGATTGATCTGTTGCAGTAATTCTGCCTCACGCGGCGGCAAAATTGGGGCTTGCCGACGTGCCTGTAAATGCAGTAGATCTTGGACGAGATGGGTTAGCTCACTCTTTGGCAGCCGCTCCGCAGCTTGCATAATCTTCTCACGCAAAGGCGGTAAATTCATTTGATTTATCGTCATCTTTAGGCTCCTTATCGCTTGCAACAGCTGTAGCCAATGCACTCAGTGTTACGCCATTATATCACATGAGGGTTCTTTGGTGAAGCTACGCTTCTGTTTAACCTTCCGCATTAACGGTAAGAGCACCATTCAAATCGCGCTTAGTTACTTACTCCATCATTTGACCTATCCTCCCCTTGCCAAATTTGACAATTCCCTCCCTTTCCGCTAAACTCTCTGCACCGTAATGCAACCGCTTGCGTTATGCGTTCCCTGCACAAACTTGTGACAACTCTATACTCGCTATCCGAAGACGGATTGCCACCCCACTCACTTCGCACGCCTGTCGTCTTCGGACCCATCTCTGCTCTGTTTGTCGATGCGTCCAACAGGAGGACCAAATGCGAAGAAAGAGCCTGCCTCAGCAAAGCCTCTCTCTGCTCCTATTATTTGCGTTGTTGTTTTCTGCCTTACCCGCCTTGCCTGCCCAACCACTCTACGCCGCACAGATCACTGCGCCAACTGGCGTTGCCCTCGTCGGCGATTTCCAATCAGAGCTTGGCTGCCCTGACGATTGGCAACCCGAGTGCGCCGACAGCGAACTTGTCTACGATGCTGACGATGATGTCTGGCAAGCCAACTTCAATGTCCCCGGTGGGCTCTGGGCTTATAAAGTCGCGCTCAACGATAGTTGGGACGAAAATTACGGGGCTGGTGCGGTCCCGAATGGCACTGACATCGCGCTCGCGCTGCCCGCGGTCGGTGGCGTCAAATTCTACTACGACCACAAATCCCACTGGATCACTGACAACATCAATGACAAGATTGTCACGGCACCGGGCGATTTCCAGGATGCACTCGGCTGCCCTGGTGAATGGCAACCCGATTGCCTACGCTCGTGGCTACAAGATATTGACGGTGATGGCCTCTACCGCTTTGAAACAACCGCCATCCCGGTCGGGGCCTATGGGGGCAAGATCGCCATCGGCGAAAGCTGGGATGAAAACTATGGGGCCGGTGGCGTCTTCAATGGTGACAACATTGGCTTTACCGTGGCGACTGCGGGGGACAAAGTCACCTTCACCTACGACAGCAGCGACAACGCGGTGGCGATTACGGTCACGCCGGTTGACAATGGCGAAGTACCGGCTGAAATCGCGGCGCTGGTCACCGCACCCGCCCGCGACCCAATCCAGGACGATGTTTTCTACTTCGTCATGCCCGACCGCTTTGCCAATGGCGATCCGGCGAATGACACTGGTGGCATCCCCGGCGACCGCCTTGATCACGGCTTCGATCCCACGAACAATGGCTTCTTCCACGGTGGTGACCTGGCCGGCCTCACGAGTAAACTCGACTATTTGGCCGACTTGGGCATCACCTCGATCTGGATGACGCCGGTCTTTAAGAACAACCCGGTGCAGGGGACCGGGGCCGATGTCTCGGCCGGTTACCACGGCTACTGGTACACCGACATGACGCAGTTTGATCCCCACTTTGGCACCAATGCCGAGTTGGAGACCTTGATCGCAGAAGCGCACGCCCGTGACATCAAGATCTTCTTCGACATTATCACCAACCATACGGCCGATATTCTCACCTATGAGGAAGGCACCTTTAGCTATCGCAACAAGGCGGATTTCCCCTACCAAGATGCCGACGGCAATGTGTTTGATGACCGCGACTATGCGGGCACGGACAGCTTCCCCCCGCTCGATGCTGAGACGAGTTTCCCCTACACGCCTGCGCTCAACAACCCGGCAGATGCGACGCTGAAAGTGCCGGCCTGGCTCAATAATCCGATCTACTATCACAACCGCGGCAATTCGAGCTTCACCGGCGAAAATTCCCTGTATGGGGATTTCTTTGGCCTCGACGATCTCTTTACCGAGCACCCGGATGTGGTCAATGGGATGATCGACATCTACAAAGATTGGATCACCAACTACGACATTGACGGCTTCCGTGTCGATACCGTCAAACATGTCAACCTGGAATTCTGGCAGCAATTTGTCCCCGCCATTCTCGACCACGCCAAGGCGGAGGGCAAGCCGGACTTCTTTATCTTTGGCGAAGTCTTTAGCGGCAACAGTGCGCTGCTCAGCCACTACACGACGCGCGCCGAATTCCCCGCTGTGCTCGACTTTAAGTTCCAGGAACAGGTGCGCACTTATGTTTCGCAGCGGGGTGCCTCCAACATCCTGCGCGATCTCTTCCGTGATGATGACTACTTTACCGATGCAGACTCGAACGTTTACAGTCTGCCCACCTTCCTCGGCAACCATGACCGTGGCCGTTTTGGCTGGTTCCTGGATGTTGACACCGGCGTGCAGCCCGATGCGCAAAAGCTGGCCCGCAGCCAACTGGCCCACGCGCTGATGTACTTTGCCCGCGGCGTGCCGGTGGTCTACTACGGCGATGAACAGGGTTTTGTCGGCGATGGCGATGACAAGAATGCCCGCCAGGATATGTTCCCCAGCCAGGTCGCCACGTATAACGATGACGACCTGATCGGCACCGACGCCACCACCGCCGATGATAACTTTGACCCGACCCATCCGCTCTACCAAAGTTTTGGCGAGTATGGTGCGATCCGCAGCGCCCACCAAGCCCTACGCACCGGCGCGCAGATCCACCGTTACAGCAGCGATCAAGCCGGCATCTACGCCTTCAGCCGCATCGACCGTGACGAACAGATCGAATACCTGGTGGCGGTGAATAATAGCAGCAGTGAGCAAACGGCGACGTTTGCCACTTGGACGCCGACGGCCACCTTTGACGCGGTCTATCCAGAGACGGCGCCGGCACTGACCAGCGACGGTGACGGCAACGTTTCCCTCACCCTGCCGGCGCTGAGCTTTGCGATTTATGCGGCTGACGCTGGGCTGCCGGCGAGCGCCGCGGCTCCTGGCATCACCTTTAGCACGCTGAGCAACGATCAGGCAGTGGTCTTGCAGACCGCAGTGCTGGACGGCAACGACGTGCAGGATCGCATCGAAGTTGGGGTCGATCTGGCAGCTGACCAGTTCGCCGAAGTGACCTTTGCGGTGCGCAAGACCGGCACGGTGAGTTATACCGTGATCGGCGTCGATGACAATGCGCCCCACCGCGTCTTCTTTGCCCTTGATGACCTGCCGGGCGGCTTTGCCGAAGGCGATACCCTGGAATTTGTGGCAGTCGTCAACGACCTCAACGGTAACTTGGACTATGCGCAGGTCACCGGCATCAAACCAGTGACCGATCAGGGCGGCGGTGGCGGTGGTGACTATCCCTATGCCGTTATCCACTACGCGCGCAGCGATGGTGATTACGGCGACCACACGACCGGCGACTTCAACAACTTCTGGGGGCTCCACCTGTGGGGCGAGGCGATTGATGCCAGCGAAACCACCGATTGGCCGGCACCGAAACCGTTCCTGGGTGAGGATGATTATGGGCGCTTTGCCTGGATCAAGCTGGCCGATAGCAGCCAAGATGTTAACTTTATCGTCCACCGCGGCGACACCAAGGATGGCACCGACGCCGACCGCAAGTTCAACCCCGCGACGGATGGTCCCGAAATCTGGCTCAAGCAGGATGACGGCGAATTCTACACGTCCCAGGCCGCGGCGCAAGGGTTTGTGACGATCCACTACCAGCGCCCCGATGGCCAATATGATGGCTGGGGCTTGCACCTCTGGGGCGAGGCGATTGATCCCAGCGAGGCCACCGAGTGGACCACGCCCAAACCAGCAGATGGCATCGATGACTTTGGCGCGTACTGGACGGTGAATATTATCGACGCCAGCCTGCCCGTCAACTTCATCATTCACAAAGGGGACGAGAAAGATCCCGGCCCCGACCAGAGTTTTGTGCCGGCGGATCAGGCCCATGCCTATGTCGTCTCTGGCAATGAGACGATCTACCCATCCTTGGGTGCAGCAACCAACACTGCGATCATCCACTATCATCGCGCCGATGGTGATTATGGCGACTCGACCAGCAACGACTACAACGATTTCTGGGGGATGCATGTCTGGAATGGCGCGCTGACGCCCAACCCCTCTTGGCAGGAACCAGTCAAACCGGCGGGTAGCAATCAGTTTGGTCCCTATTTTGCGGTACCACTCCAAGCCGGTGCGACCGAACTCGCCTACATCCTCCACCGTGGCGACACCAAAGATCCCGGCCCGGATCAGTTCCTACAGGTGAGCACCTATGGCTACGAAGTCTGGCAACTCGAACAGGCCGACCCTGAAAAGCCCTACCTGCTCCCCATCCTCGCCGGCGCGGTTGGTGGTGGTGACCTGAGCAAACAGCAGGCACACTGGCTCACGGCGGATACGCTGGCCTGGGACATTGAAAACAAAGCAGGCAACAGCTATGCGCTCTACTACGCCGCCGATGGGGGCCTGGTCCTCGATAACGGCACGATCAGTGGTGGTCAAGCGCTTGCCCTGACCTATGAGCCAGCGGGGCTGAGCGACGAACTCAAAGCCAAGTTTCCGCACTTGGCGAATTTTGCCGCTTTCAAGATCGGGGCAACGGATCTCGCCCTGGTCGGGGAGATCCTCAAGGGGCAGATCGCCGTGGCCGCGGTCAACGACAATACCGTCGTCAACGCGACCAGTGTGCAGCTTCCCGGTGTGCTCGATGATCTCTACACCTATGACGGGCCACTTGGTCTCGAATTCATGGCCCAAGACCCGAACCTGCCCTACGCCTACGGCCCCATTGATGTCAGGCTATGGGCACCGACGGCTAAGTCGGTAAAACTACATCTCTTCCTCTCGGCGGATGCAACAGCTGCCGAACAGATTGTCGAAATGACCCCTGACGCGCAGGGTGTTTGGGCAACGACGATCGAAGAAATCTGGTACGGCAAGTACTATCTGTATGAGCTTGCCGTCTATGTGCCAAGCACCGGCCAGGTGGAAACCAACATTGTCACCGATCCCTATGCGCTGGCGCTGACCATGAACAGCACACGCAGTCTGATCGTCGATCTCAACGACCCGGCGCTCAAACCGGAAAATTGGGACAACCTGACCCTGCCGCCGCTGGCCGCGCCGGAAGATAGTGCGCTCTACGAATTACACCTGCGCGACTTTAGCGCCAACGATCTGACGGTGCCGGCTGAACTGCGTGGCAAGTATGGCGCATTCACCGTGGCTGATTCGGATGGGATGAAACATCTAAAAGCGCTGGCCGACGCCGGCTTAACCCACCTGCATCTGCTGCCGGTCTTTGACATTGCCACCATCAACGAAGACCCAACCCAGCGCCAGGAACCGACGATTCCGCCCAACGCCGCCCCCGATTCAGAGGAGCAGGCCGCGGCCGTCCAAGCCGTGCGCGACCAGGATGCCTTCAACTGGGGTTATGATCCCTATCACTACACCGTGCCCGAAGGCTCCTATGCCAGCAATGCGGATGGCGTGGCCAGGATTATCGAATTCCGCCAGATGGTGCAGGCACTCAACGCGACGGGGCTACGGGTGGTGATGGATGTCGTCTACAATCACACCACCGCCAGCGGCCAGGGGGAAAAGTCGGTGCTCGACAAGATCGTGCCCGGCTACTATCACCGCCTCAACCTGGATGGTGCCGTGGAGACGAGCACCTGTTGCGCCAACACCGCCACCGAGCACGCGATGATGGAAAAGCTCATGCTCGACTCGCTACAAATCTGGGCCGCGCAATATGGGGTAAGTGGCTTCCGTTTCGACCTGATGGGCCACCACATGAAGGAGAATATGCTTAATGTGCGGGCCATGCTTGACGCCATCGACCCCAGCATTTATCTCTATGGCGAGGGGTGGAACTTTGGTGAAGTCGCCAACAACGCCCGCGGGGTCAACGCCACCCAGTTCAACATGGCCGGCACTGGCATCGGTACCTTCAGTGATCGGCTGCGCGATGCAGTGCGCGGCGGTGGGCCCTTTGATGGCGGCCAGGATCTGATCACCAACCAAGGGTTTATCAACGGCCTCTGGTACGATCCGAATGGCAACAATGACGGCAGTGATGACGAAAAGGCCAAACTCCTGCTCTACGCCGACCAGATTCGTGTCGGCCTCGCCGGCAACCTGGCCGACTATGAATTTGTCGCCGCCGACGGCACGGTCAAAACGGGCGCGCAGATCGACTACAATGGCTCACCGGCCGGCTATAACCAGGACCCGCAAGAGCACATCATCTATGTCGAAGCGCACGACAACCAGACGCTCTACGACAACAATGTCTACAAACTGCCGGTGGATACGCCGATGGCGGAACGGGTCGCCGCGCAAAATCTGGGCATCGATCTGACGGTGTTAGCCCAAGGCGTACCCTTCTTCCATGCCGGCATTGACCTGCTGCGCAGCAAGTCGCTGGAACGGAACAGCTATAACAGCGGCGACTGGTTCAACCGCATCTTCTTTGATCGCAGTTTTAACAATTTTGGCGTGGGGGTGCCCGTCGAAGCCGAGGGCGATGCCGAGTTGATGAAACCCTTCCTCGCCAACCCGGCATTGCAGGCGGACACGGCCGCGATTACCCAGAGTGCCGAACACCTGCGCACGATGTTGGCGATCCGCAAGAGTTCACCCCTCTTCCGCCTGCCGACCGAAGCAGATGTGCAACAGCGGCTTGTTTTCCACAATACTGGCCCCAACCAGATCCCTGGCGTGATCGTGATGAGTTTGTCGGATGCGGTCGAGCCGGATCTGGATGCAAACCACGAGTCGATTGTGGTTGTCTTCAACGCCAACGAGGAAGCGCAAACCATTACCATAGGCGCCACTGCCGGTAGCGGCTTAGCGCTGCACCCGTTGCAGGCCGGTTTAGCAGCCACCTTTGACAACGGCACCGGCACCTTCAGCGTCCCGGCCCGCACCACCGCCGTCTTTGTTGATGGCGCGCCGACCACCGAAACCACCATTACGATCACCCTGGAGACCGAGCCGCAAAGTAATCGCAATTTCCGCTTTACCGGCGATTTGGGCAACTTTCTGCTGGATGATGGCCGGGACAATGACGCGGTAACTAATGTCCTGACGCAGTCAGTCGCGGCCGGTGTCTATGTCGTCACAGAGAAGGTGCCGGCCTCCTGGCGCTTGCTGGAGCTTGTCTGTACCGGCGACAATGCGGTCGTTGATCTGCCGGCCGGCACAGTCACCATCACCATTGCCGCGGGCGAGCAGGTGGCCTGCACTTTTTTCAATAAGCAACGCAGTACGATCCGGGTACGCGCCTACCAGGATCTGGACGGCAACGGGCACCGTACTGGTGAACCGCTGCTCTCCGGCTGGCCCGTTGCGCTCTACGATGGACAGGGCAGTCAAGTGGCGACCGGCGTGACCAATGCATGGGGCACAAGTGAGTTTACCGGGTTGCAAACCGGTGCCTACACCGTCTGCCTCCAGTTGCCGAGCGGCTGGCACAACAGTCAGCCCGGCACCCTCGACCCGGCACATGGCAATCAGCCCTGTTATGGGCTGACCGTCAAGCCGGCCCAACGCTGGACCGCCTGGTTTGGCAACCATGAAACGAGCGTGGCTAGTACTGTTACGGGCAGCGCAGTCGCTGCAACTGGACTAAGCATGACCGAGCTTGTCGACAACGATGATGCGGCCGGTTATGACATGGACATTACCACCTTTGATGAGTTGAGCGCCGCCGTGCGCTTCTTCCTGCCGCTGATCGTGCGCTAATGCTCGTGACGACGCGCTGCGTCGTCATGCCGCACCGGCGCTCTGCGCCCTGGGGACGCAGAGCGTCCTGCGGGCATCACGCCGCGGAGCAGCGTGACGAGCAACTTACCCAGTGGCTACGAAATCACTGGAATAGTGATTTCGTAGCCACTGGCAACTTTATGATAAACTGAATCGTGTAGTTTGATACGTATACGACAAGACCCGGCATCTGGGCAGGCAAACAGAGCCGGGTCTTTTTTGTAACCGGCAATGAGATTGAAACGAGGAAGCGCCACCATGCCGCAGGATCACAAGACGACTTTGCCCGCCCCCATCACCGCCAGTCAACCCCACGTTGACGAGGCGATTATCCACTATCATCGCCCAGATGGGGATTATGGCAACCCCAACAGCCACCGTTTTAGTGACTTCTGGGGGTTGCATGTGTGGGAAGGGGCCGTCACCCCGACGCAGTGGCAGCGCCCGCTGAAACCGAGTGGCGAGGACGAGTTTGGGATCTACTTTGTCGTGCCGCTAGAGCCAACCGCGACCGAGTTGGCCTATGTGCTGCACCGCGGCGAACGCAAAGATCCTGGCCCTGATCAGTTTCTCCAATTGGAGATGGGCGGCAATGAAGTTTTTCTCGTCGCCAACCCGCAGTTGGAGCAGGCCTACGTCTACCCAACGCTGCCCGGCAGTATCAGTGGCGGCGATCTGAGCAAACAACGGGCGCACTGGCTCACGGCCGATACCCTGGCCTGGGACATCAACCACGAACCGGGCATGCACTATGCGCTCTACCACAGCACCGACGGCGAATTGGCGCTTGATGAGGGGGCGATTACCGGCGGCACCGCGCTGCCCTTGCATTATGCGCCTGATGGCCTTGGCACTGACCTCGTCGCGAAATATCCCCATCTCGCCAACTATGCCCGCTTGACCTTGACGGCAACCCAAAGTGCGATTGCGGCCATGTTACGCGGGCAGCTTATCATCGCCGCGATCCTCGACGGCATCGTGATCAACGCCACCGGGATCCAAATCCCCGGCGTGCTCGATGATCTCTACACCTACAACGGCGCACTGGGCGTCTTGATCGAACCCGAACAGGTGACCCTGCGCCTCTGGGCACCAACTGCTCAAGCGGTTTATCTCCGTCTCTTTGCCAACCCAACTGAACGAGCTGAGCAGCGGTTAGCACTGAACCCCAAACAAGATGGCACGTGGGAGCTCACCGGCGACCGCAATTGGCTTGGCAAATATTACCGCTACGAAGTTAAAGTCTATGTGCCGACGACCGGGCGCGTCACTACCAATCTGGTCACGGATCCCTATTCACTTGCGCTGGCCACCAACGGCACGCACAGCCTGATTGTCGATCTGAGCGACCCGACACTCAAACCGGCCGGCTGGGACAGCCACAGCAAACCGCCCCTGGCCGCGCCGACCGATATTGTGCTCTACGAATTGCATCTGCGCGACTTCAGCAGCAATGACGCCAGCGTCCCGGCTGAACTGCGCGGCAAATATGGTGCCTTCACCCTGGCTGATTCCAATGGCATGCGCCACCTGCGCGCCCTGGCCGCGGCCGGGTTGACCCACATCCACCTGCTGCCGGTCTTCGATATCGCCACCATCAACGAAGATCCGGCCCAGCGCCGTGAGCCGGTCATCCCCGTCGATGCACCGCCCGATGGGGACGCCCAAGCGGACGCTGTGCGCACCACTCAGGAAGTAGATGGCTTTAACTGGGGCTATGATCCCCACCACTACACCGTCCCCGAAGGCTCCTATGCTACCGCTGCCCAGGGCACCGCGCGCATTATCGAGTTCCGGCAAATGATCCAAGCGCTGCATGGCCACGGTCTACGCGTCGTCATGGATGTCGTCTATAATCATACCCACGGCAGCGGCCAGGGTGAAAAATCGGTGCTCGACAAGCTTGTGCCCGGTTACTACCATCGCCTCAACGCCGAGGGGGGGATCGAAAAGAGCACTTGTTGCGCCAACACCGCCACCGAACACGCGATGATGGAGAAGCTCATGCTCGATTCGCTGCGGATTTGGGCCGAACAGTATGGGCTGGACGGTTTCCGCTTTGACCTGATGGGCCACCACATGAAGACGAACATGGTTAAGGTGCGCCAAATGTTGGATGAAATCGATCCGTCGCTCTATATCTATGGCGAAGGGTGGGACTTTGGCGAAGTCGTCAACAATACGCGCGGGGTCAACGCCACCCAGTTCAACTTGGCCGGCACGGGGATCGGCACCTTTAACGACCGGCTGCGCAACGCCGTGCGCGGCGGTCGCCCCTTTGACAATGGCGACGCCCTGGTCGCCAACCAAGGGTTGATCAACGGCCGTTGGTATGCCCCCAACCCCTACAACCGCGGTGCGGACTGGGAACGGGTCGCGCTGCTGAGCCTGGCCGACCAGATCCGCGTCGGGCTGGCCGGCAACCTGGCCGACTACACCTTTGAAGCCGCCGATGGCACCCTCAGCCGCGGCGATGAGATCGACTACTACGGCGGTCCCACCGGCTATAACGAAGCGCCGCAGGAAAATGTGGTCTACGTCGAGGCCCACGACAACCAGACCCTCTACGACAACAACATCTACAAGTTGCCGCTCGATACCCCCATGGCTGACCGTGTCCGCGTCCAAATGTTAGGCATGGCCTTCACCGTGTTGGCCCAAGGCGTGCCCTTTCTCCACGCCGGCATCGAAATGCTGCGTTCCAAGTCACTGGAACGGGACAGTTACAACAGCGGCGACTGGTTCAACCGCCTCTTTTTTGACTACACCAGCAACAACTTTGGCGTCGGACTGCCCGTCGAAGCCGGCTTTGAAGCCGAACTCATGCGCCACTTCCTCGCCATCCCCGCCCTGCGCGCCGGTGAGATGGCGATCCGCCAAAGCGTCGCCAACCTGCACGCCCTGCTCACCATCCGCAAAAGTTCCTCCCTCTTCCGCCTGCGCACCAAGGCCGAAATCATGGCCCGCCTCACCTTCCAGAACACCGGGCCGGAGCAGATCCCCGGCGTGATCGCCATGACGTTGGCGGATCGGGTGGCAGGGTTGCCGAGCATTGATCCGCACTATGCGCTGATTGTAGTAGTTTTCAACGCGACGACGGAGATGCAGCAGGTTCAGGATGCTGGTTGGGCCGGGAGGGGGTTGACCTTGCACCCGGCGTTGCAGGCATTGGGCGATCCGGTCGTGTTGGAGGCGGGGATTGATGAGCGTGGGGTGGCCAGCGTGCCGGCGCGGACGGTGGGGGTGTTTGTGGGGAAGAAAAGTCAAATACATCCCTGAGAAATAGCAGATAGATTCTGCTTGGCATTTCTGTTAGTTATACTGATAGCAATGAATCAAATCCAGGTAGACAAGGGCAATTGAAGTGATGAAGATATATCTTGACAATTGTGCCCTACAGCGGCCACTAGATGATAAATCGCAGATGCGAATCCATTTAGAAGCTGAAGCGATCCTCAGTGTATTGACGTTATGTAAAGCGGGCGAACTCGATTTGCTATCATCGGAAGCATTGGAACTAGAAATTGCAAATAACCATTAGCAACCCGACGCAACTATGCAGAGTCAGCGTTAGCCATAGCCCATTCTTATACTATGCTTGACAAAAGGATTGAACTGCGGGCAGCTCAGTTTCTCACATTTGGCATCAAGCCACTTGATGCATTACATCTTGCCAGTGCTGAAGCAGCCAAGGCTGATTATTTTTGTACCTGTGATGATCGATTTTTGCGGCGCGCAAAAACAATTGGTGATTTGAAAACCGTACTGGTCACGCCACTTGAATTGATAGAGGAGTTAAACCTATGATCGCTGAACTAAAACCGCTTGCAGAAATTACACAAGATGCGATCCGTATCTTGTTTCGGGAGATTGGCGTTGTGAATACAGTGCGTTTTCTCAATCAATATACCACTGGCTATGGCAACTATACCGAGGAGCGACGCGAGCTATTTTCAGATCAGACCTTGGATGAGTTGATCGACGAAATCAAGCAACGGCGCGTCACACGGGTAAGTCATCCTTTCACCACGCCAGACACGACCGACACCAATCAGGAATAAGCTAGCCTTCTTCCATGTCACAGCCATCGGCTGCATAATTTCCTCGTATCGGACATTGATACAGCAATCCTTTTAAAGTCGTGTTAGTAACCGTAGCGTTATTGTTAGACATCTGAGGCCATAAATTGCGCGAACGATATTCCTTGAGTGTCAGCATTTTCGTCATTGTGCGCTCCGGCGAGAGAGTTTTGCTGCTGCGCCGAGCGAACACAGGATGGAAGGATGGTTTTTACAGTCTTCCTGCCGGTGGGCACGATGGTGCCGAAACATTGGCTGCAGCGGCGGCGCGGGAGTTGATGGAAGAAACTTCGCTTCACGCTGACGAACAGGACCTGAAACTGGTACACCTTCTACATTGCGCCATGGGCGACTCCGGTGACGAATGGCTCGGGGCATTTTTCGAGGCGGAGAGATGGACTGGGGAACCGAGGCTCGTCGAGAATGCAAAACATGACCACCTTGGCTGGCACGCCATCTCCGAGCTACCAAGCAACACCATTCCCTATACAAGGCAGGGAATTGAGCTTGCCCAACAACAAATCACGTTCTCTGTTTATGGTTGGCAACCGGCGGCCTAACCCTGCGCTCAACCGAAGCACCGACTGCTGCGCATGTCGGTACCCTCCGCTTACGGCTCCGGTGGCCGGTTAGCTCATGTCCGACTTGCTCATCTGGTAATGGGATTGAGGAATAGACAGATGGGGCAGATTGTTTTTAGCCTAAGCGGCAATTGCGCATCATCTCATTTTGAGATACAGTAGTACCATGCACATTATCTCACGGAAAGCCTTGCGTGACTTTTGGGAACGTTTTCCCGACAGCGAAATGGCACTCCTGCGTTGGTATAAAATTGTTGAGCGTTCAACTTTCAACAACTTTGCTGAATTGCGCGTTACTTTTCCGTCGGCAGACTTGGTGGGCGATTTCGTCGTTTTTAATATCGGTGGCAACAAGTATCGCCTCATCACCTCCGTGCATTTTAACCGTGGGAAGGTTTATGTCCGCCATGTGCTAACCCACCGTGAATACGATCAAGGAGCGTGGAAAACATGACCATCCTTCCGCAAGAAATCCAAGTTCATTGGCAGGCACTTAGCCCGCTTTTTACCATTCACAATGACGATGCCTATCACAATGCCGTTGAGCGTTTAAATCATTTGCTGGATGAGGTGGGCAGCGATGAAGCGCATCCGCTGTACGAGTTATTAGATACACTCGGGGTGCTGATTCATGCTTATGAAGAACAGCATTTTCCCCTGGCACTAGCAACGGGTAGCGATGTCCTGGCCTACTTGATGGAGGAACACGGTTTGACGCAAGCAGAGCTCCCCGAAGTCGGCTCGCAAGGGGTGGTCTCCGAAATTTTACGAGGCAAGCGCGAGTTGAATGTTCGTCAAATTCGGGCGCTAGCGAACCGTTTTGGGGTCTCGCCTGCGGTATTTTTCTAAACCGTATTGTATAATCAGCTGTAGCCATGTACATGTGTGCGTGCCGTAAGAAGTGAGGGGAAATGTCTACAGAACTGGTGCAATTATTTCCGGTATTACGCGATCTGAAACGTGCGGAAAAGCTATATGTGATTCAGTTTTTGGTTTCAGAGCTCGCGCAAGCGGAAACGGAGCTAATTCAACCCGGGGTTGCCTATCCGGTCTGGTCGCCCTATGACGCATTTGATGCAGCAGCAACCATGCTCCAAGCCTTAGCGGAGGCAAAGGTGAGCGACCATGTCTAAGTCGCAACGCTACCCCTTTGTTGCCGCAGACAGTGTGCTCGGGGAAGCGAGTCTACGCCCTTATTTACCGTTGACTTTGACCTATCAAGACCAAACTGTTGTCACCGCCGGATTGTTGGACACAGGTGCAGCTGTCAATGTCCTACCATTTCGCATTGGCGTTGAATTGGGTGCAGTTTGGCAGCAGCAAACAACAACGCTACAGCTTACTGGTAATTTAGCCCAATACGAGGCACGTTTGTTACTTGTCATTGCCAGCGTTAATCCATTTCCACCTGTTCGCCTCGCATTTGCATGGACCGAAGCGGAACATGTGCCGCTTTTGCTCGGTCAAGTCAATTTCTTTCTAGAATTCAACGTGTGTTTTTATCGTTCGCAGTTAGCGTTTGATGTCACGCCAAAGGGATAAACTATACTTCTGCTATGGGCGAATTTGCGAACATCTGCTATCGGCTAATTGTGTTGGCGGAATATGGCAAAGGCAAGCTCTTTATTCGGTTTGTGGGTACACATGCCGAATATGATCGGATTGACGCCGATACCATCTAAAGGGGAACAGATGACACTCCGACCGATTCGCAACGAAGAAGATTATGAAACCGCGCTCGAAGAAATCGAAGCGCTTTGGGAAGTAGCAGCCGATACACCAGAAGCGGACCGCTTAGATATCCTTGTCATGTTGGTAGAAGCCTATGAAGCAGCGCATTACCCGATCCCTGACCCTGACCCGATTGAACTGATTCTTCATGTGATGGATGCGCGTGGACTGACGCGGCAAGATTTGGAACCTTACTTAGGTTCGCGAGCGCGCGTCTCAGAAATTCTCAATCGCCGCCGCCCTTTATCACTGGAAATGATTCGTAAATTGCAAAGTGGATTGGGTTTGCCTGCTGACGTGTTAGTCCAACCTTATGAACTCAAGGTCACGCAACGCCGAACATCGGTTCCCGCAGCGGCGGGGTAAGCAGAGACTTTTTTGTTGTTGCCCATATAATCTGGTTAGGTTCAGCCACGATCCCCCACACTTCCCGACCCACGGCCCCAAGTATTCGTCGAATCGGTTTGACAATTTCTATCGTTAAGGAGTTTCCAATGACAGAAGACAATCTTGCCCTCTATCATCGTGATGTCAACTGGCTGGCGGTCCCGCACCGGGCGAACGAGGCGTTGCGGCGCTTAATGGCAGCGGGTTCTGCTGCCACGGCAGTTGTGCGCGAGGGGTTGCAACATGCGGACCCGGCGGTGCGAGTGGGTTGCTGCAAAGTGCTCGATCACTTTATGGACGAAGCCGCCGTGCCGGCCTTGATCGCCAATCTGACCCATCCCGACGAACAAGTACGCTGCTGGGCAATGCATGCCTTGGCTTGTGACAAATGCAAAGAAGGCTCCTGTCGACCAGGCGAAGCGGAAGTGATTCCAATTGCCGCGCGCATGTTGCGGGAGGATAGCAGCCGCCGTGTGCGGCAGGGGGCCGCGGGGCTGGTAGGCGAAAGCGTCCATCGCAGTCCGCACGCACTTCCGGCGCTGCAACATGCCCACCGCCACGACCCCAGCCCGATTGTGCGTAAGATCGCTGGTTGGTATCTACCCGACGGTCCACGCTATAAAGCCTTGGCACCCAAGACGCCACGCAAGCAGCGCACAACCGGATGATAGTTGGGGAATGATCCTTAATCGTTCGCCGCGATCAGACCCAAAGCGAGTACACTTAATGGACAAAAGACAGTTTGCAGAAATAGTTAGCTTTATGCTAACATCCGATTATGTATTCGGTCACATTTACCAAACAGGCGGTTAGAACATTACGCCGAATGCCCAGAAACATGGCGAATTTGATCCGCGAGAAGATCGATACGATTGCGCTTGCTCCATATGCACCGCATAACAATGTGACCAAATTAGTGGGGCGACCAGGCTACCGGTTACGCGTTGGCGATTGGCGTGTGATTTATGAATTGCAGGATGAACAAGTGGTAATGCTGGTCATCAAGATCGGGCCCAGAGGGGAGGTTTACGAATGAGCGTACAAGTGATTGAAAAGAACGGTCAGATCGAATGGGCGGTGGTGCCCTATCCCGAATATCAAAAACTGCTTGACGCCTGGGAGATGCTAGAAGATATTCGCGCCTATGATGAAGCAAAAACCAACATCGCAGCTGGGGAAGAGTTGATCCCAAGCAACGTTGCCTATGCATTATTGGAAGGCAAAAATCCAATCCGCGTTTGGCGCGAGTATCGGGGGTTGACCCAACAACAATTGGCTGAAAAGGCCGGCATCAGCAAACCGTATCTATCGCAACTTGAGTCTGGCAAACGTAGTGGCACAACCGATATGCTAAAAAAGCTTGCACAAGCGTTGCATGTGAGTTTAGAAGAGTTGGTTGATGCCAGCGATACCCCTGCATAATTTGAGCAAAGGCAATCGGTTAAAAGCGGAGTAGATCAATGCAACAACTCACACCGGAAGGGCAGCAGCTTGTCACCGACCTTGCCCAGCGCTATAGTTTCAGCACAGACGCCATAACCCACATGCTCTTCGCCGTGTTGAACGGGAATGGCACGATGGCGCAATTCAACCATCCCGAATTCGCTGGCTCTGGTCAGTGGATGCAGGGTGGCATGCTCATGCTGGGCGATATGTTTAATCACGGCCTGAAGGGCAGGGTGGACGGGCTTTGCAACGAAATCGCTGCGCGCCTTGCCAGCCAGCCGGGGTTGCTACGATCAGGCAGCTTCCAGGCACAAAGCCAAAGTGGCGCCGGCCAACAGCACCAGACCAGCGGTGCTGGGGTGGGCGCATCCAGCCTGTTTGTGCCGGATCCACAAGAGAACTGGTATCCAGCCACGCTCGGCACGCCAAACTCAACCGGTGCCCAGAACAATGTGCGGTACGCCTATTTTGCCAATGCACGGCGGTTGGCCGTCAATACCGGGGACAGCGTCTGGGTTTATGACACGCTGGATCACCAGATCGGTGGCTTCTCGCAACAGCAGGGCATGGGCAGTTCGATCACCTTTACGAGTCAATACGGCACCGTGAATCTGGCCAGTCTGCCAGTGGTGCTGCGTAATGGCCAGCCGGCGGAGGCTTCACCACCCACTGCGCCACCGCCGGCAACGAGTCAGCCGGCCGGCGCAGGGCGCGAGACCGACATTCTGAGTATGATCAGTCGGTTAGGTGAATTAAAAGAGCAGGGCATTCTGACGGACGCAGAATTCACCGCCAAGAAAGCCGAACTCCTCGCTCGCCTCTAGCTCACAGCGAGGAATCCAGATCCCATGCCAATCCCATCAAACACCTTCGTCACCACCGGCCCCTATCCAACGCGTCTCGGCAACCGCATCACCCCCTGGATCGATGGCGAGCCGGCTTTTGGGCGCATCTGTGCAGCGATTGAAGCGGCGGAAACAAGTGTCTGGGCGACGATTACCTTCATGTGGCCGGCGTTCCGGATGCCGGCTGGGCGTGGTACGCCATTGGATCTCTTCGAGCATGTAGCCCAGCGTGGCATTGATGTCCGCCTCCTCTTCTGGCGGCCGGATGAGGAGATGGCCCGCCACCGCCAAAATGCCTTTTGGGGTGCACCAGAACATTTTGCACTACTGGCCGAACGTTATCCCCAGCTCAACATCCGCTGGGATCGGGCACACCCCGGTTACTGTCAGCATCAGAAAACATGGCTTATCGATGCCCATCACGCGACGGCAACCGCCTTTGTCGGCGGGATCAATCTCAATCCCCACTCACTCGTTGCGCCTGGTCACCACGGTCAAGGGCACAATCATGATGCCTATGTGGAGATCGCCGGCCCAGCCGTGGCCGATGTCCAGCACAATTTCGTCCAGCGCTGGAATGAAGCCAGCGAACGGCACACAGCCGATGGGTGCTGGGGGCCACGCAGCGGTGAGGCGTTAGCCTTTCCCACCCACACCCCGCCCGCCTGTGGTACAGCAACGGTGCAGATGCAGCGCACGATCCACGCAGGGCGCTACCAGAACGATCACCCCGTACCGGACGGTGTCGCCTTCCCTATTGCTGAAGGTGAAAAGAGCAATCTGGCCCAATATTGTCAGGCGATCAGCCAGGCGCGCCGCACCATCTATCTGGAAAATCAATATGTGGAGGTGGTTGAAATCGTTGACGCCCTGCATGCTGCCCTGGTGCGAGATGTTGAGGTCGTCCTGCTGCTGCCGGCAGTGCCCGATCTCACGCCGACGGCCGTGGTATCCGACGAACGGCGGGCGTTCCTCGCCGCACGTGCCGCCCTGGCGACCTATGACAATTTTACCCTCTGTGGGATTGCCGGTCTGGATGATGCGGGGCAACGCCAACCGGTCTATGTCCATGCCAAGTTGATGCTGATTGACGACGAATGGGCAACCGTCGGCTCGTGCAACCTCCATCACTACTCCTTGTTCGGCAACAGCGAACTGAACGCCGCCTTTTGGGATCCGGTCACTGTGCGCGCCATGCGGGTTGAGCTATTTCAGGAGCATCTGGCCCTGGACACGGCTGCGCTGGATGACAGCAGTGCGTTGCGCCTGTTCCGCCAGATCGCCCACGAAAACCAGCAGCGCCATGCCGCCAACAATCCACACTGGCAGGGCCTTGTCTTCCACCTGAACATGGCAACCTATGGCCAAGCGCCGCAGTTCTAGGCCACAACGATATTGCAATCAAAGAGGCGATGTCGCGCCGCCATCGCGTACCAACTTGGGTGATCTCACTTTGGGACGCGCCGAACGTTTGTGCTATAATCGCTGAACCTGCAGCCATGACGCCAGATATGGAAAATGGTGGTTACTAGCCCAATGAACATCGAATTCAACGACAAAATTTGGTTCTGGAAAGGCCCCGCGCCCTGGTACTTTGTGACCGTACCGCCCGAGCAGTGCCTGGCGCTGAAAGCCATCTCCACTTTTGTAACCTATGGTTGGGGCATGATCCCGGTCACAGTGCAGATCGGCAAAAGCAAGTGGCAGACGGCGTTGTGGCCCAAAGATGACCGCTACATCGTGCCGATCAAAGCGAGTGTGCGCAAAGCCGAAAAGTTGGCGGAGGACGACAACGTGACGATCCGGCTTACCGTTGGTTGAAAAAGCAGTGGGCAATGGGTCCGTCAAATAGGGGAGGAAACAGGGTATGGCTATCATTGACCAGGCGATGTTATGGCGGCAGTTTAGCGCCGCGATTGACATGTTACGCAACGCACTACGCGACTGCCCCGATGAACTGTGGGAAAAGCAGCTCTGGGCAGACCATCCGGACCAGTGGGTGGCCGCGGGTTTCTCGAAATTCTGGTATCTCGGCTACCATACCTTATTTTGGTTGGATCTCTACCTAACTGGAGCGGAAGAGGGCTTTGTACCACCGGAGCCTTTTGCCCTGGTGGAGATGGAAGCGAATGAAGTTCTACCCCCCACCTATACCCGTGCCGAACTGCTGGGTTATCTGGAAGGGTGCCGCGGCAGGTGCCAAGCGACGCTTAGTGCGCTAACCCACGAAGAGGCGAACCGAGAGTGTCGCTTTGGCTGGGGCGAGGTCTCCTTTGCGGAGTTGCAATTGTACAATCTGCGCCATGTGCAGGAGCACGGTGCCCACCTGAGCATGTTTATCGGGCAGCAGACAGGTAAGTCGACCAGTTGGGTTGCCCAGGGGCAGTAAAAATGGTTCTATCGGAATGTATGGGGTTAACACACTCGCCCTGGGCTAAAGCCACAGGGCTAGGGGACAACGCCGGGTAAACCCGGCTCCTGTAGCCGGGTTTACCCGGCGTTGTCCCCTAGCCCAGATGCCCACTGGGCGCGTTTACGGCGGGTGGTGATGCCAATCCCCTGAGATCCCGCTGAACCGTAAAAATCTGCTCCGTTGCTTCTTCTCAACAAGAGTTATGGCAATGTCATTGATGTGAATAGTGCAGATGTTCCACGATTGACCACTTGCGATCCACGATGAAAGACAATGATAGGATAGAAGAAAATGTTCAAATTATTTGATGTAGTCGCCTTAGCTGTTGATCTACCGGATGAACATTTGTGGCGTGGGCAGGTAGGCACTGTAGTCGAAGTTCTGGCAAATGGCACAGCATTTGAGGTAGAATTCAGTGATCGAGCGGGACGAACTTATGAATCAATTGGTTTGCGCCCAGATCAGATCATGCTCCTCCACTTTGCGCCTGTGAATGGCCAAGTACCAGGTGTACTTGAACCAGTATAGTATCTAAAGTTATCAATTTATACTTGGCTCTGTCATCATTTAGCATTTTTACTCGTGTAGAAAATGCTAAATGATGACAACCGCTGGTATAACTTTATCATCTACCAGCCAGTAGTAACTGCAATGGCCTCCATTACCCAGTTGACAACCAATCTGCTTGTTACAGCGTATAAACGTAAACACTGCCACTTTTTTGTCAACACTGGGTAATGGAGAACTTGTCGCAAGCTACGCGCCTGGCTTCCACAAGGGCTCTGGGATCCCCCGTTGATGATTCTCAAAGCGGGCCATGACAAAGAGGGCGTCGGACAAGCGGTTGAGATAGCTGAGTACATACTCCCCTACCCCTTCTTCGCGGGCCAGGGTTGCGGCATCGCGCTCGGCGCGGCGACAGACGGTGCGGGCAACATGCAATTGCGCTGATCCAATGCTGCCGCCCGGCAGGATAAAATTCTCCAGCGGGCCAACCACGGCGGTAAATTCATCGATCAGCCGTTCCAACTTCTCTACATGGCGCGCTTCGACCTTGGGGATGGGCCACTTGCCTTTGTCCTCTTCGAGAAAACAGAGGTCGGAGCCGAGATCAAAGAGTTCATTCTGGACGAGTAACAACTCTTCCGCTAAGCGTTCAACTAGTCCCATTGCCAGCGCCACGCCGATCTGGGAATTTAATTCATCAACCGTGCCATAGACGGCGACGCGTAGATTATCCTTGGGCACACGCTGACCACCGCCCAACGCGGTTGTCCCTTTGTCGCCACCTTTGGTATAGATTTTGGTTAAACGAGGCATTGTCTTTTCTTTCTTAAAGCTGGATATCGGTAGGAGCGGTTTCATACCGCACGATTGTGTAAGTAGGTGCGGTTTCATACCGCACGATTGTGTCAGCCAAGAACGTGCGGTATGAAACCGCACCTACGCACTGCCGGCAGCTGCTTCATCAGCGATCACCGTTACATTGGCCGTCTGTTGCAAATAGGAAGCTGGGACCTCCGGCGAGACCGCGCCATACAAACTCTGGTGCAGGATCGCCCGCTTACCCGCGCCACTGACAATCAGCAATTTCTGTCGGGCCGCCAGCAGCAGATCCATCCCAATCGTGATGGCCTGCGGTAAGAGTTGCTCACGCCCACCCCAATCGCGCGCACAGGTGGCCAGGCTCGATTCACTCAACGCCAGCACACGCGTTGTTGCCGTGGCATCCGCCGGGGGATCGTTATAGCCGATGTGACCATTTGGCCCCAAACCGAGAATCGCCACATCAAGGCCACCGGCCGCCACAATCGCCGCATGGTAATCACGGCAGGCGGCCACTGGATCGGCGGCATCGCCCGGCAACGGAGTGATCTGGGCATCGGTAATGCCCAATGGTGTCAAGAGTACCCCACGCAACCAGCCATAAAGGGAGCGAAAATCCTCCGCCCCCACCCCGACATACTCATCAAGGATAAAGATACGCAGGGCAGACGGGTCGAACGCACCTTGCGCATGGCGCGCGATCAGTTCGCGGTAAAGCCCTTCCGGCGTCTTGCCGGTGGGAAAGACAATTGTGCTTTGCGGATTGGCGCGGATCGCGGCGATCACCCAATCGGCGGCCAGTTGGCTCATTTCGTCATAGTTTTTGGTAATCTGTAGTTGCATTGATCTATATTTCCCTGATTGTTTTTTCTTTGATTACTGGGTTGGGGCGCGTTGCCGATAGTATACCAGTTCATGGTCGGGCCGTGCTACCGACTGATTTCGCCCCCATCGCGTGCCCACTGCGTGATCCCACCGGCCAGGCTGCTAGCCTGATAGCCCTGCTCGATCAGATAGCCGGCGACGCCATAGGAGCGGCCACCGTGGGCACAGAGGACCACAACGGCACGCTCCTGTGGTAACTCGGCTAGGCGCGCCGGCACATCGTTCATGGGGATATGTAAGGCCGTCGGCAGATGCACCTGGCGCCACTCGTAGGGCTCGCGCACATCCAACACGAGCGGTGGTTGGTCACCTGTTAACGCCTGCTGGAGGTCGGCCACCGTCACTTCGGTGACCACGATCTCCTCTGGTTCCGGTTCAGGCGGGGGCAAAGGCCGCACCGGTGCCGGTGGCTTGCCCCAAAAGCGTCGCTGTAATTGACTTAGAAAATTTGACATAATGCGTTCCTAAACATCTATGCATCAAGGTTATGACAAGGTTCACCCGCGGCCAGGGCGTGATAAGTCGGATCGATGTAATCCGGCCCCGCTTTGAAGAGGGTTACGTTGAGGCCACGGCGGCGCAGGGCGGCGATCAGCCCGGCACAGACGGTTGTTTTGCCACTGCCGCGCTGTGGCGTGGTGCTGATCAGCCGTTTCATGCGGATACCGGTTCCCCATGGAAGAGCGCGGCCAACTGTTCGATACCATCGACCACGCGCGGGGCCGGGCGCGAGCAATAGCTGTTGGCGTCGAGCGCATAGACCCGCCCCTGTTGCACGGCAGGCAGTTGATCCCACCCGGCTGGCTTCGGCAACTGCGCCCATTCGGCCGCTGCTTGGGCCTGTGAATAACCGCAGGGGGCGATCAAAATCACTTCCGGCTGCGCGGCCATCACCTGCGGCCAGGTGACGCGAAAGGACTTCTCGCCAGCTTTGCCCAACACTTCTTCACCCCCAGCCAGCGCCACCATTTCCGGTGCCCAATGGCCGGCGGCAAAGGGAGGATCAAGCCATTCGAGCAGGAAGACACGCGGGCGGGGGAATGTCCGCACTTGATTGGCTACTTTGGCAAGACGCGATTGGAGATTGGAGATTAGTGATTGGCCCCGTTCCACAACCCCGGTCGCCGCGGCAATGGTGGCAATATCGGCAAAGATGCCGTTGAGATCTGGGGGCGTCAGCGAAACCACTTTGGGTTGACTGGGCAACCGTTGGGAAATGCGGCAGACATCTTCATACGATACCGCGCAGACATCGCAGAGTTCCTGGGTGATCAGCAGATCGGGGTTGAGCGCGGCCAACGCCTCTTCGTCTACCGTATACAGACTTTCGCCACGCCGCAGCAGATCCGAGACCACCGCATCGACCGCCGCGCTCGAAAGACCGTGGGGCACCGCCGAACGGGTCAACCGCGGCAGATCGGTCACCACGGCGGCGGGGTAATCACATTCGTGCGAAACCCCGACCAGGCAATCGGCCAAGCCTAGCGCACAGACAATTTCAGTCGCCGAGGGGAGCAGAGAAGCAATTCGCATCGTTAATCTTCCATTTCTGACAAGGCTACACAGCAGGTAAAACCAGTAAGACAGTGAGTCAGTAACCAGGTTCAAGCGCCCCGTAACTGACTACTGTCCACTGTCTACCCGCGCAAATGGGCAATGACATCGGTAAGAGAATGGTGTTCGTATTGGGTTTTCGGCGTAATCGTCTGCCAGCGCGTGGTACCATTTTGGCCGATAATATGCACCTGGAAAGGCAGTGTGCGGTTATCGGCCACCACCTCAAAACCGATCCGCTCCAGTGCGCGCGCGGTCCAGAGCGCGTTTTCCCCTTCACCGGTTAAACCGATTGGGCCACAGTTTTGGCGTTGCACCTTAAAGGAGCCAAGCCGGCTATCAAACTCGACCCCTTCCCCACGGAAGGTGGCAGCCAGCGCACCATTGAGCGCCACCTCTTCGGGCAGCCCGACCGTCAACGGCCCGCCAACCGGCATCAACCAGAGGCGATCCGCCAGCCGTAAGGCGAGTTCTAGATCGTGGGTCGAGAGTAGGATAGCGCAGCCCCGGTCACGCGCCAATTTGTGCAGCAGTTGCATGATCTCGACGCGACGGGGGAGATCAAGAAAGGCCGTCGGCTCGTCGAGCAGCAGCACTTGCGGTTCTTGGGCCAAGGCACGAGCGATCATCACCTTTTGGCGTTCGCCATCACTCAATTCATTGACGGGGCGATGAGCCAAAGCGGCGGCCCCCACGGTGGTCAACGCGTCGCGGACCACACTTTCATCATGCGCCGACAACTGCCCGCGCCAATCGGTATAGGGATGACGCCCCAGCGCGGCCAGTGCATAACTCGACAGATTCCCCACATCAACCCGTTCAGTCAGGACAATCGCCAGTTGTTTGGCCAGGCGTGACGCCGGGATCTGGTGGATCGGCTCTGCCCCCAAGTGTACCTGCCCCGCCAGCGGCGACTGCATCCCCGCCAGTGTACGCATCAGCGTTGACTTCCCCGCGCCATTGGGACCGATCAGGCAGGTCAATTCGCCAGGGTGCAGTGTGATATTGATATCATCGAGTACCCTGGTTGCGCGCCGACCTTGGGTGTAACCGACGGTTAAGTGGTAAGTTCTGAGTGTAGTCATGGCTAAAAATCTGTGTTCCTTCCCATCCGTGTCTAGCTGTCCAGCCGTTGCTAGACACGGATGGGAAGGAACACGGATAGATTTATCGATCTGGCATACCTAACTGGCACACCTAACTGGCAAAGGTCGAACGCAACTGGCGCTGGCGCAAGAGCATCCAGATGATCACCGGCACACCAAAGAGGGAGGTGATCACATTAACGGGCAGCACGGTCTGGCTGCCCGGCAGTTGGGCGATCAGGTCGGCGAGCAGGGCGACGGTTGCGCCAAAGAGCATGGAAGTCGGCACCAGGACGCGGTGATCAGCTGTGTTAAAGATCGTGCGGCAGAGATGGGGCACGGCCACCCCCAGAAAACCAATTGGGCCACAGAAGGCGGTCGATGCGCCGGCCAACAAGGCGGCGCTGCCGATGATCCAACGGCGCGTCTGTTTGACATCGACGCCAAGACTACGCGCATAGGTATCGCCGAGGAGCAGGGCGTTGAGCGATTTGGGCAGCAGATTAACCGCCACCAAGCCTAGCAAAATCACCGGGGCGAAGATCCGCAACTGCTCCCAAGTGACACCGCCAAAGCTGCCTGCGCCCCAGAGGCTAAAGCTCTGAATGCGTTCGGGCAGGCTAAAGTAGATCAGCAGGCTGACGAGCGCGCTGGCCAGATAACCAAACATCAGGCCGAGGATCAGCAATGTCAACACGCTCTGTACGCGCCGCGCCACCAGCAGCACAAGGCCCAAGACCAACCCCGCCCCCAAGCTAGCCGCCACCACCAACCCGAGGTCGCCATAAAGGCCGAGGCTACCCACCACCTTGGTCGCAGCCCCCCCCGTGCTCAACATCACCAATGCCACCCCCAAACTTGCCCCCGAACTGACGCCAAGGATATACGGGTCGGCCAACGGGTTGCGGAAGAGGGTCTGCATCTGTAAACCGCTCACGGCCAGCGCACTGCCGGCGAGGATCGCAGTCAACGCCTTGGGCAGGCGAAAGTTGAGAACGATGGTCGCCCAAGTCGCCTTGGCCGGGGTTCCCCCGGTCAGAATCTGGACGACATCACCGAGCGGAATGGTCACCGAGCCAAAGGCCAGGCTGAGCAGGAACGCGCCGATCAGCGCGCCGACGAGTGCAATCAGAACAATCCGCCGGAGACCAAGACGGGGCCAAGTGGTTTGGGTTAACGTTGTTGTTGACATAGTTTATTTGAGTTACGAGTTACGGGTTACAGGTCGCGCCGCTCGTGTCTCCTTGTCTCGTATCTTCTTACTGCAATGCGTGAAAATAGACCGTCTCATGATCCGGCAAAATCTCCGGGTGGAAGATCGCGATCAGATCAGCGAGCACGACATCTGGGTTGGCGACAGCGCTTTCGTAATAGTCATTGCCGCCGTTGGCATTCTGCTTTTTATTGTTGTTCCAGACGTTGCCATTTTGGAAGGGCGCAAAGTCGGCATAACGGGCATCAGCCGCGGCCATTTCGGCGAGTGAATTGACAAAACCAACATTGATCCAATAGTCAGCGGCAGCCGCGGTATCATAGACGACTTCGAACGCCAGCGGGATACTGCCGGTCGATTCGTCGGCGGCCCAGAGATAATCCGCCCCGGCGTCGGCCAGATACTGCGCGGTAAAGCTGTTGCCACCGGCCACGTACCACGAGCCTTGGTATTCGCTGTCGGTCATCACGGTCGGTTTACTTTCGACCGCAGCGGCCTGGGCGGCGAGTTCCATGTAACGCTGGGCAATCGCCGCAAACTGCTCCTCGGCGACGGCTTCCTGGTTAAAGAAGAGCGCAATAAACTTGCCCCATTCGGCGCGGCCCAACGGCGAGGTTTCCAACCACTCGGCATTGACCACGGCGTGAAGACCGGCGTTGAGTAAGACCGGGTGGGCATCATAATCAGGTGAACCAGAGCCATAGGTCATGATGATCGCGGGATCGAGATCGAGCAGTTGCTCAACGTTAACACCGGCACCATAACCAACTTGGGCAATCTCGCCGGCCTCCGCCATAGACAACACGGTGGGGTTGTTGACATAGGTGACATCATCGACCGCGACAAGCCGATCAAGCACACCCAAGCTGTCGAGGAAGGGCAGGTAAGAGGTAGACATGGTGACAATACTCGGCACTGGCACTTCGATGATCTGGGTGGCGTCGTACCCGTCCGGCGCGGGCGTGCCACACTGGACAAGCACATATTCCAGCGCGCTTTCCGCACCAGGCCAGGGGGTGGCAATGGTGATCACTTTATAGTGGTTGGCATACGCGACGACAAAGCCATCGGTCTGCGTCAAGGTTGCTTTGGCCGGGAAATAATCGACATTCGGGTCGTAACTTTCCACACAACCGTCGGTTAGATTGGCTGTGGGGGCAGCGGTGACCGCAGCAGGTTGGGCGTCTGGATTGGTGGTCGCTGCCGGCGCAGATGCGGGCACAGGGGCAACACAGGCCGCAAGTAGCGCCACGATCAGAAGCAATGGCCAGAGATAACCCAGCCTGGTTAGTTGTTCTTTCTGCATAAATTCCTTCACTTTCTATGGCCGTCTTGATGATTGCGGCATGGCCGGGGACGATTGATGGGCAGACAGTTGTTCAGCGATACTTTGATCAGCCGCGCCGTATAACGCGGGATTCTCCGTCAGCCGATGAAAGATATAGTCCGCCACCGGTTTACCCGCAATTAAATGTTCCTGAATAATGCGGTCAAGCACGCGCTCATCCACATGGTGATACCAGATGCCATCCGGGTAGACCACCAGCAGCGGCCCGTTATAACAGACGCCCAGACAATTAGTAATACCCCGTTTGACGCGCAACGGGTTGTCATAACGCCCTAGTTCCCCCAGCTTACGCGCCAGCAAGTTATTGAGCAGATGGCCCTTGCCCTGCGGATCACAATATTGGCCCACACAGACAAAGATATGGCGGGCATAAGGTGCCTGGCTCGGCGGATCATGCGGGTTCTGATTGGTCATGGTTATCCTGGAATGATGCGTGAAACGTGAAACGTGAAACGTGAAACGTGAAACGTGAAACGTGAAACGTGAAACGTGAAACGTGAAACGTGAAACGTGAAACGTGAAACGTGAAACGTGAAACGTGAAACGTGAAACGTGAAA
>JALHQH010000011.1 GCA_022842065.1 Caldilineaceae bacterium
CAGCGTGCGTCGCACTGACCAAAGCATCTAGCGGACTGGAAACAGTTGGCGGTCAGTGCGACGCACGCGATCCCGTTAGCCAGCAAAACGCCGGTTCTCAACTTGACTTCAGTATAGCAATCAACTGCACTGTGTTTACTTGTGGCGAGATCGGCTATAAAAGTGTGGCCACATACAACTCGTGGGGTTACATCCAGGGCAGACCTTATTATACCGCCGCGGCGATTCCTTGATCAAGTTGTGCCTTACTACAATCGGTGCCGCATAAAATTTGTCTTTTTATCTAGTTATCGTTACACTTTATGGGTCACCTTACTTAACATTCGGCCTATTCGTGATCATACCCTATCCGCTTCTACTCGAAGCAACTTCGCACAAGCTGTGGCTGAAAAGTCATGGTCTATTGTTCTGCCTGCCAACGATGCCACCTTCTTCTAATCAAATTGTTTGCTGATCTTCACCTAATGTGAAGCCGTTCTGTTTGCCTGTTAACCAGCATCTGCAACGATTTGACCAGAAAGAAGAAAACCAATGAACGATTTTGCAACCTTATCACACCGTGGCAAACTGACGCGTTTGCGCCGCTTGGTGCAGACGATCTTGCCGGCCTATGCGTGGGCGAATCCGCAACTGGCCTATCTCGGCCACGGTTTTAATACTACCTTTTGTGTCCGTAATGCAGGAGATGCAGTAAACACACAATCTGCACCCCATGATCCCAACCGCTATCTGCTGCGCGTCCACCGCCCCGGCTGGCATGGTTCTACTGCCGAGACCCACGCCGCTGTGCAGTCGGAAATGCGCTGGCTCAACGCGCTGAACCAAGAGACCGATTTGGTTGTCCCGCAGCCCTTTGCCACCGAAGCGGGCGCGTACACGGTGGCCGGCAACATTGAGGGGATCCCCGCAGCCCACGTCTGTTCGGCGTTGGGCTGGGTGAATGGGCGTTTCCAGGCGCGCTCGCCTAAAGCGCTGCATTTCTACCGCGTCGGCGCACTGACGGCCCGATTACATAATCATGCTGCCGCTTGGACCATGCCGGCTGACTTTGTGCGCCACTCTTGGGATTGGGATGCCCTCTTTGGCGGCAAGATCAGCTTTCCCGGCTTGTCCCCGCAGGAGATCTGGGCGCTGGTGCCGGACCCGCATCGGGCGGTACTCGAAGACGCAGCGTTAGCCCTACAAGGAGTGATGGCTGAATTAGGCACTAGCCCAAACGTATGGGGGCTGATCCACTCGGATCTGCACCTGGAGAATGTGCTCTTTGCCGGTGACGAGGCGCGCCCCATCGACTTTGACGACTGTGGCTTTGGTCACTGGCTCTATGACATTGCCGTGACGCTGTGGGAGTGGCGGTTGCATGAGCGCTGGCCGGCATTCCGGCAAGCCTACCTCGATGGCTACAGCCAACATCGTCCGCTGCCCCATGACCAGTTGCCCTATCTGGACATCTATATTGCCGGACGCGAAGCCTCAATTGGGCTGGCGGTTGCCGCGATGACGGTCGAGATGCCGGCGTATCATCAATACCTGGCAGAGGACATGGCCAGTGCGGCGCAGACGATTCGTGCGATGCAGGCCGATCTAGCTGAATCTCCTACGACCTAAGCGCCGCCGAAAACTGCGGTGTCCAAAAGCTTTACTTAATCTCTGACCCCGCTTTATAATAGGAAGCATGCGATCATGAATTCTCTTTCTGTTATCAACATTGCAGGTATCTGCGGCAAGGATAATTTGTTGTGAAAGTTATCGGCATCATCTGGCTTGAAGATATTGTTGATAAGTTACTGTACAAACACAACGTCGAGCAGTACGAAGTAAGAGAAGTGTTCAACAACGCTCCCTTTTTCCGCTTGGTGGAAAAAGGACATCGTCAAGGTGAACATGTTTATGCCGCATTTGGTCAAAGTGACAGTGGCAGATACTTGATTGTGTTCTTTGTATACAAAAAGGAGCGGCGTGCTTTGATTGTATCAGCACGCGATATGGAGCCTGTGGAACGGAGACAATATGACCGAAGATAAAAGTTCAATTTCGCAAGCACAATCCTATCAGGAAATTGGAGAATTTTGGGATACGCATGATCTGGGTGAGTTTTGGGATGAAACCACACCCGTTGAGTTTGATGTCGATCTTAATGCAGAGACCACATACTATGCGCTTGAACCCAGTTTGTCGGTAAATTTGCGCAAACTTGCGGAGCAACGTGGCGTTTCGGCGGAAACATTGCTCAATCTGTGGGTGCAAGAAAAGACAATCGAGGCGATGGCTGCATAAACTACTGAAAGAAGCTGAGGGACAATGAGCAACAACGACCGCCAACTGCCAGCAACCTCTTTCCGCCGCCAAGACGAGCGCTCGGATGAACTGTTTTACACCGCACCCCGCCGCGTCGTCCATATCGATGATGGCGCAATTCGCGCCCTTACTGCGCTGTTGGCCAAACTCTTGCCCCCTGGCGGCGTCTACCTGGATTTGATGAGCAGTTGGCGGTCGCATTTGCCGGACGAACTAAAGCCGACGCGGGTAGTCGGCCTGGGCATGAACGCCGCCGAAATGGCCGATAACCCGCAATTGGATGAGCATGTCGTACAGAATCTCAATGAGCAGCCGACCTTACCTTTTGGCGATGGGGAATTCGACGCTGCGATCTGCACCGTCTCCGTCCAGTACATGACCAAGCCGCTCGAAATCTTCCGCGAGGTCAACCGGGTGTTGCGACCGGGGGGCTTCTTTGTCGTCTCCTTCTCTAACCGCTGCTTTCCCACCAAAGCAGTCGCCGCGTGGCTATCCGGCGGTGATGCAGAGCATCTGGCCTTGGTTCAACAATACTTTACCGCCGCCGGCAACTGGAGCGAACCCAAAACTGCCGCCAACAGACCGCGCCTCGCCGATCCACTGTATGTGGTCTGGGCCAATAAGGCACCATGACCGCATCGTGCTGACTTGATGACGCGCACCTGATACGCATCGATTTGGTAATTACTGACCCCCTCCTAACCTCCCCTTAACAGGGGGAGGTTAGGAGGGGGTCAGTAGTTACTCGATTTGACTCATTTTGCACGCCATCCACACAAAGCCCAACTTAAACGCAACATTTAGCTGGTCGGCCGTCTGTGGCGACGCCACACGACTACGAGCGTAACAGCCAGGAGCGCAAGACTTGCGTAGACCGGCATCATCGGGGCAATTCCCCATTCCAACAAGAGGATCTGCACCAGCGTGCCGAGCGGAATCACCGTTGCGTCGGGCGAAATTTCCTCAAAACCGGCATCGGGCAAAAAGGCGAGCGAGCCCAGACACATCTCATCGTTTGTGCCTTCCCCCCAGACAATGTACCGATAGGGATCGGGGTTGATCTCATCGTGTGCGTGTGCGGTGCGGGCGAGCGTCACCCATTCGATGAAGTTGCTCACATGTTGGTGGTGCCGCTTTTTACCAGCATCCTGATCGGGCTGCCAGGCTGTAGTCTCGCTGGGCAGCGAGGAATTATCCCACGAACAGCGGACGCGTACTTTGTCGCCAACCCGAACGCGGATAGGTGTTTGGAATGTATAACTGCCTTGCCAATCAAAATCCCAACGGTCGATATCCAGCAATACCTGCGCCTGTGGAGTATCGGGATTTAGTTCCAGCCGGAAGGTTTTACCAAGGGTATGCATATGGGCCAAAGCAAGGATGATTGATCCATCAATCCCAATCGTGTAGTCACAGTCAGAAACAACATGGGCCGCGGTTTGCGCCCTATAATCCGCCACCTGTTTCTGGCAGATCCGCAACAGGCTCTCCTCAAAAATTGGATCGACGGTGGGCTGGGTGAGCGCAACTTTACGCGTACAGGCGGGCGTATCGATTCCGCTTGGGCAGGGGATCTCCACCGGGGCCGCCAAATCCAGCGCGGTGATGGGGCGGAGCTTGCTGTGTGGTGGCGCAAGTTGGAGGTGGAGTGCTGTTTGATCGGGACCGGTTCCTGCGCTTGTGTTGTAGTGCATTTGGATCACCAGGATCGTCTCCTGGTTAAGTTTTAGGCCGGTACCCGCTGGGAAATGTAGCGGTAACATGCCTGGCGTCCAACTCGGCAGCGCGCCAATTGCTTCAGCGTTAGCGGTGCCAGCGATACCTGGATCGCCAAAACAATACCAACCGGGTAATGCGTCCTCCCGTTCCATCTCCTCAATTTGTGCCATGACCGCGCGATCATAGGCAAAGGAAATCACATGGTGTACAACCTGCAAGTTGTCCGGCACAATCGTATAGCCGGTGACAAAGCGCTCCTGATCAAGCTGCGGGTCCATAACAAAGCAGCGGTAATCATCATTCTGTACCGTGCTCGGCGTGAAGCGCTCCGGTAGGCGTAGCACAACATCCTGCCGGATCGGCGTCCCGACTTGCGCAGTGGCCGTGATGGGGGTATCCAGCGTGCCGCTGATCGGTGCGCCGGCGGCGGCCCAATCAGCAATCGTCTGAATTTCCGCAGCGGTGAGGCGGCGATCATGGACAAAGGGCGGATTGTTGTCGCTTGGTGGCCACGGCGGCATGTTGCGCATACCCGTCACAAAGGCAAGATCGTCGGCAAAAGCAACGGCATCGCGTGCGGTTGCCAAAGGATAGACGCTGTGCCCAATTTGGCCTGCTTGATGACAGGCAACACAATTGTCGGCCAGGATCGGCTCGATGTCGGCAAAGTATTCAGGCCTGCCCGCGCTGGGGGCCACCGGCGTGATTGCGTTGGCCGATTGCAGCGGCGCAACCTGGACAGGCGCAGCAACGGCTGCGACCCGCTCTGTTGCATCAGCGACGGCAACAAAGTCGAGCTGTAACTGGACCGTGTTCGCAGTTTCAAGCAAGCCGACAATGTTGATTGGGCCAACCTGAAAGTCAGACATCTGAATCTCCACGGCCGCCGAACCCACCACCTGCGTCTTTGTAACGGAGAGGGTCACTGTCCATTCGACCCGTTGGGTGATGTTGTGAACGGTGAGTAGCCCGGGCAGCTGAAAGCGTAGCGCTTGGCCGCTGGCGGGGTTGGCCGGCAGGTTGAGCAGATTGTGATCCGGTACAAATGTTGCCAACGGAAAGCGGTCCGACTCCAGATAGGCACTGCGTAGCCGCTGATCACGCAGGTTGCTGTCGGATTGGAGGGTGGATAGATCGACGGTGACAACTCCAAGCCGGCTCTGCTGCGGCTCTGCCCAATCGATCATGAGATCCCCACTGATCTGTGAGGTTACGCCGGATACGGTGCGCCCCTCAACCGTGCCAAAAAGGAGTTCCTGCACCGCATAGCTGGCTACCGATTGTGTCGGATCAATGCGATAAAGGATCTGTCCGCTCTCAGTGGCGGCGATGGGGGCGGCGATGGGGGCTGGCAAGATCTGCGTATGTGCTGCTGGTGTTGCTGCATCGTCTAACGCAATGGTAGAACTGCGACAGCCGAGGGTCAATAGAATAATACAGTAAAGAAGAAGCTGTTTCATGCTGATTTCCATTCGGTTCCTGATTTAAAGTAGCGAGGTTCAGAAAATACGAACCGCAGCTTGATCAGAAACTCTATCTACGCTGCGGTTGAAATCAGCTTAGCAAATTGGGCTTGGGTTGTCGTCTACCTGGGTAGGGATGGATACTGCGGAAGGTGACGGCCATCGGTGTACACTGTACTTGGTCGTCTCCTAAAGTGTAGAAGTGGACGCTCAGTTACTCGTTGCTTGGTGGGGCGCGGGACGATGCGCGGCTCGATATTGCGAGGGCGTTAGACCGCACTGCTCTTTAAAGACTTTATAAAATGCCGACTTCGAGTTGAAGCCCACATCGAGTGCAATGTCGAGCACCGTGCGGGTTGGTTCAGCGATTAAGCGTGTTTTGGCTTCTTCAATCCGATAGGCATTCACAAACTCGAAGAAGTTGCACGCAAGCCGTTCGTTGATCACTTGCGAGAGATAGTTCGGCAATACATTCAACTGCGTGGCGAGTTGGGGTAGGGTAAGCTTGCCTTGGCGATAGGGTTTGGCAGAATTCATCACTAGCAGCAAGCGCTCTTTGATGAATTCTGCCTGGCCATCGGAGAGTGTCGAGGATTGGTATTTGCTCTGCTCTGTGCTTTGCTCTATGCTTTGCTCTGTGCTTTGCTCCTCGTCACTTACCGCTGGTGATGTCATGGTAGCCCGTGGGGACACCTCAACCACCAACGGTGTTTGACGGGTGGCGAAAAAGCCGATGGCAAACACAAAGAAAATGATGCCGATATCTGATAGCGTGGCAAAAATGCCGGCTGCTGCTGGGAAAGGTAGCAACTGGCTGAGCAAGAAGAGCAGCCAATTCACAAAGAAGACGAGGGCTAAGTTGTTGAGCCAACGGAGATTGACATCTTCTACCGCGGAAAAGTTGTCCTCCAAATTGCGATTGTGTTGGCGAATCTGCCCAAGTGACCAAAAGACATAGATGCCCGTGTGCGAGACCATCGCCAGAAAGACAATGCTTACCGCCAACAGTGGCCATAACGCCAGCGGCGCATTGAGTTCCTCCAGGATTAACGCACGCTTTAGCTCAGGGCGTAACAAGAGCAGGGGCAACAAGCCGATGAAGCTGGCAAAGGCTGGGAGCAGATGCCATAACGCCCCACGATCAAAAATGAACTGCCGATCTGTTAATGCACGCGTATACCACCAAAAGAGCGGCCCCACAAAAAAGACCGCCGGCCATAAGATGCCAATGACGTTGGGATAGCGCACATCGATTTGGCTGGTGCTGAGAAACAGATCAAGCAGGATCAGGCTAAAGATGAAGACAAACCCTGCCAAAAAGCGATTGGCTGGGTTACTGTCACGCTTTGTCCAGAGGGCAAAGGCAAAAAAGAGCGCCTGTACAACCCCAATCAGCGCAAGAACGGCATACCAGGTGAGTTGCATCATTGGTCTTAAACAAACAATACGCTGCTGCGTAGGAAAACCGACCGTAGGCTATCACAAATTTCGTAGAATTACAAAGTCCCCTGCTGATCGCACTAAAACGCACGCACTTCTGGACAGTTGGCGTAGATCTGCATTTGGCAGGTCACCAGCCAAATGCCCTTGCGGCGCGTGTGATTCACTGCCCTACTGATAAGCCAAACTCTCGCGCACGCTAACCCGCGTCGCATTGCGCGCCGGGAACCAACTCGCCAGTATCGCCAGGATGCAGATGATCAGCAGCCAGAGCCCCGGCCCAAAGAAGGTAAACCGGTAGAGAATTTCCTCATCCAAAACGGTGGAGAGGATGGTGGTGGTCAAGCCGTAGGCCAGCGGAATGCTGACGGGCAGCGCAAGCAGCCAACTCAGGATGCCCAGAAAAAGCCCCTCGCCAATAAAGAGCCGTGTGATCTGCCCCGATGAGGCCCCAATTGCACGCATAACCCCAATCTCGCGCGTGCGCTCCAAGACACTGAGTGAGAGCACGCCGCTGAGACCAATCCCGCCGACCACGGCAATCACCACCGCCATAATCGCCAGCAGTTGCAGCAACAAGTTGTAGGTAAAGAGTTTGCTAAAAACAATATCGTCAATCGTATTGCCGTTAAAGACCGTCTCCGGCGTCACCGCAATATTCTGCGCTTTGAAGCGCTCTGCCAATGCCAACTCGATCGCCCGGATGTCGTCTGCGCTCGTCGCCGTGGTGGTGAACCAGAGGGCATTGGCGCGATTCGCCGCGCCCAAAAAGCGCGCCAGCGCGTCCTGTGCCATGTGGATGCTCTGGCTATTCACCGGGTCATAGAGCACGCCGACAATCGTCCAGGTCGCTTCGCGCCCATCTTTGCGGGTGATGATCAGCTGGTCGCCCAGATCGACGCCGACTTTTTGGGCTAGTGCCTTGTGGATCACTACCTCGCTGCGGTCGCCGGGCTGAAGCCAGCGGCCACGCACGATCTGGGGCTTGTAGACGGTCGATGCCGCGGGCAAACCAAGCAGCGTTGTCCCCTCATCATCAATGGTGGCCTTGGCCTGGGTAATGGGACGCACGGTCGCGCTGCCGGTACTCCACTGTTCAATCGTGACGACACCCGGTTGCGCCAGCGCCAGTTGGGCAATCGACTCGGTACGTTGTGCCTGCTCGAAACCGACCCCGGCCTGATAGGTGTGAATCGAACGCAGTTCCTGATCAAAGGTGAACTGGGTCGAATCTGCGGCACCGTTGACGGCAATAAAGATGATGCCGCTGCCGACCAGCGTCAGTTGAATCAAAACGACGCGCTGTTTGTTGCGAAAGACGTTGCCCAACGTCAACAGCGCACTATAAGGAATCCCTCTAGCATGGGCGATCAGCCGGTCGATCAAGCCGGCTGTGCCCCCCAGGCCATAGCTGCTGATCGCTTCGCGCACGGTGATGCCAACGCCTTTGAGGATGGGGATGAGCGCGGCGAGCAGTGGGGCCAGAAAGGCCACAACGATTTGCACAGTCACGGCCAGCCGATCAACCTGGAAACCCGGATTCGTCGTGTTGGTAAAATCGAGAAAGAAGTTCTTTAAGCCATTGGCGGCCAACGCGCCCAGCGGCACGGCGATCAACGTGGCCAGCAGCCCATAGGCCAGGACCAGCAGCAGATAGCCACGCAAAATCTGCCCTGTACGCGCACCAATCGCCTTCATCACGCCAATCTGGTCAACCTGCTGGGTGACGATGGCGCTGACGCTGGTGAAGACCAGAAAGAGTCCCAGGATCACGATCACCCCGCCCACCAGCCCCATGATCGCAAAGAGCGCGTCGAGCAAGCTGGAAACGGGCGTCCGATCCGGTGGGGTGATGCGGTTGCCCAGCGGCTGTTCGGCCCCAATCGAATCGATCCCAAGCTTATCCAGACGGTCGCGGATGGCGGCATCAACGGCTTCGGCTTTTGCGCGGTCAAAGGTGCCGATGCTAACAAAGATCGTGTCATAGTTGGCGCTCCCCACCACTGCCTCGTAGCGCGCCCGGCTCATGAAAAAATCAGGATTGCCAGTGAAGAAAGGGGCAGCACGCGGACTTTTGATCGTGCCCACCACGTCGACCGCCCGCTCGCGGTCGTCGATGCGCAGGTAAACGGTGCTGCCCTCGGCAATACCAAAGGTCGTGTCGGTCCCTTGGGAGATGGCAACCGCCTGCCGCGTCGGCCATTGCCCCGTTACTAAGCGCTCTTGGGAAAGGGTCTGCTCCTCGAAGTCGGCCCGCGAACGCAGAAAGGCCGGTTCCCACACATCGGCCGCTGTTGCCCGCCACTCGACCAGCCCGGTGATCACCCCCTCCACCTGCTCGACGCCATCAATACTCTTGAGGCCCAATAGCTGGTCGTCGGTCATTGGTGGATTGACAATGAGCCCAATCGCGGGCGGCGCCGTCCGGCGATAGTCGGTGTTGACCGCGTCCAGAATGAGATTGCGCGCGCCAATGACCAGGCCAATGCCAAAGGCACCGAGCGCCACGACCAAGGCCACTTGGAGCGTGCGGCTCTTATTGCCCCAAAGATCGACCCAGACTTTTTGGAATATGACATCCATGTTTTGCTCTCCGCCTATATGCACTGTCAAGGGAATTCTGAGGGATTAGGTTTGCTCGTCGGGGATTGCCAAATCCCCGGCCTATGTCGGGGATTTGGCAATCCCCGACGAGCGGTAAACCAACAAAACTTAGATGACACTGTACTATGCTAGCCTAGTGCCATTGCCATAGTTGGCGAGGAACCGTTTAAACTCGGCGTGGTGACTGGGGTGTCTACCACTGGTCGCCGTCTTGTATCGGCGCTAATCAGCCCATTTTGAATTTCGACCGTGCGCGGAATCTGGGCGGCCAGCTCTTTGTCATGTGTCACCATCAACATCGTTTTGCCCCGTTCCACCAGTTGATGGAAAAGCGCAAAGACCTCGCCCGCGGTCTTTGAATCGAGGTTGCCGGTCGGTTCATCGCCCACCAGCAAGGGTGGATCGTTGGCCAAGGCGCGTGCAATGGCCGCGCGCTGTTGCTGCCCACCCGAGACCATGCTCGGTAGCTTGTTGGCCTGATCCGCCAGACCGACGAGTTCGAGCAGATCCATGGCGCGTTCGCGACGTTCCTTGCGGCTGTATTTGCGGGCAAATTCCATGGGCAGCACCACATTTTGCAACAGGCTGAGCGCCGGCAACATCTGGAAGAATTGGAAGATGATCCCTACCTGTTCGCCACGCCAGACGGCCAGTTGGTTCTCACTCATCTTGTGGACCGGCTGCCCCGTCACCATAATTTCGCCGTCAGTGGGGCGGTCGATGCCAGTGATCATGTTGAGCAGCGTTGATTTGCCATTGCCCGAAGGACCAATGATCGCAACGAACTCACCAGCCTCTACCTGAAGCGAAATCCCTTTGAGAATGGTCACGTCACTGTTGCCGACCTTGAAGGCTTTTGTTACATTCTGCACCGCAACCACCGGTGAATTTGCTGGGCGCACTTGCTTATCGTTCATGGTTGATGGCGATCCTCTGCGATAAAATTTAGCTATAAGTGGGTAGAACCGAGCGTAACGACTCACCCCCTCCTCGCCTCCCCCTGCTAAGGGGAGGAACCGTTGACGAGATGACAGTTCCCTCCCCAAACTGGGGAGCGCGCCTAGCAGGCAACCGCTTCTAGGCGCGGGAGGGGTTAGCCGTTAAATCGCGCAATAAAAAGTTAGCGGGGCAGCCAGCCGTAGAGTAGCATATCGACCAGCGTTTGGCCCATGGCCGCCCGTCCACCAGCGACGTTATGCTCAATTGCTTCCGCAGGTACTTGATGGACACTCTGGAGCAGCACGTTCAAGGCCATGGCGGCCAAACCGTGATCCATCAGCGGCCTGATCGCCCCGCGTTCTTCCGCAGCTTTGAGCGCGTCGATAATCGGTATGGTCATTGACGCAAGGGCAAGTTCGCTAAGTTCTGCGGCGATCTGTGGCTCGATCGCCGGTAGGTCAGCATGAGCCATACGCGCTAGATCCATTGGTGGCTGCGAGATGATCCAAGTGGCCACCGCATTCATCTGCGCGGAAAGATCAGCTCCCGCTGCGGCAATCGCTTGGGCCATGCCCTCGCGGTGGCGATGAAAGCTTCGGCGCATGACTTCGACAAATAGTCCCTCTTTGCCACCTGGCGCATAATAATAAAGTGAGGCATGGCGCATCCCCACCGCGGCGGCAATATCGCGCAACTTGACCGCCGCAAAGCCCCGCTTGGAGAAAAGCTCCTCGGCGACGCTTAAAATCTGTTCTCGGGTTTCATTATTTGGTATATCAGTCATATTTTACCTACAATTTGGTAGAATTCTAAGGGCAGCAGGCGAAATTGACTGTATCCACCGTTCCAATCTTTTTCATTTTGCGAACAAATATTGTTCAAACATTGTGCAATCCCTCATTTTATCCGATTACACGAATTTAACGAATTTGATAAATTAACAGCGTTTACCTATTGACAGAATAAGATAAACGGTGTATAGTAAATAGCGTAAGATAAACAGTGTAAAGCAATCGATCAAGCAAAGAATAGGGTTTCACGTGTCAAGACCGCGTCAAGTCGAACTCAACGAAGCGACGAGCAGTGCCATCAAAGAGACCGCCCGCCGGCTGATGGCAGAGAAGGGGACGGCTGGCCTGAGTTTACGTGCCATCGCCCGCGAGTTGGCGCTTACGGCACCGGCACTCTATCACTACTTTGCCTCGCTGGACGAGCTAATCACCGCGCTGATTGTCGATGCGTTCACGAGCCAAGCAACGTATACCCGGCAGGCGCGCGATAGTGCGGCCGCGACCGGCGCTTGTTTGCGCGAACAACTCTTTACTGCGGCCTTGGCCTATCGCCAGTGGGCGCTTGATCATGCGACTGACTATCAGTTGATCTATGGCAACCCCATTCCTGGCTATGTCGCGCCGGTAGAGATTACCACACCGGCCGCGCAAAAAAGTGGCGAACTCTTTATGGAGATCCTCAGCGCAACCATCCACGCTGGGGAGATGACGATTCCGGCGATCTACCGCCAGATTCCGCCGACGGTTCAAGCTCACTACCAAGCCAAGTTTGGCATGGGCGGCGAGCCGGCGCAGATCTTTCACGTCATGAACCTGGTTTGGAGCATGATGCATGGGATGATTGCGTTGGAAATTTACAACCATGCCGCCCCGGTCGTGGGCGATACGGATGCATTTTTTGCCCAGGCGATGCAGCAGTTGTTGGATACCGTTGGTGTCAATCGCGCTTAGCCGCTAGCGTTTCCCGATAGAGTCAATCAGCAGATCACTGCAAGTACCGAATACCATCAGGTATTGTGGTCTCTTTTGTGTACCCAAATTTCAGGAGAGAAACTGATGAAAATCAACCGACGACAATTTTTGCGAGGGGTGGGTGCGGTGACCGTGTTGGTCATCGGGGGTGGAGTCTATCGTGCCGTTGACCAAGGCGTCTTTGCCGCCGGCAGCGGCCCTGCCTATGCCGAGTGGTCCGATTGGCGCACCGCCCCGGCAGACGGTCCGCTGCGCCTGGTACAGTCCGCGATTCTGGCCGCCAACCCGCACAACACGCAGCCCTGGCTTTTTCGAGTCAGCGACAACCAGATCGAGCTTTTTGCCGACACCAGCCGTCACTTGGGGACGATGGACCCCTATCTGCGCGAAATGCACATCGGCTTGGGGTGCGCCGTCGAGAATATGGTACTGACCGCGGCCGCAACTGGTTATGCCGTGGATCTCACGTTGACCGACGGTGAGTTGGCGCTACCGTCTGCAACGCCGCAGATGGAAAAAGTTGCGACATTGCAGTTGACGGCTGCCGCAGCACAAAGCAGCTCCCTGTACGATGCCATTCCCAACCGGCATACCAACCGCTATAACTATGACCGCACCCGCGCGGTTGCTGCGCCGTTGCTTGCTGAAATGAGCGCACTGGTCAAAAGTGAAGCGGCGGTGCAACTTTTTACCTATCAGCAAGGGAGTGCCGCCTTCAAGACCTTTGCCGCGGCAACGGTGGCGAGCACGGAAACGATCATTGCCGATCATGAAATGGCCTACGACAGCTTTCGCTGGATTGACCGCAGTTGGCAAGCGGTGCAACAGGAAAAAGATGGCCCTTACATTGATACGGCGGGCGTTCCCGGCTACTTGCGTGCCTTAGTCAAACTGTTACCACCGACATCACAAGCACAAATTGATGCCGGCTGGCTATCTGGTACGCAAACGGCCATGGAAAATACCGATGTGCTCGGTTTTCTCGCCGTGCCCAACCTCTATGATCGTGCAAATGCCCTACGTGTTGGCCGCATCTGGCAACGCTTACACCTCTGGGCAACCGTCAACGGTCTGGCCATGCAGCCGATCAACCAACTGCCCGAAGTGGTAGATCGTGATCGCCAACTGGGGCGCGCTGCGGCAACCGCGGCGCTCATGGACACATTGACGGCTGACCCAACCTGGCGTCCCACTTTTGCCTTTCGCCTGGGCTATCCCCTGAACGATATCTTACCGAGCGCCCGCCGGCCAGTGGCGGAAGTGCTGCTCTAAACATCATAAACCGGTATAACAGAAACTGAGTTGATCGCCGAACGTCGCTTCGGTGTTCTTCAACGCGGCCTTTGACCTGACAAAACTAGCTGACAACCTACCAATTTACCAAAAATATCTAGGAGATCTACCATGAACATGACCAAGTCCTTCCGTTACAGCGCGTTCGTCCTGCTGATCAGCGAATTTCTGCTCATTTTTGCCCCACTGGCGATCCTCGGTGCGGCAATCAATTGGCCGGCCAGTCTCGATGAACCGGCCAGTGTCAACCTACCCTTGATCTTAGCGCAAGCCACTGCGGTCAAGCTTGGTTACTCTCTCTACCTGCTTTACTCAGTCTTGATCATCCCCGTTGCTTTTGTCATCTCACGCACGGTTGCCGGCGGGAAGGGGCCTAACACGCTCCTCCACATTGCCAATGGCTTTGCGATTGGCTCCGCGGTGTTGCGCGTATTGGGGATCATTCGCTGGTTGATTCCCATGCCAATCCTCGCCCGTATTTACACCGACCCGGCAACCTCTCCCGCCACCCGCGAAGCGGTGGCGGCGATGTACGACATGTTGAACGCCTATGCTGGTTCGATCGGTGAAGTGCTCGGCGTTGGCTTCTTTGCTGCGCTTTGGGTTGGGATTACTGCCTTTGTGATTTTGCGTGACGGCACGCTGCCCCGGTGGATCGGGGTCTACGGGTTGCTGAGTGCCGTTGCCCTTACCGCCGGTCTGCTGGAGATCATCGAGATCGATGCCGGCGCACTGCTCTCCGTCAATGTGACGATGTTACACTTCTGGTGGCTCTTTATTGCCGTCATTATACTCTTCCGCCCGCAATGGGTGCGCACCCTTTCCAGTTGACGTATACCGCAAATTTTTCTGAATTAACCCGTCCCGTCGGGACACATGAGCTTAGGAGCAAATGATTATGTCCAACAATTTACACGTTATTTTTGGTACTGGCCCCGTCGGTATGGCAATCATGGATCAACTGGTCGCCAAGGAACTGCCCGTCCGCATGGTCAACCGTAGCGGCAAAACCGCCGAGGTGCTGCCCACAGGGGTTGAGCTAATTAGTGGCAATGTTGCCGATACGAGTTTTGCCATCAAAGCGGCCAAGGGTGCCACGGTGCTCTATAACGCCATGAATCCCGCGTACAGCAAATGGCCTGAACTCTTCCCACCACTGCAAGCCGGTGCCATTGCTGCCGCCGAAGCGAATAGGGCGAAACTGGTCGTGATGGATAACCTCTACATGTACGGCGATCCCAATGGTCAACCCATGACCGAAACAACCCCCAACCGTGCCCATACCAAGAAGGGCAAACTGCGTGCCCAAATGGCGGCTGATTTGATGGCTGCCCACAATGCGGGGCGGGTCCAAGTCGTGGTGGGCCGTGCGTCGGACTTTATCGGGCCGCGGGTATCGGCCTCGGCAATGGGGGGTGATTTAGTGATCAAGGCTGCCATTAAAGGGAAAGCGGCCCAAGTGGTTGGTGACCTTGACACGCCCCACAGTTACACCTACATGCCGGACATTGGCCGGGCGCTGGTGACCCTGGCAACCCATGATGATGCCTTCGGCCAGGTCTGGCACCTGCCCACGCCTAAGGCTGTTAGCACCCGGCGCATGTTGGAATTGATTTACGCAGAAGCCGGTCAACCGCTCAAGATCCAAGTCGCGCCCAAGTGGTTGCTGCGCATCATTGGCCTCTTTAACCCCGATGCGGGTGAATTAGTGGAGATGGTCTACGAGTTTGAAAAGCCTTTTATTATTGATGACCGCAAATTTGTCGGGCGCTTTGAATGGCACGCAACGGGGCTGGAGACTGTGATTCGGGAGACGGTGGCGTGGTTTAGGCTAAAAGCGTGAGCCGCTAACGATTGCTATTATCGCTTGGGTCATTTCATACAAGAGTGCGATCACTCTAACAGATAAAAAGTGCTAATTATATATGATATGTTCATGCTCTGCACAGAGTATGAACATACTTCTGGCTTTGTTCAGAAATAACTTCGTGCGTTGAGATATCGCGATACACTGCCGCTTGACCGTCACCGCAAGCAAAAGGAAAAACGCAATGAAACTAGGCAAGATCGCATTGATCAGCAGCCTGCTCGTGTTGCTGTTTCTGCCATACCGCAATGCACTGGCGCACCAGCCGTACTGCGAACAAGCTGATCTAACGTCGGCCAATCCCTGGCAAGTACCGGATGTGGCCGTCTCTTCTGCCTATTTTGGGAATCTGTATCCAGCGGGGGACGTTGATTACTTTACCTTTGCGGCATCCGCTGGTCAGTCGGTGCTATTGAGCTTGAGCATCCCTGCGATCGACGGCCAAGCAGAATTTGCACCGGTTATGGTTGTCTTCGGCCCAGGGCTCGATGGGGATAAACCAGACCAGCTGCCTGCGCAAATCAGTGTTCCCAAAGGGCAAGGGGCATTGCTGGTGCCGCTTGGTGATGCGCCGGTCTATTGGTTTGAGCCATTTGGAAAACGATATTACTGGAACTGGGAGAATTACTTCCTTGCTACGCCAGAAACTGCTACCTATACGGTTGCCTTATGGCATCCGCAGGACCAATTAGGCCGCTATGCGTTTGTCATCGGCGCAGCGGAGATCCGCGGCGGCGATCCAGCATGTATGGCTGCCATGAACGATTACTGGACGCCGCTCATGGCCGGGGAGAGCCCTTACCCCGCCAACGCGGTTGCGACAGCAGAGACTCATGATCACGCCGCTGGCTCAGCGCATGACCATAGCCAACTGTTGGAAGTGACAACAGCGTTGACACCCTTTGTCGACTTGCAGGTGATGGCATTGGCTGATGGCGGCTACAATGTGCGCGTGCAAACGTTGAACTTCACCTTCGCGCCACAACATGTCGGTCTAGATCCGATGGGTGACGAAGGGCATGCCCATCTGTATATCGACGATGTCAAAATTGCTCGTCTTTACGGTGAGTGGTACTACCTCGAAGCGCTGCCGGCTAATGCAGAGCTGATTTCCGTCGTGCTCTATGCTAATAATCACCAAGCACTGGCTGTCGATGGGGTAGCAATTAGTGATATGGTGAAGGTTGCCGATATTATGCCCGCGCCAACATATTAAAGGGATGTGGGCTGGCCAATTCGTTCCTATCGCTCGTATGGCGTGCAGGCTAGTTCGCAAGTAATCTGGACAATCACTGTCGTGTTTTCTCCTTTCGCTCAGCTACGTCCGCAACTCGACCGGTGCCGATTTCCAATCGGTAACTGTGCGAGTGGCCGTATCAAAGTTGACACCGACTTGGGTGACTGGCTTGTTGTGGAGGCGGTACTTCTGATAGTACGCTTTGTCCTGGATTTGGTCAAGGGCGACCATTGCATCCTTGTTGAGCTTGAACTCGAAGAGGTAGATGTGGTCGCTAACTTCAATGACCGCATCAATTCGGCCATTGCCGGTCTTGATCTCCGCGGCAATCCGCAGCCCGATCAGCTTGAAGATGAGGTAGAAGATCGTCTGGTAGTATTTCTCGTTGTTGATCTGCAAATCATAGTCGATGTTGGCGTAGAGCGTCTTTAGAATTTCAAAAAACTGTTCGAGCTGGTTGGCCTGCAACGCCTCAATTAACTGCCAGAGATAACTGGTGCTAAAGCCTGGTTCCAAATTGCTAAAGGTGTCCAATACATTGGCGAGAAAGGCATTGCGCACCTCATAGTTCGGATAGGAAAGCGTAAAGAGTTGGCTCTCTTTGTCGTAACCCTTAATCGTTAGATAGCCGGTCTGAAAGAGCAACGGCACAATCGCCAACCGCCGAATATCGTAGATGCTAAAGGCAGTTTCGGCGACCTGTAACTCTTCAAACCGTTCAATGTCGGGGTTGCCGTGGCGCAGCAAATGGACCAGGAAGTTGGGCGTACCGGTCTCAAACCAGTGGTTAGCAAAGCGTTGGGTTTTGAAGAGCAGCAAGGTGGAAAAGGGATTGTAGACATTTTCACCGTCAGGCGCAAAGCAGAAGCCGTTGTACCAGGTGCGCATTTTGTCAATAAAGGCGTCGAAGGAAATGTCCTCTTTTTCGGCAAAGGCCGTAATGTATTCCTGTAGATGGGCGCGGATTTCTGCCTCAGTCAAGCCGGTTGCCGTCGCCATCGATATCTGTAGCGTCAAATCGTCCAGGTTATTCAGATCGGAAAAGATGCTGACCTTGGTAAACTTGCTAATCCCAGTGATAAAGACAAAGCGGATATAAGCATCCATTGCTTTAATGACGCCATAAAAGCCTTTGAGCACACGGCGGATCTCCTCGGCCTCTTCTAAATTTTGCAGGTTATCCAGGATTGGCTTGTCGTACTCATCAATCAGGATGACGACGCGCTGTTCTTTGCTCTGCTCTGCTAGCGCACGGATTAACTCACGGAATTGACGTGCCGGTGGACCCGCAACAAGTTCCACCTGATGACGGGTTGCACTCTCTTCCAAGTAGACTGTAAGTACCTCGTTCAATTGCTCTGCTGATTGAACTGGTTCATCCGCAAAATTAAAGCGAATCACTGGATAGGAGGTCCAGTCATAGTCGGTTTGCTCATCAATCCACAATCCCTTGAACAACTCACGGTTGCCATGAAACAGTTCACTTAGCGTCGAGATCATCAAACTCTTGCCAAAGCGCCGCGGGCGCGACAAAAAGTAGACGCCCTTGTAGTTGCGCACAAGCTCATAAATGTGGCGGGTCTTGTCAATATAGAGATAGCCGCCCTTGATGATATCCCGAAAGACCGCGGTGCCGATGGGTAGTGGTTTTAGCATTGCACGCTCCACATGCTGTGACAGTAACCAGTTAACTGTATTGATTATACCACACCCCATGTTCACGCCCGCAACGTAAAAACCAAACAGCCTACCCGCCCGGCATCCCCACCAGCCACTGGTGCAGCGGCAAAATCGCCTTGGCGTAATCAAAACAAAGATCAACCAACGCTGACGAGGTAATCGTCGGCAGCGCAATCGCTGGCGAAACAGCCACGATCCCCTTCTTTTTGAGCAACTCGCCACGAGGGTGATCCTTGTCGTAGCCGGTGGGGACGCGGCTGTAGGCACCGCTGCCATCAATGCGCAGACCCGCCTTTTGCGCAGTGGCCAAAGCCTCGGTCAACGCTTTGCCACGCTGCGGGTAATCCACCGCTTTGCGGTAGATCGCCAGTGTCGCTGGGGGGAAAATGTACATACCGCCGGCAAGCCAGGCCCCACTGCGGTCGAGCTGAAAATAATAGCCCGGCTCTTCCATCTTCTTGCCCGTTCCTTCCCACCACGCGATCCCAAGGTTGGTCTTGTACGGCGTTTTGTCCTTGCTGAAGCGCACATCGCGATAGATGCGCATGATCGAGCCGGACCCGTTGAGACTGGTGCTGTACTGCAGGCCGGGCGCAAGGGTTTGGAGCCGTTCGCCCAGCGCTTCCACAAAAGCCTGTGCCGGCTGTTGCACGCTCTCCTGGAAGCGCGCCTTGTTCTCTTCAAACCACTCCTTGGCATTGAAGATGGCGATCTCTTCAAAGAAGGTGATGGCATCCTGTGGAAAGCCTGTAAAGTTTGACATGATTCCCTCACATGATTATCTGATCGCTGATATATCCTGTTCCAGCACTGTTTTGAACACAGAAAAGCGCCGCGTCTATACTCGGCTCTGTCACAATTTAACACTTTTACTCGTGTAGAAAATGTTAAATTGTGACAACCGCTGGTATAGCTTGCCCTTGACGTTGAACAGATCAATGGCGCTTGTATCGATTGTCTATTGCGGTATAGTACAGTTAGCAAGCTAATTTGTCCAGAGATCGGGACTTGGGCTACACCTAATCCTTTGGGCGCGTCCCAAATTTTCGCGGTCGAGGTGACAGTCACTGGGCAGCGGTTATTTCGGTTAAACAAACCGCATCCGCCCAGTGACTGTCACCTTTTCGCCCCTTTTCTGGGCTACGCCTAATTCTTTAGACCATTTGTTATTTCTTGAAGGATCTCATAAAATAAGGTACTTGCGCTAAATTTCAATTTAATCTAACTTACAAAAACGTGATGACTGATCCTTCCGAGCGTAAAAAGCGGACTGCCAACGATCTCGCCATTGCCATCTCCCTCTTTGGTACCTTTCAAGCCAATGGGGTTGACCGACGCGAGCATAAGTTTCGTAGCAGTAAGAGCCGTGCCTTGCTGGTCTACTTACTGTTGGCTGACGGCCAACCGGTTCTGCGGACCACGCTGACCGAATTACTGTGGCCTGGTTATCTCGCTGCCTCTGCGCGCGCCAGCCTGCGCCAGGCGGTGCTCGATCTGCGTAAGCTCGTTGCCGGGCTGGATCTGTTGCATACAGATTACCAGACGGTGCAGTTGCGCATCGAGCCGACGCGGTTGGCCTGTGATCTCTTGCAGTTTGACCACTTGTTGGCGGCGTGCCAACACCATTCCCATCGCTCCATCAAAGATTGCCTAGCCTGTCAAATTCGGTTGCGCAAGGCAAAGGCCCTATACCGCGGCGATTTTTTGGTTAGCTTTTCGGAGGCAGACAGTGCGCCATTTAGCCAGTGGCTAGCGACGCAACGGGCGCACTACGCCGCGCGTATGGCCGACTGTCAGGAACAACTGCACGGCACAGTGGACGGGCCGGAAGTGGACGGGCCGGAAAAGCCTTTGGGCAATCTACCTACGCCCCTGACCCCACTCATCGGCCGTGCCGCAGAAGTACACGCATTGGCCCAAAAGCTGCGCCATCCCGTCTACCGCTGCCTGACACTGGTCGGCCCCGGCGGCATTGGCAAAACCCGCCTGGCATTGGCCGTCTGCGCTGCACAGGTCGCAGCCTTCCCCGATGGTGTTTGGTTTGTGGATCTGGGCGCGCTGGCCCCCGCGGTGGCACAGCTGTCTGTACGGCCGGCGCCACAAGCGGATGGCGAAACGACTCCGGCGCAAACGCAGTTGCATAATCGGTTGGCATCGGCAATGCTGGGCGCGCTGGGCCTCTCATTGCAAGGCGCCATGCCCCCCACGGCGCAGTTGCAGACATACCTACAAGAGAAGCGGGCATTGCTGATCATCGACAATTTTGAGCACCTCAGCGCGGGGGCGGCCTATCTAGTGCAACTGCTGCAAGCTGCGCCCGCGCTGCACCTCTTGATCACCTCCCGCCATCGCCTGGCGCTGCAAGGGCAACAGCTCTACCACGTCACCGGCCTGGCCTGGCCCACCAAAGAAGTTGTGGCGGCCATGTCGGCTACCGCTCTGATTGCGCAATATCCCAGCCTGGCGCTCTTTCTGGAGCGGGCAACGCTCACCGATCAGCTGTTGACGCCTGATGGCCCCACGCTCACTGCCATCGTCACGATCTGTGAACTCGTCGAAGGGGTGCCCTTGGCCTTGGAATTGGCGGCGGCGCTGCTGGAAACCCATACGCTCGACGCGATCGCGGGGCTGATTCGGGAAAATTATCAGGTCCTCGCAAGCACCTTTCACGATCTGCCGCCACGCCAACGGAGCGCCCAGGCGATGTTGCAGACGGCGTGGCAACTGCTTACCCCCGCCGAGGCGCAGATCCTAGCGCGCTGCTCAGTCTTCCAAGGTGGCTTCACGTTGGATGCAGCCCAAAGCGTGATCGATGCAACCGCAGCGGAGCTGGAGCGTCTGCTCCATCAATCGCTCTTGCAACAGCAGGAGAATGGCCGTTATCGCATGCATGAACTCGTGCGCCAATTTGCCGCCGAACAGTTGAAACAGGTGCAAACAGCGGCGCAAGCAGACGCACAAGCCATCTATGATCGCCATGCCGCGTACTACCTGACGCTGGTCGCCGGTTGGCAACCGGCGGAGGCGGCCGAACGGCTCTTCCGCGCCGCGGTGCAGGTCGATCGGGAGAATGTGGAGACAGCCTGGCAGTGGGCGTTGGCCGCGGGGCAGGTTGAACGATTGTTGCCTGCCGTCGAAGGGCTGGTTGAATTTTATGAGATGACCGGCGCCTTTTATGCCGCCGAAGCGCTGTTGCGCCAGAGCATCGAGCAGGTACGGCTGCTGCTTACAAGTGCTGAGATGGCAGTGGATGCTGGGCCTTTGACAAGCTCAGGCGCCAAACTCCTTGCCTCCTTATTAATGCAGGCGGGCTATGTCTACGCTGTCGGCCTGGCCCAACACGAAGCAGCCACGGCCGCGGCAACCGAGGCGCTGGCATTGGCCGAAGCGCTCCAAGAGCCCAAATTGATCATCCGCAGCTACCATGGGCTGGCCGCGATGGCCTATATAACGGGCAACTTTGCCCACGGGCAGGCGCTGGGCGAAACCGCCCTCCAACTCGTGCAAGGGCAGGCGTTGGACCGGGATATTGCCATGTGTTTGAGTGTCGCCGGGATCTCGGTCTTCTCGCTCTATCATTATGAGACCGCGGAACAGTACCTGCAGCAGGCCCTGGCGTGGGCAGAAGCGGCTCAGGATAGCCGCAAAGCGTTGCTCTTCCGCAATCAACTGGGCATGCTCTATCGCCACCAGGGGGACTTTGGGGAAGCCCTGCGCTACTTTGCACAAAATCTGCCGGCAACACTCGCACAGGATGACACCTACAACATTGCGGTAACTGCCGGCAACTTGGGGTTGTTGCATGTCCTGTTAGGCGATTACCCCTCGTCGGTGGCGTGGCTGACCGATGCGTACCAACGCTGTGGCGCCTATGGGGATCGGCGGGCGATGCTTGAGTTGCAGGCTATCCTCGCCTATTCGCTTGTGCAGCAGGGCGATTCCCTGGCGGGCGAAGCCCATTGTCGGCGCATCCTGGCCGATCCCCAACTTCCGATCGCAGCACGGCAAGTCTGCTGGCTCACCTTGGGTGAACTGTACACGGTGCAAGGCGCGTGGCCTGACGCCCAGGAGGCCTATAGCCAACTCGCGGTTGTCAGCCGCGCGCCAGAGGTAACCGGCATCTTGCTCTTGGCAGAGGTGGGGTTGGCCACGCTGCACCTGGCGCAGGGCGATCCGGTCGCCGCGCACACCGCCCTGGAACCGCTCCTGCCCCGCTTTGATCCTGCCCACTTTGATACCTTCTTCACCGCGGCCCGCTTCCTCCTCGCCGCGTACCACATCCTGGTCGCCAACAACGATCCACATGCCGCCGCCATTCTCACCCAAGCATGGCAGATCGTCACCGCTTTCGCCGCTAAGATCAGCGATCCCACCCTCCGCCACGCCTTCCTCACCAATGTGCCCGTCCACCGCGAGCTTGGGCAATTGGTTGGTGGGTAGTGGCACGCAGTGAAATCTCCTCACTACCTTACGATAAACCAGCCAAATCGGGACCAATCCCAGCCAATCATATAGTATGGTTACACTTTCGTTACGCTTTTTCTGCTTGACAGCCACGTCAATTGCCTTATTATATGCTTAACATTTTATAAACAAGCTTTCTTTTAATTGGGTTTGAATGCAAATATCGTAAAGCTGCCTCGTTGCTCCAACCACGTCAACGCTCTTCGCACCCATGCTCTACCCAAGGATCTTTCTGATTCCCGACATTACTGTTCATCGTTCAATCAGCTAGCCGGATAACAAAACAACGCGCTGCCATAGATTTCGCAGTTTTGTACTGCGGCGACCGAGACCGTCATTCGTCGCGCCCGCGGCCGCCGCGACAGACCCCTGGATGTCACGGGAGGAAACACTACAACTGATGAAGGCAGCAACGGATTTTCACTGTCTGACCACACATCCGTTACCGCCAAAATCCGCTGTAGTGTTCGTGCTATCTTGCTTATCTTAATGGCAGCGAGGGTTAGGGAGGGGTTAGTCGTTACCTTTTGTTCATGGAGGTGAAACACACCGCATACCTATAGGCGCCAATTTCAAAGACATCATACTATTTTACTCAAAAAGTATCGAAAGGACTCTTAATGTTTGTACGAACGCAATCTCATTCTCTGGGCCGCCACTGGGCGCACCACTTGGGCCGCGCCGCGTTGCGTTACGCCTTGGTGTTGGCACTCTTGGCGCTCACCCTCTTCACCGGCCCCCAACCGGCCCACGCCGTGGCCACGGCAAGCAGCACCCCCGGCACCGTGGTCGCCTGGGGCAGTAACCTCCTTGATGCATCGACCGTCCCCAGCGATCTGACCGATGTCATCGCCATTGCCGCCGGTGGCTACCAAAACCTGGCGATCAAGAGCGATGGCACGGTGGTCGCCTGGGGCAATAACAACCGTGGGCAGGGAAATATTCCCAGTGGGCTGGCCAACGTTACCGCCATCGCTGCCGGCAATGGCCACAATCTGGCGCTCAAGGCGGATGGCACGGTGGTCGCCTGGGGCAATAACAACCGTGGGCAGGGAAATGTCCCCGCCGGGTTGGATAACGTCATCGCCATCGCCGCCGGTACAGTCCACAGCCTGGCGCTCAAGGGTGATGGCACAGTGGTCGCCTGGGGCCATAACGACTATGGGCAGGCGACGGTCCCCAACGATCTGACCGGTGTCACGGCCATCGCTGCTGGTGAAAACCACAGCCTGGCGCTCAAGAGCGATGGCACGGTAGTCGCCTGGGGGGCTAACTTCGCTGGGCAGGCGACGGTCCCCGCCGGGCTGAGCGATGTCACCGCCATCGCGGCCGGTATCAACCATAGCCTGGCGCTCAAGGCGGATGGCACGGTGGTCGCCTGGGGAGATAACTTCTCTGGGCAGGCGACGGTCCCCGCCGGGCTGACCGGTGTCACCGCGATTGCGGCCGGTGGCTACCACAGCCTGGCGCTCAAGGCGGATGGCACGGTGGTCGCCTGGGGCCATAACGACTATGGGCAGATAAGTGTTCCTGGTAATCTGGCCAACGTCACCGCGATTACTGCTGGTACCTACCACAGCGTGGCGCTCGTTCCGTCCGTCGCGGCACCGGAAATCGACGTGTTGGGCAACAGCAACAGCATCGTCAGTGGCGACAGTACCCCCGCTACCGCCGACCACACCGCCTTCGGCAGTGCAGAGATCAACAGCGGCACGGTGGTGCGCACCTTCACGATCCTGAATAGCGGCGACGCCGAGCTGTCAGCCATTACGGTCAGCGTCGAAAGATACCAGCCCGCGGCAGCGCAGTCTGGTGCGGTTCTGCCGTTCAGCCTCACCAGCGTTCCGGCCACGACCGTGGCGGCGGGCCAAAGCACCCAATTCCAAATTACCTTTGCTCCCAGCGAGTCCGGGGAAAGTTCGGCGGTGGTGATCATCGAGAGCAACGACGCCAATGAAGGTTACTATGTCTTTGTCATCAGCGGGAGTGGCAGTGCACGGCTGTTGCCGAACACACAGGTGGCGACAGCCAGTGCCGCCACCCAACGTTGTGCTGCGGGCAGCCCTGGTTATATGCGCGATTGCACCGTCACCTTCAACCTGCGCAACGTCGGCAGCGATGCGATGTTGGTTGGTCACTATCGTGTTAACAGCGTGAGCGCCCACGCCTATGTGCTCAACGGCGAACCGACCCCCGGCCAGGCCGGTACCACTGTGCAAGCGGGAGAACTTGTGAATGCAAACGGGATCTTCCAACCGCAGTTTGTCATTGGCTTGACAAGCCTGACACGTTACTCGATTAACATCAGCGTTTTTGGTTATGCCGGGGTGACGGCCGCCGGCACCGATGCAACCGACGCCACCATCCTTATCGATCAAACCCAACTGGCCGAGATTGCCACCTTCGAGGTGGTGTTGGAGCCTGCCGAAGCAGCGGCGAACTTCCAGTTCTTCCTGCCCATTGTGCAGCAATAAGTGCTGAATGAATTCAGCCCCTGGTAAGCAAAACGTGTTTAAACACGTTTCGCGTCTCAGGTGCAGCATTCATTCAGCACCCTTTGGCCAAAAGACCGGTCACACTCACCGCACGCATGGCTGTGACCGGTTGTACCGGTAACTCAATTAATTGTTCAATCAGGAGCTACACACAATGAATCACGCTAGTCCACTACCCCCACCCCTCACGCCGACTGCGCTGCCTGCCGTGGCCGCCCCGCCACAATCAGCGCGGACACCACCACCTTTTGTCCCACCGACGCTGACCAAACATGGCACGGTGGCCGGGCTAACCCAAGACTTTAGCGGTGGCTTTGATCCGGATGACCCATTTGATCTAGGGGGCTGATTCGGCGGCTAAGTACAGTGTTAAGGAAATTCTGCTAGTTTAGCCACGGAGTGGCGGCTGATGGTAGGCCAGCCTTTTAAGGCTGGCATCCTGGTCCCGAGGGTTGAAACCCTCGGCTACCCTCAGCCGTCACTCCGTGACTACGCTTCATTCTAATCTAGCAAAACTTCGGTAACACTGCACTAGTGCGGTGTCAGGTAAGTTTTGCGGAATTAGCCACGGAGTGGCAGCAGACGGTAGCCAAGCCTTAATGTAAATTAAGTAAATCATTGGGTAAACAACCTCCACCCGGCGATGAATCGCCGGGCTAGCGAACAGCGCCCGCTGAAGCGGGCTTTTCGGCTGCACAAGCCCGCTTCAGCGGGCGCTGTTCTTAGCCAGGCGGCTTTAGCCCCTGGCGTTCCTGGTATACCGAAACAATTGTTTAACGCTCATAAAGGCTGTGCGAACAGCTTTCCTAACCCACAGATTCACGTCAAACACCGATACAGGAAATGTGTACGGGGAAATGTGATCAATGCACGAACAATGTTATGGATTGGGGCCACTCACGCTGCGGGTGCAAACTGATAACCAAAGGGTACAACAACAGCTGGCCGGCAATTGGACACAGCTCTTTCAACTGACGCCCACTGCCATGCCCACTGCCATATCCGAAGTGACCGCCGCAGGGCTGACGATCAACCTGGCGGCAAAACCGACTACGCCACCGGTCATGCTCACAAATCAACCGGCCCTGGTCCACTATGGTCCATTGTCGATTTGGCCGACCAGCACTGGTTTCTATTTAGGCATGGGGGACACCTGGCTTGCGGTTGCGCACGGGGCCGCCGCCGGCTATCTCGCCGACGATTTCTGGGGGCAGCCATTAGTCATGCAGCGCGACTTTTGGCAACGGCTCTTTTTCCTGTTGAGCCGGTCTGTCAATTGCCACCTGCTCCATGCCAACGCCCTGCTCCCGCCCACGCCCGGACCGGCGGGCGGGCTGTTGCTGGTCGGCGATTGTGGTGCGGGCAAGACGACCCTGACCATGAGCCTGATCGCGGCGGGCTGGCGCTATGTCACCGATGACAATGTGTTGCTCCAACCGACCGCAAGTGGGGTGATGGCCTATGCCGTGCGGCGTGGCTTTGCCTGCACGGTAGAGACGGCGGCGCAGTGGCCCTGGCTGGCACCGGCGTGGGCGGTGGGCAGCCCGTTGCATCGTTGGAAGACACTCGTCGATCTCGATGCACTCTACCCGATGCGCTATCGCCCCATGTGCCGGCCAGACTTGATTCTCTTTCCGCAGGTTGCGCAAGCCGCCCAGAGCGCGCTGACGCCGTTGACGGCCATGCAAGCGTTCACCACCCTGCTCGGACAGCAGCAAAGTGGGCTACTCGTCGAGCCGACCGCGCTGCCGACCTTGCTGACCCTGTATCAGACGCTGGTCACCCAATGCCGCGGCTTTCAATTTCACGCCGGGACCGATGTCTTTCACGAGCCGGCGGCGGTGAGTGCATTACTGCTCCAGACGCTAGTAACGCGTAACCCCTTCCTAACCCTCCCCGCGTACGAGGAGGGAACCGCCACTCCTCCCGTACGCGGGGAGGTTGAGAGGGGGCTTGGTAGTTACCGATGAACGAAAAAATGTGTAATGCAAAGGAGCAAATCATGTTTACCAGCAACACCCAACTCGCGCCTCATCCGGAAGTGCTCACCACCGCGCTGGTGGATGAGGGCATCGTTTTGTTGCATCTCCAGACCAGCCAATATTACAGTCTAAATGTGACCGGTGCCCAGATCTGGCAAGGGATTCAGGCGCAACAGACCGTAGGCGAACTGAGCCAAAGGTTGGTGGCGGACTATGCCATTGCCCCGCCTGATGCCAATGTGGTGGTGCAGAGACTGCTGGCGGAACTCGTGGCCGCATCCCTGGTGCAAGTGACAACAACCGCTGGGTAAGTCTATGTGGGGCTGAAGCGCAAAGCACTATTGATGGGCTGGCTGGAGAATCACTCCACAGAAATGTAAAGCGCAAAACCCGTTGCGCAGACTGCTCTGGTTGCGGCACATTGGTATTCCTGTTACATTAAAAAAGACCAAACGGTCTTATTCTTGACTCAAGTTGAATCAGCCGCGAACAGAATACGAAGAGAATCAAATGACTAAAGGACAAGAAACCCGCGAACGGATCGTCGCCAAAGCCGCGCCTCTTTTCAATCAACAGGGCTATAACGGTGCGAGTCTGGCTGATATTATGGTGGCGACTGGCTTAAAGAAGGGGGGCATCTACAACCACTTCGATGGTAAAGATGAGTTGGCGTTGGCTGCCTTCGACTACAATTGGGGGCTGTTGCGGGCGCGCTATGAGCAGGCGCTACAAGCAGTTGGCGATTCACCACTGGCACAACTCTTTGCCGCTATCGAAGTCCACGCCGGTTTTGCTCACAACCCCCCAACGCCTGGTGGCTGCCCCCTGTTGAACACCGCCATCGAAAGTGATGACGGTCATCCTCTCTTGCGCGCACGGGTGCGCGCCGCAATCGATTACTGGCAGACGCTGTTGCAAGAAATTATTGAGCGTGGCATAGCGCAGGGCGATTTCAAACCGACGGTTGACGGCCCAGAAGTCGCCACGGTCATCATCAGCACGCTGGAAGGCGGCGTGATGCTGACGAAACTCTACGCGTCGCCTGTATATCTGCAAACGGCTGCGGCTCATCTGCGCGCCTATGTCCGCAGCAATCTATTGGCATAAATTTTTCGTGTGTGGCCTGAACTTGTTGCAAGCCGCGCACGAAAAATTTTTATCTATAAATAAGACCGAATGGTCTCTTTTTGAGGGGAAAATTGATGATGAGCAAATTAGAAACGCACCCAACCGTGATCCGCTTTCGTGAACAGGCCGCAGCGCAGTCATTAGGCAACGTCCCCCACGAAATTGACGCCGACTGGCTGCGCCAGATTGCGCTTGAAGCCGGTGCCGCGGATGTTGGTTTTGTCGAGATCGACCGGCCTGCCTTGGCCGATCAACGCGCTGAGATCCTGGCCCTGCTGCCCGGTACCAAAAGTTTAATCAGCTATGTCTGTCGGATGAATCGCGACCCCGTGCGTAGCCCGGCGCGTTCGGTTGCCAACCTGGAGTTCCACCAGACCAATGATGAGACTGATGCTGTGGGCCACCGTATTGTCGCCGCGCTGCAAGCGCGCGGCGTTCGTGCGCTCAACCCCAGTGTCGGTTTCCCCATGGAGATGGATCGTTTTCCCGGCAAGAGTTGGCTGGTCTCGCATAAACCGATTGCCGAGGCGGCTGGGCTGGGGGTAATGGGCATTCATCGCAACGTAATTCACCCGCAGTTTGGCAACTTTATTTTGCTGGGCACCATTTTGGTTGATGCGGCGATCACAGTTGCGAGCCAACCCTTGGCTTACAACCCCTGTCTCTCCTGCAAACTTTGCGTGGCGGCTTGTCCGGTTGGCGCGATTGCACCGGATGGTGGCTTTGATTTTGCTGCCTGTTACACCCATAACTACCGCGAATTTATGGGCGGTTTTACCGATTGGGTCGAAACAATGGTGGCGAGCAACAGCGTTCAGGCTTACCGTGACAAAGTGAGTGATGGCGAAACCGTCTCGTGGTGGCAGAGTCTATCGTCTGGCCCCAACTATAAGGCTGCCTACTGCATGGCCGTTTGTCCGGCGGGCGACGAGGTGATTGCGCCTTTTCTGAATGACCGCAAAACATTTCTGCAAGAGGTGGTCAAGCCGTTGCAAGAGAAGGTGGAGACCATCTATGTGACCCCGCATTCGGATGCCGAACTGCACGTGAAAAAGCGCTTTCCCCACAAAACGACCAAGCGGGTCGGCAACGGCCTGCGCGCCAATTCGATCACTGTTTTCCTCCAAAGTTTACATACCGTTTTTCAGAAAAATCAGGCGGCCGGGCTCGATGCCCGTTATCACTTTACCTTTACCGGCGCTGAAACGGCGCAGGCGACGATTGTGATCACCAACCAAACGTTGACAGTCGGGCGTGGCCACATTGGCAAAGCCGATTTGCAACTTACCGCCGATAGCGCCACCTGGCTCAAATTCTTGCGCAAAGAGACCGGGTTGTTTTGGCCACTCTTACGGCGTCAGCTGCGCATCAAGGGGAACCCGAAGCTGTTGCAAGCCTTTGGGCGCGCTTTCCCATCATAGTCTGTACCACAAATCTTTACTGGCTGCTGGCGTTTTTCTATGCATTGAAGGGAAGATAATAATGAGTGACTTACAAAAGCAACGTGAGCATCGATTGTTTCGTCGTTATGGGCAATGGGCGGTTGTCACCGGTGCCTCGTCGGGCATTGGGCGTGAGATTGCCATCCAACTGGCGGAAGCCGGGCTCAACTTGGTGCTGGTTGCGCGCGGCCAAGCAACCCTGCAACAACTGGCCGACGAGCTGACCGCAAAGCACAAGATCGTCGTGCGGGTGGTGCCGGCTGATTTTGCGGAGACCGCCGCCGTAGAGGCCTTGGTGGCAGAGACGAACGCGCTCGATGTCGGTCTGCTGGTCGCGTCGGCCGGCTTTGGTACATCTGGGCGTTTTCTGGAGCTGACGATGGCGGATGAGCTGAACATGCTCAACGTCAACTGTCGGGCGTTGTTGCTGTTGAGTTGGCACTTTGGCCGGCGCTTTGCCCAACGCGGGCGGGGTGGGCTAGTGCTGATGAGCTCGATAGTCGGCTTTCAAGGGGTGCCCAACGCCGCCCACTACGCAGCGACCAAGGCCTATGTGCAGACCCTGGCCGAAGCGCTTGCTGTCGAGCTCAAGCCCCACGGCGTCGATGTATTGGCCGCTGCCCCTGGCCCGACGAATAGCGGCTTTGCCCAGCGCGCCGATATGCAGATGGGCGCGGCTTTGTCCCCCGCCGTTGTCGCGCAGGGCACGTTACAAGCCCTTGGGCGCACCTCGACTGTATTGCCGGGCTTGCTTTCGAAGGTTCTCGTCTACTCACTCGCTCTGCTCCCGCGTATGCTGCGCGTCCGCATCATGGGGCAGGTGATGCAGGGGATGACCAAGCACCAAGGTGCCGGCGCGGTAAAGCGACAGGTGCGCTAATCTTACTCGTCCTTGTACAATTGATGGGGAACGACGGAACTGTCCAGGGCTGATGCCTCAACCAGCCGTTTATCAAATGCAACCACCGCGCCGGCGACAACCTGAATGCCTTCCGCAATCAGCAGTTCTGCCTGCGTCTGCCCTGCCGCATCTGCCTTGCGCTTGCCTAGCTTGCCATCGTCGCCTACGACGCGATACCAAGGCGTGGCCAGTTGTTCCTCGGGCGTTAGCGTAGAGAGAATGTAGGCCACATGGCGGGGCACAACGTTCATAAAGGTGCCAATCGATTTGTAGGTCGTGACGCACCCGGGCGGAAGGGCGCTGGTAATCAACAGTACATCACGTTTGATGCCCGCAAAGGCTTTTGATTTTGCCATCGTGATTGGGTTCCTGTGGAATGCAAACCTTGGATAACAAATGTGTGGAAGCAGCGTTGCTGCTTTTTCAGGCCGCCACACGGTTGATTATGGTTGGGCCGTGCTAGGCCGTGACCACAACCTGCTCTACCAAGCGGCGACCAGCATCGGGGTCATGGCTGGGCAGATAGATCGTCGGTATTTGCTGGGTGAGGGTGCGCAGGCGCGCCAATGTGGCCCGTGTCTGTGGGCGATCCGCGTTGATGCCTGGGATGGTATCATTCTTCATCTGCGGCACATCGAAGGAGACATCACCGGCAAAGCAGTAGAGCAGGTTATCCTCTTCCAACAACACCGATTGGTGCGCCAGCGAGTGGCCCGGCGTAGGGACGATGGTGACCGCCCCATCTTTGGTCACCGGGTAACGCTGCGCAAATGCATGATACGGTTTGTCCGCAAATTCGACAAGGGTTGGCTTCAGCCATGCCGGATTGTGGCAAGGGAGTGCTCCCTGTGCATTGGGGTAGTCGGCGGCTCCAATCAGGAATTCCGCGTTAGGAAAGTAGCCCATGCCATCTGCATGATCAGAATGTAGATGGGTCTGGATCACCCAGCGTACTTCGGTGGGCGGAATGCCCAATGTCTCTAATTGCCGACCAATCTCATCTTCCTTCGTCACGGCAAAGCGCAGAAGTGAACTATAAATGAAACGACTGACCGGATCACAGGCAAAGTAATCGGGATCGGCAGCGCGACTACTTTCGCCGGTATCGATGACGATGACGCCCTCCGGATGTTCGATCACCCAAGTGTAGATCGGCAGCCATGCGGTCCAGCGCCGGTCCGTGGCAATCGCCGGCATAGCGAAGGCATCAGGGCCGTTGAAGGCACGGTGGGCCTGTTTCACGGCGACAAAACCGGTTTGGATGGCATGGACGCGGATCCCCGATTTGGTGGTCGTTGTCAGCGGTGGTACCTGTACGCCCACCGGCAAGGATGGTAACGGCGCTGCCGTCTGTGAAGAGTAGGCCGTGCTGGTCAACCAACCGCCGGTGATCGTGCCCCCCAAAAACGCGCCTGTTGCTTGCAAGAGACCACGCCGGGTGATGGCGGTTCCGTTCTGCTTTGTGCTCATTGTCATCTTTTCCCATTCTTATTGCGGATAATGATTTGCTTTTTACTCAATAAACATGAATAATATTCATGTTCGTGCCTAGTATGGCAAATAATGTGGCGCGATTCTGTAACAATATGAGTATTCCTCATATTTGGCTGATGGGAGAGCATCTTATGCGTAAAATGCCACTGCAAGAGCGCAGCCGCCGGCGCGTCGATGCCATCCTGCAGACGACGGTCAAGTTGATGATCGAGCAGGGGTATGAGGCAACAACGACGGCAATGATTGCCGCGGAAGCAGGGGTGCCGATTGGGTCGCTCTATCAATTCTTTGGCAACAAAGAGGCGATTTTGGAGACCCTGGCCCAGCGCTACGCCACTGATATGTTGGCATTGCGGGCACAACTCTTCCCGGCGGACATGAACCAAATGTCGCTGCCGGATTTGGTCAATCGCACCGCGGATAAGTTGGTCGCTTTTATGGATGATCACCGCGGCTTTAACCATCTCTTTGGCAGCGTTTGGGGTTCGCCGGAGATTGCCGCCGCGTCCGAACGCATGCGCGCTGATATGATCGAAGGCATCATGCAAGTCGTCACCGGCCGGGCCCCGAGTTTGGCGCGAGAAGAGGTAATGATGGCCGCCAAAGCACTGTTACATATGATTCAGGGGCTCTTGCCGCTGGTCGAAGCCGGCGTGGGTAATGAGCGCGTCGGCGCGATCCGTGAGTTGAAGCGGGCATGGTTAGCTTATCTGACGGCTGTGATCCAGGCGGCACCACGTACGCTGTGACATGCGGAATGGTGACGGGCATAGTACAGGGTAAATTTTGTCTATATGGCAACCCGCAATTGTTAAAAGCATTTGGACACTGCTTTCTGGCGTAGACTATAAGAAATATTGTACCCTTTTTCCAGTAGCAACGTTGTCTAAAGTGACCAAGTAATGGTAAACTTTGCTGAATCAATTGTCCTACCCGCTCCCAAGGGCTAGGCGCACAAATTTTGTGCGCCTAGCCCTTGGGAGCGTTTTAATTTTGCTCGGTTGCCCGGGCACTGCTTGGAGCGTTTATGCCGGAATATTGGACACTGCTGTGGCGTACGATTTTGCAGACACTACAATTTGACCAAGGAGCCTTCCAGACCGTAAATGCTGGGTGGATGGGGTCATTCGTTGCCGTGGGGATCGCTTTTTTGGGTGGCGTATCACTGCTGATCGGGCAGAGTGTCATCCTCTTTGCCAACCGCGTCCGCCCGCCGCGCTTTGTGGCTAGCCTGTTACTCAACGGCGTGCTTTACCTCATCAACCTGGTGTTGTGGGCTTGGGCTGTGCGGGTGGCGGCGCAGTCGATCGCCGGGCAGTCGATTGCGCTGGGTGAAAGCATTCTGCTCATGTTCTTGACCGCGGCACCGATGCTCTTTGGTTTTCTCGTGCTTATGCCTTACCTGGGACCGTTGATTGATCGGTTGCTTGATGTGTGGAGCTTGCTGATCGCCTATCAAATGGTGATGGTGGAATATGGGATCGACTGGTGGCGTGCGATTGGGGTCGTCGGTGGTGGCTGGCTGCTGACGCTGCTGATCCGCAACACCATTGGTTGGCCGCTGACGCTCCTTTTCCAACGGTTACGCAGTTGGGTCGCGGGCGTTACCCTAACCCACTCGCCGGATGAACTAGTGGTTAAGTTCAGCAAACGGCTGACTGCTACATCAAATGATGTTGCTGAACTTGGGCTGGCAAGACGTTCGGTTGATCAAATCAATACAAAATTATAAAGCACTATGATCATCACAACTTTCATCGTTGGGCTGTTTGCACTACTCTTTGTCTTGGCCATGGTGGCGCCGATCGGATCGCTAGGCTGGTGGGCCGGTTGGTTTGGTGAAGAGCTGTCATTGGATCAGCTTACGGATGCGGACGACGATGGCTCGGTTGTTGACGAGGCGGGGGCCGCGCTCTTTCATGTGCCGCCGGCAGAATCCGCTGCCGGTAGCGCTGGTGAACGCGCTGCGCGCCAACCAGAGCGCAATGCCACGCATTACATTATTTATCTCTCCGGCATTGGTGCCTTTAGCGGCAGTTCGATCCCCCATGAGGAATTGCCCTTTATCGCTGCCCTACGTCAGCAGTTGCCCCATAGTTGTGTCATCGCTGATGTCTTTCCCTACTCCGTCACCAATGTAGGACTGACGGGTGAACGGCTCTTTGCGCTCGTCTGGCGCTATATCGAAGCACAGCGCCCACGCAATCCTAATTCACTTTGGCTCTTTCTCGTGGTAATTCGCAACATGTTTCAGGTGATGGTCTCGGTGGATCGGCGTTATGGCCCGATTTACAATCTGGGGGTTGCCAAAGAGATCTGGCATAGTCTCTTGCGGCATGGCTATCGACCCGGCACACAAACCCCCGTCACCCTGATTGGTGCCAGCGGTGGTGGTCAAATCGCGGTAGGTGTGGTTACTTATTTATCAAAGGTGGTCGATGTGCCGATAGAGATTATCTCGCTGGGTGGCGTGATCGCCTCGGATCCGGGGTTGCTGCGGCTGAAACAGCTCTATCATCTCTACGGTGCCAATGACCGCACCGAGAAGCTCGGCCTGATCTTTTTTCCAGGCCGCTGGCCGCTGGCCTTCAATTCAGCGTGGAATCGGGCCAAACAGCGCGGATTGATCACCGTCAAAGTGACCGGTCCTGCTGACCATGTCGGCAAAGATAGTCAATTTGATCAGCAAGCATTTGCCGAGGATGGGCGCAGCTATTTTCAGATTACGGTTGACGAAGTATTGCAGATCTTGCGACCGGCTGTCGTTGTACAATAGACCATGATCACCGCAATAACGGCTGCTGCCACATGAGATAACCCCGATTCAGCCAACGTCGGCGGGTGTCGATGGCATAACCCTGTGCTGTTAAGTGAAGGGCACCGGCGGCAAACCATTGGCGCATGCCCCAACTTTGTTGCCCAATGGTGGCCAACATCGCCTGTTTCCAATCGCGAAAGAAGTTGAAGATCGGTTCTCCTGGTACCACGCGGTGGATCAAATCTTTGGGCAGCACGGCCTGGAAGTCAGTTGGGGCAAAGGGCTGCCGGAAGTTCGTGCTAAAGACGATTGCTTCGTGTAGCCATGATTGAACGGCACTACGCCGCCATAGGTGAGTGACGAAGAGTCGGCCAAAGGGGTCGGATGTACCCTCCACCAATAACCCGCCGGGCACGACACTGTGTGCCAATAGCGCATAAGCTTCGGCGACGGCGCTTTCCTCATATTGACGCAGGACATTAAAGGCACGTACGAGTCGTACACGTTCACCACCTTGCAGCGGCAGGTTAAAGCCCCCCAGCCGAAAATGGGTCTGCTGGTCGGCGTAGGGCAGGGCCGTGGCCACCCGCGCCGGCTCGATCTCGACGCCCAACACCGGCAAGGTTGGATTACAGCGTCGAAAGCGGGCCGCACTTTCAAGCGTGGTATAGGGCTCGGCCCCGTAGCCAAGGTCAACAAAGAGTTCTTGCGCGTAGTCATGAGGAGCACGGCGGAGCAATGGCTCATCGTACATCATTACCAGATTATCGACGCGCCGTAAGCGGTTGCGCGCCGTCTTGCCGCGTGTGCCCTGGCCCTGTGGACGGCGTGGCAAAACATGAGGATGACTCGGTTTGGTCGGTAAGGTGGCACGGCGCATCTGCCTATTGTAATAGTACCCTGGTTTAATGTGAAATGCGCAGATTGGCCGTAGTTGCACGCGGTTCGGCTTGTTATACTGAAGCAAAGCTCAGCACAATTACCGATCCGAAGGATTGAACGGCCTCTTTGCATAAGAACGTGAACAAAACCACCACTATGTGCATACGCCTCTCCCGCCGCCAGTTGCTCTCCCTTGGTGCCGCCGCATTGGCTGGGGCACTATTTGCTCCTCGCCGGGCGGCGGCCCAGTCTGAACCAATTGTCCATCAGGGCACCGACCTGACCGACTGGACAATGGTCGTTGGGGATGGTCTCTATGTGGCCCCAGGCGAAGCCCCTGTAACCGAAGCTGATATTCTGACCACCCATCATGGTACCCACAGCGAACTGCGCGCGAATGTTCAGCGTCGGAAAATTATGGTCCATAATTTAATGTTCAAAAAGTTTGATGATCCAACGGTGTTGGATTATATCCACATCTGTGCCTTTGATTTTCGGTTACCTTTTATGCCTACGACGGGCAACCAGGAGTTGAACGCGCAGACGCTAGAAGGGGGGGTGGCGATTTGGGAGGGTGCTGTTTCACGGCTGATCCATAATGTGGCCTTTCAATGGCATTTGAACCCTTATGGCAACTTCGGCGTGATTCGTACGTGGTCGTCGCGCAATGGTGGCTATTGGCAAGATGTCGGCTATTTGCCGGTTGATACCGCCTGGCATCGGATCCAGTTTGTTAATGATTATGGACGGCGGCATAGCGAAGTGACGCTCGATGGGGTCCGTTATGCCAGCGAACATACGGTAATGGTTGGACCGGCTGGTTGGGGAAATGATATCTCTGCTGCCTTGGGTGCCGAAATTATTAATATCTACCCCGAGGGTGGTGTGCAAAGAGCCATGCATATGGCCGAGTTTCGCAATTGGCGTTGGGAGTGGTCACCACAGGCGCGGACAAATACCTTTTTGCCAATCGTTATGCAAGGGGGCGGCTAGCACGACAACCTAAATTATTTGATCTCCGCACGAATCTAACGGTGTCGTTCTAAATACAGTATAAACTAAATTATTTGCTATTTTGTCATTCTGAGTTACCGATTTTGCCGTGGCAACGTCAGCTTGGCAAAGAAACTCACCCGTGAGTTTCTAGCGAGTTACCATTATGGCTGTAAAACCTGTCTGCTCATGTACTTTGTATCTCACCCTATATCGCGCATTTGTGCAAAAACAGAAGTTTGTTTGCGCGTTTGGTGGTAAACTTCCTTCAGGCGCAGCGCGCAGTCAGGCCCAATGAGCGGGTTGCCTGACTGGCTACTGCAACATCCTGTTTGAAATTGCGTATTGCTATGGCACAGAATTGGACTTTGTACTGCGTCAGCTTGTCGTGGCGTTTTACCCGTAACCCGGAGGAAGTAATGAGTGAGGCCAAAGAGCCCGTCACCCCACCAGAAAATAATTTTATCACCAAGCTCATGCATGAGACGCTGGAGTCGATGACCAAAGCTGATGAAAAAGAAGCATTAGCCCACGTTCAATCCCTGCGCGCGAAGTATCCGGTGGCAACCGCCGATCAGTTAGCCGAAATGGTGATCCGGCGCAAGTGTATGCAAGCTGGGGCGATTGGGGCCGTGACCGCCAGCCCGACTTTGGTACCGGGCTTGGGTACCGTGGTTGCGCTGACCTTTGGCACCGCCGTGGACATTGGCATGATGTATAAGTTGCAGGGTGAATTAGTACTCGAATTGATCGACCTATATGCGCCAACGTTGTCGCTCGAAAATAAGCGCAACATTCTCATGCTCATTACCGGCATCAGTATTGGCGCGGGGCGTGTGTTAAGTGAGCAAGGTCAGGAAATTGCCGCCAAGGCGAGCCGCCGCTTAGCCACACGCATTAACGGGGCCGCCGCGGTCGAGGTGGCCGAAGAAGCGGCCAGTGGCCTCTTTGCCCGTTCGATCTCGGTGGTCCTTGGCGTCGCTACAGTGGCCGGGATCAACATTGTGACCACCTATACAATTGGTCGTCGCGCCCAGGCGTACCTAAAACAAGAACCGGCGGCACGCGAGGAATTGGGGAGCAGCCTGCGCACGATCAGCGGCGTTGACGAGCGCAAGTTGATGACGTGGTTGACCGAAACAACCCAGCATTCGTGGGGACAAATCCGCCAACAATCCACTGGTTTGGGCGGTAAGTTGGCCGCGGCTGGGCAATCGGCCAAAGAATTATACGTTGTTCAAGCACAGCGCACGGGCAAAATCATCGTCAAAGCGAGCAGCGATTTGGCCAAGCGCAGCAGCACCGGCTTTAAGCGGTTGATGAAGCTGCGCAAGCGGGCCGGCAGCGAGGGGACAGGGCGCGTCGTCAACGACGCGCCCTGGAAGGCGCAGCGGCCAGCAGAAATGGCACAAGAGATCACGATTCGGCAGGCGGATGGACCCCAGCCAACACCAGCACCCGCCGAAGATTCACCACAGCTGGACGATTAAGTTGCAGGGCGTCTACAGTTGCTCGATCAGACTCAGTAAGTCCAGCAATCTCGGTACAACCAGCACGCCAGATAAAGTGTTCCGCCTATTGATCGAGGCGTGGATTAAACAGCGGCACCAGCGTACCTGTCAAAGGATCTGGTGCCGCTGTTCTCGTTGCTTTGCGGCCATTACAGCCAGAACAGGCATAAGCAAGATTTTGAATGCTCGTGAGCCCACCTTTGGCTTGCGGCAGAATCTGCTCAACCTCAAAGGTTTCCGTTGAAAACCCATCGTGGCAGCGACAATACTCACATCGCTAGCCGGTGCGGTCCCGAACTAAGTGCCGTAGCGCAGATAAGGATGGTGGTTGCAACGATATGGTGGTTGGAAATGAGATCCGGCGTTTTTTACGCTGGTTAAAACGCCGGATCTCATTCAGCGCAAAGTAATCGTTGTCCGAAAGCCATCACCACAAGTGATAGCTATTATACAATAGCCCATTGGCCCTGTCGAACAAAAACTGGTTCAATGGGATCTTAGGGGGTTGCCATCCCGCCCCGCCGTCAGCGTGCCCAGTGGGCACCCGGGCTACGGGACACCGCCGGGGCCCCCCGCTCCCTCAGCCGGGTTTACCCGGCGTGGTTGGGTAGCCCTGTGGCTTTAGCCCAGGGCGATCTTGTCAACCCCTGCATTCCCGCTGCGCCCAAAACCTAAGCCAACGCCAGATGGGCGCGCAGATAGTGCCCCGTAAACGACCCGGCTACTTGGGCCACTGTCTCCGGTGTGCCACAGGCGACAACTTCACCACCACGGTGACCACCTTCCGGCCCCAAGTCGATCACCCAATCCGCGGTCTTGACGACATCGAGATGATGTTCGATCACGACGACGGTGTGGCCGACTTGCACCAGCCGGTCCAGGCTATCAAGCAGCCGTTGGATATCAGCAAGGTGCAGGCCGGTAGTCGGCTCGTCGAGTATGTAGATGTTGTGTTTCCCCCGTTTGATCTTGCTCAGTTGGTCGGCCAGTTTGACGCGCTGCGCTTCGCCGCCGGAAAGTTTGGTCGCCGGATGGCCGAGTTTGAGATAACTTAGCCCCAACTCGGTGAGCATCTGTAATTTGTGGGCGATGTAGCGCTCCCCTTTGAAAAACGCCACCCCTTCTTCAATGGACAGATCGAGCACTTCCGCAATTGTCTTGCCCTGGTAACGCACTTCCAGCGTCTCTTCGTTGTAACGCGCCCCCTTACAGACCAGACAAGGCGTCTCGACATCGGCCATGAATTGCAATTTGGTCGTTACATAACCTTCGCCCCCACACTCTTCACAGCGGCCCCCTTTGATGTTGAAGCTAAAACGTGAGGCGGTAAAACCACGGGCCTGGGCATCTGCGGTGGCGGCGAAGAGTTTGCGAATGCTATCGTAGACCCCGATGTAGGTTACAGGGTTGGAGCGGGAATTGCGCCCAATCGGCGATTGATTGATGTGAATGATGTCGCTGACATGTTCGATCCCCTCAATCGCCCGATGTTTACCCGAGAGAATGCGGCTGTCATGAAAGATCGAATAGAGCTTCTTATAGAGAATCTCATGGATCAACGTGCTTTTGCCAGAGCCACTCACCCCGGTGATGCAAGTAAAGAGACCGAGCGGAATGGTGACATCGACATCGCACAGATTATTTTCAGTCGCGCCGCGGATGGTCAAGTTCTTGCCGTTGGGCGAACGGCGCGCAGCCGGCAACGCGATCTCCTGGACGCCGCCCATGTATTGGCCGGTCAGCGATGCCGGGTTGCGCATGATCTCGTCAATGCAGCCCTGGACCACCACTTCGCCACCGTGGACCCCTGGCCCCGGCCCCATTTCGATAATATAGTCGGCGGCGCGGATGGTCTCTTCGTCATGTTCGACGACGATTACGCTGTTACCCAGGTCGCGCAGATGTTGCAAGGTCTCGATCATGCGGATGTTATCTTTGGGATGCAGGCCAATACTCGGCTCATCCAGCACATAGAGCATGCCCATCAGCCCCGAACCGATCTGGGTCGAGAGCCGAATGCGCTGTGATTCGCCGCCAGAGAGCGTAGTGGAGGGACGATTAAGGGTCAGATAGTAAAGACCAATGTGCAACAAAAGCTCCAGCCGGCGCACCAGTTCGTTGATGATCTGGCTACCCGCGCCCTGTTTGCGCAGCGGTAGTGGTGCCACCTTGAGGACTTCGAGCAACTCTTCAAATGGTAAATCACCCAGGTCGTGGATCGTGCGTCCGCCAATCGTGACCAAAAAGCGTTGGCGCTTGAGCCGTTTGCCGCCACAGTCGGGGCAGGTGTACTCGACCATCACCTTCTTCAGATATTCTTCCATCCAGTGGTTGAAGGTGCCGCCTTTGCGATACTGGCGATAGTGGCGCTCGATCCGTGGGATGACGCCACCAAAACCGACTTCGCTGCCCACATGTTTCTGCCCTTGCGTGGCACCGGGCGGCAACACAATCTTGATCTTCTGGCCTTTGGCACCGTAGAGTAACATCTCAACAATTTCTGGGGGCAACGCTGCAAAGGGTGTGTCCAGGCTAAAGTTGTAATGCTGGGCTAGGCTGTACAACATGCGCCCATCCCAGCTATTTTTGTCATAGCGCAGCGCCGCCTCGACAAAGGCACCGTCGCGAATCGAACGGCTCTTGTCCGGGATGAGCAGATCAGGGTGGACCTGGCGATAGTTGCCCAACCCCAAACAAGTGGGGCAAGAACTGGACGCGGAGGGCAGGTTGAAGCTGTAATAGTGCGGCTCGACCTCGCCCATTACTGTGCCGTGCTCAGCACAGGTAAAGTCGCGGTAGAAACTCGCCGCAGCGACGGGCTGGCTGCCCTGTGTCACCAGATGAAAGCTGAGAAACCCTTCGCCGATGAGCAAGCCAAAGTCCAGCGCAGCGAGCATCTGCTTGTCCATGCGGTTCGTCCGGTCATGGCGTACAACAAAGCGGTCGATAACCACCTCGATCTGGTAACTTTCCTCCTCGTCCAGGGTCAACTCATCGCTCAGGTCGTGAGGCTGCCCATTGATGACCACGCGGCGGTAACCCTTGGTGCGTACATCGTCAAAGAGATAAGCCCACTCTTCACCATAGTATTTGAAGACCGGGGCACGGATCTCGACTTCGGTCCCTTCGGGCAAGGCCAACATGCGCTCCAACATTTGGTGCGTCGAGCGGGTTGGCACTTCGGTTTGACAGTAGGGGCAATGGGCCACGCCAACTGTGGCGAACAACATGCGCAGATAGTCGGAGATGTCAGTCATCGTGCCGACGGTGGAGCGCGGGTTGCGCACGGTGGTCTTCTGCTCGATCGAAATGACCGGCGACAGGCCGGTGACAAAGTCCACATTGGGCTTTTTCAGTTGGGTGACAAATTTGCGTGAATAGGCAGAGAGTGATTCAAGAAAGCGGCGTTGGCCCTCGGCGTAGACGGTATCAAAGGCGAGCGATGACTTGCCCGAGCCACTGACCCCGGTGATGACCACGAATTTGTTGCGCGGAATCTCCACGTCGATGTTGCGTAGGTTATGTTCCTTGGCCCCTTTGACTGAGATTGTGTCTTGCATGGGTACTCCCTCGGTTTACACCTTGATCACATGTAGAGACATTGGACAGATCTACAGGGTACCATGGGAATGATGACATCTGTTGACATGTTTTACGACAATGGATCTTGATTTTTATATCGATAAGCGGTACAATCGTATATATGCCGATTATATCATACGAAGATGCGGGCACACGCGACATTGCTGAAAGCAACAACTCGAAGGTGGCAAGGCGTACACTACCAAGCGAGTTGCACAATGCTGCCCGGCGTCGATTGGCAGTGATTGATGCGATGACAACACTAACAGAGCTCGTCGCATTCCCAAGTTGGCGGCTCGAAATCCTCAAGGGTAACCGGGATGGTCAATATAGCGTACGGATCAACGATCAATATCGCGTCTGTTTCAAATGGAACGGTACAGATGCCGAGTGGGTCGAAATTACAGATTATCATTGATAGCTATCAGTGAAGAGAGGAAAGCAATGTTAACAGCAAGACGGCCAATCGCTGTTCATCCTGGCGAAATTCTCCAGGAGTTACTTGAAGAACATGATCTAACACAGACAACTTTGGCGGCGCATTTGGGAATGCCCCATTCAAAGATCAATGAAATCTGCCGCGGCAAACGCGGGATATCGCCTGACATGGCGGCAAGATTTGGCAGAGTCTTTAATCAGAGTCCCCTGTTTTGGCTAAATTTACAGAAGAATTGGGAGTTGAGTCAACTTAACGAGAGTGATTATATAACGATTGTGCCGTTAATTAAAGAGCAACCGGTACCTGCTACTTGATATTTAGCTTTGGGGGGCCTGCACTTGCAGCGGTTCAAAGAAAAGGCCATGCGGCAGGTGAAAGAACGCTGCGAGTTGATTGATGTGTTCCGTAGTTAACTGGCGTTTCCCATTGAGCACCGCGGATACGATTGACTTCGTTTTGAAAATCGGAACAAGAGCCTGCTGTTTCAATTCGTGCAATTCTATCAGCCCGCGCAACAGCATAACGCCGCGCAACTCATAGTCTGCACTTGATTCAGTCCGCTGCTCATATTCCCAAATCAACGTGCCCAACAAATCAAGGTACTCCTGTTCTGCCGATGTGAGATCGGTCCGATCCACTAAGCGATCCACTTGTGTCTGTACCGTTATATATTCATCTTCATTATGGATCACACGCGGTGGGAACTTGACAATCAAGTTGCGATAATCTGCTTCCTGCTTAGTTATACCAAGGGTCATTCTTCCAACCTTCTTTATCATACTCGGCATGAGTCAAGACTGCAGGGATATACACTTTTTGCTGCGCAAATTCGATCCGGGCGATCAAGCGATAATTGTTACCGGCGATATTAAAGACCGTTAAACGTTGCACCTGATCCGCTGAGGGGAAATCACTACGAACATCAACAAAATGTTTCCACTGGGCATGCGTTACATATGTGTACCATGCTCTAAGTACAGTTTCTGCGCCAGGATGCTCTTTCCAAAATTCTTGAAGCCTTCGCATCGAAATAATATGCATCGACTCATTTTACTTTTCTTTGCTGCGCATGTCAGCGTATTGAAGATTAAGGTTCGCAATTTGCGAACACGAATATATTAGCAAATTGCGAACAAAATGTCAATAGACACCGGATAAAATTCATTCCCAATCAAACTCATCCCGCTCATAATAAAAGGCGGGTTCTTCGACGGTCACCGGGCTCTTCTTCGTCAACCGCATGGGTGATGACACCTTCGTGATCAGCTCTTTACGCGCCAGCCATTCAAAGGCCCAGAAGAGATCAACCCACGAGAAAGCATCCGGCCGGATCTTCTTGCTGAAATATTGGTTCATTTCCGAGAGCGTACGGGGGCTGTCGGCGTCGGCCAGATAGTCGAAGATCGGCTTGAAGATGACTTCGGCGCGCGCAGACAGGTAAGTATCGATCAACTGTAACGCGCGCTCAATGTCGGCTACTTCCTGCTGACCATGTAACAGATCAGTGTAGATGGCGCGAAACAGGTCTGGATTGTAGCGCAACGCTTGGTCGAGCACTTCTCGGCCCGGCGCTTCCCCTTGCCAAATCGTTTCGACGCGCGCCAAACTATTAGCCACCGACAGCAGCCAGACCACACTGTATTGTGGATCCTGCTTGACGTAAAGCCACTTCTCCACCTTATCAAGCAGTGCTGGGACACTGGAAACCGCACCGAGCAGTTGATACTCGCGATCACGGTCGCCAATCCGGGTTGATTCGGCAAACCAGCTTGCAATCGATTCGTCCTTGCAGAGCAACAACTTGGCATGAGAACGAATGGCGTGCATAAAAGAACCCTGGAGTGCGGCATCGAGATCGCGCTTAAACTTGCCACGCGAAATCACCGTCCCCGAAATGTTGATCCCTTCTTCCACCAGATAGACATGTCGATTGTCACTGCCCAGGCCATCTTGCTGGATGATGTCAATGTCGATATCCGACTTTTCCCACGCTTCGCCACGCGCCACACTGCCATAGACAATCGCGGCGAGAATATAGGGATCACGTTCCAGCTTGGCAACCAGCGCATCCAGCGCGGCCCGATAGCGGGCTTGGACTTCGGCTTTGACCTGCATGGACTTGATTTGCATCGCGCCTCCTTGGATTATGCCAAACGGTTGAGTCAACTGGAACATGATAACATAGTCTACTGCCAGCTTCTGCCATGTATTGGCAATTTTGTGTTGCCACGCATTTGTTTATGCCGGCGGCACCTGCACCAACCCTTCCCGCCGCACCCGCCGAATGCCACTTGTCACCAGCAGAAAGCCAAGGGTGCCGTAAATACTTAGATGAACCAGCAGCGCGACGAGGTGCGGCCAGAAGGGCGCGCTACTAGCTGTCACCGGTGCCAGCAACAAACGTGCGCCAATGAAACCCTGTGCTTGCGGAAAGATCCAAGTCGCCTGGCGCAACCAATCGGGCAGCACTTCCACGGGAAAACTTTGCCCTGAAACGACGATACTGAGGGTACCTAGTAAATTCGCCAACACATTCTGGTTGACGGCGCGCAAGGCGTAGGAATGTAAAAAGAGGCTGCTCATCACCATCTCATACCCAATCTGCGCCACAGCCGCCAGCACAAGATAGAGCACCACCAGCGGCAACACTTCCAGCCGAATATTAAAATCGACGCCAAAGTAGACCCCAAAAACCCCAAAGATCACGACAAATTGGATGAGTAAGGTCGTTACTGTATAACCAACAAAGTCGATCACCCGATTGGCGACCAGATTATAGAGCAACGGGTCGGTCGGGCTCATCGACCAACGTTTGAAATCGGCACCAAAGATGCCATATTGAAAAAATTGGCTGGGCGAAAAAAAGCCGCCTACGCCAAAAACGGTGGCGATAAAACTGCCGATCAGTACATAAGCCAGGTAGCTCTGATCATAGTTTGCCAGCGCGGCCACCTGCACCGAACGAAACATGGTGCCGATAAAAAACCAACTCAGCAGCCCAACCACACTGTTGACCAGCGCTAGCAGTAAGCCCGTCTTGAAAGTAGCACGGATCGACCACTGGAAGCGCAGGAAGAGCAAACTCAACCGCACGGCCCAGCGTAGATCAGTTGCAAATTGGCGCATGTTACACCTCCGCCGTTTTAATCAATTGGAGCAGGACATCACCAAAGGTCATCGCTTGGCTTTGGATCGAAACCAATCGACAGTTGGCCTGCAACAGGGCCGGCAGCAGCAAGGCAAGCGTCGCGCCGCTATCAGTGACCACCAATTTTGTCTCTACCAGACCATTACGCTGCCTTGTCTGTACGCTTTCTACGCCTGGGCAGGCAGCCAAGGATGGCGAGGATGTTTGCGCATCCGGCGCGTAAACCAGGTGCAATGACTCGCGTTTGCAGACCAGGCGGCGCAGGTTGGTCACCGAATCTTTGGCAATCAGCTGCCCGCGATCAAGCACGATCACTTCGTCACAAAGGGCTTCGATATCTTCGGGCTGGTGGGTGGCGAGTAACATCGAGAAGTTGTCACGCCGTAACTCCTGGCCGATAAAGTGGCGCAGATAACGCTGGGAGAAGAGATCCAGCCCAATAAAGGGCTCATCGAGCAGCAAGAGCGAACGGCCATAGGTGCGCTGTAACAGGATCGCGGCGATCACCTGCAGTTTGATGCGCATGCCCTGACTGTAGCGCGCCGCGCGGTCGTCCAGGCGGTCGTCAAGTTCGATGGCCTGGGCGAGTTCGTCGATCTGGGCCGCCAGTGGTCCCGGTTCGACGTGATGCATCAGCAGAAATTTCTCGATATTTTGGCGGCCAGTAAAGGCCCAGGTAATCGCATCCAGCCAGCCAAAGATCGGCACAATATATTTGCGCACCTGGTAGAGGTCAGTGGCCAAGTCGTGCCCAAAACAGCGCACGGTGCCACTATCAGCCGGAAAGACACCACCCAGAATCGAGAGCAAGGTCGTTTTGCCGGAGCCATTTTTGCCAAAGAGGCCAACGACCTGACCAGGTTCGACCGTAAAACTAACGCGATCCAGTGCAGGAATGGCGCTGACCTGGCGCTGACCTATGGCGCTAAAGGTTTCACCAAGGAGGAAACGCGTGACGGCTTGCAATTGATGCGTCGGTATTTGCGTGGGCTGAGACACTTTTTTTATCACTTGGTAGGCCTTACAAAGCTGTTCGAGTTCCAGCGCAGCGATAGCCATGGGTAGTTCCTTGCTGATAGGGTGAAGGGTCACACCCAGCAGCATAGCGGATTGCACATGACATCCACTGTCAACAATGCGCGGCGTTTTGGCCCGATTTCACTTTTTAGAATTTGGAACAGAACTGCCATGTGATCCAGCAATCTAGTTGACAAATAGAACAAATGTTCTAAAATGGTAGAAACTATAATCAACCACTCAAGAAGGAGTTGCATATGGCCTACAGTGAAGCCCTGGCCCAACGGATACGGCACGCGTTACATGATGAACTCGGCGTGACCGAGCGCAAGATGTTTGGTGGTTTGTGTTTTATGTTACGGGGCAACATGTGTTGTGGCGTTACGCAGGATCGACTAATGTTACGCGTTGGGCCAACGCACTATGCCGCGGCGTTAGCCCAGCCACATGCCCACCCCATGGATTTTACTGGTCGCCCAATGAAGGGCATGATTTACGTTGCCACGGAAGGCATTGCCGACGAGAAGCAATTAACGACATGGCTACAATGGGGGATCAATTTTGCTGGCGCACTGCCCGCTAAATAAATGACTTTATGCCGATTGCTAGCCGATTTCTGACAATTTTTTGACGAAAATAAGTTATACTCAATCCTGGTAATGATTAATCGTAAGCCATTACAAAATATAGGTCCAAGATGACCGAATATTCATTGTAGCGGCGCGTTGGAATGCTTGGAGAGAATAGGCATGAAGATTAACTTAACTTACATTTTTCCGAATTACTGGCAAAGGCTTGGCATTGGGGTCACTTTGTTGCTCCTGGTTGCCCTATGCAGCCAGCGGGCAAATGCAGAGCAAAGTTGGCAACTACAAACGGTGGATAGTACGGGCAACGTCGGCATGTACAGTTCCCTGGTCTTAGACGAGAATGGCTATCCGGTTATCAGTTACTATGATGGGGGCAATCTCAACCTCGTGCATTGTGGCGATGAACTTTGTAGCAGCGGCAATGTGATCGCCACCGTAGACAGTGACGGCGATGTTGGGTTGTACACCTCCCTGGTGCTCGATAGCAATGGGCACCCAGTGATTAGCTATCTTGATTTTACAAACTTTGTCCTCAAGCTCGCCTACTGTGGCGATGTCAATTGTAGTAGCGGTAACGTATTGCAGATCGTCGATAACAACGGGCTCGTCGGTTTCCACACGTCGCTGGCGCTGGACAGCAATGGCTATCCAGTGATCAGTTACACCGATTTTAGCAACGATCAGCTCTTGCTAGCTCACTGCGGCGATGCCACCTGTAGCAGCAATGTCAGCATCCAACTGGTGGACGATGCTGGTGATGTCGGTCAGTTCACCACCTTGGCGCTCGACAGCAGTGGCTTGCCGGTGATCGGCTACCGGGATGTGGGTAACACAGATCTAAAGTTAGCCCGCTGTGGTGATGCCGATTGCAGCAGCGGCAACAGCATCGAAATCGTCGACAGTAGTGGCGATGTCGGCAATCATCTTGACCTGGTTTTGGATGCTGATGATAACCCCGTGCTGAGCTATTTTGATAATACCTACGGCGACCTGCGGCTGGTCTATTGTGGTGACGCCACCTGTAGTAGTGGAAACCTTATTCGCACGGTTGATAGCGGTGGCCTGGTGGGGGAATATACGGCCCTTGCACTGGACAGTGCGGGTATCCCGGTTATCAGTTACTTTGATCTCAGCAGTTCATCCTTAAAATTGGCTTACTGTGGCAACCGTGCCTGTAGCAGCGGCAACATTATCCAGACGGTGGATAACAATGGCGATGTTGGTTGGTATACCGCCTTGGCGCTTGACAGTGAAGACAAGCCGGTGATTAGCTATTATGATAGCAGTAACAGCAGCCTCAAAGTGGCGCGGCTACAAGATGTGGATACCACCGCACCGGTCATCTTGCCCCTCATCGACGGTGAAGCGGGGACCAACGGCTGGTATCAGTCTGCTGTTACGCTCAGTTGGTCGGTGACCGATGACGAGTCACCCATTACCGAGAGCGACGGTTGCACGCCGGAAAGCATTACCGACGATACGGACGCGTTGACCTTCACCTGTAGCGCGACCAGCGCCGGCGGTACAGCCAGCGTTGATGTCAGCATCCAGATCGACCGCGTGCCGCCAGAGACGACGATCACGGCGCAGCCGGATGATCCCAGCTCTTTTAATGTGAGCTTTGCTTTTGAAGGGGAAGATGAGCTTGCCGGCGTAGAAGGGTACGAATGTAGCCTGGATGACGCACCTTTTGCCCCGTGTGCCACACCCCAAAGTTATAATGGGCTAGCCAATGGGCTACACACGCTCCAGGTCGCTGCCGTGGATAGCGCCGGCAATGTCGATTCATCACCGGCTGACTATAGCTGGACCGTGCAAAATTCTGTAGTGATTGAAGCCTGTTTTGCCTATAGTGTGCAACAAGTGGGAGGCGGCAACTATATTGCTCCCGGCTGGAGCGGCAACATTATTGTCGGCACGATGGGTAATGATCAACTGCGTGGTACCAAGAACGCTGATCTCATCCTCGGGCTGGCTGGCAAAGATGTGATTAGCGGCCTTGATGGTGATGATGTCATTTGCGGTGGGGCTGGCAATGACCGCATTACCGGTGGCGTCGGCAACGACCAGCTTGACGGCGGCGCGGAGAATGATCAGATCAACAGTGGAACCGGCTACCACGATATCGTCCTGGGTGGCCCAGGTAATGATACGTTGAGCGATCCCGATGGTCTGTTGATCGTGCAAGGCGGCGCCGGGATCGACAAACTTTCCACCATTTTTCACAAGAACTGGCTTAACCCAACCGCTGAGCGGCGCTTTGACGGGCTGGCGGCTGGCTATGATAATGACCGTGTGAATCTGGTCATTAGCGGCCGTGTGGCTCTGCTCCTTGATCTCACCGGCGATGAGCGCGATGAGCCGGCCAGTCCATTGGAAGGCAACGATGACCGCTTGACGATCAAGGGGCCTGTGGCACCCGGTTCGACCGTGGTGAAATTTGAAAAACAACCGCGTGTTGCTGCGGCCGCCGAGTGGAGTGACGAAGAAGTTGACAGCCTTGCCATTATCCAAGGCTGGTTGGCAGCTGATGAATGGGTCAGCGAAGAGCAAGTCGATGCAGAGGTTGGTGCGCAACAATTCATCTTCCTACCCCTGATTACGCGCTAAATTGATCGAAGGGCTGGTGTGCGCTGCTAATCAGCAGCGCACACCAGCCCTTCGATCAATCAAATTAGTCCCAACGTCGCTCGGCATTGATCGCCTGTTTCTCGGCAAATGCTGTCTCCAGATCAATCTCCAGTTGATTGGCCAGATCGCAAAGATTCCAGACAATGTCATACATTTCGTGGCCGATATTGCGTTTGATTGCGGCAAGGTCGGTTGTGGATGGGTTCCACTCCAGCCGCGTTAGCTCCTTCGACAGCTCGCCCACTTCGCTGATCAAGTAGCGAAAACGTTGGCTGGGATTGTGGTCGGTCCAGCCCTGTTTTTGGCAGAGGGCGTGGGCGTTGTCTTGGATTTCGCGAATTGTCATGATCTGTGGCTATTTGTCCTTTACCTTGTAGAAAATAGACAACCTACTGGGAAATGAATACTGCAACCACTTTTGTGCACGAATGTTGACGCCTATTGTCATGTGTTAGAGAGGGCTTTCGAAAGTAAGTCAATGAGTCTCGCTGGATCTTCTGTCATAACACTATTCTCTATAAATTGCAGCTGTACAAGAATATCGGTCGGCGCAATTGTTGCCAACTGGTCAATCTGCCGCTGGGCCTGCTCAAAAATGGCGACTTCTGTGGTCATGCCTTGCTGTTGGCACAACTGCTTTTGCAGCAAAAGCAGTGGATAGGCCGCGCCAAAGACAGTTTTTGCGCCCAGCGGATCGTGCTCAACGTTTGGTGCAAAACTCATCGACTCAGGAGCCACGGCACTGATGTGAAGAATCTGTTGGCGCGCTCGGCTCAGCAAGCTTTCCGTTCCTTTGATGGTGCGCCCCAAGATCTGTGCAATCTCTTCGACGGATAAACCCACATAATAGCGCAACAACAGTGCATTTTGCGCAACTTCGGGCAGTTGAGATAGCAACTCACGAGTTTCAGCGTGGGTCACGTCCGAAAGCTCAACTGTGGTTGTCTGACGCCGCCAGTAATCGGCAATCTTGCGATGTGCAATACTGTAAACAAACGTCGAGAGTTTAACATCGTTTGCGAATTGCCTAATTGCGCGCACAGTTCCGATGAGTATTTCGCTCAAAACATCGTCAATACTCTCCACCGTCGGCAACCTGTACAACAGATATTGACGCAGTTTAGCGTTATAGTGATTGGTAAATTTTTCCCACGCTTCCGGGTCTCCTGCTTGGAGAGCCGCCACAAACGCGGCATCTTCAGGAAATTCTTCATGTTTAGTCACCATGTTTACTCCTCTCTAGCCCCTATGATCCCTTTGGTCAACGGCCAGTGCGACACGCCCAAAATCCGCTTGATTAATCGCATGGCGTGGTCTGCATCACCGCTTTGTTCCGCCGCTTCCAGGTAGGGCACTAAGTCGCGCACCATGCGCGTATTGCACCAGGCAATCACCAGATTCTCGCGCTCCAGCGGCGACAGCTTCAAGGCCAGTGTTATCTGGTAGATCAAACCCAGGTTTTCGGGTAAGCGCTTGTTCTTACGCCAATTGCTGACGGTGGCCGCTTCCACATGGATCGCTTCGGCTAAATGGGCGGCCATCACCTGCTGTTTACAGAGATAATGTTCTAACATTTCGGCAAAGAGGGTATAGTCTTTAAGTTGGGTAATAAATTGTTCGGCGGGATTATCAGTCGGCGTCATCAGCACCTCGGATCAAGTTCACAAAGTAAGAAGCATCGCTTGGCTGTTCCCATTGTACAACTGATTTTACATCTGTCCATTAACGCTGCTGTTAATGGGTTACGCGTGCGCTGGGTAAGGCTACTGTCTAGATTAAACGATCCACGAAAACACACGAAGGCACACGAAGTTGGTATTTTCTTCGTGTGTTTTCGTGGATCAAAATGACCTCATCGCGTAAAACATGACATAGCTTGTCATATTTCTGTGGTATACTGGCAAGGTTGCGACCGTTTCTAGAGCCAAAGGATAAACCCATGCGCGCCGATCGCTTAATTTCGATCCTCCTCCTGCTGCAAGTCAACCGCCGTTTGACCGCCCGTGATCTGGCCCACCGCCTGGAAGTTTCCGAGCGCACTGTCCATCGTGATATGGAAGCGCTGAGCACTGCCGGCATTCCTGTCTATGCCGAGCGGGGCGTGGGGGGCGGCTGGAGTCTGGTGGAGGGCTACGAGACGAACCTCACTGGGCTAAATGATGTGGAAATCCAAACGCTTTTTCTTTCCAAGCCGGCCCGGCTGCTCACCGATCTAGGCTTACAGTCCGCCGCCGAATCGGCCATGAACAAGCTGCTGGCCGCGCTCCCAGCGATGCAACGCCGGGATGCCCAATATGTACAGCAACGGGTGCACATTGATGCCAGTGGTTGGTCAAACGCACAGGAGAGTGTGCATTATCTGCCGCTGCTCCAAGAGGCGATCTGGCAGGAACGCCAGGTGAAGATTATCTATGAACTGAGTACCGGGCCAATTGTAACGCCGGTGCTTGACCCGCTGGGGTTGGTGGCCAAGGGCAGCACCTGGTATCTGGTTGCACTGTTTGAGGGGCAACATGCGGTCTATCGGGTCGCGCGGATTATGGATGCTTGTCTATTAGAGCAGCCGAGCGCACGGCCGCCAGCCTTTGATCTGGCCGCGTTCTGGGCCGCATCATCGGCGCAACTGATCGCCAACCTGCCACGTTACGCCGTCGAAGTCCTCGCCCGGCCAGAGATTGTGCCCCTTTTGCGCGCTGGTGGGCGCTATTCACGGGTGGAACGGGTCGAGCCGCCCGACGCTGAAGGTTGGCAGCCTGTGGCGCTGGTGTTTGAAAGTGAGGCCGAGGCCTGTGCCTATTGCCTGAGCTTTGGGCCAAAGATCCAAGTGCTTGCGCCGTTGGCCCTACGGGCTGAACTGCTGGCTTGTGCGCGGCAGATCGTTGCTGGCTATGGTTACACCACCGTCGCCCCTATGGCAGAGCGCGTGGCGCATTTTCACCACAATGGTCATCGGGCCTTTGGACAACAGAACAGTTTGACGCGGCTGGAAGAAAATTAAAGTTGCGCTAACGATGTTTACTGCGCGTCAATCAACCCCTGCTGCCCGCTGCACCCGCTTCGCCATCAGGATATCCGGTTTGCCAAAACCATTGGCATCGGGCAGCAGACCGTAGATCACAAAACCGCACTTCTGGTAAAATTCATAGGGATGACCGTGGAGGTTGCGAATGGTGCCGATCTGGCCCCCAATGTCCGGATAAAGATCGACGCCGCCGAGTGAGGTTTGCCCTACTTCATCATCGGTGCCAAGCATGATGGTCAAGCCACCCCGTTGGCGGACGAGCATTTCCAAGTCTGCGACCAGAGCCCGTCCAATGCCTTTGCCCTGCTGGGCTGGATCCACCACGAGCGGATGCAATTCCCAGACGCGTCCGTCATAATGGGGAACCCCGCCAATCCAGCCGACGACTGTGCCGGTATCATCCAACGCCACGCGGCAAATTTTCTCCGGTTCGAGCGCTTCGTGAACTTCCTCCACAGCTGAGGGCAGGTCAGGCCAAGCCGAAGGGGCAAAGGTTTTGAAGCCGGCGACCAGCAACGCGGCGGCCTGCTCAATCTGGGTTTGATTGTTTGGATCGAGGTCGATGATCATCCTACACCTGATATTGTTTTACTAACTGGTAAACTGCTTCACAGCCAAATTCAAACGCCTCCACCGGCACCCGCTCATTCGCCGCGTGAACGGTCGGCCCAGGATTAAAGCCCTTGGGCAAACGCAACGGCAGGAAGCCATAATTCTGAATCCCCAGTCGCGCAAACATGCGCCCATCGGTAAAGCCGCCGACCATCGATGGCAGCACCACCGCCGCGGGGTCCAGCTGGTTAAGAATGCCGGTCAATAAGGGGAAGAGTGACATATCAACATCGGTCGCGCCAGGGTCATGACGGATAATCTCCAATGTCAGCGGCTCGCCTAACAACGTGGCCAATTCGCGCTGCACATCGTCGTACGTAAAGCCGGGCAGCAATCGGCCATCGAGTTCGAGGGTAATCTCGCTGGGATGGACATTGGTCTTGTCGCCGCCGCGCACGACCGTGGGGCTGACCGTGTTGTGAAGCAATGCATCGAGCGGGCGCGCCATGCTAATGCCCTGGGCGATTAGCTGATCGAGGATGGCGTCCGTCTGGCTGGGGTCGCGCAACTTGGCGATCAGTTCGTCGGTGGGCGCCGCGGTATGTTCGGCCAACACCGCTAACATCTGTTCCATCACCGGGGTGACGTGGACAGGGAGCCGTTTGCTCTCAATCGTGCTAATCACCTGGCCGAGTTTGGCCATCGCGCCGCCCCCGCGCAAGGGTGACGAACCATGTCCACCTGGTCCCCGGAAAGTCGCCCGCATCCAGCAGACCTGCTTCTCCGCCACCATCACATTGTAAAAGCGCTGGTCGCCGATAAATTGTGAAGAACCGCCCCCTTCGCCAATCGCATATTTCGCCCCGGCAAATTGCTCAGCGTGCTCTTCGGTGACAAAACGCGCACCATAGTCGCTGCCCGCTTCCTCGTCGGCCACAATCGCGAGGATAATATCCCCGGCCGGCACATACCCTTCGGCCTTGGCGCGCATCACCGCGGTGAGCATCATCACAACGCCCCCCTTCATATCCAGCGAGCCGCGTCCCCAGAGCATGCCATCAAGGATCTTGGCTGAGAAGGGCGGCTGCTCCCAATTTTGGCCCACGGTGGTCACCACATCGACATGGCCCTGCAGCACCAGCGCCGGTGCCTCGCCTCGCCCCTTTAGCCGGGTAATTAAGTTGGGCCGGTTGGGATCTTTGGCGAGAATGGTCGTCGCGAAACCGGCCTCCTTGAGCAAGCCGTCAAGGTAGTTGATACAGAGGATCTCATTGCCGGGCGGATTGGTCGTGTCCATTTGGATCAGCGTTTGCAGGATTTCGACCGGGCGTTGGTAGATCGGTGTGGTCATGATTGGTCCTTTATATGGCGTAACCGTAGATTATTTCAAGCTATCCCGTAGGGACACCTGACCTTAGGAAGATTACCATTGATAGCCATTCAATACCCAAAATCCACCAGCGATTGGTACGTTGATCGATTCCAAATTCCGAATTGCGCGTACCATGTCATGGTAATCCATATCACGCGTCGGATCATTGTCACGGTAGACAGCCAAAATGCCACCGTGCTGACTGTCCATGATATGCAACTGCTCGAAATCGCCTGGATTATATGTGAGGATCGCCTGCGCATTGCGCTTGATGTGCGCAAAATGGATGTGATCTTTTGCCCCAACGAGCGGTGGATCAACCTCAGTAGGGATCTGCACCTCATGGCCGGCTTCGACCAGTAATTGGCGTAATCGGTAGGAGACAGCACAATCATCGAGGTAGATGTGGAGGCTCAAGTTTGATCTCTGCTTTTAGTAAGCGTTGTTTTTCATCTTCTGCTTCTCGTTCGATCAGTTCACGGTTCACTTCGTAATAAACTTGTGCTTCGCGGACTTGCGCCACTGGCAGATCCATATCCAAGGCAGCGTCCTCGGCAGACAACTTATTTGCCCGCATCGTATAAATCAACTGCCCGACCCGCATGTTGCGCCCCTTCAAATAATACTGTTTGTAGGTAGAATCGGGCTGCGGGGCCAAAAATTCATAATGTTCAAAGCGCAATGGTTCAACGGCAGGGACGCTTAGCTCTTTATATTTGTCAATCGCTGCCAGCGTCTCCTGCGTCACCGAAATGACGCGGCGACCGGCCAACAATTCGTTGAGGATCCACAAAAATGTCCCGTAGGCCTGTTGCAACAAATCGGCGCGTGAGCGCACCGAAAGCCGCGCCGCCAAATGTTGCAGCAACGTCGCCTCTGCTTCCGAGAGATCAACTTGGACCCGCACCTTTTTGGCTGTTGTAGAGGTCGAATAGAGTGTCACATTGTCTCCTGGTGGCGTTAAATAATTGATTGTGTAAACCGCCCGCGCCCAGGGGCGGGTACCCATTGGGTGCGAAAGCCACAGGGCTACAGGACGATGCAGGCTAAAGCCCGCTTCAGCGGGCGCTGTTCCTAGCCAGGCGGCTTTAGCCCCTGGCGATCTCCCATCATTTACCCGTACTATCGCTTCTGCTACATCCAATTCTACTCCAAAATGGAGTCTGTGTCAATGGCAGATTTCACGGCACCACCACCCGAAAATCCCCAAACTCACAAACTACCCGCTGCCCCACCCCCGCCGCAACCCCCACATCCAGCCTGGCCAGCCCTAGACGGGGCAACACTTGATGCCCCACCAACTGGTCATTCACATAAAACCAGTGCTCATTATGCAGTGCTAGAATCGCCAGCTTGTTTGGCTGCCCTGGCTGTAATGAAGGTGTCGGCAACTGGCGCAGATAGACTTTTGCATCATCACCGCCATTGCGCGTTTGTACCACGGAGATGCGGCGCATGATCTCCCGCACGCGGAAAAAGGCGTAATATTCATCGTTGATCGCCTCGAAGAGCAGCCCATACCCATCGGCCTCGTGGTCGCCTTGCACCAACTGCGCCCGCACCGTCAAATAGTAGATCGGCGGGGCAAAGCAGTTGCTATCCCCACCCATAAAGACATCCTCGTGATATTTATTGCGTAGGGTCAATTGGTAACGCCCATTTGCCATTGCCCGCTCAATTTGGCAGATCCCGTTATGTTTGTGGCCGACGCCCCACCGTTGGTAGTTGCTGGTGAAGTCGTCACGAAAATGGGTCTGCCAGGTTGCTTCGATTTGTGCCAAGGAGGGTATAGCTTGAGGGAGCGGGCGCGGCTCATCATCCTGTTCGCGATAACGGATCACCTCAGCCTGCGCCAAGACCGCCCCCGGCGTGCCATATTTCACCCACGCCGGGTTGACCGCATAAAAGAGCAGATCCGCCTGAAACGCGGTCAGACAGAGCGCATTCGCCAGCCGCTCGACCAGATCCGGCGTGCGCGGCAGATAGTCACCGGCAAACCAACCGGCCAACGTACGCCGACTGACGCCAATTGCGGTGGCTACTTCGGTTTGCGTCTTGCGCGTCTCCAAGTCTTGATGTAGGTGAAAGTAAACAGTAAGCAATTCGGCAAAAGTGTAGTTGAGCATGGGTGGGAGATGGGAGATTAGTGATTGGGTGATTGGTTTAATTTGTCCCGTAGGGACACTTGACTTTAGGAGACCGTCCCTACGAGACAGGATTTTGTCCAAATTGATAAAATTGCTTTAGCGAGTTGCTCAATTGTGCAAGTTTAGTGTGGATGTTTGGTGTATGCTCTCATCGTAGCGTGCAGCGGATGGTTGCAACAAATCGCATGATGCGCCAAATGACAGGAATTATCTTTAAGCCACTGCGGACTTTTACAGCGGAACACTCTTGATACGAAAGGTTACCCTATGTCCACCTCCCAAAAACGCAGCGCCCTCATCCTGCTGGTTGGTTTCCTCCTACTGGTACTACTCGCCTTTTTGCCAGTAAGGAATGACGCCGGCCGGGCGGCAAAGACGATGACCTTCGTCTCCCCCTTGCCGGTAACACCCATGGTGGAGACTCGTACATTAGCCCTTTCTCCGGCCTTACCACCGTTGACCACAACCACCACGCTGACCCCAACCTTACCCCACGATCTATTCTTCGTCAACGAAAATGGCCTTATGCGCTGGCGTCACGCTGCGCGGCGGCTGGAGACCATCATTGCCACCACCGTCGTGACTTCAACGCCAACACAGGAGCCGTGGCACACGGTCGAATATAAAACTAGCCCAGATCAACGCCAGGTGTTGGTTGCTTATGGTATGGGTATCGTCGGTGAGAACAGCACTTTTCACCTGGCCCGCTATGAACCGGCGACCGCCCGCTTGACGACACTGATGACGACTACTCATTTCATTAGCGACTTCATGCTGGCCCCTGACGGGAGTTGGGCAGCCTATCTGCTGCGCGATACGCGGGCAAGACGCCCTTGGTGGCGCACGCTCTTTTCCCGTAATGTCTGTGGTTGTGAGGAAATCTATCTGGCAACGGTCTATCTGCTGCGCTTGCAGCCACCGTATACGCCGCAACCATTACGGGTCTGTGGTCGAGCGGGCAATGGCATGGGTGAGTGTGGCGGTTTGGTGCCCTTGCTGTCCGATCAAAGTCAACTTGTCTGGCATGACGGTGCCGGTTACTGGACTGCCGATCCGGCGTCGGGTGCTGTGCATTTCTTGGCCAACTATAGCCAACCGGCCATCGTCCTGCCGAAGCCAGCGCTTAACGCCGAGTCACCATTCGCTTCACCTTATGTGATCAGTTGGATTGTGGAGCCGCAGACGCTGACCTATGGCCTCTTTAACCGGCAAAGCTGGACGGTGACGAAGTTGCCGGCGCAGGCTGGACAGAGCGTTCACACCAGTTCACTGGCATTTTTAGCCGATGGTCGTCTGTTTTGGCACAAGCCTCGTGGTAGTTTTGCGGTATGGACTTTAGACGAACAACAAGCGGGAACGCCAACCCGGCGTACAATCTGGCAACTACCGTTGGCCATGCGCGATTATGCGATCAAGACCACCGTTTTGCGCGGAGGGAAAGTCGGTCTCACGCTGGAAAGACCCTCGTCCCGTGGTGCGCGTGCTGCCGGCCTGTATTGGGTTGATCTAACGAAAGGACAACTCATCAAAGTCAACCGTTTACCGGCTCACGCAGAATCGCCCGATGTCGCGGTTGCTGACACAATCGAATGGGCCGCTGATGGCAGTGGGGCACTCTATATTGACGATGTTGCAATCGTTGGACGAAGTAACGTGACCTACATTCCTGCCGATGGCGGTCCATTCGTTGAACTTAGTACGACCTTGGGGCAAACGATGGAACAGCTTACCTGGCTGCTACCTGCTGCCCATTAACCCGTTTTAACGGGTTTGTGCGTCTCAGCCGGGTATTTTAACCCCGGCTTGGCCCCAGTGTACTGCGCATCCCCAGATGCGCAGCCCGTCTTGCGCCGCAATTGTTCGCATCTGGACCCATTCCAAAGGCGGATTCTCTCTGGGGGCCGTCCCCGGCTCACTACACGTTTCCTAATTTGGAATTGCTGGCTCTCTCCCGCTACTGTAACTACCAAGCCTGTGCTAGCCGCATCCGTGATGCGGCGGCGAGTCACGGACTCGCCATTCGCGAGAGGGTTAGTAGTTACCCGCTACTTTTGAATCAACGGTAGATAAAAATTACGTAATGCCGTCCCCGTAACCGTATAAACCACCGTCAACTGTGGCCGGTTGGTCAGACTGTTACTTTCGCGCGCCGTAAAGCGCTTGGCTGTGCCGGCGACAGACTCATCACCGACCACGACCCAGCCGAAATCAGTGGCGGGCGTATCTAGCCACTGCTGGACTTCTGTCACCATGGCCGGTGACGATGGCCAGCGATAGAACCCAACCCCGCTGACTGATGTGGTGGCCGTGGCGGTGGGCGCAAAATCGCCGCCGGGCGTCTGCCAGAACGTGGTCGTGTGAAAGGTGTGTAGCCAGGTGGCGTCGCCGCTCGCTGCGGTGGCACCTTTGCCCTCGTTTGCCGTGGCATCCGAACTACCCTCGCCCCAGTCCGCCAAGGCGCGATGAAGACTAACATTGGCCGCGCCGCCACTGGTCTTGGACATCTGTAATTGTAGGGTCGCGCTGACAATCGTCGCGTCAGTGGGGATTTTATCGGCGATGGCAAAAGCAATTAGCCCCCGCCGGATGGACGTGCCGTTGGTATTCCCCACAAAGAAAAATGCTCCCGCTCCATTGCTCACCTCGCCGGTGGTGCTTTCATAGAGCGTATTATCTTTGGTCGGTGTCAGGACGACCGTGACCGTAATCAGTGCTGCCTCGCTTTGCGGCGCAACGCGTGCCGACGCCGCCAGCACCGGCTGACCGATAAATTGCAACCCAAAGAGCGCACCGGTCAACCCAATCGCCATGCTCAACATGTAAATAAGTGGTCTATGTTTCATCGTCCAATCTCCCCATCCGCTTCCCTGAAATCTGTTCTTGACCTTGAATTGCAAAACTGCACTGGCCTGCTTTTCCGCTCAATCCGTTCTCAAAATCCGTTGACAGCACGTCAACCCAACCCTTCTTTCGTCTCCGCAATGAGGTGATCAACCACCGCCTTCAGATCACCCGTCGCTGCGAAGACGCGCAACTGGCGGTCGGCACTGGTGCCATTTTCCAACATGCGCTCGATGGGGGCGATGGCGGCGCGGGTGTCTAGCTCGTCAATTTCCTCGCCGATCATCTCCAATAGTTCACGTACCAGCGCACGCGTCGGCACTTCCTGGCTTTTGCCGAAGTCGATCATCTTGCCGTCGAGGCCATAGCGCGAGGCGCGCCAGCGGTTCTCTTCGATCAGATCGCGGCGATAGATGCGGAAGGTAAGATTCTTGCGCCGCAACTTCCAGAGCCAGAGCACAAGCGCCTGGAAGACCGCCGCAATCGCAATCGCTTCGTCAACCCGGGTGCAGATGTCGCAGATGCGAAATTCAAGGGTCGGGTATTTGTGATGGGGGCGCACATCCCACCAGATCTTACTGGCATCCGGGATCACACCGACGCGCGCCAGCGAACCGACCAGGTTGTCATAGTCGGCCACGGTGCGACAGATATCGGGAATGCCGGAGCGGGGAAAGTCTTCAAAAACCACGGAACGATAACTCTTGAGGCCAGTTTTGCGTCCCAGCCAGAAGGGGCTGCTGGTGCTGAGCGCGAGGATATGGGGCAACATATAGCGCACCACATTCATGGCATCAACGGCAAAGGCGCGATCCTCAATGCCGACATGGACATGCATGCCGAAGATCAGCAGCCGCTGGGCCAACACCTGCATCTCTTCCAACACCCCTTGATAGCGCGGCAAGGGCGTCACCGGCTGATCAAGCCAGCGCGAGAAGGGATGGGTTGCGGCGGCTACCACAGCTAACTCTTTCTGTTCGGCCAGACCAACAATAAAGCCGCGCTGTTTGGCCAGCTCTTCATGGAGTTGGCTGATGGTTTCACAGGCCGGCGTGCCCAGTTCAACCATCGACTGGTGCAACTCTGGCTTTAACTCGCGTTCAATCATGATCACCCGGTCGTTGTCGATAAACTGGGTGATAAAGGAGCGCATCTCGCGCGTCTCCGGATCGATGATCTGATACTCTTCTTCAATGCCCAGGGTAAGCGAAGGGCGTGCGATCATAGCGTTGTCTCCTGTAGGGGCGGCTGTTTATTAAGGGCGCTGGTGATTCGTGATTGGGTGATCGCAGTGTGGGCGCTATGCACCATTAGCCGGCGACGAATCACGAATCACCCAATCACGAATCACCCAATCTTTTCCGTCTCTGCCACAATAAAATCGACGACAGCCTTGGGATCTTGACCCGCGGCTTGCCAGACTTCGACCTGTTGCCGGGCATTGGCACCCCGCTGCAAGATCGTCTCGACATGATCAAGTTCTTCCAAGCTGTTAAGCCGCTCGGCAAACGGGGTGACAAACGTAACCAGCTCGCGCACCAGATCCGGCGCGGGGGCCATCTGTTCCAGCCCCCAATCGATCAGTTGGCCTTCTAGCCCATAACGCACGGCCCGCCATTTGTTCTCGGCGATCAGCAGCCGCTCATATTGGCGGAAGGTCATGTTGCGCGCCCGCAAGTCAACCATCCAGGCGACCGTCGCTTGGATCAGTGCGGTGATCGCCAAGGTATCGCGTACATTGGGCAACATGTCACAGATCCGAATGACCAGGGTAGGGAAGCGATGGTGAGGTGTAATATCATAGCGCAACTGGCGGGCATCGCTGATGCTGTTGGTGCGCACGAGCGTGTCGATATAGCTGCGATACTCCTGATAGCCGCTAAAAGAACCGGGAATGCCCGTGCGCGGCAGCGCGTCCATCAACACGCTGCGGTAACTTTTTAACCCGGTGTTGCGCCCATTCCAAAAGGGGCTACTCGTGGCGAGGCAGAGAATATGCGGCAAGACATAGCGCATGGTATTCATCACATCCACTGCCAACTCGCGATCCTCAACGCCGATGTGAATGCGCAGCCCAAAGACCAGGAGCCGCCGCGCAATCATCTGCGCATCATCGAGGATCGCCCGATAGCCGGGCATCACATCGCTACGTCCCTCCCAGTGGCTAAAGGGATGGGTGCCAGATGCCGCCAATTTGCAGCCATTGCTCTGTGCAAATTCGAGCATCTGCGCCCGTAGCCGCAACAGTTGCAGCTGGGCTTCTTTAATATCGGCACTCACGGGCGTACCGACTTCGATCACTGCGCTGTTGAGCTGTTCCGTAAAGTCAGTCTCTTTTGTCCGCCCGCGTACCAGCATTTGGTCACGCGACATCGACTGCCGCACATAGCCCAACAGCTCGCGGCTCTCCGGCTCGATTAACTGATATTCTTCTTCAATGCCAATATTAAAGGTCGGATGATACATAGTCCCCTTCCAAACAACCGTAGGTTAGGCTGTTCCCAAAATTTAATCGTCTATTGGTCAAACGTGGAACGTGATGCGTAAAACGTAAAACGTGAATTTATCCCTCACCTCTTACGTTTCACGCATCACGTTTCACGCATCACGTTTTACGCATCACGTTTTACGCATCACGTTTCACGCATCACGCCTTAGATTTGCCAAAACAACTTCATCCCCACCAACACCGTCATAAAAGTGACCAGTGCCATGCAACTGCCCACTTTGAGGAAATCTTGCGGCGTATAGCTGCCCGGCCCCATCATCAACACGTTGACGGGATGGGCGATCGGCGTGAGAAAGGCGGCTGAACAGGCAATCGCCACGGCGACTGCTACCGCCTGGGGATCAACGCCCGTCTGCACGGCGGCCGTCACCGCAATCGGACCGACCACCAACGCGGCGATCTGGCCGCCAATCACCTGCGTAATCAGCATGGTCAACAAAAAGAGGCCACCGATGAGGGTGAGCGGTCCATAGGGCGCGGTCAGGGTTACAATGCCCTGGCCGATGCGCTCGGCCAGCCCCGTGTTGATCATCGCGATACTGAGCGGCAACATGCCGGCAATCAAAAAGATCACGCGCCAGCCAATGCCACGGTAGGCATCATCCAGGTTGATGCAGCCGGTCAACGCCAATGCGGCGACGCCAATCATCATCGCCTCAGCGGTCGGGACGATTTCAATGATCGAAACTACTAACACTGCCACCGTAATCACTACGGCCCACAGCGCTTTGTGCGGTCGCGCTGGGCGGGCAGTATGGGTGCTCTGTAAGACGAGGAAATCGCGCTCACGGGTTAACTCTTTGATATTCTGCGGCGTACCGATCATGAGCAGGGCGTCACCCGGTTCCAGCGGAATTTTCCCCACATCATTGCGAAAGCTCAGTCCCTCGCGCCAGAGTGCCACCGCGGTTAGGTGATACTTGTGGCGAAAGTTGAGTTCGGTCAACGACTGGCCCAGGATTTGCGAGCGGGGCGGAATGACCACCTCGGCCAGATCGACAAAGTAATTTTGCCCATCACTGTGTTGACCATTCGAGCGGCCAATCTCCAGCCCCCAGTCGCGCAGTTTATCTACGCGATCCTCACGGCCCAGCACCACGAGGAAGTCACCAGCCTGGATCGCTTCGTCCGGCCCAGGGTTGAGCAGCGCTTGGTGGCCGCGCCAGACAGCAACCACCGTTACTCCCAGTTCGCGCCCAATTTTACTCTGGCTCAGTGACGTGCCGACCAACTGACAAGTCGCCGGCACTTTGACTTCCCACAACTGGTCGTGTAACTGGTACATCGCTGCCAGGCTGCGTGAAAGCAGGTATGGGCTGGCACTCTGCCCCACGGTTTCGCGGCTCGGCAACATAAAACGGCCAATCAAGAGCATAAAGAGCAGCCCGGCAATCACCACCAGGCCGCCGGTTGGGACGAAATCAGCCATATTGAGCCCAGCTTGCCCCTGGTCCCGCAAAATGCTGCTGAGAATAATGTTGGCCGTCGTAAAATAGGTCGCCATGCCACCGACCAGGGTGCCAAAGGCCAGCGGCAACAGCAGCTTGGAAGGGGGCACATCCGATTCGCGCCCGACTTGCACCGCGGCAGGCAAAAGTACAGCACCAGCAGCAATGTTATTCATCACCAGTGAGAGCAGCGCGCCAACGGTCATAAAGAGCGTGATCAGCCGCGTTTCCGAGCCACGACCCAAACGCCGCAGCCAGCCGGCAATCTGTTGCACGACCCCGGCATCTTCCAACGCCTGGGTGATGATAAACAACCCGATAATGGTGATCACCACCGACCGGCTAAAACCCGAAAGCGCTTCCTGGTAGGTCACAATCCCAGTGAGTGGGAGCACTGCCAGCACAATAATCGCAATCAGATCCGTGCGCAGGAGATTGGAAACAATCAATAACAGGGTCGTGACGATGATCGCAACCAGGACCCATTCCGGTGCAGTAAGCATGCTATCACTTTTCAGCGATCAGAAAGGCGGGGACCACGGAACCACCGCCGGCCGTGACATTGAGCAACGTCACGGTGCTCAACCGCGTCAAACAGCCGCCGACGCCGTCACCGTTAAAGAGAAAGGGATCACAGTCAACCAGCCGCTGGCTGATATCCACACTGCCATCGTCATTCATCTTGGGAAAATCTTCATAAGCAATCGTGGCGCGGGCTTGGATAATGCTTGGTTCGCGTAAACCAGTTTGCAGCGCGGCGTCCCACTCCGTTTGCTCGGTCTCCCAGCCAATCAGCACGCCTTTGCCGCCATACTCTTCGTTGGGTTTAAAGACCAGTCCATCCTTGTTCGCTGCGGCCCAGGGCACCAACTCAACCGTTGTGCCATCGGGGCCTAGCGATTTGCGCTCTTCCAAAATGCGGGTCCAGGGAATATGCTGGCGGATCGCATCCAGTTCGGTCGGGGTAAAGAGGTGCGCGTTGCGCTCATCGGAGACGACGGCAAAGCTGGCTTTTTTGTGGAGCAGCTTGCAATTAAAGGGGTTGGCCATACAGACCACATTGGCGCGCACCGCCTCGATAATTGGATGATCCAATCCATAACGCTGCACCAATTCGGTGGCCAGTACCCGCTTGTAAACAAAGTCGATGGGCCGGCCGGCGGCGTACATCTGGCCATCGCTCAACTCCATCTCCTCGGGCGTGCAGATCGTCGCTCTGATGCCATGGCGGGCAAAATATTCGACGAAGAGCTTGAACTCGGTTACGGTCGGCACGCCAGCCCAATCCACAATCGCGATGTCGGGCAGCTTATCGCGGTTGCCGCGCCATTGGTAATAGATGCGTAACAGGGCATCGACGGCGTGCGGCCGTACCTCCAACGTTTGGACATTGTAACGCTCCCCGAAACGGTGCAGCAGCGGCAATTCCAGAAAGAGTTCGGCCATCACATCGTTGTAAGCCATACCCGCCGGGCTTTCGCCATTAAATTCAATATAGTGGAGGGTGTTAGACCCATCGGCATGGCGGGTGAAAAAGCTGTCGAGGCGGGCGGTGGGAATATTCGTCTTGTAACCGGTGGGCAGCAGGACTAGTTCTTCTTCGATCTCGTCCAGAAAAAGTTGGCTGCGCAACTTGGGGTCGGCCAATAGGGCCTCGGTAACCTTTTGAAAGACACTGAGCATGAGGGTTGTGCGCTCGCTCAGATAGCGATAGCTAGCCGCGGTGTGAAACATGGGGCGCAGTACCGTGCAGAGCGGTCGGCCCCCAAAAATCAGCCCACGGGCGCTGAGGCCAGGGTAGAGCAGATCCCAACTCTCTTGCGCCAGCGTGCCGGTGGTGCAGAGCTCGTGGTAGTGGTCAATGGCGGCGTGCAGGTTTGTCATAGGCTTCGTTTGTTCCTACATCAATAAATTGGAAAGTACTACAGTGTGACAGAAATTGTGCTAGTTTAGAAAGCTCGCCAGGGATTGTCAAATCCCTGGCAAAAATCGGGGATTTGGCAATCCCCGATGAGCGTCTCTAAACCAGCAGAACTTAGGTAACACTGTAGTAGTGTCGCGTAATCACAGCGCGCTGGCGGTATTAATGGCAAAATCGCCGATGATCACTTCATTGTCCATCCTGCGTGTTCTTGCGCCGCTTGTTCCAAAATGGCCTCGCATTGTTCAGAAAGCTCAGGTGGACCTGCAAAGAGACCAATCAATGGGTCATTTTCAACTTGATACATTGTTGCATCGCCGCCAGCGTCTTGTTCAATCTGTTTGCGGAAAGTCGCGAGCGGTATGCCACCACCTACACGCATGCGCTCGCATGCTTCTGCCAAAAGTTGTGCAAAGCGCGGATTGTTTGCCACAAGCAAGCTATCCAGATCTGCTTCTTCGTCGATTGCGATCAACAGCGCCACCGGCCTGTCGTTACGTGTAATGACAATCGGTGCTGCTCTGCTCTCTTCAAGATAAGCACTAAAGTGCTCTTCGACTTCTGCTACCGTTACAATTTTCATGGTTGTCCACTGTAATCGCAAGGTAATTAACTGCGCACTTGGCCAGAAGTATAGCTGAACCACTTTGCCTGTCAAGTCATTGATGGGAAGTTGTCTCTTAGAGGATCCCTTTGCCGCAGGTGACAGTCACTGGACGTAGCGGTTTTGTGACGTGGACAATCATTGGCCAGTGACTGTCACCTTGACGATTAATCGGTCACTTGATCACTGAGCAGTGGCTAAACTAGCCAACACGCCCTTCACCAACTTCGTCAACCGCGGCACGATGATCTTTCCGGCCTCATTCACTTCTTCATGGGAAGGTTCGTGCTCGACATCCACCTGGTCGATGCAGATGTTGGTGATCGTGCTAAAGGCGAGGACCTGCATCCCGGCATGATGAGCCACCAGCACTTCGGGCACGGTGCTCATGCCCACCGCGTCGGCTCCCAGCGTGCGCCACATGCGGATCTCGGCGGGGGTCTCGAAATTGGGGCCGGCCAGCCAGGCGTAGACGCCACGCCGCAGGTTGATTCCTTGTGTTGCGGCCACCTGACTGGCGACTTGGCGTAACTCTTTCGTATAGGCACGATTCATGGGGGGAAAGCGGGTGCCAAAGGCTTCCTGATTTGGTCCCATTAAAGGGTTAAAGCCGCTCATGCCGACAAAGTTAATGTGATCTTCAATCAGCATCACATCGCCAACGGCAAAGCCCTGGTTAACGCCACCCGCGGCATTGGTCACGATCAGGGTCTCAATCCCCAGCAATTTCATGACCCGTACCGGCAAGGTCACTTGGGCCAGGCTATAGCCTTCGTAAAAGTGAAAGCGCCCCTGCATCGCACAGACGGTGACACCCTCGATCCCGCCAATCACCAGCCGCCCGGCATGGCCCTGTACGGTGCTGACCGGAAAATAGGGGATCTCGGCATAGGGCAAGATATCCGCCCGCTCGATCTCGTCTGCAAGGGGGCTTAACCCGGTACCCAGGATTAGACCAATGGTTGGCCGGTGGCCGGTCGCGCTGCGGATAAAACTGGCAACTTCCTCATATTGTTCTTGGGTGAAATGGGTGGTCATGGTTTCCTCTTTTTGTTTATAGGGTACAGAGTTGCAGCGTTGCAGCGTTGCAGAGTTGCAAAGGAGCAGGGTGGCAAAGGTGCAGGGTATTAGGGCTGTAGCGTTGGCGCGTCACTCTGCCACCTTGCCACTCTGCCACTTTGCCACTCTGCCACCTTGCCACTCTGCCACCTACTCTACCCAATCACGCACCATGTTGACTTGTTCGTTGGTTTCGGGGCTGCGGGGGCTGCGGTTCGACTTCTCGACGCTCTCCCACCAATAGGCTAGCTGAGCCAGCGCTTGCTCCCCACCATAGCCGTGGCGGACCAGATGGCAGCCGACCACCGTGCCGGTCCGCCCAATCCCGCCCCAGCAATGGACATAAACGTTTTTGCCGGCAGCCAATGCCTGGTCGATGCTATCGAGAATCGCGACCATGTGGGCCGCCGAGGGCACACTCATGTCGTAGATCGGCATCCGTACATATTCAGTCGTGATCCCTACCCGTGCCCCTTCTTCGGCCAGGATCCCCGCATAGGGCTCCAACCCATCATGCGGTTGGGTCAGATCAAGAAAGTAGGTGATCCCGCTGGCTAGATAGTCCACCAGCCGTTGGCGCGCGATCACTGGCCGGAACGCCCCAGGGTATTCACCTGCCAGGAAGCGGCCTGGAATCACCCAATAACAATTGGGGTGCGGTCGCAGCGGGAGCGCAAGCGCTGCTTCACTTTGCTCAGCCTGATTGGCTGATGACTTTTCGGTCAAAACATTCACCTCTCGGGAAGTATGGTTAGGGAAGGTAGTCAAGATTCTATTACTTGCTGTCACATGGCATATAATTAGGCTAATTCTATATTCCTTATGCCTTTTCGTCTATATCACAAGATTGCAGTGGTGAAAATCGCGCACTCTTGGTTGTAAATTTTGCCGTCAGCCCATATGCCTACTAAAACGAAACCGACCAAACGCGCCACTAAAGGGCCCAAGCCGACGAATGGCGCGGTGCCTGTTGCCGCCACTAAGCCCAAACATTTTGCTGAGTTAGCTGCCTTTACGGAAAGCTTCTTTATCCTGATGGGTGCCACGATCAAACCGGTTGATCGACGCAAGAAACATAGCCCCCTACAGGTTGATCTACCCGCGCCCTTGGCCGATTACTTTGGGGCCAAGGCGTTGACGCTGGCTTTTCAACAGGTTGAGCGTGGCAGCGGCCAAGTGCTGGTCGCCCACGGTAGCCCGCTCTTTGACAAGATGATGGCCTATCTGGAGCGCCACAGCCTTGTCACCCAACAACGGCTACCGGTGCGCTTTACTGGCAGTGAAGAACTCTTACACGCGATCCGGCCACTTAATGCCGGGATCACCAATCTGCGGATGCAGGAGACGAGCCAGCAGCTTTTCCTCTTCACCTGGCGCATCACCTATCGGGCCGACGACAAACGCGAAGAACTTTATACGGTCGTGCTCAATGAGCAGGGTGAGCGGGTACCGCAGCCTGGCGAAAGCCTTGATCCGCAACGTGAGATCGCGATTGATGTACTCCTGGCGGATGCCGAACCGGTGCTACCCGAAAAGAATGAGGACGGTCAACCCGTGCCCCCGCGCCTGCCGCCGATGACCCACCTGGGGGCATTGGCCGAAGGCGCGCGCAAATACGCCATCTATCACGCCGATGTCCGCTGTGTCAGCCATGAAGCCGAGATTTTGCCGCGACTCTACAAGACGCTCAACCGGCTGACCACCTATTATCAGCAACAGATCGAAGAGATCTACGAAGCGCATGATCCAATGGGTGAAAAACGGCTGGCGCTCGAAGGTGATCTGAGTCGCAAACTGGCCGAAGAAGTCGAAAACCACCGTCTGCGCGTGCAAGTTGACCTGGTTGGTTATGCCCTCTTGCAGATGCCGGTGGCCAGTGCTGAGATCACCCTGAGTGATGGACAGCGCACCGCCCACGTGACAGTGCTGCGTAACCGTTATACCGGCCTGCTCCAACGTCCCCACTGTCATGCCTGCGGTAAGGAAGCGACGCGCATTGCTTTGGATCGTAATGGGCATCTCAGCTGCGAAGCGTGTATGCAGCAATGTGGCACTTGTCAGGAGATTCTCTGTGCCACCTGTGGGGTTGCCCCTTGCCCAGTCTGCCATAAACAGAATTGTGACACCTGCGGTCAACTCTGTTGGGCCTGTGGTGAACGCGCCTGTGCCGAGCATATCAGCAGTTGCCCGGTCTGTGGGGATGCGGTCTGTCATGGCTGCCAGGTTGAATGTGCTTGCTGTGGCGTACGCCAATGCCGCAGCCATCTGCGTGTGGACCATGTCCAGGCCCAGGCGGGCGAAAGTGTGTTGATCTGTACGACCTGTGCCGTACGCTGCCCAGGCTGTGCCCAATACAGTGCACAGATCGGCATCTGCAGCACCAGTGGTCAACGGTTCTGCCAAAATTGTCTGGCAAGTTGTACTAACTGCGGCAAGGTGGTCGGCCCTGGTTTCTACGAAACGATTGGCGATCTTACCTACTGTCGCGCCTGCCTGGTTGAATGTCCAACCTGTGCCGGGTTGACAATTAGGACAACGCCTTGCGCGAAGTGTGGGGCTGGTTATTGTCCCGCCTGTGGTCAAAGTTGCACCCTCTGTGGTCAAACCTGTTGCCGCGACCATAGCCATGTTTACAAACACTGTGGCCACACCGCTTGTTCTGCCCATGCGGTAACGTGTACCACTTGCCAACATGCGATCTGCCCGATTTGTAGCCCGCTTTGTGCCATCTGTGAGCGTCATCACTGCCCGGAACATGTGACCACTTGTAGCCACTGTAGCCAAAGCTATTGTCGCGCCTGTGTCGACAGCAAGCGGATCTGTGCGACTTGCGCGTCAGTCGCTGAGGAGGGCATGCCGGTTGATCTGACCACTGAACCATGTATCGCCAATCCACGCGTCGCCTTGCTGGCCGCCGGCTATCAGTGGAAACGGGCTAACAATCACCGTTATAAGGTTTACTGGGGTGAAAATGGTTTAGGGCAGACGGCTTTAGTGGTCACGACGCTCGCTGAGGGTGACGAAGCGGATCGGGTAATTACGATTCGCGGCAAAGGCTTTGCCCAAGCGCGCCAAACCCAAGCGGCTGTCCAGGCTAGTAGCGAAGAAAAAGATCCAAATGCCTGGATGCAAGAGTTTCAGGATTGGCTGCGTCGCATGCGTCGCCAAGGGCGGGGGCGATGATAATGGTTAATTGAGCCGCGGCGAGTACTTGCGGGGAATTGAGAATGGTTAATTATTAATGAACCGTGTGCCGTGATGATCGGGGTATAGACAATTTGTCGATTGAAACGATTTCATCTCATCTACTTGCACAAAGCCAACTGCAGGATTGTCAGCTCTGCCCGCATCACTGTGGGCGCGCGCGCGCCACGGCGACGGGCGTCTGCCGGGTGGGGCAAAGCAGCTATATTGCCAGCGAGATGTTGCACCTGGGCGAAGAAGCGCTTTTGCGGCCTGCCCATGCGATCTTTTTCAGCGGTTGCACCGCGACCTGTCGCTTCTGTACTGCAGCGAAAATTGCTTTTCGTCCGACCTATGGCGTGGTCGTCAGTCCAGAACAATTGGCGGCGCGCATGGTCCAACGGCAACACGAAGGAGCGCGCTCGATCTGTTTTATCGGTGGGGATCCGGCCCCCCATATTCCCTTTATTTTGGCGACACTACACACATTGGGTGAGCGCAAAACCGTGCCCACGGTCTTCAACAGCAACTTCTATTTGACCAATGCGGCCCTTGATCTGCTTGACCCCGCGATTGACATTTATTTGCCCGATCTAAAGTTTGGCCCCGGTGATGGCCCCGCTGGCTGCGGCGAACGCCTTGGCGGCATGCCCAGTTACTGGCCCAGCGTGACCGGCTGTATCGACCGCCTTTATGGTGAAGGGAAACGACTGCTCGTGCGGCATTTGCTCATGCCCGGCCATTTTGATTGTTGCACCGTGCCGGTCTTACAGTGGCTCGCCCAACGCCCTGGGATCGAAGTCAGCCTCTTAACCCAATACATCGCCCCAGCCCATGCCAAGGGTGAGCTGGCCGCGCCACTGGATGAGCCTGTGGTGGCGCGTGGACTGGCACTAGCGCGCAAGTTGGCTTTGGCCTTGGTAAATTGAAGCTGAGCGCTAGCACTCGCCATCGCACACTAGTGGTAGCAGAAACGTGCCCCAAAAGTGAAATACACACTGTACAGTGTACAAGCTTGACCAGTTGGCGATTAATCATTATGATTAGGGCAACTTTGCCCAATAATCTTTCCCCACTGACCTTTATCGGTCCAGCTAAGGAGAAATGCCAAGTGACACCTAATCTGTGCCCAGCCCACCTAAGCCTGCGTTTCACCCCTTGGTTGGCGTTTAGTGTGGGGCTTATTCTCTGTTTGTTGGTTGCCAATCCTGCCCTGGCGCAGCGTTCAGTCCATGTTGTCCAACCAGGCGAAAGCCTTTCGGTGATTGCCGCGCGTTATGGCGTAAGCATGGCGTCACTGGCGACGGCTAATGGGATCAACAACACCAACCATGTTTGGGTCGGCCAGCAACTGTCAATCCCTGGGGGCAGTGGCGGCAACGGATACAGCGCTGGCACTGGCAGCACCATCACCGTTGGGCGCGGTGATTCGCTTTCCCTGATTGCCGCGCTACATGGCATGAGTGTCCAAGAATTGATGGATCTCAATGGCTTGTCCAATCCTAACCATGTGTGGGTGGGCCAACAATTGCAAGTACGCGGTGGGGGGACAACCCAAGCGGCGGCCAGCGCGACCTCCAGTGGCAGCATCACCTACCATGTTGTCCAACCCGGTGATAGCCTTTCCGCAATTGCCGTTTATCATGGCGTCACCCAGCAAGCGCTGATGAATGCCAATGGTCTGACCAATCCCAACCATGTGCGCGCCGGTCAGCGCCTGCAAATTGTCGGGGGACGCCAGCCGGCTGTTAACAATGTTTATGCGCCGGCCACGGGCACCAAACGGATTGTTGTCGATCTAAGTGATCAGACCCTCACCGCCTGGTCTGGCGAGACGGTCTCGCTCTACACCAACATCAGCTCTGGCACCAATGCCTACCCAACCGTGACCGGCTACTATCGCATTGACCGCAAATACCCGGTGCAACGGATGACCGGCCCTGGGTATGATATCCCGGATGTGTCGTCGGTAATGTATTTTTGGCAGGGCTATGCCTTTCATGGCGCCTATTGGCACAATAACTTTGGTGTACCCATGAGCCACGGCTGTATCCATTTGCGCCCAGGCGAAGCCCAATGGCTCTATGGCTGGGCTGATGTTGGTACGGAAGTCTATGTGAATTGGTGAGTGTCACCCTGCAACGGCGGCGCTACCGGATTACGGGGATTGTGCAAGGGGTGGGCTTCCGCCCCTTTGTTTTTACCCTGGCGACTCGCTTGGGGCTGACCGGTTTTGTCGGCAATGATAGCAGTGGTGTTTTTGTGGAAGTTGAAGGCACCGCAGCCACGCTCGACAGCTTTGGTACCTGCATACTAAGTGAAACACCACCCCTTGCCTATATCGAGCAGATCACCTTTTGCGATCTGCCCATACAAGCTAGTGCGGACTTTGTGATTGCGCATAGCGAGATCGATCCTGCACAAAGGACCCTCATTTCCCCTGACCAGGCAATCTGTGCTGACTGTCTACATGAACTCTTTGACCCAGCGGATCGTCGCTATCGCTACCCCTTTATCAACTGTACCAACTGCGGTCCCCGCTTTACGATCACGCGCGACATTCCCTATGACCGGCCACTGACCACGATGGCCGGTTTTCCGCTTTGTGCTGCCTGCCAGGCCGAGTATGTTGATCCCCGCAATCGCCGCTTCCACGCCCAACCCAACGCCTGTCCTGTCTGTGGACCGCAGGTCGCGCTTGCTCTACTGTCCACGGCGAATGATGTAAGCAACCTCACCCCCCGACCCCCTCTCCGTAGTGGCGAGGGGAGGCCAGACTCCCCCTCGCCACTACGGAGAGGGGGTCGGGGTGAGGTAGATTGGCTCACCGGCAACCCTGCCCTCCTCGCCACCCAACAATTGCTCGCTGCCGGCCACATCGTTGCTGTCAAAGGCATTGGCGGTTTTCATCTGGCCTGTGATGCCACCAATGACCGGGCCGTAGAACTGTTGCGTATGCGCAAGGGCCGCGTCGATAAACCCTTTGCGGTAATGACGGTTGATCTCGAACAGGCGCGCGGCTTTGCCGAGATCAATCGCGACGAGGCTGCACTACTAACCAGCCGTGAGCGCCCCATTGTTCTGTTACGTAAACGGGCGGATTACGCCCTTTCGACCTTGGTCGCCCCGGGCAATCCCTACATCGGCGTGCTGCTGCCCTATACGCCGCTGCATTATCTGCTGTTGACCAACCCTGCGCTTTCCACTCCCTTCACGCCGCTGGTGATGACCTCCGGGAATCTCAGTGCTGAGCCGATTGTCACCGATAATACGGAAGCGTTAGCCAAATTGGCCGAACTGGCCGATGCTTTTCTATTGCATGATCGACCCATTCATGTACCCTGCGATGATTCGGTGATGGGCATTTTTCAGGGTCACGAACTACCGATCCGGCGCTCGCGCGGTTATGCCCCTTTTCCGGTGCGCCTGCCCATTCGCGTTGAAACACCTGTTTTGGCGGTGGGCGGCGAGTTAAAAAGTACTTTTTGTTTGGCCTATGATGACCATGCTTTCCTTAGCCAGCATATCGGCGATATGGAAAACCTGGAGACGCTCGACGCCTTCAGCCGCGCCGTTGAACATTTTACGCGCATCTTTCGCATCGAACCGCAGATCATTGCCTGTGATCGCCATCCCGGCTATCTTTCCAGTCGGTGGGCCGAAAACTATTGCGCCGCATATCGCCCCACGCAAACCGTGGTCCGGGTACAACACCACCATGCGCACCTGGCCGCGCTGCTGGCCGAACATGGGCTAAGGGGTGATAGACCGATCATCGGCTGCTGTTTTGATGGCACTGGTTATGGGGATGATGGCGCGATTTGGGGTGGCGAAGTGCTATTGGCCGATTATCAGCAAGCTCAGCGCGTCGCCCATCTTGCCTATGTACCGCTCCCCGGTGGTGATGCCAGTGTCAAACGGCCCTACCGCACTGCCTTGGCGCATCTCTGGGCGGCGGGGGTGGAATGGGATGAGCGTCTGCCCCCCGTGGCGGCCTGTTCGCCTGTGGAGCGAGGGGTTCTCCGGCGCCAGTTAGAAAGTGGTTTTCAGACCGTGCCAACCAGCAGCATGGGCCGGCTCTTTGATGCCGTGGCCGCGCTAGCTGGCATCCGACAAGTGGTGACCTATGAAGCACAGGCCGCCATTGAGTTGGAAGCCTTTGTGACTGACGCTGGGACCACGCCTTACACCTTCGCCCTCTCGTCAACCTTACCCTGGCAAATTGATCCAGCGCCGGTCATTCGTGCCATCGCGGCAGATGTGTTAAATGGTATACCGTTACCCTTGATCGCCACGCGGTTTCATCTGGCCGTGGCCGAGTTAGTTGTTACCTTGGCCACCCAATTGCGCGTGCTGCATGGCCTCACCACTGTCGGCCTGAGTGGTGGTGTTTTTCAAAATGTGCAGTTGCTCCAACTGACCTTTGACCGTTTACAGGCTGCCGATTTCACAACCCTTGTCCATCACCATGTCCCGCCAAATGACGGGGGGCTGGCGTTGGGGCAAGCCATCATTGCTGCAAACGGCGCTGCTTTTTCGCCCCTTTCTTCGCTTTACCCGTAAGAAACCTTGCTACCATCATGGTCCCCACCTCACCGCAACCGCTGCCATGCTGATCTTCACGGTCAGCAACATCGCCGACATCACGGAATACTTGACGATTCGTGGCACAGATGTTGCACTGACCAATGGCATCAGCGGTATGATCAGCGACGTTGGCAGCGATAGTGTGACCTTCACCAGCGACATTGCTACGGTAACGCTCCAAGGCATGACCCTCAATAACGCGAATATGAGCACACTGATCCACAGTTGTCAATCTTGCAGATGCTCCCACCATCAGTATCACGCGCACCGTAACCGTCGTTATTAACGATGGCAGCGCTAACAGCAGTACGGCCACCACATTCATTGTGCTCACGGCTGTCAACGATGACCCAATCGCAACTGGTCTGCCGTTGAGCATGACGATTACCCAAAATGTGCCTGGCGATCTTGATCTGACCGCCCTTACCTTTAGTGATGTCGATGCGCTGACTGATACGGTCATTCTGAAAATCCGTGCGGGCGCCGGACTCTTGGCCGCCAGTAGCAGGCCGTCTGGATCAGACGGTCATGGTGGACAACAGCAGTGCGGCGACTGCCCGCTTTGGCGTGCGCCCCAACCTGCCCAACGTTGCGCCGGTGCTCGCACCCTTGGCCGATGTCCCCTTCCTACACGGACAGTCGGTGACCATCACCGTCAGTGCAACCGACGCCGATGACACGATGCTGACCTTCCGTGCCGGCGGCTTGCCGGCCGGCATCATCATTGATCCTAGCACAGGGCTGATCAACGGCGAGCTCGCGGCCACCGCCGTTGGTAGTTACCTGGTGACGGTGACCGACCCGCAAGGGGCCAGCGCCCAACGTAGCTTTACCCTAGCGGTCATGGCACCGACGAACATTGGCGATGAGGAGGAGCCAGTGTTATCAGAACGGATTTACCTGCCATTGGTGGCGCGGTAGGCATTACCGAGTAGACTTTAGGCTTAGGCGCTTTCAAACAAATAACGATCCACGAAGCGGGAGCTCCTTGGGTGCGAAGTTTCACGAAGGAAAGCCTTTCTTCGCGTGTCTTCTTGGATGGCTTACAGCCCTCTTTGTGATCATTTAAATTTTGAAAATGCCTTATAGATAAGGCAGATAAACATAGCACAATCGTGTACTGCTCATCACCTGATGCGCAGTACACGATTGTGCCAACTCTATTTATTTTCTCTATTAGGGAAGTGCAAAAGTTTTTAGACAGGAGGCCAAATCGGCCTCCCGTTTTGCTTCCCGGCGTGACCGCGCTGTGGGTTGGTTCGCCTGAACTTTGTCGGTACCCGAGTACCGACAAAGTTCATCCTTTTGCACGGTTAAGCAAGGTAACACTTGGGTTATCCTTTATCCTGATCCAAAAGGCCAAGCATCCCTGCTGGTGCGCAGCCTGATCGATACCATTTTCCTGCGAACGCCGGCATCCTGTCGACTTCGCCTCAGTACTGGCTGCATGCTCGTCGGCGTCATTCCCGTCTTTTTCAGTGAATACCCACCCACCGCGCACAAGGCTTGGCTATGTCGTGATGTACCGGCGATTTTGCCACTCTATACTTGAGCAAGCCCTGGACAAATTACTCATCAACACAAAGAAGGATCAGTTCATGTCACACTTCCCCCAAGTTACCAGACGATGCCGCCCAATGTTATTGCTCTTCGTGATGGCTGTTTTATTTGCGCCCTTGCTGCTATCGGCGCGGACAGCGGCCGGCGCACTTGCGTCTGCCCCACTCCTTAGTGTCACCACCACCGATCTTACCGGCCCGGCCCGCAGAGTTACCGTGTTAAGCAATGGTAACAGCGTTGTCGCCGATATCCTCTACGATGGGGACAACGGCCGTGTGGCGAATGCTGGGGCCGCAACTTGGGGTGAGGGTATAGCCGGCACCATTGGTCTTGTCACTGCCGCGAATCGTGGCCTTGGTAACGTCACCAGCCGGGGCAGTCCTCAAACTGTTCGCTATGATGTGGTTAACGACCAGGCAATGGTAGGCTGGGCGCGCGAAAATACCGTCATGCGCTTGCACGCCTACGCGCTCACCCCGCCTACCCTTGATGCCCATACGCCAATAACAAACAGCGTCAGCGTGCCACTCACTAGCCGCATCGTGCTGACTTACAGCAACGACATCGACGCGGCTACCGTCACTAGCCGTACCATTGCCGTTCATAGTATATACCACGGCCTGATCGCAGCCATGCAAACCGTCACCAACAATGTAGTGACCATGACGCCGGTGCAACCCTTCTTCCCCGGCGAGTTGGTCTATACCAGCGCTACGGCCCAGGTGGTCGATCTCAATGGCCTCGCGCTGCTCGCCCCGACGGTCTGGCAGTTCCAGACCGCGGCGGGTATGGGCGGTGCGCTGGCTGACGGCGTCAATTTCGGCACCGGCAGCGATACCACCTATAGTATAGCGTGGGGGGACTTTGACGGCGATGGCGACCTCGACTTGGCGGTCGGCAACTATGGTCAACAGAATAAGCTCTACCCCAACAACGGCGACGGCACCTTCGGCACTGGGAGCAACTTTGGAACCGGCAGCGATAACACGACGAGCGTGGCTGCGGGGGATTTTGACAACGACGGCGACCTCGACCTGGCGGTGGGCAACTATAGTCAACAGAATCGGCTCTACCCCAACAACGGCGCCGGCTCCTTCGGCAATCCCATCAACTTTGGCACCGGGAGTGATCGCACCAACAATCTGGCCGCGGGCGACTTTGACGGCGATGGCGACCTCGACCTGGCGGTCAGCAATTATGGGCAACAGGATAAGCTCTATCCCAACAACGGCAATGGCACCTTCGGCACCGGCCTCAACTTCGGCACGAGCAATACGAACAGCGCCAGTCTAGCCTGGGGCGACTTCGACAACGACGGCGACCTCGACCTCGCCGTTGGCCTGGTGGGGCAGGGCAAAGTCTACCCCAACAATGGCAATAGCACCTTCGGCACCGGGATCAACTTTGGCACGGGCAGCGACAACACACCCAGCATAGCGTGGGGTGACTTTGACGGCGACGGCGACCTCGACCTCGCTGCCGCCAACTATACACAGCAGAGTAAAATCTACCCCAACAACGGTAATGGCACCTTCGGCACCCCGATCAACTTCGGCGGTAGCGGCGATTATACCTTTAGCGTGGCGTGGGGGGACATTGACGGCGACGGCGACCTCGATCTTGCCGCCGGCAATGTGGGGCAGGATGTCGTTTATCTCAACAACGGCGCGGGCTCCTTTGGCACGGGGATCAACTTTGGTCCCGGCAGCGATACCACCCGCAGCGTGGCGTGGGGTGACTTCGACGGCGACGGTGATCTCGACCTCGCCGCCGGCAATGATGACCAGCAGAATCTGCTCTACCGCAACGGCCCGCTCACCTTGACGGTCAACAAGAGTGGCAACGGTACCGTCACCAGTATGCCGGCCGGCATCAGTTGTGGCAGCACCTGCACTGCAAGTTTTACCTACAATACGCCGGTCACCCTCACCGCCACCGCCGACAGCGGCTCCGGCTTTACGGGCTGGGCAGGTGCGTGTAGCGGAACCGGCAGTTGTACAGTGACGATGAGCGCGTCCCAGGCGGTCACCGCCACCTTTGATCTCTTGCCGCCGCCCACGTTAGCTGGCCATCGCCCAGTGACGAATACCCATACCGCTGCGCTTACCAGCAGCATCGTGCTGACTTACAGCAACGACATCGACGCGGCTACCGTCACTAGCCGTACCATTGCCGTTCATAGTATGTACCACGGCCTGATCGCAGCCATGCAAACCGTCACCGACAATGTGGTGACCGTGACGCCGGTGCAACCCTTCTTCCCCGGCGAGTTGGTCTATACCAGCGCTACGGCCCAGGTGCTTGATCGCAATGGCCTTGCGCCAGTCGCGCCGACCGTCTGGCAGTTCCGGACCGCGGCGGGCATGGGCGGCGCGCTGGCTGATGGCGTCAATTTCGGCACCGGCAGCGATACCACCTATAGTATAGCGTGGGGCGACTTTGACGGCGACGGTGACCTCGACCTGGCGGTCGGCAACTATGGGCAACAGAATAAGCTCTACCCCAACAACGGCGATGGCACCTTCGGCACTGGGAGCAACTTTGGCACCGGCAGCGATAACACGACGAGCGTGGCCTCGGGCGATTTTGACAACGACGGCGACCTCGACCTGGCGGTCGGCAACTATAGTCAACAGAATAAGCTCTACCCCAACAACGGTGCCGGCTCCTTCGGCAATCCCATCAACTTTGGCACCGGCAGTGATCGCACCAACAATCTGGCCGCGGGCGACTTTGACGGCGACGGTGACCTCGACCTGGCGGTCAGCAATTATGGGCAACAGGATAAGCTCTATCCCAACAACGGCAATGGCACCTTCGGCACCGGCCTCAACTTCGGCACGAGCAATACGAACAGCGCCAGTCTAGCCTGGGGCGACTTCGACAACGACGGCGACCTCGACCTCGCCGTTGGCCTGGTGGGGCAGGGCAAAGTCTACCCCAACAATGGCAATAGCACCTTCGGCACCGGGATCAACTTTGGCACGGGCAGCGACAACACACCCAGCATAGCGTGGGGTGACTTTGACGGCGACGGCGACCTCGACCTCGCTGCCGCCAACTATACACAGCAGAGTAAAATCTACCCCAACAACGGTAATGGCACCTTCGGCAGCCCCATCAACTTTGGCGGTAGCGGCGATTATACCTTTAGCGTGGTCTGGGGGGACATTGACGGCGACGGCGACCTCGACCTCGCTGCCGGCAATGTGGGGCAGGATGTCGTTTATCTCAACAACGGCGCGGGCTCCTTTGGCACGGGGATCAACTTTGGTCCCGGCAGCGACACCACCCGCAGCGTGGCGTGGGGTGACTTCGATGGCGACGGCGATCTCGACCTCGCCGCCGGCAATGATGACCAGCAGAATCTGCTCTACCGCAACGGCCCGCTCACCTTAACGGTCAACAAGAGTGGCAACGGTATCGTCACCAGTATGCCGGCCGGCATCAGTTGTGGCAGCACCTGCACTGCAAGTTTTACCTACAACACACCGGTCACCCTCACCGCCACCGCCGACAGCGGCGCAAGCTTCAACGGCTGGGCGGGTGCGTGTAGTGGAACCGGCACTTGTGCGGTTACCATGAGCGCGTCCAGCGCAGTCACCGCCACCTTCACTCCCAATCACATCACGACGACGCTGGCGCTGACCACAACGCCCAACCCGGTCATCGCCGGCGACCCGCTGACCCTCACCGCCACCCTCTCGCCGACGGCGGCGGGCGCAGTGCAATTCTATGTCGACGGTAATCCCTTTGGCATGACCCAAACCTTGACGGCTGGTATGACCAGCCTCGTCACCACTACCTTACCGGCGGGGAGCTATTTCATTAGCGCAACCTATGCGGGGGCGGGGCTCTATTTGCCCAGCACGGCTGCACCAGTGACACAGACTGTCTCCCCTGCGCCTAACAACGCGCCACTCTTCACCAATCTCGACGGCGGCAACACCTTCACCGAAGGGGGCAGCGCGGCGGTGATCGACAGCGATGTCACCGTGTCCGATGTCGAACTCGATGCGTTAAATGGCGGCGTCGGCAACTATGACGGTGCCACCCTTGCCATTGCGCGGAGCGGTGGTGCCAACGCCGCTGACACGTTCGGCGCTAGCGGTCAACTGGGCACTTTGACTGCGGGGCAGCCACTTGCATACAACAGCATCACCGTCGGCACGGTCGTGACCAATAGCAACGGCACATTGGGCCTCACCTTCAACAGCAATGCCACTGCGGCGCTGGTTGATGGCGTGCTGCAGCGTATCACCTATGCCAACAACAGCAATACGCCACCCGCCAGTGTGACCCTCGACTGGGCTTTGCATGATGGTATTATAGGCTCGGTGGGGACAAACCAGGCCGTTGTCACCATCACCGCGGTTAATGATGATCCGACGGCAACCGGTCTGCCGCTAAGCATGACGATTACCCAAAATGTAAGCAGCGATCTCGACCTCACCGCCATTACCTTTAGCGATGTCGATGCGCTGACCCATACGGTCACTCTAAAGATCAGTGCTGCTGCTGGGCTCTTGTCCGCCAGCAGCAGTGGCGGGGTGACAGTGACCGGCTCCAGTACGTCACAGTTGACGCTCGCGGGGACCGTTGCCGTGCTTGACAGCTACCTCAACACGGCCAGCAACATCCAGTATATCAGCGCGCTCAATGGGGTTGGCGATACCACGATCACGCTCACGGCCAATGATGGGGGCCATCATGGCACCGGCGGTGGGAGTGATGTCACGTTGGGCGTGGTGACGGTAACCGTCACCGCGATTGCGACGCCAACACCTACCGTCACGCCAACGGCAACAGCGACCGCAACACCAGAGCCAACGGCCACCGAGACACCAACCGTCACGCCCACGTCGACAGCGACCGCAACACCAGAGCCAACGGCCACCGAGACACCAACCGTCACGCCAACGTCGATAGCGACCGCAACACCAGAGCCAACGTCGACAGCGACACCAACTGTCACGCCCACGCCGACAGCGACACCAACCGTCACGGCCACAGCGACACCCTTCCAACAAGGGCAAAGCACCGCCACCCCCACGGCCACAGCGACACCCTTCCAACAAGGGCAAAGCACGGCTACGCCCACAGTCACTGCCACGGCGGTACCTAACACGGCTACGCCGTCACCGACCGCGACGCCAACGACCACACCGACGCTGACCGAGACGCCAACCGCAACGGTCACGCATACACCAGTGGCAACCGCGACTGAAACGTTGATGCCAACGGCGACGGCAACGAACACGCATACACCAGAACCAACGGCAACGGCTCCCGCCACAGCGACCCCGACCGAGACGCCGACGATCACACTGACACCGACGAATACGCCAACGCCGACGAATACACCGACGATCACGCCGACGCCGACGAATACACCGACGATCACGCTGACGCCGACGAATACGCCGACGATCACGCCGACGCCGACGAATACGCCAACGATCACGCCAACGCCGACGAATACGCCGACTATCACGCCGACGCCGACGAATACGCCGACGATCACGCCGACGCCGACGAATACACCGACGATCACGCCGACGCCGACGAATACACCGATGATCACGCTGACGCCGACGAATACGCCGACGATCACGCCGACGCCGACGAGTACGCCAACGATCACGCCGACGCCGACGAATACGCCGACCATCACGCCGACGCCGACGAATACGCCGACCATCACGCCGACGCCGACGAATACGCCGACCATCACGCCGACACCGACGAATACGCCGACGATCACACTGACGCCGACGCCGACGAATACACCAACGCCGACGAATACGCCGACTATCACGTTGACGCCGACGAATACGCCAACGCCGACGAATACGCCGACTATCACGTTGACGCCGACGAATACGGCAACACCGACGAATACACCAACGCCGACGAATACGCCGACCATCACACTGACGCCGACGAATACGCCAACACCGACGAATACGCCGCCCATCACACTGACGCCGACGAATACGCCAACGCCGACGAATACACCGACGATCACGCCAACGCCGACGAATACGCCGACCATCACGTTGACGCCGACGAATACGGCAACACCGACGAATACGCCAACCATCACGCCGACACCGACGAATACACCGACGATCACGCCAACGCCGACGAATACGCCGACGATCACGCCAACGCCGACGAATACGCCGACCATCACGTTGACGCCGACGAATACGGCAACACCGACGAATACGCCAACCATCACGCCGACACCGACGAATACACCGACGATCACGCCAACGCCGACGAATACGCCGACGATCACGCCAACGCCGACGAATACGCCGACGATCACGCCGACGCCGACGAATACGGCAACACCGACGAATACGCCAACCATCACGCCGACACCGACGAATACGCCGACGATCACGCCGACGCCGACGAATACGCCGACCATCACGCCGACGCCGACACCGACGATCACGTCAACACCGACGGCCACGCATACACCGACCATCACGCCAACACCGACGGCCACGCCGTACAATGGGCCTCAAACCGTGATGGTTGGCCAGGTCGCGATCAGGGCTGACTTTTTCCAATCGTTGGGCGATGGACGCACGGTTGCCAATGGCAATGTCGCCATCGGGGATTATTTCGTGTTGTCGGCTGACACGGATAAAGTCACCTATGACGCCAGTACCATCACAATCGACGGGACCGTGCTGCTACGATCAACTACGACTGCTAGCGTCGCAAAGTTGGCGAAACCGGTGCGCGAAAGCGTGCCATTGCCCATTGTGCGTGGCCGCCTCACCGTTAATCCAGCCACCGGGCTCATTGCCATCGATAGCAATGCCCAGTCGTTAGTGACGACGCTGGCTTCGCTGCCGACCAATGGTCTGGCCACCTTAACTGTGTTGGATGTGCGCCAAGGTACCGTGAGTGGCCGGGCCAGCCTCCAGTTACAAAGCCAGGATGTCAATGTAACTGCCCTGCTCCAGCAATTTACCATTGCCCCGGGGCTACGATACAGTGGGGTTTCCGAAGCATTTCAGGTCGCGTTCGCCGGCATGACGATTAATGTCGCGGCCGGTGCGACCTTATCCAATACCGGGCTAGGTGCCGCCCAGGTGACGGTCAAGCTACCCAGTCAGCTGGGTGGGGCCACGGCGACCTTGAACAATTTTCAGTTTGGCGCGACGGGAATTCGCTTGAACGCCGACGCACCCTTTGCCCTGCCCAATTTACAGATCGGCGATGGCAGCAAGCTGAAGTTTACGGCCAATACGGCGACGCTATCCGTGGATAACAGCAACCGTCGTTATGCGCTAACCCTGGCAACGAAGCTCCAGCTCAATCTACCGGATAATGTCCAATCAATTGCCACCACCGTTAGCCTGGCAACGGTCAATGGCACCGAGACCCTGACGGGGCAGTTGGATCAAGTGGCCATCACCCTGGCCCAAGCCACCCTGACCATGCGCGCTGTCAAGCTGAGCAATGCTGGTTTGGCCGTTGCCGGCGCCACCCTGGCCTTGCCCGCTAGCCTGGGCAGCACAACCACCACCATCGGAGGGGTTGCCATCACGAGCGACGGTCTCCGCTTCAGCGACGCCAAACTCGCCCTGCCCAACATTGTGCTCGCCGCCAGCGCGGGGGCCGATCCCAAGCTGACCATTGCCAACCCCGCAGTGACGGTGATGGTCACAAATGGGAGTTATCAGTTTGGCGGTGCAGGCACCCTGCAAGTGCGCCTGCCCGGCAACAGCCAAGATATCGCGCTCAGCTTTGCTATCGACAACCGTGGGCAGTTCGCTGCCACGTTGAGTAACCTAACGCTAAAGGTTGCGCAGAGCAGCCTAACTTTGCAGAATCTCAGCTTTGATAGCAGCGGTATGCGGGCCGGCAGTGCGGCCATCACCTTGCCCTCTGCGCTTGGCGCAGCAACGGGAACGCTTGACGCTGTGCGGATTACTGAGCGTGGGCTGCAAATTGGTGGTGGTAGCTTTAGCCTGCCCACGATCAAGATCGGCGATGGCAGTAAGCTTAGCCTCTCGGCCATTACCGCGCAGTTGGCGATCCAAGGTAGTGACTATCAGATCAGCGCCAATGCGACGCTCAACATCAATCTACCCGGCAATCAACAATCACCCAAAATTGGCTTCCTGATTAACAGCAACGGCAATCTACAGGCCACCTTGAACCAGCTCACGCTGATTGTGGCCAAAGCGACCTTGACCATTGCCAATCTCCAGCTGGACAATCGTGGGCTAGCGGCCGCTGAAGCGACGATTGCCCTGCCGCCAAACCTGGCCAAAGGCGCTTCCCCGAGTGTGGTGCGCGATGTGCGCATCACCGCGAGTGGGCTATCGATTGGCAGTGGCACGATTGGCTTGCCGGACATCTATATAACGAATAGTGCCACTTCACAGATTCGCTTTTATCAGCTACAAGCCACGATCAGCACCAAAGCGGTGACAGCCTATACGGTTCCCCGTGCGCCAACCCGCTTTGGGCTGATGAGCTATACACCCAATGCCCTGGCACCGAGCGATGCCTTTGTCTTGACACTGGCCGGCAAATTGGCCCTGCGGCTGCCACAGAATAGCAGCAACGACATTGGGATTGCGGCGACGATTGATGAAAATGGCAATTTTTCCGCAACACTGAGTGAACTCTCGCTGACCTTGGCCCAGGCCAATCTCAATCTTCAGGGGGTGAACTTTGATAGCACGGGTGCCAGCGCCACGAGTGCATCGATCAGTTTACCGGCCGCGCTCGGCGGGGCAAAGGGCAATGTCAGTGGCGTTCGGATCAGCAGTAGCGGCTTGACGGTCAATGGCGGCGGTCTCACCTTCAATGTGCCAAACTTCAAGGTTGGTGGGGGCAGCGGCTTTGCGGTCACGGGCAAGACCGACGGTACCCAACCACAGGCCACAATCCAACTTGAGGGCGGCTCCAGCTTTTCCAACTCAACCTATAAGCTGCTCTTGGCAGGCAAGGTAACCGTCAATATCCCCGGCAGCAGCAGCGCTGCGATTGGCAGCATCTTTGTCACCAGCCGTGGTGATATCGGCGGGCAGCTCGAAGGCTTAACGCTTTCGTTGGCCGGCATGGCGTTGAGCGCCACCGGTGTGAATATCGAAACGAGCGGTGGCGATACCCAATTGGTGATGGCCTCGGCCAGCCTCAAATTGCCTGGTGGCCAGGGCAGCGCCGCCGTTTATAACGTGCGGGTTAGCCCGACCAAAGGGTTGAGCATTGGGGGGGGCAAATTTGCGTTGCCCACCATCACCACCGGCGGTGTTTCGCTGGAATTAGGGGGTGAATTACGCAAGGAAGGCAATGGCTACATCATTGCCGCCAATGGCTACTTTAGTACGAGTAGCCTCTCGGCGGGTGGAGGCTGCCGCGGGATTGCCGTCGCCGCGGAGATCTATGCCAATTTCGCTAATCAAATGATGGTCCAGTTTGAAGCGATGGATGGTCAGGGACCACGCGCCACCATGCCGATGGTGGGTAGCGGCCCCCAACTTTCCCAGGGCATCGACAGCTTTGGCCTCCGTTCCGCCTCGCTCCGTCTAGATTGCCAGATCCCGGTTGGGACGACGGGGATGTATCTTACCTATGTCCAAGGTAGCGTCACGCTGGGGGCGCAGCCAGTCATTCGGGTCAGTGCCGGTCTGGCCGCGGGCAAGAGCATTGGCGGCGTTGCCGCCTTGAGCGCCAATGCCACGATGACGATGAAACCCAGCCCCTTCCAGATGGCGCTGGATGGCACGGTGAAGGTCTTTATCTTCAATGTAGGTGGTGCCAAGGCCAATCTGACCTCAACCCGCTTTAATGCGACGCTCTGGCTGGAGATGATTGTGTCGCGCGGGAGTGTCACCGTCGATGCCTGGAGCGACTACCGAGGCTTCCACTTAAGTGGCACCGGGAAGATGGAGGTTGGGATTCCCAAGGGCAAAATCTGGGAGGGCTGCACCTCCGGGGTCAGCTGTTCTACAGAGTATGATCGCAAGTGTAAATTGGGTGTCTGTGTCAAGATCCCCAAGACCAACTGTACGACTACCGAGTGGTGTGTCAGTGTGCCGTCTTCCAATCTCACCCTTGGTAATGTCAGCATTGACGCGGGCGAGTTCACCAATGGTAAGTGGGGCTTTAAGGGCGAAACCTGCCTGAGCGGCTACTGCACCGGCGTCTACATTGATACCGGCGGCGCCATCGCCTTTGGCAGCGCGATTCGCAATTACACCCGCTTGACGCCCAGCCAATTGGCCCACCTGCGCCAATTGTGGGCCGCCCGTGAACGGGGTGAAATCAGCGCCGCCGCGGCCAGCGAACTCCAGGGGGTGACCTTAGCCCCAGAGGTGGTCATCCTGAATGCAGAGATTGGGTCGCGCAGCGATGTGGTCTTTGCCCTCTCGATTGAGGGCAACACGCCACCTGTTCAGTTGCTGTCGCCCAGCGGCACAGTGTTTGATCAGAACAATCTGCCGGCCAACATTACCTACAATGAAGTAGTGACCTTGAACGTTGGCTCATCATTGCCAGCCAACCTGGCAATGGCAGTGGCCAGCAGCGAGCAGGCCGCGATCGAGGAAGAAACGTTCCTCCGCGACCAACTGATCGCAGCTGTTGGCAGCGATGGCGCAGCCGCCCTACAGGCGATGGGGGTCCGCTCGCTCTTGCCGGCCCCCGCGCTCGCCGAAACTGCTGAAATGCGGATTGTGCACAGTGCGAATAGCCTGGCTACGGTCGATATTTTGATCGATGGGCAGGTCGCCTTTGCGGCCCTGCAATCGGCAGATACAAGCGCCACGAACAGTGTGAGCCACTATGGCACGGTGACCGCGGGGCAGCATACCATTCGCGTGGTGCCGACGGGGGCAACGAGCCCGATTCTGTTGGAACAGCGCGTCGAGCTAGCGCAAGGCCAAACCTACTCCTTTGCGCTAACCGATGGCAACGGCACCGTTACCGGTAAACTCTTTACCGACGAAAATCGATTGGCGGCTTTGGGGCAAGCACGGGTACGGTTGGTTCATCTGGGCTCCCAGTTGCCGGCCATGGCCGTCCATGGGGAGACAGCCACGCTCTTCAATGAGGTAAGCTTTGGCCAGGCGAGCCCCTATCTCACCATTGCCGCGGGCACGAGTAACTGGACGCTGCAAAGTGCCACCGGCGAAACTGCCCTGTTGGACGGCATGCAATTTGCCGAAGGCTCGACCTACACTGTCTTTCTCTATGACAGCATGAGCGAAGGCGTTGCCTACCCTGGGGTTCTACCCCACACTGATCTCTCTGCCAGCCGGAGCACGCAGATCATGTACACCGCAAATGCGATTGACCCTGGCACATGGCAGATCAAGGTCGATAGTGATCTGGATGCCCAAAACTTCAAATTAGAGGTCTTTGGCAACATTCCTCCGCCAGCCGTAACGGGCTTGGACGCCAAGGTTATCGCTAACGGACAGTTACAAGTCAGTTGGCAAATCAGTGCTGAATTGCCAGAGACGTTGATCAGCGTCTATGTCAATCCGTGGGAATCCACCCGGACGGAACAGGCGGTCAATGCCGCCGGGGTGACAGAAGCGCGCACGGTTGAGAACTTCACCGGCACCCCCTTGGCCATTGGGCTGGCGCCAAATCGCGATGGCTCGGCCCAATCGCTTACCTTTGACAGCAGCAAGTTGCGCAGCGGAACCTACAAGATCTGGATCGAGATCGATGATCAGAATCGCGCGCCGGTCCGCCGCTATGTGCCGAACACCGTGACGATCGCCAATCCGTGGCCGACATCCTGGAACGCACAACTGACTATCCTGGAAAGCTATCGCGCCATGACCATCAATTGGCAACCGCCCAGCCCTGACGCCGACCGCTATGTGCTCTCGATTGGGACCGATCCACTCGTGCCGGACCAAGTCATTACCAAAACAGATACCCTCACCGCCACTATCTCTGCCGTTGAACCTGGCCGGTTACATTATCTGACCTTGGAAGCGTATGACAGTGAAAGTGGCCGTATGGTTCGCTCACAGCAACAGACCTATATCCCAATGGTGCCAGAGTTTACCCTGACGGCAGAGCCAAGCGCGTTGACCATCCGCGCCGGCGCAGAGACACAGGGCAGCTTGCGCCTCAGCACCAGCTTGGTCGATTATCCTGAGGCAATCAGCGTGCGCGGCAAGAATCTGCCGCCAGGGTTAAGCTTGACCTTTGCCAATAGCCTGGCCACGCCAACCCGTGATGGCACCCAGGTTGATTTTACGCTTGTCAGCAGTGCCGCCATCGGCGCTGGCGTCCATCAAGTGACGGTCGAGGCGAGTGGTGGCGCGATCACGCGCGAGTTTACGTTGACCATTACCGTGGAAAAACCAAGCTTCACCCTGACACCGGACCCAGCCGCGGTCACCTTGGAGCCCGGCGTAGAGGCAACCCTGCGGCTCGCCGTCGGGGCGGTCCTCGGTTCCCAGGATGCGGTAGAGTTGACACTATTGGATGCGCCGGCTGGCTTGGATTGGCGCTTTGCCGAGCAGACCGTGCAACCCGGTGCAGAGGCGACATTGATCCTCCAGGCGACATCACTCCTCGCTGGTGGCCACTACCAGTTACGGATTGTAGGCAGCCAGCCGACCTATGAGCGCGAATTGCTGGTGCCGCTCACTGTCAATAAACCAGTCTTTCTCTTAGAGACCACGAATCCGTCGACAACGCTGATCGCCGGCACTGCGCAACAGGTTGTGATCGATGTGCGGGACTTCTTGCAATGGCAAAGCCCTGTGACCCTCACCTTGTCTGCGGACACCTTACCAGCAGAAATGTTGACCGGCCTTGCGGTTGGCACCTTTGCTACCACGGCGGAGGCGTTGCAGGCCCGCCAGAGCCAAGTCACGGTGACGGTGCCCGCACAAGTGACGCTGGTGATGCAGACGGCGGCGACCACCGCACCAGGCACCCATTCTGTCATGGTTAACGCGGTCAGTGCCAATGTCCAGAAAACACTCAGCTTTACCGTGGCGATCATTCGTCCCACCGATCTTGAAGAGGTAGATGAACCGCGGCCATGGCAGAACTATCTACCGTTCATCCTGCGCTAGGGGGTGCGCGTGGGGCCGGTGGGTTCGACCATGCTTGACTTCCTTGAACGCAGCTGCTGCGCTTGTCGAAGGATGCAGATTCTAGTGCAGAATTAACAAAGATCGTTTGTAATGGGTCTTCCTGAAAGAGGTCAGGTGATCTTCGCATCTCGGCGAAGCATGTGACCCCTTCCAGGAAGACTTGCCAAAGAACTCTGTTTACCAGGGGCACGCGTCTAGGGGCAACCGCTTCTAAAGTGAAATCAGATAGAAAATCGTAGTTTTAGCTGATCCACGAAGGGACACGAAGACACACGCAGTAAAGGCGAAATCTTCGTGTGTCTTCGTGTCCCTTCGTGGATAAATGTATTGGTTTCAAACTGACATCACTTTAGGCGCGGGAGGGGGCTGACTGATTACCAGCGTCCGCCCCATCGGTTTATACTTGGCGCTGTCATAAATTAACATTTTCTACACGAGTAAAAATGTTAATTTATGACAGCCGCTGGTATAAGTGAAATCCCCAAATCAAAAAAGGATGCCCACTGGGCATCCTTTTTTGATTTGGGGATTTCAGGCCGCTTCTTCCAAGCGTTGTTATAAACTGAGTGGTTGCACCATGCGTACGCGGTAAACTATCAAAACTTATAGATACGACAAATAGAGTTGGCACCAAGCGGGCTGCGCATCAGGGGATGCGCAGTACACGATTGTGCCATGTTAATCTACGTTGTCTATTAGGTCACCGCGGATTAGGTGATTTGTTTTAGTCCGCTGCCAGAAGTGGGCGTCACGTCTCAGTCGTCTGTCGCGCCGTACGGTTGTGCTCGATCAGGTAGCTTGATTGAGCAGTACCACCGTACCTTCCTTTTCCGCCTTTTACCCGATTAAGTGCGTCGGACATTCAGTTATGCTGTGTGAAACAATTGCGGTGCGCGGTTCAGGCACTGTCGTCAACTGCTGATAGCTAAAATACTTCACATCATCTGCGCCGCCCAGCCATTATCGATAGCGAAGCTTAAAGTCTTTGTTTGCACAACGCATCGGTCTTACACCCGAAAGGATCCCGGTCATGAGCTTTTCCATCAAGCGCTTCCGCTCGCTCTTTTTTGCCGCCGTGCTCTTGCTGCTTGGCGCGGGCTTAATGCCCGGCATTGGGCGCTGGGGGATCCCGACCGTCTATGGCGCGCCGACGAGCGTCACCTACTATTTTGAAGATATCATCCATAATGGCACCAGCTTTGCTTCATCCAGCCAAACCTTTACATTGACCGGTAACATGGTTGGTCAAAAGATCAATGATTTCGGCTCTAATCTCGAAGGTGAGACGGGACATTCCGATGGCTACATGGATTCGGTCTATCTGCAATCACGGACGGGCAATGTTGGTGGGATTGCCGCGTCCGCCGGTTATACCTTCCGCGCACAGCGGTTTGATGTCTGGCCATCACAAAACGGCGGTGACAACGTATTGAATCCGCCCCAAAGTATTACAGTGATTGGGAAACGCAATGGCAGCCAAGTGGTCAGCGCAACGGTTGCATCTGCCGGCTATGGCCAAAATCCGGTTGCTTTGGGTGGCGCTTGGCAGCGGATCGACCTCACTGGTACCGACTTTGCCACCACCGATATCGACACGGTTGAGTTTGTCCTCAACAGCCCACATAATTATCTGGCAGTTGATAATTTTGTCTATAGCACGTTGGGGCTGGCCTCGCCCACGGCGACCGCAACCGCGACGGCGACGAATACCTCGTTGCCAACAGCGACCAACACTGCGACAGCAACGGCGACGAATACACCTGTACCCACGGCCACCAGCACAGCCACCCCTGCCGCTACGCCGAACACACCCATCGACGGGATTACCACCTTTAACAGCTTTCCCAGTACTTATACCGAATATGCACGCACAACGAACGGTGCCAGTGGTTTCACCGCCACCAATCTAGCCGGTTGGGACATGTCCGGCTATACCACGGCGGGCAGTAACACCTTTGTGATCGCGAGCGAAAATTGGGGGGCTGGTAGCGATGGTGCCTTAGTGTATGTGGCGCTAGAGACCGGGTCACAAACGATCACCAGTGTGCGTTTTGCCTCGAATGACGGCAAATTGTTTGACCTCAATGGAATTGACTTTGGGTATGACAGTTGGCAAGGTGCACCGGCAACCACTTTTACCTTTACCGGCTATGTCGATGGCGTACCGGTCAGTGGTGCAACCTACACGACCGCCGCAGTTGCCTCATTTGGCAATAGTGGTACATGGCAACGGGGAATTACCTTTACTGCTAATATCAAGTTTCAAGGAATTGATGAATTTCGCATCACCACCGCCAATGCGGTGCTAACAGCGCTGGACATTGATAACATCAATGCCACCAATTTTAGGAATCCTGAAAGTGCCCCCACTCTCACCGCCACCGGTGCCACCCCTACCTTTACCCAAGGCAGCAGCACCGGCGTTGACCTCTTCAGCAGTGTCACTGCCGCCACCAATGACAGTGGCCAATCCTTTACTAGCGCGGTCCTCACCGTCAGCAATGTCGCTGATACCACCGAATACCTAACCATTGACGGGACCGACGTTGCGCTGACCAACGGTGCTAGCGGCACCATCACTGGGATTGGCAACTATGCCGTCAGTGTGGCGGGCAACACCGCAACCGTCACCCTTAGCGGCATGACCCACAGCGACGCCAACATGGGCACGCTCATCGACGGGATGAGTTACAAAAACAGTGACGCCACGCTCACCACCGGCAGTCGCGTGGTAACCCTGGTGAGTGTGACCGACAGCGGTAGCAGTAACAACAGCGCCACGGTCAATCAGCAGGCAACGGTCACCCTCCAGGCACCAGCGCCAGCGCTTTACTATCTTTCGAGTGATGGTAGCAGCACGATGTTGGGGGCAACCGATGCGCTCAATCGCATCAAGCCGGATGGCACCGGCGGCGCTGTGCTCAAGCGTTCTATCCATCCTGCCCCTGGTGACCTGGCATTGGATCTGGCGAATCAGCGCGCTTTCTTCTTGGGCGCAACCTCCACTAACTCTCCTGGCGTCTACAGCGTCAATCTGACCAGTGGCACCGTCTTTACCGTCACCACCCTGCCCACTGGCCCCTTCTATGGCGGGATCACCTATGACCCCGTTGGCGGGTACATTTACTATCTTTCGAGTGATGGTAGCAGCACGACGTTGGGGGCAACCGATGCGCTCAGTCGCATCAAGCCGGATGGCACCGGCGGCGCTGTACTCAAGAGTTCCATCCATCCTGCCCCTGGTGACCTGGCATTGGATCTGGCGAATCAGCGCGCCTTCTTCTTGGGCGCAACCTCCACCAACTCTCCTGGCGTCTATGGGGTCAATCTGACCAGTGGTGCTGTCTTTACCGTCATCACCCTGCCCACCGGCCCCTTCTATGGCGGGATCACCTATGACCCCGTTGGCGGGTACATTTACTATCTTTCGAGTGATGGTAGCAGCACGACGTTGGGGGCAACCGATGCGCTCAATCGCATCAAACCAGATGGCACGGGTGCGGCTGTGCTCAAGAGCTCCATCCATCCTGCGCCTGGTGACCTGGCATTGGATCTGGTGAATCAGCGCGCTTTCTTCTTGGGCGCAACGTCTACCAACTCTCCTGGCGTCTACAGCGTCAATCTGGCCAGTGGCACCGTCTTTACCGTCACCACCCTGCCCACTGGCCCCTTCTATGGCGGGATTGTTTATACAGACGAAACCGTCCCCACCTTCGATGGGGCGAATTCCCTACCAGCCGATGACGCCACCGCTGTTACGCCCACGAGCAGCCTGGCGTTGCGCTTCAGCGAGTCTGTCATCAAAGGCATTACCGGCACCTTCATTATCCGTGATGTGACGGCAAACACTGTGCTCGAAACGTTGGCTTACACTGATACTCAGATCGCCGGTTGGGCCACCAACACGCTGACGATTACACCTAGCGCCAACCTGCCGGCCAACCATGAGATTGCGGTGCAATGGCGCTTTGGGTCAATCCGCGACTACTATGACAACTATGTCATTGCCAATGCCACCGACACCACCTACAACGTTACCATTGGCACGGCCAGCAATGCCGACCTGACCGTGAACAAAACCGGCAACGGCACAGGCACCGTCACCAGCCTGCCCGCGGCGATTGCCTGTGGCGTCACCTGTACGGCCACCTTCAGCAGTAGTCTTGTCGTCACTTTAACCGCCACCGCGGACGTTGGTTCCGTCTTTGCCGGTTGGTCGGGCGCGTGTAGTGGCACCGGCAACTGTATTGTGACGATGTCCGCTGCCCGAGCAGTGACTGCGACTTTCCAGATCATCGAAAGTACCCAACCCTACACGGGTATTAGCGGCAAAGCCGGCACGCTGCACGCCCTGGGTGGTTATCTTTCCACCATTACTGTCGCCAAAGCGCCGACGACCTTGCCGCGCGGCATTAAGCTGCCCCTCGGCCAGTTGAGTTTCATCATTACCGGGCTACCCACTGGTGGCACGGTGCAGTTGAGCCTCTACGCCGACAGCAGCCTCAAGGTAAGCAGCTACTACAAACGTAACCGCCTCACCAATGCGTGGGTCGATATTGCCACTGCGGTGGCTGTTGCCGACAGCACCACCACGCGCGTCAACTTTGCGCTGACCGATGGCGGTCCTTATGACGCTGACGGCGCGGCAAACGGCACCATCGTCGATCCGGGGGGACCCAGCGAAAACTTGCTGACACCGCTTGTGCGTGAAAATACCACCTTCGTCACGACCTTGGAACCCTTCACCGACACGATCTTGATCGGCACGCCCAACTATGCTATCACCGGTGGCAGCGACCAAGCCCTCTTTGCGCTCGACGCTGACAGTGGCCTGCTCACCTTTATCGCTGCGCCTGATTATGACAACCCCGGCACCGCCAATGTCGATAGTACCGGTCGCCCCGTCTACACCGTGACCGTTACGATTAACGGTGCGACTAGCGGCAGCCAAACGCACACCCTGGCCGTTAGCTTGCTTGATGATCCCGCCACCACTGGTGTGATCCAGAACCTGGCCGGCGACTATACGACCTTTAGCCTGAACACCCCTGCGTACATTGACGCTGATCCCAACAGCGATACCACGGGCTTTGCCCTGGTTGGCGACAGCACAGCCAGCTTTGCCAATGGTACGCTGACCATTACTCAAATGAGTGGACCGGCCGATGGTAGCTTTACCTTTGATGGTACAACGGCGACAGCCGGTGGCAATGATGTCATCAGCGCCGGAGAAGATGTCTCGACCAATGACAGCCTTGCGCTGTCGATCACCACAGTAGGGACAATTGATGGCAGTGCCGACGGACAGAATGGCAATAGCCTAGTCATCCATTTCAATGGTGCTGCAACCGCGCGCTATGTTGAAGAGATCCTCAACGGTCTGTTGTACACCGCCCCCACCGGCGGTGTACGCGAATTCTATGTCTACGTTAACGATGGGGCCGGCGCGACCTATGGGACTTCCGAGTCGGTCAGCTTTGTCATGGCCGGCCCCACAGAACCCTTGACGGTCAATCCGGCTGGCACGGGCAGCGGCAAGGTCACGAGTGATCCTGTCGGGATCGACTGTGGCAACCGTTGCGCGTATGACTTTGGTAGTGGCCTGACGGTCACCTTGACCGCCACCGCCGACAGCGGTTCAACCTTTAGCGGCTGGAGTGGTGAGTGTAGCGGGACCGGCCGTTGTATCATCACGATGGCTGGGGTGGGGGCATGTGCTGCGGATACCGTCTGTGTGGCCGGCGTGCTGGCGGCAAAAGTGGTCACCGCGACCTTTACCGCCGACCCGATCACCACGCCGCTGATCCTTGATCGCTACAGCCCCATCATGCATACGGTTGATGTACCACTCGATAGTCGCGTTGTGCTTACCTATAGCGCGGCCATTGCTGCGGCGACTGTCACCAGCCGCACGGTTGCCGTCCATAGCATGTACCAAGGGCTGGTGACCGCTACTCACAGCATTAGCGGCAATGTCGTCACAGTGACCCCGGCGCAGCCTTTCTTCGCCGGCGAGCTGGTCTACACGAGCGCCACGACCGCGACGGCTAATCTCACTGGGACGAGGCCACTCACGCCTACCGTCTGGCAATTTCAGACGGCGGCAGCCGCCAGCGCTGGCAGCTTGGCGGATGGTGTCAATTTCGGTCCGGCTGACGACGCGACCTACGCGCTGGCGTGGGCTGATGCCGACCGCGACGGCGATCTTGACCTGGCGGTCGGCAATAACGGCGGTCAGAATGTGCTCTACCTTAACCAGGGAGATGGCAGTTTCGATGCAGGGATCAACTTCGGCACCGGCAGCGAACCCACCTGGAGCCTGGCGTGGGGCGACTTCGACAACGATGGCGATCTTGATCTGGCGGTAGGGAACAGCGGGGCACAGAGCGCGGTCTACCCGAACAACGGGGATGGCACCTTCGGCGCAGCGGTCAATTTCGGTACCGAAGGTGATAGCACCATTGGGCTGGCGTGGGGCGACTTCGATGGTGATGGCGACCTCGACCTGGCTACCGGGAGCGATTACGCTGGTGTGCTCTACCCGAACAACGGGGACGGTACCTTCGGCACTGGGATCAACTTCGGCACCGGTCGCACCTTGGCATGGGGGGACTTCGACAACGACGGCGACCTCGACCTCGCCGCTGGGAGCTGGGGGCAGAATACACTCTACCACAATAACGGCGATGGCACCTTTGGCACCGGGATCAATTTTGGCAGCGGTAGCGATGCGACCCTCAGCGTGGCGTGGGGTGATTTCGACGGTGATGGCGACCTTGACCTCGCCGCCGGCAATTACTCTGGTCAGAATGAAATTTATCCCAATCTTGGGGACGGCAGCTTGGGTTCCCCGCGCAATTTTGGTACGGGCAGTGATAGTACACGGAGCTTGGCTGTTGGTGACTTCGATGGTGACGGCGACCTTGACCTCGCCGTCGGTAACGAAAATGAACAGAATGTGCTCTACCTCAACCAGGGGGATGGCACCTTCGACACCGGACTCAACTTTGGTACCGGTAATGATGCCACGCTGAGCGTGGCCTGGGGTGACGCTGATGGTGATGGCGACCTTGACCTGGCGGCTGGGAATTACAATGAGCAGAATGTGCTCTACCGCAACGTCCCCCCGCGCCTGGCTGTGAACAAAACGGGGAGCGGCAATGGCATGGTCACCAGCTTACCGGCCAGCATTGCCTGTGGCATCACCTGCACGGCAGACTTCGCTTACAGCACGGTAGTCACTTTGACGGCTGTGGCCGACAGTGGTTCGACCTTTGCTGGTTGGTTTGACGCGTGCAGCGGGATAAGCAATTGTACGGTAACGATGACGGCGAACAGTGCGGTCACCGCGACCTTTACCCTCAGTAACAGCCCCACGATCATGGTCGGTGGGCTAGTCTCCTTTACCGCCGGCGGCGGCCCCATTGTGGTTGCCCCCCAACTGACGCTGGGCGATCCAACCGATGGCATCCGCGAAGTCCGCGTTGCGATCACCCCGCTGGAAAGCGGCGACCTACTCGCTTTTACCGCCACAGCGGGGCTTACCGGCACCTACAACGCGGCTACCGGTATCCTCGCGCTGACGGGCAATGGCACGACGGCCCAATGGCAGAGTCTGCTGCGTACCGTTACCTACAACTCAACCAATCCTGCGCCCCAGCAGTTCACACGGCAACTCGGCTTTACCATCGTTGATCTCAGCGATGCGGGCAAAGCCGGCACTGAATTTCTTGTCAACGTCACAACGACTGGCTTCCAAGACGAGCCATCCATTACCGCGCTCAGCGACGGCGGCTTTGTGATGGTTTGGCAGGCGCGGGCTCCCGCCGAAACCCCGGATGATGGTGAAAGTGGGGATACCCGTGGCGTCTTTGGACGGCGCTTTGACGCGAATGGCACAGTGCTTGGCAGTGAATTTCAGATCAATACCTTTACGAAAAACGATCAAGACACACCCGTTGTCGCTGGCTTGACAGGCGGTGGCTTTGTCGTCGTCTGGGAATCGGGTGAACAGAAGCCGGTCACGGACACGATTGACTACGACGATGATATTACCATGCGCCTCTATGCTGCCGATGGAACTGCGCTGGGCGCTGATCTGTTGGTCAATAGCTGGCGCGGCAACGATTCAGGCAGCGACGATCAGGATGATCCCGATGTCGCGGCGCTGACTGATGGTGGCTTTGTGATTGTCTGGGAATCCGACGAACAGGATGCTGGCACTACCGATGGCATCTACGCCCAGCGCTTCAATGTGGCGGGCACGAAAGTCGGCAGCGAGTTCCGTGTTAACACGACGACGGCGGACGACCAACGGGAACCGCGCATCGTAGGGCTGACTGATGGTGGCTTTGTGGTGACCTGGGTGTCAGACGAACAGGCTGGCTCTATCGATAACGACATCTATGCGCAACGCTACACCGCCGCAGGTAGTCCGGTCGGGGGTGAATTCCTGGTCAACCAGACGATCATCGCCGATCAGGTGACGCCCTTCCTGGGGGCCATGAGTGATGGCGGCTTTATCGTCACCTGGACCACGGAAAACGCGGATGACACGTCGGATGTCTATTTCCGTCGCTACAACGGGGCCGGCACCGCGATCACGGCGGAAACCCAGGTGAACAGCGGCACAGATGGCACCGAACAATCTGTCTCCGCGCTGCGTGACGGTGGCTTTGTGATCATCTTTGAAGCGCCCAATGGCGTCGACAGTAATGGCACAGGTGTTTTTGGTCAGCGCTACAACGCGCAGTCGACCAAAGTTGGCGATGCCTTCCAGGTGAATAGCCTGACCGCTGGCAACCAGGACTCACCAGTGGTTGGGCCATTAGCCGGGGGTGGTTTCCTTGTTACCTGGGAAGGTCCCCCCGATAGCATCGATACAGATGACAATGTCTACGGCCAGCGCTTCCTGCCCTTCGCGATTGCCGTTACCGACGCGTTGACTTTAACCATTACGCTGGTCAACGATGCGCCTACCTTCACCAATCTCGACGGTGATAGCGTGGCGTGGGCCGATGTGGGCAACACGGTGCGCGTGGATCAAGATGGCAACGCCACCATCGGCGACACCGAGTTTGAAGCGCTGAACGGCGGTAATGGCGATTGGGCCGGCGCTACTCTCACCATACAGCGCGCAAGTACGGCATGGTCGGCTGATCTCTTTGCCTTCGATCCCACCGGCAGCAGTTTCACCATTGACACCGACGCCCTCCAAGTTGCCGGCCAGACTTTTGCCACCTTTACCAACAGCGGCGGTGTGTTAACGATCAACTTTACCAGCACCATCACGACGGCCACCACCGCGCTGGTGCAAGCGGTGCTCCGCCATCTCACCTACCGCAACGACACCCCGGCTGCCGACGCTACGCTCCGCTTTACGCTCAGCGACGGCAACAGCAACACCACCGCCGACGTGACGGTGACCAGCGATACCGTCTATGTGACCAATAACAGTGATAGTGCCACCATCGACCTTAGCGATGGGGTCAGCTTTAGCGAAGCCGTGGCCATCGCGCTGGCCGACACGACCGGCCACCAGGCGCTCTTGCTGAGCAGTGCTTTCGCCGCGCCAGTGACGTTGGCCGGTGATCTTGCGCTTGGTGAGGGCTTGACGGTTAATGCTGCTGCTGCGGACGGCGTTACACTCAGTGGTAGTAGCATCACTATCGCCAGCGGTTTCATCCTCACCTGGACCAATGCCAGCACTAGCGCGACAATCGATAGTGTGCTAGCCGGCACTGGTGGGCTGATCAAGTCCGGCAGCGGCACCTTAACGCTCGCCGCGCACAATTCCGCTACGGGTACGATAACGGTGGCCGCCGGCACCCTATTGGTGACCGGACGTCTTGCCGATAGCAGCAACGTGGTGGTGGTCAATGGGAGTACGCTGGGTGGCAATGGCACAGTGGGCGCGGTGGTAGTACAGCCCAATGGCACTCTTGCACCTGGTTCCGGCCTTGCACTCTTCACGGTTAACGATGGGCTGACCATGGCCGCCAATAGCGTGCTGGCCGTCGCGCTTAACGGCTCTACCCCCGGCACAGATTATGACCAGATCGTGGTGACCGGCACGGTTAACCTTACCGACGCCAACCTGACGCTTGATCTCAGCAACTTCACGCCGGGGGGCAGCAGCTTTACCTTGATCGACAATGATGGCAGTGACCCGATCAACGGGACATTGACCGGTTTGGCCCAAGGCGCAACGTTCAGCACAGCAGGCTTTACCTTCCAGCTTAGCTATACCGGCGGCGATGGGAACGATCTCGTGTTGACCATGATCCAGCCGCTCACGGTGGGGATGACGGGGGCCGGCAGCGGCACAGTTACTAGTCTACCCGCGGGGATCGCCTGTGGCATCACCTGTACTGCCAATTTTGCCTATAATACAGTGGTCACCTTGACCGCCGTGGCGGACAGTGGATCGACCTTCAGCGGTTGGAGCGGCGAATGTAGCGGCACCGGCGACTGTGTCGTGAACATGGCGGGCGTTGGTCCGTGTAGTGGATTTAGTGTCTGTATTGCCATCGCGTCGCCCAACAAAGTGGTCACCGCGACCTTTGCGCTTGACCCAATCACCACAACCCTCACCCTAACGACGATGCCCAACCCTGTCACCGCACAGGATGCGTTAACCCTGACCGCAACCCTTGCCCCGATTGGCACAGGTACGGTTCAATTCTATGTCGATGGTGCCACATTTGGCGCGGCGCAAACGCTGGTCGCCGGTGCAGCGCAACTGTTGACCACAACACTGCCCGCCGGTACCTATGTGATCACTGCCGGCTACAGTGGGGATGGACTCTACCTGCCCAGCGTTTCTAGCGTGGTGACGCAGACTGTAACCGCGCCACCAACGCCGACTCCAACAGTCACACCAACGCCGACCACAACGAATACACCATTGCCGCCAACGGCAACCGCGACGGCAACAGAAACAGCACTGCCAACCGCGACGGCCACGGCGACCGCAACGAATACGCCGGAGCCGACGATGACCAGCACGCTCCAGCCAACGGCGACGGAAACGGAAATACCAGAACCAACCGCGACCGGCACGTTACAACCGACGGCCACGGCAACGAGTACACCGGAGCCGACGATGACGGGCACGCTCCAACCGACGGCCACGGCGACGGAAACGAGCACGCCGGAGCCGACGATGACGGGCACGCTCCAACCGACAGCCACGGCGACGGAAACGAGCACACCGGAGCCGACGATGACGGGCACGCTCCAACCGACGGCCACGGCGACCGAAACGGAAACACCGGAGCCGACGATGACGGGCACGCTCCAACCGACGGCCACGGCGACCGAAACGGAAACACCAGAGCCGACGATGACGGGTACGCTCCAACCGACGGCCACGGCGACGGAAACGAGCACGCCGGAGCCGACGATGACGGGTACGCTCCAACCAACGGCCACGGCGACCGAAACGGAAACACCGGAGCCGACGATGACGGGTACACTCCAACCGACGGCCACGGCGACCGAAACGGAAACACCGGAGCCGACGATGACGGGTACACTCCAACCGACGGCCACGGCGACCGAAACGAGCACACCAGAGTCAACCGCGACGGGCACGCTCCAACCGACGGCCACGGCGACGGAAACAAGCACACCAGAGTCAACCGCGACGGGTACGCTCCAACCGACGGCCACGGCCACGGAAACGAGCACACCAGAGCCGACGATGACGGGTACACTCCAACCGACGGCCACGGCCACGGAAACGAGCACACCAGAGCCGACGATGACGGGTACACTCCAACCGACGGCCACGGCGACGGAAACGAGCACACCAGAGCCGACGATGACGGGCACGCTCCAACCGACGGCCACGGCGACGGAAACAAGCACACCGGCCCCAACCGCGACCGGTACGCTTCAGCCAACGGCCACGGCGACCGAAACGGAAACACCAGAACCAACGGCGAGTAGCACCGCCACGCCGACCGCGACAGGCACCCCGGCTGCGGGGAGTATCACCGGTCTGCTCTTTGTGGACCGCAATGGCAACGGCGACCAGGAAAGTGGTGAACCAGGGGTTACCGCCGCCACGGTGACGCTCTTTAACAGCACCGGCCAACTCGCCAGGGTCACAACGGACAATAACGGTTCCTATCAATTCATTGACCTGACGCCGGGGCTCTATACCGTCGTGGCTGCGGCCCCAGTTGAATGGGTGGCCCAAGGCAGCACAACCAGTAATGTCAACCTGGGCAGTGGTGATGTGGCGGTGCGTAACTTCGGTTACCAGGCACGTGGCACGCTGACCGGTGTGATCTTCCGTGATCTCGATGGTGATGGTCGCCAGGCGCACGCGGAAAGTGGCGTGGCCGGGGTGACGATCCAGCTCTTCCAGAACACGCAATTGTTGACCACAACGCTGAGCAGCGCTGACGGTAGTTATCAATTTGCTGCCTTGCTGCCTGGCAACTATCTGGTGGTGATGACGCCCCCCGCCGACTTTGTGGCGGTGACCGGCGTGCAACAACCGGTTGCCCTGGCCCCTGATAGCGCGGTCAATCTCAGCTTTGGGCTACAACCGGTTAGCACGATTGCCGGTGTGGTCTACGATGACAGCAACGGTGATGGTGTGCGCCAAAACAGCGAAGCAGGCATCCCCAACGCCGCCATCGCGCTCTTTACCGCCGGGCCGGATGGGGTCTTCCGCACCGGTGATGAAGTGCCTGTGGGCAGCATGAGTAGTGGGGCCGATGGCAGCTACAGTTTTGTTAACCAGGCGGTCGGGGCCTATGCCGTCCAGTTGACCACGCCGACCGGCTACACCAGCACCTCACCCAGCCAAGTGGTGATTAACCTGGCCCAGTTCTGGACGGCCGTCGCCAACTTTGGTAACCAAACGGTCAATACCGTCGCTGCCACCACCTTTGAAGATCGCAACAACAATGGCATGCAGGAGCCGAATGAACCACCGTTGGCCGGCCTGCCGGTGGTGTTGGCACCGCAGCTGCAAAGCGCGGCGGTGACGGCCGTTTACAGTGCCACCACCAACAGCAATGGGCTAGCGCTCTTCTACAAGGTGCCGGCGGGCGCTTACACCCTGCAGACCCAAGTGCCAGATGCAACTTATGTGGGGCAGCGGACCCTGGCCCAGATCACCCTGGCCGCCAATGGCAGTGCCGGTGAACACTTTGGCTTCCAACAGATCGGTACTGTCTCGGGCGCAATTTTTAGTGACCGCGATGGCAATGGTCGCCAAGACGCTGGTGAAGGTGGGCTGGGTGGTGTCGTCGTTACGCTGAGCAGTCAAGCCGGTGCGACGACCGTAGCGGCAACAGTCGCTAGTACCGCAGTCACCGCCAGTGATGGTACCTATCACTTCAGCGGCTTGCCCGCTGGTGACTTCCAGGTCAGCGTGACCCCGCCGACTGGTTATGTCGCGACCACCGCCAATCCCGTCAACTTCACCCTTGGTGCAAGCGGGGTAGACGCAGCGCGGGCCTTGAGCATGGGCTTCGCCACGATTGGTGATGTCAGCGGCCGCGTCTTCGCCGATCTCAACAAGAATGGCGTGCAGGAGCTCACTGAACTCGGCGTGAGCGGTGCTACTCTCCTGCTCAGCGGTAATGGCGTTAACCAGACGGTACAGAGCACAGTCGATGGCACCTTCCTGGTGACTGGCCTGCCCAATGGCAGTTACAGCGCCAACCTGACGCTGCCGCCCAACCACACGGCAACGACTGCGTTGGGGGCAACCGCGACGGTTGATGGCATCGGCGCGGTGACTCTGCGCTTTGGGGTGCGCCCCAACCTGCCCAACGCGGCCCCCGTGGTGGCACCTTTGGCCAATGTCGCGTTCCTGCATGGACAACCGGTCGCGATCCAGGTCAATGCCAGTGATGTCGATGACACGGTACTGGCCTACAACGCAACGAATCTGCCCCCAGGACTTACCATCGATCCGAACAGTGGGTTGATCAGTGGGCAGCTCGCGGTCGGCACTGCCGGTAACTACTTGATCACGGTGACGGTCACCGACCTGCAAGGGGCGAGCGGCCAAACCAGTTTTACCGTTGCAATCATGACGCCGACTGCTAACGATGAGGAAGCGGAGCCAGCCATGAAGCAACGGGTTTATCTGCCGCTGGTTGCGCGCTAACTAATTAATCGACTGGGTTAGTGGCGAGGCAGGCCTCGCCACTACCGCAGTCGATTCGGCCTGTTTGTTTAGTCCGCCGCTAACCAGTGTCAACTCATTGCTTAATTTCCATATAGTACTACCGTACCGACAAATTCAGCCTTTTGTCTGATTAAGTAAGTCACACATGCGGTTATCCTATGGTCGGTTAATGTTGTGTCGCAGGCTGAAAATGGCTTCATTCCTCATCTTATCTTTATTGCTAGCTCTCTTCTGTCATCGCATCACTATATCATCATGCCAATAAAATAGCTGATTATTCCAGATTCTAGCTGCAGATTCAGCCGCGACTGCTTGTGATTTGTCAACCAGTCGCGACCGTGCGTCAAAAGCTAGTAAAAGGTCATCCAAAAAATAAAGTCTATCCGGTCAAGCGGCTGCTTTTTAAACAGGATTCAAGAGGATTACTAACCCATGGTGCACCGTTTGCTGCGCGCAGTTAACCGTAAATACAGTAAAACAACTATTGCTCATTCGTTTTATCAATTTTTATTATTACTCCTCTGCTTTGGTTTTTGTACCCTTGGCCTCTCATTCGCAACCTCCGTTGCTGCAGCCACGAATCCTGCCGGCGATTTAAAAATCGAAGTCATTACGGCCTACAACTTTGTCGTCGATTCTAATGTTGAATCGCCGTCAACCTACGCCCCCGAAGCGGCTACGATCGGTGCGAAGGTTTGTAATACAGGTGCCAACGATTTGAGTGATGTGTTTATTCACATCGGTAACTTTGATCCCAACAATGATACAAATGGCAGTGATAGTACACCAGGGATCTATCCAGCGGTTACCAACCCAAGCACCGGGCAGGTTGGCACCTTTACCTTAGTGCATGAAGGTGGCAGCGCTGGTAATAAAGATGCCAGCCGTTACATTAGCAAGGTTGCTGCAGGCGATTGTGTCGCCCAGTACTGGCTCATCAGTTATCCACGGCTAGACGCCAATGGCAATTCTGTCACCCGTGGGATCCAACCGAACGACGATCTGGTTTTAAACTACGACATTTGGGCAAGCGCCAACGATAACGGGACCACCTTACAGGCCGATGTTACGCGCAAAGCCACCATGCGCAATGAAATTTCGGCAGCCGCGAACAAAATTTGGCCCAACGGCGATAACAAGGTGCCGGAGCTCTACCGGCAGGCCATTGCGCAAGTTGCGGGCTGGGATACCATTACCCCCAGCGGTGGTAGCGCTGTCTACCCTGGGGAAAGCGTGCGTACAGAAGGGATTTGGTATGATTTTGGCACAGCCGTGCATGGCTTTGACAATAATGGTGATCTCATCCCTGATCAGAATGCATGGGTGCAACCGGTTGGTGACCCAGGCGAGCATGATCATGGTTGTTTTCGGCTGTTGCGCACCTATGGTCTGGTGATTGTCAAACTAAAAACAGGTGGGGAACAGCTGATCCCCTTTGAGGACCAACTCTATTTCGAAAATTTACCGGACAATACGGGCGTGGTCGGCCTGGTCTTTTATGAATATGGCGCGCTGAATGGCGTCTGTACGGCCGATCTGACTCCTTATCAAGAAGTGTCGTCCGGCTATGATAATGAAAAATTTAATGGCGATTATGGCCATTATGTGCCACCATTGAACAGCAACGAGCCAGAGGTCGCCCTGAGTAAGACCGTTGACCAAAGTTTAATTGGTCCTGGCTTACCCGCCACCCTCAGTTATACACTCAACATCAGCAACACCGGGCCAGTGGCGGCCGGCGATCCGGCTTATGGCATTCCCTTAGTGATTCAGGAAAGCATTCCGGCGGGCACTATCTATGTAGCTGGTAGTGCCGATGATGCCATCAACCTGGCCGGTGGCACGATTAATGCCCGCGTCCTCTACTCGACTGACCAGGGCGCGACCTGGACCGTAACCGAACCCGCTGCCGCCGGCGTGACGAATCTACAGTGGTGGCTTACTTCACCCTTCCCTGCTGGCGCAACCGGCAGCGTTACCTTTCAGATCACCGTCCCCACTGGCTACGCCAACCCTTTGGTGACCAACACAGCCGGCCTGAGTTTTGGTAACGGCCCCATTATACTCGAAGATGGCGCGACAACTTTCCTCGTGGGTAACAACAGCCTCGGTGACATTGTGTTTCAAGATAATGGCACCGGTAGCCTCTTTGCCAACGGTGGCAAAGACAGTGGTGAAAGTGGCATCGCCAATGTCACTGTTACGCTTTACTACGACCTGAATGGCGACGGCGCGCTGGATGTAGACGACATTGCCTGGGGTAGTGCCACCACAGATGGCAGTGGCCTCTATGGCTTTAGCGCCTTGCCCGACGGCAAATATCTAGTCGTTTTAGATCAAACCGATCCAGATCTGTCCAGCGGTTGGGCCAAGACTCGACCTGCCACCCAAGCCATCAGCCTTGATCCAACGCGCACGAACAGCAGTGCCGTTACCGATCTCACGGCGGACTTTGGCTTTGCGCCGGCATTGGTGATGACCAAGACATTGAGCGGCAGCAGCCCCATTTATGAAGGGGAACAGGCCACCTACAACATCAAAATCACCAATCGGCTTCCCGGCAGCGGCAGCGCACAAGATAGCGTCTGTGCCTATACCGTCTGGTCAGGCACCGAAGATAGCCGCACCAGTGGCTTGGCCGACAATCAACATTTTGATCTGTTTGCCAACGTCTTTGGTGCCGGTGGTCCGGACGGCAACTATGCCGAATCTCCCTACACCAATTCCAAAGATTCGGTAGCCGGCACTTCCTTTACGATTGGTACGCCCAACGGTACCCTCGTCAAGGTGGAAGCAATTTTCTCGATCTACCTGACGGGCGCGCTCACCGATGATTATGCACAAGCCTTACTCTATTTCAATAATACACAAGTTGGCACGACCAACGTCTTTACATCTGCGCAACTCAATGCCTTTGCGGGCGGCAAAGCCAAGCAAGGTTTGTTAACATGGAATGTGACCAGCCTGCGTAGTTGGGCTTGGTCCGACTTTGCCGGCGATCTTGATCTACAATTTGATGCGCTAAAAAGTGGTGCCACTGATGGCCCTAAGATCTATCTGGATACAATCGGTTTTCGTGTGACGACGAATCAAATGTGTGCCTCGACCCCAAGCACCATTATCACGACCCTTCCCCTCAGCGACACCTATGATGCCGCCGGCTTGACATTCGTTGAAGCCGATCCGCCGGTGGACAGCGCCACCCCAGCCGGGAGTCTGCAATGGGACAATGTCGGTCCACTTTATCCCGGCCAAACCAAAACGATTACCGTGACTTTCGTGGCCCAACACCCCCTGACCAATCCGATCCCGGTCACGAACCGGATTGACGCCGAGCACAGCGTCTTTGGTGACAGCAGCCTAGCCAACCGCGCTGCCGCCACGTCCACGGTTTCGTTGGTCGCCACCGGTTCAATTACGGGTGTGCTCTGGAATGACGTTGACAGTGACGGCTGGCAGGGCACGCCCGGCTACGAAAACACCGACGGCAAGCTGCCGAATGTCACGGTCAGCCTCTACGCTTGTAAAGACGCTAGCAGCAATCTAATCACAAGTGCAACGAATCACTCGTGTAGTTTCTACAGCGGCACTTGGCAACTGTTGAGCACCCAACGCACCAGCAGTAAGGGCAGCTATAACTTCAACCATCTCCGCAATGGTTACTATTACGTCAGCGTTGACCAGGCTACCATTCCCGGCACTGACACCCAGAAAGGTGACCCCAACAAGACGAGTGGGGTTTGTACCACCTGCGACAATCTATCCAATGCGACCGGGGATAATCTGAATGTCTTCCTGGGGCAAATTACCAATGCCAACGATGTCACGAACATTAACTTTGGCTACAATGTACCGGCCGCGCTTTATGGCTTAGTCTGGGAAGATAGTGACGGTGATGGTCTTCAGGAAAGTGGCGAAACAGGGATCAACGGCGTTACGGTGACCCTCTACAACAGCGCCTGTAACACGTCGCAGGGGACGACCACAACGGATACAGCCGGGAACTACAGTTTCGGCAATCTGACTAATAGCACAACTTATTGTGTCAAGGTTTCAACCGGCACCTTACCTGCCGGTGGTAATTGGGGTGAAACAGCGGAGACAGATAGCAGCGTCAATAATCAGATCGCCGTCACCGGCCAGACGGGTGTCATTTCTGGTTCGCACAACTTTGGCTTTCACCAGAGTGGCACATCGACTATTGGTGATACCGTTTACTACGATTGGGATGGCAATGGCAGCCAGGATCTCACTGAATCCGGGATCGCAAACGTGGTACTCTACCTCTATGAAGATGAGGACAACGATGGTAATGTTGATAGTGGCATCGATGCGGTCGTGATGACCCAGACCACCAGCAGCACTGGTGCCTATCTCTTTACAGGGTTACCAGCCGGCACCTATATCGTATCCCTTGCTGACGCAGCGCCCGGCTTCCCCACCCATGTGGTACAGACCGCCGATCCTGAAGAAAGCGGCATCTGCGTTAGCTGTGATAATGTCGGTCGCGCCAGTGTTAACGGCAGCAATAGTGACTTGACCCAAGATTTCGGTTATCAACCCTACGGCACCGGTTCGATTGGGGATACCGTCTGGTATGACCACAACAATAATGGCCTGCAAAGTGGCATTGATGAACATGGCATTCCTGGGGTCACGGTTGAGCTCTGGATGGACCGCAATTTGGACGGCAACTACATGTTTGTCTTGACCCAGACCACCGATCTCAATGGTTATTATCTATTCACCGCTCTGCCCGATGGTCTCTATCAGGTGCGGGTGGACAAGGCTGATCCGGCGCTGCCGACCGATGCCTTTGGCGATCCCCCGCTGCCGACACTGCCACTGAGCAACACCATTACCATTAGCGGCAGCAATCAACTGCTGACCAGCGATTTTGGCTTTACACTTTTGGGTGCCATTGGGGATACTGTTTATTGGGATGCGAATGGTAACGCCCAACAAGATTGGGGTGAAGGCGGGGTTGCCGGGGTCGGCGTGACCTTACGCAACAGCACCATCATGACGACGACCGATGGCACCGTCTGGCCAGTGAACAGCTATGTGACGACCACGGTGACGGCGGATGGTAGTGGCAGCAACCCACTCGGTTACTATCTCTTTAAGCATTTGCCCCCTGGTAAGTATACTATCAGCGTTGATCCAACCGGCCCGCTCAACGGCGCGCAGCAAACGGGCGATCCTGATCGTGATGGCACGGCCTGCGCTGACAATAGTTATCCAGCCATGCCTGCTTGTGACCACCAAGCCACCATCCAAATCACCTATGGTACAAACTTCATGGGGGCCGACTTTGGCTATCAGGCCCCAGGTGCCTTTGGTGACTATGTGTGGTTTGATCAAGATGGCGACGGCACCCAAGATGCCGGCGAGATCGGGATTGCCAATGTCCTGATGAGCGCAACGACAAGCAACAATGTCACCGTCAATGGCGTCAATTACGCTGCTGGCACAACCGTGACAACGACCACGGACTATAATGGCCACTATAGCTTTAGCAACTTGATCGCCAACGGTGGCACCGCGACCTGGACAGTTGCGGTCACCACACCACCAAACATGAACCCTACCTATGATGCTGATGGGACGATCGATGGCAGCACAACGGTCGCGATTAACAGCAGCGGCCTGGTCAGTGCCGTCGGTGGCAACAGTTGCACGAATTGTGCATTGACCGTTGACTTTGGCTATGAATTAGCTGGCCCCTACGGTGTCAGTGGTGCGCTCTGTCTGGAAGCCGATGGCAGCAGCAATGGCTTGTGCGGGAATGGTACCGATACCCAGGTGGTGACTTACACCGTCTATCTATACAATAATGCTGGTCAATATCTAGGTGCCACGACGACCGCTGCCAATGGCGCTTACACGTTTACCAACCTAATTACTGATACCTACCATCTGATCGTCCGCACCACCCTGCCCCCCCTCGATGCCGTCGATGTGACGACGACCGCGGCTGATACACCGGCAATTACCCTGATGCGTACGAGCGCGAACGTCTATCAAACCGTCCCTGTCGACGCAACAACCGCCGCTAGTGATGGCGGTATAGCGGCAAATCAGGTCGAACAGGTTGATTTTGCCTTTCTCAGTAATGTAGCCTATGACTATGGTGATCTACCCTCACCTTACAATACAAGTCTGACCGGCAATCCGAGCGGCCCACGGCACGACACGGATGGTTCCCCCACCCTCTATTTGGGCAACAGTGCACCTGATAGTGAAAATAACGGCATCGCCAGTACGAGTGCCGATAGTGACGGTGCCGACGAAGAAGGCGTGACACCGACGAATTTCACTGGCTGGACCACTGGGGCGAATGGGGGCGCGGTGACCGCCGTCGTCCATGGCAGCGGCTGGTTAGTCGGCTGGATTGATTTCAACAGTGATGGCGATTTTACTGATTCAGGCGAAATGGTTGCTAACCAGCGTGTGGTAAACAGCAGCTATTCGATCGCCTTTACCATTCCTGCCGGTGCCATCAACAGCGGTACATTCAATTTCTATAGTCGCTTCCGCCTCTTTACGACTGCCCCCATGCTGCCCCAATTTGCCTATGTTGGGGCGGCTGGCGCGGGTGAAGTGGAAGATTACTATTGGACAACGGCGGCCACGCCAACACCAACCGCGACGGCCACACCGACCGCGACGGCCACACCGACCAACACGCCGGTGCCGCCAACCGCTACGTCCACACCGACTGACACGCCAGTGATACCAACCGCTACGTCCACGCCGACCAATACGCCGGTGTCGCCAACCGCTACGGCCACACCGACCGACACGCCAGTGGCACCAACCGCGACGGCCACACCGACTAACACGCCAGTGGCACCAACCGCGACGGCCACACCGACCGACACGCCGGTGCCGCCAACCGCGACGGCCACGCCTCTTGGCACGATTATCGGTGCGGTCTATGATGACTTGAATGGGGACGGTAATTTTGATGCTGCCGAACCAGGCCTTAGCGGCGTGGTCATCGCGCTGAGCAATGGTTTGACCACCACCACCGCTGCCAACGGCGTCTACACCTTTACTAATGTCCTGTCCGGCACCTATGCCATCACCGAGACCAATCCCAGCGGCTACACCTCCACCGGTGATGTCGAAGGCGGCAACGATGACCAGATCACCAACGTGACCCTGACCAATGGTGGCAACAGCACCGGCAATAACTTCTTTGACGCCCAGCCAAGCACGATTACCGGTGCCGTCTATGATGACCTCAACGGCAACGGTAGTTTTGATGCGGGTGAACCGGGCCTAGGCGGCGTGATGCTCGCCCTCAGCAACGGGTTGACCACGACCACCAATGCCAGTGGCGTTTATACCTTTACCGTACTACCTGGCACTTACACCATCACCGAGACCAATCCTAGTGGCTATATCTCCACCGGGGATACTGATGCGCCAAATGATGATCGCATTACGGGTGTCACGGTGACCAGTGGTGGCAGCCGCAAGGCCAACGACTTCTTCGATGCCCAACCGGCCACCCCAACGGCCACACCGACGAATACGTCAACCAATACACCGACCAATACACCAACGGCAACAGCCACTGAGACACCGACGAATACGCCAACCAACACGCCGACGGTAACCCCAACGCTGACGCCAACTTTTGCACCTACTGAAACTAATACACCAACGAACACGCCAATGGCGAGCCCAACGGCGACAGCGACACTCGCGCCCTCGGCAACGGCGACCAACACACCAACCCATATTCCAACCGCGACTTCAACGCCGACTAATACACCGACAGATGTCCCAACGGCGACAGCGACTGTGACTAACACACCAACGGCTATCCCAACGGCAACATCGACACCCGTGTCGACCGCAACGGCGACGGCGACTGACACGCCAACGGATGTTCCAACCGCGACGCCAACATCGACATCGACACTGGTGCCAACCGTAACGTCAACGCCGACTGATACACCAACAGATATCCCGACGGCGACAGCAACGGCGACCAACACACCGACCCATATTCCAACCGCGACGCCAACGTCGACATCTACACTGATGCCAACCGCGACGGTGACCAACACGCCAACCGCGACGGCAACGGCGACTGATACACCGACAGATATCTCGACTGCGACAGCGACTGCGACCGATACACCAACCGATGTCCCAACCGCGACGCCACCGGTGACAGCGACACTGGTGCCTTCCGCAACGCCGACCAATACACCAACGGTGACTAATTCGCCGACAGCGACAGCAACGGCAACATTGACAATGGTGCCAACCGCGACACCGACCTTAACCAATACACCGACGGCGACCAATACGCCAACCGTGACGAACACGCTGACCGCGACGCCGACGAACACGCCGACCGCAACGCCAACCATAACCCCGACGAACACGCCAACGGCGCTCCCCACCGCAACCCCAATCGTGGCGTTACAAGTTGGCAGCTCGGTTTGGTACGACAAAAACAATAATGGCGTGGTCGATAGTGATGAACCTGGCTTGGCCAATCTAACGGTGCAACTCTTCCGGGAAGGGGCTGATCCGCTGCTTGCGACGCCAGTGATGACCGCCACGAGCGCTGCCAATGGTAACTATCAGTTTGTTGGCTTACCGGCTGGGCGCTACTTCCTCTATATCCCCACCCCGCCCATCGGCTATGGGGTGAGTAGCGTGCCCACTGATCTCGCTGATAATGGCGAAGATCAGGATGATAATGGGGCACAAGCGGCCTATGGTGGGCCTGTGCGCAGCCCGATCTTTGAACTAACCGCCGGGAGTGAGTCGATCACCGACGGTGATGACGCAAACGGCGATCAGACCATTGACTTTGGCTTCCTGGCGCTAGCCTCGGTGGGCGATCTCGTCTGGTACGATCACAGCCGCGATGGCGTTCAGGGCGCGACGGAAATGAGCATCCCTGGGGTGGCCCATACGGTGGGGATCCCTGGCTTTGGCGTGACGCTCTACGGGGCGGAGGACAATCGGGTGATCGCAACCAGCGTCACCGACAGCCAAGGCCACTACCGATTCGACGGTCTACTGCCTGATAACTACTATCTCCATTTTGATCTGCCGGCGGCTTATCAACTGACCAGGCAACATGCGAACACGGTCAACGCGTCAACCAAAATGGTCCAATCGGTCGCAAACGGGCCTATGACCGACGAAACCAGCAACGCCTTCGACAGTGATGTGGCACCAACTACCCTCAATACCACGGTCTTTGCCCTCACCTCAGGTGAGCACAAAGCAACGGTTGACATGGGCGTGTACTTACAGAATTCACTTGAACCGGTCACACTGGGCGACTGGGTGTGGTATGATGCCAATGACGATGGCCTGCAGAATGGTGATGAAAGTGGCATCCCCGGCGTCGCAGTGGCCCTTTACCGTGGGGATGGATCACTCGTGGTGACGGCCAGAACTGAGGCAGACGGCCACTATCTCTTCGCTGGGTTGCCGCCCGGTGACTACTATCTCCAGGTCACACCGCCCACCGGCTATACTCTTACTACAGCCGATCAGGGTAGGGCAACAGGTGACGCGCTCGACAGTGATGGGGATCCGCTAACCGGGCTGACGCCACTGGTCAGTTTGGGTACAGGGCGGACTGATGTTAGCCAAGATATTGGGTTGACGACCACCACGCCACCGGCCAATTTGAATGGCTTGGCCTGGCTTGACCGCAATCTCAACGGGATCCGTGATGGCGACGAAAGTGTGATTGTTGGCGTGCACGTAGCGCTCTACAAGGCGGATGGCACCTTAGTTGCCGGCACCATTACGGGACCCGATGGTCAATATGCTTTCCGTAATCTCATGCCCGCTGATTACTATGTCCGCTTTGCGCCACCGTCCGGTTATGTCACCACCCGCATGAACCAGGGCGATGATGACACGTTGGACAGTGACGCGCAAACGAATCTGGATGGTCTAACCGCCCAAACGCCGCTGATTACCCTGGTGCCTGGCGACAATCTGTCGTCGCGCGACTATGGCCTCCAGTTGGCCCCAGCCGCAACGCCCCAGGTCCCGGCAAAGATCGGTGATCGGGTCTGGCTTGATCACAATGCCAATGGGCTGCTTGATGCGGGCGAAGTTGGGCTGCCGGGGATTGTCGTCAAACTCTATAACGGGGTCGGTGAGTTAATCGCCCTGACCATCAGCGATCTGAATGGCAACTATGCCTTTGACAACCTGGTGCCAGGTGTCTACTTCATCGAGTTTGTGATTCCGAATGAATATGTCTTTAGCCCCATGAGTCCGGTTACTGACCTTGACGGCGATAGCGATGCTGATCCAAACACTGGTCGCACGGCAGCCATTACGGTCCTATCGGGGAGCCAAGCGCTAAATCGCGATGTTGGCGTCCACCTACAACCCACCAACCTGGGGGATGGCAACGAGCCGCCAGGCCTTAGCCACAAGCTCTTCTTGCCCATCTGTATGACCCCCTAAACGGGGTTGGAGAAGATTAGTCGTTACCGTAAAGTGAGAAAGCGTGGCCCGGCTTAGCCAAAGCCAGGCCACGCTGTGTTTCCCCAGTGATTGCCCTCCAATCGGAGGGGCGGGTACTGACAGTCCACTGGTCGCCTGTGATAGCATAGCGCCAGCAACGTAATCGCGAGCCTGTTCTTTTCGGAGTAACTGATGACCACTGTCGCCTATTCGACCACCAAACAACTTGCCCCTTGCCCCGCTTCCCCCAATTGTGTCTGTACCCAAGCTGAACAGTCAGATCAGATCCACTATATCCAACCGCTGACTTATACCGGTGCTGCGACCGCGGCCAAGGCGCGCCTGTTGGCAATTGTCAAGGGGCTGCCACGTGCTACCATTATCGCAGACAGTGACGATTATCTGCATGTGGAATTTCGATCGCTGGTTTTCCGTTTTGTTGACGATGTGGAGTTTGTGCTTGATGACAATGCCAAGCGCATTAACTTTCGCTCGGCTTCGCGCTTAGGGCACTCGGATCTAGGGGTGAATCGCAAGCGGATGGAGGCGATTCGCGATAAATTTAACGGGTAAAACCCATGCCGAGCGCTTGTTGCGTCATACCAATGCTAACAAACGCGCCGGGATCGATCTCGTTGACAATCCGTTTGAGGTCGTTCACCTGGGGGCGATAGATTACGCACATCACCACCGTGCGCGCTTCGCCGGTGTAGCCGCCGGTAATTGGCCAGTAACTGGTGCCCCGCCCCAGTTGCTGGTCGAAGGCCGCGATCATCGCCTGTGGATGTTGGGTGATGACCAGGGCCGTGCGGGCGCGGCTTGGCCCTTCGAGCGCATAGTCGGTGGCCAGCCCACTGAGCAACAGCGTCAACATGGCATAGAGCGCCACTTCCCAGCCGAAAACAATCCCGGCGGCGACAATGATTACCCCATCCACGAAAAGATAGACCTGGCTGAGCGGAATGCCGGTCTTCAACTGGAAAATCCGACCGAGAATGCCAGTCCCACCCAGCGTCGCCCCGGCGGCATAGACCAACCCGCCGCCGACCCCACCGACCAACCCCGCATAGATCGCGCTGAGCAGAATGTTGTCGGTCAGCGGCCACTGTTCCAGATAAGTGGGTAGATAACGGTCACAGAATTCTACCCCCGCCGAAAAGAGCAGGACGGCAACCACGGTGCTAACCAGAAAGCGCCACCGGCCCAAATAGAAAAAACCGAGTATGAGCAGCGGGATATTGGCAATAAAGTAGAAGGTGGAGACCGACCAGCCGGTGAAGGGGGCAATAATTAACCCGATCCCCGAAACGCCGCCTGCGGCAATATCATAGGGCGCTTGAAAGACGCTAAAGGCAAAAGCCGCAATCAGCGTGCCAGCGACCAATAACACCGCGCGCTGAATCTCCTGCCCAATCCGCATCCACCGATTTTGCCGCATGTTTGTCTTCCTTGCTGTGGTCACACCATGTTGGGAACTACGCTCATTCACAATTGACAATAATTTGCTACACGGTAAATTAAATAATCTGGAATTCCCGTAGGGGCATGGGGTGCGGCGATTTAAGTTTTCCTATTCGATTTGGATTGGTCTCGCCGCACCCCATGCCCCTACGGCACTATGGGCTTACTGGCTGTGTCGGGCAGAAAACCCTGGCGCACCGCGTCATCAATAAAAGCTTGCGCCTGAGTCCATAACCGCTGCGAACCGTGGGCAATCGGCATATTGATCCGGCGGACCTGCTCGGCACGAATGCCATTTTCCTGCCAGGTTTGCCCGCCATTGTGATAGTTCTGGGTCAGCGGCAGCAGCCGGTCCAAGGCATAGGCAAAACGTCCTTCGGGAGTCGTGCGCGTTTCATATTCCTGCCAGAGTGCCATCAGGTGATCGCGTTGATCTGCCGGCAGCAGCCCAAAGATCCGCTCTGCCGCAGCCGCCTCGATGGCCTGTTTGTTGCGCCGCGCTTCCTCATCGTAAACAAAGGTATCATCGGCATCGATCTCGACAATGTCATGCACCAGCACAATCTGGATCACCCGCCCCACATCGACCGGTTCATCGGCATACTCGGCCAGCAGGATCGCCATCATCGCCAGGTGCCAACTATGCTCCGCCGAATTTTCATAGCGCGCTGCCCCCACCGGCTTCGTCCGGCGCAGGATACTTTTCAATTTATCAAGCTCGATCACAAAGGCGATCTGTTGTTGTAAGCGGTCCATGGGGCTCCTTTGATGCGTGAAACGTAAAACGTAAAACGTGAAACGTAAATCATCCCCTTGCGCGTCACGTTCACGTTTTACGCAGCACGTTTCACGTTTTACGCGTCACGTTTTACGCGTCACGTTTTACGCGTCACGTTTTACGCGTCACGTTTTACGCGTCACGTTTTACGCGTCACGTTTCACGCGTCACGTTTCACGTTTCACGTTTTAAGTCCGATAATCCCCGTTAATCTTCACATATTCATAACTCAGATCGCAGCTCCAGACGGTGGCGCTGCCATGGCCGAGACCCATTTCGACGCGCACGTCGATTTCGGGTTGGGCGAAACGGGTGGCGGCGTCGCTTTCGGCATATTTACAGGGGGTGCCGGCCTCTAGCAGTTGGAGTTCGGACATGCGCTCGAAGGCATCGGGGCCGCCGCTGATAAAGATCGAGCACTTTTCCGGTTGCACCGTAGCGCGCGAACGGCCAATCGCCATCACAAAGCGTCCCCAATTGGCATCACCACCAAAGAAGGCGGTCTTGACCAGCGGACTGACGGCAATCGTGTTGGCGGCTTCGTGCGCATCCTCATCGTTACGCGCACCATTGACCTGGATCGTGACAAATTTGGTCACCCCTTCGCCGTCGCGTACCACCGCTTGGGCCAGATCGGTGCAGATCATAGTGAGGGCGTGAAGAAATTCGCCGTACTCTGGGCTACCGGTCTCGGTAATCTCGGCATGTTCGGCCAGCCCATTGGCGAGGACGAGCACGGTGTCGTTGGTGCTGGTGTCGCCATCAATGCTAATCCGGTTAAAGCTCTTGTCAACCGCGGCCTTCAGCGCCTGTTGCAGCACCGGTTGGGCCACATTGGCATTCGTGGCAATCGTGCTGAGCATGGTCGCCATGTTGGGGTGGATCATCCCCGCACCCTTGGAGATGCCGGTAAAGCGCACCGGTTGACCGCCGACAGTCGCCGTATGGGTAAAGAGCTTGGGCCGCGTATCGGTGGTCATGATCGCACGTGAGGCTGCTTCCCAGCCGTCGGGCTGGAGGGCCTCGACGGCTTTGGGCGCGCCGGCCAACAACTTTTCAACCGGCAGTTGCACGCCGATGACGCCGGTGCTCATCACAAAGACGCTCTGGTCACTGGTGCCAAGCGCCGCTTCGACCGCTTCAGCGGTGCGCCGGGCATTGGCCAATCCTTCGGCCCCTGTGCAGGCATTCGCATTGCCACTGTTGATAATCACCGCATGAATCTCGCTGGGGTTAAAGTCAAGCAGTTGGCGGTCATAGAGCACGGGCGCGGCAGGGAACTGATTCTTGGTAAAGGTGGCCGCGGCGCGACAGGGTGTGCGGCTGGCAATCAGGGCGAGATCCGGGTTCCCATTCTTCTTGATATTTGCCACAATCCCGGCGGCATCAAAGCCAGGCACACTGTAATCTTGGTTCATGGTTCCTCCAGGTGAAAGGGAGTAGGAAGGAGAGTAATAATTAATGGAAAACGAATAATAATTAATTATTATTCGTTTTCCATTAATTATTTAGTATTTACTGCTGCTGCTTGGCCCGCATCAACGCATCGACCTTGAGCGGCAGACCGTAGAGGCGGATGAAGCCGCCGGCATCGGCGTGATCATAGTCGGTGCTCTCTTCAAAGGTGACATAATCCATGCTGTAAAGGCTGTTGGGACTCTTGCGCCCGGCCAGGATCACATTGCCCTTGTAGAGTTTGAAGCGCACGGTGCCGGTGACCGTCTGCTCGGTCTCGTTGACAAAGGCGGTGAGGGCGCGGCGCAGGGGAGTGAACCAATGGCCATTGTAGACTAACTCGGCAAAGCGCAGGCCAATCTGCTCTTTGTAGTGCAGCGTGTCACGGTCGAGGCAGAGTTGCTCAATCGCGGCGTGGGCTTTGTAGAGGATGGTGCCACCGGGCGTCTCATAGACCCCGTGGCTCTTCATGCCAACCAGGCGATTTTCCACAATGTCAACCCGGCCAATGCCATGTTTGACGCCCAATTCGTTGAGCCGCAGCACTAGTGTCACCGGGTCGAGCGCTTCGCCGTTCAGGCGGACGGGGAAACCCTTTTCAAACTCCAACTCAATATATTCAGCTTCGTCCGGCGCGGCTTCGGGCGAAACGGTCCACTCGAACATGTCGGCGGGCGGTTCGTTCCACGGATCTTCCAGCGGGCCACCTTCGTTGCTCAGATGCCAGAGATTCTTGTCCTGGCTGTAAATGCGCGCCATCGTCGCTTTGACCGGCACATTGAACTCGGCAGCATAGTCAAGCGCATCTTTGCGGCCACGGATGTTCCACTCGCGCCAGGGCGCGATAATACGCAGCTTGGGGTTGAGTGCCATCACGGTCAACTCGAAACGCACCTGATCATTGCCTTTGCCGGTTGCACCGTGGGCCACTGCATCTGCCCCTTCCAATTCGGCGATGCGCACCATATGTTTGGCGATAATCGGGCGGGCAAAGGAGGTGCCCAGCAGATAGTCGCGCTCATAGATCGCGCCGGCCTGCATGGTGGGGAAGACATATTCGGTGAGGAACTCTTCGCGCAGATCCTCAACATAACATTTACTGGCACCGGAGGCAATCGCCTTCTCTTCCAGCCCGACCAACTCATCGGCCTGACCAAGATTGGCACAGAAGCAGATCACTTCGCAGCCATAGTTGTTCTTCAACCAGGGCACGATGATGCTCGTATCGAGGCCGCCCGAATAGGCGAGTACCGCTTTTTTTACTGTAGGTCGTGAAGTCATTTTCTATCCTTTTTAGATGCAATGTTAGTAACTATCTCCAACAAAAAACGCCACCCGGTCTTGCCGGTGTGGCGTTTTGGAAGCAATGAGCGCAGATGCAATCTAATGCGGGCAACACAATCGGTTGTGTCCCTCTTAGGCAAAGCTGTGTCCGCTTCCGGCGGACGTCCTAAACCGCAATGGATTCATTCGTTGTAAGCTCTTCCGTATAAACTTCTTCTCTGTCCTGGCTGACGCTACTGTAGGATAACTCACATTGCCGGAGATGTCAAAACGGCTGAATAAATAACATACGTTTCTATCGTCATCAAGTGCGCCGTGTAGTTCGCATCCCCTGATGCGAACGGGTGTCTGCATCAGGGGATGCAGACTACACGGCGGTCGACTGATCCTGGGCATTCGGTCGTAGGGGCACGATGCATCGTGCCCCTACGCCGCGCTAGCGGTAGACCAATGGGATAAAGAACCGTCGTGTCAGCGGCTCACCGTTGGGGTCGATGCCGGTGGGCAAGGAGCGGACGAGCGCGGTGTCTTGGTCCGTGGGGTTCGCCAAGCCCGGCAGATCGCGCCCTTGATCGTCGGTGGGGTTTGCTTCGACAAAGGCGGTATTCAAGCGTTCACCGGCAGGGATGGTGGCGTTGTAATAGTAGACAATGGTGCCCCCCGGCGGCAGCGGTGTTGCCCCACTGCGCAGGCTAAGCTGGCTGAGGTTGATGCCCAAGATCGTATCGGTAAAGACGAGACTATCCAGATAGGTCTCGCCCGTGTTGGTGATTTCAAAGCAGTAAGTGACCCGCGTTCCTACTTGATCGGCCACAAGTTCATCCCCTGGGCAACTGGCCCCGCCATTGTGCCCACGATAGACAGTTTTTTCCAGGTTGATGTTGGCAACGGGTGGGTTGCAGTAGTGGCTGGGATCACTGGCGGTAGCCCCAGGCACGGTGACTTGCCCCAAGTTGAAATAGGTCGGTTGGCTGCCTGGGACTTGTGTATCAGTTGGATTACAGCCATTAACCACGGTGGTACCTGTGGTCGGGGCCTCCAGATTTTGGACAACACTGGTGGCGATGTAACGCCAGCGCTCACCGGGTGAAAGCAAATTATCGCTGTTAAGATCACTACTGGGCACGAAGGTGGGCGTAATCCCCGGCTGGCTGTCAGTGACCACGACACTGCTCAGCGCAAAGGTCACGTTGCCCGTGTTGGTGACGAGATAGGTCCAGGTGACGACGCTGCCCGGCTGTAGCTGTGGCACATCTGTGCCGTCGGGGTTGTCGCCATCAAAGCCATTGGTGAACTTTTTGATGACAATGCCCGGCGCGCTTGGGTTGCAATAGTGACTGGGATCTGCGGCTTGGGCACCAGGTACCGTCACCACGCCAAGATTGCGATAGGCTTCCCGTGTGCCTGGGGCCGCAGTCCCCCCTGGGTTACAACCGGCGACAATCGTTACTGGCGTCGTCGGCGCAGTGAGATCTTCGACAAGGCCAGTGGCAATAAAGGTCCAGACTTCGCCGGGGGCAAGCAGGTTGTCGCTGTTAAGATCGCTGCTGGGATCTAACAGGGGAACGACCCCGGGCTGGCTATCGGTGACCACGATGCTGGTGCCGGGAATCGTGATCGTGCCGGTGTTCGTCACGCGATAACTCCAAGTGACCGATGTCCCCGGCTGCAACTGGGGGACATCGGGATCATTCGGGTTGTCGGCGTCAAAGCCGTTGGTAAATTTTTTGATCGCGATGGTCGGAATGGTGTAAACATAGCGGACGGTCAAGGTTGCATTGGCCAGATGGCGTAGGCGTAACACCATGTTGCCCGAACCCCGGCCCGTCCAAGTGACATCGGCTGTAACTGGTAGCGTCACCTGCCCCGCGCCGACAAATGGCATGATCGTACCTGGCGCCACGAGGCGGCGGCTGTTGCTGACGGACGCAACGACGGGAAAGGTTGCGCCCGACAAACCACCAAAATCGGCGATGCCATCTGCGCGGGCCAGCGTTACGGTTTGTGAAATCACGATGCCGCCGCTTTGCAAAAACGTGTTGTCGGGCAACGTGATGCGCTCGGTCGCTTGTTCTTGTACTAACACGTTGATGGGATTGTTTTCTTCATTCTCGACGCCTACCGTGCCACTGATCGCGCCGGTTAAGGTCATTTCAATACTGGTTAAGATACCAAGGGTCGGATTGAATTGGGGCACGCTCATCTGATTGGCCCAGTCAGTGCGAGTGAAAGGCACTGTGGTGGTAAAGCTGATGCTTTCTGCCCTGGCCACGCCATAGCTGAAAAAGCACAAAAAAAGTGCCAGCCAAAAGGCATGGCGAAAAAATCGACGCGCGATCACAACGTGCATTGAACGCTCCTTGCAAGTTAGGGATGAATCAGGGTGGTGGGTTATAAAAATAGCTCTACCGGACACGGCTCTCTTCCGCAGCCGGCAGAAAAAGTGGGACAAATGCTAGCGGGGCTCTATAGATTTAGTCTTATTATCTAAGACAAAAAATAGGCAAGTAGGTTACGGTGAGTTTAATAGTGATTACCGGGATGGGGGAATGGCAAGGTGAAGGGGTGACAAGGCACGCAAGTGTACTCACGCCGCGTGGTGAAGGGGTGAGGTGTGTAGTGCGCATCTCCCGATGTGAGCGTGTGTAGTGCGCATCGGGAGATGCGCACTACACACCTTGTAAATTGGGACAGGCTTCGCGGATCACCTGGGTGATAAATTCGATTTCATCGAGTGACAACGAGGTGGCGGAGGGCAGGTAAAAGCCGTCGCGACAGAGTGCTTCGGCGACGGGGTAGCGCTCGCCTTTGAACTGTTGCCAATAGACAGGTTGGCAGTGCATGGGAATAAAGAAGGTGCGCGTCTCGATGCCATTGTCGGCCAACACCTGGCGTAACTGGTCGCGGTTCATGCCATAGGCCGCCGCGTCAACCAGAATGCCGTACATCCAATAGACATTCTTCGCCCACGCTGCTTCGCGTGGCGTGGTAATGCCAGGAATGCCATGCAAGCGGCAGTTATATTCCAATGCGTTTTGACGCCGTTCGTTGACAAAATTCCCCAACTGTTCCACCTGTGCCAGCCCCACCGCAGCCTGCAAATTGGTCATCCGGTAGTTGAAGCCGACATACTTGTGCCAGAAGTGGCGTTCGGTGCTAAAGGCGTGGTCGCGCAGATTCCAGGCCAGTTTGGCGATCTCACGATTGTTGGTCGTAACCATCCCGCCCTCACCCGTCGTGATGATCTTGTTGCCATAGAAGCTAAAGCCGGCGGCATCGCCTAGCCCACCGGTGCGCCGGCCTTTATACTCCGCCCCGTGCGCCTCGGCGGCATCTTCGATCACCATAATGCCATGTTGTTGACCCAGTGCCATCAGCCCATCCATATCGGTAGGATGGCCGTAGATGTGGACCGGCACAATCGCCTTGGTGCGCGGGGTAATTTTGGCCGCCACCTGGTCGAGATCCATCTGCCAGTATTCGGGTTCCATGTCAACTAGGACTGGTTTGGCCCCACAGTAGGTGACGGCGTTGGCCGTGGCGATCATCGTAAAGGTGGGGATGATCACCTCGTCCCCCGGTTCTAGCCCCAGAGTGGCCATTGCCAGGTGCATGGCGACCGTGCCATTGGCACAGGCGATGCCATATTTGACGCCACACTCGGCGGCGAATTGCGCCTCAAAGTCGCGGATAAAGCTGCCGGCGGAGGAGATCCAGTTGGTCTCAATCGCCTGTTGTACATATTTCATCTCATTGCCGGTCAAGGTCGGTTCGCAGACCGGGATCAGCGAACGGCGGGTTGACTGGTTCGAGCGCTGGTCAAAATCGGGGATCGGGCGATAACGCACCCGCACTTCCGGGTCGGCCGCCGGGATAATCGCGGCGAGGTCGCCCATCTCGGCTAGGGTTAGTTCGGCTGGTTTTAACATGAGTTATACGATTCTTTTCAATTCCTCACAAGCCCGCTGCAGTGAGTCAGGGGCGTTTGCTGGTAGCCCTTTCGGACAAATTTCATTGGCAAGGTGCTGTATTCGTGAAACGATTGTAGCACAAGCTAACGTAACCGCCACACCGCGGCCACATACTTCCTGCCTTTAACCAGATAATCCCATAGGTTTGCGCCGGTTTTGCTGTCACCGGCGGTGCGGGGGACACAGATATAGGGCGCTTCCCGCACCCGGTAATCGGCGCGGATGGCGCGACCGAGCAGGTCGATACAATATTCGCCATAATCCCCCCGTAGTGGCAGTTTTTGCAGGGTAGCACTGCGCGCGGCGATAAAACCGCTGGTATAATCGTGTACCTGTGACCCCAAGATCACCATGGCAAAGCGGTTGATGATCCAGCTCAACGTGCGCGCCATCAGCCCATGCGCCACATCGGCCCCGCCTGGGATCCAACGTGAACCAACCGCGATATCTGCTCCTCCCTCGGTAATCAAGCGCACAAGTTTGGGAATATCCTGGGGCGGCATGGAGAGATCACAATCCATCCAGGTCACAATCGCCGCGCCGTGGGTATTGATCGCCTCGTCGATCCCCCGCTGAATCGCCGAGGTGAGTCCTTTTTCGCCGACGCGCTTGATCAGGACCAGCTTAGTTTCCCCCGTTTGATTCATTTCTGCTGCAAGCTCGGTTACCACTGCACTGGTGCCGTCGGGTGAATTGTCATCGACGACCAAGACACGATGGGGCGTGATCGCACTAGCGAGAATGCCGCGGATTAACGCGGCGATGTTGTCGCGCTCGTTATAGGTGGGGAGCACGGTGCAGACTAAGGGCGCGTTGGGTGCAACAGCAGTGGGGGCAGGGAGGGGCATATTGTTGGTCACGGTAATTTCCTTGCCAGTACATAAAGGCTGATGCCAAAGGGTAGATTGTGAGTACGCAGCCAGCGCGCTTCCCAAGTGAGGGCGATGGCCAGGGCGCGGTTGGCCAGGCTATCGGTATAAAGATCGGTGGTCAGTTTTAGCCAGCCCCAGCGTTGGAACAGACGTAAGGGAATGACGGCTGGTGCCAAGAGCAGATTGGCGTAGGTAACGCGCAACAGGTTAAACCGGGCGGTATGCAGTGCTTTGATTGCTTCACGCCGACCATAGCGCTGCCCCGTATTAAAGGCGCGGTCATGGGCCCCTTCCAGCCAGCGATGGGCGCTCAGTCGCAAGAGCAGCAGCCCACCGTTGCGTAATACCCGTCGGCTTTCCGCCAACGCCCCGTGCAAATAAACGCCACTTTGGTCATAGACATCAAAGGCGGTGATCAGATCAACACTCTGATCGGCAAAGGGTAGCTGGGCCAGATCCGCTTGGGTCAGCGCGATGGCGGTTGACTGCTGTTGGGCATGGCCGAGCGCATGGGGGTTGATATCCGTGCCCAAGAATTGGGCCTGAGGTTGGCGCTGGGCCAGCTCATAGAGAAAGCGACCACTGCCGCAACCGAGCTCTAGAATGGCCGTGGCTGAGGCCAGCGGTTCGGTCAACAGAGCATGGTTGATGGTGCGCATGCCCTGGCTCCAGCTCTGGTCAGCGTCACTGGCATAGAGCAGCGGCAGCAAATTGCGTTCGCTATTCAAGTTGTACCTCACCGAGTACGATCCCCACCCCTGTGGCTGGAAGCCGTGTGCCATCAGGCTGGTAGAGCCCAATCGCCAGAGTATAGGTACCAGGGGCCAGATCGGCCGGTAACGCCAGTTGATACTCATCAAGCACCCGCCAACCAGCTAGCCAGTTGGTCGTCGGCAATGAGCCAAGGCCCGGTTGGTCATCGCGCCCGGCGACCTGGGTGAAGCTGCCATCGTCATTGGCGCGCAACAGGTGGGTGAAGACGGTCCAATCGGCTGTTGGTGAGGCGCTAACCGTCCAGTGTAATTGTAGGTAGAGAATATTGCCCGGCGTCAGTTTGTCCGGTTTTACATCGTAGCCAAGTAGGCCGATCCCATCACCCAGTGTGGCCGATAGTGGCCGTTGCGGTGCCAGCGCAGGTAAGGTCTGCGCGGGCCGTTGGTAAAAGCGTGCATAGGGTTGGCCATTGGCATCGAAAATCTCCGCTGTCACCGTTGTTTGGGGGAGGACGCCCGGCAGCAGCAACCCGGTGCGGAAATCTTCATGCTCGATCACCGCGTAAAGTTCGGGCTGTGGATTCGGCCCTGCCGTGAAGGGAAAAATGTTGCGACCATCAAAAGTGACCGGGGCGGCGTGGCCACGGGTCTGCCAGGCAAAGGCCAAGGTAGCATGGTCGGCGGCGCGTGGGGTCAGGTAGACCGGGGTGTCAGCAGGCTGGGCCGCAATCCGTTGACCCACTGCCCATAGCCCGACATCAAAGGCGTGAAAGCGATCCGGCAACTGGGCCCAATGCACAAAATAGTTTTGCGCCTCCACCACTGTCCCGATCCCCAACAGGCCAACTGCACCCCAACGTGCCACCATATTGCCACGTGGTCGCCATTGCCAGAGCCAATCCAACCCAACTCCACAGAGCAGGGCCACTGGTGCAGCGGCACCGAGAATGCGGTGAAAATGGGGCGCATATTCACTGACAATCCCCGGCAGCAGCAGCCCGAGCAGGCCAACCAGAATGATGCTGTCGGCCGGCTGTGCTAACCGACGCAGTGCCAGCAATAAGCCACCATAGAAGGGGAGCGCAAGCCAGAGACTCAACGCCGGTGACCCTGGCAAGTTGCGCCGCGGGTCCATGTCGCCGGGCTGGCCAAAGGGGCCAAACATCTTTGCCGTTGCCCAGATGCTGTCACCCACGCTGTTATCCGCCGGGCTGGTGGTGGAGCCGACGATACTAAGTTGGGCTGGGCGCGTTAATACCAGGTCGATGTTCTGCACAAAGAACCAGGCCAGCGGGGCAAAGAGCAACGCCGCCGTCACTCCCGTGAGCCCCAACCCGATCCACTGCTGTGATCCCACTGGATCGCCCCGGCGCCAGGCGGTCACCAGTAAAATGAGCGCAACCGCCACGGTCAGAAAGGGAATCACCCACGCCCCTTGATAGGCATACATGCCCGCCGCCAACGCCACGCCACTGCCCACATAACTAAGCCAACCCCCCGTGCGCCAGCCGCGCAACAGCAGCCACGTGGCCATGATCCAGACCAGCGGTACATAGACCGGCTCAATGCCCATGCGGCTAAAATGAATATGCCAGCGCATAACCGCAAAGACCGCCGCCGTCCACAGCGGAAAGGCCCCCGAAAGCGCAACGAGTGTTGGAGTAGAGCTTTGCCTTGCGTTCTTTGTCGCTTTGTTACTTGGTAACAAAACCCTGCGCAACTCCGCGGCCAGTGCATAGATCGCCAGCACACTCAGCGCGCCCGTCACTGCGGCTGTCACCCGCATCGCGGTGGGGCCAACCTCACCGCCAAAGGTGCGCCAGAGGGCAAAGGTGATTGCATTCGCATAGGCATTAAGTGGGGGAACGCCAAAGTTGCCCTGTAAAAAAACGGGACGATAGGTGGGATCAGTGAGAATGTGCCAGGCCTCTAACCCTTCAAAGGCTTCATCAAAATGAAAGCCGGGGGGCAGTTGATCGATCCGCCACAGGCGTAGACCAAGCGCCAGAGTGAAGAGTATCGCAAGGATCAGACGAGTGCGCAGTGATGACATGGTCGGGCATTATATCATAACCCGGTGGGAAGGGGGCGAACAGCAAGTGACACAAGCAATAAAAAGCGGAAGATCGTCCCGATCTCCCGCTTAGGCCCCAGTAAATTTTGTAGTAAATTTTTGTAGCAAATTGCTGTACGGGCAGAATCAAGCTGCAACGAGTTTCAGTTTGGGCGCAGTCGCCTGGTTTTGTTTGTGCAGGCGATAGGCGGAAAGGGTGCCCGCTTTGTTACGCATGGCGGCGGGCTGGCCGGCGGGAAGCAGATCACTCACTTTGGGATTCAGACCTTCGATCACGGGAACGGGCAATGTCGCCTGGACCACACTGTTTTCTGCCCCATAACCACTCTGGGCAAAACCATCGGCGTGATAGTCGGTTTTCCACTGCCCATCAATCAGGTAGCGAAATTGACAACTGCTGCCTTTGGGCAAATCGACCATGGCCCGCCAAACCCCATCGCGATCCTGCTGCATCGGCGTGGCTGCCTCCTGCCATTGATTAAAATCACCAACCAGGAAGATCCGATCTGCCCATAAACACGAAGGTAACTCAAAGACGATACGCACATGCCCGGTAAGCGGTGAAGGAATTTTGTAAATCATGCTCTTGCTCCTTTGATGGGTGCTCTATCAAATGCGTACACACAACGAATAAAATAGCTTAAGATTGCCAATAAAGATGGGTACAAAACGCATTTGACCATGTCCGTTTCGCAACGTCTTTGCATAAAACCTTACAGCAGCTATTATGCTATACTTTTAGCGCAATTTCAAGACCGAATTGCTAAGAATCTGTTAAGAGTTTTTGTAAATATTGAACAATCATCCGACAAAGTTTACAAATCGCATAATGTCTTGTAATTTGTATGGCAATATACAATTCGATTGCATATAAAAACGATAATTCTAAATAATCGCGTAGCTAGCCTAGAGGAAAAATTAATGAGCGAAGTGCCACCAGTTGCCGTTGCCCTTACCCAACAGGGGATTCCCCATCGCCTCTTTTATCATCAAGGATCGGTGGCCTCCTTAGCCCAAGCCGCGCAGGAACGCAATCAAGTGCCAGAACAGGTTGTGCGCAGTATTCTGTTCCGGCTTGGTGTGGACCAATATGCCATGGTGCTCATGGCCGGACCGGGGCAGATCGCGTGGAAAGCGCTCCGCCAGCACTTTGGCCAATCCCGGCTCACGATGGCGACTGCTGAAGAAGTGCTGGCTGTGACTGGTTATCCCATCGGTGCCGTTGCCCCGTTTGGGATGCCCAGGCAGATCCCCATTCTGCTTGACGAAAGTGTGACCGCCCAGACCGAGATCTCGCTGGGGTCCGGCATGCGTGGCGTAGCGGTGATCCTCACTACTGCCAATCTGCTGACGGCGCTGGGCGAGGTGACCGTGGGCAAGTTTGGGGAGGTATGACAATGTATGACGACAGATCACAGACCACTGCTTTGGTCGAGAATGGATTGCTGGGCGTGGCTATCCACTTCTTCGGAAAAATATAGGCATAACCACGCACTTTGGTGCAATCGTATGATATACTTGGCATTATTAGTTGCGTATTATCTGGTTCGCCTTAGTGGGCAACCGCAGTTGAAGCGATGGAGAGAAGTGTCGTGACGCAGACCTTTGCCCTACCCCCTGCCGTGATGCAATATCCCTTACGCGAAAAGATCGGCGACCCCAGCCTCTTTGTGGGGCGGGAACAGGAATTGAACAACTTCCACAAATGGTTGGCCGGCATGCCGCGCCTTCTCTCACAATCGCGTGCCCTGTTGGGGCGGCGCAAGAGCGGGAAAACGGCCTTTGTGCAGCGGCTCTACAACCAGCTTTGGTCGGCCAATGGCCCGGTGATTCCCTTCTATTTCAGCATCCCAGAGACGGCGGTCTGGTATCCGGTCTTTGCCTTGCTCTATTACCGCAGCTTTGCCACCCAGTATATCGCCTTTCGCGAACGGGATGCGGCCATGTTGCGTACTCTCCTCAGTCTGGAGCAAATTAAAGCGTATGGGGTCGCGCATGCACTTGCTCTGTTCATCCAGGATGTGGATAACATTGCGCAAGCCTTGCAAGATGGGCTCCACGGCTTGATGTGGGACACCGCCTATCGCGCCCCCCATCGCACGGCGGATCTCTATGACCAACGCATTCTGGTGATCATAGACGAGTTTCAATATCTCGCCACCAACATCTATGCGCGTGAAGACCTGTCGGGGGCACCGGTGGAGTCGATGCCGGGCAGCTATCATGAAGTTTCCGAGTCCAAAGTCGCGCCCATGTTAGCCACTGGTTCCTATGTGGGCTGGATGGTCGAGATCATGGGCAAATATCTGGAAGCAGGGCGGTTGCAGCATGTTGACTTCTCCCCCTATCTAACCGAGGATGAAGGCTTGCAGGCCGTCTACACCTACGCCGAAGCCTTACAGGAGCCGATCACCAACGAAACCGCGGTGCAACTCAACACGCTCTGCAAGGCCGATCCCTTTTTTATTGCTTGCGTCATGCGCAGCAACTACCCCCAGCGCGATCTTACCACCACGCAAGGGGTGGTGGAGGTGGTCAACCACGAGGTGGCCGACCGCGACTCCTATTTGTCGCGCACTTGGGAAGAGTATATCGGCCGCACCGTCACCCGGATCAACGAGAAGTACGGCAAGCATCTCCTGCTCCATCTAAGCAAATACAACGACCGCTACTGGACGCCACGCGAATTGAAAGAGACGTTGCAGTTGAGCGAGGACGAAGCGACCATTCACGGCAAGTTGATTGCGATGGTCCGCGGGGATTTGCTTGAATGGGGTAGCGCCAACATTGATTTTCGTGGTTTACAGGATGGCACGCTGAATTTGATCCTGCGCCATCGCTTTGAGAAAGAGATTCTGCAACACGAGCCGAACTTTATCCATGATTTCAATGTTGCTGTGGCCGCGCTGACCAAAGAAAATCGCGTGTTGCGCGGCAAACTCAACCACATCAAGGGGCAGGTGACCGAATTTCAGTTGGCCGTGGCCCTGCGCAGTCGCAAACGCTTTCACCTGGCTGACTTCTTTGCGGGTGCCATCAATGAAACCCCGCTCACGCTACGCGCTGTGCAGACGCGCGTTGTCATCCAGCGGGCTGATGGCAATGTCAATGAGTTGGATATTGTGGCCTACACCACCGATGATCGGGTACTGCTGGTCGAGGTCAAGAATCAGCAGGAGAAGGCCACGCCCGACATGGTGACAGATTTTTGGGCCAAAGTGACGCTCTTTCAAGCCCAGCAGCCTGATAAAACCATTTTGCCGGCGTTTCTATCACTAGCCGGCTTTACTGAACCCGCGCTGGACCTGTGCCGACAGCATGGGATAGCCTGGACGACTGAGTTACAATACTTTTGAGCCAGGGGGTTGGTGCCGCAGGGTGGAAGGGGTATTCAACACCGATCTGCGCTTTTCTATGTGCAATATACGATTATGCATAACTGGAGCAGGAGCGTGCTGGTCCATCAGTTGGAAAGTGGTCTCTATCACCGTAGCAGGCAGGCAATCAATAATTTTGCCCAATTAACGCAGTCATTGCCGGTTGAACTTCAAGCTAGCCTCCCCTCGATCGAGGAGATTGAGCGGGAACTTGGAAACTTGGATGAGTGAAGAGGGCAGGTTACAGGTCAACAGCGCGCTTCCGGTGAAATCAGGAGCTTAATCTGTTTCCGTTGCAGGTTGATGTAGCCTTGGCGGCGCAACTCGTTGAGCAGTTGGGTGGCGGTCTCGCGGTAAGTCCCCAACTCTGCGGCCAAATCTTGGTGGGTATAGCCGGTGATACGGTTGCCGCCTTGTTCTTTGGCTAATTGGATCAATAACTCAACCAGGCGCGCTTGTAAGGACTTAAAGGCGACCTGTTCCAATTTTTCCTCCAGCGTATAGAGCCGACTGGAAACAGTATGCAGCACCTGTAAAGAAATTTGCGGATACTTGTTTATCAGCGGGGTCAAATCACAAGCCGGCATGGCCATCACCAGCGCTTGCTCGGTCGCGGCGGCAAAGTGGGTGGGCCGGTCGCCAGCAAAGAGCGCCGCTTCACCAAAAATTGCCCCATCACGCAAACGGGTAAGGGTGATTTTCTTGCCCACGGCGTTGATGCGATAGAGCGTCACCTGTCCTTCGATTAAAATGTAGAGCAGTTGGTTAACATGACGGGGGCCATAGAAGCGGTGCCCGCGCGCGACCCGCAAAACTGTGCTGCTCATTGCCAACGGCAGCAATTCACGCAGGGGGATCTGCTGAAAGAGTGGTAAGCGTGCCAGATCGTGCCATTGCTGGCTCATGGTTCGTCTCGCGTACTGGCTGTTGCGCTGAGTTGTTCGATCACCTGCCGCCCGACACAGGCCCCTTGGTCCAAGCCAGCCTCCACCGCCGTGCGGAATGTTGTGCCCGCATAGAGCGCAGCCATCCCCTGTTCATAGGCCGCGGCGGCGAAGGTGGTAAAACGGCGGCCACGGCTGCGGCTCTCCGTGCGACGGGTCTGATCGACAAAGGGCATCAACCCAAGTTTGGCGGTGAGCACCGCGGCTGCGGCCGCGCCGATGGCCGCGTCGGTCGCCGGGTAGGCGGGTGAATTGGGGGGCGGCTGATCAGGGTGCCAGCTTTTGTCAATCCACTCATGAATATAGCTTTCTGGACGGAGTAAAAAGTGTTGATATTGGGTGCGCCAGGTCACGATGGTCGTTTCGTGTAATGCCATGCCCAAGGGCGCATAGAGCGCTGCGACATCGGCTAATGAAAGCTCGCGCGCGGTTGCCGCCTGGTCGGCAATTAAGAGCCAACGGGTCACCGCATTGCCAACAGTAATGCCATTGGAGCTTTCCCTTTCGCCTGTTTTCTCATAGCCCCAGAAATCCACAATCTGCCGTGCTGCTGGTGTCATCTCGTTAACAAAATGGTAGACCTCCATTGCCTGGTGGTGGAAGGTGGAGCCGGCAGCGGTGGAGAAGGTCAAGCGTAATGGCGCAGCGCAGTTGACCACTGTTTCGGGGAGTAGTCCGGGCAATGTGCCCCAAAATGGTTGGAGCGGTGTTTGCGTCGACGCGGTTGGCTGCCAATAACGGTTGTCGCCGGTGGGCAGGACGAACGCACGATTGTGCAGCAGGCTCACTCCATCTGCTGCCGCCCACGTTGCTATCGCGTCCCCAATTGCATTGCCCAATGTTAACGAGCGGGTCATGAGCTCGGCCGGGCGACTTTGGGCGCGCAGCCGGCTTTGTGTCGTACGTAGGCTGTTGATGCTGCGTAAAGCCGCGGCTTGGGTCGCCTCCGTTGGCAACGCAGTGCGTAACAACGCCTCTGCCACCTCGGCCAATGCCCCGATCGCCACCGCCGGCGGATCATACGCTAAACCGACTTTGCGCTGGGGTAGGGCAGGCAGACCGGGCAGACGCGTCGCAAGGGAACTTGCCCCAACCATCTCCGGTAGGGATACTTCATAAAGTGCCACCATCAGATAGGCCGTAATCCGCGCGGTGTTGGGCAGATCCAACCCTTGGCGATCAACTTGCTCCTGGAGTAATTGTACCCACTGGCGCGGAATATCTAGTTCATTGAGTGAAAGGGGCAAACCACGTTCGGTGGGCGGCAGCGTGAGCGGCTTAGCCTGGAGCGGTATTGCGGTGCCACTTACCAACGTGAGTAGTACCAGCCAACCCAAAATCAGTTGCTGAAAGCGCTTTTGTTTCATGAGCCATTTCCTTCGGGCGCAGGCGCAACGCGTGCTAAGATCTGTTGACCAATACATTCCCCTTGCTGCAAGCCGGCTTCCATCCCCATCCGATAGTGGACCCCGCCGTAGAGACGCGAAAGTGCATTCTCATAGGCCGCGGCTTCCAGCGAAGCAAAGAAACGCGAACGCCCCATATTTTTGACAATGCCGGCATTGTCCGTAAACGCGATCACCCCCCAATGCGCAGTGATGATCGCTGCGGCGGCTGCACCAAAGGTGGCATGGCCGGAGGGATATTCCGGGAAGTTGGGGGTGACCAATAATGGCTCCCAAGCGGGATCGATGTAGCGTTGAATATAGGTTTCGGGGCGCATCACCATCGTGTCATATTTCATGGTCCAGACCGCGATCCCCGTCTCGTGCATCGCTAGACCAGTCAGCATTAACATTTTTGCCCCTTCGGCGAGGTTCAAATTGAGTTGATCAATGAGCTGATTGGCAATCAGCAGCCAGTGGCCGGTGTGCATCCCGCCATTGCCCGCGTGATCAGCCCAGAACTCGGCAATCTCTGCTTCTGCCGGCGTCAACTTGATGCCCATCTGGTAGACTTCCAGTGCTTGCGCATAAAAAGCTGAGTCGATGGCCGTGGAAAAGGGTGGGTTTAACCGCACACTGCACTCATACCCATCGGTTAACACGAGCGAGCGTAGCCGATGCCAGTGGGGTTCTACCGGATCAAGCCCTGGCTGTGTCGGTACCCAGAGGGCCGGATCGTGGGTTGGGACGCGGTAGGGCAGGGTGCGCGTCTCGGCAAACCCATCGGTCGCGGCCCAAGCGGCGACGGCGGTACCAATTGTGGTACCAAAGGCGAGCGATCGCGCAACAATCGCACTGTCAACGCTTTGCCGCCGCGCAGCACTCAACTGATCGCGCAGCCGGCGTACCTGGCGACCGGCATGTTCCTGTTGACTGGCGTTGAACAAGGTGCGCACCGCAGATTCACCCAGTAATGGTTCACTGACCGCAGCTAGTGTGCCGTTAACCACCGACGGCCAATCATAGATCTGCGTGGGGTCTGCCACGGGCATTGCCGGCATATCGCGCAGCCGCCCAACCAAGGTGGGCAATGTCGGCGTACCGGCGGCAACCGCTTCGTAAAGTGCCACACCGGCGTAGCCATAAATGCGCCCGGACGTTGGTGGGTAGATGCCGATGACATCGACCCGTTCATAGAGCAGTGCCATCCAGGCTTGGGCGACGTGGGCATCGTACATGTGTGCTGGAATGTTTGTTGCTGCTTGGGCTGGCCTGTTTGCTGCCAGCGTCAGCCCCAAAACCAGGCAAAGTGTGAGCAGCAGATGACTGCTCGTCTGTCGCACGCGGTGTTGCATGGGTAACTCCTCTATAAACGGGTGAGCAATCAGCGAATGCTCGCGGTGGGGAACTGGGCTGCGCATCGGGGGATGCGCAGTACACCCCCCGATCGTGTAGTGCGCATCCCCCGATGCGCACTACACGCCCTGTCGCTTAGAGCAGGCGTTGCACAATCGGGCAGTTGACGATGATGCCGGTGGAGCCAAAGGGTTCGCCACCGGGGCCGGTGATCCAGCCCTGTTGGACAAAGCCCAGAATCTGGAACTCTTCGATCAGGCGTGAGGTGTAGCCATTGTCGATTGCTTCCTGGGTCCATTGGCCGACATTGAGATCCCAGAGCGGGCTGTAGTCGGTGGCAATCGTGGGAATGCCGCCCAGAATGTTGAGCGGGCCACCTTCGCCCATCAACGCACTGTTAAAGCCCTGGCGTTGGGGATTGCCCAGGCCGGTGGGGCCATTAGCAAAGGCAAAGATGCGTTCGACAGAACTGAAGAGGCTGTCATCACCACCGACGGCGATGTCATTTAGTCCAGGGGCGAGCGTGACGCCCTCCATCGTGGCGGCCATGGGGTGGTTGCTGTCCATGCTGAGATAGAGCACCGGGCGGGCAAAGCTAAAGCCTGGCGTCAGCGAGAGGGTGACGGTGCCTTCATCCGGGCAGATCGCAAGCACCTTGTCATGCAACACGGTGTAGTCGATCTCACCGCCTTCGCAGTAGGCCAGAGCCTCCGCCTCGACGCCCATTGCGATCACCGGCGCATTGTAAACCGCACCACCGGCGTTTTGGAGATAGGTCAGTGGGCTATAGGCTTCGTCGCCAATTGACCCCGGCTGAAATTCGGTGGGTGGGAATGCATTGGGTGCTTCGCCGGGGGTAATCGTGCGTTCGGGGGCGAAATCGACCGTGCCGCGCGCAAAGGTGAGGGTGCCATCGGTCTCCAATTGCGCCGGCCGTGCGGCCATCCCCACGGTGCTGTAAGTCAGCTTGGGTGAGTAGTTCAAGCCTAGTGCGTCGGCGTTGCCCTTATCCGTGGTATCAGTCACAATGTACCAAACGGCGGTACCATCCTCCATCTGGCCGCGGTAAAGCGGCAAGGTGAGCGTGCCGGCATTGATATCTACGGTACCCGCTTTAAGCAACTGGTATGGGCCAATCAGCTCGCGCTGGACTTGGGACGGGGCCGGCCCAAAGTAGGTGAGGGGAATATCGGCACCAATCGACGGCGGCGCGGGTTGGACATCGTCGCCTACGCCTTCGGCCATTTCGCCATCTTGCGCACTGGCCGGCAAGACCAGGAGCAAGACGCTGAGCAATGCGCTGAGCAAGAGCAGCGGGCGCATTTTAACGTGCGGTGAATTCATGGAAGACTCCTTAAAAGTAGTTGAAATGAATGGATGGTGGACTTATGTTAGCCGGAGCAAGACGCCATTGACTCAATCCAGTGAACATCGATAGGATAATGGGGGAAAACTGGCCGGTTGGCGCGCAGCTGTAATAATTGCGTAACCGTCTGCCAATCAGCGTTTAAGCATTTGCTGCCATACTGATTGCAGCTGTGTACGCACAACAGTACTGGAAAGCGGCGTACCTGTAAAGACAAAATCGAAGGTCTTTCCTGTTGAAAACTTTATAATCAAAACATTTGGCAATCGCGTCCGCTGACGATGCAACATGCTGTAAAATGATGAGAAGGATCTATGCAAAAGCTTGATGAAACTGATCGCAAAATCATTGGCGAACTCAAACAAAATGCGCGCATCAGTTATGCAAATTTGGGGCGGCAGGTAAATTTAACCGCACCGGCCGTGGCCGGCCGTGTCCGCCGGTTGGAGGATCTCGGGGTAATCAAAGGCTATCATGCGCAGACCGATCCGGCGGCGCTTGGTAATGGCATTGCCGTCTTTATTCGTATGACGGTTGCCCATCATCGCGAGGAGCAATTCTGTCAATTCATCCGCCATCGCCCCGAAATCCACGAAGCGTATGTGATCTCTGGGACAGAGGCATTTTTGTTGAAGGCCGCGGTGGCGTCAACCCCACAACTGAACGAGTTGCTGACTCAACTTGTGCATTATGGCCAACCGACGACCAGCCTGGTCATCACCCAACTGCCGTTGCAGGAAGCGCAGCGGCCGGAGTCGGTTTGTAGCGTGGCGCACCCAAGCCGGCATGGGGTGAATGGTGCCGTGGCTGACTGAAGGCCGGTAAGCGATGAGGGCCGCCGGCTGCCCGTTGGTTAAGTGGGTGGACGTTGGGCGCGCAGCTGAAGAGGGCGGCGTGGCCGGTGAGGGGATTGGTCAACGCTGGTTGTGGTTTTTAAGCGATTTTTCGCTTGCCATGTAAAATAATCGAACCAAGAACTCGTTTCTCCAGCAATTCTATGTTTGCGCATGAAGCGGAAACCAGCATGAGCCAATCAGCCGTAGCCCCCCCGTTGATCTTGACGTTAAAAATAGATGACACCACCTTTACGCAACTTGACGGGTTGCGTCAGGCTCACTTCCCGCCCGAACGGAATTTCCTGGCGGCGCACATTACGCTCTTTCACGCGCTGCCGGGCGATCAGGTGGAGGCTATCTGTACCACGTTGCAAACGAGCTGCGCGGCCACACCAGCCATCGCGCTTGCCCTGCCCGGCGTACGCTTTCTGGGCCGCGGGGTCGCGGTGATGGTCGAGAGCCCGCGCCTATTGGCGTTGCGGGGCGAGTTGGCTGAGTGTTGGCAAGATTGGTTGACCCCGCAGGATCGCCAGCGTTACCAGCCCCATGTGACGATCCAGAATAAGGTGGACCCCACCGTTGCGCGCAACTTGTATGAACAACTCACGGTGACCTGGCAACCTTTGACTGGTACGGGGGACGGGCTGCTACTCTGGCGTTATCTGGGTGGGCCGTGGGAGGAGGTGGCGATGCTGCCCTTTGATGGAAGCGAGGTAGATTGATGGGATTGTCCTATCCAATTGCAACGCCACGGTTAGTCTTAACTCCCTTTACTGGCGACGATGGTGATGCCCTCTATCTGATGGAAAGCGATCCAGCCGTTAAACGCTTCACCGGTGGGACGTTGACGCGCACTGAGACCGAAGAACTGTTGCAAGGCTTTATCACCAAGGTGACGGCAACTGGGCTTGGGGCCGTTGCCATCAAAAAGAAAACTACTGGTGAGCTGATCGGCCTCTGTGGCTTAATCGTCGAGGAGAATGTCGGCGAGATCTTCTTTGGCTTGGTGCACCAAGCGTGGGGGCAGGGCTTTGGGAGTGAAGCTTGTCAGGGGTTGATCCAAGCCGGCTTTGAGCAATTGGCCTTGTCGCACGTCATTGCCACCGTCGACCCGGAGAATGTACGCAGCATTCGGCTGTTAGAACGGTTGGGCATGCGTTTGGTGGGTGGCGCTGTGGCCGCAGCGCAGAACGGGGGATTGGTTTATGAACTTGTTGCGCCGGCAGCGGCTATCATTCAATAAAGGACTCATCTGATGATTAACTGGGCTAGTGAAGTCGGACAACGGGCCTTGGCACGACTCAACCACGAGGAAGTGATCTGGCTGACCACGATTTCAACCGGGGGTATCCCCCAACCGCGGCCCGTCTGGTTTATCTGGGATGGTGCAACCTTTCTGATCTACAGCATGCCGACGGCCAAGAAGATCGCCCACATTGCCCAGAACCCCAACGTTGCCTTGCATTTTAATACCGATGAGGGCGGCGAGGATGTGCAGGTTTTCCTGGGTAGGGCTGAGCTTGATCCCAGCGTCGGGCCGGCTAAAGGTAACGTGGCCTATTGCGCCAAATACCATGACGGGATTCGCGCGATTGGCATGGATGAGGAGCAGTACTCGGCCATATTTAGCGCGGCCCTGCGGGTGACGCCGACGTGGTTGCGGGGGTTGGAGCCGTTGCCAGTGGTGGGGTGAGGGTAGGCGGAATGCGGCCCAATTTTGGGGTACACCTCCCCGGCACAGGCGAAAAATTGGTCCGTCTGCGTACAATTTCCTCGCCTGTGCCGGGGAGGTAGCGCGACTCGCCCCTTGTTTGGGACGCACCCAGATAGGCGAAATGGGTTGACAGTGGCGATGGTGATAGATATACTAAAGGCTGGACATTCTTCCTCTGTTCCAGGGTAGCTCAGCGGTAGAGCGCTCGGCTGCGGACCGGGAGGGCGCTGGTTCAACTCCAGCCCCTGGACCCATTTTTGTAGGATACATAACCATGCCACGCGATGAAGAAAAAACAACGGGTGCCGGCGAAGTCGCTCAGGCGGGAATGGGCTACCCCTTGTTCCAACTGGCGAAAGCGCTGACTACGGCCGGTGACCATGCGGACCCGGCCACGCGCAAACGAGCGCACCAGCGCGTAGATGAGTGGGTTGCCGTTTTTGAGGGCATGGTGGCCGGCACCCTCACGGTCGGGTCACGCACGCCGCTGGCGGGTGTGCCAGGGTGGGCAACGCTAAAAGTCGTGACGGGCGGCTTTGCCACCGGTGAGTTACTCGCGGCTGGAGCATTGCAGGCGCATGAAGAACAATTGCTGGAAAAGTTGCCGACTGTGGATGCGGCAGACGGACGTCGCGTGCTCAACCACTACTATCTCAGCGAAGAGGGCTTGGCTGCTTTACAGGCTGCCCTCGCCTCGGGCTGTTATGAAGTGACCGTGGCTGAAGAAGGCGCTTTGTTAGTGGTGGCTTGGCTCTTACAACAAGGGGATCAGGCGCGCGCGCATGAACTGTTGACGACCTTGGGGCCTTGGTTTGACCGCTTGCGCTTCTACCCGCTCCCTACCACACGCCCTCGCCCAGTGGGATCACGGGTCTTTCTGCAAAGCGTCGGCGACACGGTTGCCCGTTTACAAACGATCAAACCCAACCCCCGGCTCCTCGCCCAGCACGAAGCCATTACGATTTGGACGCCCCTTTACGATCAAACGGTGCAACTCTTTTTGGAGACCGTGACCGGGGAACTGCCCTCGTTACAGTGTGATGCGGATGGGCACTGGCAACGTACCCTAGACGGCAAGTTTCCGCTCCAAGGGGGGTGGCCCTGTCAGCACTATCCGGCGGATTGGGCCCAGCGTGCAACCGCGTTGTTGACTGCCTATGCTCTGCAACGGGCCGTGCATCAACACTGTGGACGACCCGATCGCGCCAAGGATAGTTTTGCCCAACTGCGCAACTATTTGCAGCGCTGCGTCGCTGATCCTGCTGCCTTGACGGCGCGTGACGTGGGGCGGATCCGGCTCATCCTTGCTCGTTATCTGACAAAACATGGCCCACCGATCGCGCCACCGCGTCAGGCGGTGCGCGCACAGCAGGCCAGACAGGTGGCCGCCCCGACCTTCCAACAGCTCGCCACCTGCGTCATCGCCCGGTTGCAACTTTTCCCCCAAACCCAAGGGCTCGATGATCTCACCCTCGTTACCGAACCATTGACCGCAGCCGAAGCAGCACAATGGCAGCTGCCGGCGGGCACCTTGCTTCCACCGGCGTTACAACGCAAAGTGGAACGTACCCTCTGCGCGCCGATCTATATGCTGGTCGCGCGCGGTTTGATCACTTCGGGTGAAGTGGTGGCGCGCCTGTTGCCCCAGGTGACGGCGGAGATCAGTAGCGCGGGGTTTAATGATCCCCACCTACGCCAGCTCTACATGGCGATCTATGCGGCCTTTCGGCGGCGGCGGTCACTGCTCTTGCTCAACCTGGCGCAGCAGATCCAGGTTGAAGAGTTGCCGTGGGTAGCTGCCCTCGAACCGTTGCGTCGCCAGGCGCCAGCTACGCAAGAAGTGGCGCGTCAGACGTTGGCGGAGGTGGTCTTGGTGTCGATGACCGCCTTTCCCTATGCGATCCTGCCCAATAAACTGCTGCAAGAATTGCGGATGTTGGCCAAAAACGCCGCGCTCGATCTGCCATTGGTGGACGAGGTTGCCGCTGATATCTTTATGGGTGAATTTTCGAGCAAGTTTCTGGAGGCGGCCAAGCGGGCTGGCCTCTTGCTGGAAAATACGCTTTACGCCACCTACTATGGGATCGATTATGCTGCGATCCGTGCCCTGCCCAGTGCGCAGCCGACTAAGGCGGGATGGCTTCAGCGGACCACCTCTAGTCTCTTCGTCGATCTTTGTGCCAAGCGTGCTGGTGTTGCCCTTGGTACTTGGGATCCTGCTACCAACGGCATGATTATTGAACAGCAACAGATCCTCACCACGCAGAATCTAGCCGGGCTCTTTACTGAATTGCAACTGACTGACATCCTACAGCCAAAGTTGTCTGATTTGGCTCAGGCCTGTTTTCAGTGGATCTGTCAGCGGCAGCAGCTAAAGGTCAGTCACTGGCACGCACGGTTGATTCAGATCAAAAAGAGCGCCTATGCTTGGCGGCAGCTGATCTTTTTCCTTGCCCTCTTGCCCTCGCCGGCCACGGCAGAATTTCTCGACTGGGCTGAAGCCTATCTCAATCAACAGCCTGAACCCTTTCGCAGCCGTTTCCGTCCGGCGTTAATCGGGCTACAACTGGCGGCCCAAGGCGTGGTACCCGAGCATATGGGCGCGGAAAAGCCTGTGGCGCGTCGCTTGCTCGGTTGGTCGAAACAACGCCATTGGCTGCTGGGCGAAAAGGAAAACTAATCAGTGGGGAGCCGTCAGTCGCAGGTGCCACTGGGCGTGTCAGCAAACTGTCGGTCAATCTATGCCGTCAAGGATGAGCAGCCGTAAATGCATTTCAGTTTAGGGAGCGCAAGCAATGCTAAATATAATTAATGATGAAATCCGCTATACCACGCTAGTTCGTGCCCCGATTGACCGTGTCTATGATGGCATCGCCACCGCCACAGGGCTGGATGGCTGGTTTACCACTGGCGCAACCGTCGATGCCCGTGCCGGCGGCGAATTAGTCTTTCGCTGGGTGGACTTTGGCGCGGATAAAGTGACGGCCACCATCCACTGTCCCATTCTTGTCGCGGAACGCCCTACCCATTTCACTTTCCAATGGCAGGCTGGTGATGATCCGAACTGGGCGAGTACGGTTGAATTTCGCTTTGAGGCAGCAGTTGAAGGCACGATCATCCGTGTGCGCGAGTACGGCTATCCAGACACCGCAGATGGGTTGCGCGCCATGCTCAACTGCGCCGCCGGCTGGGGTGAAGCATTAACCCTCTGGAAGTTTTACCTGGAACATAACATTCGCTATTGAGGCACAATGAACAATCTATCACCCACCATCAGCAATGCGTTCAGCTACTACTTTCAAGACTTTCTCGAGCGGGTGCAAATCCTGTCCGCTGACTTGAGCGAAACGGAATTTTGGACCAACCCCTATCCCTATGGCAACAGTATTGGGCATCTGGCGCTACATATTATGGGCAACCTCAACTATTACATCGGCGCACAACTTGCCGCCACTGGCTATGTGCGCGACCGTGACCGCGAATTTACGGAAAGCGCGCCACCCACCAAAACACAAACCTTGCAAGATCTGGCCACAACGATCAGCACGGTCATTGCAACGCTGGAAAAACAGCAGGATGGAGATTGGGCAATTGCCTACGTCGCCGAGGGTGTTGATGATGTGCCTGATCGTTTTAGCATGTTTCTGCGCGCCGCGGTGCATTTTCATCACCATATCGGCCACATGAGTTATGTGCGGGATGAACATCTGCAGCGTAGGGCAGCGGGATTGTAGGTCATCCAACTGATCGTTCGTCACCAGCGCCTGGTGCTTCGGTTCCTGCTTTATCCAAGATCCGCCGAAAGGCTTTACGGTCACTGCGGGCCGCGCGTTCCTGAAAATAGCTTTCTGTGCGTAACGTAGCCAGCTTTTCCGCAATGGCAACATTAATGAGTTGATTAATGGTTGTGCCCTCTTGCTCTGCAACTTTTTTGAGTTCAGCGAACAAAGACGATTGTACCTGCAACGCATAGTTACTAACGTTTGTGTTCATTTCTCTAAACTCCTAAGCACCTCAGACGCCATCAGCAGAACCATAATACCACAAAATTAAACCTTTTGCAGTTGACAAACGCATAAAAACCTGCTATAGTCTGCGTCAAACCGGTTTGACAGACCTTCCCTGCCCCCGCTGCATCGACCGGTCTCCCAAGTTTGTTTTCCATTTCATTCGCAAATTTATTATCTTGAGCAAACGTTCTCTGGCGGGACGGCTGACGATTGCTGATATTGCGGCCCGCGCCGGTGTCAGCAAAAGCACTGTTTCGCATGCGCTTAGCGGTAAACGACCAATCTCTTTGGCGACCCAAAAGCGGATTCGCGCGGTGATCGATGAAGTTGGCTATCGGCCTAGTGTGGTGGCACAGCGGTTGGCTGGGGCTGGTCATGCACGGACGATTGGCTTGGTCTTTCCCCTGTCGGCGACGCTGATTGCCGGCACCGAGACCGAATTTATTGTTACAGTTGCAAATGCGGCTGCTGCTGCGGATTACCCCTTTTTACTGCTTACCCATCTTGAAGACAATGCCAGCCAATTTGAACGGATGGTGGAAAGCGGGCTGGTGGATGGCTTTATTCTGATGAAGGTGCACATGCAGGATCCGCGTGTCGAGTGGTTACGGTCTGCGCAGATTCCCTTTGTTTTGCTGGGGCGTTGCGCCAACAATGAGCACTTGTCCTTTGTCGATGTTGATATCGAAGCGGGGGTAGGGGCAGCCGTGGCCCACCTTGCACAGCTCGGTCATCAGCAGATTGGCTATTTGCCCTTTGTCAACGATAGTGATTTTGGTTTTGCCGTCCGTACGTTGAACAGCTTCCACGCGCACTGTGCCCTACATCAGATCACGCCCATCGTTAAGCCCGCCCAGCCAACCCGCGAAGGGGCGGCGGCGGCGTGCTCGGCGTTGTTGCAAGCCGCACCCTCGACCACGGCCTTATTGGTGCGCAACGAAATCATGGCCGAAGGGGTTAACGACGCGGCAGCCAGCCTCGGTCTACACATTCCGACCGATCTCGCCTTGATTGGCATGGGCAGTTCTGATCATCAATTTACGATTCAGCAGGGCGCGCTGCGTTTAACTTGGATCGATATTCGGGCGGAGACGATGGCCGCCACTGCCACGCAGTTTCTCATTGCGCAGTTGGAAGGCAGGTCGGCAGGCACGTCGCAGCGATTGGTTGCCCCCCAACTGGTGATTGGTGAGAGCTGTGGTGCTGGACAAGGCAAATCCCCTTTTATCCAAATTGATTGACCTGTATGGTTCGCGTTACAACATGCATATGCGCCATGCCGCTACTCGTTGTAACCTTGCCATATTTATCCTTTTGTAAACTTTTGTAACGATGTAGGCGACCACTTTAGCTGATTGATTAGTGTAACTGTTACCGCGGGCCGGCTGCATTGTTACAAATTTCCCAAGTTTATTTTTCCAGGGTATGAAATCAAAGGAGGATGTGTCATGGAGATCAAGCAGAGTCTGAATCGCCGGCAATTTCTAAAGGTGTCCTCAGGGGTAAGTACTGCGCTCCTGTTGGCCGCGTGCGCGCCGGCGACCCCCGGTGGCCAATCGGCAGGCGAAGGGGCCGCCCCAGCCGGCGAAGTGGTCAAGATCCAGTACCAATCGCGCGAGCCGGAAATTCCTGCCGGTCTGCAACAGTTGTGGGATGAATGGCTACCCGTGTTCAAGGAAGCCAATCCCAACCTCGACATCGAATTTCTGGCCGACCCCGGCGGCAATGAGAAAGATGTGGCCCTGGCCAGCATGGTGGCCGGCACCGCGGCTGATATTATGGAATTCTGCTGCCAGAATAGTACCTTCTTTATCCAGCAAGATCAATCGGTTGATCTGCAACCCTTGATTGATCGCGATGCCGCCGAAGTCAATATTGAAGATTATTATGCCCATCAGTTTGACCCGTGGCTGAAGGATGGCAATATCCATATGATGCCGCGCTTCACCGGTTCGATGCTGATCTACTACAACGTGGATTGGTTTGAGCGGGCCGGCGTGGAAGCACCGCCTGCGGAATGGGGGGCTTGGGATTGGCAGAAGTACAGCGAGATTGGTGCCAATTTTGTGGCCACCGAGCCCCAGCAGACCTGGGCAACCTCGAACTATGGCAATGGTGCCAACTGGTTAACGCAGTATTGGTTGCGCGGCTGGGGCACCCATATGGTCAACCCAGAGGATGCGACCGAATGTCTCTTGGGCACGCCAGAGGCGCAGGAATGTCTGGAATGGATCCGCGGCATGATCTGGGACAAAAAGCAATATGTCCCCGGCGGCACGGCCATGGCCGGCGGCGTTGGCCCAGATGCCTTGTTTATGGGTGAGAAGATCCCGATGATGGAAATGGGCCCGTGGAACCTGGGGGTGGTGATGGATGGTGCGCAGTTCAAGTGGGATGTCGCGCCCTTGCCCAACGGTCCAGCTGGCATGACCACCCACCAGTCGGTCGATGGTAGCATGATCTGGAACGGCTCACCCCATGCCGAAGAAGCGTGGACTGTGCTTAAGGGCACAACCAGCCCCGAATATGGCCTGCTCTATGCCAAATATGTCAACAAGCAGCCTTCACGCAAGAGCATTCTGGACGAATTCCCCAAGGTGCTGCGTGACTATAACGAAAAATATAATGACATTAACCTCGAACTCTTCACGACTTCGATTAAAAATGATATCGGAGGGCCGGAAGAGATGTTTGCCAATGACTTCCCAAGCAAACAGGATATCCTGCAACCGGCCTTTGACCGGGTCATGATTATCGGTGATGCGACTGTCGATCTGATCGCGCGTCACGCCGAGTTGGTGACGCGGTTCAATCGCGACGAAGTGAAGTTGGAAAACCTCGGCGCAGAAATGGAAAAGTTGAAGTAGGATTTTTGGTGGACGATTTCCGCAGCGATAGGTTACTGCAGAAATCGTCCACCAAAAACCGTGAATAAGGACAAAACATGGCGACCATTAGCACAGCGGCACAAGGCACCGTGCGCGCCCGACCCGGCGGCCGTGCCATGAAACAGAAGACGCGCGAGGCGCTCTACGGCTATTTAATGGCCTCCCCGTGGCTTTTAGGCTTTTGCTTCTTTACGCTTTATCCCTTAGTGGCCTCCTTTGTCATTGGCCTCTACAGCACCAATTTTTTAACGCGCTGGAATTGGGTCGGGCTACACTGGTTTCAGGCCGCATTCGCTGATACCATCGTCCAGAAGGCTTTGCTCAATACCGCCTATTTTAGTTTTGTCTCGGTGCCGCTCTCCACGATGTTGGCGCTGATTATTGCGGTTATGCTCAACCAGGGCATTCGGTTCCAAAGTCTGTGGCGCACGGTCTACTATCTGCCCTCGGTGGTTTCGGGAGTGGCGGTGGCGTTGTTGTGGAAATGGCTCTATGAACCAAATATCGGTCTCTTTAACACGGTGCTAAAAGTTGTTGGCATTCAAGGGCCACGCTGGATTTTGGACGAAAGCTGGGCCATGCCATCGGTGATTCTGATCGCCCTGTGGGGGGCCGGTGGGGCCATGCTGATCTATCTGGCAGGACTGCGCGGCATTCCGACCGCACTCTATGAAGCAGCCGAGATCGACGGTGCAAATTCGTGGCGGCGCTTTTGGGCCATCACCCTGCCCTTGCTGACCCCGACGATCCTCTTTAATGTCGTGCTCAACATTATTGGTTCCTGGCAAGTTTTTACACAGGTGTTGCTAATGACCGACGGCGGGCCGAACAACGCGACGTTAACCGCCGTCCTCCATCTCTATCGCACCGGTTTTCAGAAGGCTGAATTTGGTTATGCGTCGGCCCAAGGCTGGCTGCTCTTTGTCGTGGTGCTGGTCTTTGTGCTGTTTGCCTTGCGCAGCGCTTCGAGCTGGGTGCATTATGACCGATAACTACGAAAGTAAGGAGTGAATCAATGGCCGCGACCGCCCAAAGCGAACGAATAGCGCCGGAACGTGTGCGCAGTTACCGTGGACATAGCTTTCAAGAGCGCGCGCTGCGCGTTTTGCTCTACATCGCGATTTTGATTGGCGCGATCATCTTTGCTACCCCCTTCTACTGGATGATCCGCACCGCCGTCATGCCGAAATTTGAGGTCTATCAATTTCCGCCGCTCTGGCTTCCGTCTGAAATTGTCTGGTCCAATTTTCAGAATCCCTTCAAAGTCTTCCACTTTGAACGCTGGTTTCTCAATACCATTATCATCGCCACCATCAGCATGATCGGCACCACCCTCTCGGCGGCGGTGACTGGTTTCAGTTTTGCCCGGCTGCGTTTTCCCTTGCGCGATTTTCTCTTTGTGGTCGTCCTCGCTACCATGATTCTGCCCGAACATATCAGGATGATTCCGAATTATTTGTTATACACCCGATTGGGTTGGGTCGATACCTTTTTGCCCTTGATCGTCCCCAACTGGTTTGCGCCCGCCTTTTTTGTCTTTTTGCTCCGCCAATTCTTTTTGACGATTCCACGCGACTATGACGACGCCGCTTATATTGACGGCTGCAATCCGCTCAGCCTCTTCTGGCGTATTCATCTGCCGTTGAGTATGCCCGCGCTGGGCGTCGTCAATATTTTCCAGTTAACCTTTATCTGGAACGATTTTATCAATCCCCTGATCTACTTGCACAAGGAACCACAATTCACCGTTGCCCTTGGTCTACGCCTCTTCCAAGGGCGCATGTCCAATAATATGCAAGACCTAATGGCTGCCTCGCTGCTGGCGGTGCTGCCGACCCTAATTGTCTTTTTCCTCGCCCAACGCTACTTTGTCCAAGGCATTGTGGTTTCGGGGGTGAAAGGGTAGCTAATGGTTAATGGAAAATTGATAATTTTTAATGGTTAATATTTGGCTTGTCGCGCCACCGACTAGAAAGAACAATGATGAAGATCACACCAGAACAGATCAGCGAGTTTCACGAAAAAGGCTATTTTATTCTCGAACGCGCCATGACTGAAGCGCACCTCGAAGGGTTACGCGCAGAATGCCAGCGCTATGTGGACAAATTTGAGCGTGAGATGGAGGCCAAAGGGGTTACTTCGCAGGGGATTAATCACTACAAGACCCGCTACTTTATCTCGAATCGGGGCAATGAAAGCTCGATCATCACCGATTTTCTCTTTAGCGCGTTGATGGCTGAGATCACCCGTGCCACCCTAGGCGAAAACACTTATCTCTTTAACGAACAATATGTGGTCAAAGCCGCGGAGAAGGGCACCAAGTTTGCCTGGCATCAGGATTCCGGCTACATCGGCCACTATCACCGCCCCTACCTCTCCTGCTGGTGTGCGCTTGATGATATGCGGGTAGAAAACGGCACGATCTACGTGCTCTCGTACGAAGAAGCCGGGATGACCGCCGACGATCTCTTCGACCATGTGGTCGAGGCCGGCACCAACGATAAGGTTGGTTATCATGGACCAAATCCAGGAACGCCTTGTCTCGTACCCGCCGGGAGTATTGTCGTCTTTTCCAGCCGCACCTTTCACCGCAGCGGTCCCAACACCACCGACCAGATGCGCCGTAGTTATCTAGCCCAATATTCAGCCGAGCCGATTATGAAGAAGGATGGCTCCGGCATTTGGGCACAGGCGGTGCCATTGGTGGTGAATGGCGAACGGGTCGCACCGGTTTATGCCCAAAAGTGATGACTAACCCTACCCGCCACTAGCTGCTCGTTCCACGCTCTGCATGGAATGCGCTGGGGGTGCTCTGCGCCCTGGAGGCCACCCAGTGGGTTCCCGGTCTACGCTGGATTCCCACGCTCTGCGTGGGAACCAGCCAATTCCTCCCTAGGGGTTAGGCGTTACACACAGAAACAGAACGACGAATGACGCGCATAACGGATTTTTCAACCCCCGCCATCGCGCGGTCGGTTTGGTTAGTAGCGAGCTTGTTTTGGCTGCTCGCCGGCTGCGGCCACACCTATGCCGATCCGGCCACGCTGGCCTCTACCCTAGAGCCAGCGACAGTCTTTGCTGCACTAGCGAGCACGAGTACATTGCCCGCCGCCGCCGATCAATTCGCCGCCGCGCTCAACCTTGATCCAGCTGACGTGCGTATTCGCATCAAGCCGGGCAATTGTCTCGTCTGTTCACTCGCCGCGCACCCAGAGATGGCCAGCCTCGCTGGGATCTCGGTGGCCGAAGCCGAAGAGATCCTTGAACCAAACGACGAAGTCAGTTTTTTTATCCCCAAATTTTCCTGTACGTTCTTATACGATGGCACAACCATGATCCCACAGCACTGTCAGCCATCACCGATCTGATAGGTAGACAAGTAGACAGGTAGACAAGTAAATCGGTAAATCGGTACACAACCGATTTCCTGATTTACCGATTTACCGATTTACCGATTTCCTGATTTACCGACCCACCACCCTATGGACATTCTCTACCTGCACCCTGCCAAACAAGAAGTCGATGCCCGCTACGACAAGTTTGCGGCCAGTCCGCCCTACCCCTTTATCCCCGTGGGGGTGATTGGGTTTGTCAACCTGTTGCAGGCGCAGGGCTGGCAAGTGACCGGGTTGAATCTACCACTGGAATTGACGCTTGATCCAACCTTTGATCTGCGGGGCTGGCTGCGCGGCCAGCCCCCAGCCAAGTTGGTGCTGATCGATCTGCATTGGTATGAACACTGTTTTGGGGCGATGGAGACGGCACAGGCAGTCAAACAGGTGTGGCCCCAAACACCCATTGTGATTGGGGGACTGAGCGCCTCCAATTTTGCCGAAGAGATTCTGACCAACTTCCCCGCGGTCGATTATATTATTCGGGGTGATGCCGAAACGCCCTTGACCCATTTGGCCGCCTACTGCGGTGGTGATCAGCGGGTTGCGTTGGCCGATATACCGAACCTGCTCTACCGGCAAGCGGGCCAGAGCATCCAGAATGGGCGCGCCTATTTTGCCGGCCCGGCCGATCTCGATGCCCTGGACTTTGTCACTATTGATTGGCTGCACCATCACCGCAGTTATGGGGCGATGCAGCATTATGGCCAGGGCAAGATCGATCTGCACAACCCGACGCGGCTGGGGCATTGGCTCACGGTAGGGCGGGGCTGTGTTTTTAACTGCGCGTATTGTGGCGGTACACAGCAGGCTCACGAGGAACTGGCCGGGCGGCATGGCTATGTGGTGCGCTCACCGGAAAAGGTAGTCGATGATATTGCACGGCTGGCGGCGACTGGCTATCAGCAAGTGGCGCTCTCGCTCGATATCGCCACCTTTGGTGTCACCTGGTGGCGTCCCTTCTTTGCCTTACTCAAGGAACGGCAGATTAAGATTGGGATTTACAACGAGTTTTTCCAGTTGCCCTCCAGCGAATTTCTCCACGCCCTCGGGGCCACGGCGGATCTCGCTCATACAGAAGTGGCGATCTCCCCCTTGTCCGGCAATGAAGCGGTGCGCAAACAGAATGGCAAGTTTTACACGAATGAACGTTTTCTGAAGATGTTACAGACGCTCAAACAGTATGAAATTCCGATCTTCATCTACTTCTCCCTCAACCTGCCCGGCGAGACCTTTGTCACCTTTAAGGAGACATTGCAACTGGCCCACACCATCGGCCAACGTTATCCGCCCCATCTCCTGCGCATGTTGAATCCTTGCCACACCCTGGATCCCCTGTCGCCCATGAGCCGCCAACCCGAAGCGTTTGGGATGACGGTCCACTATAAAACTTTTATGGATTACTACCACTACTGCCAAGGCACGGGCTGGCAAGCACGCCAGGTGCTGCGCGGTCAACATCGCGGCTTTGAAATGAACGGCCGCCCTACCGCCATGGTCGAGCAGATGGCGCAACTGTGGGATCTCTTTGCCGGCAAGCAGCCGTTTGCTTGTTTTCCGGTGCCGCGGGGGTGGTGAGGGACGTTTGAAAAGTTTGTGGTCGTCGATCCCAATGGAGAAACTCAATCCTCGTCGATCAACATCTGTGAGGAGTCTTCATCCTAGCGGAAGGTGTTTTATCATGGCTACCGTTCAGGTTGAAATCAATGCAACGACTCAACTGGTTGAGTTCTGGAGCAGTGTTCGCTTGCCATTTGAGCCACGCAGCGAAATGCGCGCGGCCCGCGATGAACTTCGGGCAGCAATTGCACAGTTGGTCACCCTTCCCAATACTAAGCTCAGCGCAACGTATGCGTCCGTGCATACCGACTTCTGCGATGTTGAGAACGTGTTACTCTATAATGTCGGCGCCGGTGTTTTTAGTCAGACAACTTCGTCTGGGCTACAAGTACAGCGTCTCTATGCCGAACCTATTACAAGTCCGTCTGGTCGGCAATTCGCACACTATCAGTGCTACTCCTTTGTGCCGATCGATGCGCTACCAGCGATTGCACCTACATTAGCTTTTCCACTTGGCAAGATAAGTACTGGAACTAAACCCCATGACATCTGGTGGGCGATCGCTGCCCAAAGTCCATCGGCAGGCGCGCCAATCTCTGGTCGCTTTTGGTTAGATCTTGCACTCCCTGTAGCGGGTAGGAATCTTGTGGCTTTGGTAAAGCCGCTGCTGGACGGTATTATCTGCGCGCTACATCCGGCCACTGTCATCGATGAACTCGCTGTCGTTCGCCTGGCGGCGAAGACTAGTTGGCCCGTCGCCGCCGTAAAGCATCGCCTTGCCCATCCTTCTTGCCCCCTCCTTGCTCCAAGGAAGGTTCTCACCAGCTATCGTGAGTTTGTTAAATGGGATCCTGCCGATGAACTCTGCGATGGGTTTACGATTACACCGATACCTGTGGATGAGCTATGTAAAGTGTGGATTCGGGGGCGGTAAAGGTTAGCGGGGCTATTATCTGTGGTATCGGCTAGGGTGGATTGTCAGTAGAGCGCAATGTCTTGTGTTGAGCCAGTGTCTGTGACTGACGGCAGGTCACGGACCATACAGTGAACGATTGCGGTCTATTGAATGTCGAAAAATGTGCCTACGCCGGAGCGTAGGCACTAGCAAACTCTATTACCCCTTTACCGCCACCGCACCACCTGGCACCACCGTCGTGGTTTCAGACTGCTTCGTCGGCAACAGGAAGACCAGAATCGCCGTCACCAGCGGCACGACCGCCAGCAGCAACATCGCATTATACAGCCCCAACTGCGTCGGCTCGGCCAGCCAGCCAGTCAAGTTGACGCCCAGGCCGCCCATCGCGAAGACAAAGCCCAGGGCCACACCGGAACCAACCCCTCGATTCTTGTGGAAGAGACTTTGCGCCATCACCAACATGGGGGGCCAGGCCGCGCCGTTGACAAAACCCAGGAAGGGTGCCACCCAGAAAGCCCGCTCATCGCCCAGCAGGAAGACGGCGGCCATCAATGGCGCGGCCAGCAACATGGAGACGGCCATGACGCGCACCGCCCCTACCCGATCCGCCACAATGCCGCCGGTAATCGAACCAAAGGCCAGGGTAAAGAGCATCAGCGACGAGAGCAGGCTGGCTTGGGCCTTGCCAAAGCCGGCGATATCGACAAAGAATTGGGGCACAAACGAGGAGAAGGATTCCGACGACCACGCGCGCAGCGACATGACCAAGAGCAGTGCCACCACCGCGGCGATGCTAAAGATCGGGTTGAGTTCAATCCGCCAGTTGGCATCTTTGTTGCTGCCCTGTTTGACCGCGCGCCCGGTGAGGAAGTAGAGCAGCGGCGCAATCAAAAAGACCACGCCGGCCAAGATTGCCGTGCCATGCATCCCAAAATAACCCATGATCAGCGCGGCCAAAATCGGGCCGACTGCATAGCCCATGTTGCCGCCGAGCATAAACATAGCAACCCCGGCGGTTTTGTGTTCACCCGCCGCAATATTCGCGCCCGATGCCCCTTGTGGATGAAATGCCGCGGAACCAAAGCCGGCCAGCAGTGCCATGGTCAACGCCAGGTTAAAGGTGGGCATGTAGCCGACCAGCCCCTGAAAGAGCGCGATCCAGAGCACCCCACCGACGGCAAACCAACGCCCGCCGTAGCGATCACTCAAATAGCCAAAGATCGGCTGGGTCAACGAGGAACTCATTTTGTACGCCCCCAGCAGCAACCCAATCTGCGCCAGCGATAAGCCCAACGATTCGCGCAAATAGAGACCCACCACCACCGGCATCGCCCCGCCCAACATATCGACGCTAAAGTGGCCCAGCGTCAAACTCCACAAGGTGACATTTCTTAATAACGGTCGCATAACATTCTTTCTGTCAAAAATTAGCGTTCCGGCTTTTGGTAGAAAGCCGGAACGCTCGCCTACGATTTTGTGATCGATTGCATCTAATTAACCGCTATTATATCACCTGCCCCATTATTTCTCGCAAGCGCGCAAAAGTGTAGGGCGCGTCTCCGTCACGGAGTGACGACAGCGGGTAGCCCAGCCTTTTAAGGCTGGTTTTCTTTACCCCTTCAGTCTGCTTTCCGTCGTTTGTTGTAGCGTGTGCCCGCCAAATGTAGATAGGCAAAACCGCGAATTTAAGTAAACTAACAGATTGTCCTAGGCAACTTTCAACCGAGGTCATGTCCAAAAATGGACAGTTCTCTATCAAGGGTAGTCACGGTTATGGCGCATAAGATCCCCCACTGTATCCCCCACTGTCAGCCACGGCAGGTCACCGGCAAAGTCATTTTTTGCCTCTTGGCACTGCTCCTTCTGCTCGATCCGCTTGCCGCGTGGGGGGCTGGGGCTGCGGGTGGGCCAGCCCCCAGCGCCACGATCCAACAGGCGTGGACCCTGGCCCAACGGCTGGGTGCCTATCGGTTTGTTACCCAGTTGGAACAGACCACCTATCCCGCGCCCAGCGTGGCCAATGTGGGCCGTTCCCCCCAAGTCGAGACGATCTACCTGGAGGGTGAAGCCAACCGTGCCGCCGCCCAGTTGACGCTGCGCCTCTGGCAAAATGGCGGTTCCCTGCTTGATCCGAGTAGTGCCCTGGAAATAAAAGTGGTCGATGGCCAGGCTTCTGCGCGCCACGGCACCGATGCCTGGGAAGCCCTCGATTATGCCGATACCCTTTTCGCCCCCACGCACGATCCCCTTGCCTTTCTGGGGGCGATTAAGGATGTGCGAGAGGAGATAGGAGACACGAGATACGAGACACGAGATACGAGCCTTGCTGCGCCAATCAACCACCCAACCACCCAATCACCCACCCACCCACCCAACCCCGTCCTCACCTTCGCCATCGACGGCCCGGCTTTTGCCGATTATCTGCGCGAGCAGTTGGAGGCAACCCTGCGCGCGCGGGGGGAATTGCCGCCGGGGGTGCGGCTGGAGAGTGAAACCGCTTATCGCAAGCTGGTGGGCCAGGGGCGACTCTGGATCGATGCGGATGGGTTGCCGCGCCGTTTGCAGGTGACATTGGCCTTGCCGCCGGAAAAAAATGGTGACCAACTCACTGCCGTAATTCGTACCGATTTTAGCGGTTTTGACCGAGCGCGCCTGGCCCCGTTGACAACGACCTTTTCTCGATGGAGTTATCAACTGGGCCTGCCCGAAAGTGCTGCGGGTTGGTGGTGGTTGGCACAACAGGGCGCGGTCAGCCTGCTCTTGAGTGGCCTGGGGCTGGCCTTGCTGTGGCTGCTGCTGCGTGTGCGGCGGACGCAGGGCGCGTATGGACTAGTTGCCATCACCGTGATCGTGGCGCAACTAGTGACGCCGCTTTTACAGGTGCAACAGGCCGCGGCCTTTATTGATCGCACCGCTCCGCAGGTCGCTCCACAAGCTGCTAGGGCTACTGCTAGTACTGGGGTTGAGCGTGCCGCGCTGGCTGACGATCTAGCCACTACCATGCCCCGGCCAGAAGTCGATGCCGCCGAAGTCACGGCGTTACGCTTGGCCGCGGGCGGCTTCCCGGAGCGTACGGTCAACAATATTGATTACGCTGCCCAGCCAATGCCCTTTGGGCAGCCTTTGGCTCAAGCCGCCAGCGCCAACAGTGCCGACAGCGATGGCGATGGCCTAAGTGACAGCCTCGAAGCTGAATGGGGCAGCAATCCTGCCGTCGCTGACAGCGATGCAGATGGCCTGACCGACGGGCCAGAGGTCAACGCATTGGGCACCGATCCCACCAATCTCGATAGTGATGGTGATGGCCTGGCCGACGGGGTGGAGGTGCCGGGGTTGCTGGTCGCCGGTAAGCGTTGGTATGCCAACCCGCTGCAAGCCGATAGCAACAACGATGGCCTGACCGATGGCGTTGAATGCCCAGAACAGAGCCTTTTTAACCCGAGCACAACGCGCCCAGCCTGTAGCGATCTCGACGGTGATGGTACCCCCAACCTCTTTGACGATGACAACGATGGCGACGGTGTCCCCGATGGGATCGATCTCGCCCCGGAGCATCGGGTGGGTGATGGTACCCCTTTTGGCGCGACCGCGCCCTTGTCGTTAACCGTCGCTGGTCTCACCGCCGGCCAGCCGACCTATTTGGATCTACAGTTGCGCCCGATTGATCCCAACCATCTGACCTATGCCATGCAGGTGCTTGATTGGCCCGGTAACGATACGCGCGGCCACATCCAACGGCGTTTGGAAACGACCTTTGCCACCACCGCGAACAGCGCAATCCGCAGCAGCGACCCCAACGCTGCTAATGGTGATCTGCGCCTGCTGCCCATGCTCTCCGTGCGCATCGCCAAACCGGTGGGCAGCTATGGCAATTTGCCTACGAAAGCGAACCCGCCCGCGCTCACCGCTGCCTCAACGGTGGCTGATTGGATCGCTGCCCTGGATCCTGACAAACTGAGCGCCTACAATATGAGCGTGCGGGAGTATGATGCCAATACGCTGGAACTCTTGACGCCTCTTTATCTCCAGCCGGACAGCCAGGGTAACCCCGCCGCGTTTAGCGCCCATCTGCTCTACTGGCCGACGACGAGCAGTTGGGGGGCAGCACAAGAAGTGCGCCTGACCTGGGTGATCCAGCTGATCAGCGACCGCTGTGTCGATCCTGATCGGGAAGGCGAGGCCTTCTGTAACAACCCGGCTAACCGCCGCGACGAACCAACCATCATCCATGCCTATGACGATGAGTGGCAACTGACCGGCCTCACTGTCGCCGAACAGCGCGGCACCACGGTGGCGGTGGTCCGCGGGGCAACCGACCGCAGCGTTGACGAAAACCTCTGGCGTTTGGGCAATGAATTGGCCAACACCTTTGTCGGTGGCCTTGATCGCAACAACGACGGCCGGCGTGATCTGTCGATTGCCGAGATTGCGCGACGCTGGCAACAAGGGTCAACCGCGACCGCCACCGATCGTTTGCAGATTCCGGTGGGCGCAACCGCTGTCACCACCTTTGCCTATGCGCATAGCGACGAATATGTGCAGGTGATGATGACCGAGTTGCGCACCATTCTGGCCCAATTTCCCACCAACGTCGCCCCCACGCTGTTGGTGACCAGTGAACAACAGCGCCGTGATCTGACCCTGGCCGAAGCCACCGTGAATGGCCGGGCCGCCACCTTTACCTTTAGCGCCGCCACCCCCCTGAAGACCACCGCCAATGTTGCCTGGTCGCCCTATCGCTATGCCAATGGCGGCTGGGAAAATTACCCTGTGGCCGACTATCTCAATGATGTGCTGACCCCCGCGCTGGCCACCAATCCCTACTTTGTGCCGGCGAGCAGCGCCCTCGCCGACCGCAACGAAGCCAACGGGCGGGTTGACATTGCGCGCGCGCTCTACCTGACGCTGCAACATGGCTATGGCGCGCTGGTCGGTTACGCCGACCAACTGCTGAAGCTGACGCCTACCACCGTCGCGCCGACTACCCCTGGCACAGGCACTTCGCCGCTGGCCAAGTTGGTGGCCGATTACCGCTACGAGTTGACGTTGGTGGGCCGCTTTTACGCCGCGCGTCGCCTGCTGGCCAACTATGCTTATGCGCGCGGGGCTGGTGGTTTTGGCGCGGCTATCGTCGCCACCACCCTGATCGTGGGTGAATTTACTGGTGACCGGCGGCTTACCCACGGCATCACCGGTGCTGTGAGCAGCGCATTGGGGCTGGGCTTGGGCGTACGGTTAACGCAGCTCTATCGCCAGGTCACCCCGCTCCAGAATGGCAGCTTTAATCTGATCAAGCTGCGCGCTTACACCGCGGAATTCAACACCCTGACTAGATCGATCAGCAAGAGTTTCAAAGGGCTGCTGATTGGGCTAGCGTTCGCTTGGGGTGGCTATGCCGCCCAGGGCTTGATCAGCGGCGCGTGGGATGATCCCGCCCTGCTAGGCACCGCCGCCGCGACCTCGACAATTGCCTTCTTTCTCTTTGCAGTGACGCTCGTTGCCGGGCCGCTGGTGGGCGCGGCGGTGGGGTTGGCGTTGCTGCTCTTCGATGGCGTGGTGATGTTGCTCTGTGGCTTCGCGGGCGTCAGCGGGGCGATCTGTGGCGGGTTGACCGGCTTGCTGGCCGGTCTCTTTTACGAGGTCAACCATTTTGTCGATCTGGAGGATCCCGACCGCCTGCAGATTGAAGACGTTGGTATCACCCTCGCCGATCCGAACCGGGGGATGGTGGCGGGCAACAGCTTGACTTACCGCGTCTACGTGTTTAATGGGCTGCGCGCGGCCGGGAACCCCTATAGCCTGGGCGGCTGGGTGCGGCGCTCCACCTTTGCCTATCGCCTGGATGAGCAAGTGAGCGCGTTACACGGCGATCTCGCGCTTGGTCAGATGACCAACAACTGGAATTTCAACGCCCAAAGTACACGCTTCGAACAGCGCGCCACCCCTGCGCACACGGTGGCGCTCAACACGCCTGGGATCAACGTTGCCGGCTCGCTCTATCTCAACGAAGGCTTTGCCGTGCCCTATGAAGAGTGTTATAAAATCTTTGGCATTGGCGTCAAATGTGATACCGAGACGCTGCGCGACAGCAATCCAATTAATTTCTCTGATCTCACGATTCTCGACATTTTGCCCGCGACCCTGGCTGGTTTTATGCAACTGGAGAGCCGGGGTAATGGCACCTATGGCCTGGCTTGGGCGAATAATGGCCAATTGCGCTTCCCCGCCTTGGTGGATGCTGATGGTGATGGGTTACGCAACCGCGCCGCCGGCGGTGCTGATCCCGATGATCGCAAGTGGGACACGGATGGCGATGGTTTGGGTGATCGCTTTGAACAGGCCTATGGCACCGCCGCGACCGAAAGTGACAGCGATCACGACGGGTTGACCGATGCCCAGGAAGCACGTTTGGGCACCGATCCCCACCGCGCCGATACCGACTATGATGGGCTAACCGATCAGGCCGAGGTTGCCGGTTGGGAATTTGTCTACGCTTTCCAGGGCGCGACCCCCCTGCGTAGCTGGGTCTATGCCGACCCGTTGGTGGCCGATGCGGACGGCGACCAACTGCTTGACGCTGAAGAGTTACGGTTGGGCTATCATCCTAATGTCGCGTCTGCGCGCAATGTCATGAGTTATGGGGCCACGGTACGTAACCCGGCACTGCCTGCTGATGTTGCAGTCACCGGGGCCTATGCCCGCCCCGGCCAGACGCTCTACTATGACGCCAACATCCGCAACAATCTCAACAACCGCTATATCTATGGTCAACTGACCACCGCCGCCGAGAGCGGGTTGACCGTTGCACCCGATCCCGATAGCTTCTTCCTCTTGCCCAATCAAGCCGTGGCGCGCAGCCAACCGGTGACAGTGCAACCTAATCTTGCCAGCGGTCGCTATCAGCTGCGCCAACTCGCCCGCGGCTATGTCAAAGGGCCAGAAGGGGCACAGGCGATCAGCCCGGAGAGCTATTTCCCCTTTAATCGCGGCCGCCTGCTCGACGGCCTGGCCGGGACCAATTCGGCTAAACTCTATTGCACCACCTGCCCCGTTGCCACCACCACCGGCAAGGTCGGCGATGGGATCCAGTTTAATAATCGCGATAGTTATCTCAATGCTTCGCAACTCCTGCCCTATTTCCAGAACGACGCCTGGACCATCTCGGCCTGGGTCTACCTCCAGCGTGATCGCGCTAACGGGGAAGTGATCTTTGATGGCCGTAGCCCCGGTTGGGGGCAGCGCTTTTCACTCTTTTACGAGACTGTCTATGACGAAGCCTATCTGTACCTCACTGACAATGGGGTTACCACCTACTCTTCCTGGTTGCCGCACAACCAGTGGCATCACATCGCGATTACGGTTGACGGCAACGGGCAAGGCCGACTCTATCTCAATGGCAAGCTCGATGCCACCTACCGCTCCACCTTCAAGCCGGGGCCGGATTGGCTCTTTAGCATTGGGGCCGAACTGCGCGCCTACAATTGGATTTGGGGCGCGTTTGCCGGCAAGCTTGACGAGCTGCGCGTCTATAACCGCGCCCTGGACCCCAATGAATTGCTAGTGGTGATGGGCAGTGGGCAACGGGCCGGCTTGTCGACACCGCTTTTTGATCTGCCCTTTGAACGGATCACCAGCCAAATTTGGAGTTTTACACGCAAATATTTTAACCGGCGCGGTGATCAGGGATTGGCGACCTGTAGTACACTCTGGCTCTATTTTTGTCCCACGCGCATCAATACGCCTTGGGGCAACGGTATCAGCACCTCAGCTACCCATGCGCTGGATCTCACGGTACCCGATCTGCGTCCCCGCTACACCCTTTCCACCTGGCTCTACCCGGCTGCCGGTACCAGTGATTGGACCACCTTCCTGACCGATCTGCCCGCTAATGCCTCGGCCGCCCGCTACTTGCCCACCCTGGCCTATCACCGGGCCACGGGCCGGGTCCGCGTCCAGATTGCTGGGTTGTCGGGGAGCCTCGAATCGGCCAATTGGCTGCTCTTGCCCGATCGCTGGAATCATCTGGTGGTGAGCTATGACCGCGCCCAGTTGCGCCTCTATCTCAATGGTATGTTGGCCGCCGAGAGCAACAGCTTTACGCAGCCCTTTCCTGCCGTGGCCACCACGCAAATGCGCTTGGGCAGCAATCCAGCCAATCTTGATGAAATGCAATTGTTCGACTATCTGCTCAATGAGGGGCAGGTCCGGCGGCTCTACAGCGGTGAATGGGATCAACAGTTGCGCCTGCGTTTCGAGGAGCCACCCGGCAGCACCCGCTATCTCAACGCCACGCTGCCCGAGGCTGATGGCGTTTGCGCGTCAAACCCTTGTCCGGCAACGAGTGTCAGTGGCCGTAATGGCCAGGCCGTGCATTTTGGCACGCCAACGCAACTGATCGAATTGCCCGCGGCGGTGGGGCGTGCGGCGTTGGAGCAGTTTACGGTCGCGGCCTGGGTACGCGGCAGCGGCACGATCATGGAACGCAATCCAGGGGGCACGCAAGATTTCTTCCAATTCTCCACCAATGGCCTGGCGCTGAAAGTGCGTAACAGCCAGGGGCAGATCGAAGATCAGCTGCTGGCGATTCCCTTTGCGGCGCTGCCCAACCCCAATGGCTGGACCCATCTGGCCGCGACCTTTAGTGGCCTGGACGAGCGCCATGAGTTGCGCCTCTATGTCAATGGTGTGGAAGTGGCAGCGAACAGTAATGGCCCGATTGGGACTCTGGCCGCCATTGATAATCCTTTGCGCGTCGGTGGCAACTTTACCGGGCAGCTCGATGAAGTGCAATTCTATCAGACCATTCTCTCGTCCGAGAAGATCTATCAGAGCTATTTAACCTCGGCCCCGGCGCTGCGCCTGGCCTTTGACGAAGCCACCGGGGCGTCAAGCTTTGCCGATAGCACCGGCAATTTTACGCCCAGCTGCACCAGTTGCCCCACCGCCGGGGAACCTGGCCGTTTGAGCAAGGCGGTCCTCTTTACCGACCCCAACGCGATTGTAGCGGCCCCGGCCGGCGCGCTCACCTTTGCTGCCGACGCTTCCTATTCGCTGACCCTGTGGGCCAAAGCGGCACTAACGCCGGGGACGACGGGGATCCTCTATGCCCAGCAACCCGCTGCCAACAGCAGTGAAGGGTTACGCCTGAGCGTTACCGGGGGCAACAATGGTGCTGATCAACTCCGCCTCCAAGTTTTTAGCCCAACCCTCACGCCCTTTGCCGATCTGACTGTGCCGATCGCCCACAACAGTTGGCACCAACTGATTGTCGTGCGTGACCAGACGGCGCTACGCCTTTACGCAAATGGCACGTTGGCCGCAGAAAGTGTCTTGCCGGCGGCTGATTGGACCGCGCTCAATGGCCCGATTACGGTAGGTGGGGCCGGCTTTACTGGTCTACTTGATGAAGTGGCACTCTATCGCGGCGCGCTCAGCCAATTAGAGGTGGAAGAACTCTATGCCGAGCAGAGCGGTTGGGTCGAAGAAGCGAGCAGCTTTGCCGTGATCGTCGACAACGATCTGCCCACCACCCAGATCCGCTCGAATGCCACCTATCGCCCTAATCTGCCGGCGCTGCTGGATCTTTATGCCGCCGATGCCACCGCCCCCATCGATCGGGTCGAACTGATCGTGGATGGTGTGAGCACGCGCTCCCCGGCTTGTCTGGAAAGCAGCGGCGATGCGGCCTGGTGTCCTACCTTTACCCCGCGCGGCGAAGGGCGTTATGTGCTGCAAAGCCGCGCCACCGATCTGCTTGGCAATCAAGGCCTTTCCGCGCCACTCACCGTCCTGGTCGATGCCACCGCCCCGTTGCTGACCCTCGCCTTGACAGAGGGCGCTCGGCTGGCGGCCACCCAGAGCATCACCGCGCCCCAGCAATGGCTGCTCCCAGTCAGCGGCACCGTCAGTGACCCCGCCCTGCGCGTGGGCAATGCGGGCAGCGGCGTGCGCGAGGTGGCGGTGACCCTCTATGACGCGGCCCAAGTCGCGGTTGGCCTGGGCACCACACGCGTCAAGCTGACGGGCGCGGGCAACTGGCGCCTCGATTACCTACTCAATGGGCTGCCCACCGGCAAATATTACCTGGAGGCCAAAGCTGCTGACAATGTGGGCAATGCGCGCACCTTGCGCCGCACCCTCTATCTCGATAATCTCCCCCCCGACCTGGCGACCGTGCCCCAAAGCACCACGGTGCTGACGACCACGCTCCCCTTAACTGGCGTGATCAGCGATACGTTCGTATCAGCGATCAGCCGGGACGCAACCCCCTTACCGGCCGCGGCAGGGGTCGATCAGATCGAGGTCGCCTATGTGCCCGATGACCGGGGCTCAACCTTCTATAACGAAACCCTGCCAGTCGGGCAACTGCTGCATCTGCCCTTTGCTGACCTGCAAGCGGTGAACGGTGCCCCCCTGCACCAGACCGTGGATCTTAGTACATTGGCGCACCATGCCCGCTGTAGCGACGGCACTTGTCCGACGCTGACGGCGGCCGCGTTCCGCGGCAGCGCCCTCGCCTTCAACGGTATTGATCAGCAGCTACAAGTAGCTGCGCTCAACGCTGACCTGCGCAATGGTTACAGCCTCGGCGGCTGGGTCTATCTCGATCCGGCGGTGACCGGCTCACCGCTGACCCTCTTGACCATGACCGGCGCGGATGGCAACAGCCGTCAACAGCTGCGCTATCAACCCACCACCGCGCGTTTTGAATTTGTCGATCCGGTGGCCGGCACGCGCTCCAGTACAGCGACCTTTGCCCCCGGCCAATGGCTCATGTTCATGGTCACCGTCGATGCAACGGGCGCGGGGCAGTTGTTGATCAACGGCACCCTGCAAGCGACCTTTACGACCACCCCTCAACTTGAGCCGGCGGCTGATCTGACCGTGGGGCGCGGCCTGGTTAATGGCGTGCCCACGGCCTATTTCCAGGGGCTGCTTGATGAAATCCACCTCTATGATCACCGGCTGACGGCGCCCACCGTCAAGGCCTTGCTGCAAGCCGGTGGTCCACTCTTGCGCCTCGGCTTCGAAGATGAATGGATCGCTGACGGCACGCGCTTGCAAGAACAATCGGGCTGGGCGCACGCGGCGACCTATCACAACAGTGGGCTCGGCGGCACAACCAACCAGCGCGTCACTGGTCAGGTCGGCAACCATGCCCTCGGGTTAGCCAGTTCCGCCTGGGTCGAAGTGGCCCCACATCCAGCCCTTGATCTGAGTCAAGGGCGCTTTACGCAAGCCTTCTGGCTCTACGGTCAAAGTACAGCCACCGGTGAACAACTGGTGCTCGGCAGCCCAACCACCGTTGCCCCCGGCCAACGCTACCCAACGCTCGCCGTGGTTGATCAGCGTAAGATCCGCTATGGCTTTGGTGATGGGACCACCTGGCGTGGCGGCGAGACCGCCGCCATCCTCACGCCCGCCGCGTGGAACTTTATCGTCGCCAGCTTTGACGGCACAACCTATCGGCTCTATCACAACGGCCAACTGGTGCATGAGGATGCCACCTTGGCCGGCTTCTTACCAACGCCCACCACACAGCTCCAAATCGGCGCGGCAACCAATAGCCTGCTGGGCCGCATGGATGAGTTGCAGATCTATGCGCGCCCGCTGCTGGCCCCTGAGATCGGGGCGCTCTATCGTGCTGGTTGGCAGCCGTTAACGGCTGGCAACGGCGCAGCACGCGTCGCGTGGAGTGTGCCCACCCCGCCCAATCTTGAAGGCTTCTTTGCGATTGAAGTGCGCGCCAGCGACCGCTTTGGCAACCGTAGCGCCCGCCATGTCGTTTGGCAGGGGTTGATCGACACACTGGCCCCACGCGTGACCGAGACAACCACCAATAGTGGCACTACCTATACGGTGGAAGACTTTAACCTGACCGAGCAGAGTTTTGTCAGCCCATGTGGCTATGAAGAGATCACCACGCGCCAGCGCTATCAGTCGCCCTGGTATCGGGCGCTGCAAGGGGCTGAAGCGACGGGTAACGCGTCGCTCTACCAACTGACTGCCCGTTGCGCCGTACCCCATACGCCGCGCCCTGTCAACGGCTGTGATGGTTATGGTGCCTGTTTGGTGGCCGCGAATACGTTGACCCCACGCTGTTATGCCACTGATGGGGTGACGGTCTACAGCTCGATTGGGGCTAAAGCCGTACGCACGGCGGTGGCCGCGGCCACCGCTGGGGCGACGATCAAACTGGCGGGTAGCTGTCGCGAGGCGGTCGAAACCGCCGCGACGGCCCAGTTGGTGGGCATTGACAAAACCCTGACTCTGGCCGGCGGTTATGCCCCCGGCGACTGGACCATTGCCCACCCTCTCACCCAGCCGACAACACTCGATGCACTGGGCTATGGCCGCGTCATCTCGACCAGCGCGCCGTTGACCTTGACCGATCTGATCATCCAAGGTGGGGTCGCCACTACGGCTACCCTGCCCCTTGATCCCCAAGGCCAAGCCGGTGGTGCGATCCTCGCCCAAGATCGGTTGACCCTGATCCGCAGCACGCTGCGTGATAACCGGGCCGCCGGTGACGGTGGCGCGATCTACGCCAACAACCACGTGACCTTGCTGGCGAGTAATGTCACCGGCAATCGCAGCGGTGGTGATGGCGGCGCGCTCTGGGCCAACGGCCAGCTCACCGTAACGGCTAGCACATTCATCACCAACCAGGCCACGGGCGCGGGTGGCGCACTTTGGGCCGCGGCGGGGCTGTTCATGCAACAGAGCGAACTGAACGATAATGTGGCCACCACTGGGGGCGCACTGGTTACGGCCGGCCAATTAACCCTGGCGCAGAATCGTTTCTTCCACAACCGCGCCCAAGTGGGCGGTGGCGCGATCTATCACCTGGACGCTATCGTGGCCGTGCCCGCTACGAATCGCCTTGTCAACAACCTCTTTGCCCGCAATCGTGCGGATGATGGCCGGGGGAACACCCTGTTGCTCGAAGGGGGCGCGTTCGAGTTGATTCACAACACGATTGGCAGCGCCACCTTGATTACTGGCAGCGCCATCGCAGTGGCCGCCAGCACCACTGTGACGAATGGGATCACGCCAACCGTGACCCTCTATAACACGATTATCGCCAACCACGCGACTGGGCTTGCCCACGCGGCGACTGCCAGCGTGACCGAAGACCATAATCTCTTCGACGGCGTCGCCCTGCCCTTCAGCGGCACGGTACAAAGTGGCGGCACGACGATCACAGCGCTAGCCGCCTTTGTTGACCCCACCGTTGATGACTACCGGTTGCGTCCTTCTAGTTATGCGCTTAATCTCGCCGCCAATCTGGGGGTCAACACGGACCTGGCCAATGGCAGCCGGCCCCAGGGCAATGGGCGTGATATTGGGGCCTATGAAGCACCCTATGCCACAAAATCCGACTTGGTGGTAACCGTCCAACAGAGTGCTTCCATTGCACCCCAAACCGGGCGGCCCACACTGCTGGCCGATCTGGTCGCCGCAGAGCCGATCACCTACGCGGTGACGGTGCGTAACAACGGCCCGCTGGCGGCGCAGGCAATTGTCGTGACCGGCACCATCCCCAGCAGCCTTACCCTCCACACCCCGATCCAGAGCAGCCTGGGTGCACTTACCCCGACGCTGGCGCTTACCCAAAGTGTGCTGGCGCTGGGGGTGGGTCGGCTGCTGCCCGGTGAGGGGGTGACCTTTACCCTCGTTGCCGATACCCCGTTTGCGACCGTCGATTTGACAACCACTGTGGTGGCAACCACGACCAACGATGGCGATGGTGCAAACAACACGGCTACCTGGCCCTTGACCGTCTGGCGTCCGCTGGATCGCGCGGTCGTGGCCCCGCTGCCCGGCGCGTTTACCGTCGCACCAACGGCCACACTGGTCTTCACCTTGGGCTATGATCTTGACCTTTCCACCGTGAGCAGCCGGACCTTGCTGGTGCAGGATAGCAAGGGTGGTCAACACGCGGGCGCATGGGCTTATACCCCCCTAACCCGGGTGTTACGCTTTACCCCGGCCCGCCCTTTCCACTGGGGCGAGACCGTGCATGTCAGTGCAGGGACACAAGTGCGCAGTGTAACCAACGACCCGCTGCGCCCCTTACAATGGTACTTCCGCACCAACACCGATCGCACAGGTGTGGCGGCTGGTTGCGCGGTGACCTACAGCCGTGTCAATGCCCCGTTGCGCGCGGGCCTCTTTACCGCCGCCGATTGGGGTGACTATGAGGGTGACGGCGATCTCGACCTGGTTGTCAGCGGGTGGCGCACGGCCGGTGGCCATTATACCGAGCTTTATGTCAATCAACCCAGTGGGCTAACTCTTGACCCGACGGTCAGCCTGCTCGGCGTCTCGGATGGCACGCTGGCCTGGGGTGATTTTGACAATGACGGCGATCTCGACCTGTTGCTGAGCGGGCGGTCAGCCAGTGGCCTGCGCACCCTGCTCTACCGCAACGACGCCGGTCACTTTACCGACATCGGTGCCGGCTTGCCGGGGCTCTATCAGAGCGCGGCGGCCTGGGGTGACTATGACAGCGATGGCGACCTCGATCTGCTGCTGGCCGGTAACCCTGGATCTGGTGCCGCCACCTATCTTTACCGCAACGAGGGCGCGTCGGCTGGCCACACGCCTGTCTTCACGCTGCAGCCGGTTGGCTTCGCCCCCATGCGCGAGGGCGAGCTGGCCTGGGGTGATTATGACAATGATGGTGACCTTGACCTGGCGCTGACTGGCTATGTCTATGGCAATGGCGCGGCGCTGATCTACCGCAATGACAGCCCACTGCTGGGCGCGCCGGTTTTTACGCCGATCAACGCCGGGTTGCCGGGTGCCTGGAATGGGACGGCCGCCTGGGGCGATTATGACAACGATGGCGATCTCGATCTGCTCTACAATGGGCGGACCGAGCACACTTCGCTGCTTGGGCTGACTGCCCTCTACCGTAACGATGGGGGCACCTTTGTCGCTGAAAGTGTCACGCTGCCCGGCTTTGCCCTGGGCAGTGTGGCCTGGGGTGATGGTGACAATGATGGCGATCTGGATATCCTGGTCACCGGCAATAGTGGTGGCCAGGTGCAGACACGCATCTACCGCAACGGGCGCAATGGGGCGAATCAGCTTACCTTCGGCGCAGTTAACCCCGGTGTGTTAGGGGCAAATTATGGTGCCGCCCGCTGGGGTGATCTCGATGGTGACGGTGCCCTCGATCTCTTCCTTAACGAGCTCACCGGTGATGCCGCCTTCGCGCTTTATCGCAACCAGGGTTGTGCCGAGTTGCGCTTGCAATCGCTCAGCCCTCTGGCGACAGCGAATGCGGGGGCGACGGTGCAATACCGTTTCGGGGTTGATCATGCCAGCCCGTGGCCGGCGCGTAATGTTCGTTTGACCAATACGTTGCCCGCAGGGGTGACTGGCGTAAGCTGCCAGGTCTCAGCCCCAGCTACCTGCCAGCTCAGCAATGGGCTGGTCCGCGCCAACTATGGCACCCTGGGGGTTGGGCAGCGTGGGTTGCTGACGATCACGCTGATGACGCCGCCCGACCAAACCGTGCTCCAGAACCAGCTTGTCGTGCAGAGCGACAATGACGGCGATAGTACCAACAATACGCTCACTCAAACCACCCAGTTGCTGGTGGCCGATCTGGTCCTATCCGCCCAGCTCACCCCAACGATTGCCACGCCGGGGGCACCGTTGACTTACACGGCGACGATCCACAACCGGGGTTGGATCAGCGCGGAAAATGTGATCCTCACGACGACCCTGCCCAGCGGGGTCACCGCGCCCAGTTGTCTGGCCCCAGGCGCGACCAGTTGTACCGTGCAGAATCAAGCGGTAGTGGCCCACTATGGTGCCTTTGCCGCCCAGCAGACGGCACCCATTACGATTACTTTTACGGCTTTGGATCTGGCGGCGATGACCGCTACCGGGCGCGTGCAAGGGGCCAACGATGTCAACTTAACCAACAACCAGCAGACAGTCACCACCGGGGTGACGACGACTGTCGATCTGGGGTTGGCCGCCCTGGCTGGACCGGCCAGTCTGCCCGCGGGCAAACCTCTCACCTATACCGTGGTGGTGACCAATGCCGGTCCCTATCTGGGCCGCAATGTGGCTGTGGCCGTTACCTTGCCCGCGGGTGTCACTGAAATCGGCTGTCAGGCCGCGCTGGGCAACTGCGTTCGCAGTGGCAACCTGGTCACCGCCAACTGGGCGACGCTGGGGGTGGGCGCGCCGCAAACGACCACGATTACACTCCACGCGCCGGCAACGCCTGGCCTCTTTACGACAACGGCTACTTTGCGCAGCAGCAATGACCAGACCCTCGGCAACAACGCCGCCCTGTTGCCCCTGACCGTGCTGCCGGCTACGGATCTGGCCCTCGCTCTCGGCGCACAGCCTGACCCCGTGTTGGCCGGTGCTGCGTTAACCTACACATTACAGTTGACGAATTTAGGGCCACAACCAGCCGATCTCGCTGTTGTCACTGGGACGTTGGCGATTACCGGTACTGATCTGCACTGTACAGTTGTTCCGCTGGGGGATTGTCTGGTGGCCGGGCGGCAGTTGACCGTCACCGTGGCCGATCTCTTGCCCAACAGCAGCGTGCGCGCCACGCTCGTGATGACCACCCCAGCGCTGACGAGCATCTTTACCATGACAGCCGGCGTTGCGCATAGCGATGATTACGATCTCGCCAATAATCGGGCGGCAATCTATCCTAGCGTGCGCCAATTCCTGCCGGTGCAGGTTATCAGCCCACTGCCCCAAAGTCGCAACGTTGCGCCGCAGGCTGCGGTGCTCATCGACTTGCCCTTCGCCCTGGCGGTGAGCACCATCACCACGCAAACTTTCCATGTCTATGGTGAGCAGGGTGGTCTCTATGGCGGGGCGGTCACCTATGATCCGCCGACGCGTCGCCTTACCTTCACCCCCAGCCGCCCTTATCTGTGGGGCGATGTGGTACGGGTGACCGTGAGCAGTGGCTTGGAAAGTGTCGCCGGTGATCCGGTCGCGCCCTACCAATGGCAATTCACGGTCGGCAGCGCAGAGAGCAATTGTCCTGTCCACTTTACAGACAGCAACAGCAATCTCCCCGTGGTGGATGCCGCAGCCAGCGCTCTGGGTGACGAGGACGGCGATGGCGATCTCGATCTGCTGCTCATTGGCAATGGGGCCGGCGGTCAACCGCTGACGCTGCTCTACCACAACGACGGGGGCACCTTTAGCGCCGTCGCGACCACTTTGCCCGCGGTAACGCGCGGCGCCGTGGCCTGGGGTGACAGTGATCATGATGGCGATCTCGATCTGCTGCTCAGTGGCGAGTTGGCGAGCGGCAGCCCGGTGGCGCGCCTCTATCGCAATGATGGCGGCGGCCAATTTACCGATCTGAACCTGGGCTTACCCTCGCTGCGTAACAGCGCCGTGGCCTGGGGTGACTATGACAATGATGGTGCCCTCGACTTTGTGATCAGCGGTAACGCGGGCAGCCCCAATTGGGAAACAACTCAGCTCTATCGCAACGGGGGCAATCACCAATTCACGCTGGTCAACGCCGGCTTGCTGGAGGTTGCGAATGGTGCCGTGGCCTGGGGTGACTATGACACCGACGGCGATCTCGATCTGCTGGTGATGGGGACGATTTCGGCCCAGTATACGGCCGGGGTCCAACTCTATCGCAATGACCAAGATCTGGCCGGCACGCCCTCCTTTACACCGGTTACCACCACCATTCCGGCCCTCTTCGCTAGCACCGTCGTCTGGGGTGATTACGAGGGTGATGGCGATCTCGACCTGCTCGTGGAGGGTCGCCCAACGCTTGCGACCCAGACGATCCAGGTGTTACGCCAGGATGGCGCGCCGACTAGCGCTGCGCCCACCTTTACCACCGTTGCTACGCTTGCCGCCAGCATTAACCTGACCGCCGACTGGGGTGACGTTGATAATGACGGCGATCTTGATGTCGTGACGACCGCCGGGCTGGGCGATCGCATGCGTGTCTATCGCTATGCTGGGCAGAAGGTTGACGGTAGCGCCAACTTCGTTGTTGACGACCTGGCCCCAGCCCCCTATCTAGCGGGGGCGACGAATGGCTTTAATCGATTCGGTGATTTCAACGGTGATGGCACGCTCGACATCTGGTTCAGCAGCCGTACAACCGGCGGTATCTATGCCAACAGCGGCTGCGCACAACTGACCCTGACCCCGACCAGCCCCTTGACCAGCGCACCGGCCAGCGCAGGGATCACCCATACGTTGACGATTGCCAATCAAGGCGCGCAGGCGGCCCAGCCGGCAATTGTGACGATGGCCTGGCCGGCGGCCGTTACCGACCTGGCCTGTGTCAGTGGGGCGGCAGTGAACTGTACCGTGCAAAATAACCGGGTCACCGCCACCTATGCCAACTTGGGCGTTCACGCCCAAGCCGCCTTGACGGTCACCTTCACCGCACCGCCGTTGACCGGACGCTATTACTACACTGCCGGCGTCACGACCAGTGCCGGGGCCTGGGTGGTGGCCGAGCCCTTGAGCCACACCTTCACAGTGCGTAATGGCATCAGCGTGACCGCGATGATGCCACCGGCCCAAGCGCTGGCGGTTGCCCCAACAAGCACGCTGATCCTCACCTTTAGCCAACCACTCGATCTGCGCACGATTACCAGCCGCACCGTCACGGTGCTGGGGGAATTGGGGGGGCGTTACCCTGGCGTATACAGCCAAGGGACAACGCCAGCGCAGCTTACCTTTACCCCACAACGACCGCTGTTGACGGGTGATACTGTCCATGTCGTGGTCAGCCCTGCCGTGCGCGGGATCGGCGTTGGCGCACCACCGCCCACACAGTGGCAATTTACGGTAGGCAGCGACGACAGCCATTGTGCCACTGCCTTGGTCGATAGCGGCCTGCGCTTGCCCAGTTTACCTATCGGCGACGCGGCGGCCTGGATCGATTATGACGTTGATGGCGATCTGGATCTGATCCTGACCGGTAGCGACACCAACTATCAAGCGCAAACCTATCTCTATGCCAACCAGGGGGGCAACTTGGTGGCACAAGCCACGATCGGTCTGCCCGCACTGAGTTACGGTGACCTGGCCTGGGGTGATTATGACGGCGACGGCGACCCCGATCTGCTCTTTAGCGGCGAGATCAATGGCAACCGTGGGGCCGCGCTCTATCGCAACGACGGACCAGATGGTGCCGCCCCGACTGCGTGGCGCTTCACCGACCTAGCGCTCGGCTTCCCGGCGTTGAGTGTAGGCGCGACGGCCTGGGGTGACTATGACAACGATGGCGATCTTGACCTGTTACTCACCGGCGTGGCGAACAGCGTGCCGCGGGCTTTGCTCTACCGCAATGACCGGGCGGCGAATGGCAGCCATGCCTTTACCCTGATCACAACGGCTCTCACCGGTCGCCTTTACAGCGATGCGGCTTGGGGTGACTATGATAACGATGGCGACCTCGATCTGGCGCTGATCGGCAGTGAGCTGATCAACACCAGCGTCGGCGTGACCACGATCTATCGCAATGATGGCCTTGGCGTTACCGCCACCAGTTGGCGCTTTACCGATATCGGTGCCGGGTTGCCCGGCCTCTCGCTCGGCGGGATCGCCTGGGGGGATTATGACCGCGACGGCGACCTTGATCTGGCCATGAATGGCCAATTCTATAGTGGCAGTGCGCAGCGGCGGAGCTATCTCTACCGCAACGATGCGGGGCACTTTAGCCAGGCGGCGACCCTGGTTGGCCGCCAGTCGGGGGGCGTGAGTTGGGGCGACGTTGACAATGATGGCGATCTCGACCTGCTCAACCACGGCAGCGCGCAGACGGATACCCCCTATGGCTATCTCTATCGCAACCAGAGCAGTGGTAGCACTACGACCTTCCAGCAGATCAACCTGGGGCAGCCCAACGCCTTTAGCAGTCAGACCCTTTGGGGGGATTACAACGATGACGGCGCGCTCGATCTGCTGATTGCGGGCGATGTGCCCGGCGCGGCGACCCTGCTCTACCGCAACCGCGGCTGTGCCGATCTCACTGCCACCATTGCGATTGCGCCCACGCCGATTCAGCCGGGCGCACGCTTTACGCAGACGATCACGGTTCACAACGCGGGGCCACAGGCGGCGGTGTCGTTACAGGCAGTCAATACGCTGCCCGCGCACAATGGTGTTGTCGGCTGTTTGACCGCCCCTGGGTTGAGTTGTCAACTGACACCGGCTACCCCTGCTGCGCAAAGCGCAACCCTGACCAGCGCAACGCTTGCTGCCGGCCAGGCGATCACGATGACGGTGATCATGACCGCGCCGCTCAATCGTTTTGTACTGGCCAACCGTGTGCAAGTGAGTGCCGCTAACGAAAATAACGCGACCAATAACAGCAGCGAAACGACCAGCACCGTGGATATCGCTGATCTGGCGGTGAGCGCACAGGTAACTCCCACGTTGGTAACCGTCGGCGCGCCGCTCACCTATACGTTGACAATCACCAACTTGGGCTTGCAGCCGCTGGCTGATCTGCAACTCGGTCAGCGCTTGCCGCAGGTCGCGGGGACGCCCCACTGTGTTGCACCAGGGGCGACGGCGTGTATCGTCAACGGCGGGGTGATCACGACGACCTATGGTAATCTGGCTGCCGGTGCGGTTGTTACCTTAACCTTGACCTTGCCCGCGCCGGATCGGCCGGGGAGTTTTGTCAACCAAGTGCAGGCCCGCGCCGCCAATGACACTGATCCAACCAACAACGGGACGACCGCGTCCGTCACGATTACAAGTAATGCAACACTGACCTTGACCAATTTTGCCGCCCCCGCGTGGGTCGGTGCCGAACTGCCGCTTACCTATACGATTGGGGCGCGCAACTTGGGGCCGCACATCGCGCGTAATGTGCAGATCGAAACACAGTTGCCGCTGACGATGACCGCGACCACTTGTCAGGCGGTAGCTGAGGCCGGTGGTGTCGGCAGTTGCGCCATCAACGGCCACCGGCTGTTGGCAACCTATGGCGCCGTGGCCCCGCAAGGGGTGTTGACCGTCACCGTGATCGCTGCTGCCGGGCGCTACGGGACGATCAGCAGCACGGTAAAGCTCACGGCCACAAATTTCGTGGCGGGCCAAGCCGCCCCGACGCTGACGCGCGTGACAACCGTCCGCCCGGCCAATGATTTGGCCCTCACCGTGCAGGCCACCCCAATGCAGCTGTTGGCCGGTGACCCACTCACCTACATGTTGACCGTACACAACCACGGCCCACTGACCGCCACAGGGTCGATCTTGCAGGCAACCTTGCCCCCTGGTTTTACCAATCAACACTGTCAGATAACTGCGCCCAATCACTGTGAACTGCTCGGTGATCTAGTGGAGGTGACCTTCGCGCCGCTGGCCGAGGGCGCGACCACGACGATTACGCTGACCATGACCACGCCCGACCGCACCGACCAGTTACCGCTACAAGCTTGGGTTGAACATGCGCTCGATTATGCGACGGCTAACAACGCGGCGACGGTAAGCCCGGCGGTCGTGCGCTACACCCACGCAGAATTGCTGGCGCCCGCGGCGCTTGATTTTGCCGTGCCAAACCCAGCGGTACCCCTTGATCTGGTCGCGCCCACTGCGCCCCTGGTGCTGCGCTTTGCGGATGATCTCGACCTCACAACGGTGACAACGCAAACCGTGGTCGTGCAGGGTACGTTGGGCGGCCACTACACCGGCGACTTTGCCTATAACCGCGCGAACCGTCGCCTTACCTTTACTCCTGCCCGGCCCTTTATTTGGGGCGAAAACTTGCAGGTGACGGTGGCGCGTACACTACAGAGCAGCGCACGCGATCCGCTGCTGCCAACCCAATGGCCTCTACGCGTCGGGGCGATCAGCACGGCGCAGTGTGAACAGCACTTTACTGATATCGCGGCGGGGCTGCCGGTTGCCCTGAGCGCAAAGGCGCAGTGGGTTGATTATGACCTTGACGGTGATCTCGACCTCTTCCATCTGGCACAAGCCGATGGCCAGTGGCGCACTGAACTCTATACCAACGCGTCCGACACGTTTGTCCCGAATGGGGCAACGACCTTCCCTGCGTTTGCTGACGGCGCGGCCGCGTGGGGTGACTATGACAATGATGGCGACCCGGATCTGCTGATCAACGGCGCGCTGAACGGCACCACCTCGCTCACGCGCGTCTATCGTAACGATGGCGATGGCCGTTTTGTGGACATCAACGCTGGGCTGATCGGCACGCAAAGCGGAGATGTGGCCTGGGGCGATTATGACAATGATGGCGATCTCGATGCGGTGGCCACTGGCCTCTCCTATGTCGCCGGCTACTCCGGCCCGCGCACCGATCTCTATCGCAACAATGGTGACAGCACCTTCACGCGCCTCAACCCCGGCTTGTTTGCGTTGGCCAGTAGTATGATGGCTTGGGCAGATTACGACAGTGATGGTGATGTCGATCTGCTGCTCAGCGGCCAAATAGATAGTTTTCCTGCGGTGCGCCACACCCTGCTTTACCGCAATGATGGACTCCAAAATCAGTCGGCGGGAACAGGCGCGCCGATCTTCACCCTGATCAATAGCGGGTTGCCGGGACTATCGCGCGGCGAGTTGGCCTGGGGTGACTATGACAATGATGGGGACCCCGATCTGCTCTTGCATGGCGATATCAACAACAGCAGCGGCGCAACTTATCTCTATCGCAATGATTTTGTCGCTGATGAGTCGGCAACGAGTGGGAGCGCACCCCTCTTTGCCGCGGTGAGCACGCTCAACAACCTGCGTGATGGCTCACTGGCCTGGGGTGACTATGATAACGACGGCGACCTGGACCTGGTGAGTAGCGGCGGGTCAAATACCGGTTCTCACTTTGCGCTCTACCAGAATAATGGCAGCACCACGCCCCAATTCCAAGCCGTGCCCCTGGGCTTACCCGGTGTCACCCGTGGTGTTGCCGCCTGGGGTGATTATGATGCGGATGGCGCGCTTGATTTGGTGCTCAGCGGCTGGGCCAACAGTGGCGGGATCACCCGCATCTATCGCAACAGCGGCTGCGCCCAACTGCGCCTGAGCGAGGACAATCGCATCGACGCCATTCTGGCCGGCGATCCCATCGGCTATCGCCTGTTGCTGCACAATGCCGGCCCACAAGCCGCGCTGGCGGTAACCTTAACCAATACGCTGCCGCTCGTCGCCTTCGACATCGGCTGTCAAGTGGCGGCCGGTAGTTGCCAGGTGAATGATAACCAGATCGAAATCGCCTATGATCAGATCGTGGCCGGCGGGACCAGCCCGATTACGCTGACCTGGGCTGCTCCCGCCCAGAGTGGTCTATTTACCAACACCGCGCTAGTGGCCAGCACGAATTTGAGTGACAGCATCGCTACCAGCGTGCAGCGCAGCTTTAACGTGATCAACCTGTTGCGCGTAACCGACACCGTGCCAACCGCCGAAGCCATGACCATCGCCCCAACCACCACCCTGGCCTTCTCCTTCACCTACGGGCTGGACCGCACGTCGGTCACCAGCCGTACCGTCGTGGTGCGGGGTTCATTGGGTGGCGTTTATGCGGGCAACTTTGGTTTTGCTGAGATCGTCCCCACTGAGATCGTCCCCACCTTGCGCTTTACCCCGACCCGGCCCTTCTTGAGCGGTGAAACGGTGAGCGTCAACCTGAGCCGCGGGGTGCGCAGCGAGGGTTATGGCGTGTTGGCCCCGCGCCAATGGCAATTTACGACCGGGCAGCCTGTGGCCGGCTGTACGCCAACGCTGCGTTTGGCCGCGACCCTGCCCGCGGCCTTTGATGGTGCCCTGGCCTGGGCCGACTATGATCTGGATGGTGATCTCGATCTGCTGGTGACTGGGGGGGATGCGGGCATTGCCAAGAGTGCCCTCTATCGCAATGATGGCGGCACCTTTGTCAAGCAGAGCGGGGCTAACTTTCAACCGGTCACCAGTGGCGCGGCCGCCTGGGGCGATGCTGACAATGACGGTGACCCCGATCTGCTGCTCACCGGTAGCCTGGGGGGGAGCAACTATGTGACCCGCCTTTATCGCAACCAGGGCGATGGTACCTTTAGCGACATGAACAGCCCATTGACCAGCGTGGCCGATGGCGCGGTGGCGTGGGGTGACTATGACAACGATGGTGACCTTGACTTGGTGCTGAGCGGCCACACCTATGCCAATGTCGGTGCCCCCGTGATCACCCAACTCTATCGCAACGACCCGGCCGGCTTTGTGCTGGTCGATGCACCGCTGGTCGGCCTCCAATCGGGCGCGCTGGCCTGGGGTGACTATGACCAGGATGGCGATCTCGATCTGGCCGTGAGTGGCATGCGTGGCCTGCAAAGTTATGCGACGCTGCTCTACCGCAATCAGGGTGACGGCACCTTTGTCGACAGCCAGATCGCGCTGCCTGCGCTCTGGCGTTCGTCACTGGCCTGGGGTGATCAGGATGGTGACGGTTACCCCGAGTTGCTGCTGAATGGCGCGCTGCCTTCAGCGGGCCAAGCGACCTATCTTTATCAAAATCAACCGGACGGCAATGGCGGGCGTACCTTAACCCAGGCCGCAACCCTGGGCGGTGTTAATAACGGCCACGTCGCCTGGGTTGACTATGACAATGACCGTGACTTCGATCTCTTTAGCATGGGCGCGGATAATGGCAGCGGCAAGAGTCTACTTTATCGTAATGGTGGGCTTGTCGCTGGTGTGCCCCAATTGACCGCCGTGCCTCTAGGCATTCCTGGCCTGAGTTGGGCCGACGCCGCCTGGGGCGACTACAATCAGGACGGGGCGATTGACCTGGTGGTGAGCGGTGCCAGTGCAAGCGGCACTGTGACCCAGCTTTATCAGAACAGCGGGTGCGCTGATCTGGCGGTTACGCAGCAGGCACCAAGTGTGGCTGCCGCCGGCCAAATTCTCACCTATACAATTGCGATTGCCAATCACGGTCCCCAAGCGGCCCACCAAGTGACGGTCACCAATACCGTGCCCAGTGGCGGTAGCGCGTTGACCTGTCAAGGCAGCGCTGCAGCATCCACCTGCCAGGTTAATGGGGCAACAGTCACCGCCCAGGTGCCGACCCTTGCTGTGGGCGCGTCTACGCTACTGACGATTGCGGCTAGCGCGCCGTCCGGTGTGGTCGCGCCTACATGGATCACCAACAGCGTCGCCGTTGCTGCCCCTGGTGCACTGGTAATCGGCAACGATCAAAACCACGCCACGACCCTGCTCTATCCCGCCTTTGACCTGGCCGTGCAAAAAGTTGATGAAGGCGCGGTCAACGTAGGCGAGTTGATCACCTACACGATTCGTTATACTAACAGCAGCCCGTTGACGTTGACGGGCATCATCCTCACCGAAGTGGTGCCGACCGATACCAGCTTTGTCGGGCCGGTCGACTGGCTGTGTAATGCCGGGATCTGTACCCAACCTGTGGCTGACCTGAGCGCGGGTGCTAGCGGCAGCGCGGTTTTTGTCGTGCGCGTCGTTGAACCCTATCTGGGCACAAGCTATCGGATCACGAATTCGGTGCGGATCGCTGATGATGGTGTGCATGGCCTGGAAGTGGTGACGGCCAATAATATCGCGCCGCGCGTCACCTGGCTCAATACACCAACCCCGACCGCAACCCCAAGCCCGACGGTGAGCCCAACGCCAACCGACACCCCGACCGCCAGTCCCACCCCAACGCCGACCGTGACCGCCACGAACACACCAACCGCGACTGCCACCGCGCTCCCGACGGCAACCGGGTTTGCCACCGCAACCCATACGCCGCTGCCAACGGCGACTGTGACCCCGCCTGCCACCCCGCTGCCAACTGTCACTGCCACGGCAGCTCAAGTGGCAACGGCGACGACTCTCCCGACGCTGACCGTGACCGCAACTGAAATTGTCACAAGCACAGCAACGGCAACAGTAACCCCCGTGGCTACGCACACCGCAACCGCGACCGTCGTGCCGACGACAACAGCGCTCCCGACGGTGACCGTGACCGTAACCGAAATGGTCACAAGCACAGCAACTGCCACGGTAACCCCCGTGGCACCCCCCGTGGCTACCCACACGGCAACCGCGACCGTCGTGCCGACGACAACGGCGCACCCGACGGTCACTGCAACTGCAATGGTTACAAGCACAGCAACGGCAACCGTAACCCCCGTGACACCCCCTGTGGCTACCCACACGGCAACCGCAACTGTCGTACCGACGACAACGGCGCTCCCGACGGTGACCGGGACCGCAACCGAAATTGTCACAAGCACAGCAACGGCCACGGCGACTGAAACGGTAACCCCAGCGACGCCGGCCGCGCCTACCCATACGGCAACAGCAACTGCCACAGCAGTGTTAAGCGTGACGAACACACCAACGGCAACCGCCACGGCAACCGTAATCGCGACCAGTACACCAACGGCGACGCCGACGTTACTGCTCATTGCAACGGCAACACCAACATCAACTGTCCCAGCCCCGCCCACTGTCACGCCCACTGTCACGCCCACTGTCACGCCCACCGCCACGCCGACTGCGACCGCGCTTGGTGTGGCAACTGCCACGGCGACGGTCAACCTAATACCAACCGCTACCGCGACTGAGGTAGCAACTGCTACGGCAACTGTACTGCCCACTAGTACACAAACACCAACGCTGACTTTGCTGCCCAGCGCAACAGTAACACCAACAGCAACCGCCGCCGCGACCGCGCTTGCAACTGCGACCACGCCGCCCACTGGGACACCTACTGCAACCGCGCTGCCTACCGTCACGCCTGCCATCGCTCCGCCAACGGCAACCTCGACCACTAGCGCAACCGCCACGCCCACCCCAATTCCGGTGGCGACCAGCACGGCAACCGCGCTGCTCACGCCTACCGCAACGCTGACGGTTACGACCTTGCCGACGGCAACGCCAACGATCATAGTGGTGCCAACCGTGCCCGCCACCTTGCTCCCAACGTTGACACCGCTGCCCACCACCGCAACCATGACTGCCACCGCGACACCACCGCCAACGGTGACCGCAACGGCAACCCCAAGCGCGTCACCAACCAGTACGGCAACCAGCACGGCAACGGCCACGGCGCTGCTCACGGCCACCCCAACGGCAACCGCCTTGCCCACGGTGACCGCCACGCCGACTGCCACGCCCACCGCGGCGGCTAGGATCGTGGTGGAGCCTGGCGCGCTAACGACCTTTAGCCATACGAGTGATAATGGCACACAACTGAATTTTGTCATTCCCGCCGGCGCGGTGACCACGCCAATGGCACTGGCCTTCAGCGAATTGGCCGCCATCGACAATGTGCCGTCAACCCTGCACGTTGCCGGGCGCGCGTTTGCGGTCGTTGCCTATCAGGCGGGGGAAGTGGTCACTCCCTTTTACTTTGCGACGCCAATCACCCTGACTATCACCTATCAAGACGAGGTGCTAGCAGGGACTGATGAAACGAAGCTACAGCTCTACTATTGGGACGTCGCCAGCGCCCAATGGCTGACTGACGGGATCACCGTGGTCGCGCACGATCTGCTCAACAATCGGTTAGTCGTGACGATTGCCCACCTGACGACCTTTGCGCTTTTCACTTCATCGTCAACCGCCGCGCCAACCGCGACGCCAACCGTGACACCAATTGCGACACCCCTGCCCACCGCGACGCCATCCCCTGACCAAAACGCGTGGCCCTTCTATCTGCCCCTGATTCAGCGCAGCGCCTTCAAGCCCACCCAGCAGCACACATCACTTCTGTATTACTGCCAGTCTGAACATTGCCTTGCCGCTGATGACTAAAAGGGTGTAAACATCGCACATGCGGTAGGGGCGTTTCCTTGCGGGTGCCCGCAAGGAAACGCCCCTACTGCAAAATGCTTGCCTCTCTTGCGCTCTTATGGTATCTTTCGCCTATCCACATACATCTATCCTTTGCGCTGAATGCGCTCCAAGCGTTTGGACCAGCGTGAAAAACGCCGGATCGCATTTCAACCGCAGTATAAGCACGCATGACAAAGGAGCAGGATCGTGAGCGCAAGTAAGGCATTGGCGGTTGGCGTGGTTGGTACTGGTTTTATTGGCCCGGCCCATGTCGAGGCGTTGCGGCGGCTAGGGATCAACGTGGTCGGCATCGTTGGCAGTAGCCCGGATCGCGCCCAGCCCAAAGCAGCGGCGCTGCGGCTGGAGACGGTCTACGCCACCTATGCCGATCTGCTCGCTGATGAACGCATCGACGTGGTGCATATTACCTCGCCCAACCATCTGCACTATTCACAGGTGAAGGCGGCCCTGGAAGCAGGGAAACATGTGGTCTGTGAAAAACCGCTGGCTATGGACAGCAAGGAATCGGCCGAACTCGTTGCCTTGGCGCAGGCTAAAGGGCTGGTCAACGCCGTCAACTTTAACATCCGTTTCTATCCGCTGGCCCATCACGCCCGTTCGCTTGTGCAAAGTGGCGAGATTGGCGATATCTACATCGTGCAAGGCTCTTATCTCCAAGATTGGCTGCTCTACGCCACTGACTGGAATTGGCGCTTGGAACCAGGTTTGGGGGGCGAAATGCGCGCCGTCGCCGACATCGGTTCGCACTGGCTTGACCTGATGACCTTTATCACCGGCAAGCGCATCGAGGCGGTCTGCGCCGACTTCCACACCTTTTTACCCGTGCGTCAAAAGCCCAAAACGGCGATTGACACCTTCACGGGCAAATTACAAACCGCGGTTGAAACTGAACCCCAGCCAATCCACACCGAAGATTACGCTACGATCATGCTGCGTTTTGCTGGCGGTGCCCGCGGCGTGGTAACTGTTTCACAGGTCAGTGCCGGACGCAAGAATCGGCTCTACTTTGAAATCGATGGGGCCAAGTCTTCGCTGGTCTGGGATTCCGAACGGCCAAATGAACTGTTGATTGGTCACCGCGAGCGCCCCAACGAACTCTTGCTCAAAGATCCCTCGCTGCTCAGCGCCGACGCCCGTCAATTTGCCTCCTACCCCGGCGGCCACAACGAAGGTTTCCCCGACACCTTCAAACAACTTTACACCGCCATTTATCGTTATATCGAAAAAGGTGATTACACTGCCCCTACCGACTTCCCCACCTTTGCCGATGGTCACTACGAACTGCAACTCGGCGAAGCGATCTTGCAGAGCGCCAGGGCAGAGCGGTGGGTGAAGGTGGAAAAAGCATAGAACGCGGCACCCAGCGGGTTCCCGGCGGATTAAGCTGATAAACGCGGATTTTTTGCTCGTCACGACGCTCAGCGTCGTGATGCCGGTAGGACGCTCTGCGTCCCCTACGGCCCCAGAGGCACGGTGGTTGGAAACCTCTTACTACACAAACGAAGCCTGCCTACGCAGGCTATTTATCAATGTGCTGAGCAAAATTAACTGAAAGGAAACTCCCATGAAACTTGGCCTGATGAGCGCGGCGCTGCCGATGCTCTCTTTTGAAGAACTGGTGGCGTGGTTGAGCGCCAATGGCTTTGGTATGATCGAGGTTGCCTGTTGGCCGATGGGCAAGGCGGCGCGGCGTTATGCGGGCGTCACCCACATCGACGTGGCGACGCTGGATGACAAACGGGTGGGCGAAATCCATGCCACCCTTGACCAGCATAACATCCAGATCTCCTCACTCGGCTATTACCCCAACCCGCTGCACGCTGACCCAGAGCACCGCACCATGGTGATTGATCACCTCCAGCAGGTAATTGTCGCCGCCCAAAAACTCAATGTGCCGATTGTCGGCACCTTTGTCGGCCGCGACAAAACGAAGACGATTGAAGCCAACCTCGACGAGTTTGCTAAAGTCTGGCCGCCGATTGTCAAGTTTGCGGCGGATCATGGCATCAAGATCGCGATTGAAAACTGCCCGATGATCTTCTCCAACGATGAATGGCCCGGCGGTGACAATCTGGCGATTACCCCCCATGTCTGGCGGCAGATGTGGGAAATCCTGCCCGATGAAAACTTTGGCCTCAACCTCGACCCGTCGCACCTGATCTGGCAGATGATCGATTATGAGCGGGTCGTCTATGATTTTGCCCCGCGCATCTTTCACGTCCACGCCAAGGATATGCGCATCGACCGTGAACAACTCTACCAGCGCGGGGTCATGTCGCTGGGCATGGGCTGGCAGATCCCGCGGCTGCCGGGCTTGGGCGAAGTCAACTGGTCCAAATTCCTGGGCGCGCTCTACGCCGTGGGTTATGACTATGTCTGTAGCATCGAACATGAGGACCGCGCTTTTGAGGGGACCGAGGAGTTGGTCAAGCGTGGGCTGTTGATCGCACGGGATGTCTTGTCCCCTTATTTGAAATAGAACTACGGTCTAGGATTGACAACTTGGTTGAATTAGCATAAAATTAGCAATATCTGCTAATTTTGTGCTAAAAAGGAGTTGTTATGCACTCTCTACCAACGATAGCGCCCATGAGTGATCTACGCATCCGCCAGGCCGAAATTGTCGAAAAGGCGAAGGAAGGACCTGTTGTCCTAGTGGAACGAGGTAGCAAACCGGCATTAGTTGCCGTTTCGCCTGAACTCTGGAATTTGCTGACTGAGCGCCTTGAATACTTGGAAGATGTCGCTGCGATTTACAAGAAAAAATGGGAATTGGCGACCGGGCAAGATGAAATGGTTGAGCTTTCGCCTGAGACAATTGCGGCGTGGTTAGCTGATGCTGTACCGGCTTAAACTCTCCACTGAAGCCCAGCAGCAGATCGCACGCCTGCCGGGCAATATACGTCAGCGAATTCGGCAAACAATTGCTGGCTTAGCCTATCAACCGCGTCCACCACAAGCCAAACAAATGGCAGACGAACTTGCCAATTACTATCGCTTGCGGATTGAGAATTATCGAATCGTTTACACAATTGATGATGATATTGTGTTGATAGAGATCATCCGTGTTGCAAAGCGTACAGCAAAGACCTATGATGACTTATAGTCAGATCCATCATACAGTAAATATTAATGACAACTTCTTCGCTGGAACCCTGCCCTAACTGCGGTGCCTTGTTGCCGCCAAACGACGGCCCGACCCATCGTTATCTCGGCGCATCACCGGCCTGTTGGGCACTCTATAGCGCACTCAATGCGGGTGAGCCGCCGGTTGCGCCGGGGCGTTACAATGCACTGCTGGTCGATGCCTATGCCGCGCAACATTATGGTGTCCCATCACCGCAGTCGATCCAGTCGGTGGCTGTGCATCTGATCACCTTGTATGGTATTCTGGAACAAGGGCAACCCGTTGGCCAGGCGATTTGGCTGCGCACCCGCCCCCCGCGCGCTGGCAAGACGCCCAAACATAGTCGCTTTGTCTGGTTGACACCGCCCAATTTTACGGGCAGTTTGACGGTCGCTGATATTGTACGGGCTTCCACACCGGCGCAGCGCGCCGTCGTTGTGCAAGACTATGTGGCATCAGTTTGGTCGATCTGGGCGAAAGCAGCGCGGGCGATGGTGGAGCCGTGGTATGTGCGCTATGTGTTGGCGGACAGTGTGTCGTAGGCTAGAACAAACGAATGTTTGGCAGAAAAGGTAGGGCGCGATGCGACGGGCACTGATTTTACTCTTATGGCTTTTCATAGGGGGAACCTTGTTGGTGGCTTCTGTGCCGGCTGATTCCTATGCGTCGGCGTTGACCGACCAAGTGCCCAAAGTCTCGATTACCCTGGGCCAAGCCACCGTGCAACCGGGCGACCAACAGCAAATTAATGTGCAGATCGATGAAATCGCCGAGCAGCGCACCTCGTTGATCTTAGTGGTGACCTACCCCAGTGGCGTGATCGAGCGCTCTTTGCACTATGTCGATCATGGTGTGGGCACCATTGCATGGCCCATCCCCGTCGCGTCCGGTGTGGGCGAAACAAACTTTCGGCTGGTGGTCAATGGGTGTGCCTGTGGTGAGCATAATACCATTCCCCAACAAGCGACCGTTGCCAGCACCGTTGCCGGCACGTTTATGATTAGCCGCCTTCAGTAACCGTTGGCGGCACACCAGCCCGGGCGCAGGTGAAGGGCCATCTTGTACTTATCCAGTCCGACCCCAAAGCCATCTGGTGTGATGGTCTCAATCACAAAGCCCACTTTTTCGAAAAAACGATAGGTGTACTGACTGGTAACGATGACAACCGTTGCTACGTTTGTTGTCTCGCAGAGTTGTTGCAGACGTACCAGTAGCAAAAATCGCCCAGCGCCGGTGCCGTGGTGGGTGTTGGCGATCATCCCCCAAGTGAGACCGGCTATCGGTTGCGCGGCATAAAGATAATAGCCACCGCAACCAATGATGGTATTATCCTCTGTAGTGACCACAAAATAGGGATCACTGTTCTTTTGCAGAAATTCAGCGAATTCGGCCTGCTCGTGGGGCGCAAAATAGGGCGGGGTATTGCTGGCAAAGATCGCAATGCACTGTTGAAAATCGGCCGGTTGATAGGGGCGCAGGTGCAGGGGCTGGCTCATCAGGGTACGCTTATTCCTTGTCTAAAGTGTCGGCAAGATGTCAGTCAAGTGCGCAGCGTTGTGGTAAACTGAACTATCCTCATTTATTGAGAGGAGTGATCTGCTTTCATGCGAAAGGATAACATATGTACGCATCACCAACAACACCCCGTACCGATGCGCTCTTCAGCACATTATTACAACAGGTCTATGGCTGGATGGCCGGTGGCTTGGCTCTCACTGGCCTGATCGCCTGGTGGGTCTCGCAGTCCGACGCGATGATCAGTCTTGTCTTTGGCAACCGCGCAGTCTTCTTTGGCCTCATTATTTTAGAACTTGGTTTGGTCTTTGGGCTGAGTTGGGGCCTGACGCGCATGTCGGCAACACTGGCGACCGGCGCGTTTCTGCTCTATGCCGCGATCAACGGGATTACGATGGCGGCGATTTTTCTCGTCTACACCGGCGAGTCGATTGGTAGCACCTTTCTCGTCACCGGCGGCACCTTTGCGGCGATGAGCATGTATGGCTACACCACCAAACGTGATCTCTCGTCGTGGGGCAACCTGCTTTTTATGGCGCTGATTGGGCTGATCATCGCCAGCATCGTCAACATTTTCCTCCAAAGTGACGCCCTCGGTTGGGTGGTGACCTATGCCGGCGTGCTGATCTTCGTCGGTCTGACTGCCTATGACACACAGAAGATCAAGGAGCTGAGCGCCCGCATTGATGCCCGTGACACCGAAACCTTCCAGAAGGCGGCGATCATGGGCGCGCTACGTCTGTACTTGGACTTTATCAACCTCTTCCTCTATCTGCTGCGGATCTTAGGGAAACGCCGGTAATGATAGTGTGATTGCGGTCGGATACATGCCGCACCATCGCTATCAATGGTAAGCGAAACCCCCACTCCCCAGCCGACTGCTTTAAGCCGATTGACGCCAAGTGTAATGCGTATCTCTAATGCGCATTACACTTGGCGTCAATGCGCATTTGGCAGCTAACCAGCTTGATTTTGTCTATTTGTGCTTTCTGTTTGTGGGGGGACCAACAGATTGGCAGGTATTTGTGGTCTATACTGGAGGCCGTGGGTTTCTGTAATCTGGCTTTGGAAGTGCTCGCCAGCCACAGTGGAAACACCAGCATCGAACCATTCTTGCCGTAACTGGACTCCGCTCGGTTCTATCGCGAAATAGCTTGTCAGCTCTCATGTCTTTTGCTAACCCACCCTAAACAAGCTACCATGCAGAGTAATGTTACACCTTATATAATATCGTAAAGGGTGCCTGTGGCGTAAAGGGTGCCTGTGGCGTAAAGGGTGCCTGTGGCGTAAAGGGTGCCTGTGGCGTAAAGGGTGCCTGTGGCGTAAAGGGTGTAGGTCTGATTGTACGCAGTAGTAGTTTTTTCGTAAGATCCTACAGGTGGCACTAATGAAAAATCAAGCAACATCAGCGGTGAAGCCTGCCATTCAACAACCTGAGCAAGCCGATGCCCTGCCACAAACGATCGTGGTCGGCATCGGGGCATCGGCCGGCGGACTAAAGGCATTACAAACATTTTTTGAAGCCGTGGCACCGGATCTAGGGGTTGCTTTTGTGGTGATTGTCCACCTGCATCCCGAATATCGCAGCGAGATGGCTGCGCTGCTCGGGCGACACACCGTGATGCCTGTAACGCAGGTAACCGAAACCGTGCCGCTGGAGCCTAACCAGATTTATGTCATTCCGCCGAATCTGCAACTCTTTGCGACTGATAACCAATTATCACTCGCCCCTTTCACTGAACCACGTGGGCTGCGTGCGCCGATTGATTATTTTTTTAACTCACTTGCGGAAACCCATGGCGATGGCTTTGCCATTCTGCTCTCTGGTGGGGGCAGCGATGGTAGCAGTGGCCTGCGGTCAGTTAAGGAGCGCGGTGGCTTAGTATTGGTGCAAGATCCGCAAGAGGCAGAATATGACTCAATGCCACGTAGCGCCATTGCGACCGGGCTGGCTGATCTGGTGCTGCCGGTACGCGAGCTCGCCGCCCGGTTACCGGCACTTGTCCGCAATAAATACTATTTTCAGGGTGCACCAGAGGGGCTGGCCGCACGTGAGGGCGAGGCTTTGCGCCAGATCCTGACCCACCTGCACAACCGGAGCGGGCATGATTTCAGCCAGTACAAGCGCGCCACGGTCTTACGCCGGATTGAACGGCGCATCCATGTGAGTGGCAAGACAACCTTTGCTGACTATCTAGGTTACCTACAGCAAAGTGATGATGAAGTCCACGCGCTCTTTGCCGATATGCTCATTTCGGTGACGGCCTTTTTTCGTGATCCAGCTATCTTCGCCACCCTGGCTGAGCGCATTATCCCTGGGCTCTTGGCCAACCGCACCGCCACAGAGCAGATCCGCATTTGGGTCGCTGGCTGTGCGACTGGCGAGGAAGCGTACTCGCTGGCAATGCTGCTGCTGGAACAGATCGCCGATGCGGAAATTTATCCAGAAATTCAGATCTTTGCCTCTGATCTCGATGAAGGCGCCCTCACGACGGCGCGCACCGGCCGTTATCTAAAGACGATTGAAGCCGATGTGAGCGAGGCACGGTTACAGCGCTTTTTTACCAAAGAAGGGCAATACTACCGCATCAAAAAGGAAGTGCGCAAGCTGGTGCTCTTTGCCAACCATAGCCTGCTGACCGATCCGCCCTTCTCCCGGCTTGATCTCATTTCCTGCCGTAATTTGCTGATCTACCTCGACCGCCCCTTACAACAGCAAATCTTTAAACTCTTTCACTATGCGTTGCGCCCTGGCAGTTATCTGTTCCTGGGCAGTTCTGAGCACGTGGAAGGGGCCGCGGCGCTTTTTCGGGTGGTGAATCGATCATGCCGGATCTATCAACGGCGCACACAAGCGAGTGAACCACGACCTGCCCTGCCGGATCTGCTGCTTACCCCAGCCCAGAGCCGGCCATCCCCGCGGCGCACGCCAAGATCCGAACCCTATCAGGATGCCGATTTTCATTACAAAGTGTTGGAAGAATATGGTCCGCCCAGTCTGCTGGTCGATGCCGACTTTAACACGATTCATCTCTCCGAGACGGTGGGCCGCTATTTGCAGCCGCCTGGTGGCCGCCCCACTCACCACATTACCAGCCTCGTCCGCCCTGAATTGCAATTGGAACTTTATGCGGCGTTGCAGCGGGCGTTTGAGCACCAGGAAGCCTCGCTCAGTCCGATCATTCCCGTGCAATTTAATGGGGCCCAACATGGCGTGCAACTGATGGTGCGCCCCTTGCGCCGGGAAGCAGCGATGGAACGTCTGACGTTGGTCGTCTTTATTGAAGGCCCACCGCTCTTCGCACCACCAGCCGATCTCCCCGCCGAACATGATGCAGATGAAACGGTCCGCCAACTGCGCACGGGCTTGCATCAGTCCCAACAACGGCTGCAATCGATGCGTGAGGAGCATGAGGTCGCGACCGAGGAGTTGCGCGCCAGCAACGAGGAACTTCAGTCGATGAATGAAGAACATCGTTCCGCGACCGAAGAGTTGGAAACGAGTAAAGAAGAACTTCAGTCGATCAATGAGGAGTTGCAGACCGTTAACCTAGAGCTGAAAACCAAACTGGAAGAGATCTCACGGGCGCATAGCGATCTACAAAATTTTATGACCGTTACCGAGATCGGTACCCTGTTTCTCGATCTGGATTTACGCATCCGGCGCTTTACCCCGCGCATCGCCGCGCTGTTCAACCTGGTTGAGAACGATATCGGTCGCCCGGTGACACTATTTAATCATCAACTGGTGTACACGACGCTGCAAGAGGATGCGGAAGCAGTATTACAAAATTCCCGCCCGATTGAGCGTGAAGTCTGGACCAAGGATGTCCATTGTTACCTTGTGCGCCTGCGTCCTTACCGCACAGTCGAGGACAAGATCGATGGCGTTGTGCTTACCTTTGTCGATATCACCGAGCGCGAAAAGGCGAAAGAAGCGCTGCAACAGAGTGAGGAGTATTATCGTCTGCTGGTGGAGGGTGTGCAGGAATACGCCATCTTCCTGCTCGACACAGCGGGCCGGATTGCTACCTGGAATAGTGGGGCACAGCAGATCTTTCAGTATGAGGGAAACGAGATAATCGGCCAGCCGGTTGCCATCCTCTCGGACGAGCAGGATAAACTGACCGACTTCCCGCTCACCGTCATGGCGCCCGCGACGCGTACGGGCAAATTGACGGACGACAATCGCTATCGACGTAAGGATGGCTCGCACTTCTGGACTAGTGGCGTGACAAATGCCCTTTATTATCCCAATGGCGCGTTGCGTGGGTTTGCCAAAGTGCTGCGTGACAATACGGAACGTAAACAAGTTGAGGAGCAGTTAAGGGAACTCAATGCTGCGCTGGAAGAACGGGTGCTCCAAGTTCGCAAGCTGGCCTCCGCGTTGACGCTGGCCGAGCAGAACGAGCGCCGCCGGATCGCTCAAGTCCTGCATGACGATCTGCAACAACTGCTTTACGCCATCCAAATGCACATCGAGCAAGCCGTAGAGGAGATCCCTGCTGACAGTACAGCAGCAAAACAGCTAGCCGAAGAGGCCTGTAACTGGCTTGCTGATGCGATCCGGGTGGCGCGGCGCCTCACCGTTGATCTGAGCCCGCCGATCCTGAAAGACGAGGGGCTGGTTGATGCGTTGGGTTGGTTGGCGACGCAGATGGCAGAAGCAAACGACCTGCACGTTACCATTGTCGCCGCCCATGCTTTCCCCATAGTCAATCAGGATATGCGCGTGTTACTTTTTCAACTCGTGCGCGAATTGTTGTTCAATGTCGTCAAACATGCGCTGGTTGACGAGGCGACCGTGACCTTAGCTGAAGGCGAGGCAGGGCAGCTGACCATCACGGTCCGCGACGAAGGGTGTGGCTTTGATGTGGGTGCGACTGCGGCTACCCATACCGGCGGCTTTGGCCTTTTTAGCGTACGCGAACGGTTGGCGCTGTTCGGTGGCCAGATTGCTATTATTTCTACACCAGGCGCAGGTACAGAGGTTACTCTCTCCATTGCACTCAACACATAACCTGATCCGCAGCTTGGTGCCGAGGGTTTTAAACCTCGGCACCAAGCTGTCGTCATTCTGTGACTGAGAGTGGATCTAACCCCGCTGTGTACTCCACGGGTGCTGCATAATCTCACGCAACCCATACTCATCTAGTTCAATCCCCAAGCCTGGCGCTTGCGATACGGCGACACAGCCATCCTCGTCGAGCACAAAGGGATTTTTCAGATAGCCTCTACCAATATAGGTTTTGCCATTTTCGCGCCAGTCGTTGACTTCATTGTGCTCCTGCACCAGAAAATTAGGCAGACAGGCATCCAGCGCGATGGATGCCGCCAGCGCCACTGGACTCAACGGCGCATGGAGGGCGACCTTCGCATAGGCAGCTTCCGCAATTGCAGCAATCTTTTTACATTCGGTAATGCCCCCGGCGTGAGCCAGATCCGGCTGGACGACGGCGAGCGACCCGTTGCGCAGCGCATCAAAGAAGATCCACTTGCCCATCCACCGTTCACCGGCGGCAATCGGGGCGCAGGTAGTCTGCGCGATCTGATCAAGAAGATCAACCCGTTCGACCGGCATCGGTTCTTCGATAAAGAGCGGGCGTAATGGTTCGAGCGCGGCGATCAGCTGCATGGCGATGCGTGGGTGGGGGTTGTGGATATCGACAGCCACCTCAATCCCTGGCCCCGCGGCCGCTTTGACCGCCGCAAAAATCTCTGCCCACTGATCGACTTTGGCGGTGGCGGCCAAACCTTCGCCGGGGCCAAAGTGCGCTTTTAAGGCGCGAAAGCCCCATTCCTGCACTAAGACTTGGGCACACTCCGCCCATGCCTCGGGTTCACTGCTGCGCCCTGGTTGCTGCGCCCCATAACCCGCCCGGTAGGGTTGGCCCGGCTTAATCGTATGGGGCAGCGCGCCGCCGGTGGCCCGATACATCAGCACCCGCTCGCGACAGGCTCCACCTAGCAGCCCATAGAGTGGTTGGCCGGCGGCCTTGCCCGCAATATCCCACAGCGCCATATCAATGCCGCTGATCGCGCTCATTGTGACCGGCCCCCCTTTGTAGCCGAGGCCGGCGTTGTACATGGCCTCCCACAACAGCTCGATCTGCCGGGGATCTTTGCCCACGAAGAGCGGCTCCAACCGCTGCACTTCGGCGATAACTGCTTCGGGGTGGCCCTCAAGAAAAGGCTCACCGATGCCCGTTACGCCAGCATCGGTATGCACAAAAAGCCAGACCCAACTGGGTGGCACTTTTTTGATTTCAAACTTAGTAATTTTCATGGTTGGATTTGTTCTGCCTGATATGTAAATAGGACGCGGATAAACGCGGATTGCCGCGGATGAAAACAAATCCGCGTAGCTCAGCGAAAATCCGCGTCCGAAAAATTTTCATCGTTAATTGGTGCCGCCTAGGCATGGGGCGTGATAAGATGTTGATTTACTTGATGACGACGTTGCGCCGTGGGCGAGCAGCTAGTGCATCACACCGCCGGGGTTGAAATACCCGGCTGAAACGCAAAACCGCGCCCAAAGGGTGGTTGCCTATTAGGCGCGAAACGGGTTACAGAGTTCAGTGCATTTCAACGCACTTTTGCCTATCAGCAGGTGGTTTCAACCACCTGCGTCCCCACCCCGCAACTCAGCCTCACCCCCCCAAACACCACGTCACATTCTCGACCAGCTCCAATTTCCCACTTTCCGCGGCGCGTACCCCCGCATCGAGGATCGCCATGGCCTCCAGATTAAAATCCAAATCTAGCGTACGATGAAGCGGCGTGCCATTCTCCAGGTGATCGATAAACGCCTGGGCGATATTCTGTGGTTCACCCGCCACTGGTTCAGCCGCATACTCACTGCTTTCGCCACCCGCCTTGACGACCCGCACCCGTTCTGCGCCCCCTTTCGGCCGTTCGACTACCAATGTTCCCTCGGTCCCATAAACAATCGGCCCCGGCGCAACGCCATGATCAATCGTCGTCCACGAGCCTTCAAAGAGCGCCATCGCCCCAGGAAAGCGGACAATCATGGCCGCGTTGTCATCGGCATCGCCCCAGTGGCTGTTCAGATTGGCACGCATGCCAATCGCGGCCAAGGCTTGTTCACCAATATACCAGCGGGCGACCATCGACCCATAACAGCAATAGTCGAGCATCGCGCCGCCACCGGTTGCCTGTTGATGCCACCAGGTCGCGCCCCGCTCCACCCCACTCATCGGCCCCGCCGCTTCGTTGACCCCCGGATGGCTCACCCCATAACCCAGCGGTCCCAGGTGACCGCCACGCCACTTCACCTCGATCACGCGGCCAATCGCGCCCTCATCGATCAACGCTTTGGCCTTGCGCGCCGCGGCGGACCAGGTCAGCGGCCAGTTGACCACGACCTTGATCCCCGACGCCTGCGCCGCTCGTACCATGCGTAAGCCGTGGGCCAGCGAACTGGCCATCGGTTTCTCGACAATCACATGCACCCCTGCTGCCGCACACGCTTCGACCACTTCAGCATGTTTGGCATTCTCGGCGCAGCAGATGATCAGATCAAGCGCTTCCTGTTCTAACAGGTCGGCATAACTATCAACCATTTTGCCCAACCCTAACTCCTGTTGGGCATGGCGGATGTTCCAGCCGCGCGTATACGCGCCCATGCGCACTTCCGGTCGATCCGGCTTGGTATCCGACCCGGCGACCAGGGTCACCTGTGGGTGTTGGCCAAATTGCGCGGCCAGGCTGTTAATGTGCATATGGGCAAAACCAATAATGCCAACGCGATATTCTCTGCTCATCGTGGTTGCTCCTTTGGTCATCTAGCGTTCGTTGATCGTGGGGTGGACAGTGTCTCATAACTATAGCCCCAGATCCCAAAGCTGGCAAGGTGATTTTATCGGGTGTGGTGGCGGTCGTCGACCGCCACCACACCCGACGACCCGCCCTTCGGGTGCATCCCAGGAAAGGGGTAAGTCGCACTGCGTCCCCGGCACAAGCGAAAAATTGGTTCGTCTGCGGACCATTTCCCCGCCTGTGCCCCGAACGTTTACCCTAAAATTGGGGCGCACCCCGCCCTTTGCGCCGATTGACAACTCCCCCGCTCGCCATGTATACTAGCGCGTAGTGTGGTCTAGACCTCTAGAGCAACCGATACTAGTAATGTTAAATAAACAAAGCCCGATTCCCCTCTATTATCAACTGGCGGAGCGGATCAAGGATCAGATCCAGGCCGGCGAATTTGCGGCCGGTGATCAACTGCCGCCTGAACGTGACCTGGCCCACCAGATGGGGGTCAGCCGAATGACGGCGCGCCAGGCGTTGGGCTATTTGGTGAATGAGGGTTTGTTAGAGGTTCGCCAGGGCGTTGGTACCTTTGTGACGCCACCGAAATTGACCCATAACGCGATTCACCTGGTCGGCTTTACCGAAGAGATGCAGGGCCAAGGTGGGGTGGTGGCCTCAACGGTGTTGGAACAGAGCGTGGTGGTGCCACCAGTGCGCGTAACCCGGCGGCTGGGCTTGTCGCCCCAACAAGAAGCAGTAAAGATTACGCGTCTGCGCCAAGTAAACAATATCCCCCTTTTATTGGAAACTAGTTACCTACCACAATTTTTATGTCCTGGGTTGGAAGCGATTGACTTGACGCAACATTCACTTTATGGGGTTTTAGCGGCGCGCTATCAATTACATCCCTATCGCACAAGTGAAAGTGTGGAAGCGACGATTGCTAACGAGTACGAAGAGACCTTGTTACAGGTGCCAAATGGGGCAGCTATGTTGCTCCTCGAAGGGGTCACTTATGGTAACAAGGAAGAAGCAATTGAATATTTCAAGGCCATTTACCGCGGCGATCGCTTCAAGTTTGCGCTGGAAAGCCGACGGTTGACGAACCAGGATAATTTGGCCGGCACCCGCTGGGTTGGTGTAACGGTGGATCTAGTTTGATCTAACTTCAACAAGGAGCAAAAGACAATGGCAAATCCCGTACGAATTGGCGTGGTGGGCTGTGGCAGTGTGATGATGGGCCCCTATTCCCGGTTAATCAATCAATTGAAGATCCGTCACGCAGTCGAGACGGTGATCGCCTGCGATGTGCGCGAGGAAAAACGCGAACGGCTGCTGGGGCCAGATTACGAGTATCAACGTTTTACCACCGACTTTGAACAGGTGGTCGATGCCGATGATGTCGATCTGGTCTTGGTGACCACCTCGATGCAGGAACATGGCATGGTGACGCGGGCGGCGCTGGAGGCCGGCAAACATGTGTTGGTCGAAAAGCCGATGTCGTCCAGTTTGGAAGAGGCGGCTGCGCTGGTGGAATTAGCCAAGACGAGCAAAGGCTTGCTGGTGCCTGCGCCCCATGTCGTGCTGAGCCCCACCTATCAGGCGATGTGGCGGCACATTCAGCGCGGCGACATCGGCAAACCGCACCTGGCGCGCGCCTTCTATGGCTGGGCCGGTCCCAGTTGGGGCAAGTGGTTCTATCGACCGGGCGGCGGTTCGATGTTTGATCTGGGCGTTTACAATGTGGTGACGCTGACTGGTTTGCTTGGTCCGGCCAAACGGGTCACCGGCTTTATCGGCACGGCGGTGCCCGAGCGCATGGTCGAAGGCGAGATGATGAAGGTCGAAACCGACGACAATGTGCAACTCTGCATCGAATTTGCCGACAACTGTTATGCCGTTGTTACCACCGGTTTTACCATTCAAAAGTACCGTACCCCCGCGGTGGAGATCTACGGCAGCACTGGCACGATCCAGATGATGGGCGACGACTGGGATCCCAATGGTTACGAACTCTGGCAAAACGAGGTGGGGGCCTGGAAAGTCTACGGCGAGACCGACCCCAACTGGCCCTGGACTGACGGCTTACGCCATCTGGTCGAGTGTATCCAAAATGGCACCAAACCAATCGTCACGCCTGAACATGCCTACCATGTGATCGAGATCATCGAAAAGGCCCGCCTTGCCGGGCGCGACGGCCAACGTCGTGAGATCGAAAGCACCTTTACGCCGCCCAGCTTCTTTACTGCCGAAGAAGCCGCCGAAGCCGCCCACCTGCGGCACGATCGTACTAATAATTAATGGAAAACAATTAATAATTAATGGTTAATGTTGGCCACTACCCCTGATGGAGCGGCGCACAGATCATTAACCATTAATTATTTTCAATTCTCAATTAACCATTCCTATGACTTATACGCCTTCACCCCGACCGACTTTTACCGAACCGACCCACCTGCGTTATGCTGACGTTACCCGCCACCTGTGGGGTGATCCGGAAGCGGGCAATGTGGCCGATTGGATCTATGTATCAAGTGACAAAATCCATCAGCTTGTCTATGGGCTGGCCCCGCGCGGGGAATTTCGTCACTCGAATGAATTTCGTACGATTTTTGGTGCCGATCTGATTTATTATGTACTGAGTGGTCTATTGGTGATCGCCAATCCCGAGACCGGCGAAGTGCAACGGGTCGGGCCGGGCGAAGCGGCCTTTTTTCGTCGCGATACCTGGCATCATGCATTTAACTACAGCCAGGAACCGTTGCGTGTGTTAGAATTTTTTGCACCGCCCCCTTCGCAGGGCACTTCGGGCGCGTATGCGCGTACCAAATCGTTGCTGACTACGTCAAGCTATACAAATAACCAAGTGTTGGGCCGTTGGCCCATGGAGCGGGCGGCGATTGAACGTGACTTTTCACTGCGGGTGATCGGCGAACGTGATCTGCTCTGGCGCTTAGAGGATGGTAAAAGTGAAGTGTTGGTCGGCTTGTTGGTGGCGACCGAACATTTGACCGTGGGCAAGATGCAACTATTGCCGGGGCAGTATAGCGCAGTCCAGCGTCATCCTGGTGACGAATCGCTCTATCTGCTCGAAGGCACCTTGCAGATGCTCTGCCCCGAAAAAGCAGGCCAACAGTGGTTTGAACTGAGCCCGCAGGATGGCTTTTATATCCCAGCCGGCGCGGCGCATCAATATTATAACATGACCGACCGCCCGGTTACGTTGATCTTTGGGGTCGCACCGACCTACGTGTAGCCTGGCTACAGCGATGCTCCCCCGATTCTGCATCACAAGAAAGGCTAACAGATGAGTTTTTTTGGTGTAGTATTAGGCTTTCTCGCCTGGTTTGCCGTGCGTTACATTTTGACCAGCTTTTACACGGTTGATCAAAATGAGCGTGCCGTGAAGACCAGCTTTGGCCGCGCCGAACGGCTTGGCGACGCCACCACCCAGGAAACGCCGCTAGCCGAGACGCTGCGGCCTGACGAACGGGAGCGGTACGTGTGGCCGCAAGTCCGGGTCATCGGACCCGGTGGTCCCTACTTCAAGTGGCCATGGGAAACGATCTACAAAGTTTCGGTCGCCACCGAAACCATGAACATGGCCAAAGATATGGAAGATCCCACGGCTAATCGTAATGGCAATATGTTAGACGCGGTGACGAAAGATCAACTCAACACCGGGCTGGAAGGGCAGATCCGCTACCGCATCTCCGAGCGTAATCTCTACGCTTATCTCTTTGGCGTGAAGCAGCCGATTGTCCACACAATGGGCTACTTTGTCTCAGTCCTGCGCGATCGCATCGCCGGCTTTGAAGCGCCCAGCGCCTCGCTGTTGGGGACATTGACGGCTGAAGAAGCGAATATCATGGCGGGGATTTCGATTAACGATATTCGCAAAAATCTCAGCTCGCTTAATGACCAGATGGAAGAGAATTGTCGCTCTTCCGAAGCGCGCTATGGCATCCTGCTTGATGCCTCGCTGATCACTGCCATCGACCCGCCGCAGGAAGTGGAATCGGCCTTGGCCGCGATTAACACGGCGCATAATCAGGTCTCTTCCGATATCAGCCTGGCCCAGGCTTCGGCGGACCAGAAGATCGTCCAATCCCGGCGCGCGGTTGAGATCGAAACGCTCAAAGCGCGGGGCGAAGTCGAGCCGTTGCAAGCGTTGGCCGAGCAGTTGACGGCGCTTAAGGGGGATGGCCCGGAGGTGTTGCAGGTCTATCTGCGCAACGTCCGGCTACAACTGTACGCCCAGGCGCAACAGGTGATCCTTGAGGAACGCTAGTCGGCATGACGGCTTCCGCTGTCGGCATCTAGATCACAGGAGTACAAACCATGTTTGAAGGATTGAGCGCTATGCTTACAACGGCGATTGTTACGTTTTTTGTTTTACTGATCGGTGAACCGATCATCAAGGGAATCTTGCGTCTGCTTGGTTTCTATACGATTGTGGAAGAGGGCACCAGCCAGGTTTTTGTGCTCTTTGGGCGCGTGATTGGGGTGCTTAGTGAACCCGGTTTTTACTTTCTCTGGACCAAATTGGGGCCGGCGGCGTTGATCGTGCGCTTTTTGGGCAAACGCTATGTGCTGGATATGCGCTTGGACCAGAAATATCTGCGCAGCCTACCGGTTAACTCGGAAGAAGGCGCACCGATGGGGATTGGGGTCTGGTATGAGATGTTTATCAGCGATCCCGTGGCCTATCTTTTTAAGAATGCCGATCCGCAAGGTTCGCTGGCGGCCAACTTGAGCAACGCCACCGTGCGCACCCTTAGCAACATGCCGCTGGCCGCTATGTTGCAGACCCGCCACGAGATGAGCCAGGCGGTCCGCACGGAAGTCTCGCCCAAGTCAACGGAGTGGGGCTATAAACTCGGCTCGGTCTATGTGCGTAAAGTCCATTTCCGCGATACGCAGATGATCCGCCAGATTGAAGAGAAAGTCGTCAACCGGCTGCGCCAAGTGACCGCGGCGATTCGCCAGGATGGCGCGAACCAGGTGAGCATCATCACCAGCACCGCCGAGCGCGAGGCGGCCATCGAATTCGGCAAAGCCAATGCCATGCGCCCCAAGATTGTCGGCGAAGCACTCAAGACGATCAGCGCCGACGGCGAGGTCGCCAATGCCCTGTTTGAGATTCTCGAAACACAGCGGGTCCTCGGCGGCAAGGCGCAGATCACGTTGATTCCAGGGCAGAACAATCTGTTAGGTCAGTTGCTGGCGGCGCGGCCCCAGCCGGAAACCAAGTAAATCACTTTAATAACAGCCATTCGTAGGGACATGATGCATCATGTCCCTACGAATGGCTGTTGTGTAAGCGCTAAAACGATCCAACCTCATGACAAATTTCGCCATTGGGTTAGATATCGGGGGCACAAAGATTGCCGGCGGCGTGGTTGATCGCCAAACTGGCAGGGTGCTGCTGCGTGATACGGTCCCAACCCATGCCCACCGTGGTGGGGCGGCCGTCCTCGCCACTTGTTTCATCATGGCCCAACGTCTTGCCGCGCAGGCCGCCGACCAGGACATTAGGGTCAAGGGGATTGGCCTGGGGCTCTGTGAACTATTGGACCCGACTGGCCGTGTCACTAGTGCCTATAACTTTGATTGGCGCGATCTGCCGGTACAACAACGGCTGGCCGCGATTGCCCCCGCTTATCTTGAGACCGATGTGCGTGCGGCAGCGCTGGCCGAAGCGTGTTATGGTGCGGGTCGTCCTTATCGCAACTTTGTCTATGTGACGGTGGGCACCGGCATCAGCAGTTCGCTGGTGTTAGATGGGCGTCCCTTTGCCGGAGCACGCGGTAATGCATTGGTACTGGCTTCCATGCCCTTGTCGATGACCTGTCCCAACTGTGGGGCCGCGTTAAATCAAGTGCTGGAAGAATTCGCTTCTGGCCCGGCCATTGTTAGACGGTATAATGAGCAAAGTGCCAAGCCGGTTGCTAGTGGCCAGGAACTCTTTGCGGTGGCTCAACAAGGGAATACGCTGGCGCTTGAAGTGCTCCACTCTGCCGGGGCGGCGCTGGGTAACAGTGTGGCGTTTCTCTGTAATGTGCTTGATCCCGAAGCCATCGTTGTCGGGGGCGGCTTAGGGCTGGCCGGTGGGCTCTATCAGGATGCGTTTATGGCCGCCACTCGCGCCCACATCTACGCCGAGGATACGCGCCAACTGCCGATTCTGCCGGCTGCGTTGGGCACCGATGCGGGGCTGATCGGCGCGGCTTTGCTGGGCCAATAAATTTGCCGTAACACAAGAAAGAAAGCCATTGTTCGATGTCGAAAAACGACGACCTGCGCTCCCGCTACCTGGCTGTGAAAGAGCGTCCTCCGCAACGACGCTGGCCTTGGTCGCGCGCATGGCAAGGCTGGCAACTCTGGCGGCTGCGCCCAATTGATGGTGGCAAGTCGGCGGGTTTATCGACGATTCGCTACTATTGGGCGGATTTTCTCGAACAACATCGCGCCGATATTCGCGGTCACGTATTGGAGATCGGCGAGACGACGACGGTGCGCCTCTATGGTGGTGACCAGATCACCCAAGCCGATGCGTTGGATCTAGCCGCGCACAGCCCCGAAGTACGCGTGGTGGCGGATCTAAGCCGAGCCGATCAGGTACCTGGTGACGTGTACGACTGTTTTGTCAACCAGTTCACCACTTGTGTGATCTATGATATTGAAGCGGCACTCTATCACGCCATCCGCCTGTTGAAACCGGGCGGGGTCTTGCTGATCAACTTCTGGTGTGTCGATTTCTATCTGCACCGCGGGCTGGACATGGGCACAGGTGAACCGCTTTATATGCACCACTGGTTTACCCCGATTAGGGTGCATGATCTCTTGCGCCGCCTGGCATTGGGTGAACAAGACTATACCCTTGCCATCTACGGCAACTTGCTCAGCCGTATGGCCTTTCTGGTCAACTTACCCGCTGTTACCCTGACCCCGGCTGAGTTGGCCCACCAGGATCCGGGTCAACCGCTCTTGATCTGTGCCCGGATTGTCAAGCCGCATGATTGGCAGCCTACCCCACCGGCTTATCGTAGCGCCCAATGGACGCCCCCCATTCCCCCAGCCCAATTACACCCCGACACCGGCCATTATGGTGATGAATATCAATGAAGCGTGATGCGTGAAACGTGAAACGTAACGCAGGCTATCTTCGATCACGAATCACGAATCACGAATCACGAATCACGAATCACGAATCACGTTTCACGTTTTACGTTTTACGTTTTACGTTTTACCCATTAATTGACAAAAAGAGGAGCAATGAGATGAAATCACAATTGAGTCGCCGCAATTTTCTGCAGCTGTCGGCCCTGACCACTGGGGCTAGTTTGCTTGCGGCCTGTACCACGGCTGTACCCCAAAGTGGCGGTAGCACCGAGGGTGGCAGCGCCGATGCCGCCCCGATTTCCCTGCGGCTGGCAGAAGGCAGTTGGATTGGCCCGGAAGGCATCGCTTTCTGGACCGATGAGATTATCCCGGCCTTTCAAGCCGAGAATCCGGGCATTGAAGTTACCTTTGAATCCGCCGAGTCGCCCGACTATGAAGACAAACTCTACACGCAGGCCGTGGCCGGTGATGCGCCCGATGTCTTCTTCGTCTGGTGGAGTGCTGGGTTGATGGAAGAAGGGCAACTGTTGGCGCTTGATGATTACTTTGATGCTGAGTATATGGCCGATTTCTATCAGGGCAACATTGTCGGGCAGACCTATGAGGGCAAGCTCTATGGTGTACCGAAATATGTCTCCACCGTGGCAATGGCGTACAACAAAGATATCCTTGACGCCGCGGGGGTAGCTTATCCCGATGCGACTTGGACCTGGGAGAATTACCTGGAAGCCTACCGCGCCACCACCAATACGGCCGACGGTCAGTGGGGCACCTATGTCGCGCATGACTTTCCTTACCATTGGGTCTGGGCGAATGGCGGTGAGTGGATGGATGCCGATCTCTTCGGCACCAAGTGTCTGTTGAATGAAGAAAAAGCGTTGGCCGGCCTCAAATTCCACCATGATCTGATCTACGGAGCCGAACCCGTCGCGCCCATGCCCGGCTCGATGGGCACCTTTGGCTGGTCGGATGTCTTCTCCTCCGGCAAGGTCGCCTTTATGGAATCCCATAGTTGGACCGTGACCAACTATATGCGCCAGAACAACTTTGCCTGGGATCTGGTTGAGTTGCCCGCCCCGGCAGATGGGGAACAAGCCGGCCTCACCTTTGTCAACGGCTATTCGAGCTATGCCGGTACCCAAAACCCGGATGCCGCCGTCACCTTGATGAAATTCCTCACCGCGCCCGAACAGGCCCGCACCATGTGTCTGAGCCTCTTGGGGCTACAGCCCGCCCGCCGCAGCATGGCGTCCGTCTGGGATACTGAATCCGAAGGGGCCAAGGGGGGCTACGATGTTGGTGCCTTCACCCGCATTATGGACGCCGCTCGCCTGATCCCCATCTTCAAGGATGACAAACAGATCGTCACCGAGATCTACAACCCGATCCGCGATCAGATCTGGGTGACCGGTGAAATGTCACTTGAAGAAGGCGTTCAATTGATGGTAGAACGCATCGACGAGCATTTCGCAACGGCGTAAACGTTTGGACGACTGCCGACTGATGAGCGCTCGCCGGTTGCGCTAGCTTCTGTTGACATTTCGGATTTGCTCGGTGGCACACCTGTCATGTTTCCAAAACCTGACAGGTGTGCCACGCCAATGTCAACAGGCCCTATTCGAAACCGGCGGTCGTCGTCCATCCTCTTTGCATAAAGGGTTCTCTATGAGTATTCGTACCGCGTCGATCGGGCCAGGGCAGCCGCGTCGTCCCATGAGTATGCGCCGTCGGGAAGAGCTGGTGGCCTATCTGCTCATCTCGCCCTGGATTGTCGGTTTTATCGCCTTTATCCTGGGGCCGATGATCGCCTCTTTTGGCCTGAGCTTCTTTGAGACCAATATGTTCTCCTGGGAGTGGGTCGGGATGAAGAATTACACGACCCTCTTTTCAACCGATGTCACGCGCTCGCTCTTCTGGAAGTCGCTCTATAATACGGTCTACTATGTAATACTGAGCATTCCGTTGACGATGGTGGTGGGCTTCTTTACGGCGCTGCTGCTAAACCAACCCATGCGTGGGCGGTCGATCTACCGCGTGATCTACTACCTGCCCTCGATTATCCCTGGCATTGCCGCCTCGATTGTCTGGCTCTATCTCTTTCAGCCGGAGTTCGGCGTCGTTAACTGGCTGCTCTCGCTGGTCGGCATTGAAAAGATTCGCTGGCTGCAGGATACACAGACGGCCAAATTGGTCTTTGTCTTTATGAGCATTTGGGGGGCTGGTGGCAATATGTTGATCTTCCTGGCCGGCTTGCAGGGCATCCCCACCGAACTCTACGAGGCGGCGACGATTGATGGTGCCGCGGCCTGGCGCCGGCTGCGCCACATCACCTTGCCGTTGATGAGTCCCACGCTCTTTTTTGTGCTGGTGACCAACATCATTCTCTCTTTTCAGGTCTTTACCAATGTCTATGTGATGACTGCCGGTGGCGGTGGACCGGCCAATTCGACGATGATGTATGTGCTCCATCTCTATCTGGTCGCCTTCCGTCAATACCGTTTAGGTTATGCAAGCGCGTTGGCCTGGGTGCTCTTCCTGCTGCTTATGCTCTTTACCGCCTTGATCTTCCGTTCGTCGAGTCTGTGGGTTTACTATGAAACTGAAGTGGGAGGGGGCCGTTCATGAGCGTTGTCCTTGCGGAAAAACCGGATTGGCGCAAAAGTAAACAGGCGATCGAGCGCCGTCAACACTTGTTGACCCATCTTGTCTTGATCCTAGGGGGCATCGTCATTCTCTTTCCGGTTGCCTGGATGATCTCGACTTCGCTGAAGGCCCCGAATCAGGTGCAACAGTTCCCACCGATCTGGATTCCCAATCCTTTGGTCTGGGAGAATTACATTCGCGCGGTGACGATCTTTCCCGTACCCTTTATCACCTTTGTCTGGAATTCGTTCTACCTGAGCGGGATGAATGTGATTGGCTCGATTGTCTCCAATACGATTGTTGCCTATGCCTTTGCCCGCCTGCGCTTTCGGGGCAGCCGTGTGCTCTTTCTGATTGTGTTGAGTACTATGATGCTGCCGCAACAGGTGACGATGATTCCGCTCTTTATCTTGTTTTCCAAATTGGGCTGGATCAATACGTACAATCCGCTAATCGTCCCCCAGTTTTTTGCCAATGCCTTCTATGTCTTTATGTTACGCCAGTTCTTCACCACCATCCCGCGCGATCTCGATGATGCCTCGCGGATCGACGGCTGTGGCATCCTGGGGACCTTCTGGCGCATCATTCTGCCGTTGACCATGCCTGCGCTCGGCATCGTCGCCATCTTCGAATTTACCGGCTCGTGGAATTGGTTTTTGGGACCGCTCATCTATCTGAGTCGGATGGAAACGTTCCCCTTAGCATTGGCGCTTTCCTATCTCAATGCCGCCTACCGCGTGCTCTGGTCCGAGCTAATGGTCGTCTCCTTTATCGCCATGTTGCCCCCGCTGTTGCTCTTCTTTATTGCCCAAAAGTCCTACATTCAAGGCATCGTCGTGACCGGCGTCAAAGGCTGAACTGAGGGCTATGTTTACGCCTGTTCTCCCATCTGTTGACCGCTTTGTCAAACAAATGGCCTATGGCAAATCCGTTCCCTTATTTAAATTTGTCAATCCGTTCAATCCGTTCTCGAAATCTGTTGACAGCGCGCCGGATTAACTAAAATTACTGAGCGGTTTCACATCAATGGATTCGCTCTGTGTGGAGAAAATTTATGACTACACCAACCCTTGTATTAAGCCAGGCCCAAATTGATTTTTTCCGTCGTGAGGGCTACCTTGCCTTACACGCAATTACCGATGCTGCCGAGGTAACGCAGTTACAGGCGATCTATGATCGACTTTTTGCTACCAAGGCTGGACGCGCCGAAGGCGATCATCTCGATTTGGTCACCACCGACGAGGACGATACCGCACCGGTGCTGCCCCAGATCCTTAACCCATCTAAATATGCGCCAGAGTTGGTCGCCACCCGTTTTCGGGCCAATGCGCTGGCGATTGCGAAACAATTGTTGGGTGCGGACGCGGTCGCCGGTGGTGATCATGCCATCCTCAAGCCAGCGCATACGCCGGCTGCCACCCCCTGGCATCAGGATGAAGCCTATTGGGATGCCGATAAGGAATATGAGTCGCTCAGTATTTGGATTCCGTTGCAGCCCGCCACGGTGGAGAATGGCTGTATGCAGTTTGTCCCCGGCACCCATCGCCAAGAGGTCTTACCCCATCATCCGATTGGTAACGATGTCCGTGTGATTGGGTTAGAGGTGGATAATGTTGCGCAACTGATCACCGAAGCGGTTGCCTGTCCGCTGCTCGCTGGTGGTGCGACGATCCACCATTCACGCACCTTACATTACACCGGGCCCAACAGTACGGACCAACCGCGCCGGGCCTATATTATGAGCTTTGGGGTGCCGGCCAAAGTGCGCCCCGTTGCCCGCGATTTCTACTGGCAACGCATGCAGAAGACCCAGTGGCATGAACGCGCGACCGCGGCGCAGGGCGAAAAAGCAAGCGTCATGTAGACGCTCCGCCGCGGGTGCTTACATGATTGCAAGTTGATCGTAAGATCAGCTTGCCCCAGGCTGTGTTACCATCATTGACCTAACATCTGTGCAGTGGGGAATAGGGACCATAAACAGCGTTGGCATGGTCCCTATTCCCTCTATCGCTACTTCTGGAGGGGTCAATGAGGAAAAACCTTCGCACGCTCGTACTGCTCTGTCTGCCGTTACTCCTGGTAATGGGCAAGGATGCACATGCCGTACCGGCTGCGGTTGCCATGCCGAGTTCCGCAGCGACAGGTGAGCGTACCATTCAACAGCGACCCCCGATTGGTGAATTTGTCGCTTTTTGTCCTTTCAGTCATCGGCGGCCTGACGATCCGATTGTGATGCCCGGCCACGCTGGTCATTCGCATAGCCACGATTTCATGGGTAACCTGGTCACCGACGCCGACACTACGGTTGCCGATCTACTCGCCGGTGAGACCAATTGCGATCCGACTGGTGACCGCTCCTCCTACTGGGTGCCCACCCTGTACGATGCGACCGGCACGATTGTGCCGATTGAACATGCTACCTTCTACTATCTCGTCCATGTCGATGACCCAACCACTGTGCAGCCTTATCCGCTGGGCTTGAAGGTGATTGCCGGTGATGCGCGCGCCACAGTTGCGCCCAATCCTTCCCATTTTAAGTGGAGTTGTCTGGGGGCCGCCGAATCAAGTACCAGTGAGATTGTCACCTGTCCGGCTAACTCGAAATTGGAATTGTTGATGAATTTTCCTGACTGTTGGAATGGTCTGGATTTGGATAGCGCCGATCATAAAAGCCACATGGCCTACAGCGCGGCTGGGGCTTGTCCGGCCAGCCATCCGGTGGTGGTACCGGCGTTGCAGTTCAAGTTGCGCTATGCAACCAACGGTGGGGCGGGTATGACCTTGGCTTCAGGGCCGGGCTACACCATGCACGCCGATTTCTTTAATGCCTGGGAAACCGCGGCAATGACCAATCGCTTGCGCTGTCTGCACGAATTAGTCAAGTGTGGGCCGGCAGGGTACCCTGAGGAACCGGGCCGACCGTCATCGGTTTATCTGCCGTGGATTGGAAATTAGACATTATTATTTACCACCATCAATTGACAAAACTTGGCCAGTGACCCAGCTTGCGTAATCAGAGGCGAAAAAGAGGACGCCGTGCGCAATATCCTCTGCCGTCCCCAGTTGCCGCAGCGCAATCCGGTCGAGTAGGGCCTGTTGCCCCTCTGTGCCATAGGCTTGCCACTGGGCTTCGCTGTTGGGGTTGGAACGGACAAAGCCCGGCGCAATGTTATTTACTGTGATTCCCCACGGCCCCAACTCATGGGCCAGCTGGCGCGTCAACCCGATCTGGGCCGCTTTGGCGGAAGCATAGGCTTGAATGCCCGTTAAGCTAATCCCCAGGCCAGCACCGCTGGAGATGTTGATGATGCGCCCACTGCGTGCTGCCTTCATCCCTGGCGCAACCGCCTGGCTACAGTAAAATGTGCCCGTGACATTGACATCAAAGATCGCCTGCCACTCGCGTGGTGTAATCTCCTCCAGCGGCCGCCCAACCTGTCCCAAGACCCCACCGGCATCGTTGACCAAAATATCGGCCTGCCCAGTGGCTGCGGTTGCTTCCGCCACCCAAGCTTGAACGGCAGCCGGATCAGTCACATCAACCTGGCGGACAATACAAGTCCCGCCGGCGCTTTGGCAAAGGGCCGCTGTCTCGGCCATTTCGTCGGCCAGAATGTCGCTGGCCCAAACGTGGGCACCTCGTGTGGCAAAGGCCAAGGCAATGGCGCGCCCAAAGCCATGTGCTGCCCCAGTGACCAACACAGTTTTGCCGGCAAAGTGAATGTTCATGTTGTTAACTCCCCCTCGTTTATTAATGTTGGACTTACACCCGGTCCTCTGGCTGCGCGCCCAATAGGCCGCCGCTCAGCAGCCGGGCTGTGTGTAAGTCCTAACTGGTGGTTTTATCAGCAGTGGTATGTAATAAAAAAGATGAGCCATCCACAGTGTAGATGGCTCATCTTGCAATTGTACGGTTCAGGTCACACGGGTAGCTTACTTAGTTCTACTGTGCTTGAAAGGAGAAACGGCGTTTTACCGTTGTACAAAACGCCGTTTTTCCTTCAGCGCCAAGTCTCGTGCGTAGTCACAAAAAAAAATTAGTTGTCGAGGAATTTGACCGCATCGCCGACCGTGACGATTTTCTGGGCTTCGTCGTCACTAATCTCGCCGCCGAACTCCTCTTCAAATTGCATAATTAACTCGACCAGGTCGAGACTATCAGCTTCCAGATCGTCACGGAAGTTGGCGCCCATCGTTACTTCTTCCGGATCAACCCCTAGTTGATCCACGATGATATCGCGCACGCGTTCGAATGTTGTTGCCATGAATATACCTCTCCTCTTTTGAACTTGTAGATAGTAAGCTGCGGGTGTTTGGAAAACGATAGTGCTAACTTCCGCTATTACAGAAAACGATTATCGCTTTTAAACAGAGCGCATATAGTAAGCATGCAAAATAATAGCAATTTTACGTTCGGCCATTTTAGCCAGCGATGATAAACCTGTCAAACAATGCACAGTACAAATCAGTGTTCTCTCTTTGCTGTTAGCTGAGAACACTGTGAGACCCCAATAGTTGCGCCGCAAGCAGCCAGCAATTTTGGGCCTGTTTGTGACAAATGTAACTAACGTGTAACTCTTTTCACTATACTGCTCGCATAGTTGTGTAGTTTGAGGGGAGCTTATTACACAACTATAGATACCAGCACCTCTTTTTGGTTCCTCCTTTGTATGCGCCCACCGTTACTTATGTGGCGGTGGGCAACCTCTTTTTTTACAATTCACGTTGACTCTACTACAAAAAGGTGATTTTAGCTATCATGGCGATCGCAGTTTTCACTTGCTCAAAACAGCTCTATTGTTATGTGCGCCTAACCTGTGTGGTGAGCGCTGCGGATGACGTGGCAAAGTGACCCTTACCAAGCGCATTACGCTGCAACCGTGGCCATCCTTACACCGACTTTTGTTGCACGCCGATCCTCCACATCTGTCTGAGGGGGTACACTATCCGGCTGATGTGCAAGGCCGCATGCCATGTTATACTAGCACTTGAGTAGAAATGGTGCATCTACTCGTCTCCTTTTGGGTTTCCTTTCTCCTTGCAAAGGCGCTGGCTTTTAAAGTCGGCGCCTTTGCGTTTCTACCACCCATGACACTACGCCCCATGCTTTGTATAGGCTCCCACTGCGTTATCTGTAATTAGCTTGTATATGATAAGATTTAGACACTAACCATTTTCTGCTGAAAGGATCGAACCACTGCCATGGCTGTTATGTTCCGACGCTGGGCGCGTGCTTTTTTGGTGATGGTGGGGCGACTGCTCTGTCATCTCCTCTTCCGGGTGACGATTGAAGGGCGCGAACACGCTCCCGTCCCGGTTCATGCGCCTGGGTTGCTTGTCATCTCAAATCACTTTAGCTGGTTTGATGCTCCGATTATCAGCATGTTGCTGCCCTATCCGCCCGCTTACCTGATTGCGGCCGAGGCGATGGACAAGGGGGGGCTGCGTACCTTTTTCACGATCTTTGAGAGCATTCCCATCTGGCGCGGTCAAGTTGACCGCCAGGCGTTAACTACTGCGGTGCGTCGTTTAAAAGAGGGGGGCATCGTCGGGATTTTTCCCGAAGGGGGGATCAACCCGGCATTGGTTGACCTGGTGGCCACCGGTCAACAGATCGCGACAATGCAGGGCAATATGTCACGCACGAGTGGTACCTTAATTAGCGCCAAGCCGGGCGTTGCGCTCTTGGCGACGATGAGCGGGGCCCAGATCTTGCCGGTAGCCTTGATCGGCAGTGAAACGCTGCTCGAAAATCTCCGCCACTGGCGCCGTCCCCTCGTAACCCTGCGGATTGGCCCCCCCTTTGGCCCATTGACGATTGCCAGCGATGCCAAGGGCGCGGCCCGTCGGCAACAGTTAGATGAGCTTTCGCATGAAATGATGCGCCAGGTTGCGGCCCTCTTCCCACCGCATAAACGCGGCTATTATGCGGAAGTTTCCGCGGCAACACTGCCCGCTTCGGCTGTCACTGCGCCAGTGCTGACCACCGATGGCGGCAGCGGCGTCAAAATGTGACCTTGGGCGATGTTGCCGTAAACCCGCCCTTTGCTTGGCCCATGCCACCAGAGATAGGCGGCGACATAGGCGCAGGTAATCGCATCGAGCGTATCTTCGTAGGCTTTTAAGCGGTGCCCGGTTAAGCCGGTAAGCTCAGTTTGCAGCAGCGCATCGGGAAGATACAAGGGCGGTTCGGCAAATTTTAGCCCTTGGAGTGCGCGCTGATAGGCGCTAAAGGCCATCAGGCGGTCGGCAAGGGTGCGCTTGGGTTTTGCTTTGTATTTGAGGGTTTTGGTCAGTCCAAAAAGCGCCACATGGGCTGGGTGGGGAAAGACTTCGCAGATGTAACGTCCTGCGCTTTGGTGTGGCAGTGGCGCGACTTCCTGGAAACCATAGGTGGCTTGCAGTTGCGCGACCAGCGTTTCCCCACGCACGGCACCATCAACCCCCAGCAACTTACGGTTGCCCGGCAGTGCGCCGGCCTCATATTGCCGCCATTCAGCGCTTAATAACTTGTCACAAGGGCGTGAGCCGGTCAGATTGGGTACGCGCAACGGCGCATCAACCGCAACCACTGCGCTTTGGCCCGCCGTCAACTGCGCACTGATAAAGGCGATAATGGCGTCATTATCGGTCAGGGTACCGGTTGCTGCAATCAGTTGCCCGTCTTTTATTACCGCCCCACCCGTCGGGTTTCGCATCCCCCAAGCGAGATCGATTCCAATAAAGATCATCGTTTTACATTTGTACCAAAGGAGAGAACCATGAGTACCGTGTTAAATGAAGTGTTAAGTGCCAATGCCAATTATGCCGCAAGCTTTGGTGATAAGGCCAATTTGCCTATGCCCCCTGGGCGCCGTTTTGCGATCCTCACCTGTATGGATGCCCGTCTCGATCCGGCCAAGTATGCCGGCCTGGCCGAAGGCGACGCCCATGTGATCCGCAACGCCGGTGGTCGCGCCAGCGACGACGCGATCCGCTCGCTGGTGATTTCCTACAAGTTGCTGGGCACGCAGGAGTGGTTTGTTGTCCACCACACCGACTGTGGCATGGAGACCTTCACCGACGAGATCATGCGCGACCTGCTCGCCAGCAGCCTTAAAACCGCCTCGGTTGATGCCACCGGTTGGCATGACAGCGGCGAAGGCCCCGGCTCCACCGAAGGGCACTTCATCGACTGGTTGACAATCAAGGAGCAGCAGGCGAGCGTACTCTCTGACGTGCAGCGGATTCGCAACCACCCGTTGGTGCCGAAGAACATCCCGATCTACGGTTATGTCTACGATGTAAAGTCGGGGAAGCTGGTTGAAGTGCCGGCCGCGACCGCGGCGGGGAAGGCTGGGTAAGTGGGTAGGCGTGCTGGGAACGATTCAAAAATAGTTTGTTGTGATTGTCTGCGAATCGTCTCCGACACGCCACCGCCTGATGAAAGACGTTGCTTTAGACTGCGGCTGCCAGTGCATCCGCCAAAATGGGTAAGCTCTTGATGGGTACTTCGAGTTTGACACTCCCGGTTTCTAACATAAGCGGTGTCCCCCATTTCAACAGGCTTTTCATTAACTGCTGTACCGAGAGCCCATAGGCGATCTCAACATGGGTCGCTTCTGCCAGCAAGGCACGATCTAGCGCGGTCAACTGTGTGACATGCTGGGGGGCAAGGCGTCCAGCACGATAGAGTTCACCTAAGGTGACCCGCATGCCCCAACTTTGCATGGCGATCGATTGGTGATGAATCTGTTCTTGCCCATCCATTTCTGCCCATTCACCAGCTAGTTCCGCCGCATCGCCGACCAAAACGGCATAATTACGGAGGAACATGTCGATCCAGTCGGGGGTATATTTTTCTAAATTTAGTGTTTCTGTTGCAACCATTGTGGGTCTCATTTGTGTTGAACCAAGCCGGTATAACCCTCTGTAAACACTGTAGCTGCTGCACTTGCTTGATAGCCTGTTGTCAACGTTCCATATTGCGGGCTATATGCAACAAAAATATAGGGTTCCGGTTTAGGGACATTTTGGACATGGGAAGGGGCCATAAAACCAATAAATGGCTGATTGGCGTAACGGTATGTCCATATCTTAACATCAATGTGCGAAATTGCTATATGTAAATCCGCTATATATTGTACAGTTGTCGTTTCGGTTAACCATTGTTGATCCTCATGGACACGTTTCAAAAGATGAATATCTGCTGATGAGAGTTTCGGCGGTAGTAATTTGCCTAGCTGCAGCATCAATCGCCGTAAACTATTGGGGACACGAGCTTGATAAGTTGCAAATGGCGCTTTCGCCACATGTGCAATGATTGTCGATAATTCTGCTTCAGAAGCCGGCTGACCAGTCTCAACTAAATCAAGAATCAACTCGTTAACGTGTACCATAGACAATAGTTTACCATAGATCGCACAAGATGTCAGGATTTTTGCTATAGCACGGAAGAACGATCAAACCAGACCAAAAGAATTTCGACTCAACCGGATCTCATGTGGTCACACAGGACGCCACCCAAAGGGTCCCCGGTCCAGCCTGTATTGCGACGCCCAGCATCGTAATGTTAGATCCAGATACATCCAAACACTTGTTGTATGTTGAGCAATAAGTCGTGTGCCACCAGCTGAAGTTACTCTCAAATGGGAGCCCTCAGGGCCAAAGATAGAGTACTTCTATTCGACATAAAACATACCCCAGATTCCCAAAACCTAGCATGACTTAGGGAAATGGGAGGACATAGCTTTCATCTAGGACAGTTGATGATTCCTTAGCACAGCTTTGTGTACAAAAGCTGACACTGCGCGGTATTATTACTGCTCCGTTCTTTCGGACTTCAAACTTATAGTCATAGCAACAACCACCTTGCTTGTCTATGACTTTACACCTAATAGATAACACAATCAAACCTGGCACAATCGTGTACTGCGCATCAGGGGATGCGCAGTACACGATTGTGCCAGGTTTCTCTGCTTTCTCTATAAGTATGTTATCCCCATGATACAAGAATTCAGTAATGTCTCTGAATTGGGGTGCATCACCAAAACTTTGGGTTAACACTTGAACAGAATTCACCTCGCAAACAAGCTAATCATCTACTCCGCTCGAAAAAAGTTGATAGCTTGCTGGTATGGGTGTATATGTAGGTGTTGGTGGTACAGGTGTAAAAGTCTCTGTGGGTACTGGCGTATTCGTCGGAATCGGCGTATTGGTTGGCGTCGGTGTACAGGGTGGTATATATTGGGGATCATCAACTGATAAAATTGTACCTTCACTGGTGACACTGACGTTACCATTCCAAATCCAGCCCTCCATATGTTGACCACTAGCATCAATATAGTCAATACGCCACCATTCAGGATTTGTACTTTTACCTGTAATCGCGAATGTGTCACCAGGGTTTGCGGCCTCCAATCTTAGTATAACATATACTGGCGGATAGACTGGCGTACTCCCTGCTCCTTTTCCTACAGCTACCAAATAGTCATGCCAAGCTTTAGCAAATATTTCATTTTCCTTATACTCCTTAAACGTAACGGCCATCAAACTTGCGGTTTTTCCCTCTTTTTGAGCTTGAAACAGAATGTTGTTCCAATTCTCAACTGCTCTATTGGAAAAAGAAATTTGTCCTACATCTAAATCCGCATCGTGAGCAACACGGCGGGCGGCACTTTCGTTTTCGTACAGATAAGCAATCTTTCACGAAGCTTCGTGAAAGATTGTCGTTCGGACATGGGGATATACTTTCATCATCGGGTTTATTGAGCATGGCGTTTTCGACGTTCCAGATAACAACTGCTCTGGCCGCTCTCTATGATTAATCAATTATTGCATAAATTTTTCGATTATTCAAGACTCTTTTCGATCTCCTTACTTTCTACTTTGGTGCTCGCAATTTTGCCATCTACGTCATATTGCCCTCAATGCACTAAAAACCTATCGCCGATCTACTCGCTTCCTACACCAAATCCACGTTAGCCTTCCTACTCCCGTTGATGCGCCACCACCATCTCCGCCAAACTAGTAAACCGAAAGTCATAGTGGGGCAACGCGCCGGGATCGGCGGTTGCGCCGAAACCGGTTTTATCATGGCGACGGTAGATCCAGCAGGAGTGCAGGCCGTGGCGGTTGGCGGGTTTGTGGTCGTGGAAGAGGCTTTCGGCGGTGTGTAAAATGTCGGTTTTGGCATAGCCGCGCTGTTGGAGTTGTTGCACCATATACACAAAGTTGGCGTCGGCGGGTTTGTAGCTGCCGATATCTTGCGCGGTGTAAATCGCATCAAAGATCACCTGTAAGCGGGCGTTGCTGAGGGCAAAAGAGGCGTTGTCGACATTGGAGAGAATCACCAGCTTGTAGTGTTCTTTCAAATAGCGCAGCGCTTCCACTGTATCGGGGAAGGCGGGCCAATCACCAACGGAGCGGCCATAGGCGACCGACGCTGCCCAGGGCATGGGCACGCCCCACTCCTCCGCCAGCCGTTTATGCACTACTGCCAAGATCTCGGCATAGGGCATCGTTGGCGTTTGTAATTGTTGCTGGGCTTCGTGTCGGGCATGCGCTTCCAGGATCGCGTCCTGGCTCAGCGTACCCCCCAGTTGATCGGTGAGCGGCTGCAAGGCTTGCAGCATACCACTTTCCCAATCGATCAAGGTGCCGTAACAATCAAAGGTTAAGACCTTAAAATCATGCAGCTTCATGGCGCTTTTTTCCTCGTATTACTCTCGTTGTACCCCTTGAGCAACTGCGCTAACTCATCCAGGGGCAATTGGAATTCGGGCAGGGGTTGGCCTTGGCTGCGTGCCTTGCAGCAGCGCATCATCCAGTTCCCCGTCAACTGCCCGATTACTTCGGTCAAGGCAAAGGCCATGCCTGATTGGATCATTGAGCCAAAGCCGGGCAGCAGTTTGGTAAGGCTGCTGGCGCTCAGCACGCCGATCACTTCGGCGATAAAGGGAGTGACGGCGACTTTGACCCCTTCGGTGGGCAGACCATAGACCACGGCTAGCGCGGCAATCATGGTGAATTGGATCGGCGTAATCAAGACGGCATCCGAAAAAGGGATCGGCACCGCGCCAATCGCCGCAGCAGAGGCAGCCGCACTGTGAATCACGGTTTGCGCCCTGGCCTGTTTGCTGGCTAAGTCAACCAGTTGGGCGCTGAGAAAAGCATCGCGATAGGCCTGGGGCAATGAGTGCATACTGAGGGTAACGAGCCCCTGGAGTGACGCCATATCATCCTCGGCGACTGCCACAATCTGCTCGCGTGCCACGCCGTTATCGATCAACTCGGTGCAGATTGCTTCATATTGTTGGGGTCGTGTAATGTCGTTTTTGGTGATCACCACGATCACATTGGGGAAGACGTTACGGATTAACGCAATATCGGTGGCGGTGACGCGGGCGCCTGGTCCCTGGATCGTATACCAGACGAGGTGAATGTGGTTGCGCGGATCAGGGTCGGCTTGGAGTTGCGCGACCAACTCCTGGGTGTGCTGGAGAAATGCCCGCTCTTGCTCCCCCGGTTCCAACCCTTTGGAATCCCACAGGTTGATAAAGGCATTGTCATATTGGATGAACGTTTGGGTCATCGGCTTGCCATGGCCGATCCGATCATCCGGCACCGTATCTTGCCCACAGATTGCCTGAATCAAGGTGGTTTTGCCCGAGCCGGTGTAACCACAGACGAGAATCGTGGGCTTAACCACCTGCCCGATTGCTTCTGCATAGCGCTGCTCGAAGCGCCCGCGCGTCTCGACCGGTGTCCCGCGCTCCTGCCATAATGCGCCGATCTGCATCACCATGTGCAGCGCTCGATCAACTACTTGTTGCAGCAAGCGCCCTGGCATTTTATACCGTTCGTTGGTTGCCATTATTCCACGCTCCTGTTGTGTTTTATCATTTTGTTGTTGGCGGGCAGCAATGGTTACATTGTTCTACGCACGCTACGTCCGCTCGTAAGGTCCAGTATAGCACGGCATGAGGGATTATCAACCTTTGGGCCACCTACTACCGCACACTAGCGCCCATCAAGAGCCGGGCATCGTCGGGGTAGCCAAGCAGGCGGTTTGTTTGGCATGGGTGGCGGTTTGTCATCTCAGCACGCTGGTTCCCGTGTTGCTCCAGTATTTCTTTGCGTAGGATGTAGAGAGCAATATGACAATGTTTTGCCAGCAAATTGACTGTCCCATCGCGTGCTTCCCGTGATATTCCGCCCACTGCGCGATGTCTGGCGGCAACTGCCGCGGCCACCTCAACCTGTGTAATTTCAGCAATAAGCACAGTGTTGTCGCTTGGCGGATCGATTAGCGAACGTAACCAGGTGCTACCGGTTTCGGTTAGATAGCGCTTTACTAGCGTACTTGAATCAAGGTAGTACATGCTTACACTTTGGGTCCACGCATTGCTAGGATTACTTCGCTCAGCGGCGGTCCATCACTGGCATCGAGCGCGGCTCGCACTTCTGCCAACGTCATTGTTGCTTCACTTGCCCGCTTTTTCATTGCTGGGCCAAGCTCACTCAAGATACCGGCCTTGCGTAGTGCGTCTGTTACTTGTTCACGTTCGCGTAACAGCTTTCTCGTTGGCACCGCCCGCTCTGTCAACAATCGGTGCGCGAACCGGTGCAACGGTTCACCTGCCTGTATAGCCTCAATTTTTAGCTGCTCATATTGTTCGGTTGATAATTCAACTGTTAAGGTTGTCATTGTTCTTCCCCTAAATCAACGATTCATGGTTCTGGTTATCCGGTTGGTCCTCTATGATAAAGTCATCCTCTGCGTTTGGCCCCATCAGGATCTCGGTCAACAACCGAACGGTATAGGCTTCGATCGATTCACCGGCTTGTTCTGCCGCCGCTTGCAGGCGGGCATATAGTTCATCAGGTAGTTCAAGGGTGAGTGTGACCATGTGGTTAGCTTCCTTATCTGTGGTGGTTATCGCTTAGTGACAGCCGGCGCGCATTGCTCAAGTCGCCGTGCTGATCCGCTCGATTTCCATTAGCGCTGTCTCTAATGTAACTTCCTTGGCCGGAAATGGGCCACTTTCTAGATCGCGGCCCTGTCGGGCTGCCTCTAACACGGTGACCATCCGCGCGGCAATACGTGCTTGATCGGCGTCGCTATAACGTTGAAAATTGACTGGCAATTGCCCGTAGTCAACTAGTTCCAAGCCAAAGAGCGCTTCTTCAAAGGTCTTGCGATAGGGGCGACCGAAATCGAAGGCAAGGGCATCGTCGGCCACCAGCGGGATCGTGACGGTGGGCAGCGCTTCATCCACATCAAATTCGCGCACGCGCACTTGGCCGTGGGCAAGATCTGGCCGCGGATCGATAATCACAAGGCGATAGGGATGCGCACCGGCTGCCGCTGTTTGGCTACGTCGCCGGCGATAGCTGGGAAAGCCACGGATGGTAGGGGCCGATTCATGAAGATAGTCGAGTTCAATAAAGACAATGCCATTTTCAACAATCTTGATGCGTTTGTCCAGATACTCTTGTGCATCGCGTCCCCCTGGTTTGTTGTTAGGAGATAACAACTCGATCCAGGCGATGGGTTCGCCCCGTTGCGGTCTGCCGGCCCGCAGCGCATAGAGTTTGACCGCGCGATAGTCCCGTGCCGAACGCTGGTCAATCTGTAAGGTTTCAACAAGTGGCAGCACAACCTCCCCAGCGCTGGTCAGCACCGGTTGGGGATGGGGCTGCCGGATGCGCCCAGGGTCACGTTCATAGATGAGCACATCCGCTTCGGGGTTTTCTGGTGCCGCTGGTCCGTCAAGACGGCGGATTTGAATGGAGGGTTCAATCGCTGCGGTGTAACCAAGCGGCAGCAGTAGTGGCTTTAACGTATCAACGAGATGCACAATGTGCCTGCTGTGGAAGTCAGACCATCCACCCTCGGCCTGCCAATAACTGTGCAGGTGAGCGTTAATGCCCAAATACTGATTCTTTACCGAACGTACTGCCGCCATGCCGTTGTCTCCCCTTGCTGCGCTAATCACTTACGCGGTTGCGCTATTATACCATACTTCACCCGCCGCCATTCCCACCCAATTTTTGTCATCTGACACCGGGCATCATTCGTTGTATAATAGCTGTGTCTGCCCCCACCCAATCAAGCGCAAACCAATGTAGTCCGGTAACATCAACATAGATGCAGGAGGAACCCATGCAAATTACCCACGTCCGCGTGCTCAAAGTGAGTGGCACAATCCACCATGAAGGCGAATTTTGGGAGGAGCGGCTGATCCGCCCCGTTGATATCTATCCCGAACACAAAGCGGAAGGGCCCGGCTGGCTGGCCAAAGTCAGTGACGGCGTCTACAGCAACACCGCCTGGTTTGTGCGCATTGAGACTGATAGCGGCGTCTATGGCATTGGCGGTCCCGTCTCCGAGGATCAGGTCTATTTTATCGGCAAACAACTTGGCCCGATGTTGATCGGCCACGATCCGCTGGCGATTGAGCGCATCTGGGATCGCATGTATCGCATGATGATTCATGGGCGCAAGGGCGTCGTGATGCAGGCGATCAGCGCGATTGACTGTGCGCTGTGGGACTTGAAGGGCAAACATTTTAATGTCCCCGTCTATGTGCTGTTGGGCGGCCCGACGCGCACCGAGATCCCCGCCTATGCTAGTATGCTCGGCTATTCGCTGGACCCGGAATTGGTGCAGGAACGGGTGCAGGCGGTGACCGAGCAAGGCTACAAGGCGAGCAAGTGGTTCTTCCGCGATGGCCCGACTGACGGCGCGGCGGGCATTCAGCGTAACCTGCGCCTGGTCCGTACCTTGCGCGACTCGGTTGGACCGGATATTGATATTATGCTCGACGCCTGGTCCAGTTGGGATGTACCCTACACGATCCAAATGGCGGCGCGGCTCGAAGAGTACACCCCACGCTGGATCGAAGAACCAGTGCTGGCCGACAAAATTGCCCAATATGCCGAGATCCGGCGCAGTGTGCGCATCCCCATCTCCGGCGGCGAACACGAATATACGCGCTGGGGGGCCAAAGCACTGCTTGATGCCGGGGCTTGCGATGTCTACCAGCAGGATATCTACTGGGCCGGTGGGATCTCCGAAACGATGAAGATCATCACCCTGGCCTCGGCCTATGACATGCCGGTGGTGCCCCACGGTCACTCGACCCCAGCCTCGGCCCACATCATCGCCGCCTGGCCGCAGACCACCTGTCCGCTGCTGGAGTATCTGATCAAGTGGAACACGATCCATCAACACTTCCTCAAAACGCCGCTCCAACCGGTCAACGGCGTGGTGACGCTGCCCACCTTGCCAGGGCTGGGGATGGAACTGGATGAGGACAAGATGGAAACACAAAGCGAAGTTGCGTTTTAAATACATCGGATAACGGACAATGAAATTGCCCAAATCCTTAACTATCTCAACGCAACTGGCCTGCGCGTTGGCTTGTTGATTAATTTCGGTGCATCAGGCAAACTCGAATGGCAGCGCTTCGTCCGCTAAAATAATCCACGAAAACACATAAATTTTGTTTTTCTTTGTTTTTCTTTGTTTTTCTTCGTGTGACTTCGTGTCCCTTCGTGGATCAAAAAAATGGGGAGTATCATCATGAATCCTGTCCGCATCGGTATGCTTGGCCTTGGTCAGCGTGGTTTACAACACCTGCGGGCTCTTTACCAATTGCAACAAGAGGGTCTTGTCCAGATTGTTACCTTGGCCGACGCCTTCCCGGCTAACATCGAGCCACAAAAGCTCCAGAAATATGTCCCCGGCCTCCCTGTCGATCAGATCAAGTTGACGACTGATTTCACCGCGTTGCTCGAAGGGATCGAGGCGCTCTATCTCTGTATCCCGCCCAATGTCCACCAGGGCGAAGTGGTGCAGGCGGCGGGGCGGGGCATTCATCTCTTTGTGGAAAAACCAATGAGTCTCTATCTCGATGAGGCATTGGAAATGGAAAGGGCGATTACTGCCGCCGGCATTCTTTCCACCGTGGGTTTTCAACAGCGCTTTGATGTGCGCCACGACGCGATTAAGGCCTTCCTCCACGACAAGCCGCCGGTGATGGCCAGCTATACCCGCCATGACGCGCTGGAAGCACACAGCGTCAAACATACGCCCACCGAAACCGTCGGTGGCCCGGCCGGTCGCGTCTGGACCGCCAATCGCGCCTGGTCGGGCGGGACGGTGGTCGAAGCCGGGATCCATCCGCTGGATGTTTGGCGTTATTGGTTTGGTGATGTCGAATGGGTGCAGGCGGTCTATAATCACCGGCCACCGGCAGAGATCATCGACGGTGCGGACAATCCTTATGCCTACAATGTGCTCTTTGGCTTTAAAAATGGGTTGGTGGGCAACCTGATTCTCTCCCGTCTGCGCCGGGTCTTTTCGCCTTATCAGGAGCAGCAGATCCTTTGGAATGAAGGGCGCATTGCGCTGGAGGATGAGGCCGTGGTCGCCCACTACTACAGTGGCTCCTATCCGCCCACCGGCCGGCCCACTGTCGGCGAAGTGCAACATGAACTGGAAATCGCGCCGGCCAAAGATACTACCCTGGCGATTGCCCGCGCCTTTGTCGAGGCTGTGGCCCACAACGATCCAACGCCCATTCGCTCCTCCTTCACCGATGCGATGAACAGCCTCGCTGCCGTCATTGCCGCCAATGTGTCGGACGAACTACAGGGGGCCCGGGTCGATCTGCACGCCTTGTTAACGAGCGATGAATATGCCCGCTTCCGCCAGAAGCCTGGCTAGTGCAGTGTCAAGGCCGTGCTGCTGCTTTAGCCACGGAGTGGCGGCAGATGGTAGACCAGCCTTTTAAGCTGGTTTTTAAGGCCGGTGTTTGCCCGATCCGAGGGTTAAAACCCTCGGCTACCATCTGCCGTCACTCCGTGACTAATGAATGCAAAACTCTAGCTAAATCGACTGCTGCTCAACCCGCAAGCGCCGTTGCTCGGCCACAATCAAAACGCTCAGCCAGGCCCCACCGACCACCAATGCCGCCAACACATCAGTAGGCCAGTGCGCACCAATTAAGATCCGCCCGATGCCAACCATGCCAATGATTGCGATGGTAAGCACAATGGCGAGCAGCCGTTCCAGCCACTGTTGGGTTGCACGGATCCAGTAGTAGGCCAACAGCCCATAGAGGACCGTACCGTGGGCAATATGGCCGGAAGGGAAGGCATGAAAGCCGGGCGCAAGGACACCGTCCAAGACCAAGTCCGGTCGCGCCCGTTTTGCCACCCCCCAACCGAGCAAAACGATACAGACCATGAGCCCCACGCCAAGGCTAATTGTCATGGCGGCGTAGGGTTGCTCAAAGTAGCTGGCAATGATGACTGCCAATGCAACCATAAAGAGTACCGTAAAGGTATTACACGGCCATTCCAACCAAAGCGCGGCAACAATAGACAGGGGTGAACCTTGGATCACCTGCACCATCCAAGGCTGCTCCCAGGCTAGGAACGGCGTACCTTCAAGCGTGCGCAGTAGGCGTGCGAGGCCAATCATCAAGCCGGCGGCCAGCAGCCAGCCAACCCCTAGCGTGGTGAGCCAAGGGCGCCAAGCTTGGGGCTGACGCTGCCAACCGCGGTAAAAAGCCTGCGCAAGCTCATGCCTGGCCCGCAAAAATTGCCATTGCGCTGCCCTGGTTGTCGTGAAGTTTCGATCCGCGATTGGGTTGGCTTTGGTCGTCATTGGGCGCGCTTGTTAATCTTTCAAAAACAGTTGATAATTAGTAGACCGCAGCGTTCGGCGGCTGAGCTTGTCGAAGCCAGAGAACGCTGTGGTCTACTGATAATTGGCGACAAACGTGCCGTGGCTGCGTGACTGTTACAACCGACATGGGCACAAGAAAGTGCTTGCCCGCCTGATTTTTGTCAGGAAACCATTTTAATGATAAAAGATAAAGCGCAACGTAAGCCGGCTCTGATTTACCGCCAACCGTGCGCTAACCTGAAAGTTTACACCTTGCGTAATACGTGTCGCTCTGGATCTCGTCCATTATTTACGATAAGTGTCGTCGCCATTTTCGTGCTTGCACTGCTGGCCAATGCGCTACCTGGCTGGGCGCAGGATGGCGCGAATTTGCTCTACAACGGCAATTTCGAGCGCGGCTTTACTTACCGCGATGGTTGTGGCCATGTGGGCGTTTCCTGGAATTGTTTTACGAATGGCGGGCAGGCCGTCTACGGTTTCTACGATGATCAGTGGCCGCCGGTCGTGGCCGAGGGTGCCCATAGCCAACTGATCGAGATCAATACCAAAGGACTAGGCCTGGGCACCGATGATCGGTATGCCGGCATCTTTCAGACGGTGCGCCTGACCCCTGGTGCCGCTTACCAAATTTCATTAAAAGGCATGATCCGCAGTACCACGCCCGAGGATGGCAAACTCGACCCTTGGCGCTATCGTGTCCAGTTCGGTTGGTCCGTCGGGCGGCGCGCCGACTGGCGGATTGTCACCAACTGGGTCGATGTCGGTTGGGATGTTTATGACAGTCGGCTCGAGCCAACGACCTTCAACGCCTTTAGCGCTAAATTTGTTGCCCAGGAACCGCAAGTGACCGTCTATGTACGGGTTTGGAAAAAGTGGGGCACGACCGGCGAAGAGATCGATATTAACTTTGACCACATTGGCCTGGCGCGCACGACTGCAGACAGTAGTGTGCTACCCCTGCTGACCCCAACACCCACGCAGGTGATCTCGCCATTGACCTTGCTGGGTGGCACACCGGTGATTTCGCTGCCCGAGCCAACCCCGGATGTTGATCGCATTCGCCTGTTGCCCACCGGACGAAATGCAATTAACGACTGGCCCCGCTTTGCCGTGAATCGTTTTGCCTTTTCCCATCCGAATACCTGGCTACCCTTGCCGCTCGAATTGACCGGTGATGCGGTCATCGAAAGATATCTGTTAGGCCTGCCCAATTTTTCCGGTGACAATGCCATCGGCTTTTCCAGCATTCCCTTCAGCGATCTGCGCCCACCTGATCTCATCGCCACCACGCCGTTTATGATCGGCGGCAAAGAAGGGGTCAAGTGGCTGCGTCAGAGCTTTAACTATGTGGGTTATCAATATTGTACCAGTGGGCCTGGTGATGCTGGGAGTTTCTGTGTCACCGTCACCATGCCGGTTGCCAATCCGATGATCGAGTTACAACTTGACTATTTGGTCAAGTCGATTGCCTTTTATTAGCGGACGACTGACAACTGTCTACTGCTCGTCCATTTCCCCCACTCTTCACCCATCCCTAAAAACCTAGAAAGCATCCAAGCCATGAGCATCCGTATCCAACCAACTCCTACCTCGCAACTTCGTTTTGGCCTGGCCCGTGTCGACGTGACGCCACCGGTGGGCATCTATCACCCCATGTGGGGCGCGGCGCGCCATCACCGTGCTACCGGTGTTCACCTGCCCTTAACCGCTGAGGTGATGGCCTTTGCCCCTTTAGCTGAGGGTGCCACTGCGCTCTTACGCGTCGAAATCGACCATGTGGGGATGACGCCTGAGCAACAGGCGGCGCTGATTGCCCGGCTCAGCAAAGCGACGGGTGTCGCCGCCCAAAATGTAGTCACCACTTTTTCTCATAGTCATTCGACTGGTTTCTTTGCGCCGGATCGGGTCCATCTGCCCGGCGGCGAGTTGATTGCCGGTTATCTGACCGCGTTGTTCGACAAAATTGAAAGTGCGGCGCTGGCCGCGGTGGCGAATCTACAGCCGGCGACGATTACCTATGGGACTGGCTGCTGTAACCTGGCCACCAACCGCGACTACTGGGATGATGAGCGCGGTTTCTATGCCACTGGCTTCAACCCAGAAGGCGAGGCGGATGATACGCTGCTGGTTGCCCGCGTTACCGATGCGGCAGGCAAGGTCCTCGCGGTTGTGGTGAACTACGGCTGTCACCCCACCACGCTGGCCTGGGAGAATACGCTGATCAGCCCCGATTATATTGGCGCAATGCGGGAAGTGGTCGAAGCTGCGACCGGCGCGATCTGTGTCTTTGCGCTTGGCGCGTGTGGCGAATTGAGTCCGCGCCAAGTTCATCAAGGCTCGACAGCAGTTGCTGATAACAATGGCCGCAACCTGGGTTATGCCGCGCTGGCTACCCTGGCCACGATGGATCCTCCGGCGGTGGACTTTCACTACGCGGGGCCGGTCATCTCCGGTGCAACCTTAGGCACCTGGAAACATGTGCCATTTGATGCCGAACGGCAAGCACAAACTACGCTCTTCCGTGGTGGTTCCTACGTGGTCGAGTTGCCGCAGCGCAAACTACCCGATCCGGTCGCGCTGGAAGCGGAGATGGAGGATTGGGGCACCAAACAGCAGGAAGCCGATGCAGCCGGTGATCCGATAGCCGCGCGCGATTTTGGTGCTCGCTTGGAACGGGCGCGGCGCTGGCGGCTGCGCGTCGAACACCTGATTGATCGGCCCACCGCACCATTTCATTTCACCGTCTATCGGCTGGGCGATGCCTTCTGGATCACCACCGGCGGCGAACCCTACAGCGTGATCCAGAGCGAACTGCGCAGCCGTTTCCCCAACCACCCGATCATCTTCTCGCCACTGGCCGATGACTTCCAAGTTGCCTATCTGTTGCCGATGGATCGCTATGGTAAGGGCTTATACCAGGAAGAGCCGTCGATCCTGGCCGCCGGTTGTTTGGAGATCTTAATTGAGGCTGTGGCCGAGCGGATTACTGAACTGCTTTGACCGTCATGGTATAATGAGACCTTCGCATAAAGTGCCAATGTTTTAAGTGAGCCGGACATGTCGCAAATATTGTTACCTGCTGAATTTTTAGAAGAACATCGACAGATTGTCCTGGCTTATCTTCGAGATGGACATAAATTCAATCGGCAGGCATGGCATCAGGCCGTTATTGCGTTTGATTTGTTGAATAATGCGGCCGTTCTTGGTATAACTGGATTTCTGCCATTTCCTGTTGTTTACCGGCAGCAAGTAGAAGATCGATATGCCAAACCGTTCATTGATCAGCTCTATCAGGTTGATAATGTTGAACAAGCCAGCATTAAGTATTGGGCAGAGGTGGCAGCTAGAATTGAGACTGTTCTGGGATCTGCTGGATTGTATAGTAGTCGATTGCCAATGACCCGCTATTTGTTGGCCTATTGCCTATATTGGTGGCGTTCCTTCACAAACGGATATACGTTAGAAATCGAAATACAGAACGATCTGGCGAACTCTGGCATTCAATTTTCTGCGCATGATCTCCGCCATCGTGAGGAACGGCTCTCACCCTATGACCTACTGATCTCTGATTTCAAAGGTGATGTAAAAACCTCTATCTACTTTTTACAAGCCGCACGTAGTAGAAGCATGGCTCATGATTTTTATATCACTAAAATTGTGGGTCGTAAAAGAACACGAACATTGGTTGTCTTTATCCAGGCAGATATGTGGCAAGCGATAAATGGTGATGTTCTTCTTGTGTTGTTGGAGGAGATCGCTGACACCTTGCCGGATGCTGCACAAATCATTCATCAAGGATTGGCGCTTACTGTGATCGATTACAGTTTGTGGAAAGAGAAGATGCGCCGTTATCAGTTAGAGAAGTGGAATAACAAATGAGCGAATTAACAATTATCGAGAGTATTCCAGAACAGGAGTTTGAAAATAATATTCAGGAATATATTGCGTGGGCCGCGGCATGGGATGGCGCTTTACCATCTGATGTATTTTTTGGGGTATGGGCCGACTTACAGCAGGAGAAAAGACCTTTAGAAATAAAGGCACAGATTGTTCATGGTCGCATCACCTTCACGACTTCGCCTGAGAGTCCAATTAAAGTAGTTAACAATACAATTTATTTGGAAGATGGCCGTGAACTGGTGATCAATTTGGAACCAGCAGCTGGGTAGATTCTGCATTGTGATTCGAAGGAGCAGATATAATGACATCACCATTTCCAGGCATGGACCCTTATCTGGAGGGGGAGATGTGGGTTGAATTCCAACATACCTTTGTGCATCACATCAGTCAACAGCTAATGCCATTCGTGCGACCAAAGTATGTTGCCTTGTTGGCGAAGTGTGCTTATACGGAGCCAGTTGCTGTGGCGAGCAATCACAAAGTAGGTGTGGATTGGACGGATCTGCCCGAATCCTTTATTGTGGATGAGGTTCCTGTCCTCAGCATCGAGATCCGCGATATCGCTGAGCGTCGTTTGGTCACGTTGATCGAAATTCTCTCGCCGGTCAATAAGCGTGGCCAGGGTGCGCGTGAATATGGCGAACGACGGCTCGAATTGATGCAAACGGCAACGCATCTGCTGGAAATCGATCTGCTGACGCAGGGCCAACGGCTGCAGCTACTTGGGCAACTGCCCCCTGCGCCATATTATGTCTTTCTCAGCCGTGTCCAACGGCGGCCTTACACACAAGTCTACGCGATTGGGCTGCGTGACCAACTGCCCCGGATCCCGGTGCCGCTCTTGCCCCCTGATCCTGATGTGGTGCTTGATCTGCAAGCTGCCCTGGATGCCTGTTTTGACTTGGTCGGTTATGAACAATTGCTCGACTATCAGGCCGCACCACCTGCCGGTTTGAGTGACAGTGATCAGACTTGGGCGCTTGCACAGTTACAGCAGGCGGGTTTCCGGCAAAACTGAAGTAGCACATTCTTTTTGCAAGCGATCCACGAAGTCACACTAAATCACACGAAGAACTGCCATGCGTATTGCTGTTATCGCCGACATCCACGGCAATCTCCCCGCCTTTGAAACTGTGTTGACCGATCTGCGCCGGCAATCACCTGATCTGCTGGTGATTGCCGGGGACATTGTGATCGGTGCGCCCGATTCGTTGGCCTGTTGGCAACTGGCACAAAGCCTGGCCTGCCCGATTGTGCGTGGCAACCATGAACGCTACCTGAGCCATTTCGGCACTGCCACGGCTGATCCACTCTGGTTGACCGAACGTTTTGCGCCGGTACAGTGGGCCGTGCGCCAATTCAGCGATGAGGAACGGCAAACGATTGCTAGCCTGCCCCTTGTGCTCCACCTGCCGGCGGCACCTGATCTGTTAATCGTACATGCCTCGGCGCGGTCGGATACCCAGAGTTTACCGCTGCACACGACGCCGGCAGAGTTGGCCGCGATCTTTGGCGATGTCACTGCGCAGACGATTGTGCGCGGTCACAATCATGTCCCGCGCACCCATCCCTGGGGGCAACGGCAGATTGTGACGACCGGCTCGGTTGGCTTAGCGCTGGAGGGCCATGCGGTTGCTCAGTATGTGCTGCTGGATCAGGTGCCGGGTGGCTGGTTTGCCCAGCACCAAAGTGTCGCCTATCCGGTGGAACAGACCCTGCAACGTTTTGCCGCAACCGATTATGTGGCGCAGACCGGACCAATGGGGCGGCTCTTCCAGCGCGAGGTGGCGACGGCCTCTCACTACTTTGTGCCATTTTTGCGCTACTATGGGCAATGGGCTAAAGCGGAGCCGGAACTTGCATTAACGGTGGCGTTGGAGCGTTTTCTGACAGACTTTTGAAATATCAGTAGATCGCAACGCTTGCGGGCTAGGTGACTGCGCAGTTGCGGTCTACTGAGCATAGCCTGGTTAAAGCGTCCCTGTAACCTGTTGATGGAATGCGTTGGAGATAGACTAGGGTACTGATTACACTGGACAGCCAGCAGTGGGCTGCCCAGTGTTGCTAAGCAAAAACTACCAAATTGTGCGCAGTTGCCAGACATCGAGCGAGATGACTGTTAGGCTGCCCGCTTCTACGCCAATCTCGATGGCCGGTGTGTCGGTGGTGACGTTGAGCAGCCGAGTGACAGCAACGCGACCGCCGTTGACAAAGAGTTCTAACACCGAACGATCCAGGAAAAGTTGGAACTTGAGCGGTTCATCCTCGCCCAGGCGCAGCGCGACTGGTGTGCCTAGGACATCGAGGGTGGTACCATCATAGCGAATCGTCGCGGGTTGGCCATCGTCACTGGTTCCAGGCAAGCGCACCACCAGGGTGCCGTCGCCGGGTTGGAGCAGCAAGGCTAGCTCGATGGTGTTACCGATAGGTTGGGGTACTGTGTAACGCCAATTTTCCAGTGTAAAGCCATTGCGGTTGAAATGCTCTCCGCGCAATTGCTGTAACTGGGTAATTGGCGTTTGCTGTGGCCGCCCATCGGGGCCAATGGTCAACACACGCGGCAGGGCTAGACAGCCATTCCACCCGCGTCCCGCAGCAAAACCGCGCACCCAACCGAGCAGAATACAGCGCCCTTGCTCGTCATAGAGAATATTCGAGGCGTAAAAATTCGGCACCCCTCCCTCACCTGGATTCACACCCGGATCAAGCACCCCTTCATGCTGTGGGGTAAAGGTTAAGGTCTGCACATCGAAATCGCCCACCACATACTCAATTGTGCGGTAGGGGGAAGTGAGCAATACCCACTTGTCATCCACCTTGAAGAAGTTGGGGCATTCGAGAAAGCGCACTTCTGTGGTCGGTTTTTGATAGAGCTGCTTGCGATAACGCCACTGGGTGAGGCTGGCATCGGTCGCTTCATAGAGCGCCACCGCAGTGACTTGATCGTAATCACCGGCGACGACCATAAAGGTGCGCCCCGCTTCGTGAAAGATAAAGGGATCGCGCCATTCCTTGTCGAACGGCGGCCCACCGTGGCTCTCCAAGGCGAGGATCGGATTGGCCGGTGATTTCTGCCAGGTGATCCAATCGGGATCGCCAATCGCCGCCCACTGTTCGTTTGGCTTGCGATCGTCACGGCCACCCTGTTTTACCGAGGTGTAGAAGAGCATGGGCGTACCTGCCCCGTTGACCGCGGCGCAGCCGGAGAAGACATGCTCTTCGCCCATCTCTAGCGAGGGCCAGAGCGCAATCGGTAACTGCTCCCAGTGGACGAGATCTTTGCTGCGCGCATGCCCCCAGTGCATATGCCCCCACGCTTCACTGTAGGGGTTGTGCTGGTAAAAGAGGTGATAATAGCCATTGTGGTAGATCGTGCCATTGGGATCGTTCATCCAATAGGCGGGCGGGGCGAAGTGATAGAGCGGGCGGGCCGGATCGGCGGTGGCCTGTGGTGTCGCCGCCGCAACACTTGCCATTGCCTGGGCAATTGCTGGATTCGTAGAATTCGTCATGAAATTTTCTCTATATGGAATCTAAACGTTAGTACTCTGTAAATTCAGTGTCGATAAATATTTGCGCTAAGGGGATCGCCAGATCCCCTTAGCACAATTGAACCTGCCATAACTTAATTTACAGAGTAGTTAGGCTTTCAAGCCGCCCATCATAATCCCTTCGATCAAGTAGCGCTGACCAAAGAGATAAACGATCATTACCGGGATCATCGAGAGGACAATGCCGGCCAGTACCACCGAAATGCTACCAGTCATCATGTAACCCTGCAAGTTAAAGAGGCCGAGGGGAATCGTGAACTTTTCCTGGCTGATCATAAAGACCAGTGGGCGGAAAAATTCGTTCCAGTGAAAGTTAAAGGTGAGCACTGCTAACACGGCCAGCCCGCCTGAGATCAGAGGCAGGTAGATGCGGTAAAAGACCTGGAACGGATTCGCGCCATCGATCACCGCGGCTTCTTCAAACTCTTTGGGGATCGTCATAAAGTATTGGCGCAGCAGAAAGGTGCCAAAGGCCGTGGGCAGCGCGGGCAAAATCAACGCCGTGAGCGTATCAGCCAGATTGAGATATTTACTGAGCAAAACATAGACCGGAATGATCGTGGCCTGAATCGGCACCATCATCGTCGCCATGATCAGCCAGAAGAGCAGATTCTTGCCGGGAAAGTCTAAGCGGGCAAAGGCATAGCCGGCCAGCGAGGCAGTGATCAACTGGCCCAGGACGATGGCGACACTCACAAAAAGGCTATTGGAAATCTGCCGCCAAAAGGGAATGCGGGCGAAGACCTGTTCATAGTTACTAAAGTCAGGATTCAGCGGAATCCACTCGGGTGGTACGCTGAATGATTCCGCCGGCAGCCGCAAGGAAGTGGCCAGCACCCAAGCAAAGGGGGCCAGCACCAGGACACAAAAGAGGCTCAGCAAGAGCATGCTCAACCAGTAGCCAAAACGATAGCGGAAGTGATCGGCAGCGGCCGTCGCCGCAGAACGCCGTGGTGCAACATAGGTTGTTGTTTGCATCGTGGTTCTGTCGCTTTCTACTGGTAAAAGACCCAACGTTTGCTCAGCCAGAATTGGAACGCGGTCACGGTCATGATCAAGATGAAGAGAATCACCGTAATCGAGGAGCCATAGCCGATCTCCACGTTTTTGAAGGCCGCTTCATACATCACCATGACGGCGGTGCGGGTCGCATCACCTGGTCCGCCGCGCGTCATAATGTAGGGTTGTTCAAAGACCTGCAACGCGCCAATCACGGCAACGACGACGGCAAAGAGCAAGGTTGGGCTTAACATCGGCAGGATAATGTGCCAGATCCGCCGCCAGCCATGCGCACCGTCCACATCCGCAGCGTCAAGCAACTCAGTCGAGATATTGCTCAGCCCGCCGATAAAGAGGATAAAGGTAAAGCCCACATTTTGCCAGACCGAGGCGATCACAATCGTAGTCATCGCCCATTCGCGTGAATTCAGCCAGGGGACGCGCCCGATGCCCAAGGTGCCAAGATAATAGTTGATCACCCCAAACTCGCGGTGAAACATATAGCCCAGCGTAATCGAGACCGCGGCACCGGACATGAGCAGCGGCAAAAAGAAGGCCGAGCGAAAGAAATAGCGGAAGAAGGTGCGCATCTTCTGCTGCACGCCAATCGCCAAGAAGAAAGCCAATGTCATCTGTGCCGTGACTGCCATTAGCACAAACTGGAGCGTATTCATAAAACCGGTCCACGCCGTCTGGTCGCTCCACAGGCGCAGGTAATTATCCGTGCCCAAGAATTGCGGCGGGCGAAAGACATTCCACTTATAGAAGCTCAGGGTAAAGGAGGCCAAGACCGGGCCAGCTACAAAGATCAAAATGCCCAAAATTGTCGGCAACAGAAAGAGATAGCCCATCAGCGCCTTGCGCTTGGCCATCCCCTGGATCGTATTTGCCCGTAGTTGACTAAATAAACCACCCCTGGCCTGGGGTGTTCGGTTGCCTGTCGCTGTCATCGTCGCCATCTATGCGCCCTCCTCATCGCTCGAAAGTGTGATGCCTAGCCCAGAAACGCTATTACTACCGTGTTACCGAAATTTTGCTGGATTAAAAGCAGCCTTCGTCCCAGCGGGACGGTTGACCTTAGGCCGGAAAGATCATGATTTTCTTGTTCCTAAGGTCAACCGTCCCGCTGGGACGAAAAACCCATCAAAATTTCGATAACACGCCACTTGGCTATCGGCATCACGCTTTACGTTTTACGTTTTACGTTTTACGCATCACGCTTTACGTTTTACGCATCACGCTTTACGTTTTACGCATCACGCTACCTACACCCCACGTGCAAAGATCTCTTCCAATTCCTTCTGCAAGCCATCCATCGCCTCTTGTGCGGTCTGCTCAAAGGTCATGGCGAGGCTGGTATATTTCGTGTAAGCCGTCGTCATCGGGTTGGAGATCGGCGGGGCGGGGATGGGGGCGGTGTCTGGATTTTCATCCAAGGTGTTGTAGAAGACTTCCCAGTGGACTGGGCCGGTATTCGCATAGCGCGCCGCATTGTTCATTGAGCGGCGCGCGGGGGTCGTCAAGGTTACGGGGTTGAAGACGCCGTGCGCTTCCATGCCGGGCTTACTGATGCGCATCTTGATGTAATCCCACGCCACTTCCATGGTGCTGCTCTGCGTGTTGACCACGAAAAGATTGGCGGTGCCGAATTGGTGGCGCTGGGATTGCCACTTGGGCCACAGTTGCACATCATAGGCATCGGGGGCCATGCCCGCATTGTGCAGCCCACCGGACCAGAAGCCGCCGGCGGGGAGCATGCCCAGTTTGCCGCTCTGGAAGAAGCCTTCGAGTGAACTGCCACCACCCAATTCAATCGCCGGGGCAACACCTTCGCGCGTCATCTCTTGCACGAATTCCAGGGCTTCGACGACTTCGGGGCTATTTGCCTTGGGGCCAGACCAGTTCCAGCCACCGGCACGCCCAGCCGCCGCCGCATTATCCTTGTAATGGGTTTCCCACAGCCATTCGCCACCGGGGGCGCGCTCTTCGACCAGAATGTTGCCATTGTTGACAAAGTACCAGGGTGTCCAACTGCCCCACAGGCGATTGGTCCAGCCAAAGCCAAAGACTTCGGTATCGCCGGCGCTGTTCTTCTTGGTGAGCGCCTTGGCAATCTCATAGAAATCATCCTTGCTCCAGTCAGAGGCGGGATGTTCAAAACCGGCTTCGGCAAAGAGCGCGGTGTTGTAGTACATGTTGGCGGCATTGAAGTCGAAGGGCAACTGATAGAGACTGCCCTGCCACATCATTGCCTCAACCAGCGACGGATGCACATCGTCAAAGTACTCCTGCAATTCGCCGCCATCCCGTTGCACCCACTCGTCAAGCGATGCTGCCAACTCCTGGCCGGCGTAGAGCTGCGTGGCTTCGGTCGCGGCAAAACCTAAGTCCAGGGGTTGACCAGCGGCCAACATGGAGAGAATCTTGCTGGCCACTTCTTCGTGATCGATGCCGGTCACCGTGATATATTCCAGCGTGACATTGGGCGCCTTGTCCTTGAACATCGTTTCGACTGGGGCCTCATTCTGTGGATCGGCCTGGATGTGCAGGATCACGTTGTCGGTAGTCGGGGCAGCACTGCCGCCCTCGGCCCCTGGGGCTGGGGCCGCGCCAGGCGCGACACAGGCGGCCACGGCCAGGGTAGCACCACCCATTGCCGTGATGCGCAGAAAATCACGGCGGCTAAGATTGCGTTGTTGATTGTCTTTCATCAGAATCTCCTTGGTCTTCAATCAGATCAATGAAAAGCATTAAAGGGAAGCACGTTCAATATACGGACAGTGCAGTTTGATCTGCACCGGAACAACGCTGTGGTTGGCTAGCCCATCCAGCAAATAGTTGACCGCCCATTGCCCCATCAAATAGTGGGGCAATTGCATGGTCGACAGCGGTGGGTGCAAGTTCGCGGCAATAATTTCCTGATTATCAAAGCCCATAATCGCAACATCATCGGGAATGCGCTTGCCCAGCTTGCGTAAGGCGTCATAACCACCCATTGCCATGCGGTCGTTAAAATAGAAGATGGCGGTCGGCGGCTCACGCAACCGCAGCAGCGCGCTGGTTAACGCATAACCGGCGTCCGCTTCACCATCGGCATGACCAACCAGTGCTGGATCAAAATCGATGCCGTATTCAGCGAGTGCTTGGCGATAGCCCTCTTCACGGCCCAGCGACGCTGGAATCTTGACCGCCGCATTGGCCAGCCCAATCCGCCGATGGCCGTGGTGCAACAAGGTCATGGTCGCTTCATAGCCGGCCTGGATTTCGTCCGGTACAATCGAAGGCAGATCGCGCGCTTCACTGTAACAGTCGACCAAAACCGTGGGCGCTTCATGAATGTTGGCGGGCAGGTTAACCGGCTGGTGAAACATGGCCGCATAGATGATGCCCTCAACTTGGCGCTCCAACATCGTCTCGACCGCGGTCTCCAGTAGCGCCCGGTTGCCATTGGTATTGACGAGCAGTAGCAATTTGTTCTGTTTCCATGCCGCATCTTGGGCGCCGCGGATCACATTGCCGGCAAAGGGGGTGGTTGCGATCTCGTCGGTAATAAAGCCAATCACATTACTCTGGCTGGTGCGTAGGATCTGGGCCGCCGATTGGGGGCGATACCCATATTCAGCCATGATGCGTAAGACATGCGCACGCGTCGCCTCGCTGACTTGGGGGCTGTCATTGAGTACCCGTGAGACCGTACCAACCCCGACCCCGGCCTGTTTTGCAATATCGTGAATTGTCGTTTTAGCCTTACGGCTCATGGCAGAGACAGTTCTTTGTGACGCGCTGGTCACCCTATAATTAACAATGGAATCGATTCCATCTGCAACGATTGTTACGACTAGTTCGATCTCATTACAGCTTGGCTAGGGAGCACAATGGTTCGTTCGGTGGAATCGATTCCATTTTAGCGGGCTTTGATAACGTTGTCAAATTATGGGCGGCAACAATTCCGGCATTCATGCCGGAATTGTTGCCGCCCATTTAAATCGATAGGACTTTCACCTTAGCCACAGAGGTCACAGCGTCTATCATTCTCTCTGTGGTCTCTGTGTCAAATAAATATGCATAATCCCTATTCATATCTTACCCTGCCAAACGCGCAAAAGTAAAGGCACTGACCGACAGCGTACTCTTGCCCGTCAACGCCAACTGGGACAAGCTCTCACCAAGCGCCGCTGAATGTTTAAAGCCATGACCGGAGCAGGGTGACGCGATAATGACTCGTTCGCTGGCGGGGTGGAAATCGATCAGAAAGTGATCATCCGGCGTATTCGTGTAGAGACAAACGCCGGTTTTGAGACAGGTGGGCTGGATGCCGTGCATGCGCCGCACCACAAAGTCGCGATACATGCGGGTAATCTCATGCTCATGCACCACCCGGTCGACGGCGCTTGGATTGGTGGTGTTGACATATTCCTCGGTCACTACCTTGAGGCCAGGCGTGCCATGCTGGTCGTAGGGAAAGGCCGTAAAAAATTCTTCCTGGTGATCCCCGATCCAGATCACAAAGGGGAAGTGCGCGGTGTCAAATTGGGCCGGCTTTTCGGCGGCAAACCAGTAGATCACCTGACGATAGACGGCGAGCTGTTTCGTCAGCGGCGGGGGTAGCAAATCCGCAATCCAGGCCCCTGCGGTGAGAATCACTTTATCTGCTTGATAGCGATCCTGGTTAGTCTGAACGGTGACTCCATTTGTGGTGGCGTGGTAATCGCTGACGCGCTCTTCAAAGCGAATGGTCGCACCATGTTGTTGCGCCAGCCTAAGCTGTGTGGTCACTGCTTTTTCAACCGCGACGATCCCACCGGTTGGTTCATAGTAGCCATAGTCCCCCTCGCCCACTTGTAGCTGTGGCCATCGTTGGCGCACTGCGGCTGGGTCCAGCACTTCATGGGCAATGGCAAACTGTTTGGCAAGCGTCGCCGTCTGCGCGACAAAATCACCCTGGCCGTGAAAGTGCGCGCTCTTTTGCCGGGGACAGAGAATCAGCCCCCCACTCAGGCTAAGCAACTGTTCGCCACTCACCGCCTCCAACTCGCGCCAGATCGCGTGCGAACGCTGGGCAAAAGGGACATAGGCCGCCCCCTCGCCAGTGGCCAAGCGCGTGATCCGGCTCTCACCATGCGTAGAACCCAGGTTATGCGGCGGGCGATATTGGTCAATTCCCAACACCCGTGCCCCTGCTTTGGCTAGCTGATAAAGCGTCGCACTCCCCATCGCCCCCAGCCCAACGACAATGGCGTCATAGTGGGGTTGATTAATCATGTTGCGTTCCTTTTGGTTTGGTAGAACAGTAGATCAGTAAATCAGTATATCGGTATATCGGTAGATCGGTATATCGGGACACATCTACCGGGAGCATCTCACTTTGGGGGCAAGATTTTTGCGCTCGTGGTGGCACCCAGCGGGTTCCCGCAAATCCACCACTGAATCGCCGGATTTGGCGGGTGCCCACTGGGCGCGGCTAGAGCAGTAGTTGCCCCCAAAGTGAGATACACCCATCTACCGATATACTGATTTACCGATATACTGATTTACCGATTTACCTGTCTACTGCTTTACTCCCGCCCACAATTCGATCCGGTGCCCTTCCGGGTCGTGAAAATAGAGCACTTGCGCCCCCCAGCGCAGTTTGATCGGTGACGTTTCGATGCCGGCGGCTTGCAACGTGTGTTGGGCAGCCGCAATGTCGTCAACCTGCCAACTGAGGGTGATGCCGGCACCTTGGCCGCTGGTAATGGTGGCGCGGGCCTGGTCGGCAACGCTGAGAAAACTCTCGGCCCCGAGCTGAAATTCGACAAACCAGTCGTTGCTGTGGGTGATCGGCAGCCCGAGCTGGTCGCGGTAGAAGGTGACGGTTGCCCCCCAGGCGGCACAGTAGAGAATCGTGTTGCTGCGTTTTATTTCCATGGCACATAATTCGGGTTGGGCGCTGGTAACTTGGCTTCTACAGCTTCACGCCAGTCGCGTAACAAACGATGGAGCCGCGCGGTGATCACCGGTTCTTGCTCCGCCAGATTGTGTTCCTCACTCAGATCGGTGCGCAAGTTGTAAAGTTCCAGCCGGCCATCTTCAAAGAACTCGATCAACTTGTAGTCACCGCTGCGCACTGATGAACCGGGGGTGCCGCCCTGATTGCCATAGTGGGGATAGTGCCAGAAGATCGCTTCCCGATCAAGTTCGGGGGCACCCTGGAGCAGGGCGGTGAAATTAACCCCTTCGATAGCGATGGGATGAGGCAGGGGTAAACCGGCCATTGCCAGCAAGGTTGGATAAAAGTCGGGGCTGGTGACAGGCGTTTCGCAGCGGCTGCCAGGTTTGATGACGCCGGGCCACTTGATCAAGAGCGGCTCGCGTGTGCCCCCTTCATACATCCAGCCTTTGCCCTCGGCCAGCGGCGCGTTACAGGTGGGTGATCCTTCCGCCGTAGCCAGCCCGCCATTGTCCGAGGTGAAGATCACTACCGTGTTATCGGCAATGCCTTGTTCTGCCAACGCTTGCAACAGTCGCCCAATGTTCCAATCCAGATTCTCAACCATCGCCGCATAGACCGGATCGGATTGCAACTGGCGGCGTTGAATACGCAAGTGCTTTTTGTGTTCAGTAGGGAAAAAATCACCTTCAGCAAAGGGTTCGATCAAATCAAGCCCTAGCGCTTTGGCCTTGGCGACATATTTGTCAATGTCAGCCTGCTTGGCCTGAATCGGCGTGTGGACGGCGTACTGCCAGAAGTTAAGGAAAAATGGCTGCGCGTAGTCATGATCGGCCATTAGCCGGATCGCTTCGTCGGTGAGGCGGTCGGTGAGATATTCGCCGTCGGGCGCGTCCTCTAAGCCTGGCACGGCATAAGGACTAAAGTAATCACCCGGTACCGGTGACCCTAATTTACAGCCACCGATATTGCGATCAAAGCCATGATCTTCGGGGTGGTGGCCGTGATCACCTAAATGCCATTTGCCGACGTGCCAGGTGGCATAGCCGCCCCTCCGTAACGTGTCGGCAATGGTGGTCTCGCGGTGGGGTAACTCTTTTAGGTAAGGCACATCGATCAGTTTGCCGCGCGCAGGGTGGATCGCCCCGGCCCAGTCGATCCAGTCGGTGATGCCCAGCGTGGCCGGATATTTGCCGGTCATCAGGCTTGCGCGTGTAGGTGAACAGACCGGGCAGGCCGCGTACGCGTCGGTAAACAACATCCCCTCTGCGGCTAAACGATCCAGGTGGGGCGTCTCGTAAAAGGTGCTGCCATAACAGCCCAGATCGCGCCAGCCCATGTCGTCAATTAAGATCAAAATAATATTCGGTTGCACAGTGCTCGCTTCCCTCGTTCGTCATGTACTTATGTGGCGGTTGGTGGTCCTGATTTTAGCACAAGGGGCGCATTTGCCCGATCCGGCGTCACGCACACTTTACTCGTTCCGCCGGTCTCCGGCGGAACGCAGCGCGGACGCTCTGCGTCCAGCGCAAGGGATGCAGAGCGTCCTGTCGGCATTGCGCCGCGGAGCAGCGCAACGAGCAGGCATACAAAAAGAGCTGTGTCCACAGGGAAGTGGACACAGCTCTTTAGTTACAGCGATGTTTCACGCATCACGTTTCACGCATCACGCATCACGTTTCACGCATCACGTTTCACGCATCACGTTTTACGCATCACGTTTTACGCATCACGTTTTACGCATCACGTTTTACGCATCACGTTTTACGCATCACGTTTTACGCATCACGTTTTACGCATCACGTTTCACGCAATCCTTCTACTCCTCCTCACTGGCGACCAACGGCAAGAAAGTCTCCAGGATCGCCGAGTCGCTGTCGACGATATTGCCTTCGTCCACCCTCTCCAGCACGCTCGGATCAAAAGTGGTTTCGTCCAGGCCCAAGAGCATGCCCTCTGCAGTGACGGTGACACTTTGGGCGGTCACATCGGCGGGCAACGGCGATTCGGTGCCGTCGAGGACTTCCAGTCGCACGTCGTCGATCAGGTAGCGGTCGCCGGCTTGAGCAAAGGGGGCAAACCAGAAGCGCAGGCGGGCGTTGTTCACGCTCCCACTAACGTTCCGGGTTGTGAATTCCACCGTGTAACGCTGCCAGCCGGTGGTCAGGTTGACTTGGTTCAGCCGCAGCCCATAGTTCTCGTAGGGCGCCAGATGATTGTGCAGATAGACACCCAGGTCATTGCCACTTTCGCTGTAGGCAACAAAGGTCAGGCGGTACGTGGTATTGGCCCCCAACGCCAGGCTGCGCTGGTAAAGCTGTACATTGCTGCCAGACGTATCAATCTGCACACTCGCTGCGGTGAGACAATCAGCGGCTTCGTCGCTGAGATCGAACTGGCCACTGCCATTGGTAAAGAATTGCCACGGGGTGGCGTCGTTTTCAAAACTGCCGTTGCGCAAGACATTGTTTGGCACCATGGCACATTCATTACCATTGCTACCATCGCCCGCGGCTTCATAGGCCCCAAGATCACAGGCTGCGCCTTGCGGACGACTGACGCCGCGCTGATCAACTCCGTTGACCGGTGCGGCGGCACAGCGGCCATTGTCACCAGCATCAAGCGCCGGGCTGCCGGCCAGGAGGGCCAGCGTTGCAGTCTTGCCGCCGTTGTTGACGAGCATGGCCAACTGCGGATCGGCGGTGATTGTCACGCCACAACTGTCATCGCTATCCAGATTCGGGGTCTCGTCGGTGGTGGTGCCGCCGCTACAGGCTGCGCCACTTGCGCCCCCTTGGGCCACAATGCTGTTGGCAAGAGCGACGGTGCCGCTGGCGTTAACAATCCCGCTGCCATCGTTGGCAAAGATCGTGACATTGACCAAGGTGCTGCTGCCAGCCCCATTGAGCAGCCCACCACCGTTGCCATTATCGGCGCGATTGTCGGTGACAGTGCTGTTACTGACGGTGAGCATGCCGCCGTCATTATAGAGCGCCCCGCCGCCATTGTCCGCCGCTGCGCCAGTGGCGACATTTTTGTTCAGCGTTGTGCCCGAAACCATCAAACTGCCGGCGGCTGAATTCCAAAGGCCACCGCCCTCGGCTGCCGCACTATTCTCGGCCACCGTACTATTCACGACTTCGACCGTGCCCGCCCCGGTAATATGGAGGCCACCACCATTGCCGGGGGCCGCGCCGGTTTCATTGCGGAGCAGCCGCACCCCGTACAGCCGCATCATCACGCCGGCATTGTCTTCAATCCCGCCGCCAGCGCGACTCGCCGTGTTACCGGCAATCGTGCTGTCGGTTACGGTGAGGGTGCCCAGGTTGTTGAGGATGCCACCACCGCTACCGGCGGCACCATTGGCCACGTTGCCGCGTACAATCGCGTTAGTGACCATCAGTGCGCCGCCATCGTTGAAGAGCCCACCACCGCCTTGGTCAGCGTCATTGCCGCTGGCCGTGTTGCCGGTGATCGTCGTGCCATCGACCATCATGGTGCCAACGGCCGAGTTCCAGAGGCCGCCCCCTTCGGCGCTAGCCACATTCCCGCTGACCAACCCGCCATTCACGGTGACCGTCGCCAGGCCGGTGACATGTAACCCGCCACCGTTGCCGGGGGCCGCCCCGGTCTGATTATTCAGCAGTTGCACGCCATTGAGCGTTGCCGTCACTGTGTCGGTCATGGTGCCGTTGAGTTCAATGCCACCACCGGCGCGGATCGCGGTGTTGCTGATGATCACACCGCCGCCAATCTCCACCATGCTGCCGGGGACGGCAAGGAGACCACCGCCACTGCCCGCCGCGCCATCGGCGACATTGGCGCGCACTTCGCTGTTAAAGACATAAAGCGTCCCGCCATCATTGAAAAGGGCACCACCGCCCTGATCGGCCGCGGCACCGCTGGCCGTGTTGTTGGCAAAGGTGACATTTTTCACCCACAAGGTGCCAACCGCGGAGTTCCAGAAACCACCACCTTCGGCCGCTGCCCTGTTGCCCATCACCATGCCGCCATGGACGGTAACATCCGCAGGGCCGGTAATGTGGATCGCGCCACCGTTGCCGGGGGCCGCACCGGTGCTGTTGTTTGTAAAGTCAACCCCGGTCAGTTTCGCCGTGACGGTACTCGCCGCCGTGGCGTTGATTTCCAGCCCACCGCCGGCGCGGCTGGCGCTGTTCTCGGTCAGGGCGCTGTTGGTGAGGTAAAGTTCACTGCCGACGGTGGCGAGAATGCCGCCACCACTGCCTGCGATGCCGGTGGCACTGTTGCCGGTCAAGGTGCTGTTGATCACGGTCATCAAACCACCGTCATTGAAGAGGCCGCCACCACCTTGATCGGCGTCATTACCGGTGGCCGTGTTGCCGGTGAGGGTCGTATCGACCACCAGCAGCGAACCAACGGCCGAGTTCCAAAGGCCGCCCCCTTCTGCGGTTGCACTGTTGTTGGTGACCGTTGCGCCGCTGACTTTGACCTCGGCCGCGCCGGTAATGTGTAGCGCGCCACCGTTGCCCGGTGTGGGACCCGTGTTGTTATCGGTCAATGCAACGCCGTCAATCGTAGCGTAAACCATGTTGTCGGCGGTGCCGTTGACTTCAATGCCACCACCAGCGCGGGTGGCGCGATTGCCGGTGATGGTGCCACCTTCCACCTGGAGTGTACTGCCCGGCACCGCGAGAATCCCTCCGCCGCTACCGGCTGCGCCATCCGCGGTGTTGTTCACGATGGTGCTGTTGATCACGGAAAGGAGACCACCATCGCTAAAGAGGCCGCCGCCCCCTTGATCGGCGTCGGCCCCACTGGCGCGATTGTCACTGATGAGGGCATCGGCAATGACCATGCTGCCACCCGCCGAATTCCAGAGTGCGCCGCCTTCGGCATCGGCCACATTGCCCGTGGCCTCGCCGCCGTTCATCTGCACGCTACCGGCACTGGAGGTGTGGAGGCCACCACCGTTGATGGCGGCCAGGTTGTTGTTCAGGGAAAGATTGTTGAGGGTGACAAAGCCGGCGTTGTTTTCGATGCCACCACCGGCACGGGCTGTGCTATTTTCGCTAATCACACCGCCGTTGACAATGAGGATGGCGTTGGGGCCATTAAAAATTCCACCACCGTTGCCAAGGCCGGTGGTGGCCTGATTCTGCGTAACCGTGCTGTTATTCAGCGTGGCTACGCTGTTGGGGCCATTGTATAGCGCACCACCACCTTGGCCGGGTTCATCGCCCAAGGCCCGGTTGTTGGCCAACACACTTTCGTTGATCGTCAGCGTGCCCAGGTTGAGGATGCCACCACCGTTGCCATCGTTTTCAGGGGAGCCATTTTCAACGGTGATACCGGTCAGGGTCACATCCGCGGTGGGCATGATATGCAAGACGCGATCAATCGCGCTGTCGCGATCCGCGCCCGCCTGGATGATCGTGCTCTCGGCCCCCGCACCACTGATGAGCAGCGGGGCATGGATGTCGAGATCGCCCGTCTGGTTGGCATCTTCATCGCTGCCGGGCAGGCTCAGGGTGTAGGTGCCGGCGGCCAGTTCCAGGGTAAAGGGGGCGGTGCCGTTGAGGGTACAACCGCCAAAATCAGTGTGGATGTTGACGGCTTCGATGGCTTCACGTAACGAGCACGCGGCGTCGGTGTCGCCGCCGAACTCGTCAGCTTGGGTGGTCACGGTGATCGTGCCGGCGGCGTAGGCCACGTTGGGGACGGCGATCAACCAGACCAACATCAGGGTAGCTAGCAGCTGCAGAGCTGCTTTGGGTAGCTTCATTACTACGGTCTCCTTTCAAAAACGCGAGGCTCATCATCCCGTTGCTTTATACGTCAGGCGATGTGCCGAAAATTTGTTTGGTTGTGCCTAACTTGTCTGGATGGTTGCAGGCACAACCGCCGGCCGCGCACGCTACTCGTGCAACCTGGGCTGCACATGGGCCAGGTTATCTAACCTGACGTAGGCTTTACGTCGATGGATCACACAAGTTTGGAGAGAAGTAACAAAGGTGACCCGGTGAGGCCACTTGGGTATCCAGCAAATAACTCATGTGATGCCGCTCGCTGTGGCCTGTTGTCCCTTGTTGCACAGCGGTGGCCTTTGCCCGATCCGGTCAAATTGTCTAAGCTATAGTTTGCTTCGCTTGACCTTAAATTTGAAGAATCTTTAGTAAAGGGGATATGCTTCATGCCGATAGTTACAGGAGTTGCTAAAGTTAAAGCATAGAGCAGAGCATGTCTCGATCTGAAAAGATTGTTGTTGGTTGGCGCGAATGGGTGGGATTGCCCCAACTAAATATCCCTGCGATTAAGGCCAAGGTGGACACGGGGGCGCGCACCTCCGCCTTACACGCCTTTTGGCTGGAACCCTTTATCGAGCAGGAACAGCTAAAGGTGCGCTTTGGCATCCACCCGCTGCAAGGGCGCACTGATATTGTCCGCCTCTGTGTCGCGCCGGTAATCGATCAACGGCTGGTTACCGATTCGGGTGGTCACCGTGAACAGCGCTATGTGATCGCGACCCCGATCCGGATCGGGACCACGGAATGGACGATTGAAGTAACGCTGACGAATCGGGAAGAGATGCGCTTTCGGATGTTGTTAGGTCGTACGGCATTGCACAAACGTATGGTAATTGATCCTGCTTTGTCCTATCAAACCGGTCTTTCCCTCGCCCACACCTATGGGGCCAGGGGATCAAACAGTGAATCTGGTTAACGGTACAGGTCCAGTCCCAACAGAACAATAAGAGGCTAACCAATGAAGATCCGCTCAATGAAGATCGGCATTTTATCACGCAAATCGGAACTCTATTCGACGCGCCGCTTGGTCGAAGCAGGGGAGCAGCGCGGCCACCAAATGCAGGTGATTAATCCGCTGCTCTGCTATATGAACATTACGTCACACCGGCCCAAGATTTTCCTCGGTGGGCAACAGTTAACTGACTTTGATGCGATTATTCCCCGGATTGGGGCCTCTATCACCTTTTATGGGACCGCGGTGGTGCGGCAATTTGAGATGATCGGGGTCTATAGTGTGAATGAATCGGTGGCGATTAGCCGCTCGCGCGATAAGTTGCGCAGCATCCAGTTGTTGGCGCGCAAGGGGATTGGCCTGCCGATCACCGGCTTTGCCCACTCGACCATGTATACCGATGACCTGATCAAAATGGTCGGGGGCGCGCCGCTGGTGATCAAACTGTTGGAAGGTACCCAGGGGATCGGGGTGGTGTTGGCCGAAACGGCCAAGAGTGGCGAAAGTGTGATTGAAGCTTTTAAGGGACTAAAGGCCAATATCCTGGTGCAAGAGTACATCAAAGAAGCGCAAGGCAGTGATATTCGCTGTCTTGTCATCGGTGATAAGGTGGTCGCTTCGATGATTCGCACCGCCAAGGCCGGCGAGTTTCGCTCGAATTTGCATCGCGGCGGTGTTGCCAAAACAATTCGCATTACCCCCGAAGAACGGTCGACTGCCACGCGTGCCGCGCATGTAATGGGGCTGAATGTGGCCGGGGTGGATCTGTTACGTTCCAATCATGGCCCGGTGGTGATGGAGGTGAATTCGTCGCCTGGTTTGGAAGGCATTGAAAAAGCCACCGAGAAAGATATTGCGGGCATGATTATCGAGTATATTGAGAAACATGCAAAACCCGGCAAAACGCGCACCAAAGGCAAGGGTTAACAAAAAACGTGCGCTTCGCCTACCCGCCATGCTGTACGATTTTGTTAATCTTCATTCTCGCCCGGCAACTACCAAAGCCAAAGCAGATCGCATGTCGTTTCGACTTCAGTGTCCGGCAGCAGATCCACTGGAAGATCGAGTAGAAGGGTTAACTTACGTTTCAGCGCCAGATAGCCGGCAAGATCTGGTAATTGCGCATAATGAACGACAATCTGCCGCAGCACGTTTGCTGTGGCGGATGGCTTGACGGCGAGCGCGGTCACGGCAAAGTGCTGCTGCAGATCGTGCTGTTGGGTGCGCAGTATCGCATAATCGTTTTGCTGATCAGGCTGCACCATTTGCACATCTTTGCCGCTCATTGTCCGCCCGACGAGTGGTTGTGCTGTTGTGATCGGTGCCAGTTCATAGTAGACCCCACGCCCTTTGCCCTGCAAGGTCAGATAACCTTCTTCCACCAAGGTGGTGAGCCGCCGGGTGGCGGTGGCGCGACTCACCTGGAGCAGATCGATGACCAATTTGGCTGTCACCTGGCCGTGGCTTTTGACCAGATCAAGAATAGTCTTTTCTTCCTGGGAAAGGGTCTGTGTCCGTGGTGCCGGAGCCGGTGTTGGGAACGCTGAACCAGGTTCGACAATCGTCTGATTGATCGGTGTCACCTGGAGCAAGGCTGTCGCTGCGCGCAGTTGTTCAAAGGCATTGACCTCGTCCGCAAAGCCTGCCTGTTTGCTTAGGTCGTAACCGCTCTGCCAATGGTCGAGGGCTTCCCCACGCTGGTCAAGCGCCGCATAAGCTTCGGCCAGATTATAGCGTACGGTCGCTTCGACGTGGCCATGTTCAAGCTTCCGGCAAATCGCCAGACTTTGTAAATAGCGGTTAATGGCGTCGTTATAGTGGCCGAGCAGATAAAAGGCCGAGCCGATATTGAGCAACGCGCCGGCGGTTGCTTCCTGGTTGCCTAACTTGCGATAGGTAACCAGCGCCTCTTCATAGGCGTTGATTGCCTGCCACTGTTCACCCAAACGGCGGTAGATGATGCCCAGGTTGTTAAAGGACGCGGCGATACGTGGCAACGCGCCCAATTGTTCGCGCATGGTTAACGCCTGTTGCGCGTGGGCAAGCGCCGTGTCGTAGCGTTCTTGGCGTAGATAGAGGCTGGCCAGGGCATCGACAACATCGGCGTGCAACTCAAGCTGCTCCGGCGCGATAATCGATCGTGCCAGCACTAAATCAGCTTCCGCTGCTGACCAGTTGCGTTGTAAGATATAGAGCCAGCCCCGGTCTTTGAGTAAGTGGGCGAATTCAGGATCTTGGTGGGTGAAACGCGCGGCGGCCTGTTGGTAATAACCCAGGGCATGCAGTTGGTTGCGCGTCACATATAGCTTGCCCATGCGCCGGTAGATGCGCGCTTGGTCGGTCGGTGCGGTGGTGGCCTTTAGCGCGCGGCGACAAGCTGCCAGTGCCTCTTCCGCTTGCCCGTTGCGTTGGTAAAGATCACTCAGGAGGATCTGCATTTCGCGCCACTGCGGTGCGGCCAGATCCCGTTCCGTGAAAAGTTGCAGGGTTTGGCAGAGTTCGACGATTTGCAGTTCATGAATCAACCCATCTGCCGCGGCAAAGAGAATCGTTGCCCCCCGGTCGGCCAGGCCGGCGTAGAGCCAATGTTTGGCGGTGACCAATGGAGCTTCCCGTTCGGCATAATAACGCGCGGCTAAGCGATGGCGGCGGCGGACGGCGTCTGCTCCTTGGCGTTGATAAAGATCGGCACGCAGCGGCGGTGAGATCCAGAGACTGCGTCCAGCATCACCAGAGAGCAGCAGCCGATGGCTGATCAGATAGTGCAAAGTACGTTCGTTGGCCTCAAGCTGTTCGGCTGTGGCCATCTCCAACAGGATCGACCGCTCAAAGATCTCGGCAAAGGTGGCCGCAATCCCTAACAGGTGGGCGGCACTCTCCTGGCCATCAAGCAGCCGCTCAATCTCGGCCAGTGCCAACTGTTGCAGCACTTGGTTGGCCGCGTTGTCGATCAGTTGTTGGCGCAGTCGATCGGCAACGGCTTGGATGGCGCGGTTACGTTCATCAAAAAAGCTGTCGCTGCTGCTGATCCCGGTCAACGCCATCAGCGTCTCGGTAAAACGGCCCCCTTCAATAAAGTCATCGGGATGTAGCGGCTCCAGGTAACGGTGGCGCAAAATGTTGTAACGCCACCAGCGTGGATCGCTCCAACTTGGATCGTCAAAAGGGCGGAATTCGCCTAGCCCATAACGCACCGGCGCAGGCGCGATCTGCTCAACCGCCCAGCGCAGCAACAACCGTAGCCCACGGCCCCGCTCCTCGGCTGTGGGTGAGGCTTCATCAAGCAGCAGGGTGGGGGTCACCAACGGCGAGTTGGCCAGCGCCGAACGTGAGAGGGCCAATGTGCTCTGGTAATTGCGAAATGCCTCATTCACCAGTTGGGTAAAAGAAGCATCTGACAGCAAGACAAGCGGGGGCGCGCTGCTCTGTGGCGCACTCGTCGGGCCGGTGCCCAAGGGCATGGGCGTGTGGATCGACTGGGTGGCCGGCTTTGTGCTGATTGGGTCGGATATCGCTAATAAATTGCTCATTCAGGCGTTGCTCGTCATTTTGCAGGCCGCATGCTTTAGATCATGGCGCAGAGGTTACCGATGATTAGTGCAGTGTCAAGGCTGGTGTCCTGGGGCTGACCCGCAGGTTGAAACCTGCGGCTACCATCTGCCGTCACTCCGTGACTCGATCCGCACCGCGGACTACCTTCTTGATCTATACCGCAATCAATTTGAAAACCGTCGTGCTAATCTTCCAGGAAGGGGTCACAACTAGCTTCGTTAACCAGGCTATCGCTGACCCCTTCCTGGAAGATGGGTTGACGAAAACTCCGGTTTCCATTCTGATTTGAGTATAGCAGAGCTTACTTCACACTGTACCAGTCGTCAGGTAACCGCTTTCATGATACGACAGCTTTGCTGCTTGAAGTGTTTCACTATCTTGACTCTTACAGCCTGCGCCGGCAGGCTTTGTTTGCGTTGCATGCGGTTTCTAACCGCCTTGAGGCATTTCTGAGGCAATTAGCCGACAGTAAATGCCAGGATTATCGCAGTTACTCCCTTATGCTACTCACTAAACGACCGTCTGCTCAAAATTAGGAGACCATCATGGCAAAACAACTTCATCGCAATCCTTTTGTGCTGCTGCCCGTCATCCTCGGCGCGTTGACGGGGCTTGTGCTGCTCTGGGGCCTCTTGCTCTGGTCGGCAGCGGCTGTCCATGCCCGCTCGGACGCAACGGCTGCCCAGGGGGGGCTCACCTGTGCTACCGTGAATACAGTCACCCACACCGAGTGTATTACCCTGCTGGCGTTGTACAGCGCCACCAACGGCACGCAGTGGATCACCCAGACCAACTGGGGGCTACAGAGCCCCAGTGCGCCCTGTGATTGGTATGGTGTGGTCTGCGAAGCCGGCCATGTCCGCCAATTGCTGCTCGCCGGCAATCGCCTGAGCGGCACGTTACCGTTAACTGTGGGCCAGCTTTCGGCGTTGACCAGTCTGCGGCTGGAAAATAATGCCCTGCGCGGTCGTGTCCCGCCCACGCTCTGCCGTCTGACACCCACCCTGACCGATCTCAGCTTGGCCTACAACGCGCTCTTTACAGGGCTTAAGCGGGTGCAGCAATGTCTCGCTGCGCTGGAGCCACAGTGGCTGGAAACCCAGACCTTACCCGTGCGCAATCTGGCCGTTACCGAATTTTTCACCGATTCATTGCGTTTAACTTGGTCAACAAGGGGCTATCTCCAAGGTTATGTTGAGATTTACGCTGCCACGCGCCCAGATGGTCCCTATACCTTACATGGTGTCACCGCTGATAAAAGCACTAACAGCTATCTGGCAACCGGGCTCACCCCAGGGACAAGCTACTTCTTTCGCGTCAATACCTTTACGCCGGCCCATGATGATCAACCCAACGCGCTGCGCAGCGTCGGGAATTTTGCGGCGGGTGTGACCAAGGCGACAAGCGGTAATGTGGTTGTGGCCGCCTACTTCCCGGCGGACAATGATCTCGCCGGCCAAATTGGCTATGTGACCAACCGCTTGCGCCTGGGCACCCTGCGTAATCCCAACGTCAAAGTGGTACTTTTGGTCGATGGTGCCGGTACCGCGGATACCCATTTGATCGTGATTGCCAATGGCGCTCTTTCGAACACAAGTGTCGTCGTTGATGTTTGGGGCACGGGTGAACTAGACACCGCCGACCCAACCGTCCTGGCCTGGTTCCTTCAATATGTGCGTGAGAATTACCGCGCCACCCGCACCGTGGTCAGCCTGATCGGCCACGGGCTGGCCTTGGCTCCCGAAGTGGCCTGGCCGACGCCGACAACGGTCACCGCGGCCGCAGATCAGGTTGCGCCACACGGGGAGATCCCGGCCTTACCCCGTGAGTGGACCGACATGCCCAATGATGTCACCAACAACAGCTATATGAGCACGACCGATGTCGGCCAGGCGCTGCTGGCCGCAACGGGTAACGGGGCCAATCCCTTTGACCTGGTCTTCTTTGACCAATGTTTTCAGGGCAACCTCGATGCGCTCTATGAAGTACGCAAGACGGCGCGTGTCTTTGTCGCCTCGCCCAACTATGCCTGGCTGGCCGCGGCCTATGACAAATATCTGCTTGGTTTCACCCCCGCTGCAACCCCAGAGGAGATGGCCGAGATGATCATCAACCGCTACCAGGGAACGCTTGATCGGCGCCATCCCAATGCGATCTTTTGGGTGCGGGGGAGTGATATCACCGCCATTGCCGCCCAAGTAAACAACCTGGGTGACGCTTTGTCGGCGGCCTTACATGATGGGCAGAATGAAAAGATCAGTGCCAGTGTGCGCCAGAGCAAATATGTTGACACCACCCAATGTGGCAAGCGGGTGCTGCAACTTGGCCCGCCGGACGAATTAATCGGCCTTGAGACCTTCGGCCAGCAATTGCTGCTGCAATTTGGGCTGAACGATCCCTATGGTGTCGCCACGGCCCTCGATGGTCTACGCACGGCGATGAACGGTCTTAGCAAGATCAGCCGGGCCGGTGCTCCTTACATTGCGCCGGATGAATTCTGGGAGTATCGCGACTCGTTAACCATTCTCACGCCACTCCCGCGCAACAGTCCCTCCGGCGTGGCCTGGCGGGCCAGTATCTATCGCACCGATGCCCCCTTTACGGCGACCTGGACCCTGGATCCCACCCAGCCGGTGACCGTGACCACAAGTCTCGCCTATGCCCGCGAAGGACGCTGGGACGATTTTCTCGCCCGCTGGTATCAAAATCTCACCCCAACGGTTGGCCAATGGTGCAACTATATTCCGCCCGAACAGGTGGTCATCGCTGAAGCTGACCCGCTGACCCTGACCTTGGCCCTGAGTGATACAAATGGGATTACCCTTGACTGGACCGCGACTGACGACGACGCTGCCACCTCCTACTGGCTCTATCGCGATGCGCCGGATCGGATTAGCTGGACCGCAGTCGCGAGTATTCCCATCACCCAGCAGGCAACGACGGTTGGCGGGCTACTGGCAGGTGACTACCGCTTCCAACTCTTTGCCCGTAATGCCGAGGACGAATTTGTCGCCCAATCAAATACGCTGACTGTGACTATCGCGTCGGCACCTGCACCGTCAAGTCTCTTTTTGCCCCTGGTTAGCCGCTAAAAGGTAAAAAGTAACCATGCATGGGTAGTGGTGTGCTCAGGTGCGTCGCACTGTCCAGCGCGAAGTGGCGTCTACGATCATCGTTTGGACAGTGCGACGCACCTGAATCGTTTGCCCGATGGGGGCAGCTTAGCACAAGCACTTGCACACACTGCCATTCAACCCTCCCCATCGGGCAAATCTTTCTACACCACTCCCATTGTGTTGACCGTGTCCATCCTGCCGCCATTAGACAAAGTGCGAAATCACGCTCGATCCCCATGTCAGATCTTGCTGAAATGCCACTTGACCACTTGTCCCTTTACTGTCAGTTGCCGCTGCCGGCCTCGCGGCCGTGGTGCGAAGCGGCTTGGTCTGAATTACATCGCCGTTTCCTGACGGGCAATGCGGCTGCTTGGGATACATTGGTTCGTTTGCTTTGGCCCACTCTGCTGGGCTGGATCTATGCCCAGCAACCCGATCTGTCGCCGCTGGTTGCGGTTGAAATCGCCCAACGCATGCTGATGCAGTACAACTTTGCCCAACGCCGTAACAGTCCACTGTTGCAACCCTTCACCACAGCCCAGTTGGCCGCGTCCCTGCAAGGGCAAATTCGCGCGCTGCTCTGGCGTGAAGCGTAGGTCAAGCGTCCCTACGGTACCACCTATGAAGCCTCTGCGGGGATAAGGTTTGCTAATAGGGCTGCGATTTGTTCGATTTCAATCGTTACGCCAATCTGGCGGTAGATCGTCAGCGCCTGTTGTAAGGCGTCTGTCGCCGCGGCTGGCTGCGCGGCGGCCAGATAAAGTTCCCCCAGCGCGCGCCAGGTCGGCCCCAATGCCCATAGATCTTGCAGCGATTCGCCCACGGCAATGGCTTCGCGGCACAACTGTTCGCCTTCCGGATAGCGCCCCTGAGAACGGCGCACCTCGCCGAGCAGATAAAGACAATAGGCGCGGACGACAATCTCTTCTCGCGCCAGTCCCTGCTGGGCGTACTGCTCCGCCTGGGCCAGATCGCCCACATAGAGCCAGGCTTGGGCCAGATAAGTCTCGTTGATCGCCTGCCAATAGCCATGGTTTAACGTTTGAAAAAAAGCCAGCGCAGTGGTGGCGGGGCCAATGGCCTCCTGATAATGATGGCGCAGGAGATAGGCAAAGGCCAACCCCGAATTGACCATCCCGGTGGCGCAGATGACATTGCCGGCGGCTTGATAGTGGCGGCCAGCCTTTTGTAGATAATCAACCGCAATCGCCAATGCGCCATGGCGCGCTTCGAGAATGCCCCATGCCTCATAGACCTTGGCCCGTTGATGGTCGGTGCCGCCGCTTTCGGCCAAGGCCAATGCTTGCTGATAGTGGGTCCGTGCGGCCGCCACGTGCCCGGCATTGTCGGCCAATTCGCCTTGGAGCACTTCCAAGTTTAACTGCGCCTGCTGTACCGCCGCGGTCGTCTCGGCAATGTCACCCAGATAGACCAGCGCGCGCCGCCCAATCTCAATGTGGATTTCGAGTTCTTGGGTGGCGCGCAACTTGGTAATCTGCTCCAGGCTGCGCCGATATTCGGCTAGCGCACGGTCAATGTCACCGGTCTCCGCCAGCAAGGTGCCGCGCAGCGTATGGGCTTGCACGGTACTGGGGGCAGCGCTCGGCCAGGTGGTCTGCTCCATCACTTGCAAGCCCTCTTGGGCCCGGCCGGCCCGGACATAGAGGGGCGCGAGTAACAGCGCCAGCGCTTGTTGATCGGCAAAGGTCGGGAGTGGGCTTTGGGTCAGCGGTGTAAAGAGGGCAAGCGCTGCCTCCACCTGCCCCTGATCGATCTCCTGCTGACGATGGGTAAACCAGTTCCAGATCGCCAACTCGGGGTGCCCGGCTTGGATATAGTGCCAGGCCGCGGCGGTAAAACGACTGCGCTCGGCCAGCAAATGGGCGGCGGCCAGGTGTAGCGCTTGGCGGCGGCCAGCCGGCAACTGGCCATAGATCAGCTCGCGAAAGGCGGGGTGGAGCGTAAGGCCATCCCCGCCTACGGTTTCGGCCAACCCCAATGTCAGCAGCGCGTTGATGCCTTTCTGGTTGCTGCGCCAGCCATCGCGCGGCGCGCTGCCTTGGAAGACGGCTAATTCTTGGAGCAAGGTCAACTCACCTGGGGCCAGATGTTGCCGTAGCCGCGCCATGACCCAATCTAGCGCAACCGGCGTGGTCAAAGTTTTGAGCGTTTCGCTCAATGCCGCCCCCCGTTGATGCAGGGCAATAAAGAGGCGCAACAAGAGCCCATTGCCGCGTGTCACCTGTAGCAACCGCGCTTGTGCGGCTGGATCGAGGGTGATCCGTGCACTTTTTAAGAGCATGGGCAGCTCCGCCGCGGTCAACGGGGTGAGGGTAATCAGACAATCTGACTGCGGCTGGAGCAGCACTTTTTGGCCGATTAAGAGCAGCGGCGCGCCGGCGCGCACCGCTTGGGCTAAATCCTCCAGAAAGGCACGCAGCCGGCTATGCTCCTGTGAATCATGCAACTCATCGGCTAAGAGTAGGTCCACTTCATCAAAACAGAACAGGGGTGGGGTCGCGCGCAGATCGAAGAGATGTTGGCGCAAGACGGCCATGGCACTGGTTGCGTTGACCTGCTGTGGCTCGGTATTAAGATGGAGCCACAGCGCCGAGGCCCCCTGTTGATGGAGAAAGTAGGCCAAGGTAAAGAGCAACTGATCCAGATGATCGGTTAAGCCGGGGCGGAATGTGTACCAAAAGACGCCCCCCTTGCGCCAGCGCGCGGCCAGGTGCGCCCCCATGCTCGTCTTACCCAAACCACCCCCGCCCACCAGTTGCACAACATGCCCTTCTACCAACCCCGCCTGCGCCTGCTCCAACTGGGTCTCTCGGCCAAAGAGGGGGGCGGTTTCCGGTTGTTCCAAGCGCAGCGCCGGGCGCAGCGCTTGGACCAGGGTCGCGCCCAGGGTTTCGACCGCCCGCTCCAGATAGCGATAGTAGGTCGAGCGGCCCAGGGCGAGCAGCTTTACGATTTCGTTTTGTTTAGGCCGTGGCTCAGCAAAATAGGTTAAGAACAAGATGGCCTGCCCGTGGGTTTCCAAATCGGGGGGATAATGACAAACTGCTTCCCATAACAGACCTTGGAGTGCATTTTTGGTGCGCGCTTCCCACTGGTGCCAGATGACGCGCAATCGTTCGTCGATCGCGGCCAACCCCGTCAAGATGACTTGACGTTTGCGCGGCGCGACGGTCGTCGCCCCCGCAAAAAAGAGCGAAGCCAGCGGTGAGCGCTTCTCTAACCATTCATTGTCATCCACATGTTCCAGCGTTTGGCGCAAGGTCTGCATAAAGCGATCCGGGACGGTGGCGATCGGAGGTGCGCTTGGTGATTTGGTAGTACTCATAACATAACTCGCTTACTTTGTGTTAATTATTGAGACATTTTTGCGCAAAGTTGGGACTTTTTGGGGCGGCAGCCGCACTCATCTATGATAGGATGGCAACACCCAAGGTGCTACTGGCACCGCAATGTCATTAAGCGTTTTCGTGTCAATCGTAGACACTGAGCAATGAATCGTTGCCAGTGAAACTTCCCGGCTGATCACTTTCTTACTGCACACTGCTGACGGCTAACTTAACGACATTGACTGGCACCTACTCACGAATCGTTATTGACATAGATCGATTAAATAGAGGAGCGAGAGTATGAATCAACGATCCGAACGCAAGCGTTATCTACCCTATTGGCTGATCCTGATCTTTGTGGCCGCTTTGTTGCCGATCTCACCAGATGGATCAATGGGCAGTGCGGTGGTCTTTGCCCAAAATGTGCCACCTGCGTGTTTGAATGATAGTGGGCAGCCGGTCCGCACCGCACCGGTCATCGGTGCGTGGGCATTGGCGCTCAACTTCAACCATGCCCCCTCCGCTACCACCACCATCGGCTGTCGCGTTACAACCGTTGCCCTGAATCCACAGCAGATGACCTATACCCTGCTCAACTGTCCCCTGAGTAACAATAGCGCCGGTGTACAGGTTGGCGGCGGTATTGCTCCTTTTGATGGCATCTTCTGGGTCACCTGCCCGAATGGGCCACCGGTGCCTGGGTATGGGCCACTCTATGACAGCTTTGCGATTTATGGCCGGGCGCAATTCGCGACATTAACGGCACCAGCTAATTTTAAGATCATGGAGCATCCCGACGTTAGCCTGACCGCCAGAGTCGATGCCAACGCCCGCATTAAATTGACCAGCCGCTATGGGTCTTATAGCTACGAATCAACCGATTCATCAACGAATGTGGTGGCTGCGCCCATCTTTTTTGGGGCATTGGTGGCGGCTGGTGTCGGCCGCCATCAGGTTGATGGGAATACCTTTCTCTTCACCACACCAGTAACCGAATTCCCCTTCTCCTTTGCGCCGCCGATTATTTTTGGTAAGGCGCAGAAGCCGTGGACGCTCTTCGAAATTGTTGTCGATCCACCGCCGCCACGTGGGGGTCTTAGCGGCTAAAGGCCGTTACCCTTCAATACTGGCCTGCATTTGCCATCACGCCGTGCGAGTTGGTGACAGTATGCCAAATCGCTGATAAACCCCCAAATGTCCTTGGCTTACCGCCGATCTTAATCCTCTTTGGCCTCGCTGTAGACCGCTACAGCGAGGCTGCTTTTTGCCTGGCTGCTGCTTGCCTTAGTTAGGATTTAGGCAACGCCAGTCGTAGGGGCACGATATATCGTGCCCCTACGACTGGCGTTGCCTAATAGAGAAAGCAAATCGAGTTGGCACAATCGTGTACTGCGCATCAGGTGATGCACAGTACACGATTGTGCCATATTTATCTGCCTTATCTATAAGGCCTCTTAGTACATCCTCATGCCGTGGATAGTCCTTACTTTACAAAACCGCAGACTCGCACACCGCTTTGGCCGGCATTCTGTGCTGAAAAGTGGCCAAGCGACCCCAGTTGTGAGCAAATTTACCCTGGTCTATGGCTGCTAACTTCACTAAACGGGTGTGCTTGGGACTTTTTTACCGTTTGTTGGAACTTTTGCAGTTGAATCGCCCACTGCCGCTGGCTACAATGGTTGCAGAAAGGCTTTTCATCCACACGAACTGCTGGCTACATGTTCACCCGGCAGGTTGCGCAACCTGCTGGTTTGACCGCCGCCTAAACTCGCAATGCGGCTCGCATGAGGCAATCTTGAGGCAATTCAATGCAGTTTTTGCCACTGCTGCCCGCAACAGCGCCTTATACTGGGGATGGCTAGTCAATCAGCCGGTTCACGACATTTCAACTTAGACAAAGAGGAGCAAACCACAATGAAACGCACAAAAATGATGATTACCGCCGCCATGTTGGCCGCTACCGTTGCCTTTGGCGGCACTTATGAAACCAGCCAGGCGCAGGTCGTCATGTGTCAGGGGCAGGTCGCTACTATCGTTGGGACTAACGGCAACAACGTCATCAACGGCACGTCGGGGAGCGATGTCATTCATGGCCAAGGCGGCAATGACATTATCAAAGGCAAGGGGGGCAATGATGTCATCTGTGGCGGTGATGGTGCCGATGAAATTCATGGTGACGGCGGCAACGACAGCTTGAATGGTGGTGCCGGCAACGATACCCTGCGCGGCGGCAATGGCGGTGACATCCTGGATTGCGGCACCGGTGTTGATAAGTACAACGGTGGTTTGGGTAACAACAATGTCTCCGGTAACTGTGAAACCTTTGTGTTGTAACAACAATCAGCGTAATCGATCAATAAACACCAGAAAGAAGGAAATCACGATGAAACAACTAATGAATCTCGCCCTTGCGCTCTGCCTTGCCTGCTTGAGTCTCTTTGCCACCGGGGCAACTACCTATGCAGCTGATTGCAGTGCTGGCCTTGTCTTGAATGGTAATAACAACCCCAATACGCTGACTGGCGGCCCCCGCAATGATCGGATCAACGGCAATGGGGGGAACGATGTCCTGTACGGCCTTGACTGCAACGATAAGATCGCCGGCGGTGGGGGCAATGATCGGTTGTACGGGGGAGATGGCAATGATAACCTGCAAGGGGGTGCCGGCAATGATACACTGTACGGTGGCCCTGGCCGTGATGTCATTAACGGTGGTCCCGGCTACGATATCTGTTACGGTACGCCTGGGGTTGACACCTTCATCGGCTGTGAGGTGATCGTCCCCGTCTAAATCAGCTTACCACAGATCATGATGAAAAGGCCCAACCAAACAGCTTGGTTGGGCCTTTTTTGTTGCAAGCGTTAGGCGCAATGGCTACCAAGATCCCGCTGCGTGAACCTGCTGCTTTTTGCCTGGCAATCTTGGGTGGCCAAACAATAGCGGGACGCTTACCCGCTATTTTGACACTTTTTTGGTTGAATTGCCCACCGCCCCTGCTTAGAATGAGACCACACTCACCTGTTGCTGTCACTTGTGCAACATCGGAGCTCCCATGACGACTACTGATTTGTTGATAAATCGCCCATCCCTATACGCATTGACCCGGAAGGTGGGGGGCTGGATCCGGCGCTATCTGCCGGCCGAATTAGCCGGGACGACCGCCGCACTTATGGGGATCGCGCTGGCTCAGCACTTTGATCTGCGCGTTGTCTCCATTGCCCTGATTGGCGTCTGGTCTGAATTTGTTGGTTTTTATGCGGCCATTGCCCTGCTGGAATGGTTTGCCTACCGGCGTCAGCAAACGCGCTTGGTCACTGCGCCGAGTAACATGGCGGGTTTGTTGGCAACGGTCAAACAAATGACAGCTTTCCTGGGCCATTTATTGCGTACGCTACTGTTAGAATTTGGTCCTGCTGAACTCTTGGATCCCTTGTTGCTGCGCCCTGCCTTACTGGCCCTGGCCATACAACTGATTCCCAATCTGGGGTTGGCCCTGCTTGTCGGCAAACTCAGCGCCGATCTGTTTTTTTACACCGTGACGATCAGCAGTTACGAACTTCGTAAGCAGCTGTCGACAACCTAATCCAGCGTTGGTCAAGTCGCACAGACTTCGTCTACACGAGCAATTAAGTCACGGAGTGACGGCAGATGGCAGCCGCAGGTTTCAACCTGCGGGTCAGGGTGTCCCAATGAGGCGATTGTGAGGCAATTCGGCGCAGCCTTTGCCAGTGTTGTTGCAAAAGGCTTGTTACACTGGTGGTGGATATCCAAGCCGAAGATTGTCAATTCGTCGTCTGCCGGCGCAATTTGTGCACCGGCACACCAAACAAAGATGGGAAGAGAAGAGATGAAACCTCGTATAATGACAACAATGCAACCCCTGCTCGCGGTGCTCTGCCTGCTCCTAGCTGGGTTACTACCTTTAACGGCGGCCCATGCTGCGCCCCCAATGGCCCCCTTCGCCGAAGGCGCGGCCACCACCATTACGTTGACCCCAACCGACGATGCCCGCACGCAAGCCGGCTCGCCCGACACGACCTTTGAAGAAGGCTTTCTGTGGGTCGGTCATCCGAATGTGCATTTCAGCCTGCTCAAGTTTGATCTCTCAGTGCTGCCGGTTGACGCGACGATCAACGGGGCCAGTTTACGCCTCTACTTTACCGGCATCTACACTGGTACCAACGACGTGGAAGTGGGCCGGGTTGATGGGGTCTGGGACGAAGCCACGCTGACCGCTTCGACACCAGTCAACTATACCTGGAGCGGTCAATTCAAAGCCGTCACCAGCACTGGTAAAACGGATGGTGACTTTGTGGACTGGAATGTTACGCCCCTTGCCCAAGCTTGGCATACGGGTGCACAGGTCAATGATGGCTTGGCCTTGCGGGGCAATGGTGGCGAACTCAAAGCCGCCCACTCCAAAGAGACCGGCGAAGCAGCGGATCGTGGTCCCAAGCTGATCATCAATTACACCTTGCCCGCCGACGATGGCCAACCCCGCCCCGATCTAGGTGATGCGCCAGACAGCACCAACCATCATGGTCTTAACAACACTGCCTACCCTGGTGGTATCCTCGGCCAATTCCCGACGGTACGCGATGTGCCGGTCAACCAGGCGGCTGGTCCGCGTCACAACAACCAGACCATGCAAGCTTGGCTGGGTGACTTTCTCTCCCGTGAAGCTGAAGCCGACCAAGGCCCTGACCAGGACGCGCCGCGCAACAACATTCTGCGCAATAGTGTGAGCGGAGCCACTGCCGATGTGGCTGATAATGACCGCGGCGATGATGGCTGGCGTAATCGCAATCTGCGCTTCTTTGACTGTGAACGCACCCAACTCGATGCGCGCGTGAGCAAGGCGGCCAACGCCACCCTCAACCGTATGTATCTCAATGTCTGGTTCGATGGCAACCGCGACGGCGACTGGTCCGACCTTGGCCAGTGCCAACCGAATGAAGCCCAGCCGGCCCAAGCCAGCTATGAGTGGATCGTCCAGAATTATATTGTCGATCTAACCGCGATTCCTGGGGGTGGTTCGCTGGACTTCAATGTCCTTACCGAAAAGGTGCTCAACAGCAGCGGTGTCGGTCGCCATTGGCTGCGCTTTAGCTTGAGCGAAGCGCCGGCCGTGCAACCCATCAATGGCACTGATCTGCCCGATGGCCGTGGCCCTCATCCACTACACCCGACCTTGTCGGTCTTCCAATATGGTGAGACCGAAGATGTGCTGCAACTTTCGGCCCCGGCTGGCCGGGATGGTACGTTAGAGATCCAGAAGCGGGTGATCACCGATGGTGAACCGGTCGAGTGGATCGACTATGTCACCTATGAGATTCTACTGCGGCACAATGGCGGCACCCAGCCGATCCAAGCCAGCCTGCGCGACGTGCTGCCCTACCCGCTGATTGTCTACCCGACGATTGATGGGGGTAACATCGAATATATCGTCGTTGACACTCCCACCGGCGGCGCCACTCCTTTGCAAGCGCAACTGGAGGTCATCCCCCCCGCTGGCGCGAATCCGCCGCAACAGGTGGTCAAGTGGCAGGGCACCTTGGCCCCGAATGCTGAGATTAAGTTTACCTTCCAGGTCCGTGTGATTGCCTTGTGTCAACCAAATCAACAGACGATGACCTTCACTAACCGCGCCGAAGCCAAACCGGTGGGGGGCGCGCTGGTGAGCGCCGAAGATACTTTTAGCGCCAAGTGCATCGGCTATGATGAGAATAACATCGACTTTGAAGCGGAACCAACCCCCAACGACATCGACCTGGGCAATCTTCTGGATCTACCGGTGCGCTACATTATCACCAACACCCATGCGCTCTCGGTTAACCTGGGCTTCTTCCAATTGCCTGGTGTGACCGCTGCTGCGACTGCTGGCACCGCGCCCCGCTTCTTGGACCGGATTACCCTTGCGCCGCAGTCGAGCCAACGTGTCGAATTGCTGCTCAATCTGGCGAACGGCGTCACCGATGAACTGAGCCTGCCCGATGATTACGTGCCCAGCACGACCATTGCCTTCTGTTTCCTGGTCGGCGATGATAATCACTGCCCCGATGCACAGACCTATCCGCAGTTGAATGGGGAACTGCCCATGCAACTCAAAGCACGCCCGAATGACCTGGGTGACGCCCCCGACAGCAGCAACCATGCCGGCGCAAACATGGCTGCCTATCCTGGCGTACAAGCGCTCTTCCCCACCGTTTTCGATGCGGCGACCGGGTTGCCCGAAGGCCCCCTGCATCGCTACCCACGCCCCTTCCACCTGGGGCAACGGGTGAGCCGCGAAGCCGAAGCCGATCTCGGGCCGGACCAGGATGGGGTCAACAATCTCTTGCCCGCGGCCAATGATCCCGACAATGATCGTTTTGACGATGGCACCAATTTTGGCCTTTGGAATCTGGCTCATTGCCAGCCGACCAATCTGCCCGTCCAGGTCGCGATTGGCCCCCAAGCGGTGAATTACTTCCAAACGCTGGGCACGCCAGGTTATCTCAACATCTGGATCGACAGCAACCACAACGGCGAGTGGAAAGATGCGACCCAATGTCCCGGTGTTGACGGCGCAAAACCGGCGGTCGAACATATTGTCATCGACTTCCCGATGAATGTGGTCGGCTTGGGGGCTGGGGTACACCTGCTCAATGTGCCGACTGGCTTGGTACCCTGGAACATTACTGACCAGCCGGCCTGGGTTCGCATGACCCTGAGCGAACGCCCGGCCAACAAAACATTAACTGCCGGTAGCCTGACCTATGGTGATGGCCGCGGTTACGCAACTCCCTTCAAAACCGGCGAGACCGAAGATTATCTCTATCGCCCGTTGGCCGCTGGTGGTGGACCTGACCTGGCCGTTCACCTTTCAGGCCAAACCAAGTCGGAAGCGCTTCAGCAACCGGATTTACAGGCTGCTGCTACGGATCAACTGGGCAACTTTGAGATCCAAATTTTCCGCATCGACTACGAAAACATCGGTCTGGCCCCGGCGCAGAATGCCCTGCTAGAGTTCCAGATCCCCGAAAAGTTACGTGACATGGAGATCATCCTGGTCAAAGGCACCGACGTAAGCCGGGCCAACATGACCCGCACGGGTGACAAACTCAGCTTTATCCTGCCACACATTGAGCAGAATGCACATGGTTCGCTCGTCCTGGGCTGGTATGGCTGTATCACCTGTACCGTGTCCGCCGCCAGTGCCGATGTTGAGTACACGGCAAATGTCAACATCACCCTGGCCGGCGATATTGACCCCAGCAACAACCAGAGCAGCACAACCTTGCGTGGTCTACTCAGCTCGCCCATCATCGGCGCTTTTATGGATTACACCGATGATGCGTGTATGGATCGGATTATCAGCGGGCCGGCTGTGACCAACCGCACCACCGTGGAACTGCGCGGCAAGGGGCAACCGAACCAGATTATTGCGATTCTGATTGGTCTCGTCAAAGTAGCCCAAGTCACCAGCGATGGGAATGGCAACTTTCGTTATACTGCCACCTTGCCAGAAGGGCTACATACCATCAGCGCCCAATCGATCACCTCCCCGCGGGATTCGGCCTCTGGTCTATCCACGGGTAAGGTACGCCTGCTGGTCAAACCGTCCTTGCCCTATGACCCGATCAGCACCTGTTTTGTCGCCAGCAATGGCCGTTCGTATAGCATGCCGATCTTGGGTTACTCGTTCGGTGCCACCCAGACCGGCAGTTGGTTCCGCAGTGGGGCAACCTACCAGGTCAGTGTCAACACCAACGGCAGCGACCCGAATGGGTACTTCAAGGTCACCTTCGAGGATATTCTGATTTCGTCGCTGACCGATGATGACGGGGATGGCACCTTTGTCGGGCAAGTCACTTTCCCGGCCCAGGCTGCGGCCCTCACTGCAAAGGGCAAACTCGGCGTGATCGTGGGTGCAGGCGGTAATGAGAGCAGCTTTAGCAGCGAGATTAGTACGGCGGTCGATGGGGTGATTACCAATCGCACGACCAACCAACCCGTTGCCAATGCCAGTGTCGGGGTCTTGATTGCCGAAGACGTTGACGACGGCAGTACCATCTATGCCGCCTGGAGCGAGACTCAATCCGGCCAACCGAATCCCCAGGTGACTGGCAGTGACGGCAAGTACAGCTACAGCGCCGACAGTGGACGCTACCGGCTCGATGTTATTGCTACGGGCTATCAGCCCTACCGCAGTGTGACCATTGACGCCGCCACTGCCGCCTTGGGCCAAAACATCAGCCTTAGCCCTGTAGTTGCCGAGGCGACGACCCATACGGTCTTTGTCACGGCTGCTGGTTTCACGCCGGCCACCCTCACCGTCACCCCTGGCAGTGTCATCGAGTTTGTCAACATCGATCTAACCGAGCATAGCACCGTCGGCAGTAACTGGGATAGTGGATTGCTCTCCAGCGGGCAGAGTTACAAAGTCAAAGTCGGGCAAATCGGCACCTTCACCTATAGTGAACACACCGATGTGCTCAACCGTGGGACAGTGGTTGTCAGCGGTGACACGTTTGAGCGGCCCAATGCGCTTTTCCTGCCGCTGGTCCAGCGTTAATGGTTCCCAGCTATAGCATCAAGATAAAGATTTTTCGCCCGCCCCCTGAGCGTGTCGACGGGTAAGGGCGGAAAATCTTTATCTTAAAAACTATAGTTCCCTCGGCGCTGGTACATGGCGGCGTAAATCACCCAATCGCTCGCCCGTGCTTAGCCGGTCACGGACCGGCTAAGCACGGGCGAACGATTCTGGACCTGTCAGCAGATTGTATGCATAAATTGCTGGAAACAATGGTAACATAACCAGCGTTTCCAGCAATTTTGATTGTTTCTATCGGTTGGCAGCTTAGCTGACCACAAATCTGCGCGATTTGCCAGAAACTTTGCCGAAAAATTGGCTTGTGAGCACGTTAAATAGTAGTAGTTATTTGTCGCAACCGTGCATCACACCGCAGACCACAACGCCAATGCCCGCCGTCCGTGATCGACAAGCTTTCACGGCGCGACCACTGATGTGCCAATTTCACTTTGGAGGATTTATGAATATATTACTGTTGGTCAGCGCCGCGTTGAGCTATAGCATCGGAGGATACTTTATGAAACTCTCCGAAGGCCTTTCGCGGCCCGGTCCGACCTTGCTGGTGTTGGGGCTTTTCTGCTTTGGCGCGATCTTGCAGACGATTGCCATGCGCCAGGGCGAGTTAAGTGTCACCTACATTGTTGTGCTTGGCCTCGAAGCGATCACCGCGCTCGCTCTGGGCTTGCTCTTTCTGGGCGAAGGGGTGACGGCGCTGAAGTTGGTTGGCATTTCGTTGGTCGCGCTCGGTGTCGTTGTCCTACGGATTTAAGTTGATCGTTGACAATTTTTCCCGCTATCTGCTTTTCAAATGGAGTACTTGCTTATGCCGGTTTGGCCGCAACGTGTTTTTCTCCTTTGCTTTCTCCTGCCGCTGCTCGTCGCTGGCTGTCAACGTAGCCCCGCCCCGCAGAGCAGCAGCGGTATGAACTATGCTTGGCTCACCACCGTGCCGGTGGACACCAAAGTCTACACGATTACCGGCACCGTCGCCGCTGATGTCGAAAGCCTGGTGCGCCAAACTGCGCCGGCCCAAGCCCAAAGCTACAACGCCGATGCGCTAAGTTATAGCACCTTCTCCGGCCCTCAAATGAACGGCAAAGGGATGGTGCGGTTAACGGTTGCCGGCTCTGACGCCGAGTTGGCCCCGGTTGGCAGCACCGTGATTCTCAAAGTGGATGACACCAAAGGCATCCTCCTCTTGCCGGGCGATCAGGTCACCTTTAAGTGCCGCGCCCAATTTGAAGCGATCGCCGCCGTGGTCAACCGCCAGGAATTCGATCCGGCTGCTGGGACGTGGGAGTTGGATTACTGTCGGTTAGCGACGCCGGTGGTGGGGGCGGCTGGGCCATAAATTGATCATCGGATGGTTGGGCACTGACGCCCAATCCTTGCTCCTGGTATGCTGCTTATGGCAAGCAGTTTATCACACAAGCAAAAGGAGCAAACATGGCGGAAAATGGCTGGACCAAGGCAAATATGCCTGATCTCAACGGTAAAGTCGCGATTGTCACCGGGGCTAACAGCGGCCTGGGCTACGAAGTGACCAAAGGGTTGGCCGAGAAGGGCGCGCAGGTGGTGTTGGCCTGTCGCAATCTGCAAAAAGCGACACCCGCGGTCGATCGATTGCGGCGCGATGTGCCTGCTGCCTCACTGGCTGTCATGGAAATAGATCTGGCCGATCTGGTCTCAATCCAACGCTTTGCTGAGGCGTTTAAGCAGCGCTATGATCGCCTTGACATTCTTTGTAATAATGCGGGTCTGATGGCCATCCCCCGCCGTGAGACCAAAGATGGCTTTGAAATGCAGTTGGGGACGAATCACTTGGGGCACTTTGCCTTAACTGGTCATTTGATCGACCTGGTCATGCGCACCCCAGGTGCACGGGTGGTTAATGTGAGCAGCGGTCTCCATCAACGGGGTGTGATCAATTTTGACGATCTCATGGGCAAGGGGCAATACCGCGAAGGTGATGCCTACAGCCAGAGCAAACTGGCCAATCTGCTCTTTGCCTATGAACTGGAACGAAAATTGCGCGCCACCGCTGTCACGGCGATTAGCGTGGGCACCCATCCCGGCTATGCGGCGACCAATCTGCAAGGGGTCGGGCCGATCATGAGTGGTTCACGCGCCAAACAGTGGCTCATGAAAGCGGCCAACGCAATCTTCGCACAAAGTGCCGAGATGGGCGCGCTGCCACTGCTCTTTGCCGCCACCGAACCGACTGTCAACGGCTGTGATTATATCGGCCCAAGCGGTACGCTGGGGATGCGCGGTTACCCGGCGAAAGTCCGCTCCAGCCCCGCCTCGTATGACGAAACCGCCGCCCAGCGCCTTTGGGCTGTATCTGAAGAATTGACTGGCGTCCATTACACAGCATTAACCAAACCCCAGCAGGCCGTGATGGCATGACCAGTGACAACTGACGACTAATCTTGGAATACGCGCTGCACAGTAGCGCTTGACTGGATCGTACCAACCGCTCTAAGGGGATGGTCAAATCCCCGCCAGGATCTCACGATCCTGACGGAGCGGTTGCGGACGATTGACTATGATAATTGTATCTGCTCGCTGCCCTGTCTAAAATCGGTCGGCGGTCGCGGGTGCCCATTGGGCGCATCAGCCACTAGTGGTCCCAAAGTGGCGCGCGATGATGCCTTGTGCTTCCTCGATTTCATCCGCATTAATGGTATGGCCCATCCCCGGATAGAGTTTCGCGGTGACCTGTGCGCCGAGCGTTTCTAACGTTTCGGCGCTTTCAAGTACACGCATTTTGGGAATGTGAAAATCCACATCACTACAGCCTAAAAAGACCGGCGTACCAGCCAGGTTGCCGCTGTAACGGCCCTTGGGGCTATCGGGGCCAATCAACCCGCCACTGAAGACGAAGAGTCCCCCATAGCGCTCGGGCTGGCGCGCTACAAATTCAGCGGCCAAACAGGCACCTTGCGAAAAGCCGGCAAAAAGCATATTTTTAGCCGCAATTCCTGCCGCGTTGAGCTGTTTGAACAACTCTTCTAAGCCTGCTAACGCCGAAGAAAGATACGGCTCATTGCTTGCCGTCGGCGCCAAAAAGCTATTCGGATACCAACTATTGCCCTTTGCCTGCGGCGCAACATACGCCAGATCGGGATGATAAAGTTCATCCGCCAGTGGTAGAATGCTTTGCGCGGTTGCCCCTCGCCCATGCACCAAAATCATCACGCCGCGGGCTTCAGCCAATGTTTTCCCACTTTGATAAACTGGTTGCCCCTGGTGAGGGCCGGTCGTTGTGTTCAAGTTCATTCTGATTGTCCTTACTCTATTATTTGCTGTATGTTTAGCCACAGAGCACACAGAGTAAGCATACCCTAAACTCTCTGTGTCCGCTGTGTGCTCTGTGGCCTCCGTGCTCTTTGTGTTTTTATTCGCCCATCCTACACCAGTTAATCAGCCCCTGCCGTCAACCGTTCCAACGTAATCGGCGGTAACTGGGCTTCAATTTTGGCGCGCTCCGGCTCTAGCCAGTCGGGCAATTTGACATGGGTGCCCAACTCTACAACCGCTTCATCATAGGCAAAGCCCGGTGCATCGGTTGCCACTTCAAAGAGCACATTACTTGGCGCACGGAAGTAGATCGAGTGAAAGTACTGGCGATCCATCACCGGCGAAACGCCATAGCCGGCCTGGTGCAACAGCGCTTTGTACTCGCCCTGTTCGCTGTCATCAACCGTGCGGAAGGCAATGTGATGCACAGAGCCAGCGCCAAACCGCGCCGGTGGTCGATTGGCCTCCACCAGCAGATCGATGTAAAGGCCAATATCCTGTGACGCCCCCTGGTAGCGATAACGGTTTGCTTCTTGCCCGATGAATTGATAGCCCAATTGCTCCATTAGCAGCCGACCGGTCGGTTCGGCCTGTGCTACCCACAATGTGGCACTATGGAAGCCACGCAGCGCATGTGCGGCGGTAATCGGACCGTCGGCCCAATGTCGTATGGTCGCCTGGGCATCGCTGCCCACTAACTCGATCACCATGCCATCCGGGTCAGCAAAGGTGAGGACCGGGTCGCCAAAACGCGTACTTTCGGCCTGAATCGGGATGCCATGTTCGCTTAGACGTTTGCGCCAAAAATCTAATGCAGCGGTTGGCACGCTGTAGGCGGTGGCCCCTACTTCCCCATTGCCACGCCGGCCTTGGGGCATATTGCGCCAAGGGAAAAAGGTGAGCACTGTCCCTGGTGTGCCGATTTCATCACCAAAGTAAAAGTGATAGGTGCTGGGATCATCAAAGTTGACAGTGCGCTTGACCAGGCGCTGGCCCAATAGATTGTGATAGAACTCCAGATTGCGTTGCGGGTCGCCGGCAACGGCCGTAATGTGATGGATCCCTTGGATTGGTTGCATGGTTATGCACTCCTTTTGAATATAGGTTGCTTGCTATTATGCCCTGATTTTAGCTCTATATCATAAATCTTGATGTGGAGCTAAATCTCTAAAAAAATCTATTTAACCGCGTTAAATGGTTTGGCCGAGGCCCAATTTGCGACAGAGCCGCGCCAATTCGACTTGCTCATTTTCCGCCAATATTTGTACAGTCTCAACCACCATGGCGACATGTGCAGGAAAGATGGCTGTGATCAAGCTGTGACCGGCCGGCGTTAATTCGACAATGACCGAACGGCGATCTTCTGGATTCTGTGTACGCCTTACCAAGTTGCGTTTCTCTAGATTATCGATGACCAGTGTCATATTGCCGGTGCTGCGCAGGATCTTCTCACACAGTTGACCAGGGCTCATTGCGCCCAGATGATAGAGCGCCTCCAATACGCCAAACTGGCTGACCGTCAACCCGTGGTCGTGCAGGTGATGATTGATGCGTGCCGAGACCGTATCTGCTGCGCGTGAAAGTTTGATATATAGATCAAGCGCGATGCGCTCTTGTGCTGTTCCCCGATGATGGGTGGCCATACTTAGCTCTTTATTTGCTGCTGTGTTTTAGACTTTTATTTTGATATCGTAAATCTTTATATCAAGATAATAGCAGAGATTTCATTACTTGTCAACCCCCAATTGTGGAGTACCTTCTCATTACATGTAATGGTTTCATTAAATGTACCGATGGCGATAGAAGTGCGAAACTAGGGTGAATAGGAGTGGTATCCCTGCATATTGAGCAAAGTTCAACAGATTGGTGCGTACCCAGTGTAGATAGGGATGGCTTCCCCACCGGCTCTTGCTCAAATCGCAGGCTAGTACCCAACAGAAGACCAGTATGCCTAAAAAGGCGGTATAGAGAATGAGCGGAAAGAGCCACGTGGCGGGCAAGGTGGCAGCTAATGTTGTCTGCCACTGCTGGGCTAGACCAAAGAGCACGAGTAGATGAGCCAATTGGTCGATTAAAAAGCCTGGTGCTTGCTGTCTGGCTGGCACGCGAACTTTGATATAGTCAGTAATAAAATGGAGCAAGCCCAGTTGCAACAAAAGTGGTAGCGCATGGTGGATGGGGTGGATTAGCAAAGCGGTCACAACAAGGTGAATACAGGTATGTAACAAAACTCCGCGCCAGCTCTGCAATTTAAGGCGATAGATCCAGTTCGTTTGGAGTGGAAAATCAGCAATTAAGTGCCCCAGCAAGAGGGCCGCGGCGAGGTTCATTTGCTTTGCTCGTTTTTTTCCTGCGCATTATATCAAGTAACGTATGTACCATCCTGATCGGATTACTTTTATACAGACACACGCTAGTGATCTTCTTGTCTGCGCAATAAGTTTGAATAATTTCGCCAGCTGAGTAAGGTAGGACTTACGTAGCGACCTGAGCATAGGGTGATAGTACGCATTACGTATTGTATACGTAAGTTGCCTTGGGAATCTTTGCGATTTCGTGACAGCTACGCTGCTATATAACACTCGCTTCTGCCTGCTGGCGTTGCGTCCGGTTATCGAGGTTGGTTTTATCGAAAATTGCCTATTGACATGTCCAATAACATGCGCTATACTACGGCAGATCTCAATTATCGAACGGCAATGACGCGGAATAGTAGCAACCAAAGCGAGTTGCAGAGAGCCTTTTCGGTGTAGCTAGCCTTAGCTATCTACCAGTGGTGTGAAAAAGGTAACATCGTCGGTTGTGAATGGCCCGCTGAGCCAAGCCTTGAACAATTGTTAATCGCTTGCCATTAGCAATTCAGTAGATGGTTTCGGAGACGCCACCGTTATCTGGGCGCAGGAAATCGGAAAGTAAGTTTTCCCGTTTTCGTTAGAGTGAGACTGGCGCGATCCTTGCGTTTCACGTGAGGATTTTTTTATTGGCAAGGCAAGCTGTCGTGCGCACACGGCAAGCCGTGTCAATTCCAGTCTAAACAGGGTGGCACCGCGGGTGATTTGTAATCCCCGTCCCTGTGTATCGTTCTTTACCGGCAACCAAAGCGCTGGGAGTACGCTGCACAGGGACGGGGATTTTTGTTGCCTACCCTCTGCCGCGCACTACCAGCTCAAAACTGGAATATGGATTTTTCTATTCCTACCGAGCGCAGACAAGAGGGAAGTATCATGGCAGCGCACTACAAACCCACACTGGAAGAAGTTCGTAATTATGTCGGCCAGGGCAGCATCGTTGCGGTGCATCGCGAACTGCCCGCCGATCTGGAGACGCCGGTCTCCGTCTATTTGAAATTGCAAGCCGGCGGCCAATCGCCCAGCTTTTTGCTCGAATCAGTCGAGCGGGGCGAGCAGGTTGGGCGCTATAGTTTTATCGGCGTCAACCATCCCGTGACGATCAGCGCGATCGGCGACCGCGTGACGATTGGCGCGGCCGGCGGGGCCGTGCTCGAAGAGAAAATCGGCGATCCGCTCACAATTGTCAAAGAGTTGATGGCGGGGCGCAAGTCGGTGCGCCTGCCGGGCTTGCCCCTTTTTAATGGTGGCGTGGTCGGCTACTTTGGTTATGATCTGGTCCGCTTTATGGAGCGACTGCCCGAAACGGCTGAGCGCAGGCTTGACATCCCTGACCTGGTGCTGCTCTTCACTGACAACCTGGTCGTTTTTGACCATGTGCGCCACAAGCTGATTGTCATTGCCAATATGCGCATGGCCGATGATCTGCGTGCCGCCTATGCCGATGCCATTGCGCGCATCGACAATATTATTGCCCGGCTTAATCAGCCGCTCGTCCCGCCCCAACCCAAAGTTTACAATAGTAACGCGCAATGGGTGAGCAACTTTGCCCAGCCTGAATTTGAAGAGAATGTACGCAAAGCCAAAGAGTACATCGCGGCCGGCGACATCTTCCAGGTGGTGATCAGCCAGCGCTTGAGCCGCCCGACTGATGCCGATCCCTTTACGATCTACCGGGCGCTGCGCATGCTCAACCCCTCGCCTTACATGTTCTTCTTGGACTTTAGCGGAGTGGCGGGGATTGAAGGCGACACCGTGCGCATTATCGGGGCCAGCCCGGAGATGCATGTGCGGCTGGTCAATGAGATGGCCTATCTGCACCCGATTGCCGGCACCCGCTGGCGCGGCAAAACGCAGGAAGAGGATGATCAACTGGCCGAGGATCTGATGAACGATCCCAAAGAGCGCGCCGAACATGTGATGTTGGTTGATCTGGGGCGCAATGATCTGGGCCGGGTCTGTGAATATGGCACGGTCAATGTGCCGACGATGATGACGATTGAGCGCTACAGCCATGTGATGCACATTGTCAGCGATGTGCGCGGCAAAGTGCAGCCCGATCAGGATGCCTACAGCCTGCTGCGGGCCACCTTCCCGGCGGGCACGGTCAGCGGGGCACCCAAGGTGCGGGCGATGGAGATCATTGAGGAACTGGAAGGGGTGCGCCGAGGGGCCTATGCCGGTGCGGTTGGCTACATCGACTATGACGGCAATATGGATACCTGCATCACTATTCGCACGATTACGATGCAGGGTAATGTCTGTCATTTGCAGGCCGGCGGTGGGCTGGTTGCCGACAGCGATCCGACCTATGAGTTCAACGAGTCGATGAATAAGATGAAGGCGTTGTCGGTCGCCGTTGCCAATGCCGAAGCGGGGTTGCTCTAATGGGTCAGGTCAAGGTCTATGGCCATCAGGCCTACCTAAACCCGATCAAACGTGTATTGTCGGATGTGATTCACGCCTGTGTGGTCGATGCCTTGCAATTTCCGCAGGATAAGCGGGCGCACCGTTTCTTTCCGTTGGCCGGTGAAGACTTTTTCTACCCGGTAGGGCGGACGGATGCTTACACGATCATCGAGATTAATCTGATCGAAGGGCGCACCGTGGAGACCAAGAAAAAATTGATTCGCCTGCTCTTCGACCGGATTGAAGCACAACTAGGCATCACCCAACAGGATCTGGAAATTTGTCTGATCGAGTCGCCGGCCTACAACTGGGGTTTTCGGGGGATGCATGGCGATGAAGTGAAATTGAATTACAAGATTGCTGTATAACATGTGTAGTCTGCATCCCTAGATGCAGACGGCTGCGCATCAGGGGATGCCCAGTACACGAATACAAGATTGCTGTATAACATGTGTAGTCTGCATCCCCAGATGCAGACGGCTGCGCATCAGGGGATGCGCAGTACACGTCTTGCCTAAGAGAACAGGAACGAACCATGAGTGCCAAAAAACGGATTTTAACGGGCGACCGGACCACCGGTAAGCTGCATCTCGGCCACTTTATCGGCAGCCATCGCCATCGCTTGGCCTTTCAGAACGAATATGAGTGTATCTTTCTGCTCGCCGACCTGCACATGTTGACGACCAAAAATGAGAAGTCCGACATTGAAAAGACGGCCGAAAACTCGCGCGCGATTGTCCTGGATCATCTGGCGATTGGCATCGACCCGAACAATGTCACCTTCTGTTTGCAGTCGGCGATCCACGAGACTTATGAGTTGCAACTGCTGATCAGCAGCCTGGTCACGGTCGAGCGGCTGCAACAGTTGCCGACGATCAAAGACATGGCGAATTCTGCCGGGCTAGATCAGATTCCCTATGCCTTGCAAGGGTATCCTGTTTTGCAAGCCGCGGATATCCTGTTGCCCCGCGCCAATTTGGTCCCGGTAGGCAAAGATAACGAGAGCCATGTCGAGATTACGCGCCAGATCGCGCGACGTTTCAACAATGCCTATGGCGAAGTCTTCCCGATTCCCGATTCCTATGTGGTCGGCGGCACATTGATTGGCACCGATGGTCAGGCCAAAATGAGCAAGAGCCTGGGCAATAGCATCTCCCTCAGTGACGACACCAAGACGGTACGTCGCCAGGTGATGGGCATGTTTACCGATCCCAACCGCATCAGCGCCGACGTGCCTGGGACGGTCGAGGGCAATCCGGTCTTTATCTATCACGACTTTTTCAACCCGAATACAGCCGAGGTCGATGATCTTAAGACTCGCTATCGCGCCGGCCGCGTGGGCGATGTCGAAGTCAAAGAAAAGCTCTTCATCGCCCTGGAGAACTTCCTCGAACCGACGCGCGAACGGCGGGCGCACTATGAAGCCCAGACCGGCTACGTCGATGAGTTGATCTACGAAGGTACTCTCCGTGCCCGTGAAGAGGCCAAAGCCACCATCATCGAAGTCAAGAAAGCCATGGGGCTGACCGGCACCTGGAACCGCATTAGCCGGGCCGCCGAGAAACGGCGCAAGAGTGCGGAGAAAGTCGCGGCCTAACCCATGGCGATGACACTCGACCAGATTGTACCTTGGGGGCGGTCGCTCTCTGAGTATCAACGCATGTTTGCGCTGACCGACAGGGATCTGGCCGGCACCATCCTGGGCTGTGGGGATGGGCCGGCCAGCTTCAACGCCGAGATGACCGTACTCGGCCGCACGGTTATTTCCGTTGATCCGATCTATGCCTTTAGCGTCGCGGCAATTCGGCAACGGGTACGCGAAACCTGTACCACCATTGTCGACAAGGTCAAGCTAACCCCTGCCGACTATCTGTGGACCGAGTTTCGCTACCCCGATGCCCTGGGCGCACATCGGCTGGCGACGATGGAACGTTTTCTGCTCGACTATGAAGCCGGGCGCGCGGCGGGCCGTTACCAAAATCAAGCCGTCCCCACTCTTGACTTTGCCAACCAACACTTTACCTTGGCGCTCAGCTCGCACTTTTTGTTACTGTACACCGAGCAGTTATCGCTCGATTTCCATTACGCCGCCATCCGTGAACTCTGCCGCGTCGCCCAAGAAGTGCGCATTTTCCCATTACTCGATCTGGCCTGCCAACGCTCCGCCCACATTGAGCCCTTGCAAGCCTACTTGGCCGACCTGGGCTATCAGGCCCAAATCGAAGCAGTACCCTATGAATTCCAACGCGGCGGCAATGAGATGTTGCGGATAAGAAAGTAGGTAAATCAGTAAATCAGTAAATCGGTATGAGTGTCACCTTGTACCGATGTACCGATGTACCGATGTACCGATGTACCGATGTACCGATGTACCGATGTACCGATGTACCGATGTACCGATGTACCGATGTACCGATGTACCGATGTACCGATTTACCGATGTACCGATTTACCGATTTACCTGTCTACCGCCCACCAAACCAGAACAGGATCCACCCATGATCGCAGTCATCGATAATTACGATAGTTTTACCTATAATCTCGTGCAGTTCCTTGGAGAGGTCGGTGCGCAGGATATTCGCGTTTGGCGCAACGATGCGATCGACGTGGAAGAGCTGGCGGATCTGCACCCCACACACATTGTGATCTCGCCTGGTCCTGGCACGCCGGAACAGGACAGCGGCATTAGCAATGAGGTGATTCGTGTGTTGGGCGAGACGACGCCAATTTTGGGCGTCTGCCTGGGGCAGCAGTGTATTGGCCATGTCTTTGGGGGACGGGTAATCCGTGCCCCGCGGCTGATGCATGGCAAGGTCAGCCCGGTTGAGCACACCGGCGTGGGCATCTTTGCCGATCTGCCCAGCCCGCTGATCGCCACCCGCTATCACAGCCTGATTGTTGACGAGCCGTTGCCCGATGTGCTCGAAGCGACTGCCTATACCGCTGAAGGGGAGTTGATGGGCTTGCGCCACAAAACCCTGCCGATCTTCGGTGTACAATTTCATCCGGAGAGTATCCTCACCCAATATGGCCGTGAGATGTTGGCGAACTTTCTAAAGATCGAAGCTAATGGCTGACTTAACCCAGGAGATCCACAGCTACCTCACCACTTCACCCGGTAGCCACTATCTGAACCGTCCGGTGACCATGGTCGCGCACTGGGCGGGGACAGATAATCTGCTCTGGCAGGTTGACTGTGGCGGCCAGGAGGCGGTCGTCAAATATTACCTGGATGCCGGGCAGGCGCGTGGCCGGCGGCAATTTGATGGGCAGGAGCGCTTTAGCCCCTTGGGGATTGCGCCGCGGCCACTTTGGTTTGATCGTTATCCCACCGGTCTTTCGCGCCAGGTGTTGGTCTATCAGTGGTTGCCAGGTAACGTGTTTGCGCAGCCCACTGCTGGTCAACTGGTGGGACTCGCGAGCGCGGTGGCGCAAGTCCACAGTGGCGATCCAACCGAGGTGCGCCGCTTCTCGCCCAATCCGGTCAACCTCGATTATCTGTGGCAGGTGCTCGCTGGTGGGTTGCCTGGGCTCCAGCAATGGTTGCTGGCCCAACAAGCGACAGAACTTTCTGCTGCGCTGCTAGCGCTGACCGATAATGCGGCACAATTGATCGCTGAGGTCCTGCCGCTCTGGCAAGGGGTTGCCCCGACCCCGATCCACGGTGATCTGAAGCTGGAGAATGTCATTGATAGCTTTGGCACCGTTGTGCTGCTCGACTGGGAACAATTTGGCCTGGGTGATGCTGCCTACGATGTTGCCACTTTTCTACAAATGAGCCAAGCCGTGCTGAATGAGGAAGCGCAGGAGCTTTGGCTGGAAAGCTATCTGGCCAGCTTTGACCAGCCGGGGTTGATGGAACGGATTGGCGTTTACAGCCGCATTTTGCCTTTGCAGAGTTTAACCTATTTGCTCCACGGTCTGCGCCAGAGCACCGGGTCCGAATTGCTGACCATCCAAGAAAACCGGCAATTTTTTCGAGAAACGCTGTTGGCCACCTGGCGACAGAGCGCGGCTGGTTTGGGGATTGCAACCCCTGATGAACGGCTGGCCAGCAGCCTGCATCAACTGATCTGAATGGCAGAAACATCCTTTCATTCGTCGTAGCACGGCATGCCGTGCTACGACGAATGAAAACATAGCGGGAAATTATTTCATTCCGCCCTTATAAAGGAGAGAACGATGAGCCAGAGTACGATTCAACAAGCGATCCATCAGCTCTTTGAGCGCCAGCATTTGACCAGCGCCCAAGCTGATGGGGCGATGACCCAAATTATGAGCGGCGAGGCGACCGAAGCGCAGATCGGCGCGTTCCTCGCTGCGTTGCGCATGAAAGGCGAGACCGTTGACGAGATCACCGGCTGTGCCAGCGCCATGAAGCGTGCGGCGACCCAGGTCACCCCCGATATCGGCGATGCCATGTTGCTCGATGTGGTGGGTACCGGCGGCGATGGCACCCATACCTTTAATATCAGCACCACCGCCGCCTTTGTCGTTGCCGGCCACGGCGTCAAAGTTGCCAAACATGGCAACCGTTCGGTCAGCAGCCGCAGCGGCGCAGCGGATGTGCTCGGCGCGCTGGGTGCCAACATTCAGTTGACCGCAGCCCAATCTGCCACCTGTATCGAGGAAGTTGGCTTTACTTTTCTCTTCGCGCCGGTCTATCATCCGGCCATGCGCTTTGCAATTGGCGCGCGCCGCGAGTTGGCCGCCCGTACGATCTTCAACATCCTTGGCCCGTTGACCAATCCAGCCAACGCCACTAATCTGCTCGTCGGCACCTATGATCCACGGCTGACCGAGCCAATGGCCAAGGTGCTGGGCCAAATGGGTTGTCGCGCCGCTTTTGTGGTGCACGGGGCCGATGGGCTGGACGAATTGAGCATCACCGGCGTCAGCCAGGTCAGCCATTATCACAATGGGGAAGTGCGCAACTTTGAACTTGATCCTGCGGAGCTAGGGTTGACACGCGCCACGTTGGCCGATATCAAAGGCGGGGACGCTGCCGAAAACGCGGCCATTACGCGCGGCATCCTCAGCGGTGACTTGCATGGTCCCATGCGCGATGCCGTGCTGCTCAACGCCGGCGTGGCGCTCAGCACCGAATGTGGTGATTTTAAGGCGGGGATTGAAGAGGCACGTGCCAGCATTGACAGTGGGGCAGCGCTGCGCGTCCTAGATGCCTTTGTTGCCAAGACGCAGAATTTCGCGGTCTAAATTTGTGCGGCTGTCTCTTGCACTGGAATGGGTTCACCATGTTTGATCAAGCTGGTGCAGTAGGCGCGGATGGCATCGGTGGCCATGTCCCGTGCTTCTTCAAGTGTAGATCCCTCTGTAAAGCAGCCGGGCAATGCAGGAACCGTTACTAAATACTCACCTTCTGGTTGACGGTCAATAATGATGGTAAAATCGAGCTTTTGCATAAAGTATTGGTCCCTTTCTATCACTATGTTTTGGTAACCATGTCCTGACTAATAGTATCATAAAGGAAGATAAAATGTTACTCTGAAAGGAAACCGATGCATAAACGGTTGAAGATCATTGTTGAAAAACATGTGGATGGCTACGTCGCTTATCCACTTCTTGGGTTGACAGAAGTTATAATCGGGCAAGGCGATACATATGAAGCGGCGCTGCTTGATGTTAAGTCGGCCATTGCATTTCATATCGAAACATTTGGTGACGACATACTGAATGAAGACAAATTACGATAGGCATACGAACAACTATGAAACCATCAAAACTTGCGATCTCTAAACACAAAGGCGAAGTACTCGACAGCATCATGGACTGGAAGCGCGAAGAGGTGCCGAAGCAGATGCTGCTCGCTGGGTTAGCGGAAGTCAAAGCTTTTGCCCGCTTGACCCCCGACCCGCTCGATTTTGGGGGTGCGCTGGTGGCCCGGCCAGGGGCCAGCCTGATTGCCGAGGTCAAACGCGCCAGCCCTTCCAAGGGGTTGATCGCCAAAGATTGGAACCCCGAACAGATCGGCGAGACCTATGCGCGCCACGGCGCCGCCGCGATCTCCTGCTTGACTGACAGCCGCTTCTTTCAGGGTGAGTTAGCGTATCTGACCAGCATCAAGGAGCGCTTGCGCGAGATCAACAAACTGGTGCCGGTCCTGCGCAAGGATTTTATCTATCACGAGTACCAGGTCTACGAAGCGCGCATGGCCGGGGCCGATGCCCTCTTGTTGATTGTTGCCGTCCTGAGTGACAGCGAGTTGCGCAGCCTCTATGATCTGACCTACAAACTGGGCATGCAGGTGCTGGTGGAGGTCCACACCGCCGAAGAAGTGGAGCGTGCGCTGGCGATTGACGCGCACATTATCGGCGTCAACAACCGTGACTTGCGCACTTTTCAGGTGGATATTGAAAACACGGCCCGCTTACGCGCGATGTTGCCGCCGGGTAAAATCGTGGTGGGCGAAAGTGGTATCCGTGATATCGCCGATGTACAAAAAATGGCCGCGATGGGCTGTGATGCGATCCTCGTCGGCGAAACCTTTTGCAAACTAGGCCAATATGAACGCCCGGCCAAGGTCCGCGAGTTTGTCGAGGCGGGTTTGGCAATGTAAGACGTGAAACGTAAAACGTGATGCGTAATATTCCCCACAAACCCATATATCACGTTTTACGTTTCACGTTTTACTGCTCACACATACCGCTGCAAAAACTCCCCCATCTTGGTAAAGCTATCGATCCGGTTCGCCAGCTTGCTGAATTTGTGCCCTTCGTCGGCGTAGTGGATAAATTCAACCGTGCCACCGGCGGCCCGCACCCGCTCTACCACCTGCTCTGATTCAAAGAGGGGGACGCGCGGGTCGTTGTCGCCGGCCATGACCATGAGCGGGGCCTTGATCTGGTCGGCTTTGTGGATCGGCGAAAGCTGTGCGAGCAAGTCACGATGGCTGGCCAGCGAACCATACTCCTCCTCGCGGTGGGCACGGCGCCAGGGACTGGTGCGCTCGAGGAAGGTCACCCAGTTGGCGATCCCCACCACATCAACGCCCGCCGCAAAGAGTTCCGGGTATTCGGTGAGCGCAGCCAGCACCATGTAGCCGCCGTAACTGCGGCCGTAGATCGCGATGCGGTCACCGTCGATCTCCCTCTGTTCATGCAACCACTGCACCGCATACTTCAGATCAACCACACTATCCATGCGCAACTCAACTTCGTCCAGCAACATGTAGCGGCGGCCATAGCCGGTGCTGCCGCGCACATTGGTCGCTAAGATCACATAGCCCTGCCCCAAAAAGTAGTGGAAACGCACATCAAATTCCGGGCGCAGTTGACTGGCCGGACCCCCATGGACATAGAGGATGCAGGGATAGCCGCCCGGCGGGGGCGCGGTTTGTGGACGATAATACAAGGCCGGGATCTGTTGCCCATCAAAGCTTGGGTAATTGATCACAACCGGCGTAATGGGGGTTGTCGGGTCGATCCCGGCCCGGCTGCTAAAGGTAAGTTGGCGGCAGGTGTCGGCGCTGCAATCGAGCAGCCAGATATCTTGTGGCAGCGTTGGGCTTTGCAGGTCAAAGGCGAGTTGATTGCCATCGGCATTGAATTGTAATTTGCCAATTACGCCTGGGGGCACGCTGCCCAACTGATGGTGACTTTTCTGCTGCAAATCAAGCAAGTATAGCTCACTCCAGCCATCAGCATTGTAACTCAACGCTGCGCGTTCGCCATCGGCTGCGACCGTGAAGAGATCAAGTTCACCCACTCCTTTTAGCGCGGTAGCTTCAAGAATTACTTCCAGCGTGCCACTGGTTGCATCCAACCGGCAGAGCGCACCCCGATCATGACCCTGATCCGTCAACAGATAGATCCCATTTTTTGTCCAGCGGATCGCCCCATAACGGGCCGGTGGTTGGGTGGCGGTGAGGCACTGGGTTGATCCGGTCGTCAGATCAACCAGGTGGAGCTGCACCGTGGAGGAAGAGATATCCTCGGTGCAGAGCAGTTTTGTGCTGTCGGGCGAACGGGCCGCAATCTGCCAGCGGCCGTTTGTTTCTAGCAGCAACGTGCTTTTGCCGGCGGCAATATCGAGCCGATAGAGATCGAAATCAACATTGTTGCGCGCATTACTCGTATAGAAGATCGCCATGCCGTCAGCGCTCCAACTGCCGAAGTGGTGAATCGCCTGCTCATTGGTGGTCAATTTGCGCACATCAAACGCCTCAATGCCCGCCGCATCACTGCCGGCGTTGGTGATCAGGTGGAATTGTTGGCGTTCATTGCCGGCAACATCGCTGAGCGCAATCAGGTGGGGCGCGTGGGGGGTACTGTAGAGTTCCCACACCTTGTCGGGTAGAAAGGTAAGTTGGCGCGGCCAAGCGGCGTCGGGCTGGTCGTTCAGCCCGATGCTCCAGACTTGAACGTTCTCTGTGATGTCGCTCAGAAAGGCGAGGCGGTCACCGTGTTGGGCAAAGACGGGTGCGTTGGCGGTGCGGATGTTGAGATAGCGGGCAAACTGATAGGACATGCGGGCCTCCAGGGCTGGTAAGGGCTTTAATAATTAATGGAAAACAATTAATGATTAAAGCGTCTGTGATGGGGCTACAGTTCTGCTGTATATTACGCCGAAACAGTGACAATCGATCGATAGCGCACTTTTAGCACCTATTGTTCCACGATTATCGGTCATGGTCAAACGCGGTAAAGCTTTCTTAGTGGGCGGCGCTGCTGGCATGTGTAATCAATGTAGACAGTAGTTGACGACTTGCCGTAAATTTGTTATTCTGTTAGCACCGCACTCCCCAGAGTCTTGTCGGTGATATTTTTGCATCAATTGCACCAAATCAGTTAATTGATTATAGCTGCACTTCATTGCTGCCGCTCCCAACAGCAGAGCTATTGGTTGTTGTTGAGGCGACCGTCTCGCTTCCCGCCCGATCCGCGCATCATCTGGAATTTATCTTCGTTTTTTGCTTGATCATGCATCGCATTCCAGATCATTGCGCAAGCTATCCCTTTAGGTGAATTCCATTTATAACCATATGTATTAGGAGGAACTAGATTATGAGTCAGCAGATTTCACGTCGACGTTTCCTGCAAGCAACCGGCGGTGTTGTCGGGTTAAGCATGCTTGCGGCCTGTGTTCCTGCCCAAGCGCCGGCTAGTACCGGGGCTGCCGAAGCCGGGGCCGCTGGTGGTGCAATTACGGTGGCGCAGGATACCCCCCTGTGGGTCTTGACCAAGGCCGACTTCCATCCCGACTACAATGACTATATCCGCCAGCATGTGGAAGAATTTGCCGCCGAGAAGGGCTATGCCCTAGAACTGGCGGATGTGGCAGGTTTCTCGGCTGGTGGTGCCACGATGCAGAAGTTGGCCGCGCAGGTCGCGGCTGATGACGCGCCGGATATGTCACAGGATAATATCAGCGTGCCCCAGTATAACCAGTTGGGCCTGATTTTGCCGGTTTCCGATTTGGTGACTGACCTGATTGGCCGTTTCGGCGAAACGGGCGAACGGCAACGCAAAGATCTGATGATCGATGGTGAATGGTATTCCGTGCCGCTGCATGTGCGCAGCGACGGTGGCTGGGCACGCAAAGATATCTGGGATGCGGCCGGGATTGATGTCACCGCCCTGCGCACCTATGACGAACTGCGCGAAGCCTGCATGGAAGTCTCTGATCCCGCGGCTGAGATGTGGGGCTGGGGCATGACGATCAATCGCTCTGGCGATGCGCAGTGGTTCGTCGCCCGTATTCTCCATTCATTTGGTGCCTTCTGGACCGACGAGACCGGCCAATATGTGACGATTGATTCGCCCGAAACTGTGCAGGCGGTTGAATGGGTGGTCGATACTTATACCAATCCAAAGTGGGAGCCGATGCTGCCCCCTGGTGTGTTGAGTTGGACCGACCCAACCAACAACGAAGCCTTCCTGGGCGGCAAATTGGCCTATACGCAGAATGGTGGGACGGTTTATGCCAAGGCTGTGGTCGATCAGGTGCCCTTTGTCAATGATATTATCTGGGACTACCCCAAGGGTGGCCCTGGCCTGGCCAACTTCTTTGGCCTCGGCAGTATGCATTTGAATCTGATCAAGGGCGGCAAAAACCCAGAAGCGGCCAAGGAACTGATCACGAGCTTCTTTGCGGATGATGTGCTCAAGAAGATCTTCACCACGGCCACCACCTATGCCTTGCCCGCTTATACTGATCAGTGGGATTGGGAAGAGATCGCCGGCGTGCCCAACAGTCTTGCCCAAAAAGATGGTGCCCTTGATCCCGCCGGCTGGAATGGTATGGCCTATCCTGGCCCAGCCACTGCTTGGATCTCCGCGGTGACCACCCAGAATCTGGATACTGATATGTTCGCCGCTGCTGTAAGCGGGCAGGCGACTGCGGCCGAAGCTGTCAAGCAAGCGGCCGAAGCATCGGTCCGGATCTTCCAAGAACTGGGCGCACCGGGCGTTCAGTAGTGGTATGTAAAACGTAATGCGTAAAACGTAACGGTGTTATCTCGCACACATCACGTTTTACGCATCACGTTTTACGTTTCAATCAGGAGGGGATAGATGAGTCAAACTACATTGGCCGGCGGTTTGCGCGTGGCACCGCAGGTGACACAAAACTCCTGGCGGCTCCGCTTGCGTCATCTGCTGGGGCAGGATTGGGCGACAGCCTATGTTTTTGTATTGCCAACACTGTTGTTAATGGGTGGGCTGATCGGCTATCCCTTTCTGCGTGCCGTCTACATGAGCTTTACCAACACGATTTCGCTGGAAATCGGCCCATTTGTTGGTCTGCGTAACTATGAAAATGTCTGGCGCGATCCGAGTTTTCATGCCGCGATTAAGAACACCTTTGTTTTCACCTTCTGGTCGATTATCATCAAATTCATCGGTGGGTTAGCCGTTTCCATTCTCCTGCATCGCTTAACCCGCTTTAGCAACATCCTCACCGCCGCCATTCTGCTGCCCTGGATTGTCCCTTCCGTCGTTGCGGCGATTGCCTGGAAAGGGTTGCTTGACCCGGTCTACGGTGGCGTCAATCAGTTTTTGCTCCAATTGGGCTTGGTCGAAAAGGGCTTCCCCTGGTTTGGCGCGATTGAGACCGCAATGATGTCATTGATCATGGTCAATGTCTGGGGTGGTATTCCCTTTTTTACCGTCAACCTGTTGGCTGGTCTCAAAGCCATTGACAAAGAATATTACGAAGCGGCGACCATTGATGGTGCGAATGCCTGGCGTTGCTTTTTGCATATTACCTTGCCCGGCCTGCGCTATGTGATCATCGTGGCCGTGTTGCTCTCGACAATCTGGACCTTTAACAGCTTCGACATGATCTATCTGATCACCAACGGTGGTCCGCTTAATGCAACCCGCGTCTATTCGATCTTTGCCTATGAATACTTTGGGGCTGCCCGTTTTGGTGCCGCCGTGGCCGTGGCGATTACGATGGCCCCGGTGCTGATGATCTTTATCTTCCTGCTCGGCAAGTATATGTCGACCAGCGTGCGCCGCGAAGATGAAAGTGCTGAAGCAGTTAACAGCACCTATAATCGCTTCACCGCCGTCCTGGCCTGGCCCTTCAACATGTTGATCCGTGGGTTGGTCGGACTCTTCTTCTTGCTTAACAATTTGGTGGAGAGTGTGGTTGGTGCCATTGGCGGGGCTATCACTCGCCTTTTTGTCGGCAACAGCAGCCAGAGCCAACGTCGTGCGCGCCATGTTGGTCGCACCATCACCAACATCGTTGCCGGCTTGGTCTTGTTTCTCTTTGTCGTCTTCGAATTGACCCCCTTCTACTGGACGCTGATCACCGCCTTCAAAGATACCTCACAGATCGTTGCCTTTGACTCAGTTTTCTGGCCGGCCCCGTGGACGACAGAGCAATTCACCCTATTGCTGGGGCCGACCCGTAAATTCACCACCTGGTATTGGAACACGATCCAGGTTTCGATTGTGAGTACCGTGGTGTCAGTGGTCGTGGCCGCGATGGGTGGCTATGGGTTGACGCGGTTACGCTGGCGTGGGGCCCACCTCTTTAGCAGCAGCGTCTTGATCGCCTATTTGATGCCTGGCGTCATGATGTTTATTCCCATGTATCAGATCTTTGCCGGCCTCAAGCTCACCAACAGCCTGCTTGGTTTGATGATCGCCTATCCCGCGTTCGGTCTGCCCTTTGCCACCTGGTTGATGATGGGGTACTACGCCTCGATCCCGCGCGAAATGGAAGAGGCGGCGATGATCGACGGCTGCAACCACTATCAAGCTTTCTGGAAAGTGGTGCTGCCCCTCACCTTGCCGGCGCTGATGGCCGCGGCGATGTTCTCGATCACCCTGTCGTGGAAAGAGTTTATCTTTGCCTATATCTTCCTCTCCAAGGAGAGCCTCTTCACCCTAACGATTGGGATGGCCGGCATGATCATTGGCGACGTGCTGCCGTGGGGTGAACTCTCCGCCGCCGCGCTGTTGATGGCGATTCCCGTCGGCCTGCTCTATGTGGTGGGCCAACGCTTCATGGTCGCCGGGTTGACGGCAGGGGCTGTCAAGGGTTAGTACAGTGCGGTCTAAACAAACCCACATATAATGTTGTGCCTAGCCGGTCCATGAACCGCTACGCACAACATCGCGATTGGCTGATTTACGCCGCGCTGGGCTAGTTGCGGCTGGTTTGCCTAGATGCTCAGCAGACCTCACCGGTCCATTCCGGTGGGGTCTTTTTGTTTTGTTCGTGAGATGATATAATGCGAACATTGGGTTACGACTGTTGCAAGGGAAGGACAAACCATGACAATTGTGGAAAAAGCACCGGCCAAAAAGCGACCGGTTGAGCAGGCAAAATCTAAACAATTATATTCACTTGCCGAGTTTGAGGCGCTGCTTGCTATACCGGAGAATGCAAATCGCCTGCTTGAACTCATCGATGGAAAGATTATTGAAAAGATGCCGACACAAAAACATGGTCTTGTTGCCAGTAATATTAACCGCGAACTTGGCAATTATGCGATCAAACATAAAAACGGCCGTCCCGGCGTCGAAGTCCGTCACCGCGCAATCGGCGATGACCACAACTCGCGCTTGCCCGATGTTTCCTTCACCTGCGCCAATGTGCCGCTTGTGGAACAAGGCAGTGTGACCGATATGCCCGATCTCGCGGTGGAGATCAAGTCACCCGACGACACAATTAAGCAAATGCGTGAAACCGCAGAGTATTACCTGGCGCACGGCTCGCGTCTGGTCTGGCTGGTCTACCCAAATCTGCGCTTGGTGGAAGTTTATCGACCCGATGCCGATGTGGAAATCCTTGACGCTGAACAAGCCTTGGTCGGACACGATGTGCTGCCGGGCTTTGAACTATCCGTTGCTGCTGTCTTTGCTGACCCATTTGCAAGTTAGGCGTTGGAGAGAGAAAGGATGCGACCGATGACCGTTTTGGCGCGACAACAGACCGTTGCAGACTTTGATGCGTTTCTCGCACAGCCGGAAAATCAAGATCGTCTATTTGAACTGGTCAATGGAGAAATTGTTGAAAAGATGCCAACGGAACAACATGGCTATATTGCTGGCTTAATTGTTACGGCAATTAACAACTTCACTTTGCCGCGCCGTTTGGGCATAGCTGCCGTTGAAGCGCGTCACCGCAATCATAGTGACCAATATAATGATCGCATCCCTGATGTCTCCTTTACAAAAGAACGAAGGCAGTTAGTGGCGCAGGGCAGCGTGGCACGGTTTCCTGATCTGGTGGTTGAAATTCGTTCCCCTGATGACTCGGTGCAAGGGATGCGTGATAAAGCAGCTGATTATATCAAGAATGGTGTCAGCATTGTTTGGCTGATCCATCCCCGCTTGCGTTTTGTGGAAGTCTATCGTCCCAATCACGACATCGAAATTCTCGGTACAATGGATCAGTTAAGTGGCGACGAAGTCTTACCAGGCTTTACCGTGCCGGTAAGCTATATTTTTATGGAACCTTTTGACGAAGAGCCAGATGATGACGCCGCTGCTTGATGTGCGTAATTTATATCTCCACTATGCCGATTCGCGTGGCGCGGTGCGCGCTGTTGATGGTCTTTCCTTGACATTGGCCGCCAACGGCCATGCCTTAGGCATCGTTGGCGAGTCGGGGAGTGGCAAGTCGAGTTTGGCGTTGGCGCTGATGCGTTTGCTGCCAACCAATCTGGCGCGTTATGACGGGGAAATTTATTTTCAGGGCGAGAAAATTAGTGCGTTGTCGGATCTCCAATTTCGGCGGGAGATTCGTTGGCGCAAGATCGCCCTGGTGCCCCAAGGGGCGCTCAACGGCTTCAACCCCGTGTTACGCGTGGGCGAACAGATCATTGAGCCGTTGGTGGTGGATGGGGGATTGGACCGGCGGACGGCCCGTAAACGGGCCCAGGAGCTATTGGCGTTGGTGGGATTGACTGGCGACAGTTACAATCGCTATCCCCACGAATTGAGCGGCGGCATGAAACAGCGGGCAATGATCGCCGCCGCGTTGATCATGCAGCCACCACTGCTGATTATGGACGAGCCAACTTCCGCCCTTGATGTCAGCGTGCAAGCGCAGATCATGAATCTGCTCAAACGGCTCAAACACGAACTCGGCCTATCGATTATTTTTATCACCCACGACATTGCCTTGGCCAGTGATATTTGTGACAGTATGGCCGTCGTCTATGCTGGCGAACTGGTCGAAATCGGTAGTGCCGAGCAGCTGTTGCTTGCGCCGCAGCATCCCTACAGCCAGAAATTGATTGCCAGTATCCCGCGCCTGCATGCTGCGGAAATGCCCGTCTTTATCCCCGGCTCGCCACCCGATCTGCGCCAACCACCCGCCGGCTGCCGCTTTCACCTGCGCTGTCCCGCCGTCTTTGCCCGGTGCAAAATAGAATCACCCCCCATTTTTGAACCCCAGCCCGGCCAGTTGACGCGCTGTTGGCTGGTGGAGAAATAGACACGAGACAAGGAGACACGAGACACGAGACAAGGAGACACGAGACAAGGAGACACGAGACAAGGAGACACGGGACAAGGAGACACGAGACACCAGATACGAAAGAGTCTAACCTTCTAATCTCGCCTCTCCCCTTCTCGTATCTCCTTGTTTCGTATCTCGTATCTTCCTACTCCGGCGGCGACAAATACTCGCCGGTAATTACCTGCCGTTCCTGCCCCGGCATCTGCCAGGCGACGGTCAGATTGTCCTTCTGGTCGGCCTGTTTGTGCAGGATCTCGATGTAATAGCGTTGACCAGCTTGCAGTTGGATCGGCTGCGATTGTTGTGAGCCATACCGATCCCACTTTTCGGCATTGGTCCATTCGGGGACGCTAGCGATGCGCTGTTTGTTGGCCCCATTCGCATCGGTGCTTAGCCAGAGTTCGCTACTGTCGTCGGCGGCGATCCAGAAGGTGTACGCACCGGTGGTAGGTGGATGCAAATAGCCGCGGATGCGTGTGCCGTAATCACTGCCAAAGAGGCGGGGGGCATCCAGTTTCGTGATCATTTCTGTCCCCGTTGGCTTCCCCGCAAAGGCTTTGCTGCCGGTCAGATCGCCAACCGTTTTGCCCCCAATCCCGCTCCACCATTCACGCAGGATTTTGCCGGTGCCGCTACCCGCTGGGGCTGGATTGGCAGGGGCCGCATTATCACTGTTCGTTGCCGGTTGATTCTTGGGGGTTGGCATGGGGGTTGGCACATTGGCCGCACCGGCATTTGTGCTGCTACTTGGGGCAAAGGCTGCGCCGCCCGTATAGCGCACCCGATAGAGCGCCCCGTTAGCAATCGAAAGCAGGTACATCGCGCCATCAGGTCCACTGCTGATCTGAACCAGCCCTGGAACCCCCGTCGCAAAGTCGGCATAGGTGGGCACGCCCGCCCCATTGAAGATAACGCTCTGTACCGTTCCTTTGTTGAAGTCACCATAGAAATAGGCCCCGCGATAGTAGGCAGGGAATGCGCGCCCGGTATAGAAGTCACCGCCGATCACCGCGCCCCAGCCATCTTCATGGGGATAGATGTGAAAGCCATGGGTGACCCCCTGCGTGCCATTGAGCAGCGGCTGGCAGATGGGATCGAAGGCATTCGGATTCTTACCCTCAAAACAAGGCCAGCCCAGATTCGCCCCGGCGCGAGCGCGCGTCACCTCTTCCCACTTGAGATTGCCCACGTCGCCAATAAAGAGTTCGCCGGTTGACGGGTGTATGGCAAAGCGGTAGGGGTGCTTCATGCCATAGACATAGACTTTCGAGCGGTTGCTCTTGGGGTTGCCATCATAAAAGGGATTGTTGGCATAGCCGTCGCCGGTTAATGGATTAATGCGCAGGATCTTGCCGGCCAGGCTGTCAATCTCCTGGGCGCGCAGGCTACCAAAGTTGTAATTCAATCCATCGCCGTTGGCAACATAGAGGGCCCCATCCCGACCAAAAACCATGTGGGCTAAGGCGTGGACGTGCCCCTCATTTGGCACACAATCCGGCACATAGCCGCCATTGCCATCTTCACAGTTGAGTGGTTTCTGTTCTGGGCGGTCGGGATCGCCAATGTGGGCAAAGGTACTGTTGGCTCCCAGTATGATTGCGCCGCTGCCTGGTGTATGAACATTGAGATTGGCGCTGTTGGCCGAGAGGCGCAAGACTCGTGAAACACGCGCGCCGTCACTATTATGGCCTAACGCTTCCGGTGGGTCATAAACATAGGCGAGATAGACGAAGGGGGTGGCGGGAAAATTGGGATGCACCGCCACATCAAGCAAGCCGCGCTGCCCGACGTCGTTGACTTCAGCGCTCAAATCAATAAATGGTTCTGACAGCAACTGGCCATCTTGGATGACGCGGACGACGCCACTTTTTTCGGTAACTAGAATTCTGCCATTACCGGCAAAAGCAAATGAGGTAGGCAAACGCAATTTGCCGACCACGGTCTCGGCGACAAAACCACTCGGTACGTGAAATTTCACATCTTGGGCATGGCTTGGCTGGGGGGAAAAAGTGGGGGTAAGTAAGGCTAGGCTAAAGAGCAGCGTAACGGCAATGCGCCACCCTGCCTGCGGGAATTTCTGCTTCATCCAGTTTACACTCCTGAGCGAATATCCAATCAACCACATTACAGTGGCATGATAGCAGCGATAGCTGTACGGTGCAAGCTACGACTTTATGCCGTAGCCAAGCCGTAAGGCTCTTGTGCCCGTCTACAGCACCTGTGCCCGCAAAACCCCTGGTTGGCATTGGATGGCTACTACGCCGTGCGCTTGTATAAAGGGCTTTGCGAGCCTCTCCTTTGGCCTGTAGTCAAGGGCGCGTGTCAGGTATATCGTGCGCTCGCCGGTGACAAATTGATAAGGCTGCTGCCATTCGGCGGTGCCGCGCATAAAATTGAAGGCATGTTGGGCTGACCAGTGGGCATCCAATCTAAAATCTGCTGCGGCTGGCCAACTTTGATAGCTGCCGCCAGCCGGTTGTGGTTGACGCGGCATCGTACCACTGCGAATGGCCGTGAGCACTTCTGTAAAGAGGCTCGCTCCCAAGTCACCAATGTGTTGATCGACTTGTGGCCCACTGCTGCCCTCTGCTAACAATAGTGGTGCCTGTGCGGCGATGGCACCTGTATCAAACGTTTCATCCATCCAGTGAATTGTCACCGCGCTCTCTTGCACCCCATCGCGCAGTTGCCAGAAGAGCGGGGCGGGACCACGATAGTGGGGTAAGCGGGCCGGATGTAGATTGAGGAAGCCAGCGGTGGGTATCGCTAACAATCGCGCCGGAATCCGCCAGGGAAAACAGGCAACGCAGACTAGATCTGGTTGTAGACGGTGTAACCAGTCGCGCACGGCTGGGCTGTGCAGGCGTCCTAGCGCATAGACTGATAACCCCAATTGCCAAGCCAGTGCCACGGTGCTGTTATGGACAAATTGATTGACGAGCGTGAGTTCATCTGCTGCTGGTGCTGGTGGTAAAAGCGCCGCGACTGCGGGTGCGTTTGGCAACATTGCGGGTACGACCAATGCTGCAAGTGGCCACTGTGCCGCAAGTCGATTGAAGACAACTTGGGTTAACTGACTTTCGGTGCCCCATAAAAGCAGCTTCAATGGTTGGTCCCGGCACAACGACGGGTGACCAATCGGTAAATGGGAACTGTGCTTTGCGGTTGACATGTGTTAGACTCAGTCCTATAATGTGCAAAGATTATCTGTACGACACGGCAAGTGTGCTTGCACGAAACATATTATATCATTTGGATTTCTGTGATCGCTAGCATAAAATGGGGCGCAGCGGCGGGGTGTTGGCAGGCCAGCGATCTCAGCGCTTTGTGTAAACCCTGACTCGATAGAAAAGGTGGTGAATTGTGGCGCGTATGGTCCATTGTGTTAAATTAGGCCGTGAATTACCGGGGTTAGAGCGGCCACCTTATCCTGGCGAATTGGGCCAGCGGCTTTTGGATAATGTTTCGCAGGAAGCCTGGGCGATGTGGAAACAACATGCGGTGATCCTGATCAACCATTACGGGCTCAGTTTAATGGATCCCCAGGCGCAGACATTTTTGCGCGAGCAACTCGAAGAATTTTTCTTTGGGGCGGAGGCCGCCATGCCCGAAGGCTGGTCACCAAATGCGCAACCAACCAAAGGCGCACCGCGTAAGTAATGTGGAGTTCTACGGCAGCTGTTTACTATACAAGTTGACACTGATCTAACGCTGATTTAGCTTTAGTCGTTGTCAACTTGTGCCGTTGTTTGCACTCTAGCCACCCCACGCCCTATGTTGATCGGGCATGTAAACTAGCGTACTTCCTTGGAATACCCCTGCTCTGACCCCATTCGTCAATTATTCTGCGCCTTCTGCCCATCTCCTCTGTTCTACTGCCCTTTTCCTGCGCCTGATTGACCACGTAGAAATTGTGATATTTGTCACAAATAGTTGTAGATAATTTTTGTAAATCATTTGACTTTGTTTTTGTTCGGATGTATATTGATGATCGACACCCGTTAGTTGAATTTGCAGCAGCTTCATTGGTCTGAGCAACCGAATCTCCCCAACGGCCAAGTAGTAAGGTGCTTGGCGACTAATCCCTGGCTTGGCTGCTGTCCGCGCCTGCTGCTGATTCTGCTCAGCGCGGTGTAGTTCTAGCATGGCATGGCGTAACAGGAGAAGTCCAAGGAGGGGATTTTACGATGAGCGAACGACAAACAGGTACAGTCAAGTGGTTTAACGATCAAAAAGGCTATGGCTTTATTGCACGCGATGAGGGGGGCGGTGATATTTTTGTGCATCACAGCGCCATTCAAATGCAAGGCTATCGCAGTCTGATTGAAGGCCAACGCGTGGAATTTACCATGGAAGAAGGTCCCAAAGGGTTTGCGGCAGCCAATGTAACACAGGTTCAATAACCAGCGTCTGCATTTTTCGCGCTACAAGTCGATACCCATAAAAACAAAGGCGGATGTGTCTAACACATCCGCCTTTTGTTGTGTTCATTCGGTAAAAGTGTTAAGCAAGCACTTTTGATCTGAGGAGCATTACTACCAGCGGGCTACTTTACCGAATGAGTGTGGTGCAAGCACTAACCAGTGCCTGCGGTTTATTTCTTCGCGGCGGCTTTCCGCTTGGCTGGTGCCTTTTTGGGTTCGGCTTCAACCACTGGGGCCGGGGCCGGGGCAGGGGCCGTCCCACGCTTGAGCACGGGCAGTCCGTTCTTGCTCTCCGACACTTCATATCCCTTCGGCACTGAATCCAATGCGCCCTCTTTCTCATCAGAGGCGAAGAAATAGATGGTCTGCTTGGTCCCGTTCTTTAGAGTCGTATCGCGTGAATGCAGAATGTACGTGCGACCCTTGGAATTGGTGTAACTGTACGCCATGACACTTCTCCTTTGTCAGAACATACGACGGTCAAATTTACCAGTAATTCATTTAGCTGGTATCAGCTTTGACGGTCAAAACAAAATGTTGCCGTAACAAACAAAACCCAGGAAAAGAATATTTCCTCCATCCCCAGCGCAACGCAAGCATCGCCGTAGCAAACTGACTCACTCGTGTAACGTCCTAGGGTGCTGGGCAAGCATTCTAACCCTAAGCATGAAAATATGCAAAATCACAATTCTCTCTGGAGACATTTTTGCTACCACTGAGGAAATAGTGACAGCCTCGATGCTAGAAATTAAGTAGTTTCCAGTGTATATTATTCGTATAGTGGCAGACCGACTAAACTCTGTTTAGAAGCTGCAAGATAAATTGCACGAATGATTTCAACCGAGCGGCGTGCCTCACTGCCTTGGATTGCTGGCGGCCGTTGCGTGCGAATTGCTTCGATTAAATCAACGATCTGGCGACGGTGCATTTCATAGCCAATTGCGGTTGGATCGGCGGCACCACTGCCCTGCTGCTGCTCTAAATTGAGCATCGCGTCCTCTTCGCCGGGCAGGGCATCGGCCAGCTTCCAGACCACGATCCGGCCCTCTTCCAGGACAATTGTACCCCGGTCACCATGTAGTTCTACCCGTGCGCGATCGCCGGGCCAGGCACTGGTGGCACCCTGAATGACGCCTAAGGCACCGCTCTGAAAGGTGAGCAGGGCGGCGGCAGTATCTTCGGTCTGCATGGTATGGGCGAGAGTCGCGGTGTGGGCCATGACACTGGTGACGGGGCCGGCTAGCCACTGCACTAGATCGATGTTGTGGATCGATTGATTCATCAGCGCACCGCCCCCGTCGATTGCCCAGGTGCCACGCCAACTGCCGTCGTAGTAACTTTGGGGGCGGTACCATTTGACGAAGACATCGGCCAGGGTCAATCTACCAAGGCGGCCTGCTTCTAGCGCCGCCTTGGCTTTGTGGACGCCTTGGGCAAAACGGAGGGGAAAGACGCAGGCCATCACCACGCCTGCCTGCGCCACGGCCTCCAAAATGGCATCAACCCGTGCTAATGTAATCTCAATCGGCTTTTCCACCAGCAGATGTTTGCCGGCCTGCGCGGCGGCCACGGCAATTTCCATGTGCGTACCGCTAGGGGTACAGATGGTCACAATATCGACATCCGGCCGCGTGACGGCGTCCGCAAAGTCGGCGACCCAGGTGGCACCTGTTTGTTCTGCCAGCGCCCGCCCCGCGGCTTCGCCCCGGTTACAGATGACAGTGATGCGGGCGTCTGGAATCTGTTGTAGGGCGGCTGCTTGGATTTTCCCAATGTTGCCCGCGCCGATGACGGCAAAATTTAACGGTTGCACCGTTTGCTCCTTCTCACTTGGGCATTTTCTAAAAATAATGAGGCAAGACTACAACAGATTCAGAATGCAACAGATGCGGCCCAACGTTTCATCTGTTGTTTTCCAAATCTGCTGTAGTCTTGCCTGAATCGCGATTTCTGCAATGGCCTTGATCCTAGCCTAGCGCCAGTGCTACAACCCCCAGCGTCATAATCCCCGCGCCGGCCAGTCGCCGGCCGAACTCGCCTTCAGCGAGCAGCCGGGAGCCCATTAAAACGCCCACAAGGATGCTAATCTCGCGGGCGGGGGCAACATAACTGACCGGTGTAAAGCTCATCGCAATCAGAATCAACAAGTAGGCAAAGGGATTGAGGATGCCTACGATCAGTGCTTCCCGGCGGTAGCGCTGCCAGATCTCGTGTACGGCTGGTCGGTTGCGCCACGCATACGGCAATAAGACGACCAACAGCCCAACATTGACACTCCAGTTGATCAACAGCGGCGAAATTTCGCGGCGGCTGACGGCGACCTTGTCCCAGACCGTATAACTGGCAATCGTTAGCCCCAGCAAGAGCGCGTAGAGTACCGCTTGCCGTTGCCCCTGGCCACCCTCATTGCGCAACAAGCGCAGCCCACCCATTAAAACGAGTACCCCAACTGCAATTAAGCCAACGCCGAAGAGCGCCACCCCACTGGGGCGTTCCCCCAAGAGCAGGATCGACGCGGTCACGGCAAAGAGAGGCCCACTTCCTCGCGCCAGCGGATAGACCAGGGAGAGGTCACCGACATGGTAACCACGGTTGAGCAAAAAGAAATAAAGCAACTGCAACAGCGTGCTCACCCCGAGGAAGACCAGGTCGAGCGGCTGGATTGTTGCCTGTTGCCAGATCAATACGCCGAGCGTCAACGGTGCATAAAAGATCGCCGCGACCACCGCAATCAAAAAGGTAAAGAGCAATCCCGTCGCTGCCCGTTTGGCAAAGAGATTCCAGGTCGCATGAATGAGGGCCGAAACGAGGACTAAGCCTAATGCCAATGTGCTCATACCGCGACCTGCGCGACTAGATCCGCAATTAACAATTCTTGTTTCCATTACTATCGGACTTACGCCGCGCTCGGCGGCTGAGCGGGTGCCCTATGGGCGAGAAGCCAGTGCGCGCGGCGTAAGCCCTATTTGGTTAAATCTTGACTGTGCAGGGAGGGACACCAGAATTTTTCAATATAGCCAATCACCAACTGCGTCCCTTCGTCATGGCTGACATAAGGGGGCATGGCCGGGTTGTACATCGTGTCAGTCAGGTCGCGGACCAGGGCGATGTTAACGTCCCAGCGCACCATCTGTTTGATCGCAAAGGAACGATTGAGCACACACATGTTGGTATGTACCCCCATGATCAGTACCTGTTCGATCTGCTGTTGGACGAGATAGCTGTAGATCTCCCGCCCATTGTCCGAGATCAAATCGCGTGCGTCATCGATGATCACATCTGGATGTTGCCGACTCCACGCTTTATAGGTCGTCGTTTCACCGGTATCGGAGCCTTGATCCGAAGCATCCACCGGCAATGGTGGATTGTCATGTGGCTGATCGGCGGGCGGCTCCACCAGGGGGATGGCCAGCATGCGCTGGCGGGCCGGATGGTCATGGTAGAACGCCATCGTCTCGGACGGGGCGTGGATGATCTGCGCGCCCCGGCTGCGCGCCCCGGCCAGCACCTGGTTCATCGGTGGAATCAGCGCTGCTTCGCGAACAACGGCCCCGCGACTCCAGTGGTTATCCCACATGTCACAGATGATGATGGCGAGTTTGTGGGCCGGCACTTGTTGTTGGGTTACCTGTTCAACCCAGTGGTTATGGCCGCGTTCATCCTGGCCGAACTGGCAACGGCGCAGATTTAATGTAAAGTAAGTTGTATTCATGGCTTAGGGTAAGAGGGCGGCTGAGTCTTGGTCGAGATAGAGTTGCGCATGCGTCACCGTACGCAAAATCGAGCCAGGGCGATCCTCGCTGATCGGCTCGGTGAGACAGGCGCGCACGGCCTCGGCTTTGCGCGCTTCGGGTACGATGCAAAGAATATGTTTGGGGGCCAACAATGCGGGTACCGTTAGCGTAATCGCATGGGTCGGCACGTCATCTAGGGTTGCAAAGTGCCCTTCGCCCACCTGTTGCCGGCGGCTCGCATCGGCCAATGCCACTACCTTCACCCAGCGCACATCATCGAATTTGGCATAAGGCGGGTCATTGAATGCGATGTGCCCATTTTCCCCCCAGCCCATTGCGACTAAATCTGCCGGGTACTCGCGCAGCAGCACTTCATAGGTGCGACAGGCATCATTGACATCCAGGGGTTGGCTGGGCACCGGGCAGAACTGTCCTGGCTTGACTTGGTCAATAATATGTTGCCGTAAGAAGAGGGGAAAGCTGGCCGGGTGATTCGGATCAATGCCCACATATTCATCCATATGAAAGACGGTGATCTTTGACCAGTCGATGCCGTCGAGCGTCCGTAGGGCCTGGAGAAAGCTCAGTTGCGAATTGCCCGTGGCGAGAATAATGTTGGCATGGCCGCGCGCCGCAAGGGCCGCCTGGATAATGCGGCGGGCAGCCAAGGCGGCGGCTTGACCTAGCTCGGCATTGGTGGCGTAGACGGCGACGGGGAGGGATTCCACCTGACGGGTGGCAATGGGTTGTGGCTCGTGCATCGGTTGATCCTCTGGCTGCTGGGTAGCGGAAAGGTATTTCCTATGTTTTACACCAGTTCACGCTAATCGGCAAATGCAGTAAAACTAGATGGGGCGGGGTATAGACGCGGATATGGGCTGCGCGGCACGAGTATCTGAAATCCGCACACCCTAAATCCGCGTCTATACCCCGCCTCCTCCCCAAACCAGTCGCCCTCCGATGATCACGCCCCATGCCGTGAAATCGTCATTAAAGATGACGATATCGGCATCTTTGCCGGCCTCTAGGCTGCCTTTGCGATCGGCGACCCCAATCACGCGCGCCGGGGTGAGGCTGGCCATGCGGACCGCTTCGGCCACCCCAATGCCTACATCATGAATCAGCAGTGGCAACATCTGGTTGAGCAGGGTAGTGCTGCCGGCAAAGGCGGTGCGGTCAAACAACATGCCCACCCCATCGTGTACATCATATTCCATGCCACCCATACGAAAGCGCGCACCTTCGGGTAGACCGGCCCCGCTGGTCGCGTCGGAAATGGCACAGAGGCGATCCGGCCCCAGACATTTGTAAGCCAGCTTCATCAGGATCGGGGGCAGATGTTTACCGTCGGCAATGATTTCACCGGTCAAGCGTTCGTCGGTGAGTGACACTTCGAGCAGCCCCGGCTTGCGCCAGGGGCCTTCGCGGACAATGGTGGATTGGGCACTCCACATATGAATCATGTGGCTAAGCCCGGCGTCGATCAGCGGGGTAACCTGCTCCTCACGGGCGGCGCTGTGACCGGCGGCGGCCACAATCCCCAAATCCACCAGGCGCTTGGTAAGGGCTGCCGCTCCCGGTAATTCCGGCGCAAAGGTCATGATCCGGATGAGCGCATGGTAGGCTAACAACAGATCGGGAGTCCCATCATCGGGGGTACGCAGGTGCGCGGGATCTTGGGCCCCGGCCTGGGCGCGGTTGAAGTAAGGCCCTTCCACATGCGCGCCCAGAATCTGTGCACCCTCCTGTGTTTCTTCCATCCAACGCTCGACAAAGGCCAGACAACTCACCAACTGCTCAATGTCATCCGTCGCGGTGGTGGCGAGCAGACTGGTAATACCATTAGCCGCCGCAGTCTGCGTGATCGTGTGAAAAGCTTGCTGGGTTGGCTCGTTAAAGGTATGTCCCTGCGCGCCGTGGATGTGAATGTCAACCAGCCCCGGCGTGACCAGCCGCCCTTGCGCATCAAGTTGGTAGAGCTGCGGATCGAGCTGTTCGCCGGCCACCAACCCGCCAATCCGCCCACCGGTCACCAACAATGCTTGCCCCGTGACCACCTGATCAGGCAGGACAAACTGACCATTAACAATTGCATATTCATTGGGAAGCATGAGCCTACTCTGTATGTGTCATCGGACGTATGCAGTGGCCTGAGCGCGTAATGTTAGGTAAGTTCTGACGAATTAGCCACGGCGTGGCGGCAGAAGATAGCCCAGCCTTTTAAGGCTGGGGTCCTGGGGGGGGGCGCTGCCCCGCAGGTTGAAACCTGCGGCTACCATCAGTCGCCACTCCGTGGCTAAGCCATCAGAACTTCCCTGACACTGTACTAGGTGACTAAAAAATCCGCATCAGTCTGCCAAATCCGTGTTCGATCTGCTGGATTTAGCGCTCCAGGAAATTGGTCAAACCACCCAGGACAGAGCCTTCCCCGGTGCGTTGTCCCCCCATCGAAGGCGCGCTGGCAATAATGCGGTCGGCCAGGCGCGAGAAGGGTAGCGATTGTAGCCAAACCCGGCCATGCCCTTGGAGCGTGGCCAGGAAAAGCCCTTCGCCGCCAAAGAACTGTGACTTCAGACCACCAGCGCGCTGGATATCATAGTCGATGCCGGTCTCAAAGGCGACAATACAGCCAGTATCCACCAGCAGTTTTTCACCGGCCAGGCGCCGTTCGACGATGGTGCCGCCGGCATGGATAAAGACATTGCCATCGCCCCGCAGCCGTTGCAGGATAAACCCTTCCCCGCCGAAGAAACCGGCCCCCAATTTGCGGCTAAACGCAATGCTGATCTCTGTGCCCAATGCCGCGGCCAGGAACGAATCTTTCTGGCAAATTAGCTCCCCGCGTGCTTCGTCTAGGTCAATGCCGATAATCTTACCAGGGTAGGGGCCGCTAAAGGCCACATGTTTTTTCGCGTTGCCGTGATTGGTAAAGTGGGTCATAAAGAGCGACTCACCCGTAATCGCGCGCTTACCCACGCTGATCAGCTTGTCAAACAGGCCAGCACTCGGTTTGGAGCCATCGCCCATCTTGGCTTCAAAGGTAATGCCATCCTCCATATACATCATCGCCCCGGCCTCGGCCACCACCGTCTCGCCAGGGTCCAACTCCACCGCAACAAATTGTAAATCGTCCCCATAAATTTGATATTCAACTTCGTGGCTACGGCGTGCCATATTGTTTGCTCCTTTTTTGTGGTGGTAGATAAGTAAATCAGTAAATCGGTACATCGGTAAATCGGTAAATCGGTACGCTTATCTACCGATGTACTTATCTACCGATGTACTTATCTACCAATATACTTATCTACCGATGTACTTATCTACCAATATACTTATCTACCGATTTACTTATCTACCGATGTACTTATCTACCGATTTACTTATCTACCGATTTACTTATCTACCGATTTACTTATCTACCGATGTACTTATCTACCGATGTACTTATCTACCGATGTACTTATCTACCGATTTACCCACCCAACTCTACGCCATAATTTCCAACATGTCGCGTGTTACGGCATATTGTAAGGATTCGCCACCGAGAAAGCGCGCGATTTCGTCGACGATGAATTGCCCCTGGCGGCGGCGGGCCTGTTGTGAGGCTCCAGCTACATGGGGGGTGATGATCACATTCTCTAACTGTCGAAAGGGACTGTCAACCGGCAGCGGCTCCTCATCAAAGACATCCAGCGCACCAAAGATGCGCCCAGATTGAAATTCGGCCAAGAGCGCGTCTTGATCGACGGTGAGTGAGCGTGCGGTGTTGATAAAGATTGCCCCATCAGATAACTGTTGTAACTGTTGCGCCCCAACCATGCGCGCCGTCTCGGTGGTCGGTGGCGCTTGCATGGTGATGATCGGACACGCACGAAAGAGCAGGTCAAGATCGGTGACGTGGGTGACACCGAGTGCCGCGGCCCGTTCGGCTGTCAGGTAAGGATCATAGACCCAGACCTGGGCGTGTAACCCATTGAGCCGCCAAATGAGTTCGCGCCCGGTGTAACCAGCCCCCACCACGCCAACGCGCTGCCCCGCCAACTCTTGTCCCAGCAAGCTGCCCTTGGCGTCTGCCCAAGCTTGGCCGGCCTTCAGGCGGCGATCCAACTGGTGTACTTGGCGCAGCGCAAGCAGGATCAACAAGATCGTCATCTCGGCAACCGCGGGCGCAATCGCCCCCGCGGCATGGGTGACCTGAATCCCCTGGGCAAAGAGGGCGGGTGGCAGTAACTTCTTTATGCTACCAGCTGAATGCGCGACTAATTTGAGGTCAGCCGCTGCCCGTAGCACCTCATCCGTAAAGGTGGGTGTGCCCCAGCCGCTGATTACCATAGAGTGCCCTGGCACTAATTGTGCTAATTCGGCTACCGTGAGATTATGGTCGGTTGCTGGAAAGGTAACTTCCGCCAGGCTCCGCAGGGTAGCATCGGCCGCATCACTAAAAAGTTCACGGTAGAGCGTTGGGGTAATCGCGACCAGTAAGGAATCGGTTGCCATCAGGGCTACTGCTCCTTTGCGGTCAATTCAATCCGAATGGTGAAATCATTGGCGACGGTCAACGTGTTGGCAAAACTGGGGGGCGAAAAGCCAAAGTCGGTGAGCTGCATGGGCGCGGTGGCCACCCCGGTAATCGTGTCACCGCTAAAGGTCGCGGTCACATCAAAGGTGACGGCTTGGGTAATGTCGCGCACGGTCAGATCGCCCAGCAGTTGAAAGGTCACCTCTTCGCCTTCGGTGTAAGCTGTCGGCGCATTTTCGATCGCGGTGGCAACAAACTCGGCGGTTGGATATTTGTTCGATTCGAGCGCATTGTTGCGGATCCAATCGTCGCGTTGCGAACGAGTTGTGGCCAAGGAAGGCAGGTTCACGGCAAAGCGCCCGGCGACCAGCGCGTTGGTGGGATCAGCCAGATTCAAGCGCAGTTCGCCCTGAATGGCGGTGGTGCTGCCGATCACTTCGGCGTTGCCCGCTTCAATGCCATATTTGGCCAGCGCGCCGGCAAAGAACTCTTCGTTGACGACATAGGATGCCGTTGACGCGTCGGCGACGACGACAAAGCGGCGGGTTTCTGTTGGCTCTGTCCCCGTTGTTTCGAGCTGGATCGGGGTCGGTGTTGGCGTGGGTGGTGCTGCGGTGCCACCACAGGCGGTTACTAACCCAATACTCAGGACCAGCAATAATTTATACCAGTGTTGTAACATCGTGACTTTCCCTTTCTGGATCGCTATATTCCCATGGGATACACTTTGGGTCACGCTTTGGGCTGCGCCGCGTGACAATGCTCACCAGCAGCCTAAACGCGTTTTCACTTCTTCGTTTCTACAAATCCATCCGGTAAGTAAGCGGGCAATGCGGCATCGGCAGGGCCATAGTTTGCCAGTAACACCCGCATCAATAACGAGTAGATCCCTTCATGCTTCAGGGTTGGTCTGCTCGGATCGGCGACGGTCAGCCCTTGGTCAAAACCATACGCGCCCAACGACTCGACCAAATTTTGCTTGCGACTGATGATATGCAGGGGCGTATCAAAGCCATCAGTTCGTTTCGAGACGCGCGGCGGCTGGTGATCGCCAATCAGGACAAAGAGCGCCTTTTCATCTTTGTTGCTGACAATGAAATCGACCAGGGTTGACAATTCATAGGCAATCGCGTCATAGTAATTTTGGCGGCGCTCGTCATGCGGGCGCGCCTCATCGTTGACCTTGACTGGTGCTGGCGTCACTTGGTTGAGTGTGCGCCAGTCCGTCACCTGGGCCGGGAGGGGGGCAAAGGGATAGTGTGAATTTTGGGTGATCAAAAACATGACAAACGGATCGGTACTCTCCTGCTGTAATGTTTCCTGCGCGTAGTGAAGCACGTACTGATCAGGCGGCGCTGGTCCCCAGCCATATTCGGCTCCCACAAAGTTGAAATCCTCATGGCGCAACCAACGGTCAACACCGTAGAAGTTGGTGTACTTTTCCCACTCGCGCGCCGGTAAATCACCGGCGATGGACGAGAGCCTGACATTGCGATAGCCCTGCCCCTGCAGATAGTGGCCTAAATCGGGATAGGGGATGAATTGATAGCGCTCCAGCAGGGCCAAATATTGGGGATGGCTGTCAATGCGAAGGCCAAAATAGGCGCTGGTATAGGCCATCCACGAGCCGCCACCCCAAGTGGGGGAGTCACTGAGCGCGGTCGCGGCTTGCCAACCCTTGGTCGCCAGTTGTGTTTCTAGTTCTGCCAATAACCCGGTGTAGGCCACGCGATAGTCGTCGCGCTTGTAGAGCACACTGCCATAAGATTCCACAAAGATCAGGTAGAGATTCGGCTTTTCCACCAAGATTTTATCTCGATAATCATAGGCCGTCTGTAAGGTACCATCATCAAAATCGGCAACCTGCTGATAGAGCTGGCGGGCTGCCGTTACATTGGTAGTCACCTTATAGATCAGGCTACTAATCACCGCCGGTGGGGGGGCCAATGCCGCGCCATAAAGCAAGGTTGTGCCCACGCTAAGCAGGGCCAACAAGAGCAGCCCTATCCGCACCACGCGGTGCAGGCGGTCACCCAAGGTAATGCTGTAGAGCAAGCGTACACAGCTGTGTACGGTGACCAATGCCACGACGGCACCCGCCACCGCGGCGACATAAAGTTCCCACGATAGATGCAGATGTTCGAAGAGGAATTGCAGACCATCGGCTGCCATGTAATAGTGGTGATAGAAGTTGGGTTCGCTCTGGTAAATGCTGCGCGTAATCTGATCATAACAATAATAAAAGAGGGTGAGAAAATAGCCGGCAATCAAGAAGGGGCGTAGCCAGCGCTGGCGCAGCGGGCGTATCAGCACCCACAACGCAACGAATACGGTCAGCTCGGTATTCAACCGCCAGGGATCGACCGTGTCGCGCCAGAGCCAAAGTTGACGGATGGTGATCACCGGGGCCTGCGTCCAGAGGGCTTGCCAGGTAATGGTGAGCCCCTCGTCGCGGTTGAGCAGATACATGGGCAAAAAGAGCAGCCAATTGAGCAGCAAAAAGGCACTTAGATAAACCAGGTTGGGGTGAATGGTCAACCAGCGGTAATAGGCCCGTAGCGCTGTTGGGGGCAGCGTGGGGATAAGCACCCCGTCTGCTGTGATGGCTACTGGCGTGGGGCGTAGCCCCCAACGTAGGCGTTTGATCATAAAGTCAGCTCCCCTTTTCCGTGCCGCATGGCAAGCAGCAACTCACGGATCAACTCCGCCTGGGCCAGATGTTCCGCCGCGTGGCGAGCGACAACGGTTAAAATTTGATTGGCACTGAGCGCCCCCCGCCGTGGATGGGTACGCAACTGCGCCAACTCGGTTGCGGTAAAACGGTAGAGGATGGCCTTGATTTGCGCCTGTAACTGTGTCCAATCTGCCAGCAGAGTCGCGCTGTCGCTGCCCTGTGCCTGAAATTCAGCCTCCCGATCCCGCTGCACCGGTTGGCCACAGATGGTGCCATAGACGGTCTCTTCAATATTACCGATCATGTGCGTTGCTAATACATAGATACTGTTGGCCGTGGGCAGCGGTCGCCAATTGAGTTCGGTTGGACTTAAGTCATCAACGCAATGGAGTAGCCGGTCCACCGAGCGAACGGCATATTCCCAGGTCGCATAAAGGTTGCTTGGCGCTGGTTGTGCCGGCCACGGTAAATGTTTGAGGTCGTCAATATTCGTGTAGCGAAACAGAGTGGCGGCAATCCCTTGCAAAGTCGTGGAAAGATCGGCGGCTGGTGGCGCAATGACAATGATGGGCTTGGCGAGCGCATGCGCATAGCCGGCTTCGATGCCTACACCGACCCCTTTTTCGCTCAGTTCGACCAGCATCAGATCAGACCATTCGATGGCTTGAAAAGAGCGGTGCATCAGCGCGGCCGGTGCCAGTTGCAGGGCACCCCATTGTTCAACGTCACGGGCAATGCAGCGCGTCGTATGTCCCTGCGCAGCCAGCAAGTCGCTAATGGCTTCAATCAACGGTCGATTGGCGTTGTCAGCGTGATATTTGATGGCCAGGTAGATGTTCATAAAGTGGCGGCCAGCAACGCTTGGGCAAAGGCGCGATCCTCCTGGATTAGGCGATCGACCGCATGTTCATCGCTATATTCGGCAGTCAAACAGATCGGCCCGGTGTAGCCGATGGCGCGCAACTTCGCAATCGTCCGCGCCCAGGAGGCCCGGCCTTGGCGGCCGGTTGTCCAGTAGATCTTCCATTCGGCTACCTCGGCTTCCGGGCCGTTGACCCGTTGCCAGTAGGCATTTTTCAGGTTGACACAGCAGAGATAAGGCGCAATCACATCAAGTGCCAATTCGGGGGCCATGCCTTCCAGCGCATTATGGGCCACATCCCAGACCGCGGCGACATAGCGGGTATCATAATCCTTGCAGATGTTGTAGAGACCCAATTCGTGGACCCCGACAAAGTTGCCGGAGTGATTTTGAATGCCGAGTTGAATCCCATATTGTTCACAGAGCGGCAGCGCCGCATCCAGTTGGCGACGCGCGTCCGCTTCGGCTTCCCAATAGGTTTGCTGCCCTGTTTGGAACATGACGCGATTCATCCCAATCCCGGCTGCCGCACAGGCGGCATAGAGCCGTTCATCCGTCAACGGCAACGCCACCGTGACATTGAGGATCTGCACCCCATGTTCGCCCAGGATACGCACCGCGTTGGGCAGATCGCGTTCGATGCTTTCGGGTTGGCAAGCAAAGTCAGGGCGCACCGGCAGTTCGATCCAACGGAAACCCAGTTGCTGCACATGTGCACCCAGCGCGGGCAAGGAAAGTGCCTTCCACGGTTTAACAAAGAGGGCGAGCTTTTCAACTGTAAACATCGAAACTCTCCTGTATGCTGAACAGCTTAGGCGATCCACGAAGGTACACGAAGGTGCACGAAGACATACTAAATGGGGCTTTTCTTCGTGTGTCTTCGCGCCCTCAGGCCTCCGCTTCGTGGATCGGTTTTGTTTTATGTTACGTGGCTAGCAAAGCCTGGGCTAGAATCTTCTCGGCGACCACCATTGTTTTGAGGGCATCGCCGAAGTGGGAAGGGGGCTGTGTGCGGCTTTTGATCGCATCAATAAATTCGCGATTCTTTGCCTGAAAGCCGCCATAGATGTGGATTGCATCACCGCCGGCCACGGTGCGGGCATCGTAGCGGGTGCCTTTGGTGTCCCCATCTGCATAGAGAACGCCATCGACCTCTAATTCGGATTCGGCGCAGATGCCTTGGCTGTGCATTTCGACTTTGAAGATCCGTCGCCCGCTGGTCCAACTGTTGAGGAGCAACCCCGTGGCACCGCTGTCAAAGTGCAGCATGGCGGAAATAAAGTTGATATCAGGCGTGCCAACCCGTTTACAATGGCTCTGGATCTCGACCACTGCGCCACCACAGAGCCAGCGCAGGGTGTCGATGGCATGAACACTGTCGTCGAGCATATGATCGCGCGCGTTGAGGAAAGGGCCGGGCAGCCATTTGGTAAAGGTACAACTGGCATGGGTAATCGGTCCCCGTGTGGTGCAGGCTGCATGCAATTTTACGGCCAACGGTGATGCCCGGCGTTGAAAACTCACCTGGGTAATAGAGTTATGTTTGTCGGCTAAGTAGGCCAACAGTTGCGCCTGGTGCAGCGTGATGCCCATCGGCTTTTCGATGCAGAGGTTCAACCCCTGTTGTAGACACCAAAGCCAGATGTCAAACATCAGATGGGGCTGCCCAATCGCATAGACCGCATCCGGGGCAACCGCTTCGATCATCTGGCGGTAATCGGTATAACGCTCGGTGACATTGTATTTGTCCGCGGTGTTTTGCAGGCGCGTTGGATCCAGGTCGCAGATCGCGGCAATTTCGACATCAGCAAAGGCGGCGAGCGAGGGATAGTGGACCTGGTTGGCCATCGCGCCGGCCCCAATCATCGCAATGCGTAGCGGGTGGGACATCGTCAGTTCTTTCGTTTAATGTTTGCGGTAGGCGGTGAGCAGCGTGTCAACCCAGGCCAACTGTTTGGCGTCAAGCGCGGGTGACGGCACCGGGCCCTGGTAGTCGAGACGGGTTGCATAGGCTCCCCGCTCGTAAACGGCACGGACGACCGCACCCAAATCAAGGGCAATATCTGGATCTGGCGCAAGCAGGGGTACGGGGACAACGGGAAGACGTGTATCGAGTTGAATGGCCCAGACATCAATTGTTGGGCGTTGATTGGCGCGGCCTAGCGTTACATAATAGGGCGCTGGTGGCGGCGGTGTTTCCAGGGCTGAGCGTTGCCCGCCACGCAACAGATCAATTTCCATCACATGCACCTCGGAAAGGAACAATTCACGCCGCTTACGCAGATATTTTTCGCGCTCGCGCCCGGTTCGCTTGTTGATCGGCGAAAGAATTTCGATTGCCGTGACTAAGCGGTCGGTCCCAGCCTGCCGGATCTCCACATTGGACAGGCGAAAGGGCGCTTCCAACGTAACTTGGCTTTGCGCCTGCGGTGGATCGATTACGGCATCGAGGACGGCTACCCCACTGGTTGTCGGTCTATTGCTGCCCGCTCGCCACACGCCAACATCAGGAACGGCTGTGTAGCTATCTTTGCGTGCGATCTCAATGACATCGTAGGCGATATAGGTGACCGCTGTCGCGTAGTAATCAGGCTGGATATGGGCATTTAGCTGGGCGCGTATTTCTGTGCCAAGGTCGGCATGAAAGTCAGACCAATTGCGTTGTGATTCGATATAGGGGTCCATCCCTGGAAAAGGTGAGGGCATTGTCTACCTCCGTAGAATCTACTGCCTGCAACGTAGAATCAGTTCTTTCGTTTAATGTTTGCGGTAGGCGGTTAGCAGTGTATCAACCCAGGCCAACTGTTTGGCGTCAAGCGCGGGTGACGGCACCGGGCCGTGATAATCAAGGCGTTTGGCATAGCCACCCCGTTTGTAAGCCGCGCGCACGACTGCGCCCAGATCAAGCATAATATCAGGATCCGGTGCCCGCCGCGGCACAGGCACAACGGGCAGCCCCATGTTTAGTTGAATCGCCCAGATGTCGGTGGCCGCATGGCGCGCCGCACGCCAGAGGGTGACATAATAGGGGGCCAATGGTGGCGTCTCGGGTGACGAGCGTTGCCCGCCACGCAGCAGATCGATCTCCACGACATGCACCCCGATCCGTAATAGTTCACGCCGTTTGCGTTGATACTTTTCCTGTTCACGCCCAACCCGTTTGGTGATGGGCGAAAGAATTTCCAACGCAGTGACCAACTTGTCGGTGCCGGTTTGGCGGATTTCCACATTGGCCAAGCGAAAGGGCGCTTCGACGATCACACTACCCTGCCTTTGCCAGGGCTCACTCCCTCTTTCAAAGCGTTCCGATCTTTTGGCTGCTGCCGGATTACCATAGGTCAGCCATTCGTCACGGGCAGGCAACGTGGTCCGCTCATCCTGGCGGGCAATGTCGATCGTATCATAGGCAACATAGGGAACAATGGTTGCATAATAGGTGGGCTGGATAGCTGTCATTAACCAGGCCCGTAGCTCGGCGGCCAGGCCGACATGAAAGTCAGTCCAGTTATGTTGCGTTTCGATATAAGGATCCATACCCGGAAAGGGTGAGGGCATTGTCTACCTCCGTAGAATATTGAGTGAATGATGTTGCTATTATCCCATACCTTGGCCTAAGAGGAAAGCTAGGGAATGAAATAGGGTGCGTCCTAAAAAAGGGGTGCGCTTCACAACGTCCCCGGCACAGGCGGGTGAATGGTACGCCGCAGAACCACTGCTGAGCCTGTGCCGGGGACGTTAGCCCCCAAAATCGGGACGTACCTAATGAAATATGCCGTTCCGTTGATAATGTTTGACATGCTGAAAAATTACAAGTATTCTGCAAAGATGGAAACTGTGTCTACCTTTGCAGAATACTGGGTTACCGATGAGCCTTAATATTAAAAATAAAGAAGCGTACACGCTGGCAAATGAAATCGCCCAATTGACCGGGCAGCGTATGACAACGGTTGTGATCAATGTGCTGCGTAAACAACGACAACAACTACAACATCAACAGCGCAAAGAGACACAGCGCCACGAATTAATGGCGATTGCCAAACACTGTGCCGCCCACCTGCAACAGCCTGGTTCGGCAGTACAACATGGTGCCATGTTTGATGACGAACAGGGGTTGCCACAATAATTGTGAGTCTCTCATAAATTGCCTCTTGACATATCGATAAAAATCAATATAATAGCTTTTATGTCAATTGACCAAAGTGTGATCACCTTTGCCAAAGCGCTTGCCGACGAAACGCGGCAAGAAATTATGAAGTTGCTCTGTTGTGAATGGCTGAGCGTCAACGATGTCGTTGCAGCCCTAGATGGCCGCGTCAACCAGCCAACGGTCAGCCATCATCTGAAATTGTTGGCTGATGCCGAACTGGTGGAAATGCGCCAGGAAGGGCGGCAACGCTTCTACACGCTTAACCAGGCCCGCTTTACCGTCTGTTGTGGCTCACTCATGCGCAACTTTGCGCCTAATTTTGTTGAGCAGGCAGTGGCAACCCTGGGTTGTGGCCCTGACCTTTTGCCTGAAGCAACGTTTGCCGGCGTCGCAGACATTGAACTGTTGCCGGCACCCACTGTAAAACGTAATTCGTAAAGCGTAAAACGTAACCCGTAAAACGTAAATCTAGCGTTGTATTTACGTTTTACGGGTTACGTTTTACCCAAAAGCATCGACGTTCGTCGATATAAGGAGTGTAAGATGGATTTGACAAACCTACCGGTGGCCGTGATTGGCGCTGGTCCGATTGGGCTGGCTGCGGCTGCCCACCTGGTGCAGCGCGGGGAAACACCGCTGGTTTTTGAAGCGGGTAATGAAATTGCTGCGAATATTCGCAGTTGGGGTCATGTGCACCTCTTTTCGCCCTGGCGTTGGTGTGTGGACAAAGCTGCGGTCGCGCTGCTCGAACGCCACGGCTGGCAGATGCCCGATGCGGAGACTTTGCCCACCGGCAACGAATTGATTGACGATTACTTGCTACCGCTGGCCCAGACGCCCGAACTGCATAGCCAGATTCATTTGAATGCCCGTGTCGTCGGCGTTAGTCGCCGGCGCATTGACAAGATGAAGGATCTTGGCCGTGGTGATGCCCCCTTTGTGGTGCAAGTGCTGCTGAATGGGGAGGAAGAGCGTTTCCTGGTCCGCGCGGTGATCGACGCCAGTGGCACCTGGGCCACCCCCAACCCAATTGGTGCCGACGGGTTACTTGCCCCCGGTGAGCGCGCCAATGCGGACAAGATCGTCTATGGCATCCCCAATATTTTGAGCGAGGGGCGTAGCCGCTATAGGGGCAAACATGTTGCCGTCGTCGGTGGTGGCCACTCTGCGATCAACGCGATTTTGGAACTAGCTGATCTTCACAACGACGCCCCGACCACCCAGATCAGCTGGGTCTTGCGCAAAGCCAATGTGGCAGCGACCTATGGCGGCTTGGAAAATGATGAGTTGCCGGGGCGCGGTCTGCTGGGCATACGCATTAAGGAGCTAGTTGACAGCGGCGCGATTGAGGTCGTAACGCCCTTCTTTACCACGCGGATCGACCGCGTTGGAGAACAACTGCACCTGGTCGGTGATATGCCCACTGGCGAGCGCACTATTGTGGTCGACGAAGTAATCGGGGCCACCGGTGCCCGGCCGGATCTCGCCTTCCTGCGTGAAGTCCGCCTTGATTTACACGCCGGTGTCGAAGCGCCCAGTGCCATTGCCGGGTTGATCGATCCGAATCTGCACAGTTGTGGCAGTGTGCCGCCGCATGGTGAAAAGGAGTTGCGCCACCCGGAAAGCGGCTTCTATATGGTTGGTATGAAGAGTTATGGCCGCGCCCCCACCTTCCTGCTGGCAACCGGCTATGAGCAGGTTCGTTCCGTCGTGGCGGGGCTGGCTGGGGATTGGGTGGCTGCGGCCGATGTCCAACTGGCATTGCCGGAGACAGGTGTCTGTGGCGTACCGGCGGGGATCGACGCCAATGGCTTGGGCTTGGGTAGCAGTTGTTGCGGCAGCGCCCCGGCGAAGGCCCCCGCTGGGTTGATCAATTTTGATCTCGCTAGTCTGCAACTGAATGCGGCCCCGATCAGCCTAACGCCGGAGACAGCGGGCTTGATTGCGCTTGACACGATTGCCGTGGCGGAAGGCAGTTGCTGTGGCGTTGACGCCTGTTGCACCGACGCCGCCCCCGTCGTCGCCGACAGTTGCTGTACACCAGAGACAAAACAAACCGTCAGCGCGCAGCGCGCCCAAGTTGGAGCCAGTTCCTGCTGTGGCTGAACCTAGCGAACAGATCGGGCGGGGCGTCGTGATCGCAATGACGCCCCGCCCTAAACTCTATTATGGCTGGATCGTCGTCGGTGCCCTGGCGATCACCGAGCCGATCTCGTGGGGCATTCTCTTTTATGGTTTTGGGGTGTTATTGACGCCAACCCAGTTAGAGATGGGCTGGACCCAAGCCGCAATGACCGGCGCGTTTTCGCTGATGCTGCTCATTTCCGGCATTGCGGCGGTGCCGGTCGGCCATTGGTTGGATCGGCACGGGGCGCGTGGCTTGATGACCCTTGGTTCCTGCTTGGCGGTCTTGGCCATTATCGCCTGGGCACAAGTTCAAACCTTGCTTGGTTTCTACCTGCTTTGGAGCGCGATTGGCGTTATCACCGCTATGATCCTCTATGAGCCGGCCTTTGCCGTGACTGCCACTTGGTTTGTACGTCAACGCAGCCAGGCCTTGACTGTGTTGACCCTGGGCGGTGGCTTGGCCAGTGTGATCTTTGTCCCGCTGATCACCTGGCTAATCGACCAATATGGTTGGCGCACCGCGCTCTGGCAACTGGCGATCCTGCTGGCCGTTACCACCATTCCGTTACATGCCCTTTTGTTGCGTCGCTCTCCCGCTGCCGTTGGTCTTTACCCTGATGGGGACACCCCCGCGAGGTTGCCCGCTGAAGGGTCTGAACAGCTCTCTGCTAACCGAAAACTTTCCCTTCCTAGTATTAGCGTCGGCGTGGCCTTGCGCGATCACGCATTCTGGTGGCTCTCAACGGCTTTTGCCCTTGCCACCTTCTCTGCAATCGCCTTGGCGGTGCATCTGCTGCCCTTCCTCACCCGGCAGGGCTATTCGGCTGCCTTTGCGGCGTTGATTGCTAGCGTCTTGGGTGGCAGCCAGATTCCAGGGCGCTTGATCTTTGGGCCGGTGGGTAGTCGCCTGTCCCTGCGCGTCGTCACCGCAATCCTCTTTGCGATGATGGCCTGTGGCTTAACAATCCTCCTCCTTGCGCCGTCGCCCTGGCTGCTCATCGTTGGCGCTTCGCTCTTTGGCATGGGCTCCGGGGCAAGTTCGCCGGCACGCGCCGCGTTGGTGGCCGAGTTCTATGGCATCGCCAACTATGGCGCGATCAACGGCGTCATGACCCTGGTATCAACCATTGCGCGCGCCGGTGCGCCAGTGGCAATGGGGCTACTCTTCACCTGGACGGGGAGTTATACTCCCGTCTTTGGCTTGTTGATTGGGTTGGCCGTCGCCTCGGTCGGCGCGACGCTGGCGACGCGTAAGCCTGTGCTCATTGCCGACTGAAATCTGTCCGATCAACTCTATCAATTTCAACTGTATATCAGAAAAACTTTGCCTTCTCCGTTCATATGGAAATAGGGATACAGATTATTAGTGGACAGTGGGACAGTGGACAGTGGACAGTGGGACGGTGGACAGTGGGACGGTGGACAGTGGGACGGTGGACAGTGGGACGGTGGACAGTGGACAGTGGACAGTGGACAGTGGGTTAGTCACTGACCTACTGTCCACTGCCTCACTCAGCCGCCGCGACGGCGCTCAAAGGTGACTGTCCAACTGTAGTGGCCGATGCAACTGAGATTGTTGACAAAGGTGCGGCAACTATCGTCATCCTGGCAATAGCCGGCGTTGATCAGACTTTCTTGATCAATGCCGCGCGGATCGGTCGAGAGCCCGGTTGCCGCTTCACTGTTGACTGGGCTGCCGTTGGCATCGCGAATTACCTTCACATCCTGGCCACTCCCCAACACAAATTCGACAATGCCATCGCCTTTGCCCTGCGCGCCCGTGACCCAGATCTCTTTGGCGCCATATTCAGCCTGTACTGCCACTCCATTGAGGCGGTTGCCACTTTCATCCAGGACATTAACGATGAGGTTGCGCCCTTGGCCACAGTGCACAGACGGACCATCGGTCGAGCCACCATTTTCCCACGGATTCCAGAGCCGCCGGCGGGTCACGACAAAGGTGGTGGTGCCGCTGCTGGTTGGTGCGTTGGGGGCAATGGCAGTCGCTGCTGCTGTATTTTCTGCTACCACGGGCGTCGCTATGGATGTCTTTACAGTGGGCAAACTCGGCATTGGGGTTGGGGTGACAGTCGGCGCTAGGGTCGGCAGGCCGGCAATCACCGCGGGCGCAACGGTTGGCAACGTTGACACTGTTGGCGCGACCAGAAACGCCGCGATCCAACGCCCATCGCCCAGTTGATACCAGGTGCCATCACTTGTCTGTCCTTGTACAGCAAGACGATCAGCGCTGCGCACGTTGCCGACAATCGCATAGTTAGTGCCGGGGCCGGCGCGCAGATTGGCGTTGCGCAGCGCGGTCGTACCTGTCACCGCGGAAGTCGTGCTGATGATTGCCGTGGCCGTGGGGATTGCCGTGGCGCGTAAGTTGCGTAACATTGGCGTCACCCTCACCGTTGGTGTCGCTGACAGTGGTGGGGTTGCGGTTGCCACCAAACGCCGGGCTGGGGTCGGCGTTACTACTGCTGTCAGCGTGCCTGCATTGTGCTCTACCACCAAGGCGGCCAGCCATTGGCCATCACCGACCTGATACCAATTGCCATCCGGACTCGTTGCTGTGATCGTGATTGTTTGGCCGGCGCGTACCTTGCCGACGGCGGCGTGGACCGTCCCTGGTCCCGCACGTAGGTTTGTATTATACAGAATAATCCCCTGGGCAGCCGGCCCTTGGGTAACAGTGGGCGGTGGCGTCGGTGTCTGCGCTTTGGCTGTTGTGGCGACCCACAAACTCACCATGGCAATGAGCAAGATCGTCAGCCACCACCGGTTTACCCACAATTGTTGCCGCTTCATAGCTAGTTTGCTTTCCTCCTCAATGACCCAGTTATACACCAAGCTTCGTGATTGTTGGCGGATGTGGACCGTTTCGCGCACACGTAACCGCGCCATATTGGCCGTTATGCTGCTTTTTGTCAACCTCTGGCGTCGCAGGCGGTGACAAAAAATTACCTATCCAGATGACCAGGAGAAAACTCCACTGGCTGTCGGGTGTCAAGCCCCGGCTTTTGCTTTATACTGGAGCGTGGTTCTATGCTCATTGATCAATGTTCAGATCAGGTAATAGAGCTTTCACATCGGATACTCACTTCAGCCCCACCCCCCGCTCCAGTGAATCGGTCAAATCTATGGTTGTCAATGTAGATACGAGGTTGGTGTATTGTGCGCCAACACGTTGATCGGATAAGGAGCTTACCCATGATGAATCGTTTAGATCAAACCCAATTGGAACAGCATGTCCTGATTTTGGGCTGGCTACACATTGTCGGCAATCTTTTTTTTGTGCTACTTGGGATCTTGTTGTTTTTCTTTCTGAGCAGCATCGGCGCCGTAACAGCTGATCCGCAGGCTGTAGTCGTCCTGGGCTTGGTCGGCACCTTTGTCGGCGCGCTGTTGACGCTGCTTGGCCTGCCGGGTATTGTTGCCGGCTTTGGCCTGTTGGCACGCAAAGCCTGGGCACGCTATCTTGCCATTGTGCTGAGCCTGCTGAATCTCTTCAATCTACCCATCGGGACGGTGATCGGCGTTTATACGCTGTGGGTGCTCATGCAAGACGCGGCCCCGCACTTTTTTGTGACGGAGACGATGGCGCACCCGGCCACACTCGCCCCTCAGTAAAGCCCTGGCGCGCTTGCTGTGACGAGCCACCCAAGGAATGGATAACAAAACGATGCCACGAATGCAATGCCTGCAAACCAGTCGCCCCGCCACCACTAGATCACAACGGCGCGGTGTGCGGCTGCTCAGCCTGTTGCTGAGCACACTGTTGCTATGCAGCACGCCCCAAGCGCTCAGCCCGCGCCTTGCCCAAGCGCACCTGCGCACGGCCCCGCCTACTGCTATGCCCATCACCGCAGCCACGGTGGAAACGTTTTTTGATGGGTTAGTGGCGCAGCAGATGGCGGTTACGCACATGGTGGGGGCCACCGTGGCGGTGGTTAAGGATGGCGCGCTGCTCTTTGCCAAGGGGTATGGTTATGCTGATCGCGCCCAGAAAATACCGGTCGTGGCTGATCGAACGCTCTTTTTTCCTGGTTCAACCGGCAAGCTTTTTACCTGGACGGCATTGATGCAGTTGGTAGAGCAGGGCAAACTTGATCTACAGACCGATATCAATCAATATCTGGATTTCACCATTCCCGCCACTTACCCTGAGCCGATTACCCTGGCCCATCTGCTGACCCACACCGCCGGTTTTGAGGAGCAATTCGAGGCGCTGCTGGTGGCGGATCAGGCCGACGTGCGACCGTTGGGTGAGTTTCTGCGCGCAACGTTGCCGGCGCGCGTCTATGCGCCTGGCATGACCTTTGCCTATTCCAACTATGCCACGGCCCTGGCCGGCTATATCATTGAGCGCGTCGCTGGTGAGCCATATGAACAGTACATTACCGATCATATCCTCACCCCGCTGGCAATGAAGCATAGTGCCGCGGTGCAGCCCTTGCCACCGGCGCTCATGGCCGATCTTGCCAAAGGCTATCACTATCGTAATGGCCAATATACTTCGGTGGACTTTGAATGGGTCGCCGATGCGCCGGCCGCGCCGGTCCATACTACGGCCACCGACATGGCCAACTTTATGATCGCTTATCTCAACCAGGGGCGCTTTGGTGATACGCAGCTCTTGCAGCCGGCGACCAGCGCAGCCATGTTACAAAAACAGTTTGCCCACGATCCACATGTCAATGGCATGGGCTACGGCTTCCTGATCTCAACCCAAAATGACCAGACCATCGCCTGGCACGCGGGAGGCAGTGCCTATTTCAACACCATGTTGGCGCTGATTCCGGCCGCGAATATCGGTTTTTTTATCTCGTACAACACCCCGATTGGGGATCTGCACCAGCCGCTAGCCAGCTTTGTCGATCACTTCTACTCGGCACCAGCCGTCGCCGCGGTCGTACCACCGGCGGATACGGCCGAACGCATTGCTGCGCTCAGTGGCAACTATGTCTCTGCGCGTATAGCCCATCAGTCGTCGCAAAAGCTGGTAACCTGGCTAGCAGAGGCACTGACCGTACAACCGGGGCCTGATGATACTTTAGTGGTCGGGGCGCGCACCTATGCCGAAGTCGAGCCAGGGCTTTTTCAGCAGATCGGTGGTCCACGCACATTGGTTTATCGCACCGACGCGCAGGGCGCGGTGACGCAACTCTTCTTCGGCCAGTTTGCCTACTTTAGAATCCCTACCTACCAGACTGTGCTTTTTCAAATCCTGCTGGCGGCCAGCGCGTTGTTGATCATGCTCACCGGGGTCATTGCCTGGCCGATCGCTTGGCTAGTGCAGCGGCGGCGTGGGCAGCCGGCCGCGCCGTGGACTGTGGTGGCGCGCTGGACGGCGAGTCTCTTGGCAGTCTTTAACATCGCGCTGCTGGGCTGGTTTCTGCTCGCGTTGCTGGCTTACGCCGATTCGCTTGTCTATCCAACGGCCCTAATGGTGCGCTTGACCCAACTGTGGTGGATCAACCTGCCCGCCGCACTCGCCTTGTTGACCTTTATGGTACGGGCTTGGCGGCGGCCCACAGGGCATATCGCCTGGCGTATCCACTACACATTGGTGACCTTAGCGGCGTTACTCTTTGTTGCATTTTTACTGAACTGGCAGCTGCTGGCTGGGCTGTAACGCGTGCAATCCACTACCATACAAAAATGGCTGTGGCCCATCCTTTTCGCCCTGCTCGTTTTTGTGTCGGTCTATCGCGCACTGCAGGACATCGATGACGATATTGAGGCAATCATGAATTTACAAGCCGGAACGATCCTGAGTTTGATCGCAGCCTTCTTGGTGCTGTTCTTTGCGATGCTGGATCCAGCTGTGTCCGCCGGCCTAAGCATCAGCTTATTCATCGCGTTCTCGGCTTATCAATTTATGTGTGTAAAGCGAGGTCAATAGAATGGTCGCTCGTGCCGATGTTGACCTGCTGGCGCAGTTAGATGCCGAGCATTGGCAACATTATAGCCAGTCGCCGATCTTTATGGCACCCCATACCGGGCGCGCTGCCGCGACCTGGCATCATTTTTTGAACCAGCCACACCACAGCGTCTGGCTAGCGTTGGCTGGGGTAGATCCGGCTGGCTATCTCTGTTTTGCCGGTGGCGATGGTCTCGACGGCGTTGATCTGCTGGGTGGGGATGGCATCGTTGGCATTTCCGGCGCATATGTACGTCCGGGCTATCGGGGACAAGGTGTGGCACCGGCTTTGCTTGATGCCGCCCTGTGCGCCTATGCCAGCCAGGGCATGACAAGCTGTGCCGTCAACTTTGAAGCGTTTAACCTGGAAGCCGCGGCCTTCTGGCCACGCTATTTTACACCGGTCTGTCTCTCAGTGTTACGGGTGCCGGAATGGGTGGACGGATCTTGAATGATGAGGAAACGATGAAATTTCATTCAGCTGGAACAGGAGTGATATATGCTGCAACAGCAACCCAATCTAATCACAGGCCATCCACTGCAGGATGATGCGACTCATCGCAACCAACCCACTGCAACTGGCTCACCGTTGGCGCGCAAAATTCGCATGGCGCTGCTGTGGGTGCTCGGTGTTGTGCTCACCTTCCTGCTGGTCCTGCCCGTGCTGCTTTTGTTTGTCGCCACGGCCGTACCTACCTATGTTGTGATCGGGCTATTGGTGGTTGATGGCCTGTTCCTCTTTGGACGTTTTCGGCAGCAATGGCCCCGCCTGGGGGTGCTTGGGTACTTGCTGGGCTTGTTGTTGATCGCCGGGCTGGCTGTCTGGCTCTCCCAACAGTTAGCCGCCACGGCACCGATCACCGCAGCCAACGGCCAGCCACTGCCCAACAGTATCGCGACGTTGGAGAAAGTAACCCTTGGCGGCAGTGAGCAGTGGATCACCATCCGCGGCAAAGATGTCCACAACCCTGTCCTCCTCTATCTGGGTATCGGTGGGCCGGGGGCGGGCGGCTTTCCAGCCAATGCCATGATGTTTGGCGCGCTGGAGGAGCACTTTACGGTCGTCAACTGGGATCAACCGGGCACGGGCAAATCATATAACGCGGTGCCGATTACAACGTTGACGGTTGACCGCTTTGTCGCCGATGCCCATGAGTTAACCCAACTGCTGCGGGCGCGTTTTCAGCAAGAGAAGATCTACGTCTTCGGTCTCTCGTGGGGCACCATTCTCGGCATCAAATTGGTGCAGCAATACCCCGAGCTCTTTTACGCCTACGTGGGCAACGGCCAAATGGTCAACACCACCGAGAACGATCGCCTGGGCTATGAACTGGCGCTGAAGGTTAGTGAAGAATGGGGCGAGGCGGGGACGGTTGCGACACTACGCGGCAATGGCCCACCACCCTACGACGGGGCGGGGATGGCCATGAAATATGCGGTCTACAATAATGTACTCTTCCGCTACATGGATTCGCCTACACTCCAACTAGTTTTGCTGCTGGTGCCCCACTTTGCGCGTGAATATGGACTGGTGGATCGGGTGAATTTTGCGCGTGGCTTGCTCGATTCATTTCCTGTGGTCTATGCACAGTTACACGATCTAGATTTTGAAACGCAAGCCCCCCAGTTGGCTGTGCCGGTCTATTTTCTGGTTGGCCGCCAAGATGTCAACGCTATGGCGTCATTGGTCGAGCGTTACTACAACGGGCTGCAAGCGCCCCACAAAGAGTTAATCTGGCTTGCCTCCGGCCACGGGGCCACGCCAGAGGAACTGACCGATACGCTGGTGAACAAAGTGCTGGCGCAGACCCAACCGTAGCCTATGCAAAAGAACTACCAAGCCACCCCTCCCTAATTCTTACTGCCATTAAGTTAAGCAAGTAGTGCGCATCCCCAGATGCGCAACCCCATCAAGGCGGGCTCAGTGTCTGGGGACGCTGAGTACACGTTCCGCCCGTTAACTTAATGGCAGTGTCCCTAACCCTCCTCTGCTAAGGGAGGGAATAGTTGACCCGTAACCCTTCCTCCCCTGTACACGGGAGAGGTTAGGAGGGGGTTACTAGTTACAAAGAAAGTAGCGTTCTATGAAAAGTTCAAAACTCGTTGTTCTCCTCGCAGTGCTAATAATTGTCCTCGCGCTCATCGCTATTGGTGGCGGGTTCTTTTGGCCGGCTGCGGGCGCACCCTTCCCCTTTACTTCTTTGCGTGGCCAGCAAGTGCAAATTTATGGCCAGGGTTTGTATCGTTACGATACGCTTTTTACAGGGGCAGCCAACCGTGGGACGGACGTAGTGACGCTAGTCGGCGCACTCCCACTCTTGGCTTATGCAACCTTGCGCTATCGGCGTGGCTCTTTGCGGGGCGGCTTGTTGTTGTTGGGTACGCTGGTCTATTTCCTTTATGTCTATAGCAGTTATGCGCTCGGTATCGCTTTCAACCCGCTCTTTCTGGTCTACATCGCGCTCTTCTCGGCTAGCCTCTTTGCGTTTGTGCTGCTCTTTGCCTCGATTGATCGGCAACTCCTTACGGCTCACCTTGCGGCTGCGCTACCCCGGCGTCCGGTTGCCATTTTCATGTTCTTCAGCGGTTTGGCGACGCTTGCGATCTGGCTGCAACCGTTGCTGAATGAGCTAACCCAAAATCAACTGCCGGCGTTCGTCGGTAGCTATAGCACCAAAATTACCGATGTCCTCGATTTGGGGATCATTACCCCGGCGACCTTTATTGCCGGCACATTGATTTGGCGGCGCGACGGGCTGGGCTATCTTGTGGGTTTCTCGCTGCTCGTGCTGGAGATCCTATTGACGCCGATGATTGCGGCGCAAACGGTCAGCCAACTGCTGGCGGGGCTGCTCTTTACCCCTGCCCAACTCATCGGCCCGATCATTGGTTTTGCCACCCTGGGCTTGTTGGCGCTGTGGGTGATGGTGCTCCTGCTGCGTAATACAACGGATACCGAGCCGCTGCAACCGGTGTCATTACAAGCGGCTCCCATCTAAAAAAGAATTTTGTGGAGAAATGATCTTTTCTGTACGCATTCCTGGTATGGCGTTTGGGGTATTCACTACATGCCTGGTAAATGGGTGTACAATGTTGCTAGGTTTGCTGCGGTCGCATTGACGATGAAAGACGGACGCAACGTTTGGCTTGACACCGCTACCGCAGTGGTGTCAAGCCAAACGTGCGCACAATCAGCTGAAAGGAACAGGGCATGACCAAAATTGAATTTCCCAATGATTTCTTGTGGGGTGCGGCAACCGCCGCGTATCAGATCGAAGGGGCCTGGCAGGAAGACGGCAAGGGTGAGTCGATCTGGGATCGCCTCACCCACACGCCGGGCAAAATTATCGACGGCAGCAGCGGTGACGTGGCTTGCGACCACTACCACCGCTGGCCCGACGATATCGCCTTGCTAAAATCACTCAATGTCCAGAACTATCGCTTTTCGATTGCTTGGCCCCGCATCCTGCCGACTGGCCGCGGTCAAGTAAACCAGGCCGGTCTCGATTTCTATAGCCGGCTGGTTGACGGACTCTTGGCAGCGGACATCGTGCCGTTTGTCACCCTCTATCACTGGGACTTGCCCCAAGCGCTGCAAGATGAAGGCGGCTGGCCGCAAAGGTCTACGGCGGAAGCATTTGTCGAGTATGCGGATGTCGTGAGCCGTCACCTGGGCGACCGGGTCAAACAGTGGATGACGCACAACGAACCGTGGTGCATCGCCTTTTTGAGCCACCAGATCGGCGAACATGCGCCGGGTTGGCAGGATTGGCCGGCGGCGTTACGCGCTGCCCATCACGTTTTGCTCTCGCATGGCTGGGCCGTACCGGTGATTCGTCGCAATTGCCCTACCGCTGAGGTCGGCATTGTGCTCAACTTTGAACCGGCGCAACCGGCGTCCCCCAGCCTCGCCGATTTGCACGCCGCGCGCCGCCGTGAAGGGTACTTCAGTCGCTGGTTCATCGACCCGCTCTACGGGCGCCACTATCCCGCCGATATGGTTGCTGAATATGAAGCCGACGGTTATCTGCCCCATGGTCTCGACTTTGTGGCCGCCGGTGACTATGATGCGATGGCGGCCAAGACTGATTTCCTGGGGGTGAACTATTACACCCGCGTGGTGGCCCGCGATGAGGAAGCAGCGGACAACTTGCCGCAAACGGTCTTTGCTGCCTCCGTAGCCGAACGGACGGAGATGGGGTGGGAGGTTTATCCGCAAGGGTTATACAACCTGCTGAACCGGCTTCATTTTGAGTATCAAGTACCCAAACTCTATGTCACCGAGAATGGGTGCAGTTACAGTGATGGGCCGGATGCCAGTGGCCAGATTGCTGACCAACGGCGGCTGAATTATCTACGCGATCACTTTGCGGCTGTGCACCGCGCCATGCATAATGGGGTTCCCCTGGCTGGCTATTTTGTCTGGTCGCTCATGGACAATTTTGAGTGGGCTAAAGGCTATACCCAACGCTTTGGCATCGTCTGGGTTGACTATGAGACGCAGCAACGTACCCCCAAGGCCAGTGCGCTCTGGTACCGGGATGTGATCGCCAATCACGGGTGGACAGCAAGTTGAGGACTTGTGATGTCCGCAATTCGACCGCGACCATTTACACTGGATTCAGATAAACAAACTTGAAACCGCTCATATGCTGGACGACTTGGGGACGGAAGTCCAAAGCGCTGTAAGGCGACTGGTGGATGGTCAAGCTGTCGTTGGCCGGCGCAAAGTAGCGGATGGTGTTGGTCGCGTTCTTATTCATCGCTTGGGCCACGGCGTTGCGCGACAAATCAACCCCCACCGGGTTGACTACCTTCATCTCTACCCACGGTTGCTGGTTGACCTGCATAGTTTTACGCCAGCCCAGTTGGCCTGCCAGGGCAAGGGTGGCGCGCAGCGAAGTGCGACCGGGCTTGTGCAGCGTCCCCGTTAAGAGGGACGCGTTGCCGGCCGCATCGTTCACTTCGACACGCATCTGCTGCGGATCACGGCGGATCTGGCTCTGCGCTAGTTTGGCATTGAGGCTGAGGCGTTCGCGGTTGTAGGCGACGACGGTGGGTCTGTTGTTCCACAATCCGTGACAGAGCATCTCGATGGCGGGATGGGTGAGCATGGCGGCCAGCAAACTTAACGGCTGCGCCCCCAGCGGCGGCAATGGCTGGCGACTGACAAAGATCGAAAATTGTAATTCATGGTGCGCACCTAAACTGGCTTCGGTGAAATCACAAAGCCAGATCCCCATTAACGCCCGGCCCTCGCGATTTTGGATCGGCAGTACCGTTTCCGGTTGTAGCAGCCGTTGGACTGCCGCCAAATCAGCCGTGCCGGCCACAAACGCGCCATACCCATCATAGATCTGATAGGGCGTCGGCACTGCGCCGGTTGTAATCGTTGCCGTCCCGGTTAGGGGAAATTGTTGAAAAAGTGGCTGTTCGGTTTTGTTCATGGTGTTGCCCCTCCAACTAATCTTGTTTGCCTGCATCATATACCGCCAACTGTGCCTTGTCATACATCGAAAGGTGAATGAGGTGGTTGATTGATCATATCCGTCATCCCAGGCAGTTGCCCGAACCAATTTCTCCAGCCGGATTTCGGCCACAGACTGATGTGCGCGCTCTGGCGCGGGCTCGGCTTTCTCACGCTCAGCCCACATGGCGCGTGAAGGCTGGGGTGTATTATAATGATGGCATCGTTTCACCTAACCACCCGCAAGGAGCACTCAATGCGCATCATCGATATCAGCGGTTCGATTGAAAATGGCATGTGGTCTTATGCCGATCCCTATCCGGCCCCCAGCATTGTCGAAATTCCGCCGCCGGAGTGGTTGGCCTATCCAGTCTACTCGCAAACGGTGACCATGGCCGTACAGTGCGCCACCTATCTGGAAACCGGCGCACATATGTATCGCGATGTAATCTCGATTGACCAATTACCCTTGGAACGCTGTTATCTGATCGACGCGCTCACCCTCTGGATCCCCAAAGGGCCGGATGAAGCGATCTCCGTGGCTGATCTGACGCAGGCATTGGCGAAAAGTGGTGAAAGCTTACGACCTGGTGATGCGCTGCTGGTTGGCACCGGTTGGGATCAACATTGGACGCTGCCCGACTATTTGAGTAACCCGCCCTATTTTCTGGCCGAAGCGATTGACTGGGTGATCGATCAACAAGTCTCCTTGCTGGGCGGTGACACGCCGCGCTACGACAGCCCCACCAATCCGCAGAACTTTTTCCCCAAGTTCTTCAAACAAGATATTCTGTTACTGGCCCCGCTGGTTAACTTGCATCAGGTGCAGCAACCGCGCGGCAAACTCACCGCCTTGCCGCTAAAAATTCAAGGGGCTTGTGCTTCACCGGTGCGCGCCCTCTGGATCGAAGCGTAGGCCGCGACTCTGGCGATGAAAATTCTACTCACCGGTGCCAATGGCTTTATTGGCCGCCATCTGCTGGATCGCCTCAGCGGCAGCCATGAACTTTATGCGTTGGTGCGCAGTACCCCGCGTACAGGGCGACCTGGCGTTACCTACATCGCGCAGGATCTCAGTCAACCGTTACAGACCGACCGCCTGCCGAAGCAACTAGATGCGATCATCCATCAAGCCGCCTTGATCGACACTGAAGGGGTGGCTGAAAGTTTGGCCTTTCGCGTCAATGTGGAAGCCACCTGGCAGTTGTTGCGCTATGCGACAAGCGCAGGGGTGCAGACCTTTGTCCACGCCTCCACTGGTGGCGTCTATGGCTCTGCCCAGCGCTCCTTTGGGGAAAGTGATCCCTTCAACCCGATGGATCTCTACAGTTTGACCAAAGCGCAAGCTGAGTTGGCCGTGCAGGCCGCGCCGGGTCACTTTCACAAAGTGGTGCTGCGCTACTTCTTTCCCTATGGGGCCGGCACCCCAAACCCGATCCCGCGTTGGGTAGCGCAGGCCGTAGCGGGTGAACCTTTGCAGATTCTGCGCAGTGACACTCCGGCCTTCAACCCGATCCACATTACCGACGCGGTGGAAGCCACCTTGCGTGCGCTCGCCCTGGCGCAAAGCACGGTGCTGAATATCGCCGGGGTAGAAATCACCTCGATCCGCGCGCTTGCCGAGTTAGCGGCGAGCCTCGTTGGTGGCGTCCCCAATTTTGAGCTGATTCCTCCTGAAGCCGCGATCCCCTATTACCGCGCCAACTTGGTCGCTGAGATCGGGCAGATGCAGGCCGTGTTGACCTTTACGCCGCAGGTCAAGTTGCGTGCCGGGATCACGGCCTTAGTGCAAGCAATGCTTGGGGTAGGGAACCCCTAGTACAGTGTGACGGAAGTTTTGCTGGATTAAAAGCCGCGTTCGTCTCAGCGGGACGGTTGACCGTAGGCGGGAAATAGCATGATTTTCTTGGTCCTACGGTCAACCGTCCCGCTGGGACGAAAAACCCATCAAAATTTCGGTAACGCTGCACTAGATATCCTTCAATCCCACCCGTATGGCCAACCCGACAACTCGCCAACCGGCTAGTGTATGATCGTACCCGGCCTGTTACAATAAAGGGTGGTCATTTGGCGCGCCGCAGACTACGAGGAAAAGCTAAAACTAATTGCTATTGACAAGGAACGCTAGAATTTATGGCTGCTGATCTACTGCAAATCACCGAAGTGCTGACTACTGCGCTGCTGCGCAAGCTGGGGGACGAAGTTGACCTGATCTTTCGTTACGGCTCCTTCATTCGCGGCAACACCCACGCCTATTCCGACCTCGATATCTCCTATGTGCCGGTCCACGAGGAGACGGGCTATCACATCACCGTGACCGTGGGCGATATGCTCTGTGATCTCTACCCGATCCGCTGGTCACAACTGGAGAGCATGGCCCGCTTTGAAAATGTCAGCAGCACGGTGCTGTTGAACTACCAGATTGTCTACCAGCGCTCGGCGGCTGCGGGGGAACGGCTGGGGCGGTTGGCGGATCAACTGCGGGCATTGTTGCAACCGGCGGCGCGCTCGCTGATGGTGCGCAAGGCGCAGGAATACTTGCAACGGGCCGGCTATCCCTATTATCTCTTACGCCAACAGGCTGCAGCCGGTCATTTACTCGCCTGCATGCAGCAAGCGCAGAGCATTGTCGGGATTGTTACGCACGCGCTAGCCATCTTCAACCAACAGGTGGTGGACACACGCAAGCTGGACCAGATCCTGGCGCTGCCGCACTTGCCGGAGAACTTTGCATCGTCCGTTGCGCGGATCACCAACGCCACCGCCCCGGATGAGCTGCTCAGCGGCTGTGACGCGCTCCTTGATGCAACCCACGCGCTGCTGCTGGCGGCGCAACGGCAACGCCCCGACCCCAACGTAACTTATGCCACTGCCTTTGGCGCCGGCTACCCGGAGATCAAAGGGGATCTGCAACATATCCTCCTGGCCTGTGCGCGCAAAGATAGCTTTTCCTTGAAGCGCTTGCTCGTCTCACTCTACCATGAATTGGCTTTGGCGCTGGCCAAAGCGGAGACCGGCATCAGCTATAGCGGATTCAACAGTCTGGCTGACTATGAGCAGGATTTGGTGGCACTCGGCTTCCCGGCCTTGTTGCCATCTGTGGAGGCTGGCGATTTTACCGAACTGCACCGTCAGTGTCTAGCTTTTGATCGTCATCTGCGCCCATTTCTTACCGACCGTGGTGTGAATCTCTACGACTTTGCTACCGTTGCTAAATTGCAAGAGCAGCTGGCGTTACCTGATAAAAAATAAACACCGATAAACACGAATTTTTATTTCTATCTGTGGCAAAAAAGTCCTGCAGTGATTGCGAATGTACCCAAAGGAAACCATGAAATCAACCGGCGCTTTTAAATTGCTCCGTTTTGCGGAACTGAAACAGTGGCTTTACCGCGATGGTCGTCCCAACTGGTTGGCCCAAATGCTCAACCGCGGTTGGGCGACGATCCATGCCTTGGGGATTGCACCCAACTATCTGGTCACGCTGGAGGTGCGCGGCCACAAATCGGGACGCCCAATCACGCTGCCGCTGGTGATGACGGTGCTGCATGGTGAGCGCTATCTTGTTTCGATGTTGGGAACGGAAGCGACATGGGTGCGCAATGTTCAGGCTGCCGGCGGTCAAGCAACGTTGATTCATGGCCGCCGCGAGACCGTGCGCCTGGAAGCGATTGCCCTGAATCAGCGCGCGCCGATCCTAAAGCGTTACTTGCAGCGCGCCCCCGGTGCCAGACCACACATTCCTGTTGACAAAGATGCACCGTTGGCCGCGTTCGAACTGATCGCGTCACAATTTCCGGTCTTTCGGGTTGTGCCGGCATCGGTAAAGTGAAATGACAGATCTTTCGTTTCCTTGTCATCGGCTCACCCCGATGACAAGGAAGTGTTATGGACAAACCGGATGATACCGACGGGTCACCTTGTGATACTGTTGCACTATCTTACAACGGGATTCAAATCCCGGCCTGACAACGAGAAGCCGCCTCAGCGGCTGAGAAAACGATCCTAGCCGCTGAGGCGGCTTCTCGCTGTTAT
>JALHQH010000012.1 GCA_022842065.1 Caldilineaceae bacterium
AGGTATTTTCTACCAAACGGCCGGGGCCCGGCGCACACCAATCTTCGTTAACGAAGATTGGTGTGCGCCGTGCCGCGGACGTTACACCGGACAAGACTTTTTAGGATAGCTATACCGGTGATTGCGGGCGCTTCTACCCCTACCCTGTTGTACCCACAATCTTCTTCACTTCCGCGGCAATCAGCTCGGCATCATCCTTGAAGCCTGAACTACGGAAACCAAGAATGGCCTCCAAGCCCGCGACCGTGGTTGGTGCTTGTTGCGAGATCGCCTTGAGGACCGTATTGCTGGCAACCAGATAAGGCTTACTCCGCTCGGTGATCGCCTTTTTCTGGCGGATCTCCTGCAGCTTCATAAAGATCTTCTTTTCGATCTGCGGCGAGACCGCAGCTTGGTTGGCCTGGATCTTCTCTTTGGCCGCCGAGATGGCATCAGTCTGCACACTGCGCTGCGTGAGTAGTAAAAGATCTTCCCCTTCTTTGGGTGGGTTCAGCTTAACCAGATCAAGGATTGTGGGGCCATAGTGTTGCAAGCGTTGCGCCCCCATCCCTGGTAACTGACCCAACTCATCTTCATTCTTTGGACGTAACTCAGCGATGCGTAACATCAGCTCGTTGCTCATAATCACATAGGGTGGCTGTCCCTGTTCATCAGCAGAGCGCCGCCGCCAGAGCCAAAGGGCTTTTTGAAGCGCTGTATACTTGTCCCCTTCCGAGGCTAACTCTGCTTCCGTCTCGCCTTCGATCTGCGCCGGTGCTTCGCCAAAATGGGCCATATCCGGATGTTCGGCCAGCCACAACTCGGCTTCCGTGCGCCCCTTGACCGTGGGGGCCAGCACGGTATAGCCCTGCCGCTCGTATTGACGCAACCGCAGATCTTCGAGCAGATCGTCAATATAGGTCATCACCCCCGATTCACCGAGCGACTTGAGCAGCCCAAAGTGGCGTGCCTTGTCGGCGGTGACGGGGGCGCGCAGGCTGCCACTCAGCACGCGTGCCAGGCCGCTGCGGCCCACCGGTTTGGGTAAGCTAATCAGGCAGTCGATAATCATTGGCTCAATGTCGGCATCATCGGGGGCCAGGTGGGCAAGCTCCGACCGCGCCGGCAACTCGGGCCGAATGCCGGTGCAATTATCGCAGACGGTGCAGCGCGTCCGCGGGGGGCTACCAAAGTGGGCGCTGATATAGCCGTGGCGACAGCTCTCCGCCGTGGCATAGCCGATGATATCATCCATGCGCCGTTGGGCCACGGCGGCTGATTGTTCTAGCAGCCGCTGCAAGCGTGCGGCCACGTCATCCGGGCGTGGTGGCAGCTCAATCAACATGGCGCGCCGGCTGCCCTTCGTGGTCAACCAGCCCTTTTCTTGCCAATCCAGCAGCACACCTTCCACCTGATCCAGTGGCCAGCCCATAAAATTCCCAATATCAACACTCTTGAAGCCGGCACTCTGTCCGGGTCGGAGCGCTAACCCTTGTAAAAGTAAGGTAAACTCTTTGTCCGCCTTCGCTGTGGCACTCAGGGTTTTGGTAATTGTAATTGTAACATCTTGGGGAAAATCAAAGGTGCGATCGATCAGGTCGGCCCGCTCTAGAATGCTGACGGCGACGCGCATATTCGTCTCATCGGTGTTCATCACCTGTTGCAGACGCCGGACATCCACTGGCCCCATCACCGACTCGGTGGATTGGATCACCTGGTCTGCCGAGTGTGGTTGCAAAAGCTTCATTGCCGGCTCTTCAGGCGTGGCTTCTTCGCCGCTTTCTTTAGCGTTGCTTTCTTTATCGCCATTCTCTTTATGGCTGGGCTCCTGGCTGCTTGTCTCTCCCTCACTGACCGGCCGGATCATCCCTAGTTGCGCGGCAATGGCGGCGTAGACCTTTTCCAAAAAGTCGATGGCAAACTCATCCGATTTGGCCCAGCGCCGTAGATTTGCCCAGTCGTTATTACTATAAAAGAGCACCCCTTGGCTCGGTTTGCCATCACGACCGGCGCGCCCAACCTCTTGATAATACGCGGCCAAGCTGCGTGAAGGGTGGAAGTGGACAATGAAACGAATGTTGGCTTTGTCAATACCCATCCCAAAGGCGATGGTCGCAACGACGACGCGGGTCGTTTCGTTCATAAACCGATCCTGCACCGAGCCGCGATTTTCCAGGCCGGCGTGATAGGCTTCGGCCGCAACCCCAGCCTGCCGTAATTGATAGGCCAACTGTTCGCTTTTGTGGCGGCTGTTGACATAAACGATGCCGCTACCCGGCATCTCACTGGCAAATTTGAGCAGGGCCGCCAATTTCTCTTCTTCGTTGTGAAAATGGACCGCCGACAGATGCAGGTTATTGCGGAAGATGTCCATCGCCATCACGCGTGGCCGCTTGCTGCCTTCCTCTTCGCCATTGGCGGACGTGGTCCCATTACTAATATAGTCGAGCACTTCATCGCGAATGCGCGGCGGTGCTGTCGCCGTCATGGCCAAGGTGGTTGGGGCATTTAGCTCCAGCCGGGCTTCTTGGACAAAGAGATAGTCGGGGCGAAAATCGTGGCCCCACAGGCTGACACAGTGCGCTTCATCGATGACAAAGAGATCGACTCCGCCCTGACGCAGGGCACGTAAAAATTCACGCTGGCGTAACCGTTCGGGCGCGGCATAGACTAATTTATACTCGCCACGGGCGACGGCGGCCATGCGTTTGGCCAACTCTTCGTCGCTGAGCGTGCTGTTGATAAAGGTGGCCTGGGCGCGGGCCTTGGTCGGCAAACTTTCGACCTGATCTTTCATCAACGCGATCAACGGGCTGATCACCAGCGTCATATGGGGCAACGTCAGCGCCGGCAGTTGATAACAAAGCGATTTACCGGCACCGGTGGGCATGACGGTCAGAATTGATTCGCCGCGCAAGACACTGGCAATGGTTTCAATCTGCCCGGCGCGCAACTTGGCAAAACCAAAATGGCGGACGGTTGCCAACTGAATCTGGCGCTCTTCCTCACGGCTGACCGGGATTGCTTCGGGGCCATTATGGGCATCTACTTGCAATTCGCCATCGGGGGTCAGCAGGGCCGCGGCGGTATAGGGGGCAAGGGCCTGTTGCACCTTCTGGCGGGCCAGGTGTTGGCGCCGTTGCAGCTCAAGGTGGACGGCATTTACGCTCTCCGTCTGGTTGGCAACCATTAGGATTTCACCCATGCGCTGCAATAATTCATCACTGATCGTGGGGGGCACGCCCGCCCCCAGTCGCTGTAGATAGGTGGTGGCTACTTGTGATTGGTCATTCTGTTGGGCGAGCGCAACCATAGTGATCGTCGCCTGTAGATCGCCTGGGCGCCGGGCGAGATACCCTTCCAACAGTGTGCGCCCCAACGCAAAGTGGCCAAGATGGGCATAGATCTCAGCCGCCGTACTGATGGCCAGGGCCTGATTTGGAAAGGCCTGGCTGATATCGTCCGCAACCGCGCGCGCATGTTCGTCATGGCCCAACCCCAAAAGGGCGCGCGCCTCGATCACCTGGCTGGACAAGGTCGTGCTGCGCCGTTGCCGGCGTTCGATGACTGCCAGCACCTGTTGGTGTTCACCCTGTCTGGCCAGGGCCGCCGCTTGATAGTCCATCAGAAAGAGTAACGAGCCTTGGGTCTGGCGTAATAGCTCGACCAAGGCCAGCTGATCAGCCGGCGTCCCCCAGCTCTGCAGATAGTCGAGTAATTGGTCACGGACATTGGGCGGCAGCGCACGGATCGTCTTTTCATCCAACGCTAAGTGCTGAAAGAAGGTGACGTCACTTGCTTCTAGCTCCGGTGCGATCTGGGTTGGGGCTGGCAGAGTCATGCTGATGTACCTGTTATCTCTTCTGTTGCCTGTCGGCTGCGCGATGGGCAAACCTACAGTTATCACGCCTACGTCTCCCACGATGGGCATACGCTCTCTTCTGAAGATACAATTTAAGTGCTATCTTGTCAATTGTGGGGTGAAGAGTAAAACGGATGAACGCTCTCTGCGCAGCCGGCGTAAAGCAGCTTATAGCAGACGTTTTTGACGGATGAGGCGACCTCCCCTATAATCTGCCAATTACCCTACACCACTACTTTTTTGTGCTAACGGTGTTAGATCAATTTGGATGGAAAAATAATGTGTTACTCTCCTGCTTTAGTGAGGAAAGCGAGAACCGACGAATGACGCGTGTTTTTATTACAGGTATGGGCGCCCTGACTCCCATTGGCAATGATGTACAGAGTTTTTGGCAGAACCTATTGGCCGGGAAATCTGGCGCATCAATGTTGACGCTCTTTGAAGCAGGGGATATGCCCTATAATATAGCCTGTGAAGTCAAAAACTTTGATCCACAGGACTATATGGATCGCAAAGTGGCGCGCCGCATTGCGCGCGCCACCCAATTTGCGATCGCGGCCAGTCGCCAAGCGTTGGCCGATGCCGGCATCACCATCGATGCAAGCAACCGTGACAATATTGGTGTCCTCATGGCAACAGGAGGTGGTGGCATCAACGAAATCGAATATGCGACGGAAGAGATGGATGAAAAAGGGTGGCGCTCGGTGGGCCCGTTTGTGGTCCCGGCGGCCATGGCAAATGCGGTGAGCTGTATGGTCTCGATTGAGACCGGTGCGCGTGGCCCGGTGATGACCAGCACCGCGGCTTGCGCCAGTGGTCACTATTCGATGATCGAAGGGTACCACTTTTTGCAGCGTGGTGAAGCAGATGTGATTATTGCCGGTGGTGCCGAATCGGCCATTTCACGCTTAACCATGTCTGCCTTTGGGCGCATGGGGCCACTCTCCAGCCGTACCGACGATCCGGAACATGCCTGCCGCCCCTTCTCGGTTGACCGCGATGGCTTTGTCTGTGGCGAAGGTGCCTGTGCGTTGATTTTGGAGACGGAAGCGCATGCCCGCGCTCGCGGGGCAACGATTTATGGTGAGGTGTTGGGTGGTCGCATCACTGGCGATGCCTATCACATCACCGCGCCCGACCCAGAAGGGGATGGTGCCGCGCGTGCCTTGACGGCTGCGGTCAAAAGTGCGGGCTTACAACCCAAAGATATCGATCTCGTCTTTGCCCATGGCACGGGCACGGTGCTCAACGATGCGGGGGAAGCCAAAGCGCTCAAACGTGCCTTTGGTGAACATGTCTATGACATGAAGATCACCAGCATCAAAAGTATGGTTGGCCACGCCCTTGGTGCCGCCGGGGCGCAATCAGCCGTCGCGGCAATCATGGCCTTGCGCGAAGGCAAAATGCCCCCCACCATCAACTACACCCCGGACCCTGAAATCGATGTTCCCATCATCGGCAACACCGCCCAGGATGTTGATGGCCACTACGCCATTGTCAACGCCTTTGGCTTCGGCGGCCAGAATGTCGTCGCCGTCTTCGGCAAGGCAGAGTAAGAGACAAGGTGACAGGGTGACAAGGTGACACGAGGTAGTGTAAACGCCTAGTTCCAATTCACCTTGTCACCCTGTCACCTTGTCACCTTGTCACCCTGTCACCTTGTCACCCTGTCACCTTGTCTCGTCTCTACTCACTCCCCCGCGCGGCAACATTGGCACAGACCTGCACCGGGTCATAAGTCGGGGAGTAGGGGGGCGCGTAGGAGAGGTCGAGCATACCTAGCTCGGCAACGGTGAGGCGGGCGCTCAGCGCGGTGGCGATAATATCAATGCGCTTGTTGACGCCCGCTTTGCCCACAATCTGGCCGCCAAGGATGCGACCACTTGCTTTGGCATAAACTAGCTTGACCTTGATCTTTTCCGCGCCGGGCCAGTAGCTCGCTTTTTCCCAGGCCTCAACGGTTGCACTGCCCAGCATTTCACCCTGAAGGCCCCACTTGCCGCTAGCGATGGCTTGTGCTTCGGTTAGCCCTGTCACCGCCATCGTGTAGTCAAAGACCTTGACCACTGCAGTACCCGCAATCCCAGGGAAAATGCTGGGTGCTTCCCCCGTCGCGGCGGCGCAGAGATTATCGCCGGCAATCCGTCCACCCTTGTTGGCCGAGGTCGCCAAGGGAATCCACGCATTCTCGCCCAAGATCAGATGATAATGTTCCACACAATCGCCCGCCGCGTAGATGTGCGGATCGCTCGTACGCATCTGCCCATCTACCCAGATCGCGCCGCTCTGTCCCAGTTTGAGTCCTGCTGCCTTGGCCAATTCGCTGTTGGGGCGTACGCCAGTCGAGACCAGTACCAAATCAGTCGCGATTTCGGCTCCAGTATTGAGCTGGACCTGCAGCCCTTGTGCCGGCGCGCCAATGGCTGCAACCCGCACCCCAGTGTGCAGCGTCACCCCCTTTTCGGTCAGATGCGCGGCCACCGCGCTGACCAGTTCCGCATCAAAATTGGGCATAATTTGAGGGAGCAATTCGACCACCGTTACAGCTAGCCCCCGCTCGTGTAACGCCTCTGCCATCTCCACCCCGATATAGCCGCCCCCGATAATCACCGCGCGCTTGGGCTGTTGTTGGGTGATATAGTGAAAGATCTGCTGTCCATCACTTAGGTTGCGCAGTGTGAAGACCCCTGGCAGATCGAGGCCCGGCAGGGGCGGGCGCGTCGCGCGCGCCCCCGTTGCGATCACCAGATCGGCATAACTTTGCGTAAAACTTTCTCCTGTTGCCTGGCGCGTCACCGTCACCGTTTTGGCGGCTGGGTTAATCGCGGTGACTTCATGGCCGGTGCGCACATCGATCCCTCGCCGCTCGCGGGCGCGTTCCGGCGTCAGGATCACCAGCCGGCGGTCATTCTCGACCACGCCACCGATCCAATAGGGGATCCCGCAGGCGGAAAAACTGATATATTCGCCCCGTTCAAAGACAATGACTTCTGCTTCGGGCAGGGTCCGCTTGATTTTGCTGGCCGCGCTCATTCCCGCGGCATCGCCCCCGATGATGACATAGGGACTGGCCATAATCACTCCTGATTGGTTACGTTGATAGCAGATTTTGGATAATTTACAGGTACCGCGTTTGACAAGCTTTGCGCTGCATGGTACACTACTTTGCGTTGAGCAGCAATGTTCAACTGGTAACTGGAGGCGTGGTGTAGCGGTTAGCATGCGGCCCTGTCAAGGCCGAGGTCGCGGGTTCAAATCCCGTCGCTTCCGCAGGTGGCGAAAATTCGCTAAAAAGAAAGAGCCAACGACAGCTGTCGTTGGCTCTTTCTTTTTTATTTCTGTTTACGTCATTGTGCCAAATTGTTTATTCTGCTTTGTCTTGTGCAAAAAGTTGGCAAGCCGACTTTGAAAGACCGCCGGCTGTTTGCGGACTTCCTCAATGTAGCCAATGCGAATGCGCTGATAAAGGGCTGGAAAGCGCTGGAAGTTCGCCCACACTTCGCTGTCGGCTTGCAGCGCAGTGAGAATGTCGGCGGGAATTTCGAATGCTTCGAGTGCTAGATCCGGCAAGACGGCGCGCCCGGCTTCAGTCATCAACCCACTGGCAATCAATCGCCTGGCGCGCTCTTTGTTCAATTCGGTCCAGTGGCTGCGCGGCCGGCGCGGGGTGAAGCGTTGCCCCGTTCGCTCTGCATCGATCTTCTTGGCAATGCCATCGATCCAGCCAAAACAGAGTGCCTCTTCCACTGCTTGGAGATAAGGAACACTCGGCTTGCCTGTCCCCCGGCCATAGGTGACCAGCCAGATTTCCTTGGCATTGGCATGGTGTTCGGCCAACCATTGCCGCCAAGCAGTGCGGTCGGCGGCGTAGAACGTTTCAGTGATTATTACCTTTGCCATTGTCGATCTCCCTTGTCTCGTCTGCTACATGTAGCTAAACACTTCAGCTTTGCCTAAGAGCGGTTCGCGTAAACGTCCCGAAGTGGTGCGCGATTATTCAACTTGTCCATAATATAGCATGTATTCAGGTGATGTGAGGAATTTGGGTGAGGAATTTGAATGCGACATGAATGTGCCAATCATATACAAGCTGCACAAGGAAAGTTAATAATCTAGCACTTAACAACGCGCTATATGATAAAAGTCGCCTCGACGCTTTGACAGGAGTAGATAGGAACCGTATAATTATCTTTATATTGAAAACTTACATTATCCTTAAATGGGGTAGCGTAAGTCCCTTTTATTCCATCTATAAGGACAAATTAATGGAAATCACTGTGACAATTCCTCCCAGCGTGGAGGAACATCTGCGAACGTATGCCGCTTCTCTATTTTTCGAGACGACCCCTTATGCGATCTCGCGGGCAATTGTTTGCGCTTTGATCAATCAATTGGATGCTGCGTGTGTCGTGAGCCGTGACGAAATCGTAACCGGTATTCTCGAAGCCGGCAAACCGCAAGCGATCGAAGTCGCGCCGGCACCGGTGGTGGAGAAAACCTTGCCCGCCGTCGCGGTCGAGCCGGCTCCCATTGTGGCGGCGGTCTCAGCGGGGGCAGCGGCGGCCGCTGCTCCTGCCATTACGCTGATTACCGATCCTAAAAAGTTGAAGGTCCCCGGTGAACGCTTCCAAGGCAATGCCTCGAATACATGGTTGGTCTGGGGCTGGTGTATGGCTTCTAGCCTGAACCTAGTGACGCCTGAGAGTGGGGCGCGCAAGTTCCACAGCTTCAATATGCAGGATGTGGTGCAAGGGGTGTTACAAAAGAAGGGCATCCGCGTCAAGGATCCGACTGTTTACAGTGCCTTGGATGTGTTAGTGACGCGCCAATGGCTCAACTTTAACTCGACAACCAAACTTTACATGCCATCCCCGATTGCCCAAAAATGGGCACTGCTACCTAAAAATCAAGCCTATCTCACCGAAAAGGGCTTTTTGGATCCGATTGCGCCGGCTAATCAAACGGCCAAATAATTTGCTCGCCATCCGCTACACAATGCCAAAAACCGCGTCTTTGCTCGTCAATCCACTCAATTGAGCTGCCCGGCAAATTGGGGGCATGATCGGCAAAACGCGGTTTTTGGCATTTTCAGTAGACTGCAACCGTGCGCGGCCTGGTCCATCACCTGCCGCCAGTCACCAAGTGTCCATTACCTTCGTGGATAAATGTATTGGTTTTAAACTGACATCACTTTAGGGTCACGAGCGTACTCGACGCATGCACCGGCCGTTGCAGTCTACTGTTCTCCTATCCCCTGCGCCTGGATCAAGCGTGCGTAAACACCACCCAACCGTAACAACTCTTCGTGTGTTCCTCGCTCTACCACCCGTCCTGCTTCGAGCACATAGATTTGATCGGCGTGGCGGACGGTGGAGAGGCGGTGCGCGCTGATGAGAATGGTCCGCTCGCTCCTTTCTGCGGCCAAGGCACTTTGCAAGGCCTGTTCGGTCTGCGTATCCAACTCGTTGGTCGCTTCATCCAAGATCAACAATTCGGCGTCGCGCAGCAGGGCGCGCGCCAGGGCTACCCGCTGGCGTTGACCACCAGATAGGCGCACCCCACGTTCCTGCAAGGGGGTCTGCATGCCTTGCGGCAGGTCGGCAATAAAGGTATCGGCTTGGGCCAAATGGGTCGCTGCGCCTAATTGCTCAGCAGTGGCGTCTGGTCGCCCGAAACGTAGGTTCGCCAACAGTGTGTCATTAAACAGAAAAGGTGATTGATTGACGACCGCCAAGTGCGCCCGCCAACTGGCCAATGTCAAACATTGTAAGTCGATGCCATCGACACAGATGTGACCAGCCGTTGGGGTATAAAGCCGCACCAGCAGATTAATCAGGGTGGACTTACCGGCGCCGGACGCGCCGACCAAGGCGGTGACTTTACCCTTGGGGATCTGGATCGTAACATCGGCCAACGCAGGTGCATCCTGTGCCGTATAGTGAAAGGTGACATTTTCCAATCCGATCCCCTGCTTCAGCCCCATAAAAGGTTGTGTGCCATCTTGAATTAAGGGTTTATCGCTGCGATCCAGCAACGCCAGCACGCCTGTCAACGCCGGCAGGCCTTGCGCCACTTGGCTTTGCATCTGGTTGAGCTGATTTAACGGGGTACTCAAGCGTAAGGCCAGCACGAGAAAGAGCGTGATCTGCAAGAGTTGCTGCTGGGGTGGCCCTGGTTCAAAGGTAACCGCACCGATCATTAGCGCGGCAAAGAGTAGGGCATTGGACACCCCAAAGATCGGGGCAACGAGGGCGGTCCAGTGGCTGCCTTGCGCGGCCAGCCGATGATAGCGTTTGAACTGCTGCTCAAAGCGTGCTTTACTCCAGGCTTGGTTATTAAAGAGCTGAATCTGCTCCATGCCGGCCAGGCTTTCCTGGGCAATGGTACCAGTGTGCTTGAGCGCGTCGCGCGCCTGCGTATAAATTTGCTGGGCCTGTGCTAGTAAAAGTGGCCGCAACCCCAGCCCCGTAATTGACATGAGCAGCATGGCCAATAAGGTAAGACGCCAGGTGATAAAGAGCGCTACCACCACATAAGCCACCAGCGTAAGTAGAGCTGTCACTCCTTTGGCAACACTGACAATCAATTGGCCAATTTGGACAGTATGTTGCATCAAGGTCGTTAATAATGCACCGGTTGCCTGCTGCTGGATAAAGCCGAGTTGAAGCTCATGGCACAGGTCAAAGAGGCGCTGTTGGAGTTGTGCTTCAATCGTAATCCGGAGCTGGGTTTCAACCACCTGCTGCGTATACATGGCGAGGCCGCGGACGGACATGATCACAATCAACGCTGCTGCGGCTCCATAGATGCGGAGATGGGGCGCAGTGCTCTCCAACTGGGCAAAGATGTCCGCCAGCAAGGGAAAGTGGTCAGGTAATGTGCCGGCGCTAACACTCCCCAGGACCAAGAAGACCAAACTCAGCCCAAGCCCTTCCGCCAGGATCAGTAAGCAAGCCGCGCTGATCAGGCGTAAGAGTAGTCGCCAGTGGGGCCTCAATAATTGCCATAGCTGTTGATAAGCGGTTGGCTGCCAATGGCTATGGCGCATGGCTTGCCTTTGCCAACACTGGGCGCGCGGTTGCGCTGGTGGGTAGGTCGGCAAGGCGTGGCTGACCGGTGGTAACCGCCGCCTTGCCGCTAACCGTGTGTCGTTCGGCTGTCATCCCGGTGCCGTGCAGTGTGCATTGGGCGGCAACCCGCGCGCCATACGCTTCGGCGCGTCCATCGGTCAGCCCCAACGCAGCCGCAGCCTGATACTCGGCCAGTGCCTGGGCCGGTTTGCGCTGCGCTTCCAGGATCAGGCCACTCCATAAACGCAGATGGGGATCCGCCGGGTAATGGTTGCGGTAGTGGATCACGCCGCCCTCGCCGCCACGCAAAACGGGTGTGGCTTGCGCAATCATGGCGTCAGCGGCGGCCAGCTCAGGTGCCGGCCCCCCACGCAGGCTGGTGGCAAAGGCTCCTGCCTGATCGCCCAGCGCTTGGGTAAACCATTCTGCCGGGCAATTGCCCTCCCCAGTCCACTGCCGTTCCCGTTTGGGGTAGGCGAGCATTTGGTCATAAATAGCGGCTAGTTGGGCAACGATGGGTTGTGGATCAAAGGTCGTGTGGGCATAGCGACGGGCGTTTTGGCCCAATCGTTCCCGTTCTGTCGGGTGATGATAGAGATAGGCAATCGCCTGTTGATACTCTTTTTCGGTATGCACCACCAGGCCGGTTTCTTCATGTTGCACCAGCGTGGCTAGGCCACCATAGGGGAAGACCACTGGCGGAATGCCGACCCACATGGCCTCTTGTAACGCGCGTTCGCTGGTCGCATAGGTCTCGGCGCAGAGTGGATAGCCAAAAACGTCCAGCTCTGCCAACACCGGCAGAATCGTCTGGACATAGCCGCGAAAATCAAAGCGATCCGCAACACCTAGCGCGGCGGCTTGGGCCTTTAGTTCCTGCTCGATCCCACCGCCGCAAACGATAAAGCGCACATCGGGCACCTGGACACCTGCGCTCATTGCGATGTAGTTGCTGTGCATTTTGGCAAAGTTGACCGAGCCAATATAGCCAACAGTAAAGGTGACATGGGCGCGCGGTTGATAACCTGCCAATCGCTGCACATCAAGCGGACTGTAGAGCAGGCGCGGGGCAAGGGTTGGTTGTGCGGGTGTTGCACCTTGCACCGCCGGCAAGGCTAGTGTACCAGGTGCCTTGACTAACAGCTGATCCGCAAAGGCGACCAAGGCGGGCGTGATGACTTGGGGGGCATGGTGGCCAAAGATGGTTGTCCAGATCAGCAGGCGCAGCGGCGGCAACTCGCTCCGCAGCAACGCGTAGAGTGCTGGATTGTTCCAAAAGTGAATCACCACCAGATCGGCGGCCGCCAATGTTGCATATAACGTTGGCTGGTCCGGCTGGCGCAGCATTGTAATGCCCGCTTGTTTGGCCAGCAATAAACTCATGGGCGCAGCGGCCTTTTCCAGGGCGCAAACGGTATGCTGTTGTGCCAATCCTAATTGCGCAGCCAGTGTCACCGCAGCGATTAAGGCGCGATCTGGGCCGGCCCCGGCGAACCGTTCGATTAGGTGGACGATGGAGATCATCTAGCGTACCTCTGGGTTGGGTCTGCTCAACAACTGGCGACGGACAAGCGAACGGCGGGTCAAGGTCAGCAACTCACGCCGTGCAATGGCCAGGTTATTGGAAAGGTTATCACTATGGATGCGTTTGTGCAGGACGACTTGCGGTAAGATGACTGGTGGATAGCCATGATCCTGGAGCCGGGCTAGCCAATCACTATCACAGCCCATTGTAAAGGACGGGTCAAAATAGCCAGCGTGCTCAAATAGCTGCCGCCTAACCAGTAACCCACCGGGTGTATAGGCTGGTACCGGTTGGTCGAGCCATCCCTGCTGATATTGTGCGGGGAGGGGACAGCCGGCTTGGGCAAAGCGAATCAGGTGGCCAGTCACCACGCCACAGGCCGGATGGGCGGCCAAGTAGGCGGCCTGTTGCGCCAACTTCGTTCTTTCCCACCGATCATCGGCATCGAGAAAGGCAATCAGCGCGCCGCTGGCCGCCTGTACGCCCTGATTGCGCGCTCCGGCCAGACCGCTACCGCTTTGCGCAATCACACGTACCCAGGCAAAGCGCTGCGCAATCGCCACACTCTGATCGGTCGAACCACCATCAACCACCAGCACTTCGTCCGGCTTTCGCTGCTGTGTTGCAATCGTGCTTAGGGCTTCGGCCAAAAAACGTTCACCATTGCGGACGACAACAATTACGCTAATTTGCATTGTGTTTGTTTGTTTCATTTACCCAACCTCACCCATCTGATTAAATGCCTGGAGCAACTGCGCTAACCGTTCGTTGGGGCCCAACATCTGTTGCCAGTAGGTGAGAATACAGTGCGCTTCCGCTGGGTGACGTAACGGCGTCAACACGTGGGTGATCCCGGCGTTGAGGCCAGGCAGCGTCAGGTTGGGCGAGCGGTCGAGTAGTCGCTGCCAAAGGCGTAGGGTGCGCGCATCTTTGTAGCCGCACATGAAGGTCAGCAAAAAGACCCAGCGGTCAAACTGATCATCGGGCATAGGGAACTGCGCGGGATCGGGATGCCGCAACGGTAGTGGTAAAGTAAAACGGGGCAGCTCGCCACGCATATCCGCTTGGTCGACTGTATGGGTCGCCTCGCCGTGGAAGCCTAAATTGCTGACCAGATTATGGCTTGGCATCAGACAAAGCCCACCGGTCAGCAGGCAAGTTAATGTCCATTGAATATCCCACGTATCCAGGGTACTGCCCGCATGGTGTTGAAAGAGCCACGTTTGATGCGCGGCGTGTTCGGGGTCGGGCAAGTTGCGTGCCAGCAGCGGCGTAACCGCCCAGCCCTGAAAACGCGCCAGGGTAAAATCATAGGCTTGCCATGCCCGTCGCCAGGTTGCCCATCCCCAGATGCTGCCATGCCGACAGGCAAAGTAACTGTCCGGCGTCTGCGTCCACTGGCCCAGACTGTTATGGCCACTAATATAGGCAATGCGTTCGTCTGTTGCATAGCGGGTAAGCAGCGTCTCACAAAAGGCAAAAAAGCTGGCATCGGGCAAGGTATCATCTTCGAGAATGATGGCCGCCTCCACCTGAGCAAAGACCCAATCCAGCCCAGAGGCCACCCGTCGGCCACAGCCCAGGTTGCACGCGCTGTAATTTTGCTGCACAGTACACGGCCAATCAATCTGGGCCACGATTTGCCGCGCCGCGGCACAGCGCGCCTGATCCTCGGGGTGGGTTGCCCGTGGCCCGTCGGCAATCAAAAAGAGTTGACGTGGCTGCAACTGGCGGATCACGGCGAAAACCTGCGCCGTTAAGGCCGGCCGGTTAAACAGCATGAGCACAATGGGGGTAGCAAACGCACTCATCGCTTTGATTGCTCCAGAACGTGTAAAATGGTGGTCGGTATTTGCGAGGTCGCACTGCCCAATGCTAGCTGATAGCAGGGGATCGTCTGCACCAACTGCCTGATGGCGCGCAGCAGTTGCTGGCAGCTACGCGTCGGCAGGGAAGTGACGCGTAAGGTTGTGGTTGCCAGCGCGGTGAAGGCCGCGGCTGGTGGCACCGGGCGTATGTTCGTCGCCACCGCACCACTGACGCTGGGCAGCAGCAGGGCGCGGATGGGCATGGTGGCAGGAAGTTGGGCTGCAAATTGTGGGTACCATTGATAGATCATTTTGCCTGCATCGCGTAACCCACTGGTTGTGGACGTATCGGGCTTGAGCCAGTGGCGACTGTCTTCACAGAGTTTGCCAGTGCTATAGAGGCTGTGAATTCGTGGGGTGGGATCCAAGTCCAATACGCAGAAATCATCTCCCAAATAGGTCAATCCAGCCTGCAGGCAGGCAATCGCCGTTGTTGATTTGCCGGCACCACCAGCGCCGATAATCAGGGCAACCCCTGCCCCATCACCCACCGCCGCCGTGTGCAGCCCATAGCACCCTTGTTGTGCCAGCCACCAGATTAAAATGTTGCGCAAGGGGGCCGCTTGGGCATAGGGTGGATAGGCCGTGGCATCGGCAAGAGCCAGCACTGCCAGCCCAAAGCGGGGCAGAAAGGCTTCCTGGCCTAGAAAGTCCCCAGCGCTATCTTCGTGTAGATGTAAGTAGTGCGCACCCCGTGGCGTGTAATAGATGCCCGGTGTCCAATCGAGCGCGGGCAACGCGACACCACTGCTTTGCGCATCGGCGACACAGATGACCAGGTCAGGTGAGGCAGTTGTGGTCGTCTCTAGATGGGCGAAGGCCGGCGTCAGCTTGGCAACAAGGGCTGGGCCGGCAAAGCGTAGACAGACGGTGCGCCCAGCGATCTGATAGTAGCGTTCGATGCGACCACGCTGCCGTTCTGCCCTGCGGTAAAAGCGCACAAGATGGGAAAGCGCATTGGGGATGGCTGGTGCTCCATGCTCAGGGCGCATCGGTTAATTTTGCTGGCTTGCGGTGAAGGGCCAGCCACTCTCTGTTACTTCATGGATCGGATCAATCAGGAGTAGATCGTGCATATCGTTAAAAATATGGAGTTCGGGTGGCGTAAAAGTGCTCTCTGCTGCTCTTTGTGGCGGCAGGGTCCCGATTGCGACGGGTGCATGGGGTAGCTGGCTAGCATGCAAAGTAATCAGTTGTACCTTTTGGAGATCGTCAAGAAAACTTTGTAATGCCGGCTGTAGCTGTTCCGCCGACATGGCATAGCGCTGGGCCAGTTGGTCGGTAAGCGCGGCTAGATCCATTCCCTGGCTGATCAGTTCCCAAATCTCGGCCCCACTGCCACGTAGTACATAATAAATGCCGGTTTCGGCGTCAATAATCAAGGTTTCATTATCAATATTTTCGTGAATAATGCGCGCGCTGTCCACGTGGATTTGCATCACTTCTATGCTCATTCCTTGCTGCCTTTCTTTGGTAACATGATCAATCGCAGTATAAGCACAAAAATCTTACAATAGTTCACCTGACAACAGATCCGTAAATTCGCCTATTTCTACCAATTCCTGCTTTTATACATATTTATGCGTATTGCGCGTTGTGCCGTATTGTAACCGGTGTCGCGAAGATTAACGCTGGCGCGCTGCAACAACGACCTTACGTCACTTACTTAATTGTAATTTGAGAGGCCGTTTTGCCTGAAGATTGAACAAAATTTGGGAAAATTGGGGGTTTACAAAGCGAATTCTTCATGTTATCCTAGGCACAGAGATTGATTGTTGTTGCGTTGCGGCTCAGCCGCTATCGGGGGAAACGTAACAATAATCAATCTTTTTTATTGCCTAAAACGTAACTGCTATTAAAAACAAAAAGGCACCGCGCAACTAGTTGCGCGGTGCCTTTTTATAACCATAAACCTGACTTGTGCTTGCTCAGGCAATCCGTAGAAATTTCCGTTTGCCCACTTGAATAACCGCCCCTTGTGCGGTTGCCGGCGTTAACATGGCGTCAATCGTGGTAATCGTTTCCCCATTGACGCGCACGCCACTCTGGCCGACCAATCGCCGCGCTTCGCCCTTGCTTTGGACCAACCCTGCGGCTTGCAGCAGATCGACAATATTCATGGCGTCACTGAGGGTAAAGGTGGGGGCGTCGCTGGGCGCTTCCCCTTCAAACATGCGCCGGGCATCCTGTGCCGCCTGCTCCGCTGCTTCGTCGCCATGAAAGATGCTCACAATTTCCCAGGCCAACTGCTGTTTCAAGTCGCGCATAGCCAATGCACCATTGGCCACTTGGGCAAAGAGATCGTCGATCTTTTCCTGATGCCAGCGGGTTACCAACTCGGCATAGTTGCGCATGGCGCTGTCGGGCACATTGAGCACCTTGGTAAAGATTACCCCTGGAGACTCATTGATCCCAATGTAGTTCCCGGTCGATTTGCTCATGCGGATCACGCCATCGGTGCCGACCAAAATCGGGAAGGTGAGGATCACCTGTGGGGGCTGGTTATGTGCTTCCATCAATTTGCGCCCGGCCATCAGGTTAAAGAGCTGATCGGTACCGCCAATCTGCACATCCGTTTCCAATGCCACAGCGTCATAGCCCTGCATCAGCGCGTAGAAAAATTCGTGTAGCCAAATTGCGTCGCCATTGGCAAAGCGCTTGCTAAAGTTATCACGGGTTAAGAACTGTTGTACCGTAAAGTTGCTGGCCAGGCGGATCACATCGCTAAAATCCAGTTCGCCCAGCCAACTGTGGTTGTAACGTACCAAGGTCTTTTCGCGATCCAGGACGCGGTAGACCTGTTCGGCGTAGGTGCCGGCTTTGCCCAACGCGTCGGCCAGGGTCTGCTGTTTGCGCACACTCTCTTTATCGCTTGGATCGCCAATCAACCCGGTAAAAGTGCCGATCAAAAAGGTGACTTCATGACCTAGCTCCTGAAATTGGCGTAACTTGCGCATGGGAATGGTGTGGCCCAAGTGCAGATCCGGTGAAGAGGGATCGAAGCCGCAGTAGACCTTGAGTGGTTTGCCCGTGGCGTAACTCTGCTCCAATCGGGTACGCAATTCGCGCTCCATATTTTTGTAGGTGAGTTCATCACCAAAATCAACACCGCGCATGAGGATACGCATCTGTTCATCGACCGCCGGGAAACTTGTCATGGTTGCTCTCCGTTTTTGGTGTAGAGAAAACGTTACACTTCAAGACCACTTGTTACTGGAGGTGACTTATGACGCTACTGCAAAAAGACTAAAAACCGAGTTTTGAGCAAATTGCGCTCTGGTGAATTCGGCTAATTCTCGGAAAAACTCGGTTTTTGCAGTGGAGTCACTTATGGTCACCAGAAAACAAAAACGCGTGGGCGATTGCCGCACGCGTTTGCAAAATTCACTCAAGCAAGCTGTTGACTATCCAGAGCCAACAACGACGCGGGCAGGCGGCGCAATTACGTTACCGTAATAGCGCATAGGAGCGGTATAATAATAATCGCGTGCTGCCGGTCGCATCTTTTTCATACTGCTATCATACACAATCTAGGCAAGGTGGTCAACTCTTTGCCCAGCAATTCTAAAAAACGCACTACCACGCTCAACCCTTAAAGTTACGCTATCACACGCATCACGTTTTACGCATCACGTTTTACCTATTTAAAGGTCAATTACACAAAGTTATTTTTGCCTTGCCAATACCCTGTAAGTACAATGAGCATATGTCAAGATCACGTACCAACTCTGCGAATGCGACGACTAACCGGATGAATGCCCGCCGCGGTGAAGTGGGGGACCGCAAACGCCCGCGCTCCACCCTGGAATGGGAATTCGGTGGAGAGGCGGGGGCCGGCCTGCCGCCGTCAACTAACCCGCGCCGCGCTGAGGAGACCCCACTAAGGCGTGCGCCGGAAGCACGGTCACGTCCACCGGCGCTGCAAGGCGAAATTATGCCGCGCGAACAGGATGCTGCCCCGTCCCGTCAGGGCCGATCCGCGCAACCTTTGGGGGGGAGGACAGTGCCAACGCCCAGCCCAACCCGCACGACTGGGACTTCCCCAACATTGGTGGCGCTCTTTCAGGGCGAAGCCGGGATGCGCCGGGTGGTGGCCACGCGCATTGCCTTGGATGATGCGCTTGACCGCTGGTGGACCAATGCCGATTTAGCGCCGCTTGCGCTCTTGCGCGATGGGCTGCTGTTGCTGGAAGCCGGCCATGCCCTGGATGAAACCCAACGCTCGTTTCTGTTGCGGTCGGCCCTGCGTACCCAACGGGGGCTGCTCACGGCGTTGCATCATCAGACCGATCCAGATCGCACCGCCTTTTTGCTCAAAGATGCCCTGCTTGATCTACATCATCCTTTGCCGCCCCAACTGCTCCCGGCGTTGCGCCGGGAAGATCGTCAAAGCGAAGCGTGGGCCGATTATCTGGCCCACGATCTGGCTTACGAGGCGAATGCCGCAACTGGTCGCCGTAGCGAATTGGCGGCGGTTGCCCTGGCGGCGCTGCAGGGCAAGCCTATCCCACCGCTGCGCCGTATCGGCCGTGTGGGTTTACCGACCGTGGCGGAACGCCCTCATCCGGAATTGTTGCCCTTATCGCATCGCTGGTCGCTGCGCTGGCTTGTCTGGCTGCTTTTGACCATGCTGCTGCTGATTGGTTATGGCTGGGGCCAATACCGACCTGGGGTTGCAATGGTGGCTATTCCCGCCGGCAGCTATACCATCAGTGATCCGGCGCGCCGCGATCAAGCTGCGCCTGCCAACCAACGCACTGTGACATTGCCGGCCTATACCATCGATCGGACTGAGGTCACGAATCGTGCCTATCGAAGTTGTGTGGCCGGTGGGGGCTGTCCGCTACCGACAACTGTCCCTACCCAGACAAGGTTGGACTATTTTACCAATCCAGCGTATGATGATTTTCCGGTTACGAACGTGGACTGGAGCGCCGCCCAAACCTTCTGCGCTTGGGTTGGCAAGACGTTGCCGAGCCTGGAACAATGGGAAGTTGCGGCGGCCATTGCGCCGGTAACGCAACAGCGCTTACGTTATCCCTGGGGTGATCGCTTTGAGGCACGCTTTGCGAATAGTGCTGCCCTCGCCCTGCACGCGACCCAAGCTGTTGGATCCTACCAACCGGCAGGGAACAGTTTGTGGGGGGTTGCCGATCTGGCTGGTAATGTGGCGGAATGGACGCTGATGCCTGCTGCCAACCAGTTGGATGGTTATGTTGTGAAGGGTGGCTCTTTTCAAGATGAGGCGCCGGCGTTGCAGACAGATGCGCTACAGGAAGTCGCCATGACAACCGCTGCCCCCTGGTTGGGCTTTCGTTGTGTACGCGCAAATTAAGCATAGCGGCACAGTTGCCCAACGGGTGGGCGACTGTGATATATTATCTAATAAATCGATGGGGAAAGAGGCATGACTGAAAATGTGTTAAAAACACTCGATCTAACGGCAGAGATCGAGCTCGCCAGTAAAGTGGCACGCGAGGCCGCAACCATTGTCAACACCTTTTATGTTGGCTCCTCCGAAGTACGTTATAAAGTGGACAATGAGCCGGTTACCGAGGCCGACCGCTCGGCGAATCAACACATCGTGACGCGGATCCAGGCCGCCTTTCCAGATGATGGCATCTTGTCCGAAGAGTCAAAAGACAATCTGGTGCGGCTGGAACGTGAACGCTGTTGGATTATTGATCCACTCGACGGGACTAAAGAATTCATTGCGCGCAATGGCGAGTTCTCGATCATGATCGGGCTGGCCATTGGGGGCAAAGCGGTGATGGGCGTCATTATGCAGCCTGATCCCGGTTTGCTTTATGTGGGGGCCGTTAACTATGGCGCTTTCCTTTTTGAGGATAATGAAGAGATCCCGCTCAGTGTCAGTGACCGCCGCGAAGTCAATCGGATGGTGATGGTGAGCAGCCGCAGCCATCGGCAGCAGATTGTGGATAGTGTCCGCAAAGAGTTGCACATTACCAGCGAGCGGGTCAGTGGTAGTGTGGGGTTGAAAGTTGGGCTAATCTCCCGGCAACTGGCCGATCTCTACATTCATCCCAGCCCTGGTTGTAAGGAGTGGGATATTTGCGCACCGGCTGCCTTGCTTGAAGCTGCCGGTGGGACCATCACCGACTGTTGGGGCGAGCCAATTACCTTTAATAAGCGTGATGTTCGCGCCCACAATGGCCTGCTCGCCAGCAATAGCCAGGCGCACGAACCGATTGTTGCCACTGTTGCCCGCATCTGCGAGGAATTTGGCTACAATCGCGATGATGGTTTTTGGTAGAGGGGAACAATGGTTAATGCTGAATGGTTATTATACTTTGCGCTGAATGCGCACCAGCGCGAAAAACGCTGGTGCGCATTCAGCGCAAAGTATAATCGTGTAACGGTTAACGTAAATCGTTCTGCCATTAACCATTGCCCATTAACCGTTTGGCATTAACCATTAAGGACTTTTACCATGGCTAGCCTCTTTGAATCTGAGTATCTCTTCGGCCTCCATGATCCGGGCGGCGAGCGCTATATGATCGAGGCCGGTAAGCCTGGGTGGATCCTCTTCACCGAGGGCATTGGTCATGATCCCAACAACCGCAGTGGCTTTGATTACCGACCCTATAGTAACCAGGGGCTGGGCATTATCACGCGTCTGAACAACGGCTACTATCCCGAAGGTACGATCCCGAATAGCCGCGATTACGCTGACTTTGCCCGCCGCTGTGCGAATTTTGTGGCCAGTAGCCCTGGCTGCAAGATTTGGATTATTGGGAATGAGATGAATTACCGGATCGAACGGCCGGCGGCCATTAGTGCCGCTGACAGTCAGCCGCGAGCCGCACAAGCAACTGGGGTTGAGGGCACGGCGGTTGAGGGCACAAGCAGCGGCTGGCGTCACCTGCTCGGGCGCGTAGGCCAGCTGTTGAGCGGTACTCCCAGCGCCGCCGCGGCCCCCGTTGCGGCCGAAGCGCTCGCCGAAGGCCTCGCCCCACGGCTACTCGTCACCCCAGCGGCGGATGATCCAACGCTGCATGGCTTGCCCCAACGGTTTGCTGCCATTAATGGGGATCAGGCCGGGGCCGTGCCAACCGTACGTACCGCCGCCGCGGCTGCCGCAGCTGAAGAGATCATCACGCCGACGCTTTACGCCCGTTGTTACCAGCTCTGTCGCGCGGCCATTCGTGCCCTGCCCGGCCATGCGGATGATCAGGTCTTAATCGGCGCGGTGGCCCCTTGGAATAATCAGACCACCTATCCTGGGAATACGCTGGGCGATTGGGTGCAATATTTTCAGGATATTCTGAATCTACTTGGTCCCAGCGGCTGTGATGGCATTACGCTACACACCTACACCCATCAGGCCGACCCGAATCTGATCACCAGCAGCACCAAGATGAATCCCCCCTTTCAGAATCGCCATTTTGAATTTCGCGCCTACATGGACTTTATGGCCGCGATTCCCGTTGCCATGCGCACGCTGCCGGTCTATATTACGGAAAGCAACCAAGATGTCCCCTGGGTTGACAGTAATACCGCGTGGATCCAACGGGCCTATGGCGAGATTGATTGGTGGAATCGCCAGCCCGGCAGCCAAAAAATTCGTGCCCTTGTGTTGTACCGCTATCCGCCCATCGACCGCTGGGTCATCCAGGGCAAGGGTGGCGTTATTCAGGACTTTCAACTCGCCATGCAAAATGATTATCGCTGGCGGCAGTACACCACGCCGCCCACCTTTGCGCCCGGTGCCCTGGTCGCAACCAATGATGTCGTCAATTTGCGCCGTACCGCCGGCTATGTCGGCAAACCGAGTAGCGATGTCCTCTGGCAGATCCCGCGCGATAGCAATTTGACCCTGGTCAGTGGGCCACAAACCGTCGATGGTTTGGTCTGGTGGCAGATCCGCACGGTGGAGGGGGCGCGGCCCGATCTAGTTGGTTGGGTGGCGCGCACCTCGCCGGCTGGGGTGGAGCTGTTGCGCTTGCTTTCCAGTGGTGGCGGTGGTGCCACAGGTGACTTTACCGTAGGTGATACCCTGCAGACGGCGGCAGTGACTCGCGTGCGCCGTTCCCCCGGTTATGCCAATAAACCGGCCACCGATGTGGTCACCGATCTGCCCGTGGGCACGCGCGTGACGGTGCTCGGTGGTCCCAGTCCAGCGGATAATCTAACTTGGTGGCAGGTGCGAGCCACCAGCGGCCAAGAGGGTTGGGCGGCGCAGGTGGCGCCTAACGGTCAAGTGTTGCTGGAGAAAGCCACGGTGGTTGCGCCGCCTGATGGCGGTGGTACCGGCACATTTGCCGTGGGTGATCGCATTGTCACCCGTGCTGTTGTGCGCATGCGCCAGAGCCCTGGCTATCTTAACAAACCGGCCACCGATGTGGTCGCCGATATTGCCCTTGGTGCGCAGGGGACGGTGCTCGCTGGTCCACAAAGTGCCAATAACTTGACCTGGTGGCGAATCCAAACGACTAATCCTGCCGGTGCGCAGGTCAGCGGGTGGATGGCTGAAAAAGGGCCTGATGGGCAGACGTTCTTGGAAAAGGCAAGCGGTGGTGGTGTGCCCACGACCCCGGTTGGGCTGGCCCCCGGCGATCTGGTGGCGGCGGCTAGCCCCGTACGGGTGCGGCGCACTGCTGGGTATGTGGGCAAAGCCGCCGATGATGTGCTGGGCGAACTGGGGCAGCGGGCAACGGTTAATCTGATCAGCGGCCCGCGCACGGTTGATAGCCTGCAGTGGTGGCAAGTGGGCGGGATCGGAACGGCTGGCCAATCGCTGGTCGGCTGGTCGGCGGATCGGGCACCGAATGGGGCCGTGCTGATCGCAGTGCCCAATGTGTTGCCTGGGACCAACATTCCCAACAAAGCAACCGGTGCTTATTTGGGGTCGCCTTTCCAGGGCAATTTTGGGATTTCACAACTCTGGGGCGAAAATCCGCAAATCTACGGCCAGATCACCTATGATGGTGTGCGTTTGCTGGGCCACAATGGCATCGACTTTCTGACCCCGGTTGGCACCCCCATCACCGCCGTTGATCGCGGAGTGGTGCAGGAGACGGTCTATAATGATCCCTCTGGCTTTGGTAACTTTATCAAGGTGCGGCATGATTGGGGCGAGTCAATTTACGCCCACTTGAATACAATTGACATCCAGACCGGGCGGCTGGTGGCACGCGGCGATGTGATGGGTACCACCGGCAACACGGGCTTTAGCAATGGTCCCCACTTGCACTTTGCGATCCGGATCAATCCCTATAGCCGGACTGATGGTTGGGGTGGTTTTTCTGATCCGTTGCCTTACTTGACGCCCAGCATTATTGTGATGCCGCGCTATGTCGCTGCCGGCGCAACGGCGCGCCAGGCGGCGCCAGTCACCCTTGGCGGCTATCGCCCATTGGCCGAAGCCCCTGGTTATGCCCCAAATAAACCAGGCGTGGCTAGACCGTAAATTTTATACCCGATATGAGTAAATACATCATGAATAGTAAGTAGTGATTGCATGCCGCGACCGTTGATTGATTCTGCGTATATTTATGGCATCCACGAACCCGGCGGCGAAGAATATCTGCGTTCGCCCGATGGGGAGAGCGCTCGCGGGTGGATCCTTTTTACCGAAGCGCTGGGCCACGACCCCGAGGATCGCCGGGGCATTGATTTTTCCACCTTTAGTGCGCAGGGCTATGGCATTATCTGCCGCTTAAACCACGGCTACGAGCCGGATGGCACGATTCCGCACAGCAGCCATTACGAAAATTTTGCCCGACGCGTTGCCAACTTTGTCACCATTAGCCGCGGCTGTAAGACCTGGGTGATCGGCAATGAGATGAATTACGCCGTGGAGCGGCCTGGCATCCAGATCGACTGGGCACGCCATGCCAGCCGCCGCGATGGTCCGCCCGAAAGTGCTGATCCCATGCGCCGTGGGCTGGCCGTGCGTTTTAATGTGCTGCCCGACAATTCTGCGGAGATTCGCACCACGCGCGCCGCCATCGTTGAACAGGGCGAGGTAATTACGCCCCAACGCTATGCCCGCTGTTATCGCCTCTGTCGCGACGCCATCCATCGTCTGCCCGGCCATGAGGATGATCTGGTGCTGGTTGGTGCCGTGGCCCCCTGGAATACCCAGACCATCTACCCTAGCAATGCCAATGGCGATTGGGTGCAATATTTTCGCGACATCCTCGACGCCATCGGGCCGAGCCACTGTGACGGCTTTACCTTACATAGCTTTACCCACGGCCCTGATCCGGCGCTGGTGACCGATGAAACCCTGCTCCCCCCGCCCTTTCAGAGCTATCATCGTGAATTTCGCGTCTATCGGGACTTTATGGCGGTGGTGCCGCAAGAGATGCGCCACCTGCCGGCCTTTATTACCGAGTGCGACCAGACGACCCCCTGGCTGGATAATGACCAGGGCTGGGTAAAGGCCGCCTACGCCGAGATCAACGCGTGGAATCAACAGGCCCGGCTAGAGGGCGCACCCGATGCCACGCGCCAGCCCCGCCAGCAGATCCGGGCCTTGGTTCTCTACCGCTGGCCGCGGCTAGATAAATGGTTCATTGAGGGCAAATTTGGTGTCATCGGCGATTTGGAAGCGGCGGTCCAGCGCGGGTATACCTGGCGCGGCAGTGAACTGTCCCAACGTGATGCGTTACCCACCACAGTAATCCCTCGCCAACTGGTGGAAATCCCTGATGCCCCTTCCTATGCGATTGAGTGGATTGATGATCACTTCCCCGAGCGGCTAGTCGCCGGCACCACGGTGACCGCAACGGTCACCCTGCGTAATGCGGGCAGCCTGACCTGGCGTTGGGGCGGGGGTAATCCGTTTCGCCTGGGCTACCATTACTATCGCAACCGCCGCCTGCTGCCGACCGCGGCCGAACGTGATCTGCGTACGGACATTCTCCAAGATATTCTGCCGGGCGAGACCGTCACCCTGCAGGCGCGCATTGCCTTGCCCACCGAGCCGGGGAATTACACCCTGGAACTTGACCTGGTGCAGGAGGGGGTGACCTGGTTCAAGGATCAACAGTCGCCCGTGCTGACGCGCTGGTTGACGGTGGAACTGGCCCCGCGCGCCGAATCGACGGCGATGGCAGGTGAGGGCGCGCCGGCCAATCCGCTCTTACCCGTGCCGCTCTTTTTGGATATCGCCGCCCGTTTGCCACGCAAGGCGGCCTATGCGCGCCGCAGCATGAGCCAGGTGCGCTACATTGTCATCAGCCATACCGCGGCGAATCCCAACCTGAGCCTGGAGCGCATTGCCCAAACGCACACGCAACATGGCTATCCTGGCATTGTCTATAACTTTGTCGTTGCGCGTGATGGGCAAGTCTTTCGCGTCAGCCAATTAGAAGAGGTGGCACAGCCCGATCAACCTTGGTCCGAGCAGGGGGTTAACATCTGCCTGGCCGGCAACTTTACCATGGACCCGCCCCCCTTACCGCAGTTGGATGCCACTGGCCGCCTCTGCGCCTGGTTGGCCCACAACTTGGGGTTGACCCCCGATACCATTGTCGGGCTAGGTGATCTGACCAAGAGCAACAGCCCTGGTGATACCTTTTATGCGGGGCCAACCTGGCGCGATGTGATTGTGCGGCAGGTCCAGCTTCATATTGCCGCGCTGACTGGCGTGCCCAGCAGCGAAAGTATTGATCCCGCCCAGGTGCAGGCGTTGGAGGCCGAGCGGACCGAGCTAACCAAAGCAAAGAGTGAACTACAAGTTGCGCTCAAAGCGACGGAGGAGAGCACCAGCCAGCTCCGCACGGCCAATGACGAATTAGCCGCCGAGGTGTTGCGCCTTTCGCGCGAGTTGGCGGCGCAGGTCGAGCGGGCGCAAGGTAAGTTTCATATTCAAAATCTGATCAATGATCTGCCACGCGATTTGCATCGCTATCGGGCGCGGCGGGCCGAAGAGATTCGTTTTGTGGTCATCAACCATACCGGGGTGGAGGCCGATACCCCTTGGGTACAAATTGCCACCGCCCACCGGGCCGACTGGCCGGGGATCGTCTATGATTTTGGGATCGATGAAGAAGGGTTGGTCTACCAGTTCCAGCCGCTGGATGAGGTTGCCGAGACGGAGCAGCCTTATCTGGCCCATGCCATTAATATTGCTTTTGCCGGTGAGTTCCACCGTACAGCCCCAAGCCGTGAACAAGTGCAGGCCGGCGCACAGCTAATTGCGTGGCTAATCGAGCGTTTCCCGCAATTGACCACCGACAGCATCAAGGGGCTGCGTGAATTTCTCAGCGACCATACCTCGCCGGGCGATCAGTGGCTGGCTGGCACCAACTGGAAAGTGCGTTTGCTCGCTGCCGTGCGCCGCGCCACAGGTGAGGTCGATCCAAGTGTGGTCGAGAATACCTTGCGTGGGCGGATCGGCGAGTTCCAACAGCAACTGGATGAGTTACAACAGCGTCACGCCTTGATCGAACGCCAGAAGTCACGGCTGGAAACTGAGAACCATCGGTTACAAGGGGAACTGCAGGAGAAATTGCAGGCGACCAAGAACTACATTGTGCCCAAGCCAACCCTGCGCGCGGTGATTAATCAACTGCCCCACCACCCCACCTTGCACTACGAGCGGCGCTCACTGGGCCAGATCACCCACATTGCCGTCCATCATACGGCCGCACCGCCGGCCTTAGGCCCGCTACGCATTGCCGAGCTGCATGTTAACGCCGATCCTGGGCGCGGCAAAGAGGGATGGCCCGGCATTGGTTATCACTTCTTTGTTCATGCCGACGGTACGATTGAGCAGACTAATCATCTGGAGACGGTGAGCTATCATGTCTATCGGCATAATAACTATACGATTGGCATTGTCTTCGCTGGCAGCTTTCTCAACGGGCGGATTCCCACCGCGGCCCAACTGCGCACCGGTGCACACTTGATTGCCTGGCTGATGCAGGATCTGCATATTCCCCTGGCGCGCGTGTGGGGCCACCGCGAGTTCCCAGAGAACACCACTGTCTGTCCTGGCAGCGAGTGGACGGCGGGTAACCGTTGGCGTGATTTGCTCTTTGAACGCATTGAGGAGGTACAGGAAGGGATTGGGGTCAAAAATATCCGCCACTATCTGCTGCTCGGCACCGCCAACAACGCCGCGGGGCGCGTCTACCAAATCAGTGACGTGTTACCTTACATTGAGCGCTTTCAGCCCACGGTTGGCTTTAGCCTTGAAGATGCCAAGTACGCCGAGTTTGTCACGCTGATCGGCGGCGAGGCCGCGGTAAGTGCCGTCACCGAAGGCACCTTACGTAAACATGGCTGCCAGGTTGACCGCATTGCCGGCCGCGACCCCGAAGAGACCATCCGCCTGCTCACCGAAATGGCGCGCCTCGACCGCCGCTTCCAGACGTTTGACGTTGATTTTGAGTGAGAGCGGTAAATCAGTAGATAAGTAAATCAGTAAATCGGTAGATAGAGTTACCGATCTACCGATTTACCGATTTACCTATCTACCCATATCCCAATCCATCCCATGACCCAATCACCGATCCTCACCCATGACCCGACCTTTGGTGCCGCCTATGCCGTCAGTCAGCCCGGCTTTGAAGGACCGCTTGATCTGTTGCTCCAACTGATTGAAAAGGAGGAGCTGGATATTAATGCGATCAGCCTGTTGACGGTAACTGATCAATATTTACAGACGATCAATGGCTTGGCGGCGATCGAGCCGGGGGCTTTGGCCGACTTTCTAATGATCGCGTCCAAGTTACTTTATCTGAAATCGCTCACCTTGCTGCCCAAACCCCACCCGAAACTTGAGGAGGATGAAGAGGATGTGGGCGATGCGTTGATCCGGCAATTGCTTGAGTATCGGCGCTTTAAGCAGGCCGCCCAACTGCTGCACGCGCGCGATGAAGCGGGGTTGCACGCGTATATTCGCACGGCCCCGCGGCCGGAAGTGGAGAAGCGGCTGGACATGAGTAATGTGGACCTGAACAAGCTGCACGCGGCCCTGCGGCGTGTCCTGCAGCGGATGCCGAATGATCCACCGTTGCCGCGCGTCAAAACTTATCCCGTCACCGTGGCCGAGCGCATTGATGATGTGCGTAGCTATCTCCAGGCGGCCAAGGCACGTAGTCCGCATGCCACCAAACCGGCGATGCCAGTCACCTTTATCGAATTGCTCAGCCGCAACCATAGCCGCGTTGATGTGGTGGTGACTTTTCTCGCCATCCTGGAGTTGATCAAACAACGCGAGGTGCAGGCGGAACAGGATGGCACTTTTGGCGAGATTGTGCTGGTGTTGATGGACGAGCAGGGCGACACGAGACAGGGAGACACGAGACAGGGAGACACCTGGGGAGAAACGGGATTGGGTGAGACGAGTGAGGATGAAAATGATTTGTGATGACACCGATAACAATGAATTTTCGGACACGGATGTGCGCTGAACGACGCGGTAAAATCCGCGTTTATCTGCCGAATCAGCTAAAGCCGCGTTTTATTTTTCAGAATAGTTAAAAAAATGAACCCATCGACGTTGTGCCAGACGTCAATGGGTTCGAGGATGGAGGAAGGGAGGAACCAAAGGAGATAAACCATCGTGCGGAAGTGCTTGCAAAGTTGGCTCCCCAGACAACTCTGCGGTGTTGTGGTGAGATAAGTCTCATTCAACATTGCAACTATGATAACCTAGGGGCGACTGCGAATAAATAGGCATTTTGCACAAATTATTTTGTCTATTCTGTTGCATAATTGTTGAATTGCAGGAGATCGAAAGCTGATTTCATTATAAGTTGTACGTAACGCATATTTTAGTCTACTTTTGTGCTATTTGTGCTCGATTTCCTAACCGATTTGCTCTGATTTGCGCTTAAATTGTGAAAATGTGTTGTGCAATTTGTTTTTATTTTGTTGACTGGCACAAAATCGGTGCATCTCTCAATATTTAGTGGTAGATGGTACAAAGACGACAACAGATTCAGAAAACAACAGATATCCGCAGCGCGTTTTATCTGTTGTTTTCTGAATCTGTTGTCGTACATTCGTCGCCATGCGTTGACCATATATGCCGTCAAGCTATGCGCCCGGCCAAGTTTGCGCTGGCCCTGTCAATCCGCCAAACTTCGGTTGACATTGGACCGCGAACATGGTACCGTTGCTATGGTAAACTTACTTGATAGCAAGCTAAATTCTCCTCACATTAGCTGTTATTGGGGTTATGCGCACTGTTGCTGCGCTCTTGTTGTCAGGCTTTCTGGCCCATATATTGCGAATGGAGGCTCCCATGTTGACTAGTGCTGATATCCAACAGGCTGTTGAATTTGAGAATCACAATCACAAGGTGTTGAGCGTCTACCTGAATGTCGATCCACATCGCCGCAATGTCGAAAAGTACCGATTGGCGTTACGCAATTTGCTCAACCAGGCGGAACACGCTGCCGAAGCGGATATTGAGAAGATTCGCAACTATGTGGAGATGGGGTATAACCGGCAAGGGCGCGGGCTAGTCATGTTTAGCTGTGCGGCGGCCGATTTCTGGTGGGCGCATAGCTTTCAACCACCAGTGGAGGACAAGGTCTTTGTCTCCTTCCGGCCCTATATCCGCCCGCTTGCGATGTTGATCGACACCTACGAGCGTTGTGGGGTGATCCATGTTGACCAGAGTGGTGCGCGGCTCTATATTTTTAACATGGGGGTTTTAGAGGCCGCCGAAGGTTATCTGGGGGAAGAGGTCAAAGTTCATCGGGCTGGTGGCTGGGCGGCGCAACGTTACCAGCGGCATGAAGCCGAACAGGCGCGCCAGAATTTACAGGTCGCCGCAGAATTGGCCGAGACTTTTTACCGCGAAGCAGAGACACGCCGCTTGATTCTGGCCGGCACCGAAAAGAACATTGCCCGCTTTAAAGAATTACTCAGCCATCGGCTGCGCGCAATGGTCGTTGGCCAAATTAACGCGGATGCCAATGCCAGCCCCGCTGAACTGCGTGATAAAGCGTTGGCACTAGCCCAAGAAGCTGAGAATATCGAGGCCAACGCGCTGGCCGAACAGATCGTGACGTCGGCGCACAAAGGAGGCAATGCCGTCTTGGGGCTGGCCGAAACGCTAACCGCCGTGCAAACCGGACGCGCCCAACATGTTGTGGTCCTCAGCGACTATATGCAACCCGCCTACCGCTTTGTCGATTCCGGCTATATTCTGCTCGAACTCAACGAACAGAGCGAATTAGCCAGCGGTAAGATCCAAAGCCTGCCCGACGGTGTCGATAGCGTCATCCGGCGCGCTATGGCCCAAAGCATCGGCGTCACCATTCTCGACAAACACCCCGCTCTAGCGGACGCGGGGAAGATTGGGGCGTTGACGCGCTATTAGAGACGAGATACGAGACAAGGAGACACGAGACAAGGAGACACGAGATTTGCACACCTGAGTTGGGAAGTTAGGCTACCTCGTGTCTCGTGTCTCGTGTCTCGTGTCTCGTGTCTCGTGTCTCGTGTCTCGTGTCTTGTGTCTCGCTTTTCGTTAACATTCTGTTATCCTGCTGTTTGTCTTGTATTAGAGAGGATGAAATTCGGAATCTTTGCTATGCTTTTCTGCGTCTAGCATGATATAACTATACATATGTCAGACATGGGTTGATGCTAGACAAAAACGCTGCCGATTAATCTCCCGAATCACGTTTCACGTTTTACGAATCACGTTTTACGAATCACGTTTCACGTTTTACAAATCACGCCCATGTCATTGCGCTAGCGCCAGCCAAGGAATAAGCCAAGATGATGCGATTTGATAAGTTTACCGAAAAGGCCCAGGAAGCTGCCATGCGGGCCTATGAGATTTTGCAACATTACAAACATACGCAGGTTGATACCGAGCATATGTTTCTCGCCCTCGTTCAACAGGAGGGGGGCACGATCCCCACGATCCTGCAACAGATCGAAGCCCCGGTTGATATCATTGGCCGCAAGCTGGAGGCCGCGCTAGAGAGCGCACCCAAGGCCAGTGGCGGTACTTATGGCAATGCCCCAACCGCCCAAGTTTTTATCACCCCGCGCCTCAAGCGGGTGATGGATGTGGCACTGGAAGAGGCGAACAAACTAAAAGATGAATATGTCGGCACCGAGCATATCTTCCTGGCGATTGCCAGCGAACGCAATACGCCTAGCGCCAACATCCTGCGCGAGGCCAACGTCACCAAGGAACGCATTCAAGAAGCGATCCAAGAGTTGCGCAAAGGCCAGCGTATCACCGAGCCAAATGCTGAGAGCAAATACCGTGTGCTCGAAAAGTATGGGCGTGATCTAACCAACGCCGCCCGCGAAGGAACGCTTGACCCGGTCATCGGGCGCGATACCGAAGTGCTGCGCATGATGCAGGTGCTCTGTCGTCGCACGAAGAACAACCCGGTTTTGATCGGTGAAGCCGGCGTGGGCAAGACGGCGATTGTCGAAGGGTTGGCCCAACAGATTGTCAGCAACGATGTGCCCGAACCGCTGATGGGCAAACGGGTGATCTCGCTCGACATGGGTGCCATGTTGGCCGGGACCCGCTTCCGCGGCGAATTTGAAGAACGCTTTAAGGCCTGTATGGAAGAAGTGCAGCGCAGCGAAGGAGAGATTATTCTCTTCATCGACGAGCTGCATACCGTTGTTGGGGCGGGCAATGCCGCTGGTGCCCTTGATGCCAGCAACATGCTCAAGCCGGCACTTTCCCGTGGCCAGATGCAATGTATCGGCGCCACCACGCTCGATGAATATCGCCAACATATTGAGAAGGATTCGGCCCTGGAACGGCGCTTTGCCCCGGTTTATGTGGATGAACCGTCGGTCGAAGACAGCATCGAAATCCTGCGTGGGCTGCGTACCCGCTATGAAGACCACCATCATGTCATCTACGAAGATGAAGCGCTGGTGCAGGCCGTCAAGCTGAGCAATCGTTATATCAACGACCGTCGGCTGCCCGACAAGGCGATCGACGTGATCGACGAGGCTGCGGCCAAGTTGCGGGTGGCGATTTACTCCATGCCGCCCAACTTAAAGACGATGAAAGAAGAACTCGACAAATTAGTCGCCGCTGAGGAGAGTGCCTGGGCCTCGCGCGATTACGAAAACGCAGCCAAGTGCAAGACCGACCGCGTGCGCCTGGAAGAAGAATACAACACCGCCGTCAGCGACTGGCGCAAAGAAGCAGGGCTTGACGAACTGGTCGAGGCGCGTGATGTCGCCCAGGTCGTCAGCATCTGGACTGGGATTCCTGTCACCAGCGTCTTGCAGACCGAGAGCGAAAAATTGCTGGACATGGAAAGCCATCTGAAGCAGCGCATTATCGGCCAAGAGCAGGCAGTGGTGGCCGTGAGTGACGCCATCCGCCGCGCGCGCAGTGGCTTGAATGATCCCCGTCGCCCGCTTGGCACTTTCCTCTTCCTGGGGCCAACCGGGGTGGGTAAAACCGAATTGGCCCGTGCATTGGCTGCCTTTATGTTTGACGATGACGATGCCCTGTTGCGCATCGACATGAGTGAATATCGGGAAGCCCATTCAGTGAGTCGCCTCTTTGGGGCGCCTCCTGGTTATGTGGGTTACGATCAAGGGGGGCAGTTGACCGAACAGGTCCGCCGCCGCCCCTACCAGGTGATTCTGTTCGACGAAGTAGAAAAATCGCACTCCGAAGTGTGGAACTCATTGCTCCAGATCATGGACGATGGGCGGTTGACTGATGGCCAAGGGCGCACGGTTGACTTCCGCAACACGGTGATCATCATGACCAGCAATGTGGGTGCTGAAGTGGTCAAACGTGGCCCGATGGGCTTCTCGACCCCGGAGTTTGACGAGAGCAAATATTCACAGGGCGAGTATGCTACCCAACTCAAGCGGCTCTTCCGCCCTGAGTTCCTGAACCGGATTGATGAGACGATCATCTTTGACACGCTGACCAAAGAGCAAGTGCAGCAGATTGTCCACCTGTTGATGCAGGAGATCAGCAAGCGTATGGAAGAGCTCGGCTTCACCGTCGAGTTAAGCGATGATGCCGCCAAACATTTGGCTGATGTGGGTTATGACCCGAACTATGGGGCCCGCCCCCTGCGCCGTCTCTTGCAGCGCCGCGTGGAAAATGAACTGAGCAAGCGGCTGCTCAAGGGCGAATACAAGACAGGCGACCATGTCGTCATCGACTATGCCCCGGCCAATGAAGGGGAGAACAAACTCAGCTTTGTGATCACCGAGCAAGCTCCGTTCGCGGTGGAGTTGCCGCTGCCGGCAGAGCGGTAGCTGACCCGCAGGTTTCAACCTGCGGGTCAGACCCAGGGCCCCAGCCTTAAAAGGCTGGGCTACCTTCTGCCGCCACTCCGTGGCTAATTCCTCAGAACTTCCCTGACGCTGTACTAGGATACTGTTAATTAAATCATGATAGGTAAATTCTACCCCCTCCCAGCCCGGGTACCCCTTGGGTGCAGTTTGGGGGAGGAGCCCTGGCGCCGCTGGTAGGACAACGGTTCCCTCCCCAAGCTGGGGAGGGTTAGGGTGGGGTTCGTAACGGATCATTACTTATTTTACAAAACACTAGTGCACTGTGACGGAAATTATGAGGAATTAGCCACGGAGTGGCGGCCGCCGGTAGCCCAGCCTTTTAAGGCTGGGGGCCTGGGGACCCGCAGGTTGAAACCTGCGGCTACCGGCTACCGGCTGCCATCACTCCGTGACTCGATCGGCGCGATAGACGACCCTGTTAAACTAGCATAATTTACGTCACACTGTACTAGGATACTGTTAATTAAATTTTGCTAGGTTGTGTGACATTTTGGCAGTGGCCAGTGTTACACCTGACAGATCTTTCGTTTCCTTGTCATCGGCCCCCCGATGACAAGGTGTGTGACAAGTGTCAACAGAACCTAGATTAGCACGCGTATTAGTCACGGAGTGACGGCAGACGGTAGCCGAGGGTTTTAACCCTCGGATCGGGCCGCCATCCCATACTTTTGCCATGCCTGCAGCCCCCCTTGGATCAACTCAATCCCCGACGCCACACTGATGGCGTTGCCCTCCCCTTCGCTATAGACCGAGACCACTGCATAGGCCGCGACCTTGCCGGTTGCCATCACCGTGTCGACTGCGGCGAGCACTTGGGCCATGTCTGGGCCATTGGGCTCGCGCGTGCGGTGGTTGGGCACATAACGTTCATCCAGGATATCCGAATCGATGTGCAGATAAAGTAGATCGCAACGTTCGGCCAACGCGGCCACTGCCGGTGCGAGCTCAACACCGGGGTAGCCAGGGGCAGGCGCGGCCAGCACTACATCGGTGGCGCGGATCAGCTGCTCTTCCAGTGGGTCAAGATTGCGCACATCAACCATCAGAATGCGCTCGGTGGGTAACGGGGCGCTAATGTGTGAACCAATCCGCCACTGCGGGTGACCCAAGCCCGCAGCCACCGCCACTGGCATCCCCCCCAACATCCCGGAGATCGTCGTCTTGGGCGTATTAAAATCGCCGTGGGCGTCAAACCAGATCAGGCCAATCCGGGCGTCAACCCCATGCGCATCTTGCAGACCGCCGATGACCCCGGTAATGTGACTACAATCGCCGCCGGTCAGCAACACCGCTTGGCCGGCGCGGCTGGCCGTCGCCACCGCCGTGGCAATTTCGCCACCCAACTGGCCCAGATTGGTTGGCTCATCAGCCACGCGGCGCGCACCATCAAGCCGCGGCTCGGCGACCGTAAAGGGGATACCGGCGGCACTGTAGGCGTCGGCTTGGGTATAGGCATCCAAGCTGCGCAGATCGCGCTCGGCAAATTGGCTACCCCGGTAGCGCACCCCAACGACACCAAGTTGGGCAAGCGGTTGTTTGGTTTTCATGTAAACTCCTTCTGTGTAAAGTTTGGGTATTGTGTTACCCATAGCGTACCCGATCTTCCCCTACATGGCAATGCTATCCACCGATTTACTTATCTACTGATTTACTGATTTCCCTCTCTCCCCGTCCAACCATTTCCCAATTTTGCGGATACTCGTTTTGTTGTATAATTTGCTTGCGGCATCGATCTAACTGTTTTAGAAGGAGTAACCGAGATGGCGAATAAAGACGAAAAAGGCAACAAGGAAACGAAGAAAAAGCCTAAGCTCTCGCTGAAAGAGAAGCGCAAAGCAAAGCAGGAAAAAGAGAAGAGCAAGTAGTTTGCTTTGCCCTATAAGTGTATCGCTGTCGGCAACGACCCCAACTGCCGGCAAAGTGGCTCACCCCGCTTTCCAACTGTTCGCTCCGGCGATAGGGGGAGGCGGGGTGTTTTTTTGGGGGGGGAGGAAGGAATGGGTAAATCGGTAAATCGGTAAATCGGTATACAAGTCATGCTTTATCTACTCACCGATTTACTGATTTACCGATTTACCGTTCTCCCGATTTAACCTAAACGAAACTTATCCACATTATGCCTGCCCTGCACCTACCCCTCTTACGCAGTTTAACGCTCCTACGCCATTTGCAAGCTGGACCCCAAGATCGGGAGATGCTGGCTGACTTTGTGCGGATCGAATGCGATCCGGCTGCTTATGCCGAGCCAAATCAAAATGCTAACAAAAAGTGTTTTGAAAATGACCTTAAACGGCTGCGCGAACTAGGGGTTGAGCTAGATTATTATGACGGGCACTATCATCTGTTGACCTATGGTGACTTCAGCCCGGTCGCATTATCCCAGGCTGCACTCAATAGCCTGGCCTTTTTAGGCGAAACCTTTGGCCCGGGCGCTCCCCAACACGAAGCGATTCAGGCGCTGCTACATACCATCGCGGATTGGTTACCACCAGAACAACGCGACTCTCTGCCGCTACGCCGTCACCGGCTGCGCCTTGACCTGCGCCGCCGCGATGATGACGAAATCGATGCCCGCGTGCAGGGGGCGATTGACCGTGCCCTGAGCCAACATCGTCTTTTACGTTTCGCCTATCTTTCGCCTGGTCAGGCTGATGGCATCCCTCGCGTGCATATCATCCAGCCATGGGAACTTTATTACGACGCTGTGCGCCATCATCTCTATCTTGATGGCTACCGCCTCTTGGTGACTGGCCCGCTGGGTGATTGGGACAAACCGACCTGGCAACGTTATCGTTTAGGACGCATCTTGGTGGCGGGGATTGAAGTGTTGCCGGATAAATTTGGCCCAATTCCGCCCAAACGGCCCCGCTATCCTCTCGAATATTGGCTGGCTCCAGAGATCGCGCGCCTGGGCGAAATCACTCGCCACTTTGACGAGCTGACCGTGGGCAAACCCGACGGTGACGGCTGGGTGCCGGTGACCGCGACGACGGCTGATCTCTTTCGCGCCGTGCGCTTGTTGCTGGGCTATGGGCCGAATTGCCGGGTCACCGGTGGGACCGCGGCGCGGCGGGAGATGGTGGCATTGGTGGCCGCGCTGGGAAAAGTTTATGCGGCGTGACGGCTTAGGCCAAACCAAAGAAAAATTATCCACAAAGACACACGAAGATTTATGTGCCTTCGTGTGTCTTTGTGTAAATTCGTGGACAGTTTAATTTGGGGAGTGGCCTTACTGCCCCAACTGCCAGAGTTTTTCCTGGAGCCACAAATTGATCAGCGTTTGCGTGGAGACACCCTGCTGCTGGGCAATGGGCTGTAGCGCGGTGACGATGTCTTTGGCGACGGCGAAATAAGTGATCGATTCGCCGAGTTGATTTACTGCAACGGTTACCCCATCGATCAACGTTTCATCTTCTACAATGCTATTCGTCTCCCAAATAGCCCCAGCGGCCGTGAGTGCTTCGAACGCATCAGGTAGGAGGTCGAGTTCCGGTGGCAGTGCTTTATCCATGAATGCTTTGTCGTTTATTGCATGAAGGTGCGAAAAAGGTAATAGGGGTTTGATCCCGCGACTGGGTTTTGAATAGGCAACGCTAGCTATAGATGTTTCAATCCCGCGGCTGGGTTTTACGAAACACTGTGCTACTACAAAGTAGAACACAATTGCTGCGAAAAGCCTAGTTTCACTACTATACTTCATTTTTTTATAAAAATACAAATGAGCAAGTTACATAAGAGTAACTTGCGTCGATCTAAATTATGTGCTACGCTCTGTGACAGGAATTCAGGTTATCTATAGCTAACGTTGATTGTACCGAGGGGGCGATAGTTGATTCATACCATTTTTTGTAATCCACATGCTAACATCGCTGCTTCTTCGATCACTGATCAATCTTCCATTCAAGAAACGTTTGACCCTATACCATTTGATGCCATTATACCACTCATCGAAGAAACCTGGAAAGACGAAGAAAACGCTTACGGTGAACATTACGACAGACGGTATAGTGAGCTTTCTATACATGCAGCCAAGCTAAGACGACAACGGCAAAGATGCAGTGACCCTGGGCAATACCAGCAGATCGAACAAGAGTTGGCTGATGTAGAAGCAGAACTGTGTGAAATTTCGCTTAAATTTGATGAACCGACTGAATATCCTCTTTAAGGTTTGAGGTGCGCTATGACTACACATAAGCAACGTCTGATACGTAGCTTGGGCATTTTACGCCGTCTGCAAGTTGGTACCGCAGATCGTCAAGCACTGATTGATCATGTCCAAAGTGAATGCGACCCACTCGCGTATGAAGCAGATAGTGAGCGCGCTGTCGAAAGCCTGCTGGCACGCGATATTAAATTTTTACGCGAAAATCTCTTCGTCAACATTCCCAACGTCGACCGGAGTACCAATCTCTATGAAATTGTAGATTTCGGGGACTTTCGCCCTCTTTGCCTAACTGAGGCCGAACTCGACGCTTTAATGACGTTGCAACAAAGTTTCCAACCCGGCGCGCCCCATAGTGAAGCTATTACCGATTTTCTGGGGCGTATTGCAAAGCTCCTGCCCACACCACAACAAAAAGCACTTACGAGCAAACAAGCCCGTCTACGGCTTGACTTACGCCGCCGCGATGGTGAGACAATTGCACCGCTTGTCCAGCGTACCGTAGACAAAGCTATCCGCGAGAAACGCCATTTGCAATTCGCCTACCGCACTGCTGGACAAGGAGATGGTCAGCCGCGCATCCATGAAGTGCAACCGGATCATCAATTCTTCGACCCTAGCCGCGGCCATTTATATTTGGAGGCTTACTGGTTGACTTCAGATGGACCAGCCGGCAAATACAAACAGGGGCGTTGGCAGGCCTTCCGCATAGACCGCATCTTGGCCGACGATAATTTACGGGTGCTGTCACAAAAATTACCGCCTACTTTACCCCGCCGTCCACGCCATCAACTCGAATATTGGCTATCGCCGCAGATTGCTCGTTTGGGTCAGGTGACGCGCCATTTTGAGGAGATGGCAGTCCATGAGACCGATGCCGATGATTGGGTACGGGTGACGGGAGTAGCGGATAATCTCTTTCAGGCCACCCGCCTGCTATTAGGCTACGGCCCGAATTGCCGCGTCACCGGCGGGATGGAGGCCAAACGCGAGATGGAAAAGTTGGTTCAAGAAATGGCGGCGGTGTACGGTTTGGCGGTGCAGGAATGAAGAGCTTCCGCGGTTTTCTGCGGAAGCTGTGTGCGAGAATAAAAATGTGGATAGTTGATCAAAACAAAGGAGCGTGTGCATGGCCTTAGACTTAAAAAATATCTTACTCAAATTCAGTGGGCCACCGGATGATGTGCTTGGTGATTATATCAACCACATCGCTAATGGTGGATTAACCCGCTACCGCCGCATTGTACAGTGGGGGAACAAGGATGGCCAGCCGCTCTATGCGCATGTGATCGATTTGGTCTTTACCTTTGCGCGACTGGCTGAGATGTTGCATCTGACACCAATTGAACAACGCGTCGTGATGCTTGCCCTCAGCGCACACGACATTAACAAAGTGCTGGGCGAGGATCGTCCGTTACGCTTTGCCGACCAGGCTAGGCCAGAACATGTTGCGCCTGAATTGGAGCGGCTGGGCGCAGATGGTTTCTTTCCGGCTTGGCGTGAATACATTGAAGATATTTGCGCCTTGATCCGGGCGCATGGCGGCCACTATCACCATGCTGGCATTTTGCTGGATGTACGCAAAACGCAAGATGATCGCTTTGCATTGGGTGGTGAACGTGTTCGTCAATTAAGTAAACTGATGAAGGCGTTCGATACCCTTGACCTCTCGCACACCCTAAATGAACAGCAGCATAAGCAGAGCTTTATCAGCCATCTCAATGGGTTTAGTGACACACAATATCAGCTTGTCAGCCATACCATTGCTGAACAACGGGGCATCCTGAGTAATGTCTTGCACAATCGGCTCGCCGAATTTATGCAACGCAGAAAGCAGGCACATCCCTTACTTTACTATCCTGATGGGGTGGTTTATCTGGTCGAACAAGGGCAGTCAGTCCAAGTGACCGACGATGATTATCGACAAATTGCCGAAAAGTTTGCTGCTTTTCTTGAACAACAAATTCAAGGCAAGTGGCGGAGCTTTGTCAAAGCCGGCAATCAGGGCATCAAGGTCGATGATAAATGTTTGGAATTAGGCGTGCCCTTTGCCGATATGTGGCAAGAGGTCGATAACATTGTCCAAGGCAAGAATTACGCGGCGATGGATGACATGGAAAGTAAGGCACGTAAGCGATCGACGGAAAGTATTGGGACAACGCAATCCCCTGCGGCAGATCTGGTACGCGCAAAATTGGCTGGAGCGCGACTGTTGCCGACGACAAAGGTGCAACTGCGCTTGGGCGAATTGATTCGCACCTATTACATCTTCCTGAGCAAACATTTGAAGAAACAGGTGAAAGAGCCATGGACGCGCATCTACGATCTTTTAGCCATAGCGGGTGAAACGCGTGCCGTTTACAACTTCTTTGAGATCAACTATGACCGCGCTTATCTTGTGGCCGGCGATCTCACCCTAAGTTATGACGATGTTTTTCAGAAGATCGTGGCTGATGGCAGTCAGCTTTTAGGCGACAAAGTGGTTGAGAGTGTCTGGACACCCATATTGGCCGATTATGTGCGACAGCAAGTGCAATTCTCTTTTCAGATGCCGCCAGCCAACGAGTTGCTGGGGCATTTGCAACGCTATGTGCAAAGTAATCATCGGCAATCAGCCTTTGGCAGCAGTGCCTTTGACACTGAATTATGGCGGGCCGGTGATGTAACCAAGAGTATCAAAGTCCAGCAATTTAGCAACCGATTGATGGCGGGGCCAGGTGATCCCGTCAAATATATTGATCCGATCACCAAAGCACAGTTCCTACTAGAGAAGCTTTGTTACGCGCCGGGCTTTAATGCAATCACTTACTACTTACACATCTACCCCCATGCGTTCTTTAGCGATGCTTATCTCCGCATGTGGCGCGACACGATAGAGAATCTGGCCAATACCTATCTCGCCGATGAAAAGCTCAATGCCCTTTTTCTCAAAACGGATGACACGCTGCGCGATCTCTTTGCCGGCGCTGACCGTGTTGAATTGGTGGCTTCGGCGGCCAACAGCAACGGGTTACCTTTGCCTGGCGCGCCAGAGTTGTTGGGCAACCTGTTGATCTGGCCGCTCAACGCGCCGGGCGACAACGATACCGCATGCTTTTGGTATGCCTTTACCTGCGCCATTGCTATGCACCATTTTGTTGGTGGACGCGTGGTGCTGACGCGGTCCGCCGTGCCGATCTTGAGCGCTGAAGAAGCGGCGAACTATGAAATTTTCACTGACGAAATTCCGTTGAGTTTGAGTTCGTTGCTGCGTGAAAATGGTTATAGTTATGAAGCCCTACCCCACGTAGAAAAACAACTGGGCGCGCTTTACAACATCTCTCGCGGGGTACGCAGTGATGGCGACGAACTGTTGCCACTGATCCGTAGCTTAAATGATGGTCCGCTGGGCATCTACTTTGCGGCGGAACGCTTTCTACTCAAGCGGATCAAAAACGACAAGAAAGCCAAAAGTCCGGAATGGCTAACAATCCAACTTGCGCAGACGCTTGCCAACGACTTGCGCACCATAACCATCGAACAAGGGGGGGACAAGGTGAACGAAACGATCCAAAAACTGGCGCAACTAGCTTGGGATGGAAACCTGAGGGGACAATCCTCAGAAAAAAGCTATCCGACAAAAAACGCTTTAATGATGCCTATTGATCACTGTTTCGAGGGAATTCAAGGATGGCAGGAGCCGCAAGACAAAGAGACAATTCGAGCAGTTGCGGCAAATAATATCTTTGAGTATCTTTGGCGAATTCGTGACCAAAATATGATTGGCGAGTCAACTCGACGGAAGATTAAAACTTTTGTTGATGTGTTTGTTGATGAACTATTTAGTACTGTTTATCGTGAAAATCGAGCGCGACTACTTAATGATGAAAAGCTGATTCGCTCCGCCTTTCTCTTTCACATTCGCGAGCTTCTAGCCAAACGTTCGGCCGAAAAGGCCGACGAAGCCAAAGCAAAAGCGGACGTTCAATCATAATTATCTCTCATTAACAATTAGGAGCAATTTTCATGCAGACGCTACAAAAATATGCGAATTACCTTCCCACCCGTTATAGCGCTTACCCACGCGGTTATTATGTCAGCCTGGTTTTGTTGCGCAAAGTCGAAGGTGAAGCCATCTTCCGCACAGAAGGCAGTGGTGAACCGCTCAACCGTGAATTTGTCCATGCCGGTATTGGCGATAGCACACCAGTGATTCCACGGGTGGTAATCAGCAAACGCAAGCAGACTGCTGTGGAACGGCGCACTGGGCGTGAATTGTTACGCCGTGCCGGTTTAATCGCGGAAGAAGCTGGTATTAACGAGGGTGAACCAGATACTGACAGTATCGATTCAATGGTCTATGGATATGCAGTAACAAAAGGTAATAGTGGTGGTGCACAGAAATCGAGGGTAATTACCGATGATGCATTTACGATTCTGCCAGCGACCCAAGTCGTGGGCAAACGGCAATTTAATGGTGTTTTTGAAGATGGAACAATGCGTAACCCTAAAGATGGAAGTGCATCAAACAGCTTAGGCACCGACGAATATGTGCGCCCAGAGACGCACTTTGTGGACATTGAGACGCTCAAAGATGTGACCCCCGGCGAGTTCGTTTATGTGTTGGGCAATATCCTGCGCACTAGTCGTTATGGTGCGATTTCAAGTCGTGTGGGCAAGATCAAGAACGAAGTGGTTGCCTGTATCTTTAGCGATTGCGAACTCTTTAGCAATCTGGAATTGACCCAACGCGTCTGGGATCTGTTGCCCAAAAATGGCGATGCGCCTGATTTCCCGCTTGGCGATGAGGCCGTGCGCGGCGCACTCCAAACCGCGATCAGCACGTTACAAAAACAGGTCGTTGGGCGCGTGATCCCGATGAGTGTAGGTGATCTGGCCGCACTGCTGACCGAAGTGCAGGCGCTGTACGCCGATGAAACCGCCCTCCAAACGCTGGTGAGTGAAGTGCAAGCCGCCTATAAGAGCAAATAACCCATAGGAGGGACGATGCAGATCCTGCGCTGTGACTTGACCCTACTAGAGAATACCTTTTTCTCCAGCCGAGAAGTTGGCAATTTTTACCAAACCGAACCGGTGATTGGCAACTATGCGCTCGCTTATGCGCTGGGGCTGGCGGTTGCCCCTTATGAAAATCGGGGGGAAATTCGCTATGCCGAAGACTTGGGGGCGCTCAACCAGCGGGGGATTTATGTCACCCCGGCACAGATTATTGGCCAAGCGCGCTTCAAGATCGAACAGTTCAATGCCATGACTGACAGTTACTGGTATGCGATGGGCAACAATGCTTTGATCACAAAACCCGATGGCTGGGATACCGAACAAAGTGGCTCGGCCTGGTATATCGTCGAACGGGCAACCGGCCGGCGAAAAAAGATCGGAACCAGTAATCGCCCCCAAATCGGGCGGATCAAGATGTTAGGGATCGGCAACCAAGCCCGCTGTTATCTGCTTTATACAGGAGAAAGCCCACGGTTACCAAGCTATATCCGCTTGGGCAAATGGAACAGCAAGGCTAAAGTCAGCTTTCAGCCAGTCACTTTTCAAACGGTGCAACTAGACCGCGCAATAGGCACGCCCTTGTTGAATCCAGTTGATCTGGCAGAAGCAACCAAGTTACAAACCTTCGATATGATTGGTATTCACCCGGTGCCACTAATCCGTAATGCCATCATCTCCGGCCCCTTCTATCGGTTGGCCGATCAGGAGCAGACCTTGTTACCGGTGAATATGTGCTTTGGCGTTGAGGAGGCATATCGTGGCCGTTGAGCTTTATCTACAGGGGCAAAGCGAAAAGATTGCGCCTGAAAATCCATATGGGATCAAACCGCACTTGCTCTACCACCAGTGGCGCACCGCAGCGGCATTGAAACAATTTCCCCTGGTGATGAATGTCTACAATACGGGGACAGGCAAAACGCGCGCCAGTTTATTGCATCTCTTCGACATTCAGCCCAAACGTGATAATCATGTTTTGGTCATTGCTCCCACCAATGAGCTATTACACCAACATGTCGCCGACATTCAGGAATTTGTCGCGGCACATGAAAAGCTAAAGTTCCGTGTGGTCGAAGTGAATGCCGCACTCCTGCGCCAGTTGGCATCACCCGAATTGGCAATAGTAGACCGGCAGGGGGAGCGCTTGACTCGGTTGGTGCGCAATCCACTAGAGTTCAAGCAGCAGCTAGGCATTCCTGACGCTGACAACCGCACCTTGCCGACGATCTTTGTCACCAATCCTGACCTTTTCTATTACGCGTTCTTCTGGCAGTTCAACGCCAGTGATCAACGCAACCTCTTTGAAGAGTTTATTAGCAAGTTCTGCTACATCGTCATTGATGAATTCCATTACTACAACAGCAAACAACTGGCTAACTTCCTCTTTTTCATGATCTTGTCCAAAGAACTGGGTTATTTTGAGGAGCGCAACCGCCGGATTTGCTTACTCTCCGCCACGCCAGACACGACAACACAACAATTTCTGGATAGCATCTTTGGCAAAGAGGGTTGGGCACTACTTTCACCCAACAACGAACCACCCGAAGCTGCCGATCTTCAACAGGTGCCGACCTTATCACCACTGCAATTACACATTCAAACCGGCAGCTTAGAAGAATTCGCCACGGCAAGCGCCCAAACGATCAAACAATGGCTAGATCAAGGTCAAGATGGGGCGATGATTTCCAGCGCGCTGTGGCGGGTAAATAGCGCCTATGCTGCGCTGCGTAGTACCGTTAACGTGCGGCTCATAGGGCGGATCACAGGTGCGCAACCGCTGGCGGAACGCCGCCAAGATCAACAGAAACGGTTGATCTTGGCAACACCCACCGTTGACATTGGCTACAACTTCATTAAAGCAGATAAAGCACGTCAGAACCTTGATTTTGTCGTCTTTGATGCCCGTTTTCGTGATGAATTTATCCAACGGCTGGGGCGAGCCGGACGTGTTTTGGGCAAAGCACACACCCAGATTCCGTCACACGCCGTCGCCTTACTCGACGATGAGTCGCTCAGCCGCTTTACCGTGCTCCAAGGGCAGAGCCTAACGCGCGCTGAACTGCGTAACTTTCTGGAGCAACAGGCGGCCATTCCGGCAAAAGATGACTTTGTTGCCTATGTCAAGAGCGGCGGCTTGCTCGAAAATGCCTATCCGCTTTATCGGCTGTCACCCATGTTTGCCAAGGAGGAACAGCCGCAGCTTGAAGCACTCTTTGCCGCCGTACAGCAGATCTTTGCTCCTCAAAGTCAACTGCGCTACCAGAGTGTGATGGGTTGTTACAAACGGGCCGATGCTATCAATACCTGGTTAGGTGAAGGGAAATATGACAAGAAATTGCTAGGGCAGATCATGGCTGAATATTTGGGTTGGGCGGTCCAGGAAAGCGTCAGTGCAGAGGATGCCGGTGAAGCCTTACCCTTATTGGAACAGAAAGAAATGGTTGACGTTCGTAACGGTTTTCGGCTCTACTGCGAGATGAAACAGGCGATCCACCGCGCCCAATTCAATTTCCGCGATAGTTTTAGTGGACCGATCGCGACGATCTTTGATCCTGATCGGCTCTTGTCTAGTGCAGCTACAACAGACTATGACTTGATCCATATTGTCCAGAATTACCATTATCGACCTATTCAGCGCGAACTCTTCCAAGGCAAAACAGGGGAGCAGCCGGCTAAAGATGCCATTTGTATCCAAATCGACCGCCTGCGCCAGCCCCGTCAACGCATTACGCTAACGTGGCACACCTTGCCGAAACTGGGGCAGATCCGCTGGGATCAAGCAACCTTTACTCGCTGCTTTGTCAATGGCGCGCCGGTCGCGATTAAAGGCTTAATTATCAAAGCCGATGAACCTCTGCCAGAAGAGTTACGTGGGGTCATTGAAGAACAATACATTCCGACCTTGTTGATACCAAGTGAAAAACGGGGTATCTTACAGCGGGCACTCGCACAACGTCCGGTTTATCCACGAAAATTAACCGTACGCGTGGGGCAACAAGAGTTAGAATTCGAGGCGATTTTAGGGACAAATGCACTACTCATGTCGCCGCTGCTTTGGTGGATCTTTCAGTTGGATCAGCGCAAAGAGGAGACCGCCATTATTTGCTAAGCCCCTCCTCGACCACGCCCAGCGGGAGCCCCTTGGGCGCGGCCCCCACTACCACCTGGCCGATGGTCGTTGCGTGGCGGCGGGGTTGGCGTATCGGGTAATGGGGTAGCAGTTGCCATAAGGGACAGGCAGGTCAGAACGCGTTCATTCATACCGGCTTGCTTGTCCCGGTGTTCCAATGCAATCGCTGTCATCTAGAATAGTTGCTCAATTTCGGCTAACACATCTGCCAGGGTTGGCGCCGCGGCAGCAACAATATTCGCTTCGCTACCGTCATGTTTGTGGTGCGGATGGGTAGCCAAATTCAACTTCTGGTGATGATCCGCATTATCATACCGAAAGACCAAATTGCCGGCAGCGTCCCTATACTGGTACGCATAAATATCACGTTCAATCGTGGTTTGTGTGTCAACAAATTCACGAAAATGCAAGGTCGAGCCATCCTCCAAGATCAGATCGCCACGAATGAAGCCAAGGGATGGTCCCCGTTTGTCATAATTAACGGCGGACGAAATGACAAAGGGGGTGCCATCGATTTGGGCTTGTAGTTGATGAAAGTAAACTTCAATTTGCAAAGTGAATTGCCTTCAATGTATCGATTTTAGCCTGAATATGTTGCGCCATCCGATACTCGCCAAGCCATTCGATCGTTTCTAATGTTTCTTGGATTAGATCATTACGATAGTTAAGGATAAATTCGTTGGTGGACATGCCATATTGTTCTTCAAATTTTTGCAGGCGCTGCTGCGTCTTCCGTAGACCGACTTCAAGCAGGCGCTGTTCATTGATGAGTGCGGATTCAACGAGTGGTTTGATTGCTTGCTCACCAGGTGAAATCAGCGTAAGTTCAACCATGATCCATCCTTTCAGGGAAACACAAATACACAATAACTCGATTATACCATATCTGAGGAAAATGCTCACATGACCCAACTTTCATCCGCCCTCCACGCCATTGTCATCAACCTGATCGCCCAGGAGGCGGGCACGCTGCCCGGCACGGTCGGCGAGTTGGCTCATGCCGCCTTCTATGCCGCCGTCGATGCCGTCGATCCCGCCCTGGCCGCGCAGATCCACGATGCCCAGCAGCGTAAGGCTTTTAGCCTTTCCCCCTTGTATGGCTACTGGCAAAGCCCGGAAACGGGGCGCATTCACGTCAGCGCGGGCCAACCAGGCTGGCTGCGGCTGGGGCTGCTCGATGAAGCGCTCTTTGGCGTCTTTATGCAACATATTCTCTTTAGCGGTATTACCGGCGGCGCGGCGAGCATTCGTCTGGGACGGATCAGCTTTACGATTACCGAAGCGTTAGGCGCGCCGGGTAGCCATCCCTGGGTTGGCTATAGCAGTTGGCCGGAACTCGCTGCCCTGGACGCCACACCCGAACGGTGGGTGGTGGAATTCGCCAGCCCCACCGCGATCCGCTGGGGCGAGGCGGATAACCAGACGCGGCGGGTGGAGATCTTTCCCCTGCCCCGTCTGGTCATTGCTAGCCTGCGCACGTTCTGGAACCGGACGACCGGTGACTCGTGGGGCCGCGACTTTGAAGAGTGGGTCGAGCGCAATATTGCGGTGGGTCGCGTCTGGCACTGGGAAAGCCAACCCTTCCCCTACCAAAAACAGACCTATGTCGGTGGCGTGGGCAAACTCGAATACCGGGTGCTCGATGGCCGCAACCGAACCAACGTCGCCCACTTTAACCGCTTATTGAACCTGGCCTTTTATGCCGGCGTCGGTTACAAAACCACCCACGGTCTAGGCCAAATGCGGATTGTCCGCAGTGGCAAACCGGAAGCGGAGGACTTTGATGAGTGAGCTAGCCACGGACTTACTGCCCCTCTCCTATATCAATCAATTCGCCTATTGCCCCCGTCGCTTCTGGTATATGTACGTCCAAGGCGAGATGAAGGAGAATGCCCATGTTCTGCGTGGGGTGATCAACCATGAACGCGCCCACACTCCTGGCTACGAGACGATCCCCAGCGGCGTCACCATTCACCGCCGTGTCTATGTTTATAGTCACACGTTGGGGATCACCGGCTACACCGATCTGCTCGAAGAACACGCGGATGGTCGCCTTATCCCAGTCGAATACAAGCAGGGCCAACAGGGCAAGTGGGGCAATGACGAGGCCCAACTCTGTGCCCAAGCGCTTTGCCTAGAGGAGATGACTGGTAAAACGATCACCGCCGGCGCCATCTTCTACTTTGGCAGCCGGCGCCGGATCACGGTAGAGTTCACCGCTGCCCTACGCGACCAAACCCGTGCCTATATCCAGCAGATGCAATGGACCCTGGCCCATGACCAGATTCCGGCGCACACCGATCAACACCAACGCTGCAATGGGTGCAGTCTCTACGAAGTCTGTTTACCCAAGGAGACGGCGCAGTTGTGGCAGGAAGGCAGGTGATCGTACGGGCGTAAAACGCGTCCTGGGGTTGAAACCCCATGCTGATCGCCTAAACGCGTTAAAACGCACTCGTACACGGCTATCCCAGCCTGTTTCAGCAGGCTGGGATAGCCAATGCAGAATTCATTCTGCATTGAGCTGCATTAGGCGAATTCGCCAACCGCGCGACCGAACGACCACGCGACTAAACGACCACGCGACCAAGGACAATTCATGACAACCCTTTATCTCACCGAACCATACAGTGTCGTCAACAAAGATGGCGAAACGCTGACCGTTAAAATCCCTGCCAACCAGGAGACCGGGGCCGCAGCCCGCAAGGTGATCATCCCGCTGCTGAAGGTGGAACAGGTCGTCGTGCTCGGCGATAGCACGGTGACAACGCCGGCGCTGCTAGCCCTGCTGGACCAGAATGCCGACATCTGCTTCTGTGATTTCTGGGGGCGCTTCAAGGGGCGATTGGCCCCTTCGGTCACCAAAAATGTCTTTGTGCGCACGGCCCAATTTCGCGCCCACGAAAATTATCGCCAACGGGTTGGGTTGGCCGCGCGCTTTGTGCGGGGCAAGTTGCACAACCAGCGCACCCTCTTGTTACGCAGCAACCGTACTGTCGCGGACCCAACCCAATCTACACCACTCGCCGCTGCGGCTGCGACATTGGCCCACCTGATCGCCGAAGTGGATCGGCTGGAGATCGAGGAAGATGGCCCGTTGGACCCGGCGCGGCCCCAACAAGGCTCGGCCCTGGGCACCTTGCAGGGGCTGGAAGGGGCGGGGGCGGCGGCCTTCTTCCGCGGCTTTGGCTCCCTGCTCAAACAGGATCTCGGTTTCACCGGGCGCCACCGCCGGCCACCGACCGACCCGGTTAACGCCCTGCTCAGCTTTGGTTATACCTTGCTGATGAACCATGTGCTCAGCGCCGTCCATATTGTCGGTTTCGACCCCTACATCGGCTTTTTGCACAGCGAAGGTTATGGCAAACCGGCCCTGGCGTTGGATCTGATGGAAGAGATGCGTACACCGATTGTGGACTCGGTGGTGCTCACTGTGATTAACAAGCAGATCCTACAGGCGAAACACTTTGAAGCACAGTTAGGGGCTTATCAACTAACCCCAACTGGGCGCAAACTCTTCCTGCAACAATTTGAAGCGCGCCTGAACACCGAGATCCAACACCCCGTCTTCGCCTACAAAGCGACTTATCGCCGCTGCCTGGAACTGCAAGCGCGGCTGCTCGCCAAATACCTGCTGGGCGAAATTCCAATTTATCGACCCTTTCAGGTTAGGTGATTGGGTGATTCGTAAAACGTAATTGGGTGTCTCTCACTTTGGGGGCAGAATTAGGCCGCCCTCCTGCGCATTTGAAACTTGCCCCCAAAGGGAGATGCTCCCAACGTAATTCGGCGGGTTGACCCCAATCACGCATCACGCATCATGCAATCTTTATGCCCAAAGACACCACCTTCTACCTCATCGCCTACGATATCAGCTCGGACAAGCGGCGGGCCAAGGTTCACAAGACCTTAAGCGGCTTTGGCCAGTGGACACAATATAGCCTCTTTGAATGTTTTCTGAGTGAAAAACAATACCTGCAATTGCGCCAACGGCTGGAAAAGTATCTGGAGGAGAGCCAGGATTCGGTGCGCTTCTACGCGCTCTGCGGCAGTTGCCGCCACAAGGTGGAGACGGTCGGTGATCCGCCGCCGGTAGAGCCGACCATGTATTTGGTTTAATCTTTGGGGGACTTGCCAAACCACAACCAACCGAATATAATCTGTTTGTAGAACGACAACGTTAAATTGAGGCAGTACGTGCGTCGCACTGCCGAGAAAGTGGTGGCAGTGACGGAATTCTATGCGGCAGTGCGACGCACGTACTCGACTACATCCGGCTAATTTAACGTTGTCGTAGTAGTAAGGTGGTGAGCCTGTGGTTGGCCTCCGGCGCTTTAGCGAGCATCGCCGTAGGGCACTTGGCTGGCAGGGATGCTCGCAAGAGCCGCATTTAGCCGGTCCACCAGTGGTAGCCAAGCTAATTTGGCAGGTGCGTCGCCTGCTGATCTATCCACAAACCAGGCTAAATTGGTTCGGTGGTTGGGCAAAAATGGCGATGCTCGCTGGTGGGACAAAATCGCCTGAATTTGCGCACTTTAACAGCCCCTATACGCTAAAATCAACGAATTACGCCGTCCCGTGGGGAAATTTCTAAAATCCTCAGTGGACGGTGGGACAGCGCGAGCAAGGCGTCCGAAAAAACATCAACCCAGTCGCGGGATTGAAACGAGCATCCTAGACCTCCAGCCATTCGCATAGTTTGTCCGAAAAAACATCAACCCAGTCGCGGGATTGAAACGACCATCGCTGTCCATGCGGCCGATGATCCCGATCGTCCGAAAAAACATCAACCCAGTCGCGGGATTGAAACTGAGACGTGGGACGAAGTGGGGCTGTTGGCGCTGTGTCCGAAAAAACATCAACCCAGTCGCGGGATTGAAACAAGGATGACTTTGCCCGAGCCTGGTTGCATCACATTGTCCGAAAAAACATCAACCCAGTCGCGGGATTGAAACTCGGGTGAATGCCGCAGGCATCAAGGCGATCAGCTGGTCCGAAAAAACATCAACCCAGTCGCGGGATTGAAACGGAGATTGTGGTGAAGCGGGTGGGGGTGATGGACCTGTCCGAAAAAACATCAACCCAGTCGCGGGATTGAAACGGAGATGCAGTTACGGTTGCCGTTCAATGGCAGCCGTCCGAAAAAACATCAACCCAGTCGCGGGATTGAAACACACGGATGGCAGTGTTCTCAGCACTGCCATCCGTGGTCCGAAAAAACATCAACCCAGTCGCGGGATTGAAACGTCGATTAGAGAGGCAGGCAAACCTCAGCGGCCATGTCCGAAAAAACATCAACCCAGTCGCGGGATTGAAACAACCGCCAACCAACTCATCATCTGTTGGAGCAACGGTCCCACGTCCGAAAAAACATCAACCCAGTCGCGGGATTGAAACAGCACAGCCTGGGGGGCGATGGGGACACTGCTCCAAGTCCGAAAAAACATCAACCCAGTCGCGGGATTGAAACTATCAATCGCCGAATCGTCTGACTACTAATGCCGAGTCCGAAAAAACATCAACCCAGTCGCGGGATTGAAACGACGCAGATCCAGACCAAATTGGCCGAAATGCGCGGTCCGAAAAAACATCAACCCAGTCGCGGGATTGAAACACTGGCAATCTAATCAAAGTTGATTCGGCATTTACGCGTCCGAAAAAACATCAACCCAGTCGCGGGATTGAAACTGTAACCTTTGGGAATTATACCGTGCGGCGTTTGGTGTCCGAAAAAACATCAACCCAGTCGCGGGATTGAAACTAACGAAGTGGCGCGCATGTCAACACCACGGGCAATGTCCGAAAAAACATCAACCCAGTCGCGGGATTGAAACTCGTCAGGATTGCGCCACGACAATTTAACCTGTGCGTCCGAAAAAACATCAACCCAGTCGCGGGATTGAAACCTTGGCTACGAAACCTTTGCCAAGCTGAAGCGGCACCCGTCCGAAAAAACATCAACCCAGTCGCGGGATTGAAACGATTAAGCTTGGTGGCGATTGCGAACCGCCGAGGGGTCCGAAAAAACATCAACCCAGTCGCGGGATTGAAACCTGAATGGCGCAACGTCCGATTTAACGCTAGCTGACGTCCGAAAAAACATCAACCCAGTCGCGGGATTGAAACTGGAAGTTACCATGCACGAAAACTGCCTAACGATGGTCCGAAAAAACATCAACCCAGTCGCGGGATTGAAACAGAACCCATGTCGGCTGCACGGAATATGCCGGGGCACGTCCGAAAAAACATCAACCCAGTCGCGGGATTGAAACACCGTGATTTTCCATCCTGAGTACGGTATGTCGGCATGTCCGAAAAAACATCAACCCAGTCGCGGGATTGAAACTGGATCTGCGCTGCGCCCCAGCGATCAAAAGCAACTTCGTCCGAAAAAACATCAACCCAGTCGCGGGATTGAAACTTGCGTTTCCATAGATCCGGAATGCGTAAGTGCCAGTCCGAAAAAACATCAACCCAGTCGCGGGATTGAAACAAGGTATTTCCTTTGCCATTAATTTCCTTTGTAGCTGTCCGAAAAAACATCAACCCAGTCGCGGGATTGAAACGATGCATGGCGCGGATACGACGCCACCGTGCATCAGTCCGAAAAAACATCAACCCAGTCGCGGGATTGAAACCCACGCTCAGACACCGCGGTCATGCGCTCCATAGCGTCCGAAAAAACATCAACCCAGTCGCGGGATTGAAACTGGTCAACTTGCCGGCCCAACAGTTGATACCGCATCGTCCGAAAAAACATCAACCCAGTCGCGGGATTGAAACCATCCGTGTCGCGATGGCTTTTGTCGGCTGGCTACAGGTCCGAAAAAACATCAACCCAGTCGCGGGATTGAAACCTGCTCATGATCTCCCGCTGCGCCCACATCCGCAGTCCGAAAAAACATCAACCCAGTCGCGGGATTGAAACTTGAGAACTTCTATGCCGACATGGGGCCGCGTCCTACGTCCGAAAAAACATCAACCCAGTCGCGGGATTGAAACTTCAGCATGGATGGCAAAGGGCACGCCATCCGCTAGTCCGAAAAAACATCAACCCAGTCGCGGGATTGAAACTTTTATCATCTGCTTTGCCAAAAAGCGCATTGCCACGTCCGAAAAAACATCAACCCAGTCGCGGGATTGAAACAGTCAACCGGGCCGGCGCTAAGCCGGCCCACAACCAAGTCCGAAAAAACATCAACCCAGTCGCGGGATTGAAACTTGCCCATTGCCGGACGAGCGGCCAGGATGATCAAAGTCCGAAAAAACATCAACCCAGTCGCGGGATTGAAACCGCCGGCCTTTACCCTGCTCCACACCCTAGCCATTGTCCGAAAAAACATCAACCCAGTCGCGGGATTGAAACTCTGGGCTGCATACAAACTGGCCAGATGAGCAGCCAGGTCCGAAAAAACATCAACCCAGTCGCGGGATTGAAACTTGGCTGGGGCCGCCATCCACATCACCGCGCCGGTCCGAAAAAACATCAACCCAGTCGCGGGATTGAAACAGATTATTCGTTGACATCATCGTTCGGTCCTTTCGTCCGAAAAAACATCAACCCAGTCGCGGGATTGAAACTTTAGATTCTAAGGAGCTTACTATGGCATTCTCGGAGTCCGAAAAAACATCAACCCAGTCGCGGGATTGAAACGGCCAAAACGTGGTTGGCACGATTGATCGCCGCGGGTCCGAAAAAACATCAACCCAGTCGCGGGATTGAAACAAGCGCCTTGGTCGTGTGCAGGTGGGTGCGCTCGTTGGTCCGAAAAAACATCAACCCAGTCGCGGGATTGAAACTCTCAGTTCGGACGGGCACGGCGATCCGGTTGGGGGTCCGAAAAAACATCAACCCAGTCGCGGGATTGAAACATAAAATGCAACAGCCAGTGATTGAAACCATCCTCGTCCGAAAAAACATCAACCCAGTCGCGGGATTGAAACAATGGTGTTCGCCCCCTGCACTAGATCCCGCTTGGGAAAGCCAAGTCCGAAAAAACATCAACCCAGTCGCGGGATTGAAACATATAGCCCCGCAGCCCCAACAACTTGGGCAGTAATGTCCGAAAAAACATCAACCCAGTCGCGGGATTGAAACAAGGATATCTTCACCACCTTCGATGGGTCGTGGGAGGTCCGAAAAAACATCAACCCAGTCGCGGGATTGAAACTGTTGCTGCATCAATCGTTCGCCCGGCCAAGACCGGGTCCGAAAAAACATCAACCCAGTCGCGGGATTGAAACTGGTAGAGAATGTCCCCAATCGCCACCGCCGAGTTGTCCGAAAAAACATCAACCCAGTCGCGGGATTGAAACGTGCTAAACTGAGGGCAGCGCGTTGGTGGATGTGTGGTCCGAAAAAACATCAACCCAGTCGCGGGATTGAAACCGCCGCGTTAGAGTAGAGTGCTCTATCTGTAGCGCCCTCAGTCCGAAAAAACATCAACCCAGTCGCGGGATTGAAACCAGTACAACCAGGCCACCCTGAACTACTACACCGAGTCCGAAAAAACATCAACCCAGTCGCGGGATTGAAACTATTACCCCGAAACCGCCACCGGTGCGGGCAGTGCCGTCCGAAAAAACATCAACCCAGTCGCGGGATTGAAACTACTATCACGCCGCGGACCTTTGCGACGGCCTATGTCCGAAAAAACATCAACCCAGTCGCGGGATTGAAACCATCGGATCCAAGGCAGAACTATTCGCTCAAACGTGTCCGAAAAAACATCAACCCAGTCGCGGGATTGAAACAGCCGGCCCCTACGGTGCCGGCGTCCAACCAACCGTCCGAAAAAACATCAACCCAGTCGCGGGATTGAAACGTTCACGGCCACGTTGAGGTCTACGATCACACGCACCCCGTCCGAAAAAACATCAACCCAGTCGCGGGATTGAAACTACAAGAATGAGACGGAGCGCATTTTGGAATTGCCGTCCGAAAAAACATCAACCCAGTCGCGGGATTGAAACTGGGGCGGTAGGCCGGCCCACAATGGCGGCTTGACGTCCGAAAAAACATCAACCCAGTCGCGGGATTGAAACTTCGATGGCCCGGATGGGGAGCACGTCAAAGGCGATGTCCGAAAAAACATCAACCCAGTCGAGGGATTGAAACACAGGTGACGGTCGCGGTAGCCGCAACCGCGCGCGCGCGTCCGAAAAAACATCAACCCAGTCGCGAGAGTGTTTCATAAATAGGGTTTGGTTGATTGGTCGCCTGATGGCGGCCATTTTTTTGCGCTGCGGTCGGCAAGGAGTGCCGGATTGAGGAAAATTGACCGCAAGTAAGCGGTATTTGCGCAAAAAAGGGCAACAAGGGCGGCTGGTTGGGCAAGTGTTGCCTGCGGCGAAGCCGCTAGGGTGTGCCGGGATGAAGTTGTCAAGCCAAAAAGCGCAATACTAGCCATCTGCTGCGGGCGGACGGTAGCATTGCGCTTTTTGTTTTTCGAGGGTCAGCTTGTGCCAACGCTTGAGGTTGTACGCCATGGCACACATTTTTAGTTGAAAGTCGGCCTGGTCCATGCCATAGGCGACGGCGCGGCGGGCACCGTTGTAACGCGTCAACGCGGCAATAATCCGTTCCACATGGGGACGCAGCTGCATGTCGGCCAAAAAGGCGGCGGTTTTGGTGTAAGCCAGGGCGTCGCGCTGGAAATAGGCGTAGCTGCTGATGAAAACCTGGCGATATTTGTGGGGCTTGACCGCGTCCCCGCGGCACTTGTCCAACAGGGGGCAGCCCTGACATTGTTTGGCCTGGAAACGATAGGTGAAGCCGTCGGCACTGTTGGATTTGTAGACTTTGGTCGCCACCTGTCCGTTGGGACAGACCAATTGCCCGCGCGCATTGACGGTAAAATCGCTGGGGCCAAAGCGTTCGCTGCGCTTGCCATAGTCTATCAAGCGCGCCACCAGTTGGGTCTGGTTGTTGCTGGCTTTGGCGACATCAGCAAAGATCTTGGGCATGCCCGCGGCGCGGTCATAGATGAGCTTGTGGGGGACAAAGCCCAGGTGTTCCTTTTGGTTGGCAAGCAGGTCGGCAACGCCGGTGCTGTCCGGTGCGGCACCGGGCATGGCATTGATTTCGCGCACAAAGTTAACGGTGACAGCGACATTTGCGTTATACCCCAACTGGCTGAAATCCCCATGCACGCGGAAAGTGGCATCGAGATCGACCGTACTGCCGCGGCGGTAGCTGCCTTTGGTCTTCTTTTCGGGGTGAATCACCTGGTCGGCCTGGCCCTGGTCGTTGGTGGTTATCGTAAATTCGTCCTTGAGCAGCTTGGCCAGTACCCCTTCCCATTTGACCCAGGCGTGGTATTCGAGTTGGCGGGTGCACGCACCGGTGCCCAGCGCCAAACGTTGGGCCACCGCCAGCCGTAAACACTCATGGGCGGCGGTCGCCGTGCGGATTTCTAACGCGTCCCGTTCGCTTTTTTCCAGATAGCGCTCGGGGCGTTCGTGCGCGGTGCCAAAGAGGGCGGCCAAGTCTGCCCCCGCCACCACCTGAGTGTGGCCGCTGGGCGTAAGCATGGCCAGATAGTGCAGCAGCCGCCGGCTAGCATTGCGCAGCAGTTGGGTGCGCGTTTCCTCATGCGCACGGCTGAGCAGGGCAAAGGTATCGCCGATTTGCGCCCGTTCCCGCTCGGCGGGCAGTGCTTGGTCGATCTGCCCCAGCGTTTCGTCAAAAAAGCGCCGCCGCGCGTGCTGTCGCACCCACTGTGCAAAGCGCCACAGCGTGCTATGGTCCGGGGTTTCGTCCTGCAACCCATAGCCCACAAAGCAGCGCACCAGGCTGTTGCCCTGCACAGCCACCGCCGTCTGGCGATAGGACCAGCCGTGCAGATACTGCGCCACCAACGTCCTGCACAATTGCCCGACCGTGTACGTCGGCGCTTGCCCGGCTTGTCCACTATATTTATAGTACCCTGCACACGCCTTGTTCGAGCCGCGTAAAATCGACATGTGCTTGCACAAAGACCAGCACATGATCCCGATTCTGTGCCACCACCGTCGCATAATGCTGTTCACTCAGCCATGCCCAGAGTGCGCCTGCGATTGTTGGATTTTCGCCCAGTGCGGAGATGACAGCGGCCGGCAATGCTGGTATACTTTGCATTAGGTGGTCCTCTGTTGTGTTTGGTTATTTTCGCAAACTTATCTTCTCACAACCAGGGCCACCTGTCTACTTTTCTATTTAATGATATTTATGAAACACTCTCAGTCGAGGGATTGAAACTGGTGTGGGATCAAGGTAGCCCCAAACCGTTGGTTAAACTCTGCGCCCGTGTACCTTATCTTTGACGATGAAAATTATCCTCAGCCGCAAAGGCTTTGATGCCGGCTATGGCGGTGTCGCTAGCCCGATCTTCGCCGATGGCACACTGCTATCGCTGCCCATCCCGGATGCAGCGGGGACGGTCACCTATGCTGATTTAACATGGGCGGATGCGCCGCTTGGCGATTTGGTCGAGGCGTTGACACGCGGGCGGATTGGGCGCCAGCAGCGCGCCCATCTGGATCCGGATCTTTACCCGCAGCTTTGCGCGCGCCCCTCCAGCTGGCGGCCGCTCTTTGGGCAAGATGGCGCGGCGCAAAGTCACCTGACCAACCAGGGCGTCGGCGTGGGCGATCTCTTTCTCTTTTTTGGCTGGTTTCGGGAAGTGACAGGCGCCCAGGGGACATATCATTACGGTAAGTCGGCACCGGATCAACAGCTAATCTATGGCTGGCTGCAGGTGGGGCAGCTTTTACAAGGGGCACAATTGCCCACCGCCGCGCCACCGTGGGCCGCGGCCCATCCCCATTGTGTGGCTGGGCGCGGCGGACGCAATACGCTCTACCTGGCGGCTGACCATTTAACCCTGGACGGGGTGGTCACGGCATGGCCGGGGGCGGGCGTGTTGCCAACCTATCAGGCGCACGGCTGCTTGACCAAGCCTGGGTCAACGCGCAGCCACTGGCGACTGCCGGGTTGGTTCTATCCCCAGGCTGGGCGGCCCCCGCTGACCTATCATGGCGACCTGTCCCGTTGGCAGCGGGATGAGGAGTTTACCAATCTGCGCAGCGCTCTGCGCGGCCAGGAATTTGTCTTTGATACCGTCTACTACCCAGAGGCGATTGGGTGGGTGGCGCAACTGCTCAGCGTTAACAATTGACAATTCACAATTATCAATTGTGAATTGTCAATTGTTAATGTCTACGCCGCTTGCAGCACGCCTTCCCGCTGCACCGCTTCCCAGGCCAGGATCGCCTTTTTGCGCGTCGCGCCCCAATGGTAGCCTTCGATCAACCCACTCTGGCGAATGACGCGATGGCAGGGGATCAGGTAGCCAATCGGGTTGGCCCCCACGGCATTGCCAACTGCGCGCGACGCCCCCGGCTGCCCGACTGCCACCGCCACTTCGGCGTAAGAGCAGGTGGCTCCGGCCGGAATCTTGAGCAAGGCTTCCCAGACTTTGAGTTGAAAATTGGTCCCTTTGAGCAGCAAACGGAGTTCGTTGTTCGGGTTGGTCGCCGCGCCGAAAATCTGATCGGCAAAGGGTTGTGTCATTATTGGATCTGCCACCAGCGTTGCGCCTGCCCAATTTTGTTGTAACTCAGCCAGGGTTTGTGTCCAGCTGCGCGCTGCGACATTATCATCAACAAAAGCAAGGGCGCAGATCCCGCGCCCAGTGACAGCGAGTAGACAATCGCCAAATAGGGTGAGGTGGCGACCATAACTGATCTGCAAACCTTCGCCTTTGCTCTTGAACTCGCCCGGCGTCACCGCTTCGGTGGCAATCAGCAGATCGTGCAGTCGCCCTGGGCTGGAAAGGCCGGTTTCGTAGGTGGCATCGAGCACACTGTGGGCGTCGGCCAGCAATTGTTTTGCATAGCGCGCGGTCAAGTATTGGACAAAACGCTTGGGGCTTACCCCAGCCCAGCGCGTAAAGATGCGCTGGAGATGAAAGGGGCTAAGATGCAGATGCGCGGCCACATCGTCCAAGGTTGGTTGCTGTTGGTAATGGCCTTCCAGATATTCAATCGCCTGGGCTACCCGGCCATAGTCGTTCTGTTCAATCAGCTTTGGCATGGTCCTTTTTCCTTCTCTAATCGTAGCTAATCAAGCTTTTCGGTCAATCATCAGATAACCATGTCCTGATTATAGATCCGACCAATCCTCGGCACGACCCGATTCTTGCTGAATCGCGGCATTTAAACGCAGATCAGGCATCATGTCGCGCCCAGTGGCGGTTGCCTTTTAGGCGCAGCACCAATAACAATGAAAATTTTTCTACCGCGAAGGTCGCGAAGAGCGCAAAGGTTCGCTTAAGGCTTTTCTTTGCACTCTTCGCGACCTTCGCGGTGGGCTTATTTACAGATCAGATCAGCCGGGGCCTTCTTGCTCAAGCGTTTCCTTCTCAATCGCCATGCCTTCACCGGTTGCGGTGGTGTGGATCTTCACCAGTTTGTACTGTTTGCCGTCTGCCACGGAGACGACCGTCTTGATGTCGAGTTCTTTGGGGATCAGGCCAAAGTCTTGCAAGGTCCAGATCGTGGTAATACGTCCGCTGAGATTGGGCCATTGATCCTTGGCCCACAGATAACGTTGGCGGCTAAATTGCCAGATCACTTCGGGCAGCCGCTGCGGCTCAAATTGTTGATACTCGGCCCAGATTGTCGCGTGCGGGGTCTGCGGGAACAAGATGTCCAGCATGGCCTGTTGTACCGTACCAGCGTCGCGGCCATTTTCCGGCGAAACCCAGTTCAGGTGGTAGTTGCGCACAAACATGAAGATGCCAAAGTGCGAATAATCTTCAATCCGGCGCGCAATTTTATCCCGTTGGCTATAGGCGGCTTGATAGGTTTCTTCTAGCGCCAGGTTTGGCTCTTCAATATGTTCATGGTCGTCGTGATGGCCGTTGTGGTGGCCGTTGTGGTGGAAGAGTGTGGGGTCAACATTATACAGGTAGCCAACCAGCAAACGAATCCGTTGCGTGTCAACATTGAATTTAGTCAGCGCACCCGCTTCTAACAGCTCTTCCAGGGCATGGGCAATGCCACGTTGACGGGCTTCATCGTGCGCCCGCTCCAGCCCGATCTCATAGGTCAGCTTGCGCGTTCCTGGCGGGAACTGGGGCATGGTGACCGCCGCCTTCTTTAATTTCAGGTTGCCATGCGCCGTAAAGAGTTGGAAGGCCGTAATCACCGCGGCGGCCCCAATGATCACGACCAAGGCATCGGTCTTCTGGGTAATGAGGACCAACAACATGATATAGCTGGCGATCATGCCACGCAGCCCGGCAAAGCGTAACGATTTTGCTTCAGGGGAGCCAGGCTCAATCCCACGGTCGCGCAGGGCATCGTCGCGCACAAAGTAGACCGTTGTGCTGGTGATGACAAAGGCGCTGACAAACCCAAAGGCATAGTACGCTTCGACAACCACGACTTCGCGAATAATCGGAATGAGCACGGCAGAAATCGCCCAGATCACCACAATGCCGATCCGGTCATCATCGAAAAAGCTGGGTAGCCGTCCCAGCCGCGCCGCGTTGGCGGCCACCGCTGCGCCGCCCACATACCCACCCCCCTGTGCCAGCAACAGAATGATCGCCAGTAACACACCGGCAATCAATAGAAAATTGTCGCCGGGCGTATTGTCAATGGCCTGGTTGATGGCGCGCGTGGTGGCAATATCGCGCGCAACCGTGCGAATGTAGTCATCGCGTGAGAGCTGTTGCAACTCATAGAGAAAGGTCTGCGATCCGCCCCGCAACTCCTGTGCGGTGCGTTCCATATTGAGTGAGCCATAAAGCGAGGTCGCCGCATTGCGATCTTCCGCGGTAACCTGAATATCTTCGGGCGCAATCCCGCGCCCCAACGCTTGCGCCGCAATAATTTCATATTCAATTAGCAGGGTGCTGTAACCTTCGGTGGCAGGTATATTCCAGCGTTGCGCCGCATAAAGTTGCACGATACCGGTGGTGATCAAAAAGACCGCAGCGATAGTCAACGCGGTGTTGATCACCTTCCACTTGGGCCGCGCCGCATGTTTGCCACTGGCCGGGATCACTTCATAGCCAGAGAAGCCTAACATCGCGCTGGACATGGAGCGAAAGAAAAGCTGAAAGAGGACCACCGTCCCGATTGCGCTCAGATCCTGCTGGGCGCGCACAATATGTTCGACCACGCCTGTTGCTTCGAGCCGGCGCACAATCCCTTCGGTCAGAAAGCCCCATTCCGGGTTGGTCAGCGCGGCAAAGCCGACCATACTCAGCGCGCCAAAGGTAAAGAGGGTAAAGGCCGCGCCGCCGATCAGAAAGAGGGGCACCGAGCGTTTTGGCCCCATTGCCACGAGCACGGACATAATAAAAAAGGCGAAGAACTCGGCCAGCACCATGCGGTAAGGGGCCATCTCGGGGTAGATGAGCATCATCACATCCGCGGCCGAAATCGAGCTGATGATGATCGTGAGAATGGCATCCAGAAAAAAGAGGCTGGTCCCCACCCACGAAAGCCATTGCAGGCGCGTTGGGCCAATGGCCTCGACCAATGGCCCGCTGCCACCGGCATTAGGCCGGAGATAAGCCCCGGCTTTATAGGCGGGCACAATGCCCAAAAAGAGCAACGCCGAGAGTACAATAAAGGCCCAAATGGCAATGGTATGATAGCCGGATGCCCCATGAATGGCCAGCAGCGTCTGATAGGCGGCAACACTAAAAGCATCGGCGGCGATCTCAAAGATGAGGGCCAATACCCCCAACCCGGTGCCACCCAAGAGTAGCCCTTCCCCGAGCAGACGGGGCAGCAATTTGTTGGCCGCCTGCTGCTCGGCCGGATTAATGTAACTTCGAAACATGCTTAGTTCCTTTGTCTTGATTTTAGCCAAAACTTATACAGCGTAATGGATCATCACACAGCACTGGGGAAAGTTCGCATGAGTTGCGTAACCCTGTTGCGCACAGCCCAAGTCCCTGACGTAGTGCCTGAAATGCCACCGTGTAGTATATCTAAAAGCCAGATGCATGAAAAGATATCGACCACAGATCATCAGTAGACCGCGATCGCTCCCCCTTGGAATACACCCGACACACCCCAAAGTTTGCGTCGCTTCAGGATCTTTGCGCACAGTGGTATAATTGCCAAGCGATACGCCGTCAATGCCGTGTCCGGTTTTAGCATCACGGCCCTTAAAGTAAGCGAGTCGTGCGCAGCCCCCGCAAGTACTCGCCGCGGTTCTCAGATGCGCAGCCAGCAAAACGGGAGTAGCGTCTGGGGACGCGGCGTACACGTTCCGCCTTAAGCGTGTAGTGCGCAAGTCCAAATGTGGTAATTACCCATCGTGAAAGCAGAAGGGATCGATTCTGTGGCCAAAAAAGATGTGAATCAACCGGCAGCTTTAGCAGCAGCCAGTGCCAAACAGGCAGAGGAAACGAATAGCGCGCCAAGTCTGTTAAGCCAAGACGCGGCGGCACAACCGCCCACGCAAATCACCTATGAAGCGGCCTTTGCACAACTAGAAACGATCCTACAGGCGCTAGAGGGCGATGATCTGCCATTGGCAGAGTCGCTGGCGCTCTATGAACAAGGGGTTGTCCTCGCGGCGCATTGTACGACGCTGCTTGATTCCGCTGAGCTGCGTGTGCGCCAATGGCAAAATGGCGGCACCACCACTGCCTTCAACGGCTGGCAGGAAGGGTGAGCTAGATGGGGGCATTATGGGCAAACAGTGCACTGTGGGTACCAATTAGCCTTGCGATCGGGGTCCAGTTATTCAAAGTCCTATGGGAATGGGCACGTACACGACGGCTTGATTTTCGGGTTTTAAGTCGTTCCGGTGGGATGCCGAGCAGCCACACCGCAATGGTGGTTAGTTTGGCAACGGTTTTAGGCATTCAATATGGCCTGGATAGTCCCTATTTTGCGATTGCCGTGGTGCTGGCGGTCATCGTGATGTATGATGCCACTGGTGTCCGTCAACAGAGTGGGAAACATGCGCGCGTGCTCAACCAGATTTTGCGTGAATTATTCAGCGGTCAACCGATTAGCGAGGAAGAGCTCAAAGAATTACTCGGCCATACCGGCTTTGAAGTGTTAATGGGCGCGCTGGTCAGCGTCCTGTATAGTATACTGGTGATGTTCACGCTGCGCACGGCGTAACGTCTGGCGGGGTGGATCGCACTTTGGGGGCGCGCCAATCGTGTGCGTCGCACTGGTCGGCGGAGATCGGGTCAACGCAACAACACCTGACCAGTGCGACGCACACGGCTTACCCCCAAATTAAGCTGCTGCGTGTGTGGCCAAAATGGGGCAAGGTGAGCAACGTCTTGCGGGAGCCGTTCCTGCACCGCAACGACCAGAGACAGCTACCCAGCGCAGACGAGCCCAGGCACAGATGGGATTTTTATGAAATCTTTTAGATTAATTCTTGTTTACCCCTCTGTCCTATGCTATGATAGCAGAAATATCTGTGAACAACGATACCTGCGGTTGTCACAAAGCAACCCTGTCGCTCACGGTTTTGGCACTAAGTGGGTCAGCTAAGTTTGTGACAGCGCCAGGTATATTAATGGAGGAATCATGCGACGTGTCGTGCTCATTCAACCCATCCGTGATGGCCGTGTTTTTGGCAAAGCGCCTGGCTCGCCCTATACCCTTATGCGTCTTGCTTCTCTGGTACCGGCTGAAATTCCGGTCGAAATCTGGGATGAAAATGTGCGCGATCTAGCGCTAGATACCCTGCGTGATGGTGATCTGGTGGGCATTACATCAATGACGGTGACGATTGAGCGGGCCGAGCAGATTGCGCGTTACGCCATGAAGCAGGGGGCCGGTGTCGTCTTGGGCGGTGTTCATGCCACCTTGATGCTCGAGCATAGTCAAACGTTTGCCCATAGTGTGATGGTCGGCGAGGGTTATTTCACCTGGCAACAACTGATGCAGGACTTTGCCGCCGACGGCATCAAAGGGCTGAAACCGGTTTACACTGATGAGACCTGGGCCGATCTGGCGGGCATTGCCTCGATCAGCGACCGCGTGATCCAGATGGTGGACGAACGCAACCACTACTGGACGCCCTATCTGGAGATCACCCGTGGCTGTCCGCGCAACTGCTCGTTTTGCACGGCGATCCGGGTCAGCGGCCGTAAGATGCGTCTGCGGCCGGTCGAGGAAGTAGTCGACGAGATCCAACGGCGCGGCATCAAGCGCTTCTTTCTCACCGATGATAACTTTGGGCTCAACTTTACGACCGATCCTGACTACTGCGCCCACCTGTTTGAGGCCCTGGCCAAGTTGGATCTGCACGGCTGGACCTGTCAATCGGAAATGAGCATCGCTAAATATCCCGAATTGATGGAGATGAGTATCGCCGCGCACCTGGACAAGCACTTTGTCGGCTTTGAAAGTGTCAATCCCGACAATCGCAGCGAATTGGGGGGGAAATCCAAAGGCGTTGCCAATCAGGCCGCCGAGGCGATCCGCCAAATCCGGGAAACGGGCGTCGGTGTTGTCGGCCTCTTTGTCATGGGCTTTGACGAAGATACCCCTGCTACCTTTCAGGCGATGTGGGATTTTATTCGGACCAGTGAACTGGATAGTGCCAGTGTCACCATGTTGACGCCCTATCCAGGCACCCCTTTCCGCGATCAGGTCGAGGCCGAAAATCGCCTGCTTGATGTCCCCTGGAGTCACTACGACACCGCCCATGTCACCTTCACCCCCAAGAATTTTACGGTGGATGAATTGCGGGGGGCGTATGATTGGCTCTGTCGCAAGGTCTATAGTCCAACACAAATTGCCCGGCGTGGCCTACGTTCAATCGGCCGTTATCCCTTAGCCTTGGCCGGCAAGAAGCTCTTCGGCAGCTTTAGCACTGACTATGGTTACCGCCGTACCTATGCGTATCGGAATGTGCTGTAAGCGAAGCGGCGGCGCGTGCAATTATATATTTCGCCACTGGGTGGCGGCGATCAATAGCCGGGGAGGCAACGCCCCGGCTTCATTGCCGCAAGGGACGTAAGTCTGCTCACAGCGGATCAATCTTGACTGCGATTAATCTAATCACCTACATTGGCAGTGATTTAATCACCAGGAGATACCAGCCATGGCAAACTTACCGGCAAGCCCCTTCGCGCGCAGCCCAGCGCCAACAAATCGTACGCATGTACTGGAAATTTATATCAGTGCACATTGTGCAAACTGTGCGTATGCGATAGAACTAGCTCAGTTGATTCGTGCACAATTCCCGGCTGTGGTGCTGTGCATTATTGATATTCATCAACCAGGAGTGCAGATTCCGGAAGCGGTCTTTGCGACTCCCACCTATCTGCTCAACGGTCAGCTGTGGTCGCTGGGCAATCCATCATCGGCAAAGGTGCAGGAGACATTCACCGCATGATTGTCTTCTACCCCTGTTGACAGCCGCCATATTATTCAATCCTGATCGGCATACCCCCTGGTCGGGCATTACCATGATGGCACAAAGCAAGTCTGGTAAAGTAATTATGAAGGAGCATCGGCACCGTGAAAACTGACGAACGTGTACAACTACATCCAGCGGAAAAGATGCGCTACCTCTCTGAGCTGACCGTCTTTCAGGATCTCTCGCCGCGGGAGATGGATGAACTCAACCGTATCACGACCATGAGTACTGTGCCCAAAGGCCGGGTCTTTTATCGGCCCGAAGAGCCGGGCGAAGTTCTCTTTATCTTGAAAGAAGGGCGCGTCCAACTTTATCGCATCAGCCCGGAAGGCAAGAAGCTAGTGATCACAACCCTGGGGCCACACACGCTCTTTGGTGAAATGGCATTGTTAGGGGCAAAACTGCACAACACCTTTGCCGAAGCCATTGAAGATTGTCTGATCTGCGTCATGAGTCGCACCGACCTGGAGCGGCTCATCTTGGGCAAGCCCCAAGTGGCGCTGCGTATTTTAGAAATTACCGGCAAACGGTTACGCGAGGCGGAAGAGCGGCTGGAAAATATGGCCTTCAAGGGCATCCCCGCCCGGCTGGCCAGTCTGCTCTTGCGTTTGGGCGAAGAGCAGGGCAGCGAAACCATCACTGGCCTTACCCATCAGGATCTGGCAGAAAGCGTGGGCACTTATCGTGAGACGGCGACACAAGTGTTAAATGACCTGAAATCGGAAGGGTTTATTGACATTGGGCGCAAGCGCATCGTGATCCAAGATCGCGAGGGGCTAGAAGCAGTTGCCGAGAACTAATCGACCAGTCAAATAAAGCTGGCACCTCGTCCCTGCCTATGACAGCAGAGACGAAGTGCCAGCTTTACTCATGTTACGCAGCGCGCGCTTTACCCGCTCATCCCTCCGGCACCTTCTCCCCCGCTTTGGGGAGAAGGCGCGAAAACTTTCTATTTGTACATTTTAGGCGGCTTGGCCGCCTAAAATGTACAAATTAAGCCAATGCCCCGCCCCTGGGGGCGGGCTAGGGGTGGGCAAGCGTTTCGTGCGTAACATGAGAGCTTTATTTGCGCGATCGCGAAGGGGATGCGGAAAAATGCCTTTTGCCTTCCAAAACAGTTGACATTTCATACAAACCCAAGTACAATCCCTACATTAGATACTTTGTGCGCTTTTTAACAAATGACACCAAAAACCAGTCTGGTGGTTTATTCATTCTGCCCCATCCACCTGGTTGATCTGCTGTGAATATCGCATTATTATGATTTGAAAGATATATCACCGATTACTTTTGAGGAGGTCTTTTTCCAATGACACACGTAATTTTTGATCTCTGCATCCGCGACGGCGCCTGTGTAGAAGTCTGTCCGGTCGAGTGCATCGTGCCTGGCATACCCGAAGACGAATGGCCCTGGTACTACATCGATCCAGATACCTGCATTGATTGTGGCGCTTGTGTCCCGGAATGCCCCGTAGAAGCAATTCTGCCTCAGGAAGATTTGCCAGAAGAATATGCCTACACCACGGAACTGAATGCGCTTTACTTCCAAGAAGGTCCTGGCTATTCAGCAGTCGCTGGCTAATTAGCGCTGCCGTCACCAAAAACACAAAGACCTCTGCGGCATGGCAGAGGTCTTTTTTATTTCCTCCACGCCCCCTGCTGCTTAATTTCCTGATTTACCGATTTACTGATCTACCGACCTACTCATTTATCCACAGAAAGCAACCACCAATGACCGAAATAAGCTATATCCAACCCAACTGGGACAATGTGCAGCGTGTCCTGGTGATCATGGCCCACCCGGATGATCCCGATTTTATCTGTGCCGGCACCGTGGCCAAAATGACCGCGCAGGGGATCGAAGTCACCTATATGATCCTGACCAATGGTGACAAGGGGAATCACAACCCCGAGATCACCCGCAACCAATTGATTGCCTTCCGTAAGATCGAGCAGCGGAATGCGGCAGCTGCCTGTGGGGTGAAAGATGTGTTGTTCATGGGCGAGGAAGATGGCTTTCTCCGCTCTACCCGCCGTCTGCGCAAGCGGGTGACGCGTGAGATCCGCCGCATTCGCCCCCAACTGATTTTCTGTACGGATCCGGATCGCTATCTGGTCGGGGACAGTTATATCAACCACCCTGATCATCGTAATGCGGGATTGGTGGCGCTCGATGCAATCTTTCCCGCGTCGGATAATCCCATGTTTTATCCGAAAATGGCTGATGAAGGCTATGCACCCCACAAGATCGATCAGCTCTATGTTTTTGGCCACGGCCAACCTAACATTAAAATTGACATTACGGCTGAACTCGACACCAAGATTGCGGCGATTCTCTGTCACAAAACCCAAATCACCGATCCGGAAGCAGCCCCCCAACGGTGGAAGGAACGCTGGGGCGAAAAGCAAACAGACGGGACCCTCCGCTATTTTGAGCAATTTAAGGCTATGCACTTTGATTAACCACGCTTTCCCCCATTTCGCAGAAAAATTTGTGCAATTGGGGGGTTGACAAGCGAAACAAGCTGTGCTATTTTTATTTCTGCAACTTTATATGAAAAAGCGCGGCGACTGGTCGTTGCGGCGCTCATTGTCATCTGGGCAATCTGATGGGTCAGCTGACCGAACATTAGATATAGTGCCAGATTTAACGTCATCAAGTTGTTTGCCTACAAGTCTTTTGTGGGCAAGTGAAGGTTATCGTTGGAGAGGGCCTGGCACGTCCAGGCCGCGGGGAAATCTAATGGCTCGTGATCTGCATATCCCAACAACATACAGTTGCCCAACCTGGGACACTGCCGATTTACCACAGGGAAATCGGGTAAATGGTACTGGGGCTATTAATGATATGTCAGGTAATGATATTTATAGAGAGCATCTATCCACTGTTGCCGTGCCCATGATCAGCGAAGGCGCGGGTCATACTAGTGTGGATCTAACCAAAATGGCGACCATATGCCATCTCGATCATCAAATCGGTTTGCCGAAACAAAATAAGCCTGCGTTTGCGCCCGGCGTGCCTTTAGCCGCGATGCTTTTGTGGAAACACAAGGGATTCAAGCATCTCTGCTAATCGTCTATGCTCTTACTGATCGCAAACCGCAGGCAAATCGCCTGCGGTTTTTTTATTTCTTAGGTTATTTCCCAGGTTATTCCCTGGGTGCTATCAGGGTATCTAGGCCCTGACAATTCGATGAAACGATCTAGCCAATTGCCACTCAAACCCAACGTTCAGGTCCATGACAAAACCGGTTGTCATCCACCGTTCTGGCGTTTTCTGCACGCTGTGCCGGCTGCGCGCGGTTTTGTCTGCGGGCGTGGCGGTGTGAGACGAGAGGCACAGCGGGGAGACAATTTGATTGGCATTGTGCCAGCTAACCTGCCTTACGCGTTGCGCGTGGCTGGTCCTTTGAGATGGTTTACGCAATCGTTTTGGCCTGTTTCACCTATGCTGTGGCGGGAATGATCTGATCTTTCCTGCCTGGTGTTAGGAAAAGCGGGCCAAGCGGCCCGCTTTTTTGATTGGCGGCCATGCTTAGCGGCCAGTGTTGGCCGCTAAAGTTCCTTTTAATTTATCACAACGTACACAAAGAGTCACTTGGTGACCCTGAGCTTTGCCATGCAATGAAAATTGTCAATTTTCATTGCATTACCTTTTGTGACATAAAATGGCTGCTTTTTGCAGCGTCGGCGATGTTGATCCATACATCTTTTGTTGGCCGTAGCTCAATTTGGTGGAGCACCTGGTTGTGAGCCAGGCGGTTGCGGGTTCAAGGCCCGCCGGTCAACCCACTCATTACCCAAACAATGCGAGGTTATCATGACTGCTCTTAGCTTGGAGATCGATACGTACTGTCCGCAGCACCCTACCGTGGCGACCCAAATGCGCTGCAACAAGTGTGGACGCCTGATCTGCCTAAAGTGTGCCGTACAGACGCCCGTCGGCTACCGCTGCAAAACATGTGTCTATCAGCAGCAGAATGTCTACTTCAACGCCAAAAACTATGACAACCCGCTGGCATTGACACTCAGCTTTGGCTTGGCCCTGCTGATCACACCACTGGTCGCGTTGCTCTCGGATCTCTTCTACTACGGCGCGTTCTATGTGGCCTTTTTCACAGGACCGTTGGCCGGCTCACTGCTGGCCCAGTTGATCCGGTTTGTGGTGGCCCGTCGGCGTGGACGCCATCTGCGCTACGTTGTGCTGGCTGGCTTGATCGGCGGTGTAACATTGGCGTTGACCTTGGTCTGGCTGACACTAGGCATTCTGCTCTACTTTGATCTGCCGTTGTTGATCTTTCTCTTCCTGGCGCTGACAACCCTCTATCAGGTGCTGCGCTGACATTTTTGCCTTCCTGGCCCGTGCCCCATGGCCGAACCGAACCGATTCGGTCGGCGTTCGCAGAACAGGGGCGGGCTGGGAAGGCGACCAATGCCCTCGTTCCGCGCCGCCCTCATTGCGGCCGACCTGTCGTTGAAAGCCTGTTCATCTTATGCCTCCCCCGGTGTAGGATGAGCAGGAATTCATCAGCAGGCAGGGCTGGCGCAGCTTTGCGTATCTTCACGGCTCTTCCTTACCCCGTTGCCACCGAAAGTTTATCGATTGTTAATCTTAGCGTAACCCCACTGTTAACAATCCGTGGTATAATAAACTAGCCGACCGTAAACGATGCAGCAAATCTACCGCGTAATCAGTTAAAGTGTTGGTGACCGAATGAACGCGATTCTTCTGTTAAATGCAAGTTATGAGCCACTGGCGGTTATTCCTGTCCGCCGCGCCCTCTCGTTACTGCTCCGTGAGCGGGTAGATGCCGTCACTGAAGAGTTGGTCAACATTTCGATGTTGACCAGCGAACTGACCATTCCCACTGTGCTCCGTTTGCGCCGTTACGTACGCGCACCCCGACGCGGCGTACGTTGGAGCCGCCGGGGGGTCTTGCGACGCGATAACTTCCAATGCATCTACTGTGGCGTACGCGCCGGTGAGGTGGTGGGGAGCGCCGTTATCCAACGTACCGACTTTACTATCGATCACATCATTCCCAAAAGCCGGGGTGGCCGTAATACCTGGAGCAACACGGCTTGTGCCTGTCCCAAGTGTAACCAGCGTAAAGGTGATCGCACCCCGCACGAAGCCGCCATGCCCATGCGTTGGGAACCAAAGAAACCACGGGTCGACTATCTCGTCGCCTCTGGTGAGATCCCGCTTGCGTGGAAGGTTTATTTGGAGTATTGAGGATTGAAAGACACGAGACGGGGTGACAGGGTGATACGAGACAAGGAGACACGACGCAGTCTAACCTCCCACTCTTGTATTACCTTGTCTTCCTGTCACCTTGTCACCCCCTCACCTTGTGACACTGTTGGCTAATTATTGTGTGAAGAAAAATGAGTTTAGACAATAATTTGTGGCGATTCCTGGGGTTTTCTGCCTGGAAGAACGCACATATTTTGGCGATACGGTCGAGGTTGTGGCCGGTTGGCTAACGACTTATGCCTAAATGGCCGCCGACTTTGACCCGCTTGCGGGCGAACCAGTCACCGATAAAGTGATTGCAGAACTTTCCAGGCCAACATAAGGCGTTGCTCCCCTGCCACAGCGGTAGCGACCTGCGCAAATGGTGCCTACAAGCTATCATCACAGCTATCGGTCACCATATTTGCCGCAGCAGTCGACATTAATTATTGCTGTATTTTTCGAATATTCACATTGTAAGATAGTGCAACAGTATCACCCTGTCACCCTGCCTCCCGCCTTGTTACCACTTTGTTACCACTCTATAACCGCCTTTGTTACCACCGCCTGTTAGACTCGCAAGAGACGTGATGTGAAAACGTTACTGAAGTGAGCACAAAAAGGCGGAGCATGTCTATTCTTCTTGAAAACTTAACGAAACGTTATGGCGGCCAATTGGTTGTCAACAATCTCTCCCTCGAAATCGCTGACGGCGAATTCTTTGTGCTGCTGGGCTCCAGCGGTAGTGGCAAAACCACGGCGCTGAGCATGATTGCCGGCCTCTCCGACATTGACAGTGGCCGGATCTTGCTGCATGGCCGCGATGTCACCACCTTGCCCAGCCAGGCCCGCAATGTTGGCTTCGTCTTTCAAAACTATGCCCTCTTCCAACACATGACCGTTGCCGATAACATTGAGTTCGGGCTGCGCGTGCGCCACGTTGGGGCGGGGGAACGTCGCCGCCGTCGTGATGAATTGTTAGAATTAGTCGGGCTGGCTGGCCTTGGCAAACGGCTGCCGCGCCAGCTTTCGGGCGGTCAACAGCAGCGCGTTGCCCTGGCGCGCGCTTTGGCCCATCGCCCCGATGTCCTCTTGCTGGATGAACCGCTCGGCGCGCTGGATGCCAAGATTCGCACCGAGTTGCGCCGCACGCTGCGCGCTATCCAACGCGAGCTCGGCATCACCACCATCATGGTTACCCACGACCAGGATGAGGCTTTTGAACTGGCCGACCGCATGGGGGTGATGAGCTTTGGGCGCTTGCTCGAAGTGGGCGCACCACAGGCGCTCTATCAGGCTCCCCAAACGGAGTTTGTGGCGACCTTTTTGGGGACCGCGAACATTCTGCTCGGGCGCAAACACGAAGCTGGTGTGCAATTGGGGCCCCGTCATTTTCCCCTAACCACGGCCACGAATGGGCATACCAGCACTGAAAGTGAGCGAGTACAGGTGCTCTTCCGTCCCGAAGAGATTGCGCTGTCCCCAACGCTGGACGACTTGACCTGGCCGCTGCTGGGTCAGGGTACGGTAGAAGGGGTGACCTACGCCGGCTCGTTTGAGCGCCTGCGTCTGCGCATGGCCGCGCTGGCCGGGGTGCGTCCGATTGCGCCGCCGACCTCCTATGGCGAAGATGCCATTTTGTTGGAGGCAACCCGTACCCAGGAAGAAACGCGCACATTCCCCTTAGCACCCGGCAGCAAGGTTTGGCTGGGGCTGCGCCATCTACATATGCTGACCCATCCCGGTCTGCGCTTTCTGATTGCCACCGATCAGCCTGGGGCCAATGCCCAGGCCATCGTGGCGGCTGGGCAGTGGGCGCAACTGGCGCATGCCCGGGTGACCCTTCTCAGCAGCGGCAGCGGCGAAGCCCAACCGACGGGGGTACAGCAGGAGCAACTGCAACACCTCAAAGAACAGATTGGCAGTGGCGTGGCCTCCCTTGAAGTTCAGGTCAGTAACCGCCGTTTTGAAGATGCCATCGCTGAGACGGTTGAACAGCAGCCGTGTGATCTGGTGGTTTTACCGGGCGTATCGGCCGGCGCAACGACTGGTACGCCATTGCTTGCCCTGGCCGAGCAGCTTTTGCAATATGGCGAACATCATCTGCTACTCCTGCCGCCAGCGTCAGCGGTGACACAGTCCGTGCCCCAACATGCACTGATCTGTGTGGCCAATGGCGAGCCGGGGAAAGAAGATATCCTCTTTGCCGGCCGCTTGCTGCGCCATTGGGGGGCCAAAGCAACTGTGTTGACGGTCTTGCCCGAACTGGATCAGGAAGGAAAAAACCTGGCCCAGACCCAACGTTTTCTCGATAAAGGGGTACGCACCCTCAGTCTGCTCGAAGTGGAAGCCAAGAGTGCGGTCCATGTGGGCACATTGCTTGATGGCATTCGGGCTAAATTAACGGCTGACGCGTCGGATCTGTTGGTGCTCGGTGCACCACTCCCTGATATTGATGGCAAAACTATCTTTAGTGGGCTGATCGCACAACTGTTGCGTAGTGTGACCGATCGCCCCATCCTCATCGTCCGCTCGACGGTGCAACGCGCTCCGCAGGGGCTCTTTGCCGTACCGGCGCGACATGTACAACGTCGAAAGGAAACTGTGTTATGAATCCGCGCTTACTAATTGTGCTCTGTACGCTTGGGATGCTCGTTGGGCTTGCCGCCTGTGGTGGCGGACAAACCGAGACCACCGCGGCTGAGGATGGGGCGACGGTAACGTTGACCTTGGGGGCCTATACCACCCCGCGCGAAGCCTATGGCGAAATCATTGCACTCTTCCAGGCGGACTGGCTAGCCCAGACCGGGCAGACCGTGCTCTTTGAAGAATCTTACCTGGCGTCGGGTGCCCAATCGCGGGCCGTCGTGGAAGGCTTTGAGGCTGATGTGGTCGCCCTTTCGCTCGAAGCTGATATCAAGCGCATTGTCGATGCCGAATTGATCACCCATGATTGGCAGAGCAAACCCTATAATGGCATTGTCAGCACTTCGGTGGTCGCCTTTGTCGTGCGTGCCGGTAACCCCAAAGCGATCAACGACTGGGGGGATCTGGCGAAGTCTGGGGTCGAAGTCTTGACGCCTAACCCCAAAACCAGTGGGGGCGCCATGTGGAATATTCTTGGCCTTTATGGCGCGGCGCAGCGTGGTTTTGTCACCGATGTCGCCAAGGGTGATGCGGCTGCGGCCCAGACTTTTCTGCTGCAGGTGCTCAACAATGTGACCGTGATGGACAAGGGCGCACGCGAAAGTATCACCAACTTTGAGCAGGGCGTCGGCGATGTGGCGATTACCTATGAAAATGAGGTGCTGGTTGGTCAGCAAAGTGGTCAGGATTATGAACTGGTGTTGCCAAGTTCTTCGATCTTGATTGAGAATCCCGTCGCGGTGGTTGATCGTTATGTTGATCAACATGGTACGCGTGAAGTAGCCGAAGCCTTTGTCGATTTCCTCTTCACCCCCGAGGCGCAAGCGATCTTTGCCAAACATGGCCTGCGCTCACCAGATCCGGCGGTGGCCGAAGCCACCGCTGCCGACTACCCACCGTTGACCGATCTCTTTACGGTCGCCGAGTTTGGTGGCTGGGCCACTGCAACGCCGGCCTTCTTTGGGGAAGAAGGGATCTACAGCCAGACCGTTGCCCAGGTGCAACGATTGGCACAGTAGGCACTGAATTAATATTTAAATCAACTTGAGAACGGCTGTTTTTGATCTTCCAGGAAGATGGCTGACCCGCAACGCCGCTTTTCATTCTGCATTGAGTATCAGTAGACCGCAATGTGTAGTCTGCATCCTCAGCTGCAAACGGGGGTCTGCATCAGGGGATGCAGACTACACTGCGGCTTACTGAGTATAGATATCAAATAAAGGATTAAAGATGCAAGCAATTGCGCTAGAGGGCGCACCAAAGCATAAAGCTGGGCCATTGACTAAAGGCCGCTGGCAAGGCCGTGGTGTGCGCACGGCGGCGATTACCTATCTTGTCGTGATGCTGGTCATCCCCCTGATTGTGATCGTGCGGGACGGACTGCGTGAAGGCATTGGTGAATTAGTGCGCCAGGTAACCTTACCGGTCGCCGCCAATGCGCTCTATCTAACCTTTTGGACGGCTGGGGTGATGACCCTGGTCACTGCGGTCATGGGCACCCTTACGGCTTATATTTTGGTCCGTTATCGTTTTCCAGGGCGAGGTTTGCTCAACGCGATTGTCGATCTGCCCTTGGCAATTCCCACCTTGGTCACTGGGGTGATGTTGGTGGTGCTCTATGGACCGCAGAGCACGCTCGGCGGTTGGCTCAAAGCTGAGGCGGGCATCCGTCTCATCTTTGCGCCGCCGGCGATTATTCTGGCGCTCCTCTTTGTCACCTTTCCCTTTGTGGTGCGCGCCGTTGAGCCAGTGTTGCGTACCCTTGATCTGACGCAGGAAAGCGCCGCTGCGACCCTGGGCGCTTCCTCTTTTACTATCTTCCGGCGCATTACCCTGCCGCCGCTGCTGCTCCCCATTCTCACCGGCTCACTGCTGAGCTTTGCGCGCGCCATCGGGGAGTTTGGCTCAATTGTCATTGTTTCCGGCAATATTCCCTTTGCCACCCAGACGGCGGCAGTCTATGTGCTCGGCGAGGTCGAGTCGGAGAATCGGCTCGGTGCGAGTGCCATTTCGTTGGTGATGATTGGGGTTGCTTTTAGCTTGATTCTAATCGTCGATTGGTTGCAAAGCCGTAACCAGGAGGGGCTATGACCATTTCTGCTGCATGGGGCACAACGGCGGCGGCCCAACCAGGGAAAACACAGACGGCCAAACGACCGTGGGGGCGTTGGCTCCTCATCGGTTTGGTCTGGCTCTATGTAACCGTGCTGATTCTGGGGCCGCTTTTGCGCCTGTTATGGGGGGCCTTTGCCCAGGGGCTCGAGCCGGTCATTGCGGCGTTGACCAGTCGCTCGTTTGTGGGCGCCTTTCAGTTGACACTGCTGATCGCGCTGATTACCTTGGTGGTGCATGCGATTTTTGGTACATTGGTGGCGTGGACGATTGTCCGCCACCGCTTTCCTGGGCGGCGGTTGCTCAACGCGTTGATTGATATGCCTTTCGCCGTCTCACCCGTGGTCGTGGGGTATATGTTGCTGCTGCTCTTTGGGCGCAATGGCCTCCTGGCCCCTGTCTTGACGGCATTTGACATCAAGGTGGCCTTTGCTCTGCCTGGCATGATCCTGGCGACCCTTTTTGTCAGTCTGCCCTTTATGGTGCGTGAACTGATCCCCGTGCTCGAGGCCTTCAGTATCAAACAAGAGCAAGCCGCTGCCTTGCTGGGGGCCAGTGGCTGGCAGACCTTTCGCTTTGTGACCTTCCCGGCGATCCGCTGGGGCTTTGTCTATGGGTTAACGCTTACCTTTGCCCGCGCCTTGGGTGAGTTTGGCGCAGTGCTGGTCGTTGGTGGTGGCATCGAAGGGCGGACGGAAACCACGACGCTCTTTATCTACCGTGCCTTGGACGAGCGCCAGTATGCTGGTGCTTACAGCGCGGCCTTGTTGCTGGGCCTCTTTTCAATTATCCTGGTCGTCGGGACTGATCTGTGGCGACGGCGGATTGAGCATTAAGGGCCGATCGCTTTCGCGTTGATAATGATTGTTTCACGTTTGCGGATGGCGCTAACTGCGGTTAGCGCCATCCGCATTTTTTGTTTGGTCACGTTTTGGTACGCCCGTGCGTTGGGGTACGGGCGTTGCATAAATCCTCTCTGGTAAAGCTGCCACAGAATATTACAAAATGTCCGCAAGAATCACCAACTTACTAGTGTAGGGTGTATCACTCTCGACAAATATAGTACGTTATAGTCATCTTTTTGTTATGAAAAAGTCACAATTTTTATGCGACGAATAGTGTAGAATGAACTCACTGCAGCATTAAGGTCGCTGGCATGGCAGCTAGCCGGTTTGTATACGCAACCGTTTGTGGCAATTAACGTCATCAAACGGAAGACAGGATGGATTTTTCACCTATAGTCTATTTATTTTGGCTTGACAAGAATTACAATTTTCTTAAATTATGCACCCTACAGGAGGTGCACTTCTGAATGCAATTTGGCGTCTTACCTGTTGTGGTGTACGCTTTGGCCGCGTTGGCCTGTGTTCTGATTATGCTTATTGCACTTCAGCAACCGCGGAGAAATTTGTAGAGAAATTTGCGGAGAAATTTGCAGAACAGTATTCCAAGAGATACGCATGTTTAACCGTGATCCAAGGCAACCTAACCCATGACCCTACCCATAATCCTTATGAGTGAAAAGATGACCCCATCTTATTATAACTATCTGGCGCCGGCAACGGCGGTCGCTCGTCAGCTCGTCTTACCTGTTTACGGTACCCTGGCCCACTTTGGGATGGGGACGCCCGTTGTTGGTTATGATCCTAGCAGTAAAACTGGCCGTGTGCGCCATCATCTACGCCACATTCAGATTGATACACACAACTGGTTTGCTTGGCTTAATGATACGATGCGGCTGAGCGTTGATGTGCATCTCGACGGTGAAGATGACGCCTGCATCTGCTCGTTGCGGCGGGCGGCCGATGGTAGTTGGTACGCCATTAGCCCCTCTCGCCCGCATGATCAACAGATTCCGCTGGGCCATGCCACCAATCTGACCCTGCGCACCATTCTTGAAGCCGCGGCTCAGCTCTTCCAGATGCGGTTGGCGGAATGGTCACCACGTGGCCGCGATATGCGCTCGGCCTTGGTGACGGCATATCGCAAACAACTGGGCTTGCCACCGGTGCCATGAGCGCCGATAATCGCTGCTCACTGAATCATGCGTGCCTGTAACAACTTATAGCGTATTGTTCAATGTTGAACGATTCGCCTCCTTTCGGCCCTGAATAGTTGTGGTGAATGAAGATCGTCTGCTGCTAATGGGCCAAAAGTAGCGGCACAAAAAAGAAAGCGACCAGCACATGCGCTGGTCGCTTTCTTTTTTGTGCAACTAACCCAGTCTAAGCCTTGACGCCATCTGGGCCAGGGGCGCTTGGCGTCGCCTCCGGGTGATAATTACGATGGCGCAGGTAGAGCAACACGATCGAGCCCAGGATGGTGAGCACAGAGATCAGATGGACGACGTTAAAGGGCGTGCCGGCAAAGAACCATGAGTCGGTGCGGATAAACTCGATACAAAAGCGCCCTAATGGGTACCAGATCAAATAGAGCAGGAAAAGATCACCGGCCCGTAATTGCTTTTCAAAGCGGCGGGAGATCCAAAAGATCAACCCAAAACCGATAAAATTCCAGACTGATTCATAGAGAAAAAGCGGATGAAAGCGGGTGCTCTCGGGAAAGCGGGCCAGGTCGTTGTAGGGTGCAATGCGATGGATGGGATCAATGCGTAACCCTAACGGTAATGTCGTCGGCGGGCCATAGAGTTCCTGATTAATAAAATTCGCCCACCGCCCGATGGCCTGTCCGAGCGGAATGCCAATCCCCAAGCCATCCAAGTAGACCGGCAGATTGAGTTTAGCCCAGCGCGCGTAAAGCAAGAGGGCCAACCCACCCAGGATAAAGGCCCCATAAATGTGAATCCCGCCGGTCCAAATCGCCAGGATCGACATGGGATCGTCTAAAAAGCGGCCCAGCCCCTCGGGCCCACGGGGGGCCTGAATAAAGACATAGTAGAGCCGCGCGCCGATCAGGCCTGGAATCAGGACCCAGACTAACAGGTCCCAAACCTTCTCGCCATCTTCACCCTTGCGCGACACATAGCGGCTGGCCATCCACGCCGCCAACATCATGCCGCTGACAAGCAAGATCCCATACCAGCGCAAGGCCAGCGGTCCTGCTTGGAAAATAATTGGTTCAACCGGTGGGTACATAACGACTCCATTTTGTGTGAGCGATCATTGGGGGTTATTCTAAATAGCCCAGCGCGCGTAAATGGCGGCGCAACTGAGGATCATCCTGTTCGACTGTTCGATCGGCGGCAATCGCGGCCTGGGCCGCTTCTTTTTCAAAATTGCGCAGCAGATCACGCATGCTTTGGAGGAGGGCGGGTTGGCTCGCCGCCAGATTTTCATGCTCGCCTGGATCGGTGAGATAGTTGAAGAGTTCAAATTGATCCGAGCCGGTTTGGATCAATTTGTAAGGGGCTTGCCAGACGGCGCGCCGCCACTGATCAACGCGATGTTTGGTCACCAATTCGGGTTTGAACTTCACCATAAGATTGAGCACATTTTGGGGCGTCTGGGCCTCGGCAAAGACAATGCCACGATCGGGGTCGTTTTCACCCAGGCGACTCAACGTATAGCGCTGCTCCTTCTCATCGGCAAGCCCGGCCGCGACCAGCGCCGTATGGAAGACGCGGCGGGTAGAGACCGGTTGTTCGATCCGTTGACCGGTGGGTAATGCCCCGCTGGGGTCGCGCACGATCAGGGGTACATCGGTCAATGAGCCATAGAGCGACACCGTGTGCCCAAGCAGATGCTTTTCCCCAAGCTGCTCGCCGTGGTCGGCCACCACCATGACCAGGGTGTTATCAAGCGCACCACTCGTGCGTAACTTGTCAAAGAAGATCCCAAGCTGTTCATCCTGGGCGGCCACTTCGGCATTATACATGCCATCCAGCAGCGCCTTGTGTTCGGCGGCCATTGGGCTACTCAGGGGTGAGAGCCAACCAAACACATCCCCATTAAAACGTTGCAGAAAACGTTGGGCATGTTTGTTTTGTAACAGTTCCGGCACAAAGCGCTCGACCTGTTGGCGCGGCGGATGAAAGGGCATGTGGGTGCCCATCAGGTTGATAAAGGTAAAGATCGGCTTTTTTTTGCCTACCCCCTTGCGTTCGATCAAAAGTCGCGCCGCATCATTGAGTGATTTGGCCGTATTGCCCTTGAAGCTCAGCGCTGTCTGCCAAAAGGGCACCATCAAGGGGGTGAAGGCAAAGGCGAGCAGCGTATCGGATCGGGCAAAGGCATCCTGCATATGGTGGAGGACCGAACCGAGCAGCCGCTTGAAGTGTTGGCGGTAGCGCCCAAAGAGCGTTACCGGCTTGCCAGCCTGATTAGGGCGGGAGGTGAGCCAGCCGCTGTAATTGAGAAAGCTGAAAAAGCCCCGGCGCAATCCATTGTTAACCACCCCAACTAATGGATTGTTACAAAAGGCCGCCGTATAGTACCCGCCTTCGCCCAACCGCTCAGCTAGTGGGGATAGCCCGTCCGGCACCACCGAGAAAGATTGTTGGGTGCCATGGACAGAGGGATAAAGGCCGGTAAAGAGTGAGGTATGGGAGGGCACGGTCCACTGCGCCGCCGTGCAAGCATGGCGAAAGAGGGTGGCGTCAGCGGCAAATGCGTCGAGATGGGGGGAAGTCGCCTGTTCATAGCCATAGCAGGAAAGGCGGTCGGCGCGTTGCGTGTCAAGCACAAGTAGAAGTATATCTGGACGAGTTGGCAACGGTTGACTCCTTGGTCGATCCGGGATCAGCAACATGCGCTATCGGCTTACACATTGTCTCAATGCCGCGCAATTAGACGAGCGTAAGGTCTTAATTGCGCGTTGTTGAGACAGCTCGTAACCCCAGCCAGGTGCCGAGTATTTACGTTAAGATTCGACAAGTATAGATCGATTGTGGTGCCAGGGCAAATTGTCGAGATTTTTAGACGGCTTGCCCACGTTGCCTTCGCTATGCAAACCAGATCGGATTTGACCAGGCCCGCCGCCCTTGGGCATCGCGCACCGTAACGCGACAGTATGGACTCCGCAGCCGGCTAATATCCAAGGTGGCCTCGGTCAGGCTGAGGCCGTGGGTGCGGACGGCGCGTGCCAAGGTGCCGGTCACAAAGATCGATTCTACTGGTGAGCAGCGGATATGGATTTCTGCGCCGGGTGTGATCTGGATATCGTGGATCTGCGGGCCGGTGCTCGAGTAGAAATGGCCCGTTTTGAGGGCTGTCAGCAGCGCGTCAGGGTCCAGACTCTCCGCCTTGACCTGCACCCAACCCATGGCGAAATCGCGGCGGTAGGGTAGGTTGTGAAAGTCATCGGCGGCGTGGGCAAAGTAACGCTGGCCACGATGGAGCAGTACTTCCAAGAGTGGCCAGCTATCGGTGCGGTCATTTTCATCGCCAGAGCCGCCATTGTAGACCTCAACCCCATGGATCGGCCCGAGTGAGCGCAGATCCTCCTCCGTGTTGACGCAGCGACTGGGGTGGGCAAGTGCCACATAGGCTCCTGTTGCCAAGGCGCGGGCGGCAATGGCAGGGCCACTTTCTGCGGGCGTAGGCGGGGCAAAATCCAGCGGCAGACCCACGGCCAGGATGTGCCACACCTCGCCCATTTCTGCCCTGCCACTATGCAACTCGGCACCGATTAGAGTCGTAAAGTTCGCATGGCGGAGGGGGCGGGTATCCGTGATCGGGAAGTTAAATTGGGCCAGTAAATGCTCGGTGAGGGCCAGAAAATCGTAGCCGGCTTCTTGGTAGCGCCGGCAGACCTGTTCCGGCGTGAGCTTGCCGTCTGAATTGGTCGAGTGGGTATGAAGGTTGCCTTTCCAAAAGCGACCCGGTTGATTAAAGGGTAGGTGGTCCATGAAATTGCCTGTTCGTTTGGATGAAGAAAATGCAATGATTAACCATTATTACTGGCGTTGCCTGGGGGCAGGGGGCGGGGCCGTTGACGCGCGCACCACTAACTCAATCGGCAGGGTTACCGTGGTTGGTGACAGCGCAGCTTGGTCTTTGACTAACTGGAGCAGGGTCCGTCCGGCCAACACGCCCATCTCTGCTTTCGGGGAGCGCACTGTCGTCAAAGGGGGAATCAGATAGGCCGCGCTTGTGATATCGTCATAACCGACAACCGAGATGTCACTAGGTACTGCTAACCCCGCGTTATAAATGGCAGAGAGGGCCCCAATCGCTAATACATCATTATGGGTAAAGACGGCGGTGGGGGGATCAGCTATTGCTAGTAACTGCTGCATTGCCTGCGCCGCCGCGGCCGGTCCAAAGCCGCACTCGATGACAAGCTGAGGGTCGAAGGGGATCTGCGCCGCGGTCAAGGCTTGTCGATAGCCGGTAAAGCGTTGGCTGCTGAGCGCACTGGTTGCTTGGCGCTTGATGAGCCCAATGCGGCGGTGACCTAGCGTAATCAGATGCTCCGTGCCAATGCGGCCACCGGCCAACTCATCCAAAGCAATGCAGTGAATGCCCGGCAGGTCATGTTCCAACACAACGACCGGAATGCGGGCCTGCTGCAGGGGCGCAATTAAGCCCAACGGATCAGTATGCGGCGTAATAACGACGCCATCTACCTGTTTGGCGCGCAACATCTGCACAAAGCGCACTTCGCGATCGTGCTGGCGTTCGCTGTTGCAGAGTAGCACCAAAAAGCCCTCTTGGGTGCAGACGCTCTCTACGCTGTGAGCAATTTCGGCAAAGACGGGATTCGTAATATTGGGAATAATAATGCCAATTGTCGAACTCTGCTGTAAACGCAGGCTGCGTGCCACTTCGTTGGGATAGTAACCCAACGCCGCAATGGCTTCCTCGACTTTGACCCGCGTCTCTTTGGCAACAGGGCGAGGGCCATTGTTGAGGACATACGAAACGGTGGCAACAGAGACCCCGGCGCGCGCCGCGACATCTTTATGAGTAACTCGCTTAGCGGCCATAGCAGCAGATGAATCCATTCCCGACCTGACGTCGTTGTGCGCTGAATTTTAGCAATTTGCGTAAATTTTAGCATAGCGCAGGGTTATACAAAATTACCCGTGCCGCCAGTGGACAGCGTGCTTCGCATTGCTACGGTACGCGCTGGCGTTGATGGCAAGTTGTCGCGGCGTTACACAGCCTGTGTAACGCTGATTGTATAGACCTAGTTAAAATTGGGGGATTGACAGAATTCCGAATTTGTGATAAATTACGAACGTGATTCGGAAAATAAATGAACGATAAGTTGCTCAAAAAATTAAAGCGGACAAATTAAACCAATGGAAGACTCTTTAACACCCCGTGAACGGCGTGCGCAGCGCACCCGCGATGCCATTCTTGAGGCTGCGCGCCGGATCATTAGCAAGCAAGGCGTTGATGCGCTCTCGATCCGTAGTATTGCCGATGCCATTGACTATAGCCCTGCCGGGCTTTACGAATATTTTGGCAGCAAAGAAGAGATTATCATGGCCGTGATCGAGCAGGGCTTTGCGCGCTTTACCCATGCGCTAGCCGCCGTCGATTCAACGTTGCCGGCACGGGTATATGCCAGAGAAGTGGGGCTCGCCTATATTGATTTTGCCGTCTACAATCCTGAGTTTTTTGTCTTGATGTTCACCACAGCACCGTTGGCGAATCTCTATAAAGATCTGCATCAGCAAGCGCAAGATCCTGCCAGTGCTGCCGAATTCCTCAGAATGGAGCCATCATTTGCGGTGCTTTATTCTGCAGTTGAACGTTGTGTTGACGAAGGGCTTTTCCCCATCCGCCCTGATTATGGCGTCTTTGAAATGGCATTAACGGCTTGGAGCCACGTGCATGGCATCGCGATGTTACGGGTCACCAACTTCCGCGATGTTCCTGTCGATTTTCGTCCAATTGAACAGGCGGGGCTGGATGTGCTCTTTAGTGGCTTGCGTCGTGGTGCAGACACACCCGCCTAGCTGTGCTGTGGATATCAGAGGGACAACTTGATTGACGGTTGTGCCTCTTTTTTTGCATATTACCGAACGGAATTCGTTAAACATCTTGTGTTCAAAATCATATTCACGATAGAAAGCAGATAAGGGGCGAACATGTACGAAACAATCTTTGCATCGGCCAACCTGTTGGTCATGCCTTTCTGGTTCCTGATGATCTTTTTGCCCTTCTGGGGGTGGACTACACGGATAATGCGCTCGCTCTGGACGGTGGTCCCGCTGGCCGTGCTCTATGCGCTCCTCGTGCTACCGGGCGCAGTAACGCTGCTGGGTGAGCTGGCTAATCCCTCGGTGGCCAACATTGCCGGGGTGCTGGGCACCCCGGCGGGGGCCACTATCGGCTGGGTTCACTTCCTGGCCTTTGACCTTTTTGTGGGACGGTGGGCTTATCTCGATAGCCGACAGCGAGGCATCAATGGCTTCTTGGTTTCGCCCACCCTCTTTTTTGTCTTTATGTTCGGCCCCCTCGGTTTACTGCTTTATCTGTTGGTACGTACACTAACTGGCCGTTCTGCTACCAACCCGACCTAATCCACGTACTGTAAACTGGATAAGTTAAGCTTAATCAGATCAATAAAGGAAACTACCGATGACTGTCCTATCGAATTTGCTGCGTAAAGCCTGGCAACTGAACTGGCTGCTCACCCTGGCCGGCCTGCTCCATCTCGTGCTGATCCCACTACTTTTGCTGGCAATGTGGGTGGACCCCAAGGTAATTACCGGAGCAAATGCTTGGATCAAACCACTTAAGTTTGCGATTTCGCTGCCGATCTACTCCTTTACCCTGACTTGGCTGTTAACCTATATTCAAGGCCGACCCCGTTTGGTCCAATCGATTGCCTATGTGACCGGTGCCGTTGCGATCATCGAAACGGTGTTGATCACCTTACAGGTGATTCGTGGCACCACCAGCCACTTCAATGTCAGCACGGCCTTTGATGCCGCGGTCTTTTCGGTCATGGGCACCGCAATCACCATCCTCGCGGTGATGAATTTACTGACGGTGATCCTGTTAAGTCGGCAGCGCATGGAAAATCTTGTCTTTGCTACGGCCCTCCGCCTGGGTGTGTTAATCTCCTTTGTCGGCATGATCGTTGCCTTTCTGATGACCAGTGGCCCTACCCCCACCCAGTTGGCCGCGCTGGAAGCTGGAGGCGATGTAACGATGATCGGTGCTCACAGTGTCGGGGTAGAGGATGGCAGCGCCGGTCTGCCCCTCGTCGGCTGGAGCACCGTTGGCGGCGATCTGCGGGTGCCCCACTTTGTCGGGCTGCACGGCATTCAGGTGCTGCCGCTGTTGGGGCTGCTCTTTAGCCGCCGGGGCACGCGCCGCTTTACCCAAGGCCAGCGCACCGGTTTTATCTGGACGTTGGGGCTAGGCTACGTCGGCTGGCTCGTCCTGCTCACCTGGCAGGCGCTGCGCGGACAGTCAATTGTGATGCTCGATGCACAGACGGGGCTTGCCTATCTGCTGCTGCTCGGCGGTGTGCTGGTGGCGCTGACCCTGACTGCCCTTGGCAAACGGACAACCCAGCAGGTTAGTGTGACGACATAGGTGAACGTCTGTCTAGAAACTTTTTAGCTGTGTAGGGGCATGGCACGCCGTGCCCCTACACAGCTAAAAAGTATAGTTAGTCAAATCAGGAAAAAAGATGCATTGAGGTAATAACATGAAGGCGTTAATTTTAGATGGCGGTCTGGCTGGCCAGACCATGACTGATCCAATCCGTAGCCGCTTACTTGACACACTCAACCAGATGGGCTGGCAGGTCCAGGGGCTGGTGCTACATGAAGAGAAAATTGCCTACTGTCTCGGCTGTTTTGAATGTTGGACCAAGACGCCCGGCCTCTGTCGCATTGATGATGGAGGCCGGGCGGTGGCGGATGCTGTCATTCACAGCGATCTGGTGATCTATCTGACGCCTATCACATTTGGCGGTTACTCTTCTGAATTGAAGAAAGCCATCGACCGCATCATTTGTTTGGTTTCCCCCTTTTTTACCAAGATCAACGGCGAGGTCCATCATCAAGCGCGTTACGATCACTACCCAATCATGGTCGGCGTTGGCATCTTACCGCAACCTGATCGGGTACAAACGGCGATCTTCACTAAGTTGATTGAACGCAACGCCATCAACTTACACGCCCCCGTCCATGCGACCCTGGTGATTGATGGCACACAAGCGCCGACGGTGCTACAAACACAATTCCAGACCCTAATCGAAAAAGTAGCTGCCGAGAAAGTGATGGTGAGCTGATGATAACTGCCCAAAAAGCTCTTTTATTAATCGGTAGCGCCAAACCGGCCAACCAGAGTACCTCTGCAGCATTGGGGAATTATCTGCTGGAACAATTGGCGCAGCACGGTTTTATCCCAGCCACGTTTTACATTTCGCGCGCACTACGTACGCCCGAACGGAGCCAAGAACTGTTAACCGCCGTTGAACAGACCGATCTGCTGATCCTGGCCTTCCCGCTTTATGTCGATAGTCTACCCTATTTGGTGATCAACGCGCTGGAACTGATCGCTGCTCATCGACAAACACAACGGGGGCCGCATTCCACCCGTTTTGTCGCATTGGCCAACTGTGGTTTCCCCGAAGCCGACCAGAATGAGACCGCGTTGGCAATTTGCCAGGAATTTGCCCGTCAATCCGGCCTTGACTGGGCCGGTGGACTGGCCTTGGGCCAAGGGGGCGTGCTTAGTGGTCGCCCGCTGCCCACGATTGGGGGAATGGCGCGTCATGTCGTGCGCGCCTTGGATCTGACCGCTGCCGCGCTGGCAGAAGGCCAGCCGGTGCCTGCCACAGCCGTGGCCCTGATGGCGAAACCACTGATGCCGGCTTTTTTCTATACCTTGATGGGCAATCTCGGTTGGCATCTAAAAGCGCGTGAACAGGGCGCACTTGGTCAGCTGCGCGCGCAACCATTTGTTGCGCGGGATGATTCCTAAATATCTCGTGACACTTACTCCTGCTGCCATACGTTAACGGTCAGTCCCCCAACAGGCTGCTGTGCATAGGTCAAACGTCGAGTCATACGCCGGGTTCTTTGCTACAATGCTGCCTTGTGATCGACCCACTTTTATTGTACTGTGTGTACATGCAGGATGCCGCCCCATTCAACTTTGCCTGCTGTGGGAAACATCTGTCCCGTGGGGACACTTGAATTAGCAGAGGAGAGAGCGTAATGTGGCATGAGTTAGCGCGTCGTAACGCGCGGTTATACTTAAGGTGGCATTGGTTGCGTACTGGCTTGGCCGTCATCCTGTTTTGTCTGTCGGGCAGCCTAATCACGGCCCCGATTCGCGCCGCGGAGCCGCTGCTCCCGATCATCTTCATTGCGCGTAGCCATCTTGCCACCCAAGATGATATCTTTACAAATGAAGTCGGTCCCGCTGGCCAATTCGGCACCGGCATTCCCAAATTTGCGCCAGGCAGCAAACTGGTGCGGCGCAACGCCGATGGCTCCCTTTTTGTCTACGCGACGCCCGGCCTGGTCGATGTTCAATCGCCTGATGTGAATTTTGCCGGTACCAAGATTGTCTTCGCCGGAGCTACGACCCTCATCGCCAACACCAATGATTCGGGCTGGCGGCTCTATGAGATTAACGTGAACGGCAGCGGCTTTCGCCAACTGACCCATTCGGACCGGGCGATTACGATTCCGAATGCGGCGCGGTTTTTCAACCAGCGGGCCTATGGCACCTATAACGATCTCTTTCCTGCCTACCTGGCCGATGGGCGGATTGTCTTTTCCTCCTCGCGTTACCCAGCCCGTGCCCACTATGATGAGCGCCGTTCCTACAATCTCTACGTGATCGAGGCCGACGGTACCAATCTGCACCGCATCACCAGCGACCGCGGCGGCTTGCTTCACCCCACCCCCTTGCCTGATGGGCGCATCCTGGCTACACGCTGGTGGGTCAACTTTAACCAGCCCAGCGAAACCGGCATCTTCAACCGCATCGACAATAGGGATCAGAACCAGACCCTAGCTGACGGCACGTTGCTGCTGGCCAACCCCGAAGAAACTTTCAACCCAACTACCGGCAAGCTAGCTGATGGCTTTACCATCCGCGATGCCCCCAACACCTGGCACCTGATGAGCCTCAACCCTGATGGCACCGATTTGCAACGTTTTGCCTGGACGCCACTCGCCGAATGGTCACTGACCAACGATTCGGGGCACTCGGATACCTATCATGCCGCGCAACCAGCCATCGTCCAACAGGGCGATCAACTCTTTGTGGCCTACACCTCACAGCAGGATGGGACGATGGTCCACAGCACCTTGAAGACCGGCATCCGCGTTGCTCGCCCTGGTGTAAGCATGATGTACGCCAATGCCCAGGATGCAATTGCCGGCCTTACCTATGAAAAAGCGTGGGAACAGGATGATGAGTCACCGCCCTATGCCCTGCACCCGTGGGGGTTGCCCGATGGCCGGATTCTCTATTCGCAGACCAGTACCGATAGTAGCCTACCGGTCAGCGGCGAATATACGGAGGGCGGCGAGATCTTCGCCTTGCAAGGCTCAACCCTGCGCTACAGTCTCTTTACGATGGATTTGGATGGTGGCAACAAAACGGCTGTGCCGATTGATCTGAGCACCATCGGCATGGCCAGCGCGGATATGATGGATGCCAAACCCATCGTCGCCCGTACCGGCTGGGCTGCTAAAGCGGATACGATCACTGCGCTGGCCAGCGACGATCCCGCAAAAGGTAATTTGCCGAACACCTTGCCTGCCTACGCCTTCAGCCAACGGGGGCCGGATGCGGTCGAAATCGCCACGATCCACAACACCAATATCTATGCCAATGCCGAACTCGATCTGCCTTATGTCAACAACTCGCCGCCACCGGGTAGCGTCGCTAAGGTGCAGGTCTGGGTTGATGCCAACCAGTTTACCGGGGCCAACTGCTATAATGACTATCCCGAACCGTGCGCCGACTTCCGCCCTGATAGCGAAGTACGTGCCGTGCTCTGGGCTGAAGCGCCTGTCACCGCCGGTGGTGCCTTTACCGCGACTGTACCAGCAGACACGCCCTCCTTCTTTGTCCTCCACGATGCCCAGGGTCGCGTCGTGCGCAACTGGTCGCGTGGCTATATTTCGATTGCCCAAGGTAATGCCTGGGCGCGACCAGGGGAAACCGTCACTTGCACCGGCTGTCATCTGGGCCACGTCAGCGGCTCAATCGCCGCTAGTGACACCGATGCCACCGCGGATTGGACCAATGTCGCTCCCTATGCGACGGCCTCCGCCAGCAATTTCTATGCGCACAGCGACCCCGACTCACCGAATTATCAACCCTTCCGGCCCCACTATCTCAACGACCGGCGCGGCTGGAGTCCTATACCCGCAGGCGGACCACTGGCCCCCTTTATCGAACCCGATGCTGACTTCGCCCGCTATCGGGCTTTGTTGACTGACCTAAACATTCGCGAAGAGAGCGTGACACGCCGTGCGCAACAAGCCCAGGCCGCAGTCTCCTATCAGGACCAGGAATCGAGCTGGCTAACGGAAGAAGGCAAAGCGGTTGGCGAGTGGGTGGAACTGCGCTGGCTACAACCCTTGCGCGTCAAGTCGATCCGCTTGATCGGCGTACCCCCCAATGGCGGCGATTGGGGTGGCTTTGGCGAGCCGGCCCAATTTGGCCCTTACTATATAGAGACGGGTACGCTGCAACTCTTTCACGAAGGGGTACAACAGGACGCAGACTTAGCCGTGGCGCGGGTGGAGCCGCTGGCGACCGGTGGTACGCTAATCACCTTGGCCGAGCCGGTGGAGATTGATCGTTTGCGCTTCACGGTTAACTCGATCAGCGGGCGTTGGTGGTGGCAAGAGGTCGCCGCCCTCAGCGAGATCGAAGTGATGGGCATGGCAGCGAATGTGGTCACCCCGCTGCCGGCGGAGGCGTTGACAGAGAAGGTTTTCCTACCGGCGGTGGTGCGGTGAAAAACCAATAAAAAAGTCAGTCACAGCGTTCCCCCGAGGCGGTATAAACCGCACGCTGTAACTGACTTGAGCCAAGTATAACATAGAAATTTGGATTATGCAATAGCCAATTATGACCAATTTCTGACAGATTTATCATTTGCGTGACGCACAGATTAATTTTCCCCTCCACCGCGTAAGCGGGCAAGCTCAGCCAACGCTTGTTGCAATTCGACATCTAGACTGTCGTTCCTCCTCTACGCAATCGAACACGACGATACGACACTGCCATTACGACCAATCATATCTCAAACGGTTGACCTCACCAAAATCCAGCTAACAGCCGGTTTGTTGGTTAGTGCAACATTTGAATGTTGTGAGATTTATGGTCCGCGTACTGAAGGCGTATGCAAAAAGGCGAAGCAACTGCGATGTATGATCGGTGGTATCTATGGCAAGTGGAAAAACCAATAAAAAAAGTCAGTCACAGCGTTCCCCCGAGGCGGTATAAACCGCACGCTGTAACTGACTAGAGCTAAGTATAACATAGAAATTTGGATTATGCAATACCCATTTATGACCAATTTATAACAAATTTATCATTTGCGCGGGGCACAGCTTACTTTTTTCCTCACCGCGTAAGTGGGTTAGCTCGGCCAACGTTGTTGTAATTCGACATTTGTTGACTTCCCCCAAAATCCGGCATACAATCCCGGCATGAACATGTCACTGGATCTGTCGATTGAAGAGCTAGCGCGCCATTGTGCCGCGGAGACGGAACGTTTCTTCCGCAAAGTCGTGCCGGATAATCGCTTTTGTTTTGAACTGTTTCGCCGCGCCTTTGTCGAGCGTAGCAACGCGGCCTGGGATCGACTCTATGCGCAGTATACCCCGCTGATTATCGGCTGGATTCGCGAACACCCCCAAGCCGGGGTGGCCGACGAGGGGATTGATTATTTCGTCAATGGCGTTTTGAGCAGCATGTGGAAATCCTGCACCCCCGAACGTTTTGCCCGCTTTGGTGACTTGCCCGCGGTCTTGGCCTACCTCAAGAGCTGTGTCCACACTACAATCTATAATCACCTGCGCAAACGCCGCCCCGTGCTTGCCGAGATCAGCGAAGAGCTCACGGCGTTGACACCCACGACCCAGGCGGCAGCCACGCCGGTCGGGGCTGTCCTCGACCAGATGGCGCGCACCGAATTGTGGCAACTGCTGGAGAGTTTGCTCCACAACGAAAAAGAGCGCATGGTCACCGACCTCTACTTTATCCAGGGGCTAAAGCCGCGCGTAATCTACGAGTTGCACAGCGAGCGTTTCGCCACCATTCAAGAAGTCTACCGCGTCAAGCAGAATCTCATGGAGCGGCTCGGCCGTAATGCTGACTTACAACAATTTTACGCCGACCTACGGGAAAACGGGTAGAAGTGGTGTTTATAGGGGTAAGGGGTCAGTTAGTCGTGGCGTCGTAGGGTGATTAGGTATTATGGCGCAACCGGAATACAGGGGTTGACAAGTCTGCCCTGGGCTAAAGCCGCAGGGCTAGGGGGCAACGCCGGGTAAACCCGGCTAAAGTAGCCGGGTTTACCCGGCGGGGTGGGGATGTCAACCGCCTAAGATCGGGTTGAATCGGTATTATACCTGCGGTTGTCATAATTTAGCATTTTCTACACGAGTAAAAATGCTAAATTATGACAGAGCTGAGTATATAAGTGTTACAACATTGGCTAAGTCGCTGGCAACCACCCTACGACCTTGCGACCTTGCGACCTTGCAACCCTGCAACCTTGCAACCTTGCAACCTTGCAACCTTGCAACCTTGCAACTAATTAAAGTGACAAAAGCCTCATGAACTGTACTGCGCCTCCTGCCTTAACTGAGATCGAACTGGCAATGTATCTTGCCGGCGATGCTGGGCCAACGGTAAACCAACACTTGGTTGCCTGTCCTGCTTGTCGCACCCAGGCAACGGTCCTGGCTCAGCAAGAACAAGGGTTGATCAACCAGCTCTATCGCAGCAACTGTCCGACCTCGGCCGAATTGCGTGACTATCACTTGCAGTTGTCGACCCGTGCCGACGACAGCAACGTTGGGCTACATCTTGCCCGTTGCCCCCACTGTACCCGTGAACTATTTGACTTAGCGACATTTCTGACGCCAACCGCTGTGACTGCGCCCGCAACCCTGGCCGATCAAGTCAGGTTGCTGGTGGCGTCATTGGTTGATCTGGGCGGCGGTTTGCCGGCGCTGTTGGGTGCGCGCGGCGACGAACCGACGCTGCAACTCTATCAAGTCGGCGATGTGCAGATCGGCCTGGAAATTGTGACCGATCCCAGCAGTGGCCGGCAGCAGCTTAACGGCATGATCACCGGCGATGATCTCGCCAATTTGCTGGTCCACCTCTGGCGTAGCGACCAGTTGCTTGCCACCGCCGCGGTCGATCCGCTGCTGGGGGATTTTCACTTTGCCAACCTGTCCACCGATCAGCCGGCGGCCGAGTATGAGCTGATCATCAGCGCGCAACAGACCAAAATTCGTCTCCCCCTCATCCGGCTGGCGTAATCAGTAGAATCGACCTGCATGGCCATTGATACGATCCTTGACCAACTTTTCGCGCTCCCCGACGTTGCCGGCCAAAAAGCGCTGTTGACTGCCCACCAGGGGGCGATCAACGATGAACTGATCGACCGCCTGAAAGGCGCGGCGGATGAAGCGTTGCGCGCCGACGCCCAACGTTCACTCGCCCTTGCCGACCTGCTCTACCACGCCGCCGCCTTGACCAAAAATCCCTTACATCGCGCCTTGGCGCTCTTTGCCGAAGCAAACGTCTGTACGCTGGGGGGGCTGGGCGATCACCTGCGCGCTGTCGCGCTTGCTGACGAAGCGGCCGCGATCTATGCGGCGGCACAGCGCCCGCTCGATCAGGCGGATGCGCAGGTGACAAAAATCTTTGCCCTGGCCATGTTGGGGCGCTACCCCGAAGCATTGGCGGCGGGGGCCTGGGCCAGTGCGCTGCTGTACGATGCGCAAGATTGGTTGCGACTCGCCACGGTGATCATGAATGTGGCGATTGTTTATGGGCGCATGGGTAAAGATCAGGAAGCGCTGGATCACTTTGCGCAAGCCGGCGACGCGTACCGCCGCGCCGGCGCAGCTGGCGAATGGTCGCTGCCCGGTGTCGAGATGAACCGCGCCCTGGTGCTACGCAACCTGGGGCGCTTTGATGAATCGTTGCAGGCCAATACCACGGCGATTGATCTACTCACCAACCTCGGCCAGAGTGCCGAGGTCGGCCATGCCCAGCAGACGATGGCCTTTACCTACTATGTCCAGGGTCGCTATAACGAGGCCTTGAGCCTGCTGCAGGAGGCGCGCGACCGTTTTCAGGCCGATGGCCGTGACGCCGATCTGCTGGTCACAGACCTTTACCTTAGCCAATGTCTGTTGACCCTGCGTCGCTTTGGGGATGTGATCGTCACCTGTGATGCTCTCTGTCAACGTGCGGCCAACCTGGGGCAACGCTTTGAAGAAGGCTATGCCCTGCTCAACAAGGCGCTGGCATTGGCCGGCCTGGCCCAACATAACCAGGCCCTTGATGTGTTGACCGCAGCGCGCGCCGTTTTTACTGCCGATACCAATCAAGTCTGGGCCGCCCAGGCAGAATTGGAAGGGGCGCGGCTGCTCTTGGTGGCCGGTCGTGTTGCCGATGCGCTCACCCAGGCGCAACGCTGTGCTGATCTCTTTGCTGATCATGCGTTGCCGGTCCATCAAGCCACCGCGCTGCTAGTTGTCGGTCAGGCCTATCTCCAAGCGCACCAGCCAGAACAGAGTACGTTGGTTTTGCAGCGTGTATTGATGATTGGGGTCGATAAACAATTGCCCACGCTCCTCTACCAGGCCCATGCGCTGCTTGGGCAGGTTGCCGAAGCCGAAGGGGACAACGCCGCCGCGCTGACCCAGGTTGATCAGGCGCTGGCCCAGTTGGAACAGCTACGTGGGCGGCTGATGGTCGAATATCGGGCCGACTTTCTCGAGGACAAAGCGAGTGTCTATACCGCGGCGGTGCGCCTGGCTTTAGCCCAAGATCGTCCCGCCCAGGCATTGGCCTACGCCGAACGTGCGCGCTCTCAGGCATTGCGCGATTTGCTTGCCCAGCGGCTTGACCTACGTATCCAACCCCGCTCGGCTGACGATCAACCCCTAGTTGATGCCCTGGGGGTGCTGCAACAGGAGCGTGACCTGCTCTATCGGCGTACCCACTATGCTCAGGGCTTTGGTGCTGCGTCAACCCCAACCGATAGCGTGCCCGGCGATGTTGCTGCGGAAACCGCCACCATGACCGCACTGGAAGGGGAGATCACCCGCCTGTGGCATCAACTGTTGATCCGCAATGCCGACTATGCACGTGATGCACTGCCGTGGCAGGGCGCTCAGAATGATGCCACGCTGCTAGCCACGGTACAAGCCGCGCTGCCGCCGCAGACCCTGCTGCTGAGCTACTTTGTGGGGCAGAGTGGGCTACAACTCTTTCTGGTGACTGCTTACTCACTGACGGTCCAGGAATTACCGGTCCAGCCTGCGGCGATCCAACGGCTGGTCGATCTCTTGCGCCTCAACCTTAAAATGGTGGCAGCGAGTCCCCCTGGCCGCCAGCCCCAATTGCTGGCCAATGCGCAACAGATCCTGCACCAACTCTATCGCTACCTTTTAGCCCCGGTTGCGCCTGCCTTAGCCGATGTCGCGGGGCTGATCATTGTGCCGCATGGCGTGCTCCACTATGTGCCTTTTCAAGCACTGGTCACTACACCTGCCACGGCTGACAACGCCGCCCACTATTTGTTGGATGACTACGAGATCAGCTATCTGCCCGGTGCCAGCTTTCTCCGCACGGCAGATTTGCCCAACACCGGCGATGATCTTATTGCCTTTGGCCACTCCTATGGGGGACGCTTACCACACACTGCTGCCGAGGCGCAAGCACTTGCCGCGTTGGCGGGCGGGCAGGCATTTGTCGAAACCGCGGCGACTAAGGTGGCGCTGCGCACATTGGCGGCCAACGCCCGTATGCTTCATCTCGCCACCCACGGCGATTTTCGCGCCGACAACCCACTCTTTTCTGGCCTCGCCTTGGCCGATGGCTGGCTGAGCACCCTCGACATCTTTGGCTTACGCACTAATGCCACGCTGGTCACCCTGAGCGCTTGCCAGACCGGACGCAATGTGGTCGGCGGCGGCGATGAGTTGCTGGGGTTGATGCGTGCTTTTCTCGCCGCGGGCGCGGCCTCGCTTGTTCTCACCATGTGGGCTGTCCACGATGAATCGACCGCGCTCCTGATGACCCACTTCTACCAGGCGCTGCTGGGCGGTGCCACCAAGGCTGCCGCCCTCCGCACGGCGCAACTAGCGTTACGTGACCAGCCCGCCTACGCCCACCTCTATTTCTGGGCACCCTTCCTCCTGGTGGGTGATGGGGGCAAGCTGTAACAACAAGCTGGCGATCTGGCTAGCCCAGTGTGGCCGAATTCTGATAGTTTCCCGCTCGGAGGGGATTGCCAAATCCCCGACCCATGTCGGGGATTTGGCAATCCCCTCCGAGCAAACCTAAACCCTCAATATTTCGCTAAAAGTATACTAATTCTCTCTGCCATGAACGTACCCCAAAATTGGTTAACGCACATGCTGTAATTCTGCGCGTACCTGTGTTTATCTACTAAGCGTCTTTGATTATACCCGATCATCTCTATCGCTTTCATCAATCGAAAAGGAGTTTTGCTTTATGATCCAACGTCGTCTGCGTCGCCCCCGTTTCTTGGTGCCAGGATTCGGTTTACTGCTGGGCCTTGCTGGCCTCGGCACATTGCTGGCGCTGGGCGCTGCCGGTACCCAACCCGTCTATGCTGAGTCAACTGGTGGGGTGGACTGTGTCGCGCGCAGCCAACTGGGGCAAGCGACCCTCTCCACCGCGATGAAAGCATTGTTGGGCGATGATCCGGCCGGGGACCAATTCAGTGACGCCACCGTCTTTGTGACCGATGAGTTGATTGTCGGCGCGACCACGACGGATATCGCCGCGGTGCGTACACTGGCAACCCAAGTTGGCATGCCCTTATCACCGGCCGGCACTACTCAGGTTGGCGACCTGACCTTGCAACGCTTTGTCATCAACGGCGATGCCGACACGCATACCCAATCCGTGCGCCGGCTGATCTGCGAAGTGGTACAGCGCCAGCAGGGGGGCACGCTCAGCGCGACGGCTTATGTTGAACCAAATTACCGCACCTCGGCCAGCCAATGGTGGGGGGCCGGCAGCCGCTGGCGTGATGACAGCCTCAGCCAGTACATGACGGAGCACGCCAACGAGACGGTGACCAACTTTGCCGCCTATGAAAATCAATGGGCTTGGGGCGCGGCGGGGATCAACCTGCGGGTCAACAACACACGGACGGTTGACGAAACCGGGGCCGGCACGCGCGTCGTGATCTTCGACAGTTCGCCCTTCGACGCCTCTGGCCGGTTTACCATGACCGCCATCGCCAATGGGATCGAGACCCCGCTCTTTGGGCTGCAAACCGTTGACCGCCTACCCCAAGATAGTTTTGCCAACAGTGCTTTCCCGGATCACGGGCCTTATGTGGCGGGACTGGTTCATGCCGTCGCCCCGGCGGCTGAACTGGAGTTGGTGCGGGTGCTGAACAATGACAACGGCCGTGGTACGCTCTTTGACCTGCTGGTTGCCCTCCAGGAGTTCTATGATCGCAACAGCAACAGCACAACGCTTGATCTACATGGCACAGTAATGAACATGAGCATCGGCGTCCACCACCCGCTGACTGCGACCTTCTCTTCACTGGGGGTGACTGACACCTTTGGCCTGCCCAGCGAAGTGCTCTCGCTCAAACAGGTGCTGCGGTATGGCTATGATCACGGTGCGGTGATTGTGGCGGCCGCGGGCAACGACTTTGCCTTTGGACAGGACGATTCACCCTGGTCCGAAGCCCCAGCGGCCTATGATTTCGTGATCAGCGTCGGTGGCAGCACCAACGGCGGCGCCCGTTCCTGCTTCTCCAACAATGGCGAACTCTTTGCCCCGGCGGGTGACGGGGCGGACAGCGACTGCTCCGGCCCACCGACCCAGGAGTGTGTGACCAATCCAACGCGCTGCCTCGTCAGCGTGATCCACGAGGAGCAGGTCACCACCAATGCCGGCTTTGGCTACTGGGTCGGCTCCTCCTTTGCCGCGCCGCAGGTGAGTGGGCTGGCCGCGCTGGTGCTGGGGGCGCTCGATGGGGAAAGCGCGCACGCTGCTGGACAAGCCACCGCCATTCCACCTCGCAAGATCGCGGCGGTGCTCGGCTGTGGCACCGAAACTGGCAGTGGTGCTGGTGCCGTCAAGGTGATTGATGTGGCGAAAGCACTCAGCCCCACCTGTCTGGCATTGGGGGCCTTTACCCCTGGCCAGATCCGCTTTACCAGCAGCACGGCGAGCGTCTTTGAGACGGCCAGCGCGATCACACTCACGGTGGAACGGATCAACGGCAGCGATGGCAATGTGCGGCTCAGTGCGAATACCTTTGACGGCACGGCAGCCCCTGGTCAGGATTATCCCGCCACCTCCCTCAACGTTGACTTTGCTGATGGTGTTACCACTCAGCAAATCTCAATCCCAATTTTCGATGATGCGTTGACCGAAGCACCGGAAACCTTTATCGTGCGCCTCGGCACCGTCTTCAGCGGCCAAGCCACCACTATCGAGCCAAAGGAAGTGCTGGTGACGATCATCGACGATGAAAGCACCTTGTTTACCTACGTGCCCTTTGTGCTGCGCTAGGATTGAAATTCTAGCCTGTTGCACCAAACCGAACCCTGTCCCATCGGGACACCTGACCTTAGAAAGGAAGAAGTATGTCGCGAATCATCTCAAACGGTTGGCGGTTGCTGCTGCTCATCCTGATCATCGCTGCGCTGATCGTGCCGGCCGCACCCCCTGTTTATGCCGAAAGCAACGCCCCGCTCGATACGCCTACGCCATTCGCCACCGCTTATGTTGAGCAGTGGTCGGTCGGCAATGGGCTGGCCTATTGGGCCTATAGCTGTTTCGCCGATGAATTTGTCTCGACTGCCGGTCTCGACCGCAAACCGACCGCTGGTGGTACGCCGCGCACCATCGAAAGAATCGATGACTTCGCGCGCTGCATCACCTATCTCAACCAACTCAGCGCGGCCGATGGTCTCTATTACTATGATAACTCGCAAAGTCGCATTGCGCGGATGCCTTTGAGTGAGCCTTATACCGCCCAGTCGGTGAAAGCGTTGGTCGGTAACCAGCAACCGGCGAGCGGCAAAAGTTTGGTCGAGGCGAATGGCTATCTCTACTGGATTGGTTTCCAGCAGATTGCACGTACGTTGAAAAATGGCAGTGGCCCGGTGGAAACTGTGGCTACCATCAGCAGTGGCCTCATCAGCGATTTCATGGTCGTTGGCAACACCGTCTACTGGACCGACGATGGCGGCATCCATACCATTTCGATTAACTGCGCGACCTTGCCTTGCATCGATACTTTGGGCAAGATTCGCACGTTTAACAGCGCGACACGGGGGGCAGGTTTAGTCTACCGCGTGGTCGATACCGGCCCGATTGCCATCCGTGGCCCCATTCTCTATTGGGTAGAGCGCAATACTTCGGCGCCCTTTATCTATAAGATCCGCAACTGTCCGCTTGGCCCCTTTGCCATTAGCTGTGACGATCCAGTGATCGGGCCGGGGAGCGTCGGCGCTGCGGAAGTCGCCGCGGTCGGCACCTTCTACACCGCAACCACGAACTGGCTCATCGGTAACCCGCTCCTGGTCAACGGTAATCTCTACTGGACCGAACGTGATATCAGCTCGGTGAACAGCAATACTGGGGATATCAAACGCAAGGCGATCACCGCGAACGAAGCCACCCCGGCGGACACAATTGCCACCAATCAAGCCAATCTTGATGGTCGGCTCTTTGTCGCCAATGATACGCTTTTCTTTGCGCGCATCAACAATAACAATACCGGCATCTATACGCTGTCGCTTAATGCCAGTGCCATCACGCGCGACTTTGAGGCGACCGCCCTGGAAGTGACCCAGGGTATTCAGAATCTGGCCAATAATACGCCACTCGTCGCCGCCAAACCCACTTATGTACGGGCCTACGGCAAACAATTGGCCGGCCCCAGCGCCCCCAATGTGGAAGCGCGCCTTTTTGGGATCAAGAACGATGTTTCACTGCCCGGTTCCCCCTTACAACCAGTCAATGGTGCACGCGCATTGTCCACCGGTGGCAGCTTTGACCGTGCCCGCCTGAATGACAGTTGGTATTTCCTGCTGCCGCCGAGTTGGATCGCCGCCGGCAACGTGATGCTCACCCTGGAGATCGATGGCCGCCAGATCCACACCGACCCGAACCGTGGCAATAATCGTTTGACCCAGAATGTCAACTTCCAGAACCAGCCGCCGGTCTGTGTTTGGACGGTGCCGGTGCGTACCCATACACCCAAACCTTCCACCACCGACCCCAACTTCTGGTCGATGGTCAGCCAATTCAATCGCCGCTGGCCGGTGCCCGACACCTGGATCTACCGTGATACCAGTCCGGTCGAAGAGTTGCAGGTCTGCTGGGCCGGCCCCTTCCCCTATCCATGCTACGGCCCCTATGAGCTGGAAGATGGCTGGGGCATCACCAATGGCCCGCCGGACCGCGACAAGGTGATCATCTCACTCTGGACGCGTGCCCAACTCTCCTTCAACCCGGATGCCTGTGATGACATTGGTGCGCCGGTCCACTTTATGGGCATGGTCCATCCCGATGCCAACAATGGTGGCGCCTCCGGCTATGCCAGCACCGTCAGCAACCAATCATGGGTGCAACTGCCCGATCACTTTCCGAACCCGATGCCTGTGAAATGGAACAGCATGCGCGAGGGCAGCACCATGGCGCAGGAACTGGCCCATAACGATGGCCGCAAACATGTCAACTGTGGCAATCCCGACAACATTGACAATAGCTATCCCTACCCGCCCTGTCAGATCGCCAACGTGGGTGCGGACAGTTACTACGGCTTTGATGTGGCAAGCCTATCGCCGATTCGTCCCAATGAGACGGCCGATTTCATGTCCTATTCATTCCGCAGTTGGGTCAGCGACTATACCTGGCGCGCGCTCATGAACAGCTTTCTGACCGCCAACGTCACTGGCGCCTCCCCAGTCGCCAAGGTCGGGGGCGATAGCGTCTTTGTCAGCGGGTTGGTTGATACCGAAAATAACCGCGGCGAAGTGAGCACAGTGCTCGTTCTGCCCGGTGCCTCTGTCCCGTTGAGCACCCGTCGTGCCCTGGCGTTGCAGGTTGCCAACAGTGGCGAGCATAGCGCTCCCCATGCCACCTTCAAGTTGCGCTTCCTCGACGCGGGCGGCACCCTACTGCTCGAGCGCACTTTGACGCTGATCCACATGGATGACCATACAGCGGATGGGGCGTCGGCCCTCTTCAGTGATCTCTTCCCCGTGCCAACCGGTACGGTGGCGACCGTGCAACTGCTGGCGGACGAGACGGTAATCGACACCATCACCCCCGGTGCGGCGCTGCCGACCGCGACCATTAGCCAGCCGGCCGCCGGCACCACCGTGGCCGATACCCTCACCATTCAATGGCAGGCCGATGACGCTGACGAAACCGATCAACTCTCCTTCACGGTGCAATACAGCCATGATGGCGGCACCAAGTGGCACACACTGGTCACCAACTATCCGAGTTCACCAGCGAAAAGTTACACGTTGACCTTTGATGACCTTGGTGGTTTGCAGGGGAGCGCGCCCAACGCCGCCCTGATTCGGGTGCTGGCCAGCGATGGCTTTAACACCACGATTGCCACTTCGGAGGCTTTCACGGTGCAAAATCGCAAGCCCGAACCGGCGATCCTGGTCCCTGGCCCCGGCCAGAACTTTGCCGCCGGCACGCCAATCGGTCTACAAGGTCAGGCCACTGACCCCGAAGATGGTGGGTTGAGCGGTAACGCCCTCACCTGGGCGGTTGATGGGCTCACGGTTGGCCAGGGTGGTGCCGTCGATGCCGCCGGCTTGGCACCCGGCACCCACACCGTCGTGCTCAGCGCGACCGACTCGATCAGCAACAGCGGCGCAGTCAGCGTTGACTTTACGATTGCCCCGCTTGGCATTGGCCTCGCCAAGACACTGCCGACCCTTGATGGTTTCTGTGAAGATGAGAGCTACGCCACCGGCACCGCATTGCAACTCCAGCCTTATGGCGATGGCAGCCAAGGTACGGTGCGTCTGCTGCGCACGGCTGACCACCTTTATGCCTGTTTCTCCGGGCTACCCAAAGGGTCAACCACCCCTGGTGCCTTTGTCGGCCTGCGCATTGACGCCAATCATAGCCGCGATCCGCTGGCGCAGAGTGATGACTATGGTTTCTTTGTCGGCGAAGATGGCGATGTCTCTAGCTTGGCCGGTGACGGCGCTGGTGGCTTTACTGCTGTTGGACCAGAAGGTCTGGCCGGTCAGATCAGCGCCAGCGCGAACAGTTGGAGTGCTGAGCTGCGCATCGACCAGGCGACAATTGGTGGCTGGGGCCATCTGGTTGGCCTGAATGCCGGCCATTACGCGGTTGGTGCCCAGGGTGATGATTATCTCTGGCCCTACACCACACTTTTGAATAACCCAGCCACCTGGGCGACCACGGCTCTGGGTGTCCAGCCAACGATCACCGCGCTCGATCCCCTCACGGCTACCGTTAGTAGCAGCGCCTTTACGATGACGGTCAGCGGCAGTGGTTTCATCAGCGGCACCAAGGTGCTCTGGGCTGGCGCCGAAGTGCCGACCACCTTTGTTGACGAAGGGCAGCTGATTGCCGATGTCGGCACCGGTCAACTGAGCAGCGCTGGCGCAAAGCCGGTCACTGCCCGCACAGCGGATAACTTCGCTTCCAACGCCATCCCCTTCCAGGTCGAAGCTGCTGCTCCGGTGGTCACCACGCTGATACCCAGCAGTCTCACCGCTGGCCGCGGAACGACCACCCTTACCGTCAACGGTAACAACTTCAGCGCCGATGCCCAGGTGCTCTGGAATGGGACAGGGTTGACCACGCAATTTGTCAGCGCCACGCAGGTAAAGGTGCAACTGACCGCCGATCTGGTGGACCAGGGCCAGACGGTCGGTGTGGCCGTGCGCAATGGGTCACCGGATCCGGCCATCTCGAATGCCGCGGTCTTTGAAGTGCTGCCGCAGCTGGAGGAGTCGATCTATCTGCCGATGATTCAGCGGTAGCAGTAAACTTTTCGTAGAGGCACGGCATGCCGTGCCTCTACGATAGGTTCGCTTCATTGCTCCTCTGTTTGAACATAGGAACAGAGCAATTTTATCAGTTAGCGATAAGTGCCTCAAAAACCATCTGGATTCAATAACAAATGAATCCCTTCAATAATTTGCTGGACTCTCTGCCCGGAAAGTGTTCCAATTTTGTCAACAAGATCGCGCTTGTCGACCGTCAGCAGTTGAGAAATATTTACTACACTGGCTCTAGGCAAGTTCGCCTCGCCCTGCGCTAACCGTACATTGCCCGGCGCTTCGGCGCGCACTAAGCTCGATGTAATCGCACAAACGACAACGGTATCGATTCGACTATAGTTAAATGTATTATTCTGAACCACGACATAGGGACGACGATAGCCAGGGTCAGTCCCATAGGATTGGCTGAACTCGATCCAGAAGAGATCTCCTTGTTCAATTACCATGCTTCATCCACCACAAGTTTTTGATGGTACTGCTTTATTGCCCGTTTCGCCGCTTCCTCTTCCGCTGTGGGACCATCGTTGTAGACTTCGTTGAGTTTCTCAAAGATTTTTTGTTGCTCACGCCGTTTGATGAATTCTTGCAGCGCCGTTGCAATAACACGGCTGCGCGACATCTCAAGCTCTCGCATCAGCTCCTCTACTTGTTCAAACAAATCATTATCCAGTGAAATCGCAGTTTTAACTGTCATGAAGGTGTCTCCTATTTGGTTCTTATAAGTATGTCAATGAATTATACCATCAGTAGGCAATATGGTATAAACTACGGTGATAGCTGGATTTGTTATGTCAATTTGTCCTGAATGGGTGCATTGTGCTTCTTGTGCGCGATCAAGTATAATACCTACCGCTACAAACATCGACGAGACAAATCTGCGCGCAGCTGCGAAATCTGCGTTCTATGTTAGTTCGTTTGAACCACAGCTGCGTTGGATAGTTACCCATTTCCTATCAAGTTTACCCAGTTTTTCCTACCACTCACGCCCAAATAAAGGTCTACACCATGCTCGAAGGTCACATTAATCTGTACAGCGACACCCAAACACGCCCCACGCCTGCCATGCTGGAAATGATGGTAGAAGCCAAAGTGGGCGATGAACAACATGGGCTTGATCCCTCGGTGAATGAGCTCTGTGCCCGCACTGCCGAACTGCTGGGCAAGGAAGCCGCGCTCTTTTTACCCTCCGGCACCATGTGTAACGAGATCGCGATCCTCGTCCACTGCCGGCCCGGCGATGAGATCTATGCCCATGAGAGTGCCCACATCATCATCTCCGAGGGTGGTGGGCCGTCAGCGCTGTCCGGGGCCGGGATCTATGCCCTGCGCGGCGAACGGGGCATCTATAGCGCCGAGACTTTGCGCGCCAGTCTGCGCATCGAGAGCCGTTATACGCCCAAGCCGCGGCTGGTCGTCGTGGAGCAGACCGCCAATGCCGGTGGTGGTTCCGTCTGGACGTTAGGGGAAATCGAAGCGGTGGCCGCGGTCGCCAAGGAACGCAATCTGCTCATGCACATGGATGGGGCGCGCCTGTTTAATGCGGTGGTCGCCGCTGGGGTATCGGCCCGCCAATTCGCTGAACCCTTTGACAGTGTCTGGATCGATCTAAGCAAAGGGTTGGGCTGCCCGATTGGCGGCGTTTTAGCCGGCTCGTATGAATTTGTTGAGGAAGCGTGGCGTTGGAAACAGCGCATCGGTGGCGCATTGCGGCAGGCCGGATTTCTGGCCGCGGCTGGGCTCTATGCGCTGGACCACAACATCGAACGCCTTGCCGACGATCATGCCAATGCCCAGCGTTTTGCTGAAATCGTGGCGCAATGCCCTGGTGTCCGCCTCACCCCGCCCCAGGTTGAGACCAACATTGTTTTTGTCGATGTCGCCGACGCCGGGTTGACCGCCATTGCCGTGCGTGACCGGCTGGAGGCACGCGGGGTCAACATCGGCGCGATGGGTGTCACCCGGCTGCGCGCGGTCACGCACCTGGATATTAGCCGGGCGCAGGCCGAAGAGGCGGGCCATGCCTTTGTGGAAGTGGTAAACGAACTGCGGGGGTAAGCCTGCAAATCGCCTTGCGTTGGGTAATGAATGGTAGCATCATGGCATGCCATGATGCTACCATTGTGTTATGCCAGTGGATTCAGGATATACCTTACATCGATTGCCACTTGCGGCATCACATTCGGGTGAATCGTGTCGTCGGCAAAAAAGCGTTCACAAAGGCGATAGCCCTGCTTGGTCGGCACACTGTAGCATTCGATTGTTTGGTCGGGGAGGTTAACAATCCAAACTTCCCGGATCCCGGCTGCGGCATAAAGTGGTAACTTGGTTGCCTGGTCATATTGCAACGAAGAATCCGAGACTTCAATCAGTAATAACACATCGACAGGTGTTGGGCGACCGCGTGTGTAGTAGTCGTCGCGCGGGGCCAACAGAAAGACATCTGGTTCCGGTTGGGTGTGGCTGTGGATTGCGATTGGATTCTGAACGCTGATTAGGATGTCGTCCGCGACCTGGCGCGAGAGCGTTTTGGTTAAGCGGTCGACACAGGCCGCGTGAAGAATACCAGGTGGACTCATTTTTACTAATTGTCCTTCGATTAGTTCGATATGTTCATCTTCCGCCAAAATGCCAGCAGTAATCATCTGGTTTACATCATCAATCGTAAATTGGCGATGTTCGATTGTCATAGTCATAATTGTTTACCCTGCTGAATTGTCACGGGTACATACACTGTCTGCGCCTGCTATCCTGCGCTTTTGCGCTCTGGACAGATAATATCGATCATAACGCCTTTTTCAAAAATGATGAAATGTTCATTGGTCGCGCTATCACCAAGCTGAAGACGCTTGCATTGACTCCTGGCTTTTGCCTCACGAATGGTATTTTCAAAGAAGTGTGACTGGTGACCGCAGTCACATTCATAGGATGACGGATGGATTTCACGCATATGTACAAATGCCTCCTTTGTGCTTGCCACGGCTTAGCCGCCATCAACTCGTTGCCCCGCTCGCGCCCGTTGCGCGGCGGCCAGATAATTTTGCTCCACCTCTAAAATATGCTCCAACACGCGCATGGCGGACCAAGCCCCCTCGGGTTGTTGACTGGCGCTTTCGTCGCTCAGGCCCACGGTGGCGGCCAGCAGTTGGCCCCAAGCACGTTCCGCCTCGGCCAACATACGTTGGGGCATGGTCGGTCCCGTCCCCACTTTTTGGCGTGAATCTTCGAGTTGGTTGCTATGTTCGCGCATGTGTTCGCTAAAGCGTAAGAGGACACGACGCAACTCGTCCCAGCGCTTCAAGTCAGTCGGCAGGGCGAACTCCGCTTCGGTCACGTCATTTAAGGTTGATAGGGTCTCTTCCCGCATTAGGCGAATCTGCGCCAATAGGGCGTCAACCTGGGCTCGCGGCCCTTGATCACTTTGCATTTTGCCTTCCATGCTGAATTCCTCCGCTCAACTTACCCTAGAAAAATCGGATTTGTGATTGCCAACATGGTGCCTTTTTCGCCGCGCAGCTCAACTGTAAACCAGCGTGAGCCATGCACGGGCAAGGACCAGCTTTGTTCGCCGGCTGCGCTGACGGTTGACTGCGCATAAACCGCCCCGTTGACGATCAGTCGCAAGGTCGCGCCGGTGGGGGCCGCAGACCAATCGGCCTTAATTTCTACATCGCTTATGCCCGCCGTGGTCAGCTGATCACCCATCATGGTGGCTGCTGCACCAGCCGCCGCGTGAAGGTGGAGGGTCGGTCCCACGCTCATGTAACTGTGGCCGGCGGCAAGTGCTTGGATAATTCCCTGCTCCGAGAGTGCCGCGGCGTAGATCACATTAAAGCCCGGCCCCCGCTCGTAGTGCTTCGGCCCGTGGGTATCGCTGCCCGCGGTGGCAACCAGTCGCCGCCCTTCGTTGAGACAGCGGTAGTAAAAGGCCAGTCCATCTTCGTTGCAATTGTGCTCCAGGGGATGATCGCCAAACCACGGCCCATTCCAGATCTCAATCAGCCGCGCCGTGCCGGGCATCATCCCTCTGTAGAGCCAGCGACAGCCAGTGCAATAGGGATCGCCGATGGCGTAGGGGTGGGCGATAATGTAAAGTTTGCCTTCTTCGTAAAGTTGGGTGGCAATTGCCGCCATCCCCTCGCCCGCGCGATCGACCCGCCAATCCAGCCACGCCTCATGCGCCCCCAGGCAGACGGCATGGCCCCAGAAGGTGGTCAACTCTTGGCCACCCAGGGTCAATAATGTTTCATCACCCAAGGTTGCCATCTCGGCCAGCGGGCTGATCGTGTTGTGGTCGGTGAGCGCGATAAAGTCGAGCCCTTCCTTGCGCGCAGCGGCCACCAACTCTTGTGTTGTCCAACTGGCGTCGGAGTGGAGGGTGTGGCTGTGCAGGTCGCCGCGGTACCAACCGGGATGGGGGTTGACGACGCGCGAAAAGTCCGGCTTGACCCGTGCCACCGGCGTGATCGTGCTGGCCGGATCACTTTCCGTTGTCACCTCCAGCGTATAGTTGACTGGATCACCAGGCAGCACCATGTGGGTGTCGATCTGGACGGTCCACTCACCGGCAGGCAGCACACCCGGCAGATAGCCGCGCGTCGCACTGGTTGGGGTGATCACCACTTCGTGGGTATCGCCGCCACGGTGACCCGCGCCGCGAAAGCCGTCGGGATCAAAAAGCGTGAGCGTCAGCAAGTTGGTCATGCCGCTGACCCGCCGCGGGGCATAGTGCAGACGGATCGCCACTTTGGTACAGTGGACAGGGACGATAAAGGTGTGGGGGATGTGCCGCTTGACATCAGCGGCAGTGAGGGTGGCACTAAATTGTTGGTTCATAATAGCGCTACCGCCTGCTGCCATAACCCTTTGACATAGGGGATTGCCTGGCGCAAGCCATCTTCGCCCTGTTTGCTTGCCTCTTCCACACTGATCCAGCCGTCGAAGCCGGTTTGGGCCAGGGTACGAAAGATCCCTGCAATCGGCGCAACGCCGGTCCCGACCAGGCACGGTTCAAATGACCCGGCCCGCTCAATATCATTGACGTGGACCACAGCCACCCGTTCTTGCACTTGGGCCAATACGCGCAATGGATCATCGCCGGTGGCCAAGGTGTTGGCGGTGTCAAAGAGCAGTTGGAGATCATCTGCTGCCGTCTGCGCCACAATCTCCAGGAAAATATCCGACGGCTGGGAAAAGTCGTAATATTGCCAGACCGACCCCTTGGTATGATTCTCGTAGACTGGGATCACGCCGACTTGTTTGGCATATTGTAGACAGATCTGCAAGCCGGCCACCGCCCAGCCGATCCCTTCGACCCGCTCTACCCCCGGGTGGCGCTGCCCCGCGACCAGCCGCACAAAGGGCGCACCCAACTGTACCGCGGTGTCAATATAACTGCGCACCTCATCAATCTGGCGCGTGCGTTCGGTCGCATCAGGATGGGTAAAATCCGAGTAGGTGACAACCATTGCGATTTGGACGCCGGCATCTTGGGCTTCGCCCCGCAGACTATCCAGGTAAGGCGCGGTCAGATTGGTCAGATGCGCGACGCTGATGTCGGCACCATCCAACCCCAACGCGGCGGCCAAGCGAAACCACTCCCCCAGCGACCGGCGACCGGCACTAAAGTCGCCATAGAAAGAGACGGGTAGACAGCTAAATTGCATGACATTGCTCCTTGTGCAACTGATATGGATGAATAAGCTACCCCTATTCTACTTGATTCGGCACCGATTGAAAATGCTCGCTGACGCTGCCCCTGAAAAATCTGTGGTTCAATGGGATCTTATAGATAACACAATCAAACCTGGCACAATCGTGTACTGCGCATCCCCTGATGCGCAGCCCGCTTTGTGTCAACTCTATTTGCTTTGTCTATTAGGGGGGTGACGAGATCGCCCTGGGCTAAAGCCGCAGGGCTACCGAACCACGCCGGGTAAACCCGGCTAAGGGAGGGGGGGTACCCGGCGTTGTTGGGTAGCCCGGGTGCCCACTGGGCGCGTTGACAACGGGGCGGGATGGCAACCCCCTGAATTCCGGTTGAGCCAAATCTGTGTTGTGCGGCCTCGCCCTCTAATGTCGCGCCACTTCTTCTCCCTAACTAACTGTCGAATTGAAAGTTGACTGTAAGGAAATATTTGCGTTACCAATGCTATACTGCAAGTGGGTAACAAGTTCATGGTGATTTCTCCTTGGTTTCTGTTTTGGTCTCAAAATTTGCCGTTATGGGTGATGGCGGCAGGCAAAAGGCTCTCGGTCTACGACCGGGGCCTTTTGTTTTTATTGGCTCAATTGACATTTTTCATCCTTGTTCGTGACGAGAGCCCACTGGGCGTGGCATAGCGCTAAGTCGGAAAGTCGCAGGGAATTCACCCTCTAAATGCCGATGCGCAGGCGGCCAGACTGTGCTATTGTAAGTTGTGCTCAAATTGTCAACTGTCCTCGTGCGTGGATTGCATCGGCGCTGCCACTCTTACCCTTGGCGCTATTACACCAATCCCCATATCCTTTGCGCCCGGCGCAAACGAGAATTGTTATGTATCCAAAATCACCGCAATTTCATCCCTGGTCTCGCCCACTGGCGGCGCTCCTGGCTGGACTGATTACCGCGCTACTGCTCTGGCTCGCCACCTATGCAGTCTCTGCGCAAAGTCCTACCCCTGCGCGCGACACAACCCAAACGAACTTGACCCATGCCCGTCTGCTTTTAGATGCCCGTCTGCTGCTTGACCAGGAAGGCGTTCACATGAGCCGGCCCGTGTACAGCCCGGATGGGCGCTGGTTAGCCGTGACGGTCGTGCCGCTGGGCACCGAAACGGCTGATCTGGCCCAGACCTACGTTTACGCCACCGCGACCGGTGCTTTACAAGGGCAACTTGCCGGCTATCATCCCCAGTGGCATACCACCGATCAACTTCAGCTCTGGACCAACGGGCGTACCTTGCGCTATACCGTCGCTGAAACCCGTCCACAATTGCTGGCTGACGAGGAGCGCATTGCGATCATGGCCGATAACCCGGCTCCGCTGCCCCTGGCTGCTGGTCCCCTGGCCTATCCACAGACTATCCGGGTGGCGCACCATCCCAGCAACAACTGTCGCCCGGTGCCGGCTTGGCAGGTCGATGTGATTCCCTTTGAAGAGTATGTGGCGCGCGTGGTACCGGCGGAAGCGCCGGCCCATTGGCCGGTCGCGGCCCTGGCCGCACAGGCCGTCGCGGCCCGCACCTATGCCTGGCGTCAAATTCTCGCCGGTCGCGCCGACTATGATGTGACCGACTGGGCTAACTTCCAGATGATGTGTGATGCACGCTATCCCAGCAGCGACAGTGCGGTTACGCTGACTGCCGGACAATTTCTGAGCAGCCAAGCCGACAGCGCGGGCCTCCCCATCACCGCGATGTACAGTGCCGAAAATGGGCACCCGACCTTGACGAATCCGAATGTGAGTTATTTGCAGGCCGTGCCCGATCTCTTTGCCCTGGGCCGCACGCGCAACGGTCATGGTTATGGTTTAAGCCAGTGGGGGGCGTACCGTCGCGCCGTGGCCGGCCATAGTTATCGCCAGATCCTGGGCCATTACTATAGCAATGTTTACCTGCAAACCGACAGCAATAGCGGTGCCGCAAGTGGGGCATTGATCCGCGTTGAGCCATCGCCCCGTTTAGCGGTGGATGCGGTACATCTGCAAACCCTGCTGCCGGCCAATCTCACCCCTCGGCTGCTGGTGACGACCAACAACGCGCTCATTGCACCGGTTGCGATTGACGCCTCCACCGCGATTTGGCGCGCCGCGCCGGGGTTGGCTGATGGCGATATCGTGACCGCGCAGCTTTGGTTTGGCGCGGCCTTACAGGATCAAATAGCCTGGACGGTTGACTATAACGCGCCAACCGCGCCAACCGTGCCGCTGCCGGCTACTCTGAGCGAAGTGGCTCCCACTTTTCAATTGACCACCAGCGGTGACAACACGCCCCTCTTGCGTAGCGGTTGGCTCTGGGAGGGCGAAACCCTCAGCCATACCACCAACAGTGGCGCGCTGATCACCGACGCGACGGCAACGGGCGGCACCGCCTGGCAGGCGCAAGTCGCACAACATCAAAGTGGCGTCTGGTATGGCCCGCGCACCACCGCGCTGCCGGCTGGTTATAACTATCGGGCGATCTTCTGGCTGCGCGCGGGGGTGGACGCCACAACGCCACCCCCGCTGCTGCCCTTGGCGCGGCTGGATGTGACCGATGACGAAGGCCGCGTGATTTTGGGGCTGCGCGAGCTGTGGGCCAGTGACTTTGCCACAGCCCCTACCTATCAACCGATCGCCGTCGATTTTCATCTTTTTGATGATCCACGTGGCGTTGAATTGCGGGTGGCCTGGCGTGATCTGGTCGATCTGACCTTGGATCGCGTTGAGGTGTGGCGACTACCCGATGCTGCGTCAGCCCCGGCAAATGGCACAACCACCGCAACTTTCCACTGGTCATTGCGGGGGCAGGTGGGGCCACGCACTTTTCTGGCGGCGCAGATGGATCAGGCCGGGAATCTAAGCGCGGTTAATAGCCAACCGGTTACCGTGGTGGATCCGTTGCCCCCCTACTTCCGACCGGCGACCACCGCTGCCATCTGGTTGTCAACCGCGCCGTTGACGCGCACCGCGGTGGTCAGTGACAGCTTTAGTGGGCTTGATTTCACCAGTGGGCGCGCGTTGGTGACGGGTGAGGGGATTTCATTCACCGTTCCTGCTGCCATGAGTGGGCAAGGGGAGCCTTGGCAGGTGCAAACATTAACGGCCACCCTGCCGACACTGGCCGACGGCAGCTACGGGCTGACCTTTTTTGCCCGGGATTTGGGCGGTAATCAAGCAGCGACTGAACAGCCGCTGCTGATCGACAGTGTGGCCCCCACCACCACCATTGCCGCCCGCGGCCCGATCACGGCCAATTGGTACACGGCCCCGGTGACGGTGACGCTTGCGGCTAACGATGCGCGCAGTGGGATTGCGGCGATCGCCTATCAGATCGATCAGACGGCTGAACAGCCCTATGGGCCGCCTTTTGTTGTGAACAAGGCCGGCGCACAGACGATTGCAGCGTGGGCTACCGATCTGGCCGGGAACCGTTCTGCCCTGGCCACGCAGACGCTCTTGATCGATCTAGCCGCCCCCGTCACTACTTTGCGCCAATCGCCCTTGGCTCCCGACCTGGTCCGGGTCAGCTGGCAAGTGGTCGATGATGGCAGTGGCGTGGCTGCAGTTGAACTGGCGGTGCAACACGATGGTGGTCCCTGGCTGCCCCTGACTCCGGCCGCGCTGCCCTCTTTCGCGGATGACCAGCCGCCGCTCCTCAGCGCTACCATCGACATTGCGGTGACCCAGGATGTGGAGACCCGTTTCCGCCTGCGTGCACGTGACCAGGTTGGCCGCCTGAGTGAGTGGCGTGAACTGACGCTGTGGGTGGCCACTGATTGGGTCTACCTGCCGGTGATCAGCCGTTAAGACCACTAAGCAGCCAGTGCTCGCCGCATCACGGCTGCGGCGAGCACCGGCTGCTTAGTGACAACAAAATCCTTAAAGCGTAAAGTGATCCGTAATATAGGGCTGCATGGCCACATGATCAAGCTCGATCCCCAGGCCGGGGCGGTCGGGGACAAGGGCGGTGTTGCCCTGGTAGGCCATATGTGGGGTGATCAACGTCTGTTCACGCACCCACTCGCTCTGGAGATCGCTGGGCAGGACACAGTTACGCGCACAGGCGGCGGCATGCAGACGGACATGTTGCAGCACGCCCAACTCCAACGCGCTGCCGTGCCAACAATCTTTATAGGCAAACTCAGCCACGTGGGCAAGGCGCAAAAAGTTGTAAGTGCTGCCGCCACCCAGGTTATAGGTGTCAGCGATTCCTTCTGCCAACATACGCCGCAGCATCTCTTCGCTGCGCGCATGATAGGCAATCGTCAGCGGGAAGATTTGGCGGGCTTTCTGCCAGTCGTCGACGGCCTGTGCCGGGAAGGGATCTTCGACTTGGATTTCAAAGGGCAGTGAAGCCAACCCTTCAAAGAGGCGTCCGGCCTCACGCATAGAGCGCCAGGCATTCATTGGGTCGATCGTAAAGCGGAAACCAGCGGGCACATCGTCGGCGATGGCGATCAACGCGTGGACTGTGTCCCCAGCGCGGTTGGATTTCATCTTTATGCCGGTTAGCCCCCGTTCGTGTGCTTCGTGGACCAGCGCGGCCAACGTTTTGGCGTCAGGGCGATTCGCCCAAAAATCAGTGGCGACTGCTTTCCGCACCGCGCCGCCCAACAGTTGATGGGCCGGCATCCCCACTGCCTTGCCCACAGCATCGAGCCAGAGCGCTTCCAACAGCTCATAACTCTGCTCCATCCCCACTTCCCATGACAACAGGGGGTAGCTGGTGGGCAGCCCATTTGACTCATAATTCTGCAGCCAGACCGTCGCCGGGGTAAAGCTGAGCAGATCGCGGCCAAGCAGTGCCTGTAAGGTGGCTTCGACCGTTGCGCGCGCTGTCCCCCGGCCACATTCGCCGACCGCGACGACCCCATTTGTCGTGACCCCCTCTACTAGATGAATCGGCATCTCGGGCCAGGTCACACTCCCAGTATAGACGGGGGCCTGACCAGCCGGGGCGGAAAGAATATCCTGACGGGCCGGCACGACCACTTGCCAGACGCGAAATTTTTCAAAAGCTAGCATTATGTTCTCCTGAGTGATGCCAAAAGTCAGCCCGGCGCACCTGCGCGCCGGGCTGCTTGGTCTGATTGAAAATCGTCGCGTGGTCGCTTAGTCGCGTGGTCTGGACGACACGACCACACGACTAAGCGACCACGCGACCGCTGTTTATTCGTGCTGCCCTATTATCGCATGTGCTGATGGCCGGCAGCAAGTGTAAAAAATCGGTGGTGGTCAGCTATACCACCAGTGGACACCGTAAAGATTGACCAGGCAGCCGGCACAGATCAACAGGCGTAGGTTGCCGGAAAGCCTTTTGCCGGCGGCCAGTGCCAGCAGTACCATCACCGGCACCATAAAGTCGAGGCTGAAGCGATAGCCGAACTGCCACCAACCGGTGTTGTAATAGAGCAGCAGCGGCGTCATGAGTAGCAGCAAGGCAACCCAGCCCCCAGCTGCCAATCGCCACGGTCGCCGCGCCCGCGCCAGGTAGATGACCGCCGGGGTGGTGAGCAGTAGACTCATTCCCTCTGGATCCGGCACCCAGAAGCGTTTGTCGGCATCCCATTGTGGTCCAGCCAGCCACATGGCCCACAAGTTTTTGGGCAGATAATAGAGGTTGAATTGGCCATAACGGCGCAGATTCGGGGCCAGGGCGTCAGCGACATTTTGCTGCAGGTAGCCAAAGTCGATCCAGTTGCCAAACCGGGCCTGGTTATAGAGCAACAGCGCACCCACAGCCAACCCAATCGGCACGGCCGTTGCAAACGTCCAGCGTAAGACGCGCCGCCACGTAACGGGGTGGGCTTGCATTGCCGGGTGGGTAAAGACCAGCGCCACCAACAGCGGCCAGGTAAAGATCACGGTGGGGCGGCTGAGCATGGCCAGCGCCAACGCTGTCCCCACCAGCCACCCAGCGCGACCGGCCGCGGCCCCCCACACGGCCAGCGCCACAAAGGTAACGGTACAGATCTGGGCGACAAACCAGACGGCGCCAATCGTTGCCATATACCAGTGGACCGTGCCCAGCCCGAAGAGTAGTGTCAGCCACAGCCGGTCGCCCAGTGGGGAGGGGGCATGTTCACGTCCCGCCAGCGTTGTCAGCAGGAGAAAGAGGAGCGCAACATTGGCCGCGCCCAAAGCGCTGCAAAAGAAGACGGTATTCAGCCCGGCGACACCACGGAGGGCAACTACCGGCAGCATCAACAGCGCGGCCAGTGGGGGAAAGGGGACATACCAGCGACCCAAGTGGCTGGTGAGATCCAGGGTATCTGGGGGATCGAGCAAGTAGAGTCGTCCGTCTAGAAAAGCATCGGCGAGCAGATTGAAGTAGGCTGTGTTCGGTGTGGCGGTTTGGTCAAAATAGGTTGCGGTGCCCCAATAGCAGGCCAGCGCAAGTAAAAAGAGTAGAAGGGCGATTAGCCCTGTCGTCAGCCGTTGCGGGGATACCGTGGGGGATATCTTGGGGTCTGTTGTGAGTGTGTGCATAATCACCAATGGCTATTGTTGAAGAAAATTGATCACCCATTGGGCCACCAGCCGATTGTCCGCTTCTCCCCTTGCTAATGAGGCGCGCGCTTGGGTAGCGACCGTGTCACCAGCTTTGGCGGCCAACTGTTCAATCAATTGATGCATAACCGGCGCAGTAAATTCCGGATGGCCCTGAATGCCGAGGACTTGGTCGCCAATGGTGAAGATTGTATTGGGGCAGAAAGCATCACCCCCCAACGGCTCGGCCTGGGCCGGCAAACGCACCACCTGATCCTGATGGCAGAAATAGAGTTGCCCCTGCGCGACGGCCGGGACCATCCAGGGGCGTTGCCGGCTGAGGGTAAAGCGGCGCAACCCCATGCCCCAGCCCTTGGCTGACTTTTCGGCGTGACCCCCGAGCGCATGGGCCAGCAGTTGATGACCAAAGCAGATCCCCACTAATTTTTGGCCGGCGGCATAACGTTGGCGCAGAAACTCGGCTAATGGTTCAATCCATGGTTCCGGATCATAAACGCCCGCTGGGCTGCCGGTCACCAGATAGGCGTCACAGGCCGTTTGCTCAGTGGGGAGTTCCCCTGCGGTGACACGAAATTCAACCAGGGTGAACTCATGACCGACTTGGTCTAAAAATTGTTGAAAGCTGTCAAACTCGCGTAAGCCAAAGGCTATTTCGTCGGCGGGCGTGACGGTGTTAAGAATCCCCAGGCGCATAAATCCCCTCTTTCGTCTACGCTGTCAGGTACCAAATTGATGGGTGGATTGTACCCGAAACGTTGCGCACCGCGTAATTGGCGAGCGCTTATAATGGCGGATGGGGTGAGCAGGATAGAGAACCCTCACCGGCGACGAGGGAAGGACCGGTGAGGGTGGGGTACACAGTGTAATATATCGGGGGATATAGAGTGGGGGCAAAGCAATTAGCGCTGCTGGGGGCAGGCCATGTTTGCCAAAATTCTGGCCCGATCAGGGTTGGTGCGATCCTCTCCAGCACTGATCAGGCTTGCCAATTGCGATGCAAAGCGTTGTACAAAGCTGATCAGTTCGTTTTCTGGGGCATATTGAATAACCTGCTGTGGCAATACACCCAGCAATTTCAGGCCGCTGGCGGTTGTCACAATGTCGGGGGGGACAAGAAAATAGGCCCCATTCGCCGTGGCCTGTCGAAAAAGCTGATGGAGCCGCGGATCGTTGCCTAGACGACGTAATGCCGTTTGGCTACAGGGCAAGATAATGACGCCGGCGCGCGCCGCTAGGTTGAGGGCGGCTGTGACGGCGAGATCCGCCTGAATCATAATGCGATTACGCCCGGCAGCTTGTAGCCCATGAATACCGACCAACTTGACGCAGATCCCTGCTTCTCTAAGCATCGTTGCAAAGATGATGGCGTTGCTCTCGAAAAAATCTTCCCCCCATAAGATAAACACATGATCGACTGTGCTGTTGCTTGGCGTCAATGCCGGTGCTGTGGGCGAAGGAGACCTGCGGGAAGATGACCTGGGCAAGGTCGCGTTAGCTGGGCTTGACGTTAGCGCTCTCGGCGCTTCTGGCGTTATCGTTGATGAGATCATGGTCTTTTCCTGTTTCTGCGGCTTTCCGCTTACGACAACACTCTCTGTGTCCAATCTAGATTATCTTACCCGAAATTTGCTCCCATAAACTACTGAATTGCTCTTGTCTTTCTACAATTAGGGGGCTAACCAGGTAGCCCTGTTTACTCGCACCCCTGCCGCCAAACTATTGAATATCTACTGAACCGCTCCAAAACGGTTGAATGTGATACGGCACTGTGTTACTATTTGCAAACGTTATATAGTAGTAAATCTGCCCTGGCCATTATGGACTGAACTGGGAGACAAGTATATGGGTGACAGTTCACGCGATCCGTTTATCGTATTGACGGCGGCTGTACGCACCGCTTTACGTCAATGGCACCAGTGTGATCAAGCCGAAACCGCTTTTCGGCATCTTTATCTATACCGTAAACTTTGCTGTGATCGGAAGCTGAGCGGTCGGCTGGCTATTAATGCGTTGTTATTAACCGGACTCGAACAATTACAGGCCCAAGATGAGCGCGCCGCGCAACTTATTCGTACGCGCTTTCTCGATTGTCGGTCGGTTACGCAGGCTGCACATCAACGTAATGTCGCAGAGAGCACAATTTTTGCTTTGCAACGCCGGGCTACCGAACAGTTGAGTGAGATACTGCTACGCGAGGATGCAGCTTGTTATGCTGACCAACAAACACGCATGTTGCAACGGCTTGAATTGCTTAATCATGAGTATTTAGTTGGGGTCGAATCATCATTGACCGCGCTGTTGCCCCTTTTTCAACCTGATGGGTCGCCCTGGTTAATTGTGTTGGAAGGACGAGCGGGGATTGGCAAGACGACCTTCGCCAATCTGCTGTTGCGTCGCCTGATTGACTTACAGCGTGTCGATGAGATTGGGTGGGTGCGGGCGCGTCCGCAACATTTTAGCCCGCGTGGGGAATGGCGTGAAATCACTACGCCCGCGTTGACGGCTGAACAGTTAATTGAAGCCTTATGTAAACAATTCTTGCCGGAAGTGGTGGATCACCCACCGCCGCAACGTCTTCCGATCCTCCAGCGCCATCTGCGCGAGATGCACCACGTAATTGTGATCGACAATTTGGAAACAAGCGCTGATGTGGAGGCCTTATTACCAACGCTGCAACAGCTTGCCAATCCTACCCGTTTTGTGCTCACTACCTGTGATCGCCTTGGCCTGGAGCCGTCGCTCTATCATTTCAAGTTACCGGCGCTGGACGCAAGTGATGCTCTTTTGTTGATCCGACAGGCGGCAAATTTGTGTAGCCTGCCCGTGTTGGCTGCTGCGCCAGATGTAGAGTTGCTCCCGATCTATGAAACGGTAGGGGGGAACCCACTGGCGTTGCGGCTGGTGGTAGGGCAGACTCATCTCTATCTACTTGGTGCCCTTCTTGCCTATCTACGCGCGGCGTGCAATGAGACAATTGATAAACTTTATACTGATATTTACTGGCGTGCCTGGCAGCAACTAGATGAGGTACAGCGGCGGGTGTTATTGGCCATGCCTTTTGCCCACCCTGAAGGCGATGAGCTTGATTATCTGGCCGAGATTGTGGATCTCCCGCTGGAAGAAATGCGACGGACACTCAATCGCCTGGTAATCCTTAACTTGGTCAATGCACATGGGGGGCTTACCGCACGCCGTTATGGCATTCACGGTTTGACACGCACGTTTCTGGTCAAACAAATTGGCCAGTGGCTGTAGTTGATGGCAACGTTGCTTACTGCCCCTGAATCGTTACGAAAAAGCGGAAAAACGGAGTATATCGCACTTGGCGTGAGAAAAGCGGTGCGGGGGTCAAACATTCCGGGATTGTGATCAACGCGAAGTGGGATATACTCGAAAAACGGTTGTTGGCGTTAGATTTAGGAAAACCTTAGAGATATTGGAGAGTTCAACAATAGTTTCTGTATGCTATGGTAATCGTATAGAAGATAGCTGCTGTCCGTAGGCCTTTTGTCGGCACCATACATATAGCGATTGTTGTTATGTCTAACCCGCAACCGTATCACTGGCTGTTAAATCAATTTGAACATTTACTTGCTCATCAAAGTTATGAGCATGCCTGTGCCTTAGTCGCGCACCATCTAAAATCGTTCTGTCATCAGCTCAAGGCAGAACAGGCGCAAGCTTTGCTGCTACAATTTCCCTGCTTTCCTGCAACTGACAATGCCCATCTGTTGTACATTGAAGGCATCTTACACTTATGTGCCGACGCTTATACCACCGCTAGTACGCGGCTGGCATTAGCCCATAAATTAGCGATTAAGGCCGCCGATTACACGGGCATAATGAAAGCCGCCCTGGCCCTTGCCCAGGTCGCATTGACCACGCATGATCTGGATACAGCTTATCGGCACCTGGAAAAGAGCCGACCGCTCTTCCAGCACAGCCTTATCAAGGACCTCACCATTGGTGGTAATTTTTGCTTGCACATGGCGCAAGTGTTATTGGCGCGACATCATTTTGGCAATAGCTATGATTATGGCCAACAGGCACTGACCATCTATGCCCAAGCCCACAAGTGGTATGGACAGTTAGAGGCGCGCTTACATTTGGCCTTACTGGCTGTGCGTTTGGGGCGCTATGCGGAAGCACAGGAACGGCTGCAGCCCGTGTACCAGGCCCTGCTGCATCATCCAACCCTACAAGCCGAACTACTTTACATCGAAGCGCTCCTTTGGGGGCATCAACGTCAATTGGCGCAGGCGCTACATTTAGCCCAGCGCTACCATGGCGTGCAGGCACGCGGCTTTGGCCGCGAGGCGCACCTCACCGCGTGTCTGCTCTTGGGTAATTTTCATCGTGAAATGGAGGAATTTGTGACTGCAACTCGATGGTACAGCGAAGCCTTCCGGCTTTTACAGACGGATACACATGATAAAAAGCGTCAGGCGTTTCAGCAACAGGTGGATCTCGAACATACCTGGTTACAGATCGTCGAAGGGCACTTGGCCGAAGCAAGGCAGCAAATCTATGCCCATGCCGGGGATCTACAGTTAGAACCAGCGATGAATTTTCAGACCCAACTCGCCATTATTCATTTGTTGGAGGGCGATCTGACGGGGGCAGAACCTTTATTACAAGAATCCCTTACCTTTTATCGCCATAGCGGGGATCAATTGGCCTGTTGTGCTCTGCATACCTATCTGGCGTACATTGCCCTCCAACGGCAAAGCCCCCCCGCGATCTTTTACCATTTAGAACAAAGCTTTGGCTGGATGACGCGCCACGAAATTGAAAGTTTCCCCCAATGGTGGCACCCGGATTTGCTTGCCGCACTCTGTAGCCAAACGTTGGCAGCGGATTTCTACAGCGAAATCAGCGAACAGATCCTGGTGAACTATCTGGGTAATCATGGGGTCAATGCCTTGACCCGTTTTTTGCAAAACGATGATATCGAAGCCCGGCGGCGTGTCTATCGCCTCTTGCGGATTATCTCCGGCACCACCGTTAACCTGTTAGCGCATTTACCCGAAGTGCCTGGCAAAATGGTGCTCATGAAGCTCCTGCGTGATGGGCGTTTGCGTGCTGATCATTATGCGCTGCTGGAACAAGAACTAATGACCGCCAGCTATCGCCGTTTACCCAATGTGACAATCCTGGCTGTCTTTGCCCTTTATGTCAACGGCGTCAACCGCACTGACATTGCTGCCCAGTTGGAATGCTCGGTGGAGAACGTGCGCAACTACATCACCCAGATCTATCATCATTTTGGGGTGGCCACCAATGATTTTCCCACACGCAAGGCCCGCTGGCAGCGCTTGGTGGAGATTGCACGGGAGCGAGGTTTTATTGAATAACTGTCAACCGCACTTACGGTCGACAGCGTAATTTTTACACGTTTTCCCTATCACGAACAGTGGATTGTGTTTGTTCTGTCAGGCTTCTTACTTTAATAGGACTTACGTATGACGCTCTGGCTTCGGCAAACTCAGCCGCCGAGAGCCATACGTAAGTCCTATTAAAAGGGCACAACTCGACTAAAGATAAGCAGCCACGACCGCTTTTTCCAACTGTAGCCCGGCCCATTCATCATCATCGGGACCATCATAGATCAAAGAATAGGGGCCACTAAAGCTGCTCTGTTGGCAGAGGGCCAGACATTGTTCGTAGTCGGCGCGATCCATGCTGCCCGGCCCAGCAAAGTGAGCCTTGGCATGGGCCGACTCGGCACGCGGCAAAATCAGCGCCAGATCGGCATATTTGGTCGGTCCACTCCAGTTGCCAAAATCGGCCAGCAGACCAACCTCATCAAGGCCCGTCAGCACGGTAAGTACTGCTTCCGGCGTAGAGAGCAGATTTTGCCAATTTTCGGTCATCAGCCGCACATTGCGCGCCGCTGCGTAGACCGCTAGTTGGGCAAGCGCCGTGCGGCTGGTGGCCAGGGTTTGCGCGGTGGGTGCGGCTTTGCCGCCGCTAACGCGAGCCCGCGTTGCCCCCAAAGTCGCCGCGACATCAATCCACTCCTGGATCCAAGCTTGATCACGCGCCGCGTGTTGTGGATGGGTCAGATCGCCGCCATCGATCAGCAGTTGCCAGAGCGTCACCCCGGCGTCATCCAGGGCCGTGCGCAGTTGGGCGAGATAGGCCACATCCCGGCTGGGCAGATGAAAGTGACAGATCTCTATTTTGTTAATCCCAAAGGCGGCAAGTTTTGCCGGCAGGGCCAGCAAGGATAGCGCTTCTGGCCCAACTTGCCAGGGCGCGTGTTGATCCGGCCCGGTAATGGGCGGGCGACCCAGGGTGCGATGCAGGCTCCAGGTGGAGACGGCAAAGCGGTGGGCGTGATTGGTTGCTGTGGTGGTAAGGGGGGTGGCACTGTCGGTTGCACTGGCCATGAGTTTCTCCTTTGATCTATCTGCTGTGGCTAGCTTAAAAATGTGCGTCATGGGCCGAATTATCACATTAGTTCTATCCAAGGTAAAATTCCGGCTGATGTGCCCGCGCCCAATCTGGCCTGCTATACTGAAGTCAAGTTGAGAACCGGAGTTTTGCTGGCTAACGGGAGCGCGTGCGTCGCACTGACCGCCAACTGTTTCCAGTCCGCTAGATTTTTTGGTCAGTGCGACGCACGCTGACCGAAACTAGGGGTTTCATTCTGATTTGAGTATAGCTGGCGTGATGATGGCACCGTTCGTCTGTTGGAACAAGATTGATGACTGCAACTGCCGCTGTAACCTATATCGGCCATGCCACGCTTTTGCTGGAAATCGACGGCGTGCGCCTGCTCACTGATCCGATTCTTGCCCCCCATGTCAATGGTTTTTTGCGCCGCCATCACCTGTTGCCGGCCGTCACCGTGGCAGCGGTTGACGCGATTCTCATCTCTCATCTGCACTATGATCATCTGCATCTGCCCTCGCTACAACAGTTGGGGCGGAAGACGTTACTGATTGTGCCGGTGGGTTCGGCGGCCATGTTGCGCCGGCGCGGTTTTCCTCATGTGATCGAGTTGGCGGTGGGGGCACAGACCTGGGTGAAGGGTCTTGCTATTCAAGCAACGGCGGCCGTTCATGCCGGGCGGCGGCCGCCCTTTGGTCCGACGGCTGCTTGTCTGGGCTTCTTGGTTAACGGTAGCCAACGCATCTATTTTGCCGGCGACACTGATCTGTTCGCCGCGATGGCCGACTTGCATGAGGGGCTCGATCTAGCCCTGTTGCCGGTTTGGGGCTGGGGACCAACCCTGGGCGCTGGCCATATGGATCCTTGGCGTGCGGCCAAAGCCCTGACGCTCTTGCGCCCGCGCATGGCGATGCCGATTCACTGGGGTACGCTCCATCCGCTGGGTCTGGGCTGGGGGCAGCCTCACTTTCTAACCAAACCGCCCCAGCAATTTGCCGCTTATGCCCGTGCCCTTGCGCCCACGGTGAAGGTACAAATTGTGCCTCCTGGGCAGACATTGGCGCTAACCTGCGGTTGAAATGAGCACTGGCGGTTTAACCTGTGTGAAAACTGCCGGTTCTCATTTCGCTGCTATGAATGGGGATTGCGTTTTCAGGCATTGGTTGCTACAATAGGTCCGCACACCTCAAGCAGGCCTCACGCATGATTCCTGTTATACTACTGGCTGTCATCATTTAACATTTTCTACACGAGTAAAAAGGTTAAATAATGGCCGCACCAAGTCGACAGCGGCAGTCAGCAACAGCGCAATCGTGCGATGGAACTTAATTTATCCACCGTTAGACCGCTGCCGCGCTTGCGGTCGGTCCCTAAAAACAAAAGTGAGGAAGCCATGTCTCTGCGCTCGCCGTACACGACGACGCACCACGCTCACCCATTGCTGCCACGCTGCTCCCAACGCTCCGGATCGTCATTGCTCTGGCTTAGTACGCTGCTCCTCTTGCTGCTTAGCGCCTGTCAACCTGCCACCGTACGCCCTACCGCCGGTAATGTTGTGGCGCCTGCGCCACGCACCCCTTTTGCGGCCGGCACGGTGCTGACCTATGAATCTGCCCATACATTGCGGACAGAGGGCGTCATCTGGCAGGCCGCCACGGCGAACCTGCCGACCGATCATGCTGGGGCAGGGGAGTCGCCTGCGGCGAGTGGGTATGCGCGCGAGCAGGAGGACTATGTGCCATCGGCTGCGCTATTTGCCCAACCCGCGGTCACGGAGTTGGAAGGCCTTGGCGATGGACCAAGCCGCCGGTTAAGCTTTTTTGCTGCGCAGCGGGCCTACCCGCTGGAGACCTTACCCAGTGGCGGCTATGCGCGCGCGGTACAACAGACATTGGCGATGTTACCCTTGCAAGCGGCTGCTGGCCTGCCGCTGTGGCAAAATATCGGTCCTGCCCCGATGCAGAATTCACGCATGGGTCAACAGCCGATTGATGTCAGTGGCCGTGTGCGCGCGGTGGTGATCGATCCACGTAACAGCAATGTGATCTATCTTGGTGCTGCAATGGGTGGCGTCTGGAAGAGTACCAATGGGGGTGACAGTTGGGTGGCACTGACTGATAAAGAGCCCTCATTGGCAATTGGCTCCCTTGCTCTCGATCCGCAAAATCCGGATATTATTTATGCCGGTACCGGTGAACCGACCCTGGGGTTGGACAATTATTATGGGGCCGGGATTCTCAAATCAACGGATGGGGGACAAAGTTGGCGCTTGCTAGGTGAAAATGTGTTCGGTGGCGCTGGTGTCTCTAAAATTGTGATCGATCCAACGAATTCCAATGTGCTCTATGCGGCCTTGGCGCGCACTGGTGTGGCGGGGGCAACTTCACCGCCACGCGGCGTTTTCAAGTCGACCGATGGTGGCCAGTCGTGGCAGGCGCTCATCTCTTGTAGCGATTGTGATGGCGTCAGTGATCTGCTGCTCAATGCCCAGACGCCGACGACTTTATATGCTGGATTTTACGACTTTGGCATTGTCCGCAGTACAGATGGCGGCCAAAACTGGCAATTGCTGGGCAATGGCTTGCCGGATCCCCAACAATTTTTTGTGCAGCGCACGCTGCTGAGCATGAGCAACTCGAACCCGAACATTATCTTTGCCAGTCTACATGTGGTTGTCACCGATCAGTACGATGGTGCGGTCCTCTTCAAAACTACGGATGGGGGCCAAAGCTGGACGCAGATCCCCACCGATAACTTTAACTTTTGTGGCAGCCAGTGCTGGTATTCGCACACCCTCGCCGTGCATCCCACCAATCCCAATACAGTGCTGCTCGGTGGCATGGCTGATTATATCGGCGAGACGCCGGCCGATTTTCGCATTCAGCGGGTCGTCGTGCGCACGGATAACAATGGCCAGAATTGGACCGATCTGACCCCCAATACCGCGCCCAATAAAACATTACATCCCGATATGCACGCGATTACCTTTGATCCCAATGATCCACAGACGATTTGGGTGGGGAACGATGGCGGGGTCTTTCGCTCGACCGACGGCGGCGCAACTTGGACAAGCCGCAATACCAACCTGGCCACGCTCCAATTTACCGGCTTTGCGGTTGATGGCCGGAATGAGCAGATCATCCAAGGGGGGATGCAGGACAATAACAAGGCTTTTACGACCGATGGTGGCACCAACCGCGCCTGGATCGCCACCGATGCCGGTGATGGCGGCTTTGCCCTGATCGATCCCTTTGCTGCCAATATTTGGTATGGCACGCGCTTTGGCAAATCATTTCAACGGAATGACGCCGGGCCCAATACGCTTGGCCATTGGCCCGCCAAAGTCAATGGGATCAACCAGCAGGATGGGGCACTCTTCTACATGCCAATTGCCGCTGATCCTTCGACTGCCGGTGTCTTTTATCTGGGCACCTATCGCCTCTATCGCACGACAGATCGGGGGGAAAGCTGGACCCCGATCAGCGCGGCGCTGGGTGGGGCACGCGGCTTTCTCTCTGCCATTACCGTCGCCCCCGCCGATCCGAAAACGATCTATGCCGGCACTGCCGACGGTAATATTCAGATCTCCCGCGATCGGGGCGGCAGTTGGACCAATACAACCAAGGCCCCCCTACCTGGCCGCTTCGTCTCGCGCATTGCTGTGCATCCCACACAGGCGACGACTGCCTATGTGGTCTACAATGGCTTCAACACGCATACGCCCAATGCTCCTGGCCATATCTTTAAAACGGGGGATGGTGGCACGACTTGGCAAGACATCAGCACGAATCTGCCCGATGTGCCGCTGTTGTCGATTGTGTTGGATCGGCAACAGCCCAGCACAATCTACGTTGGGTCAGATACTGGCGTCTTTCAGAGCACAGATGAGGGGCGCAGTTGGATCCCCTTTAACAATGGTCTGCCCAATGTGGCGGTGGTGGAGCTGGCGATGAACAGTTCGGGCAGCACGCTCTTTGCGGCCACGCATGGGCGCAGTGTCTTCAAAGTGCTGATTGACAGCGCGGCCACTGGCCCTGTGCGCAATTTTTATCTGCCGCTGATCAATCGCAATGCTGCTCCACCGACGGCGGGTCCCACCCCGACCGCGCTGCCAACTGTGCCGCCGACTGCCACACCTACCCCCGTTGCGACCAACACACCGACCGCCACCCCGACGCCGGTAACCCCCCAAGGTACACAATTCCCCACGCTGACCCCCTCTGCGACCGCACCGGTACAAGAGACCCCCACCGTAACCAACACCCCCGGTGATGGGCCGACGCCCATTGCCACCGCGACGCCTGCTGTCCGCATTTTCCGGGATGGCTTTGATAATCCCAATTCAGGGTGGCCCACAGGGGTAGCCGGTACTTGTGAATCTGCTTACCGGGATCTGAATAATGATGGGGCGACCGATCTCTTTACCGCAAAGGTATTACGTGGCAACGACATCTGTATTTACAGTGCCCCTACGACAGCGCAGACGAGTGGCCTCTATGAGACTTACGCGCGCAAAGAGAGTGCTACTGACGGCAGCGTCTATGGGTTGGTCTTTGGCTTGAATAACCAAACGATTAACAGCAATAACAATCGTTATTACCTCTTCTGGGTTGATCCCTTTGACCAGACCTACGCCCTCCATCTGGTCGATCGCGGTAATTGGAGTAACTTGACCGGCAACAGCAACAATGCCTTTGTCTTTAGTAATGCGATCAATCGCGATGAGGAGCTAAACCATCTGCGCGTGCGCCGTGAAGGGAACTTGATCCTGCTCTTTATCAACCATACCTTTGTCCATGTCATCAACAACAACGCACTCGCCAATTTTGGTTTTGTTGGCGTGGCCAACTGGTATGCCTATGATACGACGGCTGCCATTGCCAGCTTCGATGATTTTGGCGTTAATCGTATTGGCGAAGTCTACCGCGATTCGTATGCGAACGCGGCGAGCGGCTGGTTTGTAGAAGCACGCGATGTCTGTCAGGCGGCGTATACTAGCGGCCTCTATCGCACGGCGACCCAGCCTGACTATCTCTGTCTCTACCGGTCGCCGGCCGCGGCGCAGATCAATGGTCGTTTTGATGCCGTGGCGCGGCGCGGTGATACCTTCTATCAGACCGCCTATGGGTTACTCTTTGGGGAGGATGGCAACTTTACCAGCTATTATGCCCTGCTGGTCATCCCTGATATTCAGGCTTTTGCCCTGGCCAAGTATGTGGAGGGGGCCGGCTGGTTTAGCCTCAGTTGGAATCCAACCACGCAAACCGCGTGGCTCTTCAGTGACAAGATCAACACGGGCACCAGCCCTAATCGGCTCACGGTCGAACGCGATGGTGATCTCTTCCGTGTTTGGCTGAATGACCAATTTGTGGATGCTTACATTGATCCACAACCGCTCAACGGTGGCTTCTATGGGGTAATCAACTGGTCATCTGCCTTTGAGACCGCCATTGCCGACTTTGATGATTTTAATGTCGTTGGCTGGGATCCGGGCAGTGGCACCCTCACCCGTGCCGCTGCCGCCACGGACCGGCTGAGCACACCGAGCACCAACCTGCCCCAATTCCAACCGTTGCCCGGTGCTCGATCTGGCGTGATCGTCGAGTAATTCAGCCTGGGATTCGATGGGGTGGGTGTGCGTAAACAGCTTCTGCCGGCGCACACCCACCTCATCACAAAAACTGTGTCAGCCCCCATTGCGGTTCGCCAATCAGCCTTTCTTCGTGGTAAAATCGGGTTATGAACCGTTGGCATATCATCTTTTTACTCGTATTAGTTTTAGGCGGGCCGTGGCTTTGGCTCAACCGGTTACCCGTGGTGGCGGAGCCTGATTGGCGCATGCCCCAGCCCGCCGTTGGTCATCCTGCCCCGGACTTCACCCTGCCTACCCTGGATGGCGAATCTTTTTCGTTGGCCGAAAAACAGGGGATGCCGATTGTGCTCAACTTCTGGGCAACCTGGTGTGGTCCGTGCGCGAATGAAATGCCAACATTACAAACCACCTTTAGTCGCATGGGCGAGCGCGTGCTCATTGTTGCTGTCGATCAGGGCGAGACGGCAGAAACTGTCCAGCCCTTTATTGATCGCCTTGGCCTCACCTTTCCGATTCCTCTGGATGGTGACATGGCTGTCGGCAATCTATACAACGTGCGTGGGATGCCCACCACCTACTTCATTGACCGTGATGGGGTCATCCGCCACATCTGGATCGGTGAAATGAATAGCGTGACCCTGGCTGAAGGCATCTCGCACATTTTGCGCTAACGCCGGCCCGCTACGCCCTTTCGGCTTGACCAGTTCAGCCATCAGTTGCCTCATTACTACTCCCCAACAGCACCCACACGATCATCAGATCCGGCAAGGCATAGCTGGCATCGATGAGCCCATGCGCCAGCGCGGCGCCAATGGCCGCCAGCAGACCCAGGCTCAGGATGGCCTGTTGCCCGCGGTAGAGCTGTTGCCACTGTGTTCTGATCATGAGTCCGAACCAGCTTAGCGCAAGTAACAGCCCCGGTAAGCCCAACCGCGTCCACCAATCAAGGAGCCAGTTGTGCGGGTGGTTGAGATTAGGCTCCTGCCAGGCTGCGGGTAACAGATAGTAACTGCGGTAGGCATAGAGAAAATTATCTGGCCCAACCCCAAACCACGGGTGATCGAGCGCCATCTGCCAACTACTGCGCCAAAGTTGTAGCCGCAAAAAGCCGGTGCCCCCTTGCAGATCAAGCAGCCGTTGAAAGCGTTCGGTGCCCAGGAAGGGGAGCATAGCCAGCGCTGCCACCCCGGCCGCACCGGCCAACCACCAGAGGACGCGGGTGGATCTGCCCTGTTGGCGTAAAAACCGTAACCCACCCAACCAGAGGATCACGAACAACGCCGGCAGCCCCAGCAGCAAGGCCCCTTTGCTAAAGGTTAAAAGTAACGCGGCGACCTGGATCAAGGCCAAACTGCCCCACACGAACTGCCACTTGCGCTGTGGCGTGAGCAGCGCAAACGCTAGCGTCGGGCCTAAGGTGCGTTCTAGATAGAGCGCCAGATTGTTGGGCGAGCCGTAAAAGGCCCGTACCCGGTTCACCCCTTCCGCATTAATCAGCATCTGGCCACTGCTATATTGCCAGATCGCCACCAGCGCTACAATAACACCACCTGCGAGCCAGGCCCCGATTAAGAGCCATTGATCTGCAACCGGTTGGCGGCTATGGCGGCGCGCGTAGTGGTAGAGGACGGCAAAGAGCAGGGCTGCCAAAAAGACGGTGCGCCATTCACGTAATGCCACACCACGTTCGGTTGCCTGTACGGCTGCCAAGAGTGCCCAACTTACCAGTGCCACCAATAAGCGTAGTTGCCAACCGGTCAGGGTGGTAACGCGCGGGCCGGTTGATAGGCGCGTTGGCCCTTGTAATAACCAGTGGCCCGCCAACAGCACCACCCCGCCGAGGATGCCCACCTCAATGAGCCCCAAATTGCGCCCTGGCAGCAGCGGCAGCGTATAACTGTAATAGAAGGGCAGCGCCAAGAGCAACGCCGCCAACCAGAGCACCGGCCGCTGTAAGCCGGCCCAAGCCAAGAGCAGTAGCCCTAAGAGTGTCAGCAGCAGTTGATTGCCCACCACACCAACGGTTACCAGGAGCAGCGCCGGGAGGGCCAAGCCCGTGGCCACCCGGCTCCCCCACGTTGGTAAGCCGATGACCCGCCATTGCTGCCAGCGTATTCTATGGAGTCGCCTGGTAAATTGTGCCAAAACGCGATAGGCTAACCCCACAGCAATGAGAAGAAAAAGGACACCCGGCCACGCCGGCCGTAGTGGGGTTGGCAAGGCATCGACCGCAACCCCCCGTAGTGGTTGTTGTCCCCAACTGCGCCAGATCTCCAGGTAGACTTCATGCGGTTGATCCGCGGTTGCTGCCCGATGAACCCGAACCCATTGCGGGGCTGCGGCGTTTGTTGGCTGGCGTTCCGGCGCGTAAAAGGTACGGTAGCCCGCCTGTTGCCCGCGACTATCGTCATTGCCGGCAATGGTGGGGAGCAGATTGGCTGGTGCGCCATCGACTGTCACATAGAGATAACCCCAGTAGTCGCCCGGCGCAAGCAAGATCGCCAACTCGCGTCCGGTATAGGTAAAGGTGAGCACCCCCGCCGGCTCGCGCCAAGGGTCCGCCGGCTCGTGCGGATCGGCCCCGATTGCGCTGACTTGCCACCCCTGCGCATAGTGAAATACGGCGCTTGTCATATCGGCGATGCGCGTTGAGCTTAACGCCGTTACGGTGATGGGCTGCAATGTGGGCTCTGGCGCCGGGCGCAGCGTACTATATAGCCAGAGCAAACCAAACAATGTACAGAGGCTGATGCTTAAACTAATCAGTAGCCAATAGCGCGGCGTGCTGGGACTGAAAAGAGCGTTTAGAGATGAACTTCGCATAGTTTTTGAAGACAATAAGCCTTATGTTGTAGTGAAAATGAGATAGCTACCTGACAATTGTTAGGGGATACCAGCCATATTGCTGGTTTTTTAATGAATTAGTCAGTCAAATTGTTGCGTATGTTTTGGCGATTCGGTGGTGCAAGGTTTGACTTACCGCTGCTTTCCACTTTGTCCTCTCTGGTAGCAACCGCTTGATTGACGATGACTATGCGTTTTGGTGAAAAGGCAGTGGCCGCTTGGGGTCAGCATGGCGCTAGTTGACTGCTTACCAAGGAATTGACCGTACCTGTCACCTCCATTATAATGATGAGGCACTATTCAGCTAAATTTTTGCTCAGTTCATGCTTTACGTGCTCTCTTTGCCATCTGATTTCTATAGGAAATTAACATAATGGATGAACAACTGCACAATTCATACGACAATCCACTCGAAGCAATCGCCGACGAACTCAGTCGTGCGTTAAATAGTACATCTGTTGAACTTAATGAAGCGGCTACCGATCAAGTGGAGGCCGGCCAGGTCTCGATGCGGCAATCCGCCGCCCGCGCAATCCGCGCCAATGCCTTGCAGATGGATGAATCCGCGGCTGCGCTGGTGCGCACCAATTCGCTCGATGCCCAGGACAGTGCCATTGGGGCGGTCTTCGCCCGCGATGCGCGCCTGACCGATGTTACTACCCCTTTGCTCGTTGCCCAAAATGTGCGCGCCGATGAGATCCAGACGGTTGCGCTATTAGCCGGCCGCGTTGAGGGCAATGTCCGCACGGTCTTTACGCCGTTGGCGGCCTTAGCCATGGGGGTTGGTTTTGCGCTCACCTTGCTGCTTGGTCAGAAGTTGCTACCCAAACTCTTTACCAGTTCCAAAGGGAGTTCTGCCTAAAAACCGGCGTTCCGCGCCCTGCTGAATGCGGAACCACTGCTTGTCCAATCACCACAGGTTCTTTATGCAATCACCGCAGATTTTGTAGATTTGTTGCCTTGCTTATTTGGCATCTACGAAATCTGCGGTTATTATTGGTAAGATCTGGTTTGTTTTGATGGTGTGATCACCGTTGGGCGTTGCCCCGTTGCTGCCCTATTATCATGGGCAATGTTCCTGGTTGCCTTGTTGGTCGCAACGAAGGCTATTTCAAAAATTAAAGAGTTCATTGCGCTAGACTTAAAACACTGTTGCCTTTGGCCAGTCGTTTTAAACGCAACCGCATTCTCGCTGCGGACCGGTCAGGTTGCCAAGACCTGACCGGTCCGCGCTGTAGCGCTTTAGCTTGTAGAAATTTGCAAATCGGCAAGTTGTTCGATCCGTTTGACTGTACTAGCGGTTGTCATCATTTTGCATTTTTAATCGTCTAGAAAATGCGAAGTGATGACAGAGCCAAGTATAATTTGAGTATTTGTTTTGCTAGTTTACTTGAACGAAACATTGATGGTGAAGGAGTCTGGAAAATGGCAGAATTGAAATTAACGGCACAGCCACGTACGCTGGTTGGCCGAAAAGTGCGACAACTGCGCACACAAGGCCTGGTGCCGGTCGTCGTTTACGGCCCCAAGCAGGAGAAAGCCGAAAGCTTACAGATTGAAGCGCGCTCGTTTGAGCGTGTGTTGCAAGCCGCCGGCTTTTCCCAGGTGGTACAACTTGATGTTGATGGCGGCAAAACCCACAATGTGTTGATTCGTGCCGTTCATCAGCACCCGGTAACCCACCATCCATTGCATGTTGATTTTTATGCAGTGGATATGACTGTGAAACAACAGATCAACATCCCAGTTCATGCCGTTGGCAAACCCGCGGCGTTGGTGGTGGGCCTGATGGTGCTACAGCCACTTGACCAGGTGATGGTGGAAGCGCTACCCTCCAATATTCCTTCGCACATTGATGTGGATATTACCAATCTTTCCTTAGAGACGTCGGTGACCGTGGCGGACTTGCCAAAACTCGATGGCGTTACTTATGTGACGGACAGCGATGAGGCAATCTTTACCATGATCACGACCCGCGCCGAGGAATCGGCCGCCGCGGAAGCAAGTGGTGAGCCCCAAGTGATCAAGGAAAAAGAAGACGAATAGTCTGTCGATTTTCTCGCGGCGGCAGTGGTAAACTGCAGCAGCACAGTATCGTGACAAATAAAGCGGGCCGCCCTGACCAGGGCGGCCCGCTTTTGATTGGGTTGTTTCACTTTATCCCCGGCGGACAGCAGCTTTCTAAAGAAAAATTGCTTTAGGGTCGCGTCGTAACACTTTGTGGATAAGGATTTGCGGAAATGCCTTAAGGCACTAGCGGCTCACTGATGAATTGCATGGGATCGACCGCAATGCCATAGATGCGCAGCTCCCAATGGAGATGCGCCCCTGTGCTCAGCCCCGTCGTACCGACCAACCCTAAGACATCGCCCGCCTGTACCTGTTGTCCGGTTGTCACATAGATTTCGCTCAAATGCCAATAGCCGCTATAGATGCCACGCCCATGATCAAGCAAGACGGCATTGCCGCGCACCTGTAAGCCGGCCGCCAATGCCACTGTGCCAGGGGCCGGCGCTAGAATCGGTACCCCTTCCGGCGCACCAAAATCCTGGCCGGCATGGTAGCTCGTAGTGGGGCCACCATTGTAGCTTCGGCGGGTGCCAAAGGGGCTTGTCGTCTCATATTGGCTGGCAATCGGCCGCGTAAAGACGGTACTCCACCATAGTGTGGGTGTCACTTGGGCCCAAACTGTACTCACTAGGGCTAGCTCATTTTCGACGAGCGGGGGCGCGAGGAGTGCCCCTTTATCATCCGGTAGCAAAATCTCCTGACTTTCGTAAGGCCCTGGGGTCACTTCGATCAGCCGGGCCAGGGTGAGTGGTAACCCATTGGCCGCGGTGTAGGTCAGGGTGAAGGTATAAGGGGCGGGGGCAATTAAGGCTGGTGCCGGCAAGAGGGCAAATTGGCGTTGCGGATCTTGGCCCTGTGCGGTAAAGACGAGGGGTAGGCCATTCCAGGTGGCGGCCAGGGCGAGCGGGCGACTACTCTGTACCAGGACACGGGCTGTGCGCCCCTGGACAATGGCCGCTGGTGTCTCTAGCTGACTGATGGCTCCAAAGGCTGTGGGAGCGGCTGGGGCTGCAGCCAGTGGTAAGGCCACCGGTTGACCAGGAAAGAGCCGAGCCGTAACGGTCAACCCATTGAGGGTGGTCAAGAGCTGTGGATCTTGGCGATAGCGGCCCGCAATGGTGGTGAGGGTGTCGCCAGGGCGAGCCATGACGTTGGCGGTGGGCACTACGGCCAACGCCGCATCTGCGCCTGGAATCAACAAAATTTGGCCGACCTGGATCAGATTGGGGTCAGTAATCTGGTTTAATGTACTGAGGGTCTCCACGGCGACGCCAAAACGCTCCGCAATCACGGCCAATGTGTCACCACTCTGCACCGTGTAGGAACCGGCCCCCTCCTGCGCGTAAACGGTGGGGAGCAATCCGGTGCAACTGAAGACTGTCAGGAGCAACAGCCCCAAGCCAAGCGGACTAAGCGCCGCAACCCATCGCCCCATGGTTATGCTGAACTTTCTGTCACACTATCGCCCGCTGTTTCATCATCGTTCAATTCTGGGGTATAGATCGACGGTTTCAGCACGCCGATGTAGGAAAGGTTGCGGTACTTTTCGTTATAATCAAGACCATAGCCGACGACAAAGTGATTCGGGATCGAGAAGCCGACCCAGTCAACTGCCATTTCAACTTCACGCCGCTCTGGTTTGTCGAGCAGGGTCATGACACGACTGCTGGCCGGATTGCGATCACGCAACATGCGCATGAGGTAGCTCAGCGTGCGGCCGCTATCAATAATATCTTCGACCACAATAATGTGGCGACCATCAATCGGAAAGTTGAGATCCTTGAGAATGCGCACGGCACCGCTGCTGCTCACCCCGGAGCCATAACTGCTGGTGGCCATAAAATCAACTTCATGGGGGATCGTAATCGCCCGCATCAAGTCCGCCATAAAGATCAAACTGCCTTTGAGCACCGAGACGAGCAGCACATCGAGCCCGACGTACTCCTGGCTGATAATGCGTCCCAACTCGTGTACGCGCCGTTGTAAGGTCGCTTCATCGATCAGAACCCGCTCAATGTGGTCGTGCAGCGAAACGGGTTGGGCTGGTTGTGCCCCCAGTTGTGCCGCTAGCACCCGTGGTGCCGTGCGTTTTGGGAGGATGGGCACAGTCGGCGCGGCCCCTTCTAGTGGCGTAACCGTTGCTGAGACAAGGGTGGGAGAAAGTTGCTGGGCGGACATAGGTTGATTCCTCAATCTGATCAATCACTAAGGTTCACGGGATAAAAATGGTTTATAGGTTGGCCGACCGCTTGTCAGTGGCAGTTGGGTGGGGGGTGCTTCTAGGACAACTGCCGGTGCTACTGCTGACAGTGGTTCGGCGGCCAGGGGGAGCTCGCCCAGCGCGACAGTTAGCGCAGCGGCCGCCGTAATCGCTGGCTCTGCCAAGGCTGGTGCCGCCGTGTCATTGCTGACCAATTGCGCCGCAGTGGTGGACGTTGGGGTTGGCAACAGCGGAATGGCCGTCGGTATGGCTGTCGGGATCGCCACAATGGGGACCCCCGCGAGCGGACCGGCCGCCCGCACAAAATCAGCCGCAACCCAGGCTTCGGTCTCACCTTCACGAATCTGCCACCAGGTGGGGGTATCCCCATCCTTGCCGATAATTGCCAATGCCCGATTTTCAAAGGCTTGACCGATAATCGCATAGCCATCTGCACCCGGACCAGCGCGCAGATTTAAGAGGGCGGTGGTCACAAAGGCGGTCGGGACATCTGGTTCCGGCACGGGTGTTGCCGTGGGCGGTGGTTCAACCGCCGCTGCGACGGCTGCCACCGCGGGCAGGGGCTGTGCCTGCGCTTGCTGCCCGCGCGCCTTGAATTGGGGACTCCACGCGGCGGTCAGATTCAGATACTGGTTGCCAAAGGCGGCACTTGGTTCAATATAAGAACCTTCCGGCCATTCGTTAAAGCTGGTAATCACCACCCAATCTGGTGTGCTGGCAATCGCTGCCTGCCAGGAACGTTCATAGTACGCGCCCCCTTCGCGATCTTTGGCAAAACCACTGCCGGGGCGTATCCGCACATCATTGTAACCAGGCATCACCGTTGCCACCCAGAATTTGTAGGCCCCGTAACTTTGGCGTGCGCTATTAACCCGTCCGGCAAATTTCTGATTGGTATAAGTCAGGTCGGCGGGCGGGTTCCAGGTATTGCTGTAAAGATGATGACCATCAAAGACGGCCAGGTAACTGGTATCAACCCCCTCGGCAATCCACACGCTGCCATAGCCCGGATCAGCCTGACTGCGGATGGCACGCCAATTCTCTACCCCATAAATGGTTGGGCGCCAGAAGAAGATGACGGGGCGGCCATCGACTCGCAAAAAGGCCGGGTGATTGGCATGCACACTAAGGGCATGTTGCAATGCGCCCGTAATGGCACCTGTGCCCCCCAGAAAGGGGGAAGTCGTCTCAAAGAGAATACCGATCTTAAAGTTACGCGTCGCCGCTTCCTCCAACAACGCGGCCAGATTTGGTTCCGTCTGATTTTCCCCAGGTCCATACCAAGCGACCAAAAAGGCATCAATGCCGGCGCTCTTGGCCTGGTCGATATGCCGTCCCATCACCCCGCGATCCCGGCTGACGTAGGGTTCCGCCGGCAGATCGCTCAACTGGTCATAGTTCCACGTGTTTTCATCAAACCAGGTGTAATAAAAGGCTAGCACCAATGGGTCGCTACTGCTTTGCGCCCTGGGGGCAAGGCGCAATTTGGCTTGGGCCACCTCCGGCCAGTGTAACGTGCCAAGCAGGGTCATGCCCAGGATGCTGGCCAGCGCAGCTTGCCATAACCTGCGGGCTGCCTGATGACGCTGTCGGTTACTGGCTCGCTGGCCCAGTAATTCGTCCTGTTGATGGCTGTTTGATAAAGTACAATGTGTAACCAGGGGCGATCGTGATAGCGGCGGTGAAGGGTGTTTATGCATGCTTTCCGGTAATCCATATCAAGATGTTGCGACAAAAACCAGGCGCTGTCATCGTAACATGGGCCGCGTCTCAAAACAAATCGCGCTCTTCAATAGATTTGCACACAAGCTGAATTCTGTGCAAAACTGGGGGCAAACTATGCTGAAGGAGGCTGTTTTGTTCTTTCTTTCTTTCTTCTTTTATGACTATAAAACCACCCCCTCCCAACTTCCCCCAAACTGGGGGAGGTGCAGAAACGGTTCCCGCCCCAACCTGGGGAGGGTTAGGGTCACTGCCATTAAGGTAAGGGGGGCAGATCTACCTCACCCCCTGGCCCCCTCTCCAACTTGGAGAGGGGGGAGTCTGCTCGCCCCTCTCCGTTACAGAGAGGGGCCTAGAGGCGGGTACCCACTGGGTGCCGGGGTGAGGTGGCTTAACTTAATGGCAGTGAAGGTTAGGGTGGGGTTAGTCGTTACCTTCTTTTTGCTCTTATCGTTAAATTGCTTACGCGGCCGGCGCTTATCTCCAAGCCGGTTGGTGTCGCCGCAGTGGCTTCTCTTGCTCTTGCTCTTGATTGGTGCGGCGGGCTGTGGTCGTACCACCGCACCGCCAACTTTGACCCCGCCGATGTTGACACCACCAACCACCGCCACCGTGGCAAGCCGCCCCCTCGCCTTGATCGATCAAGAACTGTTGGGCGTGCCTGGCATTACCGCGCTCTGTGATAGTAGCCCCAATGCCGACTATCGCTGTGCGCAGCTTGATCGCCAACCACAGTTGACGGTGGCAATTGATGGCAGCCTCTTTGCGCGTTGGTCGTTGCGGGTTGATCAGGTTGCCACCCCATTGACCGGCGATGAGACTTTGCTGTTGCAGGTGCGGAGCACGGGCAAGTTAGCCCCTAATCTTTATCTGGTTGAGCAAAATGGCCGACGCGTGGGCGTTAACCTTGCCCGTTATGGCTTGCGCGCCGGCGAAATGCAACTGGCGATTCCCCTGCGCGAGATCCGCGATGAAGAGCGCCAGTGGCCGGCGTTTGCCGACGTGAATGAAGTGCAGGTCGTCTTTGAATGGGCAGAGATGGCCGGTACATTGGATCTGCTCAGTTTGCAATTTGCTGGGGTTTGGACGGCGGCTGTGCCACCCACGGCCGCTGCGGATGAGTTAGCGGCAACGTTGACCGTTCCGGCTGGTTTTGCCGTTGATGTGCTGGCCGAGGGGTTGCGCGAGGTGACTCAACTCGAATTTGCCCCTGATGGCTCACTGTGGGCCAGCTTGCAGAGCGGCCGGATCTGGCGTTATCGCGATGGTGATGGCGATGGGCGCTATGAACTGCGTACGCTCTATGCCACCGGCTTTGATGAGGTCGTCGGGTTGCTCTATGATCCAGTGGATGGGGGCGTATGGGTTGGGGGGCGGGGTATGTTGATCCAAACCCATGACCAAGATGATAATGGTGTTGCCGATCAGCGCCTGGTCCGGCTGGAAGGATTACCTTGGGGCCGCCATCAGAACAACGGCTTGAGTTGGAATCCTGGCCCCGATCCTTTCACTGGCGAGGCGGCCAACCACTGGATCTATTTTGGGCTAGGCTCAACCGAGGATCTGGAAGTCGGTGGCGAGTGGAATGCGCAAGTGTTGCGCTTCCCGCGTGACGGGCAAGGGCTGGGTGCGCTGGAAAGTGTCAGCACAGGCAACCGCAATCCCTACATGGTGCGCTGGGCACCCGTGCCGGTTGACTTAACTCAGCCAGATGGTCCCACCGCCTGGCAGCTCTTTGCCAGCGAAAATGGCCCAGACTTTAATGATGCGCCGGATGAGGTCAACCATATCCGGTGGGGGCACGACTATGGTTTTCCCATCCAATTTGGCCCTGTGGCCGCAACGGCCATTGATGGCGAACCCTACAGTGGCCCGGTCTACCCGGTGACGGCCCATGCCAGCGCCAATGGGCTGGCTTATGTGACCAATCCCAGTTGGCCAGCGGCGGACCGCACGCTCTATGTCTCCCTCTTTGGGCAGGTCTTCAGCGAGGCCATTGTCGGCCACACCGTGGAGCAGATTCGTCTGACGCGCGTCGAAAGTGCCACCGGGATCACTTACCGTGGCGAACCCACCACCTTTATTGCTGGGCTAGATCGCCCCCTCCCCCTGACCACCACACGCGACGGCGATCTAGTCGTCGGTGATTACGCAACCGGGGTCGTCTACCGCGTGCGCTATGGGGAGGTAGGTAGGTAGATAAGGAAATCGGTAAATCAGTAAATCGGTAGAGGCTAACCGATATACCGATATACCGATTTACCTGTCTACCCATCTACCACCCGCGCGACCGTCGGTAAGGCCAGCAACTCGCTGATGATCATGGCGGTGGCGCCCCAAATCGTCTGCTCTTGGACGCGGAAAAAGGGGACCTCGGCGGCGCGGTCGCGCAGTTGCCAGGTCTCTGTGCGCTGGTTGGTGACATTGAGCAGATCCGCCAGCGGTGTTTCGATCAGCAGGGCCACTTCATAGGGATCCGGCTGAAAGACTGGGCGTGCATCAACCCAGGCCACCGTTGGCTGGACCAGGTGATTGCTGGCAAAGACATAGAGCGGGCTGAGTTGCCCTAACACGGTCACACTGGCGGGCACGACCCCGACTTCCTCATACGCCTCACGCAGCGCCGTCGCAATCAGATCGGCATCCTGTGCTTCGTAGCCACCACCCGGAAAACCGACCTGACCACTGTGTACCCCATCATAGGTTGGGCGCAGGATCAGCGGCAGATGGACTTCGTCTTGATGCGGATAAAAGAGAATCAAGACGCCACTGCGGCGGGCATCGGCTGGGGCCTGATCATAGGGCAGATCGCCGTGCCGTGGCCGGGGTGCCATGCGGTATTGGGCATCGCGTCCCGGCAGCGCCGTGGCCAGATCGCGCTGTACAGCTTCAACAAAAGTTTGAATGTGCATAGCTTCGTATTGATTCTACACGGCTTACCCATCTCCCCATGCTGGGGTGTGACGTAAGCCTGCGCTAGGTTAATCCACGGGTTAATCCTAGGAATTCTTAATATGAAAACGGGCGGTAAGCGAGTTGGGCTGCGCATCAGGGGATGCGCAGTACACTGGGGCCAATTTTAAATTGAGAATTGCGGGGTTAATCCACTGCGCGACAGAGCAGCCCCTTGAGATATTCACCTTCCGGGAAAGTAATGGCTACCGGATGATCCTCACCCTGGTGGAGCCAATGCTGGATCTGTAGTTTGCGCTCCGCATCCACCGCGGCACCAAAGACCACCTTCTGAAAGAGATCCAAGTTGACCAACCCGCTACAACTAAAGGTGGCCAGGCTCCCACCGGGCTTGAGTAGCCCCATGGCCAGCAGGTTGATATCCTTGTAACCGCGTAGGGCCCGGTCCAGGTGGGTATGCGACTGCGCAAATTTGGGGGGATCGAGAATGATCAGGTCAAAGGGCTCGACCCCACTGTCACGCCAATCGCGCAGCACTTGGAAGACATCCCCGGCAATGCTTTCACTCTGGCGGTCGGGATCAAAGCCATTGGCCCGCAGATTGATTTCCCCCAAGGTTAATGCTTCCACGCTGCTATCAATGTTGGTCACATGGCTGGCGCCAGCAGCCAGCGCATAGATCATAAAGGCCCCCGTATAACTAAAGGCATTTAGTACCCGCTTGCCGGCACAATGACGGGTGACCAACTGCCGATTGTTGCGCTGATCGGCATAGAAGCCCCCCTTTTGTCCTTGTAACAGATCAACGACAAAGTGTAGTCCATTCTCGCGCACCGTGACCTGCCCGGTGGGGGCCTGCCCAAGCAACATGCCCTCGGCGGGGGCCAAGCCTTCCTGGCGCCGCGCCGAGAGATCGCTGCGCTCAATAATGCCGACGCAGCCCGTCACTTGCTGGAGCAGGGTCGCCAACAGCTTTTTGTGCCGCTCAATCCCCAGCGTGCCGACCTGCATCACCAGATAATCGCCATAGCGATCGACGATCAAGCCCGGCAAATAGTCACTTTCACCGTGAATCAGCCGGTAGACCGTTGTCTCGCCGCCGGCCGCCAAGGCCGCGCGCCCGGCCACGGCAGCCTTGATCCGGCGTTGCCAAAAGGCTTGGTCAACGGCCTCGCCCTCCTGCCAGGTGAGAATACGTACTTGGATCTGGCTGGCGCGGTTAAGATAGCCATAGGCCAACCACCCACCATCGGCGTTGTAGACATTGACCAGATCACCGTCGGCCGCGCGGGTTGGCAATTGCCCGATCGCCCCACTAAAGATCCAGGGGTGGCCCTGGCGGATTGGCTTATCGCGCCCTGGCTTGAGGATGACGCCGTCCACTGGTAAAGGCGTTTGTAAAGGCTGCTTCATGAAGATTCACTTTCTTGTTTGATTTCCCAACCATACTCATTGATCGTCACCTCTGCCGTGGGCAGCGTGATCTGCCGCGTTTGGGGCACATAGCGGAAGGTGACCTCGCCCGCTGGTGTCACTAGGATGCCGGTAACCAGCGCCGGCGTGCGCGTTTTAAACCGTACTTTGTACCCTTTGTAGATGATCCAGTGGGTCAACGCTTTCACATTAACCGCCATTGCTCTGCTCCCAACTTAAATAGAGGACGGTTTGCGTCGTGGCCGTAATCCGGACTGTATGCGCAATCGCCAGCCCGCAAACCCAGCAAACCGTGGCATTCGTCTGATCAACCAGCAAAGGCCAGCCGCTGCGTAGCGTCGGATGGACCTTGCGGTCTGTAAAAAAATTACCCAGTCCTTTGTGTTGCCCCGGCATGCCCAACGGTGTGAAAGATTGCCCTGATTGGGGCGTTGTTACACACAACGATCCCACCTGCGCGGCATCCATATAGGCGCGCCAGGGCTGCTGCCCTGCCTGCCAATCGCTGGGCAATTCTGCACGTGCCAGGCGCTTGGCGACAAGCTGCCAGCCGCCCGCAAGCAACAACACGCCTTCCTCCACTGCTACGCTACCCACGTCCGCCCGCCACTGTTGACCCAGGTAGGGGTGGTCTGGGGCAAAGGGCAGTACATCATGCTTGTGTAAACTGAGGCGGGCGGGCTGACTAGGGGTTGCACCCGCAACACTCCATGCTACCTCGCCGCCTAACCTGTGGGGACCACTGGCAACAATCGGCTGGGGCAGCGCAGCGAGCAGATTTGCAACTTGCTCTAAGCTTAGCGTTGTCCCCACCGCTCGACTTGGCATTAACTGGAACAGCGCTTGGCGCAAAACGCCTTGTTGATGCGCCTTGGGCAACGCGTAGAACTGGGCCAGGTCGAGGACAATGCGTTCAACCGGTGTCGTGAGTGGCTCTAGTTGCAAAGTTTCTAGCTGGGCCTGGTCAAGCGCGGTCAGCCGCGTTCCCTCCGTCGCCGCGACCTCAGCCAGGCGGCCAAGCGCGGCGACCACTTGGGGATTTAGTTCGGCCAGTTTGGGCATAATCTGGTGGCGCAGAAAGTTGCGGGCCAAGGTTTCATCTTGGTTACTTTCGTCCTCGCGCCAGCTTAAGCTACTTGACCGTAAGCTCTGGAGGATCTCTGTACGGCGAATGTGTAAAAACGGTCTGACAAGGCGAAGGTATGGTTGTTGATTTTCCGTTACAGTGAATGGCTGAGTCGCTGGCGCGCATAATTCGTGCAAGGGGCGGCGGCTCACTGGCCGCATGCCACCGAGCCCTTGTAGCCCGCTGCCGCGCACCAGATGGAGCAGGACAGTTTCGGCCTGATCATCCGCATGGTGGGCCAAGGCAATGATCGGCTCTTGGGATGGTGGTGTGACTTGCACGGCAATTTCGGCCAGAAAGGCATAACGCGCGGCGCGGGCGACTGCTTCCAGATTGCCGGCCTGGGCTTGCAATGTCCCCACGGGCAGTTGCCGGCGGTGATAAGGCAATGACCACTGTTGCGCAAGCTGAGCGACAAAGTCGGCATCGGCGGCTGCACCAAGGCGTAGGCCATGATCCATGTGCGCAACATGGAGGGTTAACCGCCAACAGGGGGCAAAATGACAAAGCGTCTGCAAGAGGCAAACACTGTCCGCCCCGCCGCTGACGCCAACGACAACGGTCAACCATTCGCCTCTGGTGGACAACGGAAAAAGGCCATCGCGTGCTTGCGCGGCGGCGACCTGCGCGCTGATGATGGGCGCAGGTTGGCCGAACGCTGGTAAAGATTGGGTGCCGGTTTCGGCTCCCCTTTGTGGTGACCGTTGTATCATAACCGTAGAGTATACCATAATGCGCAGCGGTTAGCTGCGTTTGCTTGGCCGCGGATCTACTTGTTGACGGGATAGATGCTGAATCGAGTAGCTTTTTTGTCCGTTACTCGCTTGTGGTATAATCAACTATCATTTGTAGTATGGAATAGATGATCTGTCATCGCTGAGTAGTGTAAATTTTTTCGTAGACACCGTTACGGTGTAGGAGACGGAGAACGCGTGAATAATCCGTTCGATTGGCTACTGGGCCTCTTTTCGCTTGATATCGGCATTGACCTGGGCACGGCTAATACCTTGGTCCATGTCAAAAACCGTGGGATCGTGATCAACGAACCATCCATCGTCGCCATTGATCGCTCTTCTCGTCGTCGCCCCTTGGTAAAAGCCATCGGTAATGAGGCCAAGGAGATGGTCGGGCGCACACCGGCCCATATTGTCGCCATTCGCCCCTTGCAAGATGGGGTGATCTCTGATTTTGATGTGACTGAACGTATGATCCATCACTTTATTGGGAAAGTGCATGGCAACCGCGCTTTTGGTGCTGCCCGCCCGCGCGTGGTGATCGGCATTCCTTCTGGCGTGACCGAAGTGGAAAAACGGGCGGTACGCGATGCGGCGATCAGCGCCGGGGCGCGTGAAGCCGGCTTGGTGGAAGAGCCAATGGCCGCCGCGATTGGGGCCGGTCTGCCGGTGACTGAATCGGTCGGCTCGATGATTGTGGATATCGGTGGTGGTACGACGGAAGTGGCTGTCATCTCGTTGGGCGGGATTGTGGTCTCGCGCTCGATCCGGGTGGCCGGTGATGAGATGAACGAAGATATTATGAGTTATGCGCGCCAGAAGTATAGTCTGCTAATTGGGGAACGCATGGCCGAGCGCGGTAAAATCGAGATCGGTTCAGCCTATCCAATGGAGCAGGAGCGCACGATGATTCTGCGCGGGCGCAACCTGGTGACAGGTCTGCCGGAAGCGGTCGAGGTCAGCTCGGTCGAGATCCGGGAAGCACTTTCCGGATCGGTCGAAGTGATCGTTGATGCCGTCAAGGCGACATTAGATGAGACGCCACCCGAGTTGGTGGCCGACTTGATGGAGTATGGCATTGTGCTGGCCGGTGGTGGTGCTTTGTTACATGGCCTGGCCCAGCGTCTGCAGGATGAGACGCGTATGCATGTCTATGTGGCGGATAATCCGTTAACTGCGGTGGTGATGGGGACCGGGATGATTTTGGAGAAGCCAGAATTTTATCGCGAGACCCTCACCAGCATGCAGCGTAAGAGTACCGTGCGTTGATCTGGCGCGCTGATCTAATAGCCTAAAGACCACCTTCTTCTATGCGTAATTTTGAAAGACCACGGCAGCCCGGTGAATTGGGGCTGCGCTTGCTCATTTTGGCCCTAGCCGCACTCTTGTTGATGGCCTTACAGTTAACAGGGCAATTACAGACATTGCGGAGTGCGATTAGCGTTCTCACGTCCCCGGCGCAATTGGGCGCAACGGGTGCGGCCAAAAATATCACAGACACAGTTAACTTTGTCTTACAGTTGCGCACGTTGCGGCAACGGGTGGCCGAGTTAGAAGAGATTAACTCTAGCCTGCGTTCGGAGGTCTTTCGGCTGAATGAAGTTGAACGCGAAAATGAACGGATGCGCTTGATCCTACGGTTTGCGGCAACGAGCCCAGGGTTGGAGTTGCGAGGTGCCCAAGTCGTCGCCCGCGTGATCGGCCAGGAGAGCACCAACTTTCTGGATTATATCGAAGTTGACCTTGGGGCTACCCAGGGGATCGAAGTCGGTATGCCCGTCCTGACGGAACAGGGCTTGGTCGGGCGGATTAGCGAAGTGAACAATGTCACGGCCAAAGTGCTTTTGATCACTGATCCGAGCAGTGGGGTTAACGCCATTCTCCAAAGCAGTCGGCTCAATGGTATGGTCGAAGGTGCCGCCGATGGCACACTGCTGATGGATCTGATTCCACAGGGGCCGGATTTCAGTGTGGGGGAAGCGGTCTTGACTTCCGGCTTAGGCCAACGCTTCCCCGCCGGGATTCCGATTGGCCAGGTGGTCGAGCGGCGCCAACGGGATATTGATATTTTTCAGCAAGCGGTCGTGGAGCCAAGCATTGATTTTAGCCGGCTGGAATTAGTCGCCATTGTGACCAATTTCAGCCCTGTGGAAAATCAACCAGCGTTGGAAGATCAAGGGGTAACGGATGGTTCGCTGCTGACGTCTACCCTAACGTCTACTCTGACGCCGACGATCACCCTTTCACCGACACTCGCGGCACCATGAACCGTAACCTTGTGTGGTATTATGCCATGCCAGTCATTGTGCTCTTTGCCGCGCTGTTGCAATCAACCGTCGCAACACGGTTAATCCTACGCGGTGTCAAACCCGATTTAGTCTTGATTGTAGTCGTGGTTGCGACCTTGATCTATGGGGGCAAAGCCGGACTTGGCTGGGCCTTTATCGGTGGGGTTGGGTTGGATCTCTTTAGTGGTGGTCCTTTTGGCTCGTCGAGTCTGGCCTTGCTGGCAGCGGCGCTGGTGGCCAGTGTTGGTCACCGTGTTCTTTCGCGTTTCCACCTGCTGGTGCCCTTAGGGGCCACCGCGTTGGGGACGCTACTCTATGGATTAGTCTATGTTGGGTTGTTAAATGGCTTGCGCACGTTGGCGCAGTTGCCGGTGCTAGAGGCTTTGGCCATTCCTAATCATACGCTGTCGCTCTGGCCGACCTTGCAAAGTGTGATTGTGCCGGCGCTCATTTACAACACAACGATTGTTTTGTTCCTCACCCCTTTCTTGAATCGGGTGCCGGAGCATCAGGATATTTTGTAAGCTATGTATGAACGTGAAACGGTACGCGACACCGGATCGCTGGCGATGGTGCTTTTTCGCCTTGGGCTGATTGGGGCCTTTTTGCTCATCATCAGCCGTCTCTTTCTGCTCCAAATTGTGCAAGGCGAAGCCTTCCAGAGCGACGCGGCAGACAACCGCTATAAGTTGATCGAAGTGGCAGCCAAGCGCGGGGTCATCTATGACCGCAATGGGCAAATTCTGGTGCGCAATCAACCGAGTTTTGAGATCGCGATTGTGCCGGAAGATCTAACATCTGATGTGCTGGAGACCCCGCAAGATGAAGAAGCGGAAGAGATCGCAAATGTGCTGCGCATTTTAGGGGCTGACACTGATCCTAATGTTGCGCTTAATATCGCCGAGTTAATGTTTCGCCGTTTGGGCCGGGCTGACTATGCCGCTGCGGTCGAAGCGGCTGGGGTCGAGTTAACCTATAACCGAGTGTTAGCAAGCAGCGTGCTCGATATTGCCACGGATCAGTCCACCCCCGACGAACCGCAGTATATCGATCTGCCAGATATCTCGGTGCCCCTACCCTTACCCGGTCTGGTCGCATTGGTGCAATCACTGGTTACGTCACAGAAATTGGGTAATGCCTCGCAGCCCATTTCGATTCTGGCGCTGGTTGATCGGATTAAAGCGCTGGAAGTAGAGGAAGAGAGCTATCGCCTGCCCAGTGTGCGGGTCTTGCAGGTGCCGGCGCGCCGCTATGTGCATCAAGAGCTGTTGAGCCACACGCTTGGTTTTATGGGGCCAATCCCACGCGAAGCGAGCGAGCGCTACCAAGCACTGGGTTATACCAACCTGAGTGAGCGGGTTGGTTATAGTGGCTTGGAATATGCTTATCAGAAAGAGTTGCGCGGGGTACCGGGCTATCGTTACATGGAAAAAGATATTCTCGGGCGCGAGATTCGGACGGTAGGGGAAGTGATTGAACCGGTGCCTGGTTCTAATCTGATTTTGAATATTGATCGGCGATTGCAGGGAGTCATGCATGAAACTTTGCAGGCAAAGTTGGACGAAGTTGAGGCGCAGTGGGGGGTGACCATCGCCATGAACCCCAAAACAGGGGCCATTCTGGGCTTGGTGAGTTTGCCTTCCTTTGACAATAATGTCTTTGCTGAGCGGATTGATATTGTTGCTTACCAGAAGTTGGTCGATGATGAACGGTTGCCGTTGATCAACTATGCGATTGGCGGTCTCTATCCCCCTGGCTCTACCTTTAAGATGGTGACGGCCTTAGGCGCGCTTATGGAAGGGATCATTACGCCGGAGACAACGATTGTGGATGCTGGGCCGATTTATCTGCCCAATCAATTTTTTCCCAATGATCTGTCGCAGGCCCAACGCTTTGTGAGCTGGAATCATCTGCGCGGTATTGTACATGGTGCAATGACCATTCAGGATGGACTGGCCCTTTCCAATGACATTTTCTTTTATTGGATCGGCGGTGGTTATCCACCGGCCAAATTTCGGGGCTTAACCAACAAACAATTTGTGCATTGGTCGGAGCTGATGGGCTATGGTTTTACCACCGGGATTGATATTCCCGGCGAAGTGGGGGCCATCTTACCCGACGACCAATGGAAACGCCAGCTCTATGCGGAAAGCTGGACCACGGGTGATAGTTATAATATGTCGATTGGCCAGGGGTTTGTGCTCGCCACGCCGTTGCAGGTACTGGTGAGCGCGGCGGCGGTTGCGAATGGCGGCACGGTCTATGAGCCGCAGATCGTTTATCAGATCACCGATGCCAATGGCGGGTTGCAGCGTGACTTTACGCCCAAAGTTGTGCGCCAACTGCCGGCTAGCCCCGAAGCAATTCGTACTGTGCAAGAGGGCATGTGGGCGGTGGTTAACAGCGACCGTGGAACGGGCATTGCGGCGCAGATAGAAGGCATTACCATGGCCGGCAAAACCGGCACTGCCGAATATTGTGACGTGGTGCCAAAAGAAGACAACCCCGAGGAGTTGGATTGCCGGCGTAATGAAAATGATTACTTGCCAACCCACGCCTGGTATGTAGGGTATGGTCCTTATGAAGATCCAGAGATCGCGATTGTGACTTTTGTCTACGACGGCGGTGAAGGCTCAGCGGTTGCACTGCCGGTGACGAAGACAATTTTTGAGGCATATTTTAATGAGCTATATCCAAGATAGCGCGAATTTTACTTAATCCCATCAAGTAAACGCACAATCACGAAAGCAGGTTAGTGAATGCCGATATTGGGTAAGGGGCGTAACCCTTTTCAGGCCACCCAGCAGAACGGTGAACAAGTGGATGCTGTTCGCTCTAAGATTGCTTCCTTGATGGATGGGGTGACCGAGCGTGGCAACAATCCGCAAGGGGCTACTGCGCGCCCGGACGCTGCCCCAGAACCCACACCGCCAACTGCCGATGACGCACCAAGCTGGCCACGCCCCTATCCCAGTGTTCCAGTCGGCGGTATCACGGCCCCGCCTTTCAGTGAACAAACGGCAGGGGTGCCTGCTATCGAAGAACCTGCACTAATGGCGACCGGACTCGTCAACATTAAGGGTCGCGCTGGTGCGATTTTGATTGAAATCGGCAATGGTCCGTGGCCGCAACTGTTTGCCACCTTAACCGAGCGGTTGGCCAGTGCCGGCAACTTTTTTCGCAACGGCAAAGCTGCATTGGCCGTAGACGCGCGCCCAATGGCCGAAGCAGAGTTACGCCAGGTGGTAGCCCTCTTAGCCGGGTATGCCTTGGAACTGGCGCTGATTAAGACCACCGCGCCAGAGACCTTTCAGGTGGCGTTGGCGTTGGGGTTGGCGGCGCAATTGGAGAGTGCCGATGGGCAACCAACCGCGAGCGCGCAACCGGCCCTGGCCAATCTGTCCGAGGAGCAGCACTTTGTTTACTGTGGTCATTTGCGGGCTGGGCAGGTTCTGCAACGTCGCGAGCACATTATTGTGGTCGGGGATGTCAATCCAGGGGCAACGATTATCAGTGATGGTGATATCCTGGTTTGGGGCCATCTGCGCGGCGTTGCCCATGCCGGGAATGGGGGTGACCTGCGCGCGGTGATTGTCGCGCTTGATCTGACGCCCGTTCAACTGCGCGTTGCCGATTTTATTGCGATTGCGCCGGAACCAAAAGAGAAGCGTGGCTGGGGACGTAATCGTTCTCCGGCAAAACAGCCGGAGATTGCCTACCTGGCCCATGAGCAAATTGTTGTTGAACCATGGGATGCGAGTAAGTTTGGGGGCATTGCCTCTTTTCGGCGTAAATTATAATCGCTAGGTAAATAATTAATGAAGAACAATTAATTGAAAATGGTTAACGGTTATATCATTAATGATTAAGGCGGCTTTGGCACTACTCAATCAGCCAATCTGTGGCTCTTGGGGTCAAAACGCGTGATCACAGCGCAAAAAAATAGAATGATAAATTAGTATGGCTGGCACCATTGTAACGATTACCTCCGGCAAAGGGGGCGTGGGCAAAACCACTACCACATCGAATCTCGCTGCTGCACTTGCCCAGGCCGGCCGCCGCGTCGTTGCCGTGGATGCGGATATCGGTTTACGCAATTTGGATCTGGTAATGGGCTTGGAGAACCGCATCGTTTACGATTTGGTCGATGTGGTGGAAGGACGCTGTGAATTACACCAGGCATTGGTGCGGGATACAAGAGCCAAATTTCTCTACTTGCTGCCGGCTGCCCAGACGCGTGACAAGTCTGAAGTCAGCATCGAACAGATGATGGATCTCTGTAATACGCTGCGCCAGGGGGCTGACTATGTGTTGATCGATTCGCCGGCTGGGATTGAGCATGGTTTTCAGACCGCCATTGCACCGGCCGATCTGGTGCTGATTGTCACAACTTCAGATGTTAGTGCCTTGCGGGATGCCGATAAGGTGATCTACTTGCTGGAGCGAGATTGGAAACGACCGCCAGGGCTCGTGCTCAACCGCTACAATCTGGATCTGGTGCGGCGTGGCGAGATGCGCGATATCGACGATGTCCTCGATATTCTCTCGATCGATTTGTTAGGCGTTGTGCCGGAAGATAGTAATATCCTTTTGAGCACCGATCGCGGGATGCCGGCGGTCTTTAACCGGCGGCTTTATATCCGCAAAGCCTACCGTAATATTGCCCAACGGTTGATGGGCAACAACGTGCCGTTAATGAACTTCCGGCCAAGCCTGTGGGCACGACTCTGGCTGCGGCTGTTTGATCGTTAGTGCGCAATTGTTTACGTGAGAACTTACGCCACTATCACCAAGTTTGCGTAAGTCGTATAAGGGTTAGAGAACGGTTATGATTGATCGACAGAGTTCATGGCGCAACTTTGACTGGGTGCTTTTCCTTGTGATAGTTGTACTTTGTTTGACTAGTGTTGGTATGATCTATAGTGCGACTTTTAGTACGGAGGAGCTAACCGATTACTGGGTGCGGCAACTGATTTGGACGGTAGCCGGCTTGGTTGCCCTGTTGGTGGCGGCGGCGATTGATTATCGTAATCTAGAAATGTTGGCGCTGCCGGCCTTTTTGCTTTTTGTCGGTTCATTGGTTGCGGTTGATCTCTTTGGCGTGAGCCAAAACGGCTCGCAGCGCTGGCTTAATGTTGGTTCTACGCTGGTACAGCCAACCGAAGCTGGTAAATTTCTCTTGATTATTTTTTTGGCCTGGTACCTGAGTTGGTACCGGGAGTACATGGATCGGCTGCCCTATCTGCTGATTGCGTTGGTGCTTTTACTGGGGCCGCTCTTTCTGATTTATCGCCAACCCAATTTAGGCATGACGATCACCTATGCGTTTATTGGTGGCGTCTTGATTTTAGTTAGTGGGATTCGTTACTGGCAATTAGCGTTGCTGGGTGGGGTGGCGGCGATTGGGATTCCCATCTTTGGGATCACCCTCAGCGAGTATATGGTTGCGCGTCTCTGTATCTTCCTCAGCCCGGAGAGTATTACTTTGTTGGGCCGTTACTACAACCCATTGCCGCCGGAATGTACGGATGCCCAGGCTTTTCAAGATGCGGTTTATAATGTACAGCAGGCGTTGATCGCGGTCGGCTCTGGTGATTGGTTGGGGCAGGGCTGGGCGCACGGTAGCCAGAATCAGAATCATTTTCTGCGGGTGCGTCACACCGACTTTCTTTTTAGTGTGATTGCCGAAGAGTTGGGGTTGATCGGTTCTGCCTTGATCCTGTTGCTACTCTTCTTTGTCGTCTGGCGACTGCTCAACATTGCGGAAAAAGCGCAGGATCAATTTGGTCGCCTGCTTGCCACCGGGGTGGCGGCGATTATCTTCTTCCAAACCTGTACCAATGTGGGGATGAACATTGGCTTAATGCCCGTTACTGGGTTGACGCTACCCTTTATCAGCTATGGAGGCAGCAGTCTACTTTCCATGATGTTTGCGATTGGATTGGCGCAAAGCGTGGTAATGCGTCACCGCAAGATTGAATTTCTATAATTTCCAGCCAAGCGGCACGCGCACCAGCCAGGGTAGATCTTTGGCTGGTACACCTGCTTTACTGCCTTGCATCGAGCACTTCGCGTACCTTTTGGGCGAGTGCGGTGGGTGAAAATGGTCTGTGAATAAAGGCGCTTTGGTTATTGACGATGGTGTGGCGGACAACCGCATCGTCGATGTAGCCACTCACAAAGAGGACTGTCAACAAAATGTCTTCGCCAATCAGACGATTGAGCATCTTTTCAATCGTGGCAACCACTTCATTCAGGTCTATGATCTTGGGTTCTAGCATCTGCTTACGACTGAAGGCAAGCAGTTGGCGTGTCAATGCCGTTGCACGCTCGCCGGCATGGCGGATATTGGTAACGAATGTACGGTTACGGTCATCAGCGGGAAACTTGACTAACAGCAAGTCACTATAGCCGGTAATCACGGTGAGCAGATTGTTAAAATCATGGGCTACCCTGCCCGCTAGTTGACCAATCGCCTCCATCTTTTGTGATTGACGCAACTGTTCTTCTAACTGCACGCGTTCGGTAATATCCTGCACCGTGCCAACAATCCGCACTAAGTGCCCTGTTTCATCATACGTACCCTGCCCCCGGTGTGCAACCCAACGAAGCTCATCATCGGGGCGGACGATGCGAAATTCAGCGACATAGTTTTCTTGATTGAAGAGTGCTTCTTCCAACGTTTGAACCGTACGCGCGGCATCCTCAGGGTGAATTAAGTGCGCAAAGTCCTCGATTGTTTCCCCAAAATGGTGAACCCCAAAAATTGCTTTGCATTCGGCGGACCAAAATAGCGAATTTGTCGCGGCGACCCACTCCCATACCCCCATGCGTGCCGCGCCTAGCGCCATCTGTAGCCGCTCTTCGCTGGTATGTAGTGCCTGTTCTGCGCCTTTGCGCTCTGTAATATCACGCAGAATGACCGTAAAGAACAGGCGGTCGGCCACTGTCAATTTGGCAATCGACGCTTTAATCGGGAATTCCTCTCCCCATCGGCGCGTTGACCGAAAATCTCAACCGGGTAGCCCATGGCCCGTGTTGTCGTTGTGCCATGGGCAAAGGCGCGCATGAGCAGCGCGAAAGCGCATGGGAATAAAGGATTCCAGCGCTTTGCCCATTACCTCCGTGGCACGATAGCGAAACATCCGTTCGGCGGCGGGGTTAAAGAGGAGAATAGAATCCCTTTCATCAGTGACAATAATTACATCTAATGCCGAGGCGATAATAATGCCGAGGCGATAATGCTGTTTAACAGCAACTCGTTTTCGCACTGTTGCTGCTGCGCTTGGCTTGTTGATTGGGATGGGAGGGGGTGTGCCCAACTGCTGTGCTGACTAATCAAATCTACTGAAATTGCTGACACCTTTTTGCGATCCTGGCTGGCGGAGTTTTCGCCATTGAATGTGTTGTGCGACTAACCGCGCGGCATGCTTGTGTGGTAACATGATGCGCTGCCACCTGACATACTCGGTATGTACTATCTTAGCACAAAAAACGTACAACTGCGCCCGATTTTTGTCTGATATTTGTACAGGTTTTCTCGGCAAGCGCAGTTGTATCAATTTGCGCGAGCAGGCTATCTGCGCACAAGGACTCAGCCTTGCAGGATCGTTTCGATCTGTTGCAACGTTTCTGGGGTAAAGGTGGCATTCTCTAGCGCGGCGACGCCATCTTCAACCTGTGCTACTTTGCTGGCCCCGATCAGCGCCGAAGTGACTTGCTCATGGCGCAACACCCAAGCCAACGCCATTTGTGCCAGCGTTTGGCCGCGTGCTTGCGCCAGTGTGTTAAGTTGGGTCACCTTGCGCAACTTATCATCGGTAATCTGAGCCGGCTTGAGAAAGCCATGGGCCTTGGCGGCGCGCGAATCTTCTGGAATGCCAACGAGATATTTGTCGGTCAGCAAGCCTTGCGCCAGGGGTGAAAAGACGATGCAGCCGATGCCCTCTTCACCGAGTGTCGTCAGCAATCCCTCTTCGACCCGGCGGTTAAACATGTTGTAGGAAGGTTGGTGGATTAAACACGGCGTACCCAGATCGCGCAGGATGGCGGCCGCCGCGCGCGTCTGTTCCGGCGTGTAGTTGGAAACGCCCACATAGAGCGCCCGGCCACTGCGGACAATGTAATCGAGCGCGCCCATCGTCTCCTCCAGTGGTGTCTGCACATCCGGGCGATGGTGGTAGAAGATATCGACGTACTCCAACCCCATACGCCGCAAACTTTGATCGAGGCTGGCCACCAGATATTTGCGCGAACCCCAGTCGCCATAGGGGCCAGTCCACATACTATAGCCGGCCTTGGAGGAGATGATCAGCTCATCCCGATAGGGGCGCAGATCCTGCTGCAAGATCCGCCCAAAGGTCTCTTCCGCCGAGCCAGGGGGCGGCCCATAGTTATTGGCCAGGTCAAAGTGAGTGATGCCCAGGTCGAAGGCGCGGCGCAGGATGGCGCGGCCATTCTCCAGCCGGTCCACCCCCCCAAAGTTATGCCACAGGCCCAGGGAGATGGCGGGTAGTTTGAGTCCGCTGCGGCCAGTGCGGTTGTAGCGCATGGTGGCGTAGCGGGTGTCGGCGGGTAGGTAGGTCATGGGTTGGTCCTTTCGGTATGTGAATGGGAAGTAGGGATTGGGGTTATTATCGCGGGGATGGGGGGGAATGTAAAGGTGGCGGGGTAGAGACGCGGATGTGGGTGGCGCGGATAGGGGAGGAAGACGCAGATAGAGGGGACGCAGATAGGGGGAGGTAGAGACACAGAGGTAGGTAAAAAATTTTGTCTGCGCTCCTACCTCCGCGTCTCTACCGCACATACTTCACTTCTAATTTTTCATTCTGAAAATTTACGATCATGCCGAGCTGTAAACTGTGTTGTGCCATAACTGTTTTAACTTTGTTCACTTCTGAGCTGCTGATATTTGAAACGGTCACTGGCGCAAGAACGACTTTTCCATCGACAATAAAGTGATGAAAGGTCACACGCCCAATCTCGCGGCCGCGGTGATGGATGATTAACTTGCGTAGCCGCTGAATGGCGATGCCACGTAAACGTAATTCTACATGCGTGGCGTTGGCGTAAACACGGTGGACAAAGGCGGGGCCTAACGCGTAATACACATCCCACACTGCACGGCGCAATTCCAATGTTAGATCTGGATAGAGCAAGTTCGGCTCGGTGGTTGTGGGTGTCCACAGCGGTGGATATGAGCCGGCCCTGGTCGTTAGTACTTTGCGCTGGCCTTCTGGATTGAGGTTGCCGAAGTTGAGCAGTAGACCAACCGGCTTGCCCGATACTTTTAGATTGGAGATCAGTTGCGCTTGATGACGGGGCAACAACTGTGGCTTTACTTTAAGTTCTAGAATGACAAGGTCAGCAAGCTCCATGTCGGTAATGTGCTTGCCGACCTGTACATCTTTGTAGAAAATTCGGTAGCTGACCTGGGTGGCACAGGGTACTTGCAGTTCTTCAAATTCGATCCGCATCATCTCTTCGTAGAAGGCTTCTGGATAGTCATGGCCATGGGTGTTGTAGACGTTATAATAGGCGCGCCAGGCGCGGTCGGTGATATCGGCATGGATGAGTTTGCTCATTGGTGGTTCCTGGCAGATGTGGGTTATAGACGCGGATTTAGGGGCCGCGGATGGTTGGTGTGTGCTCGCGTTTTTGATTTTGTATAGGGCACCGCGGCACTTAAATCTGCGGCTTGTTCCTCTTCCTGCCAAAATCTACCACAAACTTCTATTGTCATCTTCGTTGAATTGGCGTACATTCGTGGAATACAAACCACCAACGATCCGCTCTGCTACCTTCCCCACTCCGCGCAACCAAAATCCGCGTCTCTCCCCCACCGGCTGCATCACTATTGCTGCACCACTGGTAAATAGATCGTGCTTTCACCGCCGCCAGTCGGTGTAGCGGTTGGTGTTGCAGTCGGTGGGCTAGTCGATGTCGGTGTGTTGGTGGTTGTTGTCGTTGTCCCATCGTTAGGGACTACCGTGCCCGGTTCCGAACTGACGGCTATAAACGGTTGATCAGGGGTAGCTTTGTCTCGTGGCTGGTTGAAAGCTTCCAGCACCCCGTGGAGCAGACGGTGAAAGGGTCGAGGGCGCGTCATATCGGTTTACTCCGTTGATCATAGACTGACAGAGGGGGGCACCTGACACTGGCTGCCCAGCCGTTGCTTTGGTTAGTCGTGGGTATGATGAAAGCAGCGAGGCAGATGGGATCTGATTTTGTTCTGTTCCCTAGCGTAGTGCAGTTTAATGTGCTCGTAAAGCGACGTTTGTCTTGAAGAAAGTCCTAAACACAAGTGGCTGCAGTAAGGTTAATCGCGATTTGCCTGTGCCAGGGCGTACGCACTGGCGCAGACATTTCTTCGTGCTTTAGCGGCTGACAAGTGGTAGATAAAGCTTGGCTGGGACTGTGGCCGCTGCTAAGGGGGGCACCTGGACCGGCTGTGTACCGGCGACGGCGAGCGGTGCCGGCGCGGTAATCACGATGCCTGCCTTTACGCCACGCAAGGTGTAGGTGCCGAGTGCAACCGCGGGGAAGACAAAGCGACCATTTAGATCAGTGGTGGTGGTGTATGTCGCACCAGCGCTTAGGGCAGCGACCGTGGCGACCGTAGCCGTGTCGGTGCCAGCCAGCATCATTAACACATCGGGAATGCCGGTTTGGGTTATTTGGTCCAACACTTGCCCTTCGACCTGTACCGTCACCACGGTGGGTGTGATGGTCGGCATCGGCGTGACGGTGATTGCATCGGTCGCGGTCGGAAGCACAGTTGGGGTAGATGTTGCCATCGGTGTCTCGCTTGCTGTTGCAACCGGTATTTGGGTTGCTGTTTCAGTTGGTAGTTCCGTGGGTGTCTCGGTTGGTAGTTCCGTGGGTGTCTCGGTTGGTAGTTCTGTGGGTGTTTCAGTTGACGTAGGCATATACGTCGACGTAGCCGTGATCGTTGGTAGCAGCGACGGCGTGGCTGTGGCCGTTGCAGGTATTGGGGTATCAGTCGGTGTTGGTAACGGACTAATCGGTGTGCGTGTCGGCGTCGGCAATGGGCTAACGGGTGTGCGTGTCGGCGTCGGCAATGGGCTAACGGGTGTACGCGTCGGTGTCGGCAATGGGCTAACGGGTGTACGTGTCGGTGTTAAGATTGGGCTGATCGGGCTGATCGGACCTTCCTCTCCGCGCTTGGCTAAGCGGCTGACATCGTCTGCCTTTGCCAACAGCGCGGTCGGCGTTAACGTATTAATTTGATCGGCCAGGGTCAGTCCCACTGCCAATGCGAGGAAGAGGCTGAGAAGCAGGTACTTTTTGGGGGTCACTGTGTTTTGCTCCATTTGCTATTAATGTCGCCACGTTGCGGGCACAGCCACTAGTCCGTGATTGTGTCATCTCAGTGGCAGCTGTTACGCGGCAGCAAAACAGGCAGTGATGTGTGGAGCAGTGTAGACCAAAGACGACTGCCGCCTTTTTAATCGGGGGAGGCTAAAAAGGTGGCAGCCGTCTTTGTGCCGGGAACAGCGTTCGGTGATGTCTGAGCTTAACAAACTTTACGGTGGATGTAAAGCACAATTATGTCCTAAAAAGTATCCTAAAAAAGTGCTGACCTTATTCGATCCACCCACGTACACGGGCGAGCATGATTAACGCTGTCCGCCGCGCCTGTAAGCTGGCGTAAGCAGCCGGGCTCAACCCGAAGATCTGGTAAATGGTTGTCACGTAATTGCGAATGCTGCTCGGTGCCCGCTGTAACTGTACCGCGATCTCTTTAATCGTTGCCCCTTGCAAGTAGCGTCCGAAGACCGCGATGAGGACTGGGTTTGTTTTCTCACGCTGCTGGGCCGTCCGCAAGGTCGCTTGCAGTTCGTCCAGCTTTGCGCGGCGTAGGCTGTTCTGTTGTAACAATGTTTCCAGCACCTGGCGCACCATTTCATCCTCGACCGTGGCCAGCCAGGTTAGCCACGCTTCATCTTTTGCCGTTAACAGGGCCAAGATGGGCCGTACGCGCTGCGCCAGCGGCCCATCACCCTCGTCCAGTAGGGTGGCCAAGAGGGGGCGAGCGACCGTGCCCACATGATAGGCGATCATGTGCTCAACCAGGTCGATGTGCATGGCGGCGCGCAGGGCCAACACACAGATCTGGGCCACCAGCGGACTGTGCCACCACAGGGGAAAGCAAGTGATATGGCGCGCAGCAAACCAGTCAAAGCCAGCCTGCAAATGGGCGGTCGCTACTGCCGGCTGATCCTGTTGGTGCAAGGTGTAAGCCAGATAGAGGTCAATGACCGCCGTGGCCAGTTCATCACCCGACTGTTGATAAAATGCTTGCGCGCTCTGCAAGAGCTTGGCTGCCGTCTCCACTTGGCCTTCCAGCAGATTCAACAGGGCCAGATGGACGTTAAAACTCATCAACTGCCCCCGATCGGTGGTCGTTAGCGCGCGGTGGATCAAGCGCCGTGCGGTGGCATAGTCGCCTGTCAGCACATAGAGCCAGCCTTCCTGCACATCGACCCAGGGGAGAAAGAGCGGGACTGCGGCTTGTTGGATCAAGGTGCGCGTGGTGGTATACCAGTGCTGGGCCGTGGCAAAGAAGCCTTGTGCACGATAGAGGTTGCCCAGCAAGAGGGCGCTATACACTTTGGCTTTAGGCAGCTTTGTTTTGTCGGTGTAGTGCACAAGCTGTTCGGCATGCTGCTGCGCTGCGCTGAGATCACCCCGATACCAGGCCAAATGGGCCGCGGCATTGAGCACGCGGGTATAGGCTTCATCCCCCAACTGCCCAGCCTGATGTAAACGGCGGCCCAATTCCAACTGGGCTTCGGCGGCGTGATAATCACCTAACTGGCGATGGAGCACCGCGAGCAGGATGTGCGTTTTGAACTGCTGCTGGATTTCACCTTGGGCCCGAAAACCGGTCAGTGCCCGCTGCGCATAGTCAATGCTTTCCTGCAGCCGCCCCAAATCCGGGCAGAGTTCAGCCAGGCGGAGGAAGAGTTGGGCCTCTAGCCGTGGATCGGTCAGCTGGTGCAGGAGTGCTTCGGCTTCCCCCACATAAAGCAAGGCGGTGCGAAAATCTTCGCGCTGGGCATAAATGCGGATGAGCTCAAAATAGCAGTTCGCCGCCCGCTTAAGTTGCCCCTGCGCCCGATATAACAAAAGGGCGCGCACCAGCTGGGTTGCGGCTACCTCAGTTTGCGTTTGCGCGAGGAGCAAACTTTGCAGATAGAGTAGATCCGGATTGTCCGCCCGCAGCGCGGCTGGAAAGCGCGCCAGCAAGGTGTTCACCTGAGGCTGGAGGGCAGTGGGGAGTTGCGGGGGCAATTGTGCAATCAGGAGCGTCGCGGCCTGGACAAATTCGGCTTGGTCTAGATGGTGGTCAAGCTGCGCACCGATTGACGCAGCGAACAATGAGGCTGGGACTGACATGGCTTCCTTGGCTAGCGCTACAGTAACCGACAGACGATCGCTGTTTTGCACACTGATCATTGTTCAAGACAGCTAATCTATAGGATACGCCCAAAAAGCTACTGTAGAACTACTGGAAACCTATAAAGTTTTTCCCTGGTGCTCACCTGGTCATCGGTCTACCAATCCCTTCCGCCGCCGCCAACCTTTCTCAGTGACGAACCTGTGCTATAATCATGCGTGTGGTGTCTGCATGTAGGTAAGGCGAAGGAGGAGCGATGTCATATCCATTCCCAGGCATGAACCCCTGGTTAGAAAATCCAACCCTTTGGAAAGGTGTCCATCAACGGCTGATTACGGCATTGGCTGACATATTGGCTCCGCAACTAGAACCGCGCTATTTTGTCGCAGTAGAAACGCACACCTATATTTCGGCATCGCCTACATTGCCGATTCAAACCCGCTATCCAGATGTAAGTGTCATAAAAATCGGCGAAGCCCCTGTTACCTATGGGGTTTCACCTGCCGTAACGCTGCCGGTGGTGGTCGATTTACCGTTGCCGGAACCCTACGAGGAACCCTATCTCGCTGTGCGCTTGGTGCCCAATGGCGAAGTGGTGACAGTCATTGAACTTTTATCGCATACTAATAAAAAAGTGGGTGACGAGCGGCAAAATTACCTCCAAAAATGGGAAGCGCTGATTAACAGTGATGTCCATTTTGTGGAGATTGATTTTTTGCGCGCCTATCAGCCCATGCCTTTTACCGAGCATTTGCCGGCCGACTACCGCATCTTTATTCGGCGGCGCGAGTTAGGGCGCAAGGCGCATCTTTATGCATTTTCCCTACGCCAGGCAATTCCGCAATTTCCATTGCCCCTCCTACCAGGTGATGCCGAGCCGATAGTCGATCTGGGCACTATTTTGCATGATCTCTACGACCGTGCGCGCTATCGGCTGATTATCGACTATGGCAAACCACCAGTGCCCAATCTCAGTGAAGCGGACGCCACTTGGGCCGCGTCCGCTTTGGCACAGCCAACAGGGTAACCGCTCATTTACCCGGCCTGATAGACCACTTCGCCACCCACCACCGTCAACTTGACCCCCGTATCCTTGATCGCCATCGGCTCACAGGTGAAAATATCCTGATCCGGCACGATGAAATCCGCATATTTGCCGGGTGTGATCGAGCCCATGACCTTTTCTAAACTTTCGGCATAGGCGGCACCAATGGTGTAAGCAGCTACCGCTTCGGCCACCGTAAATTTCTCCGCCGGATGCCAACCCTCGGCATTGGGATAGCCATCGGCGCGGCGACGGGTGACGGCGGCGTGGATACCAACAAAGGGATTCGGTGTTTCGACCGGCGCATCCGAGCCAAAGGCAATGCGCGCGCCGCTGTTCATGAGGGCGCGGAAGGCATAAGCCAAGTCGCCCCGTTTGCCCCAAAAGGCATCGACATTGTTCATATCCTGCGTGGCGTGGATCGGCTGCACCGAGGCGATCACATCAAGTTCAGCCAGCCGATGCAAGTCGTTGGGATGGATCACCTGGACGTGCTCAATGCGGTGGCGGCGCAAATGGCGTTCGATGCCGGCCTCCTGCTCCTGCGCGCGCACGGCGGCAAAGACATCAAGGACATCGTGGTTGGCACGGTCACCAATGGCGTGGATGACGGTCGGCAGGCCGGCCGCGCTGGCTTTCCCAGCCATCTCCAACATCTCTTCTTTGTCGACAATGGTGATGCCATAGTTGGTTGGCTCATTTTCGTATGGCTCAATCATTGCGGCGGTGCGTGGTCCCAACGCGCCGTCCGCAAAAAGCTTCAGGCCGCCGACCCGCAGCCATTCGTCCCCCAATCCGGCGCGCAGGCCGACCTTTAGGGCATCTGCAAATTGGTCCATGGCAATATGGGTGACGGCACGCAACTTGAGTTGACCGCGCAGCCGCAGCCGTTGAAAGGTGCCAAAGCCCTGCTTGCCGTCGAGATCATGAATCGCCACCAAGCCAAAGCGATGGGCATTCGCCTGAGCCGCCAACACCGCTGCATCCAAATCCGCCTCGGTCGCGGCGGGGATATGTTGGGCAACCAGTGCAATCGCCGGATCTTCGAAGAGCATCCCTGTGAGTTCGCCATTGGCGTCGCGCACAAGCTCACCGCCAGGCGGGTTGAGGGTCTTGGCATCGAGCCCGGCTAGCCGCAGCGCTACCGTATTGACCACGGCGGAATGGCCACTTTTTTCCCGCAAGAGTACAGGGTGATGGGGCGCGATCTGGTCGAGATCATAACGCGTCGGAAAGCGCGGTTCGGGCCACAGCGTCTGGTTCCAGCCCCAGCCGATAAGCCATTGGTTGGTTGGCGTTACCGCGGCTTTGGCGGCGACCCGTTGTAACAGCTCAGCAAGGGTCGGCACTTCAAAAATTTGGATCTGTTGCAAACTGAGCGCGTAATAAGTGAAGTGAATATGCGCATCGCACAGTCCGGGGAGGACAGGTGCACCCTGCAGGTCAAGCACCTGGGTTTGGGGGCCACGGTGACTTTCCATCTCCGCCGCGCGACCGACCGCGAGAAATTTGCCATCGCGCACGGCAAAGGCTGCGGCGGTGGGTTGGTTGGGGTCCATGGTGTAGACAGTGGCGTTGGTGATGATCAGGTCGGCGGACATGGGTGGTTCCTTTATCGTATCTGGTGCGGAAAACAGAGGTTAACTTCAAACACAAAATAAATTGTCTGCAAAGAATCAGGGACGGTTTTATGAAAGTGTATAGCGCTGTATAAATGGTACGCTACTGAAATCACTATCATGGCTAACTACCTCGAGGCATTTTGTTTTTTGCATTGTGGCTAAATGAAGAGCATCTCTGGGGCGCAAGTAAAACAGTCGCATATTCTGATGCATTATCGATACATCTGCGACTGTATAATCAATCAGTGATAGATTGGGCAATGATTGTAATTGGATCAGCGCAGCTTCAATTTTACCACTAAATTCAGCAATTAGCGCTTGTTCATTTTTGCGTAGTTGATCCAGGGGTGAACCGCTATATTTATCGCGAATGAGGGCAAGTAAAAGTCGATAAGCAAGTTCATCAAACGTGAGGACAGATGTGTACAACTGTATATTCTTCGCCTGACTTCCGCGGAAAAATACTTCTGCAAGTGAACCTTTTTCGCGTAAAAGCTGGTAGAAAATCATTGTATCAACGTAGATGGCTATGCCTTTAAATTCAGCGATTGTCTTGTTCATCGTCGAATCTCTGCCAAGTGACATCAAGTGTATTAAAATAATCTAATTCATCTGGTGCAGCCGGTCCTAATGAACCAGCAAGCTTGCTCACCATATCATCTGATTTTGTTTCTGCTTTTGCTAATTTCTGTACTGCTTGACGTAATGTTAGAAGTTCGTTTAAGACGATGTCTAAACGCCGTAAAATTGCTTGGGGTGAATGGTCAAGGGTTTGTAATGACATCAACTGCCTCCTGTATAAAGTCGAAGAGGATAACGACTTTCAATCCGTGCAAAAATACTTTTCGTGTCATTATATCACATAGATGATTGAATTACTTTTTCGTTGAACTACTTTTTTCATACTCATCCAAACGCAACCGAAGGCCAAGCAATATCGGTAAGCGAGCCCAAAGGCACTCAATCTATGGATAAAATTGACAAAACGCTGCTCTCCGGTTAACTTGAAGCATTATTAATCCAGGGAGAATCGTCTTATGCTCATCTTACGCCCGACCCAAAAGCTCGCCAAACGTCTCCATTGTACCATCGCGCCGACCGCGGAAAGTTCGACGACGCGGCTGGGTGACTGGTATGCTAATCTTTATTATATGGGTACCATCCCCTTTGTCCTCTGTATCAGTGCCGAATCGCGCCTGCCGGTGCTCGTGGCGGCCAAAGATCTGAACAATTTCGCGCGCCGCTTCCAAAGTGCCCTCCGGGCGCTGTTGCGCACGATTGTGGTAGTCGATCCGCTGATTGATGCTGAACTGGCCGCGATGCAACCGATGATCTATGCCAAAAGCGAAGATCGTAGCCTGATTGGCACGATGAATGACTTCGGCGAAATGCTCAACTACCATGAGTTCGATCCCTTTGACGCCAACCAATGCTATCAACTAGCCTTGCATCTAGCCGAGGGGGGCGCCGCGCGCTTCGGCATGCGCAGCCCGATTGAAGCCACCCAAACCCTCTTTACGATTCCTGCCGCGGAAATGTCTGCCTGGTCATGAGTACCCTGCCGGACCCCGTTCCCTCCTCACGCACGCTCCTTGCGGTTGATCTTGGCCTGCGCGCCGGCCTGGCACTTTATGGTCATGATGGTCGCCTGTGCTGGTACCGCTCGCATAATTTTGGTAATCTGACGCGCTTAAAGCGGGGCGTCTCTACGATCCTCAACGCGCTCCCCACCTTGCAGTGGCTGGTCCTGGAAGGGGGTGGACCTTTGGCCGAAATCTGGCACAAGGAGGGGAGCCGGCGGCAGCTTGGTGTGCTTGTGGTGAGCGCTGAGCGCTGGCGCGCACAACTGCTTTCTGCGCGTCAACAACGCAGTGGGATCGAAGCCAAACAAAGTGCCGATACGCTGGCACGTACTATCATCGACTGGTCTGCCGCGCCGCAGCCAACTTCACTGCGCCATGATGCAGCGGAAGCGATCCTGATTGGGTTATGGGGGGTGCTCGAAGTCGGCTGGCTGCCGAATGAACAGGTGCAAATCCCGCTTGCCCTGCGCCCGTTGATCCGCGATCGTTAACCTTCCGCGCCTTACGCGCTCTGTCCAATCTCCGCAAAATTACGGCAAATTGCGCTTGAATGAATGGTCACAAAATGTTTACAATGGGAAATATTTGTTTTACCTTTGTTCGTAAACTTTTTGTCAAACAAAGTGAGCGCATCGCTTGTGAGCTATCTATTAGGAAGTCGAGCACCGGTTGAAGAGAGTCGCGAAGCGCGCCGCACCGAGGCGACACGCCAGCTAAATGCCACCCTGGCCGATCTGGTGGATGTGGCACGCCACAATGAGGTACGTCGTCGCCTACTCGAAATTATTGTACAGGCGACCGGTTACAGCTACGGCTTGCAGGCCGAAATGGAGCCGGATGGCCAACACATGCAGGTGACTGCGCTCTATCTGCCCTCTTTACTCCTGCACAGTGTCGAAAAAATTACTGGCTTCTCGGTGATTGGTTACCGCTTTGCCAATGACCCAACGGTTGCCTTGCAGACGCCCCCGACTGAGATCTTTCAACATTTCCACGACTGGCGACCCGATCTAGCCCGCTCGTTAGCGATTTCCATTGAACGGGTCATGGGTATTCGCCAGATTGTTTCGCTGCGCCTCCATACGGGCGAACATTATTTGGGCGCGGTAAATTTTTTCGCCACCAGTACCGAGACTGACCTGCTTCTGCTCGAATATCTTTGTAATAACCACCTGGTTTACGCGCTGCGGCTGATGCAAGAGCAGGCCGCACGGGCACGGTTGCAGCTGGAACGCACTGCTGCACTAGAGCGCCAGATTCAAGAGCGCCGGGAGACGCAGGCCGCACTAAGAGCACGGACTTCGCTCCTGACGACACTGATCGATAACCTTCAACGCGGGATCCTGGTTGAAGACGAAACGCGCCATATTCTCCATGTTAATCAGGATTTCTGTAATCTTTTTCAGTTTCCTATCCCGCCCGCTGCTTTGTTAGGCACAGACTGTAGCGGTGCTGCCGAGGCATCAAAGGCACTCTTTGTTGATCCAGCAGCTTTTGTCGAGCGCGTTGGCCTCATTTTGCAGCACCGCCAGACCGTGATCGGCGAAGTGTTGAACATGGCCGATGGGCGGATTCTTGAACGTGATTATGTCCCGATTCTGGTCGAGAATGATCACCGCGGTAACGTTTGGCTCTATCGCGATATTACGGCGGCGAAAAAAGCCGAAGCCGCCCTGCGCGAAAGTGAGGAAGCCATCCGTGCTCTCTATACGATCACGGCTGACCACCAACGCACCTTTGCCGAAAAAGTACAGGCCTTACTGGCCATGGGCTGCCGCCGCTTTGGCCTGGATATCGGCATCCTCGCCCACGTGGCGGCTGAACAGTATCAGGTCGTCGAGGTTTATGCGCCGCAGCTTGATATTGTCAAAGGTACCACCTTTGCGCTGGGCCAGACTTACTGCCGCGAAACGTTACAGGCCGAGGGTCCGCTCTGCTTTGCCCATGCCGGTGACTCGCCCTGGGCCACCCATCCCTGTTATCAAGCTTTTCGGCTCGAAGCCTATTTAGGCACCGCAGTTAAGATTGGTGGCCAGGTTTATGGTACGCTCAACTTTTCGAGTTCACGTCCCCGTTCAACCCCATTTCGTGCTTCTGATCAAGAATTTTTAAGCCTGATGGCGCAATGGATCAGTAGTGAGATGGAGCGTCACCAGAAAAGTGAACAGTTACAAGCCTATGCCGCAAAGATCGAGCAAACTAATCAGGAACTCGCTGTTGCGCGCGACCAGGCTTTAGAGGCTTCGCGCCTCAAGAGCGAATTTCTGGCGACCATGTCCCATGAAATTCGTACCCCCATGAACAGTGTGATCGGGATGACTGAATTGCTGCTCGATACTGAGCTGGAGAGCCGCCAGCGCGAGTTTGCTGAGATTGTGCTGGATGAAGCTGGACACCTGTTGACGATCATCAACGACATTCTCGATTTTTCCAAGATCGAAGCCGGTAAGCTCATTCTAGAGCAAGAGAGTTTCGCCCCTGTTTTAATTATCGAGAGCGTCGCTGAATTGCTGGCGACGCAGGCCGCAGCCAAACAATTGGCATTAATGACTTTTATTGACGATAATGTGCCATCGATTGTCCGCGGCGATGCCGGGCGTTTGCGCCAGGTGTTGCTTAATCTGGCTGGCAACGCGATCAAATTTACCGAACGCGGCGAGGTCGTCGTGCGTTTGACCGCCCTCGCGCAGTCGGATACTTATGTGCAACTGCACTGTCGGGTGATTGATTCTGGCATTGGCATTGCTGCCGAGCAACAGCGCCATCTCTTTCAGCCTTTTACGCAGGTCGATGGCGGGGTGACACGCCGCTTTGGCGGCACTGGTCTGGGGTTAGCGATTGCCAGTCGGTTGATCAAGCTAATGGGCGGGGAGATCGGGGTGGAGAGTCGCGAAGGCGCAGGGGCTACCTTCTGGTTTACCGTTACCCTTGAGCGTTCTACCCTGCAGTCAGTCCCCACCCAACCCTATGGGCTGACGTTGAAGGGGTTGCACATTCTTGTCGTTGATGACAATGTCACCCATCGCGGGATTGTGCAGAACTATCTGACCACCTGGGGCGCGCAGGTGACGGTTGCAACGCGCGGAACAGAAGCAATTATGGCGCTACTCCGGGCTGCGGCCGCGGGGACCCCTTTCCCATTGGCGATTGTTGATCAGATTATGCCTGGGATGGATGGTTTGGCATTAGGGCAGACTGTGCGTAATGAGCCTAGCCTGGCTGCTACGCGCCTGATCATGTTAACTGCCTTTGATGAGAAAGAGCAGGGGCGGGCTGCCCTACAGGCTGGGTATGATGACTATCTGACAAAACCGGTACGCCAGAACCGCCTGCGTGAAAGTCTGTTGCGGGCGCTTTCTGATCGGCCTGCTATCATGATGACCGCTGGGGCAACATCCGACGCCCCCACCCCTGTGGTGACTGCCCCCCTGCCCACAAGTGCCAAATCACTGCTCGCCACGCCGCTGATCCTCTTAGTCGAAGATCAGGTGGCAAACCAGACGTTGGCCATCGAACAATTGGCCCGCTTAGGCTTTACGGCTGATCTGGCGCAGAATGGTCTTGAAGCGCTCGCCCGGTTAGCGCAGCCCGATCATTCCTATGAGCTTGTGCTCATGGATTGCCAGATGCCGGAGATGGATGGTTTTGAGACCACACAACATCTACGCGCACGTGAACAGACCACTGGTGGCCACCTGCCCATTATTGCCATGACCGCGCAAGCAATGAAGGGCGACCAGGAGCGCTGTTTCGCGGCGGGCATGGATGACTATCTGAGTAAACCCGTGCGTCTGGCTGACTTGCGCCAGACCCTTGCGCGTTGGTTACCCAGTGCCGATAAAATGTAAAACGTGAAGCGTAAAACGTGAAGCGTAAAACATGAAGCGTAATGGGTACAGTGCGCCTGTCGAACTGTACCCATTACGCTTCATGTTTTACGCCCCCAGTCGCCATTTGCTGTGCTCTTGCAGTATACTGTAGTCATCATTTTAACTCTCGCATATTCATTTGGAGCACCTGATGACACAGTCTACTAACGACTGGGATAATCCCACCCTGTTGGGCCGCCACAGGGAGGCGGCCCATGCTACCCTCATGCCTTATGCCACCACAACGGAAGCATTACGTTGTCTTCGTTACAGCTCTAGCTACTGTAAGTTGCTCAACGGCGACTGGCGCTTTCACTGGTCGCCCAATCCGGCGGCGGCACCGGCCACTTTTCAGCAGCCCAATTACGACAGCGCTGGTTGGCCCACCACCGCGGTGCCCGGCAACTGGCAACTGCAACCGGGCTACACCGAAAAAGGGATCAACCGCTATGATCCCCCCGTTTATTCCAATATTACCTACCCCTTTGATATTACCAACCTGCCTGCTGTCCCGGTCGATGACAACCCCACCGGCTGCTATCGCACCCACTTTACTGTGCCGGACGGTTGGGCCGGCCAGCAGATCTTTCTCACCTTTGATGGTGTCGATTCCGCCTTTCATCTCTGGATTAACGGCCAGGCGGTCGGCTATAGCCAGGACAGTCGCACGCCGGCTGAATTCAACATTACCAGCTATCTCCAGCCAGGTGAGAATTTGCTGGCCGTGCGCGTCTATCGCTGGTCCGCGGGCAGCTATCTGGAGGATCAAGATTTCTGGCGGCTGAGTGGCATCTACCGCGATGTCTACCTTTGGGCCGCCCCGCCGCAACATCTGCGCGATTTCGCCGTGGAGACTGATCTGGCCGACGACTATGTGGATGCCATGTTACGCGCGCGCGCCACCATTCATAACTATGCGCGCGCCGCAACACCTTGTACATTGGAAGTGCAGCTTTTTGACGCTGATGCAAAGCCGATCTTCGCGACACCATTAACCCGCGCCGTAGAAGTTCCCGCCGGCATTGAAAGCACGGTCGCGGTTGCGGCCCAAGTGGCGAACCCCTACAAGTGGTCGGACGAGCAGCCCTATCTCTATACCCTGCTGCTAACGCTCAAAGATAGCGCAGACCAGGTGCTCGAATATGAAAGCTACCACGTTGGCTTTCGCCAGGTCGAGATCAAGGATGGCCAGCTCTGTGTCAACGGCAAGGCGATTCTGATCAAAGGGGTCAACCGCCATGAACACAACCCTGATCACGGCCATGCCATCACCGAAGCAGAGATGCTGGCCGATATTCGCCTGCTGAAGCAGTTTAATCTCAACGCCGTGCGCACCGCCCACTATCCCAACCAACCGCGCTGGTATGAACTCTGCGACGAATATGGCATCTTTGTCCTCGACGAAACCAACATCGAGACCCACGGTGTCTGGGATCGGTTGGCCAAGGATCCCATTTGGGAGGACAACTTTGTCGACCGCATGCGCAACATGATCGAGCGCGACAAAAATCACGCCTGCATCATCGGCTGGTCACTGGGCAATGAATCGGGGTATGGCCCCAACCACGACGCGATGGCTGCCTGGGCGCGCGAACAGGAACCGACCCGTCCTCTGCACTACCACCCCGCCGAGGAAGCAGCAGTTACCGACATCATCGGCCCCATGTATCCCACCGTCGCCCGCATTATTGAGCTGGCCGAAAAGGACGATCAGCGCCCGATCATCATGTGTGAATATGCCCACTCCATGGGTAACAGCACCGGTAATCTCAAGGAATATTGGGCGGCGGTCCACCAGTACAAGCGGCTGCAAGGTGGCTTTATCTGGGATTGGATGGATCAGGGCATTCGCCGTTTTACCGATGATGGTACCGAATGGTTTGCCTATGGTGGCGACTTTGGTGATAAGCCCAATGATGCCAATTTCTGCTTCAACGGGTTGGTTGGCCCCACACGTGAGCCACACCCTGGCCTTTGGGAGTATAAAAAAATCTTGGAACCGGTGCGCGTCGAAGCAGTTGACTTACACGCCGGCCTGCTGCGCATTCACAACGACTACCGTTTTCGCGATCTGCAGCATCTCACTCTGCACTGGGAGGTGGCGATTGAAGGGGTGATCACCCAAGCCGGTACGCTCGATGACCTGGCGACCGCACCCGGCGCGACGGAAACCATTTCCGTCCCCTATGCCTTGCCACCGTCGACGGCTGGTGAGAGCTGGTTGACGGTCAGCTTCCGCCAACGGGCCGCCACCCTTGCGATTCGGGCTGGTCACGAGGTGGCCTGGGCGCAATTCCAACTGAAGCCAGGGCGAGCAAGCGGGGCGCATCATGGCACGTTGCCGGCGTTGACAGTTGATGTGCAGCCGCAACTGATTCATGTGCAAGGGGAGCACTTCGCGTTAACCTTTGACAAGCTGACTGGCCGCATTCGCGACTATACGGTGAATGGTCGAGCCTTGCTGATCGGTGGGGTTGGCTTTCAATTCTGGCGCGCGCCGACCGACAACGATGACAACACCTGGGGCGATCAGAAAATGGCGATTCGCTGGCGTGAAGTCGGGCTGGATCGGCTGCTCGAAGGGCTCAGCGGGGTTGATGTCAACATGGTGGGCACCGATGCCGTACAGTTAAGCGTCCACACCAAATTTGCCGGCCAGGTCGATCGCGCGGCGCTCGCCGCACAGAGCTGGGCACAGCGGCTGAATGACCTGCGCGAGCTGTTGGTTCACCTTGCCACCGAAGAGCAACTGCGCTCGTTGACCGGCCAATTTGGCATTGTCTACGACGAGTTGCCGGGGGCCAGCAAGAGCGACCGCACCCAACGGTTTATTGACCAACTGGATCGATCAGATCGCATCTGGGATCTGATCCAACTATTGCACAAATTGGCCAAAACCACCCTGTCCAAAACCATGCCCGACCTGGTCAAAGCGCTGCTGGCCAAAGCGGCCGCCGCGCCCCGTGAACAGTTGCGCACCGCGTTGCTGCCTGCCGATGTGGCCCGCTTTGCCTGTCGTTTGGTCTATACCATCCACGGCAACGGCGCAATCGACCTGCACGCCCATGTCACCCCGGTGAGCGTTGACCTAACCTCGCTGCCGCGCATCGGCCTGGTGATGACCTTGCCCGCCGACTTTGAGATTTTGCAATGGTTTGGCCGCGGTCCCCATGAAAATTATGTGGACCGCAAAGAGGGGGCCAAAGTCGGCAACTACAGCAGTACGGTTGCCGCTCAATATGTGCCCTATGGGATGCCGCAGGAAAATGGTAATAAATGTGATGTGCGCTGGGCCACGCTCACCGATGCCCAAGGTTTTGGGCTACGGATCAGCGGTGACGACTTGCTCAATTTCAGCGCGCATCATTTCACTACCGAAGATCTAACCGCGGCACACCATACCTATGACCTGCCACACCGGTCTGAAATTACCTTAAATGTTGATCTAGCCCAGTGCGGGTTGGGCAACGCCAGTTGTGGGCCAGGTGTCCTACCCCAATATCTACTCGCCCCCCAGCCCACGGAGTTTGTACTTCACTTGACGCCGATTATTGGGTAGCAGCTTTTGTGGGGTGTGTCCCAGGAAAGGAGTGAGTTGTATGACGTCCCCGGCACAGGCGAAAAATTGGTTCGTCTGCGGACCATTTCCTCGCCTGTGCCGGGGACGTTTACCCCAAAATTGGGACGCACCCGCTTTTGTGTGAATGCTTGACAAGGATGTTATGGTTATGCTTGCATAACCATAACATCCTTGATATGAACTAAAGTGAGTGATTGACGAAAGGCGAGCGCAATGAAGCGAACCACCATCATGATCGAAGAGGACGTGCTCTACGATTTACAGCGCATTGCGCAGGAGAAAGAGCAATCGATGGCGAGTGTGCTGCGCGAGGCATTAGCCACCTATATCACGGAACAGCGCAAGGGCACACCACCGCGTAACCCACTGCTTGGCCTGATCGGGATCGGGGCAAGTGCCGAGCCAACAGATATCGCCGATGGCGAAGACGAGCGCTTACTGCGTGACACATTTGAACTGCTGCCGTTGCTGTGAGGACGCTTGGCCCGCTACGCCGCCGGTAGATCCAACCCGTGCACAAAGCCACCATCCACCCGTAACACCGCCCCGGTAATATACTCGGCATCGTCACTGGCCAGGAAGGCAGCAGCTTTGCCGATATCCTCTGGCCGCCCGATGCGTCCCCAAGGAATATTTTGGCCGCCACGTTCGATGTCGGCTTCGCTGAAATGATTGCGCTCGCCAGGTGTATCGATCCAGCCGGGGTTGATGATATTAACGTTGATCCGCTGCCGCGCCAATTCCCCGGCCATCGTCCGCCCCAAATGCGCAATCGCGGCCTTGGCCATGTTATAGGCCGCGCTATTCGCAAAGGCGTGCTCTTCATGGACCGAGCAGGTGATGATGATCTTGCCCCGGCTTGGGCCTGCCAGCGGTTGGCGTACCATCTGTTGCGCCGCCATTTGACAGGTATGAAAAACCCCAAATTGGGCCACCTCCAGCGTGCGCAACACATTTTCCCACTTGGCTTCCACCACCGACTCACGGATTGACCGCGCCGCATTGGCTACGGCGATATCGAGCTTGCCAAAGCGCGCCACCACCCCCGTCATCATTGCGGCCACCGCGTCACGATCCGAAATATCCGCCGGCCAGAAAAGGGCTTGGCGGCCCATATTTTCTAGTTCGGCCACAGTCCCGGCGGCCTCTTTGCTGCCCGGCAGATCGTTGATCACTACATCGGCGCCCTCTGCCGCCAAACAGAGGGCGATCCCCTTGCCAATTCCACGCGCCCCACCCGTAACCACTGCGACTTTCCCAGCCAATCGACCCATCTTGCTTGCCCCTTTAGATTGAGTAGAGTATGATATGTGACAAATTGTATCACGAATCACCCAATCACCAATCACCTAGAAACCATTAACTATGACCAACACATTCCGCTGGGGCATCCTTGGTGCCGGCAGTATTGCTAAGAAATTTTGTGCAGGCGTGCAAGCGCTGCCCGACCACAAACTTGTTGGGGTTGGCTCCCGTAGCCAGGAAAAGGCCGATAGCTTTGGCGAGCAATTTGCGATTCCCCATCGCCATGCCAGTTACGAAGCACTGGTTGCCGACCCAGAGATCGATGCGATCTACGTTGCCACGCCCCATCCCATGCACAAAGATCACACCTTGCTTTCGCTGCGGGCCGGCAAACATGTGCTCTGTGAAAAGCCCTTTACGATCAACGCCGGCGAGACGCGCGAAATGATTGCTGAGGCGCGCAAACTGGGCCTCTTTTTAATGGAAGCAATGTGGACCCGCTTTGTCCCCGCCGTGGTCGAGGCAAAACGGCTAATTGATGAAGGCGCCATCGGCGAAGTACGCATGATCAACGCCGACTTTGGTTTTCGCGCCGGCTTCAACCCGCAGAGCCGCGCCTTTGCACCCGAACTGGGCGGCGGTGGGCTGCTTGATGTGGGGGTCTATCCGATCTCCTTTGCCTCCATGTTGTTAGGCCGGCCCAATCGGATTGCAACCTTGGCGGAACTGGGTCAAACTGGGGTGGACGAACAGTCGGCCTTTATTCTCGGTTATCCCGGTGGTCAACTGGCGACGCTCTACACCGCCGTGCGCACCAACACGCCGCAGGATTGTGTGATCATGGGCACCGACGGCATGATCCGCATCCATCCCCCCTTCTGGATCCCCAACAAATTGACCTTGACCCAGTCGGGCAAAGGCACGCAAGAACTTGAGATTCCCTACGTTGCCAATGGCTATAACTACGAAGCCGCCGAAGTTGCCAACTGTGTGCGCGCTGGTAAGTTGGAGAGCGGGGTCATGGGGCTGGATGAGTCGCTGCAAATCATGGAGACGATGGACGCAATCCGCGCCCAGTGGGGCTTGAAGTATCCGATGGAGTAACCTTACTGACCAAATTGCAAGCAAATTTCCATTCAATCCTGTGATACACTGCTAGCATGACTCACCCTAACCCGCATCTCCACCACGCCCGTCCACAAGCTGAACGGGTCGATGAACTGATTACCCACTTGCGCCGTCACTATCACGGTGATCCGGCGGCGATCCGCGTCGTGCGCGCGCCTTTGCGCATTTCACCTCTGGGTGCACACATCGATCATCAACTAGGGCGGGTGACCGGCATGGCCGTGGATCGTTCGATCCTCTTCGCCTTTGCGCCGACCCATGATGGCCGCATTCATGTCCACAGCCTGGATTTTGCGCAGCCGACCACCTTCAACCCGTCGGCAATTCCGCCCTCGCTCAAGGGGGATTGGGGTAACTATCTGCGCGGAGCGGCGGTCGCTTTGCAAAATGCCTATGGCCTTAAGCAAGGGTTAGTGGGTGTCCTGGGCGGCGACATGCCGATTGGTGGCCTCAGCTCTTCCGCCGCGGTGACGATTGCTTACTTGCTGGCGCTGGAGACAGTCAACGGCCTCACGGTTACACCGGACGAGAATATTCGTCTGGTCACCCGGACTGAGCATGATTACATTGGTCTCAACAATGGTATCCTCGATCAGACCTCGATCCTCTTTAGCCGGCGCAACCATTTGACGGTCATCGACTGTGAATCGGTGCAGATCGAGATCGCGCCGGCGAGCATCGCACCCGAACAGTATGCGATCTTGGCCGTTTACTCGGGTGTGGCGCAGGGGTTGGTTGGTACGGGGTATAACAACCGGGTGGCGGAATGTCAGGCTGCGGCCAAGCAACTCTTGGCATTGACTGGTCGAGATGGGGTGGAAAACCCTCGGTTACGCCATGTCGATCCCGACCACTTTACCACCTATGCGGATCGGCTGGAAGCGCCGTTGCGTAAACGGGCGGCCCACTTTTTCAGTGAGATGGCCCGTGTGCTCCAGGGTGAACAGGCGTGGCGCAATGGTGATCTCACGCGCTTTGGTGAGTTGGTGGCCCAATCGGGCGAAAGTTCGATCAAGAATTACGAGAGTGGTTGTCCGCAACTGATCACCCTCTATGAAATTCTGCGCGAGACGCCAGGTGTTTATGGTGTACGTTTTAGTGGGGCCGGTTTCCGTGGCAGTTGCCTTGCCTTGGTCGATCCCCGGCAAAGTGAAGCGATCGCCGATGTGGTTCATCAGCGTTACCCCCAGATTCACCCTGATATCGCTGATGCCTACAGCGTCCACCTCTGCCAACCGGCGGACGGAGCGGCGCTGTTGGGTGAATTGGGGTAGCTAAGGCAAAGCGTTCCGGGGACGCACCCAAAAAGGTTAGTTTACCCCGATCTGTGTGGTGCGTCCCCGGAACGCTTTGCCGTTCTTCACTTACCCAAGGTCTATGGTTGGGTTGTCAATCTTTCTAATATCGTCAGCTCCTGCTGCAACGTTGAATCCCCAAGTGCATTCAGCTCTGCGCCGAAATATGCTTTGAATTGCGCAAACAACGTCTGATACTGGGGTGAAACTTGCAAGGGTAATGACTGCCGTTCCCATTCCCCTAAGGAGGTGGTGCGCGGTAGTTGGATGCCTGTTTCCGGGGTAACATTGGGATATAACCAGCCATCATCCCCGGTGGCGCGCCCGCGCGTATCGTTGACCCAGTTGCGCAAGAGATTGGCGTAACGTACCAGCAAAATGCCTTTGCGGATGCCCAAGTTGTCATAGTGATCGCCCTCTTGGTCATTGGCGGTGGTCGCCAGGGCGACGGCAGCCACACTGCTTTGCACCTGGCCACTGCGATCAGCATAGGTGACCGTTACGGTGGCCTGTCCCCCGTTGGTGCTTGTCCCGTTGCGAGGCCGCAATTGGAGAAGGACCAGCCCGCCCTTTACCTCGCCATCGCGGCCAGCCGACGGGAAAAGGGTGTTGATGCGCATGATCTCGCCACTCGCCTGATCTGCCTCCGGCGAACCATAGACCTGTTCGATCACAAAATCTGGTGAATTGAAGGTTAGGGTCAGGTCGAAGAGGAGCGGCGTTACCATGAAATTGAACTCGTCCTGCACGCGGCGCATAAAGTCGGCGGGAGAGTGGACGGCGTAATAATTTGCCCCGCGGATCTTGGTCAGCCCCTCAATCAACGCGGTGTTAAAGTCAACCCCGATGCCGATAAAGGTAGTGTAGATGCGCTGTGCCGCATTGGCCTGGGTGAGCGCCAACAGTGCCGCTTCGCTGGTCGCACCGGTGTTCGGTTGGGCATCGGTGAGGAAGATCAGCCGATTCTCATAGATCGCTGGGTCCGCATTGACGAACGGGGCCAACAGGTCCGTGCCCATGCGATAGCCCGCTTCCATATTGGTGCCACCCTGTTCACGCAGCGCCAGAATATGTTGTTTGATACTCGCCATGTCGGTTTCGCCGACGAGGCGCATTGCCTTGGCCAGGTGCGCTTGATCGTCAAAGAGCACAATCGCCAGTTGATCCTCGGGCGCCAGTTGATCCAGCAGGGCGGCAATCGCTTCGGTGACCGCGGTGAGTTTGGGTTTGGCTTCCCAAGCGAGGGGGCTATTCGTGCTGCTATTATCATAGTAATAGCGGGTAAATTCCTCCGCCATTGAGCCGGAGATGTCGAGCACCACGACGAGATTGAGCCGTTTACGGGCAAAGTCGCTGGCACGCAGCCCTGAATTTAGCCCCACCGCCAGGAAGTGTTGGGCCTCACCAGAAATCGGATCGCGGCTGGTCGCCTGGGCATAGCTGGGGCAGAAAAGTTGCGTGCATGGCGCGTTCTGCCCGGTCGCAAAGTAGTAATCATAGAAAAGCCCTTCCACGGTGACATCGGTTGCCAAGGGCAGGTAGCCTTGTTGAATGTTTTCGCGGAAGTTGTTGATATCCTTCGCACCGCCGACGGATAGACCGAGGTTGTCAGTGTTGAGCTGCGCGACGGCTGCGGTCTCTAACTGCGCGGAGAGCGCATAGGAGTCAACTTGAGGGCTGATGGCTGCTGGTTGGACCTCGATTGCGGGAACGCTAGCTGGTGCAGCCACTACCGATTCAACAAATGGTGCTGATTCGCCTGATGCAGCACCCGGTACTGCCGCAACTGACTCTGCGGCAGCTTGCCCAAGCATAGGTACCTCTGGCTGTGCCACTGCTTGTCCTGGGCCTGTAGGTGGGCTGTAGAGCTGTACTACTGGTGTCGCCGCACCGGCGAGAGATCCTGTCTGCGCCACGAGTGGTGAAACAAATCCTGTTGATGTGGTGGCGTACGGCGCTGGTCGCAAATTAGTGATTACGATTAAGCCAATCAGCAGGACGCCCAAGCCGCCACTAAGGCGCATGCCCTGCCAGGCAAGCTGTGACCACAGCTGTGTTGTTGCTTGCCAGCGTTTTGACAAGGATTGGACAATCAAGCAGATCAAACTCAGGCTGAAGATGAGCACTGTGCCGAGCAGAATCAGTGCAGTCCAGGGCATTACCGTATATTGCCAATCATCAACCTGCGGGCTGAAGAGTCCGCGTAACCAGAAGCGTTGCCAATAGGCCGTGAGTAAAAGGAGTACCAGGAACGCAAGCGGCCAAAGCCAGTTGTGCCAACGTCGCTGCTGCATGCGCTGCCCAGCAGTGGTTTCTGCCGGGAGCACTTCTTCATTGTGTAAGTCGATTAGTCGCTGCCGTAGCCGCGCTTTGAAGAATCGATTTGCCTCAGCCTGCTGTAATTCAACTTTGCGTAATTGCGCGGCCAGTGCCAGGGTTGGCTCGTTCTCTGCCCCTGCTTCCAGGCGCGCTGCCCAACGTGCTACCGCGGGCGTTTGCTTGTGTTTATTCCAAAACATGGATCACCTCTCTTCCCACTGCCTGATGCAGCGTTGTAAAGTGCTGCGCCAACCGTTTTAGCGCCCGATGCAGCCGCACATAGACATTGGCCACCGGACAGCCCAACACTTCAGCGATTTCGGGGTTGCTCAACTCTTCGAAAAAGCGCAGCGCCAATAGTTCTTGATCGGCGGCGGTTAACTTGCCCAGTGCCTGGCGCAACTCGGCTACCTCCTCGTTGTGCGCCACCAGCCAATCCAGGTTGAGCGGGCTGGCCTGGCTGGGCAGCAGTGCGGTAAACCAACGTTGTTTGCGCTGATAGCTCACCAGTTCATTGCGCGCAATGCGGTAGAGCCAGGCGCAGAAACCGGCCCCTTGGGGTTGATAACCCGGCAACGCACGCAACGCCTTTTCAAAGGTCAGCGCGGTGATATCTTCAGCCACGTCGTCATCAAGCGCGCGCCGGCGCACAAAGAGATAGACCCGGTCGACATAGGTGTCATAAAGCTGGGCAAAGGCTTCCGGGTTGATCTTGGCTGCTTCGATTAACGCTGCTTCGGATTGGGGTAACATGCCGGCTCCTGTACTGGCTGGTGCGGTTACTTGCTGCAAGTGGAACAATTCAGGCCATGCCTATTTAACGCACGACCTGGCAAATTCTTTCAGGTAACGCCAGAATTTGCTATAGTTGGGGTGTTCTTTGCGTTCTCTGTGGCTAAATCCGCAGCTTCTCCCTTTAATTCTCTTTTCACTGATTGTGAAGGTTAGAAAATAATGCAAGGTGTAATTCTCGCCGCAGGCAAAGGCAAGCGGCTGCAACCGGTGACCCCGGTGCGCACAAAAGCGATGGCCCCGGTCGTCGGCAAACCGATTGTGGCACGCGTGCTCGATCTCTTTGTCCAAAATGGCATTCGTGACATCCTCCTCCTCATCAGCCCTGATGATGAACAGATCCGCCCCTATTTTGCACAATGGCTGGTTGCACAAACGAAAGACGACGTCACCATCAATTTTGTTGTCCAACAGGAACGGCTGGGCATGGCGCACGCCTTAACCTTGTTGACCCCGCATCTCCACGGCGATTTTATCATGTCGGCTTGTGATAACCTGGTGCCGCCGGAACATGTTGCCGCGCTGTTGGCGACCTTTCAGGCGCAGCAGGCCAATGCGGTCCTCAGCCTGATGGAGATCGATATTGCGCAGTCGGCCAGCACCGGCATTGTCGAGTGGCACAATGGTTGGATCAGGCGCATTGTGGAGAAGCCCCAGCCGGCCGACGCGCCCTCGAATATTGCCAGTCTACCCCTCTATGTCTTTGCCCACAAATTGTTTGCTTATCTGCCCAAGGTCCAACCATCGGCGCGCGGGGAGTATGAGTTGCAGGATGCGATCCAATTGTTGATTGAGGATGCCGGCCAGGTGACCGGCGTGTTGACCCCCCAGCGCTGGCAACTGACCAACGTTGGGGATCTACTCGAACTGAATCGCCACTATCTGGTCAACGAACCGGCCAGCGCGCAAATCCTCACCAGCGCGATCGGCAACCAGGTCCAACTGATTCCTCCCGTGCGCATCGACCCCGGCTGCGTCATCGGTGACCATTGTGTGATCGGCCCCCATGTCTACCTTGAAGCGGACTGTCAGGTCGGCGCGGCGGCCCACCTGTCCAACGCGATTGGCTTGCAAGGCGCAACGTTTGTACCGGCCAGCACGGTGTCGGATACAGTAATCATGGGTGGACAGTAGGACAGTAGACAGTAAGACAGTGGGTCAATCACTGTCCCACTGTCCACTGTCTTACTGTCTACTGTCCTACTACAAGCAGCGCAACAAAGGATGATGAAATGACACCTACCTTTATTCCCGGTCTCGAACTCAACGCGCTCTTTTATCAGGAAGTGGTGCAACCGTTGCTGGCCGCGCATTTTCCGCACTTGGTCTATTCTGCCGCGTTGATCGGTTACGGCTCGGATGTGTTGGGTTATGACACGGCCCTGTCCACCGATCACAATTGGGGGCCGCGGCTGCAACTCTTCTTGTCGCCGGCTGATCACGCTGCTCACCATGACACACTGGACCAACTGTTGCGGCGGTCGTTGCCCCACACGTTTCAGGGGTACGCAGTGAACTTTAGTGACCCCGATCAGGCCGACGGTGGTACGCAGCGCATGGCGGACGAGGGTGCGACTGAAGTACGTCACCTGATCGAAATCAAAACAATTCCCGCCTATTTCCAGCGCTATCTGGGCCGCGATCCCGATGCCCCCCTCGACCCCATCGATTGGTTGACCTTGGGCGAACAGAAGTTGCTGGAGGTGACTGCCGGCCGCGTCTACCACGACGGCTTGGGGGAACTGACCCAACTGCGCCAAAAATATGCCTACTATCCACAAGATATCTGGCGCTATCGCCTGGCCGCGCAGTGGACGCGGATTGCACAAGAGGAAGCTTTTATGGGGCGCTGTGGTGATGTGGGGGACGAACTGGGCTCACACATTGTGGCGGCGCGGCTGGTACGCGAGGCGATGCGGCTGGCCTTTCTGCTGGAGCGCCAATACGCCCCCTACAGTAAATGGTTTGGCACCGCGTTTAGCCGGTTGGCCTGTGGCCCCCAATTGACCCCGCTCTTCAACCAGGTGCTCGATAGCCATCCCTGGCAAGCGCGCCAGGCACCATTGTGCGCGGCGTACGTGATCCTGGCCGAAAAACAAAACGCGCTCGGCCTTGCCGAACGCGTCGAACCCACGATTACCGACTATTTCAACCGCCCCTACAAAGTGATCTTTGCCGGCCGCTTTGGTGAAGCACTGCGCGCCGCGATCAGCGACGAGCGGATCAACGCCCTTCCTGGCGATATTGGCGGGGCCGATCAACTGGTCGATTCGACCGATGTTACGAGCAACGCGGCGGTGATGCAGAAGTTGCGTGGGCTGTATGTGTAGGTTGTTAGTGAGACAGCGAGACAGTGAGACAGCACTGCCCACTGTCCTACTGTCCACTATCTCCGCGCAACCGTACCGCGCCAAAAGCCGCGGCCCCCATGGATGAACCACGGAAGATCGTCGGCGTATGTTCGGTGTTGCGGGCATACTCGGCGGCAATCGCCTGCACCGCCCCTTCGGCGTCGGCGCGCCCGAGAATTGCGACGGTGCCACCGCTGCCGCCCCCAGTAATTTTCGCCCCATAAATGCCTTGGGCGGGGCCGGCTTTACGGGCCAGCCGCACCAATGCATCGGTGCCATCTGAACCCAGACCACAAGCCGAGTAACTGGCGTGGGATTGATACATCAATTCCCCTAGTTGCTCGGCATTGGCCAAGGCATCACCTTGGAGCAGACGGGCAAAGGTGCGTACCCGAAAGTGTTCATAGATGGGATGGACGGTTGGCTTGAGAATGGCATAGGTGCGCTCTGGGTCCACCGTCGTCACAGCGTCGGTTGTCTTGCCATAGCGGGCCAGGAAGTCCGCCCCCTTGCGGGTGACCGGCAATTCGGCGGCATATTCCTGTTCAAAGTAAGAGGGGGTGAGGTTGGCCAGATAACCGCCCCAATCGGTGCCGGCGAGATCTTGCAAAATGCGATAACCCATAAAGGCCCCGACGCGCACCGAGCCATAGTCAGCCCCCGAAACCGCGTGGCGAATCCCCGAATCAATGCCCCAAACCCCCAGTTCGGCTGGAATCGTCACCGATCCCAGAATCTCCGCCGGTTGACAGAGCAATGCTAAGAGTTGATGGCTTTCACCACAGGCCACGCTCATCTGATCCATAATCCCACAGGGCGCACCGACGACCAGATTTTCCACTTTTTGACAAAGAATGGCCAACGCGCGCGCGGCTAAGGGGATTGCATACGCCGCCGCGATGGCGGACATCACTGCAACTTCGATTGCTGCCGAAGAACTCACCCCTTTGCCCGACGGTACGGCCGATTGAATCAGAATACGCATGCCGTCGGTAAAGTGTACCTCTTTTTCGCGCATGAGCACCAACAACGCACCGGCCACATAGGCGGCCCAGGCGGTTTTGCCATTGCGTTTAAAATAGCGCTGGGCCAGTGAGTAACCAATCGGGCGTGCATCATCAATCAGGTCAGAGAGGGGCATGGTAAAGGTTGAGTGGTTGCCACCGGGGTCAACATTGAGGCTGACAATTTCGACGGTGGGCTCGGCCACACGTTGCAACGCCACCAGGGTCGCCTCGGCAATCGGCATCTGCAAGACTAAGGAACCGGAGTAATCGGCAATGCCGCCCATCAGGTCAAGCCGCCCCGGCGCGCGGGTCACGACCAGCTCACCGCGTGGCTGAAAGAGGCTCTGAACCGCCGCTTCCGGATGGTGCGCAAGCTGATTGAGTTGGTCGATAAAGGCGACAACATCGCTAAGTTGCTGGGTGTTTCCCTGGCTAATGGTATACATGACGGCGATCCTCTTGACAAACAGATAATTCGGCAAAATGTAGGTGGCTAGGTGACTGTCACTGGCCAAGCGGTGTTGGGTTAACTAACCACGTTGTGGCCAGTGACAGTCACCTGACTAAAGCAAATCCCGCTTGCGCAACGCCGCTTGCAATAGCGGTTCAATCTGCCGGCGGATGGCGTCATTTGCATAGCCAACCCAGCCGACATCGGCGTCAACATCGAGCGGTGCGGTGAGGGGTTGGCCGTGGACATCGGTGACGATCACCCCTAGTTCGCGCGCGATTAACTCCGTACACAGATCATAAGGATGGCAACAGATGCCCAATGCCAGGCCACGCCGCGCCAACACCTGCTCCAATACCGGGCGAATGTCGGCGACAAACCGATCATGGCCGGCCATCAACTCGTAAAGCTGACCACCGGTACAGATATATTGATCCTCAAAGCAGTGCGCCTTGCCCGGCTGCACGGGACCAAGCGCCCCACGCACAATCTCTTCGTCGATCTCCGCCAGCACTTCGCGGGCGCTGGGAAAGAAGCGGGCGATCATGGCAAAGCCGTGGGCAATCGTGTTGGCCTGGGAAGGGTGGAGACGAATTGGCGTCCGTTCGCCGGTGAGGCGGTTGTAGCGCTCGGCCTGCACGCCTTGCCCCTTGATCGCCCAGAGTGTGTCGGAAAGATGTTGTTTGACCAGCGGGATCTCGGTCTGGACAGCCAGTTCGATATCTTGCAGCGAAGTTGTCGGCCCCTTGTTCGGGGCCACGCCGGTGAGGATCCAGGGGCTGCGCTTTTGGTACATCACCCCGCGCGTGCCGTCAATCGGATCAACGATGATACGCCAGATCGCGTCCGCTTCGGCTGTGCCTGCGGGCAGGACATGTTTACCATGTGGCTCCAGCCCCTCGCCGATCAGCACAATCGGCGTGTGAACTGCGATCTCTTTGCTGAAAAACTCAACCAGCAGCTCTTCACTCACCTTGTCGATGGCGTAGATCGTGTCGCCGGCCTCCTCTTTGGCGATGGCGGCGAGATCGGCGGTGGCGCTCGCTTCACAGGCGGCGACGACGGCGTCACGAATCTGTTCGTGTAGGCGGCGAATGGGGGTGAGTAGTTGTTGGATATCGGTGATCATCTGGTTTCCGAGCGCTGGCGATCAGGATTGGGTTGCGGATCAACGCCGATCACATCCTGGCGTACGCTCGATTGTACCATTCACCGCCGCGTTCTGAAAATAGCACGCGGATGCGACCGGTAAAAATCCGCTGCGCACCGCCTAATCCGGCAAACCCGCGTGCTCGGTTCGGGTGCGTCCCAATTTTGGGGTAAACGTCCCCGGCACAGGCGAAAAAGTGGTTCGTCTGCGGACCATTTCCTCGCCTGTGCCGGGGACGTTGTGAACCGCGCCCCTTTTCTGGGACGCACCCGCTCGGTTCAGCCTAGACACGTTGTCGTGAAGCGGATGTTGTCCACGGTAAAATCGGTAGGGAAGGCCCAGTCGGTTTGGGTGCGGAAGACGAGGTCGACCGGCGTATCGATGCCCGGCCAGTTTTGGATGGCGACTTGCAGGGGAATCCAGTCACCGCTGGCGAGTTGGGTGTTGGTCCATTGCACCGGTGTCGCCAGCAGCGACCGGCCGCTGAGCGGATCAACTAGATCAAGTTGCAAGCGGTCACCACCCCACAAGTCCCAACTGAGGGCGCGCACTGCGAAGGTCAGCGTCAACGCGTTGACACCGGAGGGAATTGCCACGGTTTGCTGAATGGCTTGCTGGGCATTGTTGAAGCGCCCCAGCCGGATCGCCCACTGCCCGCCGGTCGCCAACCCTGGTGGCGGGTCGTTGATGAGGAGGTTGGTGGTGCTCCCGCTCTGCTGCCAAAGCCCATGATCGGTGGTGCTTTCCAGGTCACCGTTTTGCACGAGGTTTTGACCTTCGATACAGGGCGCGGTTGAGGGGATGGCGTCGAGCAGCGGGGCGCGCACGTGGCGGCGGGTGCCGTCTTGCATGTCGAAATACCAGGTGAGGATGCGGTTTTCCTCCTGGATACGGCTCATATCAACGAGCGGTGCATCTACCCAATCCGGCGGGACAATTCGGTTGATGCGAAAGTAGGACTGGGTGACCAAATCATACCCAAAGCTACGGCTCCAGGCCACGATACTCTCCCCGGCAGCAACTTGATAGATCGTAATATAGTCCCGATTGAACGCCTGTTCCATATCACTGAGGCGGGCTACTTCGTATCGCGTCTGTAGATCGTAGACAACGATTGTCTTGGGTGGTTCAAACCATGCCGCTAAGTAGGGGCTGATCCCGAAATAAGCATTGAGACCGCCATCGCCTTGCGTACCAAATCTTTGCGTGAGGGTAATCACCTCTTGGGTTTCAAGATTAGCCGCATACAAAGTCCCCCCGATATCGCCTGTCTGTTCGCCAAAGATGGCCCACTCTTCCGCAATCTGGGGAATTGATAAAGGTGCGCCCAATTCGGCGATAAATTGATCGGTTCCCGTCGCCAGATGATAGGCATGGAGACCGCCATCAAAAAACCATAAGAGATACTCTTCATTCATTGTCCCAAAGATTGCCGCGTGGCTATCATCCCCGAGACGTGTCTCTTGACCGGTTTGGGTATCAATCAGATAGAGTGGTCGCCATTTCGTCCGATCTTCCAAACGTTCATTGCGATAGGTGTAGCGTTGATTGCCCGGCTTGTCATAGAATTCCGGTGTGCCGACTTTCACTTGGGGTGTGGGTGTCTGGGATACCTCGGACATTGCCATCGACTGCACTACGACATGCGTTGTGGACATCGAGGTTGCGTTGTTTTGCCGCCATTGAGCCAGAGGAGCCAACAGGGCCAAGCCACTCACAAGCAAAACAGCCAGTGCAATCCCAATTAGCAGATAGCTTCCTTGTCGAAAATTCATATATCACTTCCTTTGATCTTCATCTTGCGTTAAATATGCGAACTGCCTGCGGTATGAGCGGCTTACCAAGCGGCTTGCCACCACAGCGGGAACCACGCCCGTTCATAGACCCGGTTCGCATCTTCGCCATAGGCTTCATGCCAATTCTGCTCATAGTTGTGATTGGCGTGCAGTTTGCCATTTGCGTCCGGTGATTTACAGGTGGCCGCCTCATCGGGATCTTGGTTGATCAAGAGCCAAGCAATCACATGGCGGGCCAAGCGGTCTTCTGCAATAAAGGTCAGCAAGGAATCACGGATTGCTTCCGGAGACGTATCTTTGACTTCTGCGGTTCCCGCTTCGTCCAGTTGACAGGGCGATTTTACGTCCGCTTCGGTAATAAAGGTAGGCCGTGGGCCGATTTGCACTTGCATACCTGCTGAGAGATATTGAATGAAGTGGTCGCTGCTAATTACTGTATCTGTATCAGTGATTGGCTTACCGGCACAGATCACATCAAGTGTAGGAACCATACCGGGGATAGCCTCCCATGTTTCATGGCCTGCACGCCAGTAGTTGTGCCAAGCAAAACCGTCAGCTTTGGGCTCTGGATAGGGATCTGATGCATCAGGATCGTAACCAAAGGTTTGCTTCATGAAATCGATCCCAGAACGATTTTGGCTGTCACCATTTGCCAACCATTTATAGCAGGAACCAAGTCGGTAGTGTTCGCCATAGAGTTCCTGGGACAGAGAAGGCGACAAAATCTGCAGTGCGGTGGTGAGCGCTTTGGCCGTGTCATAGAGTGCCGCAAAGTAGTTGTCGATCTCGATCCAGGCGTCTTTGTGATCGACAGGTGGATCGACAATAATGTTCCGTTGTTTGTAGATGTTGTACCACTCTTGGTTTGGTTCATTGGCGGGTTCAAAGAAGAAGGAACCTAGAGGCCACCCGTTGTCGATATTGACCTGATGGATGGCAGCCATCTCCTCAGCGATGTCGCGCACATCGCGATAGCTGTAGTGTTTGTTGGCATTGCCGTAGTAGTCTCCACCCGCCGGTTCTTCACCATTGAGCAACGTATGCGGTAATGCACCGGGATCAGCATAATCCACAAAGTTCCCTGGCGAAGGGGTGATCCGAATGACGACTTGCGTGCCGGCCTTGGCCGCGGCGGTAAGATACTTGTAGACATTGTAGGGTTCACCTTCGCCGGTCAATTTCAGGCCAGCCGCGGCAATGCGACATTCGTCGGTGCTGTAGCGATACAGATTGTAGACTTGGTCACTCTGGATCACCACCGCAGAAGGCCAAGTGCCGGCCACGGTGCCGGTAATCAGGGTGAAGAGTTCAGCGCGCTAATCAGAGGAACCACGATTGCCCAGGTGAATGCCACTCTTCGCTTTGATCGGCGGCGGCGTGGGCAGCGGCGCCGGTTTTTGGATCAGCGGCAGAAATAATTGACGCGCATTCGTGCCATCAACGTCTTGTGCGTGGACCGTGGGCATTCGTTGCCCACCACCGAAAAGCAGCAGCACGCTAAAAAGGAGCAAAAACGATAAGCCAATGCTGAGCAAAATTCGCATAGAAACCTACTTTCAACTTCATCATGCAGGGTGCAACGGCGCAGCATGGCCTGCGCCGTTGCACCCTGTTCGCGGGATATGGCTGCGCTTACCGGCCAACCAGCGGCAGATAAAGGCGACCGCCCACCACGACAAAGGTTTGTGTCCGGCGGGTGATGAGACCGGCGCCGTTGACGGCGTTGATTTCGATCAGATGGCTGCCCAATGGCAACGGCTGGTCCGGCACATAGGGCGCGCCGTCGAGCAGGAGGGTGTTGGTCAACACGCCGCTCACCGCATCCGTCACCGTGTAAAATGTTGGCAACGCCAGGTTGCCATAGGTGACGGTGGTGGGTAGCGTACCGGTAATCAGCGGGGCGGTCAGGTCAAGGCGAACGGTCAGGGTACGGGTGGTGTCCAGCCGGCCACTGCCGTCAACGGCGCGATAGTGGATCTGATAGCTGCCTTCGGCGCGTACGGTCACACTGCGGGTGTAGGGCTGCCAGGGTTGGTCGTTGACCCGATACTCGATGACCTGTAAGCCGCTTTCCAAGTCCTGGGCGCTCAGGGTCAAGGTTAGGGGTGAGACATACCAGCCGTTGTCACCGCTGATGCCTTGGACCAGGCCAAGGCGCGTGGTCGGGTCAACCAGGTCGATGCTGAAGACGGTATAGGCGAGCGCGGCTTGGTTGCCGGCGTGGTCGGTGGCCTGGTATTCGAGCAGGTTGACCCGTTCACTGGTGACAACGAAGGGGGCGGTGTAGGGTTGCCAGAGACCGCCATTAAGCCGCCATTGCACAGCAGCGACGCCCGCACCGGTGTCGGTCGTGGTGAGGGTAACGGTGACCGGCGTCACGTACCAGCCATTGGGCGCGCTGGTCCCACTGAGCAGCACGGTGCTCTGTGGTGGCAATGTGTCAATGCCGATGGGAATGGTTGTCACTTCGGCCAGGTTATCAGCCTGATCGCGGGCGCGCAGGTGGACAAGATGTTGACCGCCGGCGGCGATAGTAACGGTGGTGGTGTACGCTTGCCACGGCCCGTCGTCGAGGGCCTAGTCCACGGCCGCCAACCCAGCCAGTTCATCAATGGCGGTTACCGTCAGGTGGGCCGCGCTACGGTACCAGCCCGGTGCGACAGCATCGCCGGTAACGGTATAGGTGATGAGCGGCGGCGTCCAATCAAGGGCCAGGGTGGTCGTTTGCGGCGCTTCCTGGTTGAGGGCGAGATCGAGGGAAAACCAAGCCAGGGTGCTGATCCCCGCTTGCGCCCACGGCCGCGGCTGTTGATAGATGGCCGGGCTGGGTTGCCCCGGCCACTGGATTTGGCTTTGGAAGAGACCGCTGCCCGTATCGGTGGCGACCAGGGTCACGGTCACCGGCTGGTTATGCCGGCCGGCGGCGTTGGGCCGCGGCGTGAGGCGCAGCGTGGTCGTCGGTGGTTGGGTGTCAACGCCAAGGGTCAGCGTGGTGGTGGCGGCATTCCCGGCCTGGTCACGGGCGCGCAGGTGGAGGGCTTGTTGTCCTGTCGGCATGGCCAGCGGTGCGCGGTATGGTTGTCACACGCCGTGATCAGTCTGGTAGTCAAAGGTGACAAGGCCAGCTAAGTTATCCGTGGCCGTGGCGACAATAGTGGCATCGGCGCGGTACCAGCCGGGGGCCAGCAGTTGGCCATCCACCGCGGCGCTGATGGTCGGCGGCATGTGGTCCAGCGCGAGGGTGACGGTGTGGATGGCTTCACGATTTAAGGCGCGGTCACTCGACTGGTAGTGGACGGTGTGTAGACCACCATTGCTGAGGGTAAAGGGCGAGGCGTAGCGCTGCCAGGTCGCCGCGTTGTCAATCCGATAGTCGGTTTGGAAGAGGCCGGCCCCCTCGTCCACCGCGGTCAAAGTGACGGTGACCGGGGTTGAATACCAGCCGCCGGCGGGTAGCGGCGCGATGGTGTGTGTTGTCGTGGGTGGGGTCAGGTCGACCAGCAGGGTCAGTTCCTGCGCGGGGCTGACATTGCCGGCGTGGTCGACGGCGCGCCAGGTAAGCGTCTGCTGGGTGGTGGCGGTGATGACGGTGGTCGCCGCGCTGGTCGTCCAGCCGGCGGCGGCTTGGGCCATCTCAAAACCGGCCAACCCGGCGAGCGCGTCGCTGCCGTGCAGGGTGACCGTCACCCCTGTGTTGTACCAGCCATTGGCCAGTTGGTTGCCTGTGATGAGCGGTTCATCCGTCTGGGGCGGGGTGCGGTCGATGCGGATTTGGGCGCTTTGGGCGGCTTCGCGGTTCTTGATCCAATCCAGCGAGCGATAGGTCAGTGTGTGAATTCCCTCCGCAGCCAGCGTGACCGGTGGATAGTAATATTCTCTGGTGGTCCAAGTTGTATCCCCGTCGACTTGATATTCAGTGACCCCGGCGGCGAGGTTATCGGTGATGGCAAAGGTGAGGGTGACCGGGCTGCGATACCAGCCGTTGTTATTTTGCGCTCCTTGCACATGTAAGGCCGTCTGGGGTGGTGCAAAATCCGCGCGGACGGTGGGCGTGGGCAGCGGCGAACGAAAAAAGTTGCTCGCGACGGCGGTGGCCGTGGCGGCAATGGTCGGTATGGCGGTGGGGAGCGTGGCTTGATAGGTGACAACCACCGTGGGCCAGGGTGTGGGCAGCGGTGAGTCAGTGGCAGCCGCGCCGTGGCTCATGGTCGTGGTGAACCACTGGGTGAAACCGATGGTCAGCATTAGGCTGAGCATGAGCGCAGCTTGGCGCAGCAGGGGGGATCTTGTCGTCATGATGAATCTCCTGGAAAATTATTGACAAGTTGTCATCAACTGAATGTTATCAATGGTAAAATCGGTGGGCAGCGCCCAGTCGGTCTGCACTTGGAAGACGAGGTCAACCGGCGTATTGATGCCCGGCCACTGCTCGATCGTGACCTGCATGGGGAGCCAGTCACCGCTTGCCAATTGGACGTTGGTCCACTGCACCGGTTGCTCCAGCCGTGAGTTGCCGGTCAGCGGGTCGATGAGGTCGATCTGCAAGCGGTCGCCCCCCCAGAAGTCCCAACTGAGGGCGCGCACAGCGAAGGTGAGAGTCAGGCCGCTGACGCCAGAGGGGATCTCGATGCGCTGGCGGATGGATGCCTGGCTGTCGGCAAAGCGGCCCAGGCGGAGCGCCCAGGCGCCGCTGGTGGCTAAACCTGGCGGTGGATCGTTGATGAGGAGGTTGGCGATGTTATCTCGCTGCTGCCAGAGGTCGTGGTCGGCGGGCGCTTCGAAGTCGCCATTTTGGACGAGGTTTTGGTTGGCAATGCAGGGTTCGTTCGAAGGCGTGGCGTCAAGCAAGGGCGCACGGACGGAGCGGCGGGTGATATCGGTGAGGGTAAGCTCCCAATAAATCATTCGATTTTCTTCTCTGGCTCGCCCTATACTGTGGAGCAAGAGATCTTCTGCGCCGGGAGGCCGTACGCGTGTAATGCGAAAGTAGGATTGGGTCACTAAGTCATAGCCATAGCTACTGCCCCAAGTGACGATGGTTTGACCTGGCGTTAGATCAAAGATTGGAACATACCGCTCATTGAAAGCAGCATCCAGATCAACCAATCGCGTCACTTCGCGACGGGTATGCAAATCGTAAACAACAATCGTCTCGGGTGGTTCAAACCATGCAGCCAAGTAGGGGCTGATCCCGAAATAAGCATTGAGACCGCCATCGCCTTGCGTACCAAATCTTTGCGTGAGGGTAATCACCTCTTGGGTTTCAAGATTAGCGGCATACAAAGTCCCCCCGATATCGCCTGTCTGTTCACCAAAGATGGCCCACTCTTCCGCAATCTGGGGAATTGATAAAGGTGCGCCCAATTCGGCGATAAATTGATCGGTCTCCGTCGCCAGATGATAGGCATGAAGATCGCCATCAAAAAACCATAAGAGATACTCTTCATTCATTGTACCGAAGGCTGCTCCGTGGCTATCATCCCCGAGACGTGTCTCTTGACCGGTTTGGGTATCAATCAAATAGAGTGGTAGCCATTTCATCCGATCCTCTGGATACTCATTGCGATAGGTGTAGCGTTGATTGACCGGCTTGTCATAGAATTCCGGTGTGCCGACTCTCACTTGGGGTGTGGGTGTCTGGGATACCTCGGACATTGCCATCGACTGCACTACGACATGCGTTGTGGACATCGAGGTTGCGTTGTTTTGCCGCCATTGAGCCAGAGGAGCCAACAGTGCCAAGCCACTCACAAGCAAAACAGCCAGTGCAATCCCAATTAGCAGATAGCTTCCTTGTCGAAAATTCATATATCACTTCCTTTGATCTTCATCTTGCGTTAAATATGCGAACTGCCTGCGGTATGAGCGGCTTACCAAGCGGCTTGCCACCACAGCGGGAACCACGCCCGTTCATAGACCCGGTTCGCATCTTCGCCATAGGCTTCATGCCACTTCTGCTCATAGTTGTGATTGGCGTGCAGTTTGCCATTTGCGTCCGGTGATTTACAGGTGGCCGCCTCATCGGGATCTTGGTTGATCAAGAGCCAAGCAATCACATGGCCGGCCAAGCGTTCTTCTTTAATAAAGGTCAGCAGGGAATCACGGATTGCTTCCGGAGACGTATCCTTGCCCGCTGCGGTTCCCGCTTCGTCCAGTTGGCAGGGCGATTTCATGTCCGCTTCGGTAATGAAAGTGGGGTGCCGGCCGATTTGATGTGCCATACCGGCAGACAAATATTGAATGAAGTGGTCGCTATGTAGGGTACGGGTAGGGGGATTGGTCGCACACAGTACATCCATTGTCGGCACTGTGCCTATTACCTGCCATGCTTCATAGCCTGCACGCCAGTAGTTGTGCCAGGCAAAGCCGTCGGCTTTGGGATCTGGAGAGGGATCAGCAGCTTCGGGACTGTAACCAAAGGTCTGCTTCATGAAGTCGATTCCGGAACGTTTTTGGCTGTCGCCCTGAACTTCCCAGGGATCACAAGTTGCCAACCGGTAGTTTTCTCCATACTGTTCCTGAGAGATGGATGGCGACAAAATCTGCAACGCGGTGGTGATCGCTTTGGCCGTGTCATAGAGTGCCGCAAAGTAATTATCCATCTCTATCCAAGCTTGTTTATGATCGACCGGTGGAAGTATATCTATATTGCGTTGTTTGTAGATGTTGTACCACTCTTGGTTGGGTTCATTGGCGGGTTCAAAGAAGAAGGAACCTGGAGGCCACCCGTTGTCGATATTCACCTGATGGATGGCATTCATCTCTTCGGCAATGTCGCGTACATCGCGGTAGCTGTAGTGTTTGTTGGCATTGCCGCAGTAGTCTCCACCCGCCGGTTCTTCACCATTGAGCAACGTATGCGGTAATGCACCGGGATCAGCATAATCCACAAAGTTCCCTGGCGAAGGGGTGATCCGAATGACGACTTGCGTGCCGGCCTTGGCCGCGGCAGTCAGATACTTGTAGACATTGTAGGGTTCACCTTCGCCGGTCAATTTCAGGCCGGCCGCGACAATGCGACATTCGTCGGTGCTGTAGCGATACAGATTGTAGACTTGGTCACTCTGGATCACCACAGCAGAAGGCCAAGTGCCGGTGGTGCCGGTAATGTGCGCGAAGAGTTCAATGCGCCAATCGGAAGAGAAGCGGTTGCCGAGGTGGATGCCGCTCTTGGCTTTGATTTGGTCAGTGCCATCTTGAATTAGGGCAAGTAGAAGTGGCGGTCGGCTGCGGCGCTGGTCGTCGCTGTCGTACTAAATGGGGCGGTGGTGGTGATGGGCGCGAGGTCTGCCCTTTGGGCGTAGAGTGTGGTTGGTGCCCCGCGCGGGAACAAGAGCATGAGGCTGCAGAATAGCCCCAGTGCCAAGCTGATCGGGAGAAAAATGCGCATGAATTACCTGCCTTTCTTTGTTGAGGGTGTACGTGCCGTGGTCTACAGGATCGCGCCTTTGGCCGGCAGTGTCCAGCGTACTTTAGTCCTATTGCCTGACACAGGTCGTGGTCAGTTGCACATTGTCGACGGTAAAATCGGTAGGGAAAGCCCAGTCGGTCTGCACGGCAAAGACGAGGTCAACTGGCGTATTGATACCAGGCCACTGCTCAATGGTGACCTGCATGGGGAGCCAGCCGCCGCTCGCCAGTTGGACGTTGGTCCACTGCACCGGTGTGGCGAGGAGCGAGTTGCCGGTCAGCGGATCGATGAGGTCGATTTGCAAGCGGTCACCGCCCCAGAAATCCCAACTGAGGGCGCGCACAGCGAAGGTGAGAGTCAGGCCGCTGACGCCGGAGGGGATCTCGATATGTTGGCGGATGGCGGCATGGCTATTGGCATAGCGGCCCAGACGAATTGCCCAGTCGCCGCCGTCGGCGAGACTGGAGGGTACTTCGTTGGCGATCAGGTTGCTGGGGCTGTCCTCTTGTTGCCAGAGGGCATGGTTGGTGGTGCTTTCCAGATCGCCGTTTTGCACGAGGTTCTGGTTGGCGATGCACGGTGTAGTCGAGGGGTGGCGTCGAGGAGGGGGGCACGGATGTGGCGTTGGGTGCCGTCGCGCAGATTGATAGTCCAAGATAACATACGATTCCGTTCTTGGATACGATTTACATTGAGCATGGGCGCATTATCCCAGTCCGGTGGACGTATATCTCCCAGCAAAAAATGGGATTGGGTTACTAGATCATAACCATAGTTAAAACTCCAGGTGACCACGGTTTCCCCCGGTGAGACTGAGGTAATCGTTACATTTTGTTGACCGAAGGCCGCGTCGATATTGTGCAATCTGGCAAGCACTTGACGCGAGATAAGATCATAAACCACCATCGTGTTGCGTGCTTCGTACCAAGCGGCCAAACGGTCGCTTATGCCAAAATACCCGCCCACCAAAGCATCCTGGGCGGGTAGACTTCGAGTTAGGGTAATGATCTCCTGAGTCTGTAGATTGGCAGCATATAAGGTGGCGACAGGCGCACCATTCCCATTGTAGGTGCCAAAGGCTAGCCAGTCATCGAAGAGCTGAGTACGAATGGCGGAACCATTCACCGCTGAGAGCACCATGTCCTGTCCTGTATTTAGGTTATATATATGCGTACCGCCGGAGTACCAGACTAGATATTGGTCATTCATAACACCAAAAACAGCAGCCGCGCTATCATCACCCAGCCGCTTCTCCTCTCCGGTCTCTGCATCAATCAAGTAGAGAGGCCGACGTTTGCTGCGATTTTCCGGAAATTCGTTGCGATAGGTATAGCGTTCAGGTGTGGCAGTCGGTGTATAATATTCTGGTGTACCCATCACAACTTGAGGCGTGGGTAGCGCATCACTGCGGCTTTCTTGATTGATAGGCCGACGTGCTTGCACCAGTAGTTGGGTGTTCCTTTGTGACGTTGATTGACGGTACTGCACCTGCACTAGCCCAACCAGCCCCAGCAATATGCCGGCGGCGGGGATAATCAGTAGATAACTTAGGATACGAAATTTCATTGCAAACTCCTTTATATGTAGGAAACCGATCTGATCCACAATTGCACAAGATCGTCAAGGGGTCGCCGGCCACCAGAGGCGAAACCACGTCCGTTCCGCGCCATCTTCGCGGTAGGCCTCATGCCAGTTCTGCTCATAATTGGGGTTGCCTCCAGCCAGTGGATCACCACCGACTCGGCAATTTTCTTCCTCATTCGCATATTGATTGGTCAATAGCCAGGCGATAACATACTGAGCACCATAGCCTGTATTCACATAGGCTTCTGTCTCTTGCGTAATAAAGGTATGCAAGGAATTGCTTATCGCCTCAGCCGTAGCATCCTTGCTTTCAGCAGCCCCGGCTTCACCCTGTTGGCAGGGAGACTTCAAATCCGCTTCCGTAATAAAGGTCGGGAGGATCGACATACTCTGTTGCATACCGTCTGACAGGTATTGGAAGAAATGATCAGTCTGGGGTCTGTATGCAATGCTTACGTCACAATAGTCGTCGACAGTTGGTGCGGAATTGCCACCATGAAAGGGTGGAAGCCATGTCTCTTGCCCTTTACTCCAGTAATTATGCCAGGCGAAGCCGTCAGCTTTGGGATCTGGATCGGGATCGGCAGCTTCAGGATCGTAACCAAAGGTCTTTTTCATAAAATCGAGACCGGTTCGCTCATTTTCACCAATCACTACCATCTCCTTATTATCACAACTGCCTAAAGGATAATGCTCACCGTGAAGTCCTTGTGACATCGAAGGGGCTAAGATTTGCAGTTCCGGTTGGAGTTGCTTGGCTTGGTCATAGAGCACGGCAAAGTAATCGTCCATATCGATCCAGGCTTGTTTGTTATTGATTTTCGGATCTAAATTAGCGATTCCACGTTCGACATAACTCTGATACCACTCTTGGTTTGGTTCATTAGCGGGTTCGAAGAAGAGGTTTTCAGCCGGCCACTTGTAAGTACCGACAACCAATGTGTAGATGGCATTCATCTCTTGCGCAATATCGAGGATATCACGATAATCATGAATTTTATCGTCGGTGGAAGGACCGTCTTCTGCACGCTCATCGCAGTAATTCCCACCGGCCGGCCCAATATCGATGCGTAGGCGATGGTTGTCGCCAGGGTTGGCCCAGTCCAAAAAGTTGCCGGGTGACGGGTTGATGCGAATCACAACCTTGGTTCCGGCCTTGATGGCCGCAGTTAAGTACTTGAAAGCATTGTAGGGTTCGCCTTCACCCGTAAGTTTGACAGAAGCAGAGTTCACCCGACATTCTTCATTACTTGGCGTTGATGGACGGCTAAAGTTGTAGAGCTGATTGCTCTGTACAACAACGGCCGCCGGCCAAGTGCCGGTGACAGTACCGGTGATGAGGGTGAAGAGTTCTGCACGCCAGTCCGAAGAACCGCGGTTGCCGAGGTGGATGCCGCTTCTTTCCTTGATCGGTGGTGGTGTTGGGGAGGGGGTGGGCGTGGGTGGATTATCGGGGCCACGATGAATTAAGGGTAGGTAGAGGTCATAAGCAGCATCAGCGGCCGATGATGTGATCGTGTTTGATTGGGTGGTGGTGATGGTTGCCTCGGCGACGCTTTGGGCGTGGACAGTTGCCGGCGCCCCGCGTGGGAACAAGAGCATGAGGCTAAAGAATAGCCCCAATGCCAGAACAAACGGGGGAAGAATGCGCATGAATCCCTACCTTTCTTTGCTGATAATAGATGCATTCAGAGATACGCACTATCGCGCTCTTGGCCGGTATGGTCTAGCGTACCTTGGTCCTATTACCTGACACAGGTGGTGGTCAACTGAATGTTATCAATGGTAAAATCGGAGGGCAGTGCCCAGTCAGTTTGCGTGAGGAAGACGAGGTCAACCGGCGTGTTGATGCCCGGCCAGTCTTGGATGTCCACTTGCAGGGGAATCCAGTCACCACTGTCCAGTTGCACATTCGGCCACTGCACTGGCGTTGCTAGGATCGTTCAGCGGACGCCAACTCAGGGTTGCGCGCGCTGGATCAGCGGCAAGTAAAGCCGATTCCTGGCCCGCGCACCAAGCAGCCACACGCCGGTAGTGGTCGGCGTGGCGTGTACCGTCCGCGTCGCCGGGTCCACCATACTCGGTTCGATCACCCAGGTGCCCCCCTCCCAACGATAGAGCGTTAGGGTCGTTTCATCAACCCATTGCACACGCTCCTTGGTATACTGAATCGTCATGGCAAATGTTCCCAGTGGTGCCACTGGGCGGCCTGTACTTGTGATCAAGGCTTGTAAGACGAAGGCGTTGCCGACACCCAGTTGCGGGGCGGGCAACGCCAACAGTGGATCGACAAAGCGGGTGGTATGGGTCACGGTCACGGGCGCGGCAAACGTGGTCGACGCGAATGTATAGGTCACCCCGTCGGCAACCGCGGCCAGCGTGCCGCCTTGGTCAAGGCGCGTCGTGGCCTGTGGTGGTGTATAACGATAGGCCCCTAAACGGTCGCCCAGGAAATAGATGGTATCGTCGATGGCGGCCAGTTGGGGCAAGTAGCCGGTTTGACGCGCATAACCAGCCAAGCCAGGGGCCTGGGGAATCGTAAAATCCAGCACGGCGAGGCCCGTTTGGTCCCCATTGACGTCGCGCGTCGCAAGGTAGAGCAGATGATCAGCCCGCAACAGATCAGTGATCTCACCATCCCAGGCATAGTGTAGACGAATCGACGGCCGTGTTGGCTCAGCCACATCGATCAGATAAATCATCGTCGGGTCGCCCACCGTACCGACCGGCGGTGTCTCATTTTGGGCGATGCCATATAAGGTATCGCCGTCGTGATAGAGACCAACAAACATACGCGGCAAGGCTAAGCTGGCAATGGTCTGCGCTGTGGCCAAATCGTAAACAGCGAGGCGTGGTGTGATCCATGGGGGTGCTGACTGCGGATCACGGTTACCCACTGTGTAAAGGTAGCGCTCGCTTACGCTGAAATCATTGAAGGGGGTAAATACTTCCTTGGGCGTCAGCGCGATGACTCTCTCATCAACTGGTTCAGTTGGCACGCTGACATCTAGAACATGGACTTCGGCCGTAGGTGGGGTGCGCACAAGCGTCTCCAAATAGAGCTGGTGGTTAGCATAAGCGGCGGTCGTAAACGGCGTGGTCTTTTGTTGCCTTCGCCACTGGGGCACTGTGGGATTGGCGAGGTCAAAGAGGTGGTAACCATCGTATGTATCGGCGACGGAGCCAGCGGCGGGGACGATCAGCCACTGGTCGGCGATGAAGGGGTAGAATGCCTGCCAGTCAGTTCCTGTGAAAATCTGGGTCAGGGTTGGCGTGGTGGGATTGTGTAAATCAATCGTGCTCAGAAGTGGGGTGGCCAGGTAGCCGCCCGTGGCATACAGCACGTGGCCCTGGGTAACCAGATCGCCCCAACCACTCGTTACCAGTGCGTTAGATTGACCAATGGCGCGTGGCCGGTGCGGCTCGCTCAGGTCAAAACTGTGCAACCCGTCATCAGCGCGCCCAATAAAAGCGTAATGGTTCTGGATGGCAAGGGTGTTGATCCGTTGCGCCATAAAGCCGCTGACGGTCATGGTCGCGGGGTTCTGGATGTCGAGAATGTAGAGGCCGGCGTTGTTGTCCGGTTCATCCACATAGGAGGGGGGTCTAGTTACATAAAAATATTCGCCTGTTGCCGCGATGCTGCCGGTCGCGATGCCGTCTAATGTAAGCTGTGCAGTGGGCCTCAGTTGCGCTGGGGTATCGAGGGCAAAACGCAGAATGCGATCGTAGCGGATCACAAAAGCGCTGTCACCGTGGATCTGTAAAGCTGTCGGTTCAATGCGTTCGACGGTTGTCCGTTCGGTGTGATAGGCCGGTAACGGGCTTGGTGTCACCGGATCAGTCAAGTCAAAGGCTTGCAGCGCGCCCCAGGTGTCATAGTGTTCGCCGGTATAGTAAAAGCTGCCCCCAGCCACAAAGAGCTGCCCCTGCGCGATCTGTAAAGCAGTTGGTGTGAATTCTAGCCCGGCGATGTGGGGATTGCGCACGATGGGGGTCGCCGGCCGGCTTAAATCCAGAATCTGCACACCGCTTTCGACCACCGGATCGGTAGCCGCATAGGTGATATAGACATAACGCCCATCGACCGCGATGGTGTGGACGGTGGCTGGATCGGGCCGTTCGGCCACCAATTGTGGGTGGTGTTGATCCGTCAGATCGATGATGAAGAGGCCGGCATCGTTGGTCGCCAGCAGGGCGTAGGCACCCATGATCGCAATCTGATTGATCGACGCCCCCAGCTCTAGCTGCCCCAACAGCGTTGGCGTAGCGGGATCAGTGACGTCGAAGATCACCAAATCCCCGCCCATACCCACATAGAGCGTGTTGCCGACGGGTGTCAGCGCGCTGATGAGACCGCCCCACCGCCAAAGCTGTTCCATGTTGTGCCGGCGCGGTGTTGGCGCGCTTTGGGCCTTGAGGAGGCTGGATTGGCAGGCTAGCCAAAGGCTAACACAGATCATCACAGCCTGTAATAACCGCTTGTTGGTTGTGCAACAGGAAAATAACCTACACATGAGCACCCTCCCTAGTTTGAGCAGAACGTAACTACTTGATCTGCTTAGGGTAGGCTTGCGTGGCGGCGTAGACAATGGGCCAATGGTACTACTATCCTGACAGGCGGGGCGGAAGGCGCGCTGATTGCTGGTGAAAGTAAGGGAGAAAACGTGTGGGCCGGCTGTGATACCAGCGCGGGTCAGGAAACAATTGGGGCTACGTTGTCGTCAATTACCTGCAATAATCCTGAAAAGTACGGGGAGGAGAGCGACAATGTGTGAACTATGGAAAATGTTCGCTGCTTGGTTTCTTTTGTTCTGTCTGTTTATCTTAAGTCCTGTCTTGTTGATCTTGCTGGAGGACGAGCCGGCGCCGACGCCCGCATCGCTCGTGGCCCCCAACGCTACCTTGGTCTATTCGATGGCGGCGATCAATCAGATGACGGAGCGGTATTATGGATATCCACATCGAATCATTGTCAACTATCCTTGGCTGCTGTGGGCAGGTGTGCAGGCGGAATTTCTCGCCTCTCATCCTGACCCAGCCGAGAGTCCGTGGGTGACCTTTGTCTATAACTTCGTGACGCACAGCCGCCGCACACTTCCTCCATCGGAGACCATCGAGTGGGTTGCGCAGGATACAGTCTACTACTACCGCAAACAGTGGTTATACGCCTATAACCTGCGCACCAATGAAGAACAGGCCATGTTTGATCGGAACGAGCTTGCCATCAAGAATTACAACCATCCCCAATCGATGCCAGCCTTTAATGGCGTCGACTTTTTCTGGACCGACTCGTATCCGGCCAGTTGTCAACAAGCTTTGACGTGTGCCGAGAAATATGAATATGCCTGTCAAACTGAGTTGATTGCCTACGAGCTTGCCACGAAAACCAGAAAAAGCCTGGGCGTTTTCCCCCACCGCACCACTGTGGGGTGGGCGACGGAGCAAAAAATTGTGGCCTATACGCCGTCAGGGGAACCGGGCTGTGATCCAAAGGTCTATCCAGGTACAGCCCACGTGATCGACATTGCCACCGGTAAGGTGCAATGGTCGGGAAGTGGCGCCTTTGGCTACTCTGAAAAATTTATTAACATCATTGATCATACGCTGAGCTATGGTTACGCTGACCTCGACAAGCAGACGACCCATGTCATCAACCTTGATCCGGTCGCGCCGCCCCGTTCGCTCTATTATTTTGATGGCATTGTCACCATGGGGACAGCCGGTGCCGATGTCTTGCTCTATACACCGCTGCCCCATGCCGCATCCGCGCAAGCCATCGGGCACCAAATCAGTTTGGGGGCATTTAATCCGCGAACCGGCTGGAGCCAAAGGCTTGACGAAGGTCATCACATCGAAAGTGCGACGGGCGATGCGCACTACATTGCCTGGGCAACAAGTGACGGCGACTTGTACGTTGCACCGGTCGCGCTAAAACCCGCTACCGATCCAACGCCGGTAAGTGGTACCCCGCCTGCTTCCTGGCGGTGAGGGCAAGCCGCCTCGGTGCAGGTCGAATCAGTGGTCAATCTGCGTTCTCCGCTGTAAGCCTCATTCCCCCAGTTTCGCCACCGGCTCGGTTTGAAAACGCCGGTTTTCTACCAGCACTTTCCAACTTTGGTCCCGCACGTCGAAAAACTTCACATCCGCGCGGTGATATTGTAGCCCATAGGCAACCCGCGCTTTGTCAGTAAAGTTTGGCCCGCTGCCATGCACAGTAAGCCGAGTAAAGGCCACCGCATCGCCGGCACGCATGCGAATCGGCAGAAAGGTTTGGGGATCGATCTTGACCTTGCGGTGGTTATCGCCATCGCCGGCATTTTCCCAATCTAAGACGCCCGCCTTGTGCGAGCCGGGCACCATCTGTAAGCAGCCATTCTCCGGCGTCATATCGACCAGCGCCACCCAAATGTTGATCGAGCCAAGGGCCGGATCGTGCTGCGTGTAGTTGTTGTCCTGGTGAAAGTGAAATTGACCGCCCCCACCCCCGGCTTTCACCGCCGTAAAGGGCAGATAGCGCACCGCCTGTCCGCCGATCAACTGCGAGGCAATCGCCAACGTTTGTGGGCCGTTGATCAACTTGTCTAACAGCGAACCGGCGAGGTACTGTGGATTCTGCCGGAGTTTGTCTGCCGTATCGGACGCGTGATCCAACTGCGCCCGGCTGACGCCATTGGCGACGAGCACATCCAGCACCTGCTCGCCCAAGTCTGCCACCACCGCATCGGCCAGAAAACCAGGGATGGTCAGATAGCCGGCTTCGCGATAGAAATAAAGTTCATTCTCGGTTAGCGTAATCGGGCGCACCACCGCGTCTGTTTGCTGCATGGGAATTCCCTTTCTTTGACGCCTGTTCTGAAAATATCAAAGATTACGCAGATTGCGCAGATTAAAAGACAGCAGAAAAATCTGCGTAATCTGCGTAATCTTTGAGAAAAATATTTTCATCCTCTACTACCAACTAGGGATCGGGCTTTGCAGTCCGCCGTCGATCCAGAGAAATTGGCCATTAATGGCCGCCGCTTCATCGCCCAATAGCGTAAAGACCAGGTCAACCGCTTTCTCGGGCGGGTCGCCGCCGGTTTCGCCCACCCATTGCGCCCAGCGGCGGTAGCTCGCCGCCTCTGGCCCCAACTGCGCGGCCTGGTCGCGAATGTCAGCCCACATTTCGGTTTTGACTTCACCGGGATGGATGACATTGGCGGTCACACCGGTATTCGTGAGCTCGGCGGCTAGGTGGCGGGTAAAGTGATTGAGTGCGACTTTGCTGGTGGCATAGGCACTGTTGGTGGGGCCGGGCGTGTGCAACGCTGCGGCCGATGAGACATTGATGATCCGTCCCCAGCCCTGCTGGATCATCGTTCCGACAAAGGCCCGACAGGTGAGATAGGGCGCGATAGTGTTGGTTTGTAAGGTTTCGAGCCACTCGGCTGGGTCACTGTCTTTGATCAACTTGATCGGACCAAAGATGCCGGCCGCGTTGATCAGAATAGACGGTGGGCCAACCTGGTCAAGGATTTGCCCTTGCAGCACTTCGACTGCGGTTGGTTGACTGATGTCGGCGGGCAGCACCCACGCCGCCCCGCCGGCTTCGTCAATCAGGCGTTTTGTCTCCTGTAACTGTGCGTGTCCGCGCGCTACCAGCACCACCCGCACCCCTTGTTGTGCCAATCCCAGCGCCACCGCCCGCCCGATCCCACGGCTGGCCCCGGTGACAACGGCGATTTTGTTCTGCCACGCTTGCATTGTTGCGTCCCTTTTCTATCGATTGGTTTTACAAAACATGAATGGATGGTTTTATCCAGGCGACACTACAGCAGATTCGGAAAACAACAGATACAGCCCGAGGCTGTATCTGTTGTTTTCCGAATCTGCTGTAGTGTTGACAGTTCTCTTGAATCGTATCTTACCACGAATTGAAAAGTCCCCAGGCGTTAATAGGGCATCAAAATGTGGGCGGCTAACCCTGGAAAAAGCGCTTCGATCAAATAGCGCGTTTCGGCCTTAATTATAATATCCGGCCAACTGTCGCGCAACTGTTCCAGGCTGCGATAGCCCAGCAGCAAGCGGATAAAGGCATCCGGTGGAATGCAGAGATCGCCGCCATCAGCGCCCATCGACGCATCGACAAAACCCAGCGCTGCGACCGCGATCTGGCCGCGGTTGATCTCTAATGTATACGCCTGGCGATAGAGGTTGAGCCGCAGCGTCCCGCTAAAATCACCACAGCCGGCCTGCACCAAGCGGCGCGCCAACAGGGGCGCAAGCCGATTCAGCAACTTTACCAGATCAGGGATGCGCCACAGCCATTGATCCGCCACCGGCAACCCGACTCCACCCAACGTCCGTGCCAATGCCACCAGGCGATCCGTCGCGGGGCCGGCGCTCTGTATCTCTCCGCCACTGGTCTGTTTTAGGGCCTGAAGGATGGCCAATCCCACACCATAATCTAGCGCTGCATGTTCATAGAGACGTAAGGGAGCACCCCCGCCGGCGGGGACAAAGTAGCCAACCCTGCGCCCGGTTTCCCTTTCGACCACCACTTGCGCCGGATGATTTTTGTGTTGCAAGAGATAGTGCCAATCCGCTGCGCTGCGCTCGACAAAGATCTGCTGCTGGGTCATTGTATCCTGATAGAGCTGGGTGAGATCAGCCACATCGTCAACTGTCGCCGGGCGAATTTCATAGGGGCTGGATACGCCCGTTGCTACGTCGGGAATCCGCCAGGCGGCTAGCGCCGTCAACGGGGTGTGATCAAGGGCGTAACTGTAGCCATATTGACGGTAGTAGTAGGGGATACCCTGGATGATCGAGAGGTCGAAGCCGCGTGCGGCCACGACCGCGTGAAAATGTTCGATCTGCTTGCGCACCAGCCCACGCTGCCGGTACGCTGGGTCGGTCACTACCATCTCTAACATGGCAACTTGGAGCGTAAGCCCGTCCAACTGACAACGCCAGGGGATCAGACAGGTGGTTGAGACTGCCGCGCCAGTCGCCTCATCAACCACCAGCCAATAGTCGGCATAAGTAGTGGTTGGGTGATGATCGAGCAGACGCGCGACAATGTCGCCCTCGTTGGTCACCCTGGCGCTGAGGTCGATATAACGTTGTACATCCGCCGGCGCACTGACGGCGCGCAGGGTCAGTCCATCGCCTAACGCTTTTGGCAGCGCAGTCATCTCCTTCATACCGTTTCTTCCAAGGTAACCAGCAGCACACTGTCCGCCGGTAGGTAGAATTGGTAGAGAAAGTCTGATAGTACTGAGACCGTGCGCTCTTCGATCGGGATCAACTCCATTGTTTCGTTTGACCAGCGCTGATCGTCGTCTATCCGCCAGGCGCGCAACTTGCGCACACCGGGCTGAAGATTGGCAAAGTTGACCGTCACCACCAGATCGCGCGATTGGGCCGGATCATAGTTGACGATGAGGGTAGCAAGTTTGCCCCCCTCGCATACCGCCTGCACATGCAGATCCGCTGCGTCGCAAGTGGCCCCAACTTTTTCATCCCCCATGCGGCTGAGCAACTGGTAGACAAAGTATTGGGGCCGCACCGCGCCCCCTTCGCTAAAGAGGCCAAAGCGGTGGCCGGTTTCATTCCAATGTTTATACATCACCCCGCGGATCGACTCCGGCGAATAGAAGCTGGCGAATTGTTCGGGGTAACAGCAGCTATCCCAGAGCAGAAAATAGTGGCTCCAGGCGAGATCGGTCTGCATCAACGAAAGTAGATTGGCCGCGACAAAGGCCGCACGCCGGGCCGATAACGCCATCTCTTCCACCGAGATCAAATGATAGGACGGTGCCGCCGGGTCGTAAAAATCAAAGTGCCGGTTCCATTCATTCAACATAATCTCCGGCTTGGGATCGGGCCACTCGGCCAGGTATGCCTGCCATTGCGCTGTGGTTTCCCCATAGCTGGGCATGTTGCTGCTGTAGCGGTGCCAGGAGACAAAATCGAGTTGGGTGCCCGTCTGCCGGCAAAGCGCAATAAAGGCCGGCACAATCGGTGAGTTCGGGTTGGCAATCGCCGGTCCACCCACCTTGGCACCGGGAAAGGCGGCCAGGATCGGTTTGAGCAACATTTGGTAACATTCAAAATTTTCCTCGGCGGTCGTGATCAGATAGGGGCAGCCACCCTGCTCGCCAATATCCGGCTCGTTGACATGTTCCCAATGGGTGACAATCAGCTGGTCAACCGAGTAGCGTTTGACCAGTTCATAGATCACTTGCTGCCACTCCTCGACATTGTTGGGCCGCCAGATCGCCTGGTCCACAGTGGGGAAGAGCACCGGCGGTTTGAAGTTAATCGTCGCCAACACCTTGGCCCCCGTCGCGGCCAGGGCTGCCATGTAGGGATCAAGCCGGCTCCAGTCAAAGACGCCGTGGTCGGGATAGACGTTGAAATATTCCTGCAAAAAGATGCGCAGCAGCCGCGGCTTGAGTTTGGCCGTGCCCTCGATGATGCGGGGCGTCAGTGGCGCGTTGTTCACTGCTCCATGCCCCACTCCATGTCGCCACCACTCGAAGGGACCGGTCGTCGTCGCCCCATCGATCCAAATTTGCTCACGTGGCAAGGCCGTATAATCTTTGCTCATCTGATTCACCCGCTTTTGTGTGTGGATAGAATGGGGGATCTGTGGCCGGCATTAACAATTAATTGTTTTCCATTTTCAATTAATTATTTGCAACCCGCCGCCGGCGCAGTTGATTAGCCGTTATCGTATCATTAGGCAAGCAAAAGCGGCAAGCACAAAATCAGCTACCGAGTTCCCCTATGCTGTCATGAACCGCACAATGCCGGCGAGGGGATCGTGCGGCAATCTCGCCACGGTAAATCAGCCCTATCCTTTGTTGGCACTTGGCGTGTTGATCGCCGGGTTTGGGGCAAGTGTCGCGCCGATGATATACTGCCCCGACCAGTGAGTTGTCCGATCCACGGAGGGAAATTATGGAGAAGCTACTAGTACACGACGGCCTAAATAGACCCACAGTTCTGCTGTGTCAAGCTGGTCCGTGACCAGCGCTGGTCACGGACCAGCTTGGCACAGGCAAGCTATTGGCTTATTTGCGCCGCACTGTACTAGCTGTTGAGATGACCTGGGGTGATCGGTTACGCGCCGAGGGCGAAGAACGCGGCGAAGCGCGCGGCGCGCTAAAAGGCGAACGGAAAATGTTGTTGCGTCTCATCACCGTACTGTTTGGCGAAGTGCCGGTCCCCCTGGTCGCCCGCATTGAGGCTATCGACGACGAAGAGACGCTGGCACAGGTGGCCCAACAGCTTGTCACGATCCAAAGCCTGGATGAGTTGATCCTGCCGGAAAGCGCCGAATCGCACTAGCGTTATTCGCGCTAGTTGCACGAGTACTCAGGACTTACGCACACTGCTACGTGAGGTGGCGTGCGTAAGTCCGATGGTTGCTAAATCTTAGACTTAAATTGTTGCCCCCTTGTCGCTGCTGGCCAACGGCAGCCGGCGCAATAATTGCGCATTGATGGCAACCACAACCGTACTCACCGACATCAACAGGGCACCGAAGGCTGGGGAGAGATTAAGACCCCAGGCGGCGAAGATGCCGGCCGCCAGTGGGATGGCCACAATGTTGTAACCAGCCGCCCACCACAGGTTCTGGATCATTTTGCGATGGGTGGCCCGACTTAGGGTAAAGATTTTGGCAACATCGAGTGGGTTGCTCTGCACAAGCACAATATCGGCTGACTCAACCGCAACATCGGTACCGCTACCAATTGCGATCCCGATGTCCGCCCGCGTCAGCGCCGGCGCATCGTTCACCCCATCACCAACCATGGCCACCTTTTTGCCTTGGGCCAGGAATTCGCTCACCTGACGGTCTTTATGCTCAGGTAAGATCTCAGCGATATACCGGTCAATGCCAAGCTCTGCTGCCACTGCCTTGGCCACCGCCTTGCTATCACCAGTCAACATGACCACTTCGATGCCCGTTTCCTGCAATTGCCCGATGGCCCTTTTGCTTTCTGGACGGATCACATCAGCCAGGGCAAAGGCCGCCGTAACTTCTGTGCCATATACCAGGTAGACGACAGTTTGACCTTTCGCCTCTGTCTCGGTAATAAATGCTTGTAAGGGAGCCGGCGGCGCGACTTGGCGCAATTCCAACAACCGTGGGCCGCCGACGTAAATGGGCTGGCCATCGATCACGGCTTTGGCCCCGCGCCCTTTAATTGCTTCGAATGCACTGACACGGGGGATCCCAAGCTGTTGTTCCGTGGCCGCCGTGCGTATGGCCCGAGCAATGATATGTTCTGAATCACCCTCGACCGCTGCCGCCATTGCCAATGCCTGTGCTGCTGACCAATCCGCAACAACGGCGCTATCGACAACACCCTGTTCCCCTTTCGTCAGCGTGCCGGTTTTGTCGAAAATTACGGTGTCAATATTCCGTGCCGCTTCCAGTGCCAGTCGATTGCGAATCAAAATCCCGTTGCGGGCGGCCAACGCCGTACTAATCGCGACGACCAGGGGTACCGCCAACCCAAGCGCATGGGGACAGGCAATCACTAATACCGTCGCCACCCGTTGGACAACAGCCACGTTAAAGCCGCTGGCCAGCGTCCAAGCTATCGCAGTAATGATCGCAGCGGCCAGGGCAATATAAAAGAGCCAACCAGCGGCGCGATCCGCTAACACCTGTGTGGGTGATTTACTCTGCTGTGCATCTTGGACCAGCCGCATGATGCCGGAGAGTGCTGTCTCGTCACCGATCGCCGTCACCCGTACCCGCAGACTGCCATCGCCGTTCACCGTGCCGGCAATTACCTTGTAGCCCGACTCCTTGCTGACGGGCAGCGATTCACCCGTAATCATCGCTTCATTCACATCGGAGCGACCTTCGACGACTTCCCCGTCAGCGGGTACGCTGGCTCCTGGCCGGACTAACATAAGATCGCCAATCTGCAAGTCGTGACTGGCGACCCGCTCCGTGGTGCCATCCGGCCGAATGCGCTCTGCCTCATCCGGCAGCAGTTTGGCCAGTTCGTTGAGCGCCCCCGATGCCTGGCGGACACTGCGCATCTCTAGCCAGTGGCCAAGCAACATGACATCAATGAGCAGGGCCATTTCCCAGAAGAAGCCACTCGCCGGGTCAATCCACAGCGTAGCCAAGCTGTAAATAAAGGCGACCGTAATCGCCAGCGAAATGAGCGTCATCATCCCCGGTTGGCGGGTGCGCACTTCTGGGACAGCCATTTGCAGAAAGGGGATGCCCCCATAGGCAAAGATGATCCCGGCAAAGAGCGGGCCGATCCATTGGCTGCCGAAGAAATGGGGCATGGTGAAGCCAAACCACATCTGCAACATGTGGCTATAGAGCAACACGGGCAGCGTCAGGACGAGACAGACCCAAAAACGATTACGAAATATCAATTCGTGACCGCTGTGGTCTACCCCGTGACCAGCATGCGCATTGTGCGACATATGGCCTCCTGTTTCAAGTTGGTTCGCTTGCGGTTGCGCCGCTGCCTGTGCGGTGTGTCCGGTGTGCTTCTCATGCTGTGCATGTGTATCCCCAGTGATTGTAGAAGCTGCTGGCAGATGATGATCGTTGGTAGCCATTTGGCTATCCCCAGTTGGTCGCTTGGCTGGCTGTGTGTGCTGTTTTGCTGTGGTCATAATAACTCGCTCCTTATTCCCAAAGTAGCTATTGATTGGCAATAGTGCCGCTTGTATCCTTTGCGCTTGTATAGACGGCTGAGATCCGGCGCGGTTACAGTACACAATCAATCAAGGGGGATATTTACTAACATTGGGGCGCTAAATAGGGGTGAGAAAGGCTGAACCGGCTCAAACAAATCGTTCAATATTGATGGGCAGCACGGCACTTTTCAAGCAACCATGCCTTTCTGCTCGCCCATTTAGACCGTGCTACGAGGGGGCTGACAGGTACAGTCAAGACAACCGTGCTGGGCACAGACGCGACACGTTTCTTCCAGCCGTTGACGCAGCACCTGGCGGGCACGATGGCGCCGAACTTTTAAGTTGTTACGCGTAACCTGGAGCTTGGCCGCTACCGCTGCCGGATCGCCGTCATTTAATTCGAGTGTTTCAATTAATTCCGCATAATCAGCCGGTAGACTTGGCAACAACGCTCTAAAACAGGCACACAGCACTGCCTCATCTGCCGGTGTAAACACCAGTTCTGCCCGCGGGCCATACGTTTCAAGATAGTTCATTTCGATCTGGCGGTGCCGATAGGTATCGATGATCGCATTATGCAAAATGCGATAGAACCACGGGAGCGTGCGTTCGCTATCGCGTAAGTCGGGCGCGGCACGCAGCGCTTTGAGCAAACTGTCTTGCAGTACATCTTCCGCTAACGCGGGATCAGCGATCTTTTTGCGTACAAACGCCAGCAAATTGGTTCGTTCCGCCAGTAAGACGGTTTCCAGCGCTTCACTCATCGTTGTTACCACCCCCTGTTCCGGTAATGAGTAGTTCACCCAGTGGATAAAAGACTAACTGGCATTGTGGCAAATGTCTGTCGATGCTATCCCATTGGACTTGCGGAGAAGAGTTCTTTCTTTTGTCGAAATTAAACGAAGTCGGCGATCTGTTTTGTAAATAGGACGCGGATAAACGCGGATTGCCGCGGATGAAAACAAATCCGCGTAGCTCAGCGAAAATCCGCGTCCGAAAAATTTTCATCGTTATTGGTGCCGCCGAGTCATGTTACCTGATGGGAAATCGCCGACGTTGAAAAGTACTGCGCGAAGGACAGCCCTAGGGTATCCAATTAGACTTAACCAGCAGTAATGTTTCCGGGGCAGCCGGATCATTCGTTCGCAAATGCACGCGAAATAGATGCGGCCCAGCCATCCCTGCGTGCATCATATAATCAAGGACGAGCATGGTTTCCGCGCCAGGGTTGAGTGTCGTCGAACCGACGACCGCCGGGGGCGGTCAGCACCCCTCGACGACTTCGACCTGGGGTTCGCCCAAAATTTGCAAGGGCTGATCCCCAACATTTTGCAGCCGAAAGGCGCTGCGAACCGTTTGACCGAGTTTCACATCACCTTCGTCAATGCTCGTCTGGTCTACCACGAGGCTGGGCGCGCCCGTTACTTGGGGTGCTACCGTTTTGCTGCCACCTAACCCGCGCCAGACGAAAATGCCACCGATACTGAACAGCAGCACACCAGCTAGGATCCAGATCCAATGGGAACTGCTTGACGGTTTTTGTGTTTGCTTTTGGAATCTTTTTTTCGTCACAGGATCTCCTTATTGCACGGTGTCGGTTACATCGGGGCCGATCACATGGGGATGTGGTCCGCTGTAGCCGTATTGCGTATCAATTGCCGCATGAATCGCTGGTATGGCTTGTCCTTCATTCACCAGCTTTATCACTTGGCGGGTGATGTCAAGGCAGACGGCACAGTAGGCGGCATGATTATCATACTGCGCCATGCTGCCATCGACGTTGAAGTCAGCAATGTAGCAAGCTAGATTATCCTTGTGGGCTAAAGCTTTCTCGCAGCCACAATGGCAGGGAATTTGGGCGAGAATGTCAGGCTGATCGGTGGCGTACTGATAGGCCACCGCTGCCTCAGTGCCAGCCTCTTGCACAAAATCCGGTAGGTGTGCGTGCTGATTTGAGCTCAGCGCTTGCGTGGCACTGTGGGCAGTACGGTGCCAGAATTGGTAGCCGATGCCAATGCTACTGCTAGCGAGTACGAGTAGCAGAAGTAGAACAGGCCATTTACGCAATTTACATCTCCTTAACCAATGGGGGAGAGCAGCTTTTTGGAGGTCGATAACTTCCTGAAAACTGCTCTCCTTGCTGCTGTTTGACTGAATGCTACACTTAATGGGAATTAACTGCCCAGGTAAAGGTTTGTTCCGTATCAGCCGGCAAGCCACCAATGACAAGTGAGAGTTCGGCCGCATTGGTTAGGTCTAGCTCAGCTGTGCGCGCGAAGCGGAGTATGCCCTTGATATGGTGGCCTTCTGGGGTATCTGTCTCCCAAGCTGTTGGGGTTAACTCGCTGTCACCGAGCAAGAGCTTGGCGCTTTGGGCTAAATCAATCGCAATTGCTTCCGTATGGGAATTGAAGGCCACGTTGAAATCAAGGGTGTCAGCGTCGGTCTCGTGCAGATTGATGGCTGTTACGACGATTTCCACCGTACCGACCTGGGCTGTCTGGGGTGAATCCGCTGCGACTGCGCCGGTGGTAGCCGTCATTGGCGTATTGTGCTGCATGTGACCACTCATGTCCATCGTCTGGTGCATTTGGTGCAACTCATGCATCTCTGCCATCATCTGGTCCATCATCTGGCCCATGATGCCGTGCATGGCTTCCATGTCCATCATCGGCATCTCCATCATGCCGCCATCCATCATACCCTTGCCTTCACCCATTGCCATCGGCATAGTCATGGGCATCGTGTGCGTCATGGGCATGTTGCCCTGCATCATCGGCATGTCACCACCCATCATCCCCTGCATGTGATCCATCATCCCATGCATCTGGCCCATCATTTGCATCATCATGCCCATCATCTGCATCCGGCGGCCCATTGTGGTCATCTGCTCACCCATGCCGGCTTGCTGCATCGGCATCTTGTCCATCATGCCCTGGCCTTCACCCATCGCGGGGCCTTGGTGCCGGCTGTGATCAGTCATGGGCGGTGTCGTGCCGGTCATTGGCATGGTGTGAGTCATTGGTTGATTGCCGTGGTGCTGCTGCCAGTCGGTGCTACCGGCGGCGCTGACGGTGGTAGCTGAATTGGCAATTAGTAAGAATAGCGCCGTGAGCAGCGCGCATGAAAAGAGGGGGATCGATAGATAACGGCGTAGACGTTGATTGAATTGCATGGTAACCTCGTGTAATTTGGTAGACTGGATCGCGACTTTTACGCCAGTCAGCTGATGATTTGAGCCATTTAACTTATGGGAGCGTGGTCTGTTGTTAACCACGCATAGAGCCAGAACGCAAGACAGACACTTAACAAATAGACAAGGAGCGCACGTTCGAAGGAGAGCAGATAGAAAAGCGCTAGGCCTCCAACCGGCATACCTAACAACCCATAGCGCCACATCTTTGCCTCCTTTCTCACTCCGCGCTCATCTTGCTGTCTTGTCACTTCTACTGCCAGCATAGCGCTTAGATGTGAAGAGAATGTGAAGCAACTATAGGCGGATTATAGAGAAGGTAGCTTTGCGAGAATAATATCCCTGCAATTCGTTCATATTTTCTTCATATCTGTTTGTTATACTAATGAAAATTCCGTTAGCACAGGTCAGCAGTAGTATCACACAGGAGGAACGATGAGAAACAGCTAACCATTGACAAAGCTTTGCCGACGCGCCTTTTTAGAAGGAATCGTTGGCCCACCCTTACTTTTTAGTTTACCAGGATAGCCAGGGCGGCTGGCGCGTTACTGTCGAAGTGCGCAAGGTACAGCCGGAGACGATTCGCCAAAACTTTGTTATTACGATTCCATAGTTTCCGAAAGGAACACTTTATCATGCATATTTATAGCAAATTAACAGTTTTACTCATTTTACCTCTTCTCCTGCTAAGCGCTTGTACAGGTGGTATGCCTGGCATGTCCGGCGACTCCAACGGGAGCATGCAGAGTATGGACAAGGCAACCACGATGCCAATGGATCATAGCAACATGCAGATGGATGCATCCCAACCATTCGACGCCCAGTTCATTGACAGCATGATCGAACATCATCAGGGTGCGATTGATATGGCGCAGGCAGCGTTGCAACAGGCGGAACACGCTGAACTCAAAACAATGGCCGAGGCGATTATTACCGCCCAGAACACCGAGATCGAGCAGATGCAGGGATGGCGCACAGCCTGGTATCCTGATTTGCCCCCCACCGGCGGCATGGACATGAGCATGGGCGATATGGTGATCAGCAGCGATGAGAACATTCCTTTTGACCAGCGCTTTCTGACAGCCATGATTTCTCACCATCAGGGTGCGATCGAGATGGCGCAGATGGCGCAGCAGATGGCCGAACACCAGGAGATCAAAGACTTAGCTGATGCCATCAGCACTGCTCAACAGGCGGAGATCGAGCAAATGCAGCAGTGGGAGCAGGCGTGGTTCCAGTAAGATTATTGTTTAGTTCAGGTGAAAATTCGGGTGCGCTGGTGGCCGTAGACAGGTAGAAGGAGCATTCGTTCCGGAAATCAGACTTTTTACGCTTTAGCCGGCAAATGCATAAGACGAGCCAAGTGGGAGATCCGCACGCGCCATTTGGAGGAGTTGCTCGATAATGTCTTGGGCTTGCTGCCGGTAATGTTGCAATGCGCCGATTTTATACAGGTCGAAGAAATCGCCCACTACATGACGGTGGTTGGCACGCTCACTATCTTCAAAGCGCACAAGACTCCATAAGCATATACGAAAAAGGAAAGCAATGAAATTTGTATACAACCCTTTATCTTGGCACCAACATCGCGGATTCAAGCAACTCAGTGTGATGTTGAGTTTGCTACTAGGATTACTCAGCGTATTCGGTTGCAGCAGCAATACATCCCCAACGTTGCCGACACCCGTGGGAGCAACCAGCAGCCTGAATACGTTTATTTTCCTTTACACAGACAACTGACTACCTTGAAAGGAGATGCAGCCCATCGTGAATGGGCTTGAACGTGAGTTTTCTGAACAGTTTGCCTTCGAGCGGAGCGATGCCAACACAGAAGACGGCCAAGCGTTCTTGCGCGCGTACGGTCTGCGCGCTCATCCCAGCTATGTCATCGTCGCACCGGATGGGCAAGTGCTCTGGCAGTTTACGGGAGCGCTTAGCGCCGACGCCTTGCGCCAACAGATGTGTCGGTATGGCAGCCAATGTTAAGCGCCAAATTGTCTTCCGTATCCGATTTGAGGTAAAAGTTCGATGCAGACTTATTCGCATTTGCTGATTACTGCTGTGTTGGATCGTCAACTTGTGCGCCGCCAAATCCGGGTGCATACGATTGCGCTGTTAACGGGCTCCGTCTTGCCCGACATCCCATTTTTCTTACTGACCCTGTTGGGCGAAGTTTACTTTCGCTGGTTCACCGCAACCCCTACCGGCGAAAGTCCAATGGTGTACATGCATTTTACCCTCTTCTTTACCGATCCGCTCTGGATCATTAGCCACAACTTCTTCCATGCGCCTTTCATACTTAGCATGTTGGGCCTGGCCGGTTTTGCCGGTGTACAGTGGGGGCAATGGTGGGGACGCGTGTTACTCTGGTTTGCAGTGGGCGCGGGTCTGCACACGTTCATTGATATTTTTACTCACAGCAGCGATGGTCCTTTGCTCTTCTTTCCATTCAACTGGCGCTACCGCTTCCGCAGCCCGGTGAGCTACTGGGAGCAGACAAACTTCGGTCTCACCTTTACGATCTTGGAACATCTCGCTGATCTGGGTATTCTGGTTTATCTGTTTTGGCAGTGGCACCGGCAACGCCTGACCAGTAGAATGGCTGGATGATGACAACCACAATTTTAGTGATCGAAGACGACCGCCAGATTCGCAAGGTGGTTGAAAGCTATTTGCAGCAAGCCGGCTACCATGTGTTGACCGCCGTCGACGGCAGTAGTGGGTTGGCGCTGGCTCAACAGGAAAAACCGGCCTTGTTGGTGTTGGACCTGATGCTGCCCGACGTGGACGGGTGGGAGATTGCCAAGCGGCTGCGCGCCAGCAGCGACCCAGCGGTGGCCAGCATCTACATTATCATGCTGACGGCGCGCGTCGAAGAGACGGATCGCGTGGTGGGGCTGGAGCTGGGTGCGGATGATTATGTGACCAAACCCTTCAGCCCGCGCGAACTGGTGGCCCGTGTGCGCGCTGCCCTGCGCCGGCTGGAAACGATCCCCAACAGCAGTGAGATCCAAGTGCTGCAAACCGGCGCGCTGCGGCTCGATCCCCACTATCGGACGCTCATTCTAGACGGCAAGGTGATCGAACTGACCAGCACCGAGTTTGACCTGCTGCATCATTTTATGTTGCATCCTGGTCGCCCCTTTAGTCGGAGCGAATTACTCGATGTCACCCAACCCGATGCGCTGGGGGATATCGCGGCCTATGAGCGCACGATTGATGTTCATGTCAAAAATCTGCGCCAAAAGCTGGGCACAACGGGCCGCCATAGCCGCTTTATCGAAACGGTGCATGGCATCGGTTATCGCTTTGCCCCGGATGCGGAATGAAAGTTAACCGATGACCAATCGCCTGTGGTTCAGATTGATGAGTGCCTTTGCGCTGGTGATCGCGATTGGCGTACTGGTGACGGTGGTGGTGACGCGGCAGGGGGCAGCCAGCCGCTTTGCCCACTTTATGATCAATCACCACATGGTGCGCCCGGAACAGTTGCAGATCACGCTGGCTGACTACTACCGAGAACAGGGCAGTTGGGCTGGCCTTGAAGCTCAATTCGCAGCCATTATTGAGCTTTCCACTGATGGCACGATGAGCGATATGATGGGCAGCATGATGGGCATGAACAACAATCAGATCCAGGTGCTTGATCTAGCCGGCGCAGTGGTTGCCGACAGCTATACCCTGACCGGCAGCCAGGGGCGCGGCGGTCGCCAGTTGGCGACCAATGTCCAACGTTGGCCGATTCTGGTTGATGAGGTCCAAGTCGGCGAATTGCTGGCTGAAGGGGGGCTGATGGTCGGTGCCAGTGCGCGCAATAACAGTCTGGTCGCCGGTGTAACACGGGCGGTGGTCGTCGCTGGGGTAACCGCCGGTCTGGTTGGCCTGGCCCTCGCCTTGTTACTCGTCCGCCAGATCACGCGACCGCTCGGTTCGCTCAGCCACGCGGCCGGCCAGATTGCCGGCGGCGATTTAAGTGTGCGCGTACCAGTGCAGAGCAACGACGAATTCGGCGCATTGGCGACGACTTTTAATCAGATGGCGAGTAGTTTGGAGACGCAGGAGAAGTTGCGGCGCAACCTCATGGCCGACGTTGCCCATGAATTACGCACCCCGCTGGCCGGCATTCAAGGGACCGTCGAAGCGATGCAGGATGGTATTTTTCCGACCACCGGCGAAAACTTGCAGGCAGTCCATGACCAGGTAATGTTGCTCAACCGCCTGGTCGAAGATCTGCGTACGCTGGCCAATGCCGAAGCTGGTCAACTCTCGCTGGATCGCCTACCGCTTGATTTGGTTGCACTTTGTCGGCATCAGGTCACCGCTTTTCAGCCCCAGGCGCATGGCAAAGGGATCGACCTCACCTTGCACACTACTGGAGAGATGATAACCGTGCGCGGTGACGAACAGCGTCTTGGCCAGGTATTGAATAACCTGCTCGACAATGCCCTGCGCCATACCCCGCCCGGTGGCACCGTCCAGGTGTCGCTGGCTGTGAGCAATGGCCTTGTCCGCCTCGCCGTCATCGACAGCGGCGCTGGTGTTACGGCGGACGCCCTGCCCCACCTCTTTGATCGCTTCTACCGCGCCGAAGCATCGCGCAATCGGCTGACCGGCGGCTCCGGCTTGGGGCTGGCGATTGCCCGGCAACTGGTGCAGGCCCACGGTGGGCGGATCTGGGCCGAAAGTCCAGCCCCTGGCCAACCGCAAGGCAGCGCCTTCATCCTCGAATTACCCAGTATTAACAATTAACAATTTTCAATTCTCAATTAATTATTACTACCCTTTCAACCCCGTCCGCGCCAACCCCTGAATAAAGTAGCGCTGGCCAAAGCCATACAACAGCAACATCGGCAAAATGATCAGCAGCGACCCCGCCATGATCACCCCAATCGTGCCAACCCCGGTGCCGGCGCGGCCACGTAGATAGGCCAAGCCCAGCGCTACGGTCATCTTCTCCTGCGTACTCAAATAAATCAGCGGGCTGAAGAGGTCGTTCCACGAACCGAGAAAGGCGAAAATCGCCACGGTCACCAGCGTTGCCATGCCCAGCGGAATAAAGATCTGCCAGTAGATGCGGAAGAAACCGGCCCCGTCCACTTTGGCCGCATCAAAGAGATCCTGGGGAATCGATTTGTAGGCTTGGCGCAGTAGAAAGACATTAAACGCACTGCCAAAGTAGGCCGGCACAAAGAGCGGATAGTGAGTGTCGAGCCAGCCTAGTTGGCGCATGATCGTAAAGGTGGGAATTATCGTCACCGCGCCGGGCAGCATCATGGTCGCCAAGAGCACGCCGAAGAGCAGATTCTTGCCGCGGAATTGCATCCGGGCAAAGGCATAAGCGGCCAGCGATGAGGAAAAACAGGTGCCCAGGACGGTCAGCAACGTCACCTTGAAGCTGTTCGCTAGGTATAACTCCATCGGTGCCACCACAAAGAGCTGCACATAGTTCTGCGGGTAGAAAGGATCCGGGATGAGTTGCGGTGGCCAGATCATCTGTTTGCTCGGCTCTTTGAGTGAAGTCGAGACCAGCCAGAGCAGCGGAAAGATCATCAGCACTGCCATCACTATCAAGATGAGATGGGTTGCCATGCTGCTAAGCAATTTTTCGCCGCGTGCCCGCCGCGCGCTGATCACCGCAGCCGGTCGTTGGGATTGATCAAGGACCATCTGCTCTTGGCTCATACATTTTCCTCGTAGAAGACCCAACGGCGGGCCAGTAAAAAGTTCAGCGCGGTCAGCGTGACAATGACAATAAACACGATGTAGGCCACCGCCGACGCCGTCCCCATATTTTGTAGGCGGAAGGCCAGGCCATAGAGATACATGACCACCAGTTGCGTCGCCCCTGCCGGTCCGCCCCCGGTCATGATGAAGGGGACGGTGAAATCCTGAAAGGTGCCAATCACGCCGGTGACGAGAATAAAGAAGGTGACCGGGGAGAGCAAGGGCAAGGTGATGTAGAAGAATTGGTGGAGGAAACCCGCGCCGTCAATCGACGCCGCTTCATAATATTCGCGGCCGATACTCTGTAGCCCGGACAGATAAATGACGATATTAAAGCCCAACCCGGCCCAGATCGACTGGATGATCACCGCGCGCATCGCCCACTCGGTGTTGCCCAGCCAGGCCGGCCCTTTGATCCCGATCACGCGCAAGGCCGAGTTGATCAGGCCAAAGTTTGGCTCATAGAGCCAGTTCCAGAGCAGCGCCACCGCCACCGCCGGCACGATCACGGGGACAAAGTAGATAGCGCGATAGAGATATTTGCCGCGGATCTCTTGATTGAGCAAGATCGCAAAGATCAGCGCGATGATCATCGCCGGCACGACGACGCCAAAGGTGTAGATGCCGGTGTTCTGCATCGTCTGAAAAAAGAAGCGGTCGGTCGTAAAGAGATCGACATAGTTGTCCAGCCCAATCCAGCGTGGCGGCGTCAGCAGGTTCCACTGGGTGAGGCTGGCGTAAAGCGAAAAGACGGTGGGGTAGATCTGAAAAATGCCAATCCCCAACACGACCGGCAGTACAAAGAGCCACGCCAGCCGCTCTTCCTGGCGCAGTTGCCGGCTAAAGGTCGATTTTGCGGCCATCATGCCTCCTGTAGATCGTGCAATCGGGTTTATCCCGACTTCATTCGGTTACCTGATAGGATGACAAGGTGACAAGGTGAATGCAGCCCGTCATCATGTCATCATGTGATACTGTTGCACTATCTTACGCAATGGGGTTAAAACCCCTTGCTAACAGCGAGAAGCCGCCTCAGCGGCTAGGATCGTTTTCTCAGCCGCTGAGGCGGCTTCTCGTTGTCAGGCCGGGATTTGAATCCCGTTGTAAGATAGTGCAACAGTATCACCTTGTCACCTTGTCACCTTGTCACCTTGTCACCTTGTCATCTTGTCATCTTGTCGTTGGTATAGCTGGCTCCCTGGCTAGCCCTACACCTGGCTAAACTTCTCCCACGCCTTGGTCAATTCTTCGTTGTGGATCTGCGCGGCTTCCACCATCGCAGCTTCGATGTCATCGCCATCGGCATAGGCCTTTTCAATCGAGGGGCGGTAGGCGTCAAAAATGGCAAAGAACTCAAAGTAGGTGTAATCGACTTTGGCCGAATCCTGGACAATGTTTTCCAACGCTTTGGGGCGGCTGTCCGGCGGCGTCTGGTTGTACCACTCGGTGGCAACCGCTTCATAACAGCTGGGCACGATGTAGTTCAATTCGCTAAAACGTTTTTGCCCAGCCTCGTCAACCAACGATTTCATCAGGCTCCAAGCCATGTCGGGATTCTTCGCATTTTGGAAGATCCACCAACCGTCGGACTCCAAACTGGTCGTGCGTTTGCCGGTTTTGGGATGTTTGGGGAAGAGCGCGATGTCCCATTCAAAGCCCTCAATCGTGGCAAAGTCCGAGATCCACCAGACGCCATCCACGACCATGGCCACCTGGCCGGACATAAAGGGATTGGTGGCGGACTGGGCACCGGGGGCCGGGGCAATCTGATGGGTGTAGACTAGATCCCAGTTCCACTTGAAGGCTTCAATTGATTCTGGTGAATCGAGCAGCGATTTCTGATAATCACCCGTATGGTTCGCCCCATCGGCCCCAAAGAGGAAATTACCCTTAGTCAAGATCCACGGGCTGATCATCTGCATGCCCCAGATATTCTGGTCGGCCTTGGTGATCGCTTGGCCGGCGGCGACCAGATCATCCCAGGTCCACTCGTCGGTGGGATAGGCGACCCCCGCGTCGTCAAACATCTTCTTGTTGTAGGCCAGGATCTGGGATTGGGCATCGCTGGGCAGGCCGTACATTTTGCCCCCCTCGCCGCCGCTGTCAAAGTCGCCTTCCTGCCAGCGGTATTGGGCGACCGCGGCCGGCAACATCTTGTCGATCCCAAAATCGTCGACCTGAATGTAATCATCAAGCGGCAGCAAAACTCCGCTCTTGGCATAGGTGAGCAGCCGCCCATAATCGGCGATGCCAACATCGGGCGGGGTGCCACCGGCCACTTGTGTCTGCAACTTGGTCCAATAATCTTCGGGGAAGAATTGTCCTTCGACCGTGACCTCTGGGTGTCCCTCGTTCCAGGTGGCGATCACATCCTTCATCGCCGCTTCATAGCCGGACCAGGTGTAGCTGGAGAAGATCAGGGTTTGGGTGTCACCGGCGGGGGCGGCCCCGCCTTCACTGCTCCCGCTGCCGGGAACGGTGGTTGATGTACAGGCCGCCAGAACTGCGCCGACGGCACTACCGCCGGCCAATTTCAATAGCGTTCGACGTGATAAATGCGTTGACATATGCTGGACTCCTTGTGAAATAAATGGGTATGACTTACATACACCGGTACGTAGCGGCACGGCATGCCGTGCCGCTACGCACCCTAAACGCAATTATAAGATGCCATATTTGTCATAGACTTCGCGCAGGGTTTTGCCGCTTTGCAATTCGCTGCGCGCTTGGGATTCTTTGCCGACTTTGTCGAGCGCCAGTTGCATCACCGTCGCTTCGACCGCTTGGGGAATGACAACAATGCCGTCGAAATCGGCAAAGACCAACTCGTGTGGGTTGACCAACACATCGCCACAGCGCACCGGCAGATCATAGGCCATCACGCGCGCCCGGCCCTGCGAGTCGAGCGGGCGGATGCCGGTGTAGTAGACGGGGAAGCCCATGTCGATGATCTGCACGACATCGCGCACCTGGCTGTCACAGACACAGCCGACGGCACCATTGCGCTTGGCGATGGTGGTCATCAGCTCACCCCAAGGTGCATTTGTGCCGCTAAAGTCGGTGGAATGAACGACCACATCGCCGGTGGTCAGGGTGTCCATAAAATCAATTTCCAGGCCATAGGGATCTTCGGTTACCACATAATCGGTCTCCATCCAGCGCACTGTGCGCGCCCGGCCCACAAAGCCACAGTTGCGGATATCAGGGAGCAGCGGGCGCAGGCGGTGGTGCATCGCCTGGTTGCGGTAGCCCAGCGTGTCAAGGATGTCGCAGACAGCCGCGACATGCAGCTTTTGACGCACGAAATCAAACAGCTCGCGGTCATTGGATAGCATAATGGTTCCTTCTGATTGGACGACGGACGATTGCTCGTTCCGCCGGTCTCCGGTGGAACGAGTAAATAAGACACTTCACAAGACCCGAAAACGCGTCAACATGGCCTCATCAATCTCCACGCCCAGCCCTGGCCCAGTCGGCACGGGGACGTAGCCGTCGGTCATCACAATGGGCTCGGTGCAAAGCTGGTTGAGCAGCGACGCCGAAGAGACGTTGTACTCCAGGTAGAGCGAGTTCATCGCATAGGCATTGAGATGCAGCGATGCCGCCTTGAGCAGATCGGTGAGCCAGGCGTGGGGGACACAGTCGATCTGTTTGCGCAAGGCCATATCCGCGATCTGTTTGCCGACAGTCAAGCCGCCACAGCGCGAGAGATCCGGTTGCAGGGTATGCACCTTGCCCACGGTCGCCAATTCCTCAAAGGCTTCATAGCCCGCCATCTGTTCGCCGGCCGCGAGGCGCAGGGTTGTCGTGTGTGCGGCCACCTCGGCATAACCTGCCACATTGTTGGGATGGAGAAAATCTTCGAGCCAGAAGATATCCAGCTCTTCCAGTGCATGGACGAGGCGAATCCAATCGCGCAGTGGGCGCGGCTTGTAGGGGTTCGCATAGCTAGTGCCATACCAGCCGGCATCGACCATCAACTCGACATCCGGTCCGGCCTCGGCGCGTGCCGCTTTCACCAACGCGATATCATGTTTGAGATCATAACCAAAGACGCCCCAGCCAAATTTGATCGCCTGGAAGCCGTGGGCCAGATACTCGGCCACCGCAACCTTCATTGCATCGGGTGTGGGGCGGAAAAGGGTCGAGGCATAGGCTTTGACCTTGTCCCGGTATTGCGCCCCCAACAATTTGCAGATCGGCTGGTTAAAGGCTTTGCCGGCAATGTCCCACAGCGCGATATCCGCGCCGGAGATCATCTGCATCCCCGCTCCTTCGCGGCCATAGTAGGCAAGGTAGCGGGTCATCTTCTGCCAGAGCCGCTCCCGCTCCAGCGGATCTTCGCCCACCAGCGCCGCCCGCAGCGATTCAAAGCCAACTGTTCCCCCCGATGGCACGCCAACAATTTCCCGCCCGACATGCGGTTGGGTCTCAATATCCGACCAACCAACAATCCCCTCATCGGTGGTGATCTTGATCAGGCTCACAAAGCGCACCCCATGCGCCTCGGCCGCCTCGCTGGGGTCGGGATAATCTTTGCCGGTGTCGAGCACCATTGCTTCTACGTCGGTAATTTTCATCGCATTTCTCCAGCCTTGAAATAAATTTCAGGCTAATTGCGTAAGTCGGCTAAAGGCCGACTGGCTGTTCGTCGATCGCCCGTCTTTAGCGGGCTTGTATTGTTAGCCTGAAATTTATATCAAGGCTACCCAATCTGTAATGCTACTTTGATCGCCCGATCCTGCCCAGTGGCGGCTAGATCGAGCGCCGCCTGATACGCTTCGAGTGGAAAGGTGTGCGTCACCAATGGGAGCAGTGACTCATGCTCGGCCACCAGATAAGCCAGGGCGTCATCAAGCCGTTCGTCGTCATTGCAGGCACCGACGATTTCCAGCTCTTTGGTCTGCACGGTCATCAGGTCGATCGGGGTTTGCCCGAGCAGCGAGGCGAAGATCACCAGCCGCCCCTTGCGTCGCAACGCAATCAGGGCATCAGCAACCGCCGCTTTGCTTTCGGTGGCCAGGATGATGGCGTCATATTCGGCCCCACCATTGGCCGCGAGCAAAGCAGCAACCGCGTCCGTTACTTGTCGCGTATTCACCGTCTGCGCCGGACCAGCATGCGCCAAGCGAAAGGGGGTATGGCCAGCCAGCACCACCTTGCCTAGCGCCAGCCCCGCGGTCAACTGCGCCATCAACAGCCCGAATGGCCCGTCGCCGATGATCAGCAGATGCGCCCCGACCGTGAGTTTGGCCTGCGCCAGCGCTTCCAGGCAGACACAAAGCGGTTCAAAGAGTGCTGCGACGGTGAAGGGCACGGTCGGGGGGAGATGCCTTGCGCGGTCACTGCGTACCACATAATATTCGGCGAAGGTGCCGGGCATGTTGAGCCCAAAGTGGCCCATCGCTTCACAAAGATGCGCCATCCCCGTCCGACAAGCCTTACACTGCCCACAGGGGTGGACCGGATGGGTTACCACGTGGTCGCCTGCGCGGAAATCTGTCACCGCCGCGCCGACCGCAACCACCGTCCCGGCTCCCTCATGCCCTAGCGTAATCGGCAAGGTTGCACCAAAGGGATTCGCCGCAATGTCATGCAGATCCGAGGTGCAAAGTGTGCTGACCGCGGTCTTGATCAGCAACTCATTGTCGCCAATCGTGGGCGGTGGTACCTCTGTGCAGCGTACCTGGTTGAGCTGCTCTAAGACCAGCGCTTTCATGCGTTGAGCCCCAATAGGCTAAGCGCGTCACGGTGCAAGATGCCCTCGATCGTCGCTTCGGTCACCTGGGGCAAGCCACTGTTGCCGATGATCTGGTTGACGTTGCGCAAGCCCTCAATTGATTCGATGCCGCCGGCAAAGGGATAATCAGTGCCAGGTAGCAACTTGTGCGTTACATTGTACTCCTGGGCCGCAATCAGCATGTTGTAGAACTGCCAGGGCCGATAGTAGAGCGCCGAGATGTCGGCATAGACATGGGGATGTTTGCGGATCACCACCAGACACTCTTCGCAAAACGGGTGGCCAACGTGGGCCAGGATCATGCGCAGCTCGGGATAACGAAAGCCGACCTCGTCAAAGAGCCAGGGCCGGGTAAATTCGAGCGGCGCATTCTGGTTAAAGGTGGTGCCGCTGTGAAAGAGAATCGGTAAGCTGTTGGCTTGGCAGTACTCATAGATCGGCAGACAGCGGGCATCGCGCGGGTCGAAGCCAGCATACATCGGCACCATCTTCACGCCGACCAGCCCCAACTCTTCGATGCCGTGGCGCAACTCGGGCAGCGCGTTCTCCTGGGTGGGATCACAACAGGCAAAGCCCAGCAACTTGTCGGGCGCACGCCCGACAAAGTCCGCTACATATTGATCGGGTACCCAGTAACCGGTGCGCCGCGCCTTGAGTCCAAAGACAATGGTCTTGGTAAAGGGCGCAGCATCGGCCATAAATTTGTCGAAGGGGGTGGTGAGATCCATGGGGCGACCGCGCGACCGGTCGGCTTCGGCGCGGGTGGCCGGCGCAATGTGGATTTCCGGGTCCCAGGCATGGGCATGAACGTTTTGCATCATAACCTCTTGTTACTTTGGCTGGTTCCCACGCTCTGCGTGGGAATCAAGTTTGGACGCTCCGCGTCCCCAGGGACGCGGAGCGTCCACCTGTTCATTCCACGCAGTGCGTGGAACGAGTAAGCGGTTTAGAATGATCGTGGATCAGGCACTTCCACTGGCATCCCACCCTGTTTGGCCGATTCGAGCGCGAGTACCCCCGGCAGCGAACAGTCAAGGGCGCGGTAGACATCGACCGGTGATGACTGGCCCTGGCGGAAGGCGTCAACGAAAGCCTTCATCGTCCAGTAATCGGAACCACCGTGGCCTGCTTTTGCCGAATCGGCGCGGGCGGCAACACGGTCGGGAATATATTCTGCCTCAAAGTCGGCCAGCGCACGCCAGTGTACCCCAGGGCCAGATTTGCCCGGTCGCGCCGCCGGTTCCAACTCTTCCAGCCAGAGCCGCGCCGGATCACCAAAACCGCGTGTCCCTTCAAATGAACCGAGAGTGCCCTGCAAGGCGTAATAGTCCATCAGATGCGGGCGGGGCGAGACGATATCGACGCGGATTTTGAGCACGCGGCCGGCGGCAGTCTGAAAGAGGCTGACCACATTGTCGGGAATGTTGATCTCCGCTTCGAGCCGCCCTGGCTGCATCGTTGCCATCGCCGTGACACGGGTCGTGCGATCCCCGAGAATGTAGAGCAGTGGGCGCAGACTGTGCCAGATGTAGACATAGCCGGAGAAATCACGCCCGCGCCAGGTCAGTGAGCCATCGGCAAAGCGGTTGAGGCCGCGACAATCATGCAGATATTCGCCCTCGCCGAAGTAGACATCGCCAAACTTGCCCGCCTGGACCAGGCGGCGGATGAGCTCGATCTCGTCGCGGTAGCCGTAATTTTCCATGAGCATGTAAAAGCCGCCGGCTTTTTTGTAGGCCTGCACCAAGCGACGGCCATCATCAACCGTGGTCGCGCCCGGCACTTCCGAAATGACGCCGACGCCGGCTTCCAGCGCGATGGCGGCCATCTGCGCGTGCAGCGTATCGGGCGTGGCGAGGATGATCACATCCAGACCGTGGCGTAAAAACTTTTCAAAATCGCTATACGGGGTGGCCCCTAGCCGTGCGCCCACCCGCTCTGCCGCTTCGGGCACAATATCGCAGACCGCGACGATCTTGCCGGCGTTGAGGGCGTCGAGATGACGGGCATGGCTCAGCCCACGGCCATCACCCACGGCATTGCCCCCCGCACCAACGAGACCGACTTTCAATAGGTGCATATAATTTTGTCCTTTGTCATTCATGTAATGAATGTTGGGATTATGACGGGATTAAAATCCCGCCCTAACAGCGAGAAGTCGCCTCAGCGACTGGGAAATGTCCAGCGCCTGTGGGTGCTTTTCGGTGTTATACTCAAATCAGAATGAGACCCCTAGTTTCGGTCAGCGTGCGTCGCACTGACCAAAGAATCTAGCGGACTGGAAACAGTTGGCGGTCAGTGCGACGCACGCGATCCCGTTAGCCAGCAAAACGCCGGTTCTCAACTTGACTTCAGTATAGCAACGGATTTCAATCCCATTGCTGTTCAATCACCTGCTGCCAACTCACTCAACGTCACAAAGCGCACATTCCCCTGCGCCCGCGCATAGGCGAAAAGTCGTTCGTAGACTTGCAGGCCGGTGGCCCATTGGCCGGTCATGGCATAGTAATGGGATAACACGACGAAGGGTTTGCCATTGTGTTTGGCGCGCTCAAAATCGTCACGGGCGAGGGCAAAGTGGCGGTCAACATCGCCGCTTTCCAGATACCAGGTGTATTCCGAGTGCATGGGAATTTCGGTAATCCCTGCGGCGTGGCGATGGGGATGGGGGGGCAGCCCTGATGTCCACGGTTCGCCGGCGTCGTAGTCGCGATTGATGTAGCGCCAGCCCATGGGGTTGATCACCTGGTTGGAACTCCATTGAAAGCCCATGGCGGCCAAGGTGGCATAAGTATTGTCACACATGCCCAGGCAAGGCGAGCGAAAGCCAGTGGGAATGAAGCCCAAGGTCCGCTGAAAGATTTCGCGCCCCGCTTCGAGTTTAGCCCTAAGGGTTTCGGGTGTGTGCCAAGGAGCCACCGACGCTGGTTCGTTTTCCCACCGCGCCTTCGCATCCGGGATGATGTCGAGCATAAAACCAGGTGGCACCCCAAACTCGAAGGGCGTTTCGTGGGTGTAACCGTGGTGGGCCAATTCATGGCCAGCGGCCATGGCCCGCCATAAAAGCGCCACCCATTCCGGCTTGGCATCCAACGGTTCTTTGCCGGCAAAGGGCACCACAAAAAAGGTGCCGGGCACCTGTTGCTCATCGAGAAAATCTAATAGCTCAGCAAAAAGTTCTGGCTGCTGCATGCCCGGATCATCGTTCGTAAAGGCAAAAAGTGTTTCAGTCATAAAAGAGCAAACCTCGATTATTTGGCTCAACCGGAATGCAGGGAGGTGCCATCCCGCCCCGCCGTCAACGCGGCCAGTGGGCACGCGGGCTACCCAATAACGCCGGGTACCCCCCCTCCCTTAGCCGGGTTTACCCGGCGTCGTTGGGTAGCCCTGCGGCTTTAGCCCAGGGCGGTCTTGGCAACCCCCTAAGATCCCATTGAACCGATTATTTCAAATGCAGGCGATCCATGAAGACACACGAAGGGACACGAAGAAACCATAACGAGATAAGTCTTTTCTTCGTGTGTCTTCGTGCCCACTGGACACCCGCTTCGTGGATCATTTGTTTTCCTTTACCCTTTCAACCCGGAAAGCACGACGCCGCGCACAAAGTATTGTTGGGTAAAGAGAAAGACGACGAGAATCGGTAGCAGCGTAATCGTCGCCCCGGCCATCATGTTGGCCCAAGCCGTGTAATACATGCCGCGAAAACGGGTCAACGCCAGCGGCAGGGTAAAGAGCTCTTCGTCAAAGAGATAGATCACCGGCCCCAGCAGGTCGTTCCAACTGCCCATAAAACTGAGCAGCGCCAGGGTGGCGATCACTGCCTTGGCCAGCGGCATCATGATGCGCCAGTAGATGCCAAAGTGACTGCACCCATCGATCTTCGCGGCATCGTTCAGCTCCTGCGGGATCGTCATAAAGTATTGGCGGATCAGAAAGATGCCAAAGGCGCTGCCCAAATAGGCCGGGACGATCAAGGGCAGATGGGTATCCACCCACCCAATGCGCGTCATCACCACATAGAGCGGGATCATTGTGATTTGGCCGGGGATCATCAGCGCGCCGAGGGTAATGATAAAAAGTGCTTCCCGCCCCCAAAAGCGCACACGGGCAAAGGCATAGGCGGCCAGCGACGACGAGAGAATAATGCCGAATGTCCACAGCGAACTCACCTTGACGCTGTTGAAGATATAGCGATCAAAGGGCAATTCCGTTAGGATATAGGCGTAGTTCGAGAGAATGGCCGGGTTTGGGATCCAATCGGGTGGAAAGGCAAAGACCCGCGCTTCGGACTTTAGGGAGGTCGCGATCATCCAGTAAAAGGGAAAGATCATGGTGATGGCCGTCAAGATCAGCGCACTGTAGGCCAGCAGCTTCGCCACGAAGATCCAGCGTGCCCGTTGCTGATGTTGTTGTTGCCAGGTTACGCTACTCATAATGCACCCACCGTTTTTGAAAGCGCAGCTGCAGCAATGTCAAAGCCAGCAAAATGAAGAAAAGTACATAGGCCAGCGCCGAGGCATACCCCATCTGGAACGACCGGAACGCGTTGTTGTAGATATGCAGCACGATGGTTAAGGTGGCATAGACGGGGCCACCACCGGTCATGACATAGGTGTATTCAAAGACTTGAAACGCGCCGATCAGGCTCAGAATCAGTAACATAAAGGTGGTTGGGGAGAGCAAGGGCAGGGTAATGTTGCGGAACTTGGCCCAACTGCCTGCGCCGTCAATCTCGGCGGCCTCATAGTAGACTTCGGGAATTCCTTGCAGCCCGGCCAGATAGATCAACATGTTGTAACCCAGCCCGCGCCAGATCGACATGATGATGATCGCCGGCATTGCCCAGGTTGACGAGGAGAGCCAGGTTGGCCCTTTGATCCCAATCTGTTTGAGCAGAAAGTTGAGCACGCCAAATTCAGGGTTGTAGATCCAGAGCCACATCAGCGAAATCGCCACCGAAGAGGTGATCGTCGGTAGGAAAAAGATGCTGCGAAAAAAGATAATGCCACGCAGCTTCTGGTTCATGGCCAGCGCCAGCAAGAGCGAAAGCAGCAACCCCGCCGGTACCACACCGACAACATAGTAAAGCGTGTTTTGCATGCTCTTCCAGAAGAGATCCTCATTGAGCAGCGCTTGATAGTTGCCCAACCCAATCCACTTAGGCGTGCTGATGTAATCGCCTTTGGTAAAGCTCAGAAAAAAGGCGGCCAGCACCGGCCCATAGGTGAATATCAGCAGCCCCAGGATCAGCGGCGCGACAAAAAGATAGCCAACCACATGTTCATTGCTAAAAAAGCGCGACCAACGGGATGGTTGTGCCGGGACCCGGCCCGCATTGACCCGCGGCTTTACATTGTTCGCCGTCGTTGTTGTGTTCAAAATCACGCCCTCCCTCAGGTCAGGTGTCCCGCTGGGACAAGGAACGGGCAAGCAAACATTGATGAGAGCTAAGTCATTAGTTCGGTAGACCCTACCCCCTCCCAACCTCCCCCCGCCACGGGGGAGGTTGGGAGGGGGTTTGTACCGAATTATTAATCAACTTCCATCATTCACCTGCTGTCACTCGCCTACAATTCGTCTACCGGCGTCTCCAAGATCGGTGTGATCTTGTCATGGATCGTCTGGAGTACCTCGGCGGCAGGCACATTGTTAAGCCAAAGCGCTTCCAACTCGGCGTTAAAGACCTGTTTCCATAGATCGCTCTTTAACCCTGGATAGTAGTTGCGCGCATAGGCACCGATTTCTACGGCAATGGCCCGATGCTCTGGCGGCCCAGAGAGATAGGCATCGGAATTGGCGCTTGCTTGCAACGCTGGTGTTCCTGTCTTGGCAAAGGCTTCCATGCCCTTGGGGCCGGTCATAAATTGCATCAGCGACCAGGCTTCATCGAGATGGGCGGAATCTTTGAAGATGTGCAGTGTATTCGTCCCGGCATAGGTGATGCGATCCAACCCCACCGTGCCCTTGGCAATCGGCGCGATATCCCAGTTGAACTCCAGGTTGTCGCCATAATAGCCGAGATTCCAGGTGCCATCCACACTCATCGCCACCTTGGCCACCTGGAAGGGATTGGGCAACCCTTCGAGTTGGGCGGTAGTGGGGTGGACGTGGTGCTCATGCAACAACGAGGCCAACCAGGCAAACATCTCGACGGAGGCCGGCTCGGTCATCAGCGAGGCGGTCTGGTCGCTGTTGATCAATTCCCCGCCATTGTTCCAGACCGTGGTCGAGATGCCATCGCGGTTGATCATGGTAATGCCCCACTGGGCAATCTCATCGGGGTTAAAGTCCGCACTGCCGGCCTTGTTGCCGGCGCTGTCAAGCGTCAGGGCTAAGGCGGCGTCGAAGAGGTTGTTGCGATCCCAACTGTCATCAGGATAGGGCAGCCCCGCGGCATCGAAGAGATCCTTGTTGTAATAGAGCACCGTCCCGACATAGGTCGCCGGCATGCCAACAAGCGCGCCCTGCCCCACTACGCCGGTGGTATTGTCATAACGACAATCGGCCAGGGTGACATCGAACCACTGCGCCAGATCGACGCTGTCACGCTCAACATAGGGTTCCAGGGCCAGGTAATAGCCCTTATGCGCATAGCGACCAAAGTAGCCGGGGTCACCAATGCTCAGATCCGACGGATTGCCGGCAGCCAGGCGTGCCTCTTGTCGGGGCCAGAAATCATCCCATGGTGCACTTTCCACCTTGACCGTAATGCCTGGGTTGTCGGTCATGAAGACCTCGTACATATCCTCGAGTGCGATTAGCCACGGATCGAAGTTGTACATGGCAAACGCTAGTTCAACATTTTCGGCTGTTGCGCCCGTGCCACCCTCGGTTGCTGCGGGGCCGACCGGTGAGCAGGCCGCCAGTACCATGCCACCGGTTAGGGTGGAAGCCAGGTGCATAAAGTCGCGTCGCGACAGGCGTGAAGCTTTCATCAGTCCATTCTCCTTTTAAACAAATGATCAATGCAAACGCGCTGATAAAGGGGGACCATAGGGCAACAAAGTGATGGGTTATGCGGTTATCATTGCTGCGCAACCATAGGCTAGAAATCGGTTGCTACTGCTTACGCCCCATTTGGGGTAAATGCGCACGGGACAGGGGAGATGCAGTCCCAAGTGCACAGTGATTGGAGAAAGAACGGCCTACTTTAGAGGGCAGGCTGGTTACGCAGTTTTTCAAAAACTTGCTGTGAAAGTTCGAGGGAATTATTTAGTTGCGTCTCGATGCTCTGTACGGCGGCGTCAATGGCACCCCCACAGATGGCATCGGCTAACTCTTGGTGCAGGTGCAAGGTCTCCTGCCAGTTGCGCTGAAATTCGGTGTGGCTGGCGATAAATAGAAAGATCGGCCCGGTGATCGAGTTCAACATTTTCAGCAGATAGGGGTTGTCGGCCTGTTGCCAGATCAACTGATGGGCTTCGAGGTCGCTGGCCACATAGGCTTCGCGATCGTTTTGGGCGATCGCCTCATTCATCTGTTGCAGATTAGCACGCAGGGCGGCACAGTTATCGGGCGAGTTGTTGGCGGCTGCCTGACCGACCGCCAATCGTTCAAGCACGAGCCGCACCTGGAACAGATTCTGGATATCAATCTCATCTAATTCGATGACATAACGGCCATTCGGCTTGCTGACGACTAGCCCCTCGCGTTCGAGATCCATCAATGCATCGCGCGCTGGCATGCGGCTGATACCCAGCAACTCGGCCAGATCACGCTCGGCAAGTTTGGTCCCCTGGGGGATCCGCCCGCTGATGATCTGGGCGCGCAATAGGGTGGTGCTCTGGACTTTGAGCGAATTACGGTCGAGGCGGACGTTGCCTAGGCTGGCGTTGGTGCGGATGTGGTTGATCGTCATCGTTACATGTTGCCCCATCTGGGTAATTTAACGTGATGGGTATATGGTATACCGCTTTTGTTTGTTTGTCAAGAGGCAGTATATGGTATACCAGGCGAATTTCGGAGAATTGTTTAAATTGGCGATGGTGTAGTTCGCATCCCCCGATGCGAACGGGCTCCACATCAGGGGATGCGGAGTACACGGGGGCACAATAGGAATTGTTGTCGTCCCTACGGAGTGGATAAACCCATCAAATGCTGCGACAAACGCAGTAAATCTGGATTTAGGCAGGGTTACTGGAGTTGTGTATGGTAATGCACATCGGTTACCGCCCGTAACTCCGCCGCCTTTTCCTCCGGCGCGGTGTCGCTGAGGAAGTTGCCGCCGCCAATCTCTGGGCCGGCGAGATATTTGAGCAGATTGGGCTTACGTAAGGGTGGATGAAACTCAATGTGAAAGTGAAAACCACTGTAGTCGCCGCCATCGGTCGGGGCCTGGTGCAGTGGCATGACATAGGGAAAAGGCATCTGCCAGAGATTGTCGAAGCGGATCAGCGTGCGGCGTAGGATGTCAGCAAAGCCGGTGATCTCTTCGTCACTTAGCGCGGCAATGTGCGGATGGGTCGCCTTGGGGGCCACAAAGACTTCGTAGGCATAGCGCCCAAAGTAGGGGATGAAAGCAATGGCATGTTCATTTTCACAGATGATGCGGCGGCCATCTGCCTGCTCGGCGGCAAGGATATCCTGAAAGAGCACCCGGCCGGTCTCCTGGAGATGACGTTGGCCGGCGCGCGCTTCGGTCTCAATCGTTTTGAAGACAAAGTTGGTGGCATAGATCTGGCAGTGCGGATGCGGGTTAGAGACGCCCACCGCTTCGCCCTTATTCTCAAAGATCAGCACGTGATTGATGTCGGGGCGACTACCGAGATTGGTGTACTGTTGTTGCCAGGTGCCTAGCAACTCTTCCACGCCGGCTGGTGCTAATTCGGCCAGCGTCAAGTTGTGGTTGGGGCTGTAGCAGACGACACGCGCAATGCCGGTGGCCGGGCGGTTGCGATAGATGCCACCGGGCGCAGGCAGATCCGTTGGCGCGTTGTCACCGACACAGGGATGGTCGTTATCAAAGACATAGGTGCCCGTGTAATTCGGGTTGCTTTTGCCGCTCACCCGTGGGTTACCGGGGCAGAGGTAACAGGTGGGGTCATAGGCGGGGATGGCTTTCTCCTCATTGGCCAGCGTCCCCCCAATCCACGGTCGGTTTTGCCGATGCGCGGCGACAATCACCCACTCCTCGCGTAACGGATGCCAGCGCTCTTCCCACTTACCGATCAATTCGCTCATCATGTCTCTCAAACTGTCTCTTCAAAAATTGGGCCCAGCCGCACCAGATAAATGTGGATGCGGGTTTGGGCAATGGTTTCTGTGTATTCTAACCCCTACTCCGCGCGATGGGCGGCGACGCCTTTGGGATTCTCAAACGCATCGATCCACAGCCGACACCACTCTTCATAACTAGCCATAACGCTTGTCGGGTTGCTCGGCGATCTCACCACAAAGTCCGGGTGCGCAGTGCGCCCGGTGTGGTGGCCAGTCGTTTGATAGCGCAGATCGAGTGACCAGCGGCAGTGCTCCGACTTGTTGGGCGTCGAGCGGTGGGGGGTAAAGCGGCTCATAAAGACGATATCCCCTTTGTGGCACTCGAGGACAAGCGGTTCGCCCTTTGGCATTTGCTCGGGATCAATCGTTGTGCCCCCTTCCTTTTTGTGGCGCAGGTAGCCTTGCTTGTGGACGCCGGGCAGCGCCTCCATACAACCCATCGCTACCGTGGCATCGCCCAGCGGCAGCCAACAGGTGATCACATTCGACCCCTCCGCTTCGGGCATCATCACGCCGGCATCTTGGTGCCACGGTACGACGTGGAAGGAATGGCCTGCCGGTGCAGGGTCGAAGCGTTCCGGTGGTTTGGCGCGCAGATGCTGGATCGGATTACAAGTGATCTCTGGCCCGGTCAGCCCTTCTACGGCGTTGAGCAAGTTGGGGCTGTGCAAAAAGGCGAACATGGCCGGCCCGCGGTAGTACATAATATCCATCCCTTTGCCGATCTCCTGGGATTGGCCAAAGAGTAAGCCATACCGTTGGGTAAACCCAACATCTTCATGGAGATCCGGAATTTTCCCTGCGGCGTGCAAGGCACGGGCACGCGCATCAATCCACGCCGCCAGTTCATCGATCACCGGCTGTAGATCGGCATCGGTCAACACGCCACGGGCAATGATCACGCCGTCGTTGTGGTACTGGTCGATTTCGGTTTGGCTGAGTTTCATCTTTAGGCTCCCTTTTTTGCACAGTCAGACGGTGAATCAGTGGGACAGTAAATCGGTGGAACTGCCTACTGGCCGACCGTCTGACCGTTCGACCATCTACGCCGGCTCTTTCGTCATCTTACCCTTATCTGCGGCGGCAGCGTTCGCGCGGGCGGCTTCCTTGTCGGCGGCCATCTCTGCGACGGTTTTGGTGTGTTGGCGGGCGGCCCCTTGCCAGCCTTCACGCAGCTTGACGCGTCTGCCATTTGCTTCGTGAGCGGCCAGGCGCGCTTTGGCATCTTCGATCTCATCGCGATAGTTGGGCAGCCACTCGGCCTGCGCCACCAACATCTCATCGACCATCTGCCAGATCTCTTCGGGGTTGCAGACAGCAGCGGTCAGTGGATCATGGAGCATCGCTTGCTTGAGTAGATTGACATCGCCATGGATCGCCGCTTCCATCGCCATCTCTTGCACGCGGACGCTGGCGGAGCAGGTGGCGGCACAGGCTAGCGGCAGGTCACCAACAACGGGCATGTTAATCCCATTCTTGTCCACATAGCCGGGAATCTCGATGATGCAGTCGTTGGGCAGGTTGGTGATGTGATTCTGGTTGGGCAGGTTAAAATGGCCGCGATAGATGCGGCCCGTTTCCAGCGCTTCAATAATGTACGAGCCATGCTCTTCGCTGCGTTTGTCGGCGGCGATCACGGGTGGTTCTTGTTTGAGCCAGTTGGGAAAGTCGGTCTCGAACCAGTTGCGCCCTTCGGTGCAGACGCGCAGATAACCACCGGTCTCGCCGTTGATCCAACTGGAGAGGTCGATCCAGTCGTTGATCTCTTCCGGGCGCTTGCGGTACCAGGGCACATATTCACTGACGTGGCCGTTGGATTCGGTGGTGTAGTAGCCAAAGCGGCGGATCATATCGATGCGCACCTTTTCGGTCTGGCTATATTGGGGGTGCCATTGGAAGAGGTCGAGCATCATCGGCGTCATATCCATGCCGCGCCACTGCACCTGGATGTACCACGTCTGGTGGTTGATGCCGGCGCAGATAATGTCCACATCGCGACGGTGTAGCGTTTCATCGGGGCCAAGCAGCCCTTCTTTTTTCGCCCACAGCTCAATGCAGCGGGTGATCTGCCAGTGGCCACCTTGCACCCCGTGGCAAAGGCCGATGGTCGGCACGCCGCCATAACTGTTACAGGCCCAGACATTCATTGCCATGGGGTTGGAATAGTTGAGGAAAAGGCAATCCGGCTTGGCCACTTCGCGAATGTCATCGCAGATCGAGAGCAGCGCGGGGATGGTGCGCTGACCATACATGATGCCGCCAGCACACAGGGTATCGCCGACACATTGGTCGATGCCGTACTTGAGGGGAATGTCGATGTCAAGCTGGAAGGCACGCAGCCCGCCTTGGCGGATCACCGAGATCACATAGTCGGCATCAATGATCGCTTCGCGTTGATCAGTGTGGGTTGAAATCGTGGCGGGGAGATTGTTCGCTGCAATATCACGTTCGGCCAGTTGGGCCACCATGTTGAGGTTGTCGGCGTTGATATCCATAAAGGCAAAGTGGGTATCCGTCAACTCGGGTACGGCCAAAATGTCGTGCATGAGTTTGCGCGTAAAGCCAATCGACCCTGCACCGATCATGGCAATTTTGATAGACATAAGTTACTCCTGTCAGGAATAGAAAGTTCATATTTACTTGGCGCTAGTATACCTCCTTCACGGTAATTAAACAATCTTTTGTTAATTGGTGGTAAGGGCAGACCCCAGCACACAAAGCGGCCAGGTCGATTCGACCTGGCCGCTTTGTGTGCTTTGTAATTTTCAGTGGGCATGTTGCAACATGCCCACTGAAAATTGCATTAGTTGTATCGAGATTAGGCGATAAGGGTGTGCCTATCGACAAAAAATGCCGATGTTCTACGTGGCAGAGAGCTCAATAATTAATGGAAAACAATTAATCATTAATTGTTTTCCATTAATTATTAATTAGCCGCTAACGACGGACCAGACCCACGATAAAGAGCAAGACCACCGAGCCTAAAATGGCAACCAGCAAGCTCCACAAATTAAAGCCAGTGGCACCGCCTTGTCCCAGTGCATTCATGATGAAGCCACCAATGACTGCGCCCAAAATACCGACAATAATGTTAGCCAGCGTGCCCATCGAGGCGTTACGGCCCATGATAATGCTAGCAATCCAGCCGGCAATACCACCAAGCACGATCCATACAATAATATCCATAATCCCCATTGTTTGTTGTCCTTTTCACTGATGATTTTTTGCGTAAATTGTTATGTGCCCTTGAGTATAGATGGACGATCAAACGACTTTCGCCCATCTATACCGAGCGCTAATCCCCCAGCGCTAATCCAACCTAGCGGGAGGAACCACCAAAGCTGCCGCCGCTCTTAAAGTCTTCGCTCTCTTTGCCTTGTCGTGCGCTGCGTTCACGGACCAAGCGGTCGTCTTCGTTATCATTAAGCCCACGCGTGGCGCGGTCACCCTGAATATCCAAATCCGGCAAGGTTCGCACGCTGCTGCCACGGTTTGGATCATTCAAATCGCGGGTATCGCGGTCGATACGATCAGCGTCTTCCCGTGGTGGCCGGCTAACAGGACCACCACCGATGCTACCGCCACTACTATGTTGGGGAGAATTGTTGCCGCGGGTACCGCCACCGATACTGCCACTGCTGCGAACTTCTGGGTCATCGTGGGCACGCGCCCCACCACCGATGCTACCACTGCTGCGCGTATTTTTGTCGTCGTAAGTACCACGGCGAGCTGGGCGATTGCGGTTAAAAAGAAATAACCCCACCAGCACCACGACCGCGACAATGACGATAATCGTTGTTGTATCCATACTACTCCTCCACTCTTACTGCGGACTGCGCCACCAGGGGTCATTGCTCCGAGCAAACCTTGTCGATGCCCAGAGACCCCTGTGGATGCAAACAGCCGCAAATTAGTCTACATTGAATGCGACTTCTTCCACTGGATTACCATTGACGAAGAGTTGCACGCTATAATCACCGCTCTCCATCCGGCTCTGTAAATTTTCCAGGTGAAATTCAATATAGGTATCTTGATAGTCTTGGTCAGCCATCAATTCACTGCTGTCTTCAATGGGCTCCCCGTCGCGGCTCCAACGAGCAAAAAGGGTGGTCCCCTCTTCTATGTAATCAGCTTCAGCCACCACATAAATGTAGTCTTGCGAAGAGCTAAAGCTGTCAGTTTCACCAACCGGTTCGTTGTTCTGGCCAATTCCTTCGGCCATGACAACGCGACCCAAATCGACCCCTTCGGCGATCTCCGCATTCTCATTTTCGCGCTGGCGTTCGGCCCGGTTAAACAGACCACAGCCACTCAGTAGCAGCACAACCAGCAACAGCGGTAACAGGCGCTGCTCTGTGCGCAAATATTTACTTATCATAAGACCCTTCCTTAACTCGCACTGGTTTATCATTGCTCGCAGACGGCTACGTTTGTAAGACGCTGTACGCCTGCTCATTTTGTCTGCCTGTGTGGTCGCGTTTGGGTAACCATCCGGCCAGGAAAGTCCCTTTGACGGGAGCTACAACAGGCACACAATCGAGCAATCTTCGGATAAATCATCATGTCTGTCAGTGTAGTCGCGCTTGGCTCACAATCCGGCGAGGAAAGGTCCAGCGGCGGGAGCTACAACCGACAACCAGCTATGGCTCTATGATAAAGTAGTAATTGCTGTGGTTAAATAGACTAATGTACAAGCTGAGGATATGGTGTGGTTATAGATCGAAAGTAGCGTGCCAATCAAAAAGCCGCCCGTTGGTTACACCAACGGGCGGCTTTTTGATTGGCACGTTTAAGAAAGCTCTACGCAAACATGCTCGACATCTGTCGATCTTCCAACATTTCGGTCATGGCCGCATCTGGCGTGCGCGCCTGGTAACGGCTGGCGGCATCCAGCAATTTGGGCAGGATGGTGATATCCCCCGTGGTATTGAGGAAGACATTGGGCCGACCGATTACCCAATGGACGGCACGGTCAATGTCAGCCTGCTCCGTCAACGGTTGGTACCAGACGCTGTAGTTGCGATCCGCTGCGCCCCATGGCCCGCGCATCAGTGACTTGATCGTCTGCACGGCAACATTGCGTTCCTCACAAAGCTTGACCAGCTTTTCAAAATCGTTCATATACTTGCTCTCCCGCTGCATCACATAGTTATAGGGCAACAGGACCGAAGCAAAGTCAAAGGCTTTGAGGCTGCGCAGGTGCATGGCGGCAATGTAAAGTCCATGACCGGTGACGCCGATATCTTTTACCAAACCTTGATCGCGTGCTTCCACGGCTGCTTCCAACGCCCCGCCCGGCCCCATCGCCGTATCCCATTCGTCGGGATGGCCCAGGTTGTGCAGTTGGAGCAGATCGACGCTGTCAACGCGCATACGTTCCAGCGAGCGGTGGATCTCTGCCTTGGCCTTTTCATAGGTCCGCTCGCCGGTTTTAGTAGCCAGATAGAAATCTTTGCGATGCTTGGCCATCCAGGGGCCAATGCGCTCTTCGGCATCGCCATAGCTGGCCGCGGTGTCGATGTGATTTACGCCATATTCCAACAACACGTCAAGTGTGCGATCAGCGTCGGCTTGGGTGACACGCCCTAGCGCGGCAGCGCCAAAGAGGGTGACCGTACTCATATGGCCGGTGCGGCCAAAGGGTCGTTTTTCAATCATAGTGCTTTCTCCTAAAGATGATGGTTCAGCCATACAAAGGATGGGTGTTGCAGATCAGCAGCAACAGGGCTGCTTGGTGGCTGAGCCGCATAAGGCACGTAATGCAGTAAACAGAACAGTTAACTGCGCTTATTGTACCAGCAATCGCGCGTAGGGCCAAGGCATTGGCCGCATTTACGGTTCATTGTGTTTGTCGAGCACCTCACGGACTTTGGCGGCAAGGGTCGAGGGCGAAAATGGTTTGGGGATAAATTCTACTTTGGCGGTTAACAAGCCATGTCGTACCACCGTGTCATCGGTGTAGCCGGACATGAAGAGAATCCGCATGGCTGGATAGCGGCTGCGCAACTGGGCGGCTAATTCAGGCCCACTCATCTGGGGCATAACCACATCGGTTAAGAGCAGATCAATCGAGCCCTGATAGTGTTCGGCCAAGGCCATCGTTTTGGTGCTTTCGCTTGATTCGAGCACGGTATAGCCACTTTCTTGCAGGACCGTACAGGCTAATTTGCGCACCATCTCTTCATCCTCGACCAGGAGAATCGTCTCGTGGCCGCCACACTGTTTTAGCTGGATCAACTGCTCTTCGAGCTGTTGCGTTGCTTTGACATTTGCCGGTAGATAGATCTTGAAGATCGTGCCTTGCCCATACTGGCTTTCGACAACCACATCACCGCCACTCTGTTTAATAATGCCATAGACGGTTGCCAGCCCTAAGCCTGTGCCCTTGCCCGGTTCTTTCGTCGTAAAAAAAGGTTCGAAGATGCGCACTTTTACCTTTTCATCCATCCCATGGCCGGTATCGGAGACGACTAGTAACACATACGCACCGGCTGCAATTTCGAGGTGTGGGTACGCACGTAAGTGACTGGCATCCAACTGCAGATTCATGGTTTCAATCGTGAGTTGCCCACCGGTCGGCATCGCATCGCGGGCATTGACCACCAAGTTGATGATCACCTGTTCAAGTTGGCCGGCATCGGCAACGATTGTCCACAGTGCCGGATCGAGGGTTGTCTGCAAGATAATATCTTCCCCAATCAGCCGTTCCAACATTTTGTAGAGATTGGTGGTGAGCGCATTGAGGTCGATCGTGGTCGGGGCCAACATCTGTTTGCGGCCAAAGGCGAGCAGTTGGTGGGTTAGTGCTGCCGCCCGTTCATTGGCGCGTTGGATCTGGGTGAGAATATTGAGGAGCGGATCGCCTTCACGCAGGCGACTCTTGGCAATGTGGGTATAACCGGACATCACAGTCAACAGGTTGTTGAAATCATGCGCAACGCCACCCGCTAGCCGACCAATGCTCTCCATCTTTTGGGATTGGCGCAACTGCGCTTCCAAGCGGGCTTGCTCTTCCTCTGCCTGTTTGCGTTCAGTGATATCACGGTAATTGACCACAATAGCGGCAATGTCTGGCGCGTCAAGATGGTTAGTCGCCGTTACTTCTAGCCAGCGCCAACTGCCATCATGGCAGCGATAGCGCACTACTGAGTTGGTGGGTAGCTGTGGCTGCTCGATCAGCTGTTGAAAGTTCACTTGTGCGTCGGCATATTCGTCGGGGTGAAGGAATTCAAAGGCATTACGGCCGATCATCGCATCTGGGCTGTAGCCTAAGATGCGATGAACCGAGGGGCTTTGATAGCGAATGGTCCCTTCGGCGTTTAAGAGGGCGACGACATCGCTGCTATTTTCGATCAGGGCCCGAAACCGTTTTTCATTGATTTGTAACGCCTCTTCGGCGCGGTGTCGCTCTTTGCGCATTTGCTTTTCTTTAAGCGCATGGCTCACGGCCTGTCCCAGGCGCTTGATATGTTCTTTGATCACATAATCGGTCGCACCGGCTTTCATACATTCGACGGCGGTATCCTCATTGATCGCGCCGGTTAAGATAATCACAGGCGTTAAGGGCGCGTGGGTTAGCGCCAATTTGACGGCAGTCAAGCCATCGAATTGCGGCATTTGGTAATCAGAGATGATCAGATGGGGTTGGAAGCCCGCCAGTGCTCTCAGATACTCCTCGCCTGTTTCTACTCGTTGGAAATAGCAAGTTGACAGTACTTTTTTAATCTCTCTTTGCGCTAGTTCCGCATCGGTCGGACGATCTTCAACAATCAGAATACGAATCCACTCAGTCACACACCTTCTCCTTGTCCTACATTCCGACGGCACAAACCTGCAGGCCTACTTGAAAAACCTGCGCGAAAATCTGTCCAACAAATTGATCGCAATCCTACGGTGCTATCTGATTGACTAACAACCAATAGAAACTAAGCTCGTTTGTAACGCGCAAGAAAGCCTCAAATTCTACGGGTTTAATTACGTAACTGTTGGCCCCAAGTGCATAAGCGGCAGTGATATCAGGATCCTCTACCGAAGAAGTTACCACAACGACAGGAATGCTCATGGTCGCAGCGTCGGCTCTAATTTGCTTGAGCACTTCAAGACCATCGACTTTTGGCAATTTCAGATCCAGGAGAATGACCTTGGGTGCCCCATTCGCCTTGCGCGCCAGATAGCGGCCGCGACCAAAGAGAAAGTCAAGGGCTTCGGCACCATCTTCGACGACAAAAAGCTGGTTCGCCAATCCCTGTTTTCTGAAGGCTCGTACCATTAATTCGGCATCACGAAAATTATCTTCAACCAATAAGATCTCAATTGCATTAAAATTATTCCCATTTAGATCAGTTATCTTTAAATCAGCCATGTGTCTACCTTTGCTTATTGCGCGCTGCGTAAGTCATCATTAGCTGTGCGGGAGCAGAAAGGAAAAGGTCGCACCCTGGTCAACCTCGCCCTCTGCCCAAACCCGCCCACCGTGGCGGTGGATCACACGTTGGACAATCGCGAGCCCGACACCGGTACCAGGAAAGGCGCGTTCGCTATGCAGGCGTTGGAAGACACCAAAGAGTTTGTCCACATAGTGCATATCAAAGCCCGCGCCGTTATCACGTACCCAATAGATATTGCCATTGCTTGTCTCTGTCCCGCCGACTTCGATTAAAGCATGCTCGCGATTTGCGGAAAATTTGATCGAATTTGACAATAAATTTTGCCATACCTGCCGGATCATCGCCAGATCACCCACCGCTAAAGGCAGCGAATTGAGCTTAAAATTGATCCGAGTGCGCTGTTCTTCCCTGACTAATTGGGCAAAAGTTTCACTGGCTAACTTGGTCATCTCTAAAGGTGTTAACTGGACTTGAATGCGGCCCAAGCGCGAAAAACCCAGCAGATCATCAATAAGCTGACCCATGCGTTGGGCTTCGTCACAGATGATTCCGCAGATCCGTAGGGCTTCACTATCCAATTTAGGGGCGTAATCTTCGACTAGTATACGGGTGTAGCCGGCAATCGCCCGCAATGGGGCTCGCAAATCATGCGAAACCGAGTAGGAAAAGGCTTCTAACTCTTTGTTGGCTGCTTGTAACTGATTTGTCCGGTCGATTACCCGTGCTTCTAGCTCCTCATTCCAATGGTGAATTGCAGCTTCGGCTACTTTCCGATCAGTAATTTCAGTCAGCACGCCATACCAGAGAATACTGCCATCGGCTTCTTGCTGCGGAATCGAGCGTCCCTCCACCCAGATCTCGCCGCGCACTGGGTGGCAGACCCGAAATTCAGCATGCCAAGTGGTCATTTGTTCGAGTGAGACGGCAATCGTCGCCAACGTGTGTTCGACATCGTCGGGATGCCACAGGCGCATGATCGTCGTCGCATCTTTGGCTAGTTGCTCGGCACTCAATCCATAGATTTCTTCGATGCGTGGATTGGCGTAGGGAAAGCTGATGGTACCATCGGCCCGTTGTCGATAGGCATGCACTACCCCAGGCACTGTGTTAACAATTTTCTGAAAGCGATCCTTTTCTGCGCGCAGGTCACCCTCGATTGCTTTGCGCTCCGTAATGTCGTGGAGCGTAACAAAGGCCTGGTAAGGTTTGGTTGCCCCTGTTTTAAATTGAGGAATGGCACTGATAATCATCCAGATAAAGCGCTGTTGCGCTGGATTAAAGACGCCTAAAGTCTGCTGATAGACTGGTTGGCCGGTCTGCAAGGCTAGCCACGAGGGATGTTGGGTCGCAGCGACCGGTGAACCATCTTCGGCAATGACTTGCCAGGCTGGGCTAGAGGAGGTTCGGTTTAATACTTCATCGCGCGTCAAGCCAAACATGGTGAGCGCTGCCTGATTGACCTCTTCGATGGTGCCGTCGGCGCGCTGATAAAAGACTCCTTGGACCATGTTATCAAAGAGGGTGCGATATTTGGCCTCGCGCTCGTGCAGGGCCTGTTCAGTTGCCGCCTTTGCCATGCCACCATAATGGTGGACGAAGCAAATGATTGCCAGCAGTAGTCCTGCGCCACCCAATATCCAAAGAAAAATGGTATGTAGCCATTGCGTGAGTTGCTGGAGGTGCATCCGAATCAAGGCATCGATTTGGATCGTCTGGCGTTCAAGTCGGCCATAGGTGAGGCGTAGCGCCGTCGCTTGGGCAGGGGTTGGCGCAGGTGTTGCCCGCCATTGCAGCAGGCTGCTGTGAAAGGCTTCGACATCTGCTTGGAAGGTCGCGGCAAGCTGGTCTGTCTTCTCAAGCTGAACTGCGATCTGCTCAAAGTTAGCAATTGCTTGTTCCAGTAAGGCCAGTCCCTGTTCCCATTCAAAAGGTGAAGTTGCCTGGTCGGCCAAAGTAATGTGTAAAAACCCTTGCACAAGATCAATCCGGGCCTGGCGCAGATTGTCAAGCGCCAGGCCTGCGCGCGTCAGGGTATACTGTTGCCGAAAGTGGAGCCAGGTGATAATCACACAGATCAAGACCGACATAACCACCACTGCCCAGCTTAGCCATTGGTTCTTCGCCACGCGCACGAATAAAGCGCGTGGATATGTGTAAGGGAGTAGATATTTCATTGCGCCAGAATCACCTTCTGATTAATGCCTAAGTGGGCGCCGATCAATCTGGCCATTTCAGGAAATTCACCGGTTACTTCACCAGCGACACGGAAGGAATAAGGGGCCTCGATCGCATAACCTATACGGATCGTGTTGCTCTTTTGTAGACGCTGGAATGATTGATCGCACAGCGCGAAAAACAGCAGCGCTCCTGCGAGCACCACCAAACTTGTAAGTCCGGCAAGAATTACTTGACGATTATCTTTCATCTGCCAATCTTGTATATAGGTAACTGACAAGTTTAGCCACAAATTGTACAGCAGATTACTGAACAACTGTATAGAATTATATCATAAGGAAACGGTAAAGTGAAGAAGTGATTTAGGACTTACACTTACTCTTATAGATACGACAAATAGAGTTGGCACCAAGCGGGCTGCGCATCAGGGGATGCGCAGTACACGATTGTGCCATGTTAATCTACGTTGTCTATTAGGCGCATGCGTAAGTTCTAAACTCAAAAGTGGTAAGATATTAAGGTGAAGAAGAATTGCCACGCGTAGCACAATTTTTTTGCAAAGCTCCTTTTGGTTATGGTCGGTTACCTCGCTGGGTAAAAAACCGCGGACGCACAAATAGGCCGAAAATCTAAGGGATTTTCGGCCTATTTGTGCGTCCGCGTGGGTGATACGCCGCTTGAATGGGGGCGCTTATGCCAATACGGGGGTAAATTGCGCCTCTTCGGTGGAACCAGTAAGTGCCACGGTTGACGCCAGCCCACCGGTGACGGTCATCTGGACTTCGTCGAAATAGCCGGCACCCACAAAACTCTGATGTTTCACCGCACTAAAGTTCATGGTGCGTTCCAGCTCAAACTCTTTTTCTTGCAGGCGGGAGTAGGCGGCCATCCCTTGCTCACGATAGGCTGTCGCCAACTCAAACATGCTGCTGTTGAGCGCATGGAAGCCGGCCAGGGTTACAAATTGGAACTTATAGCCCATGGCGCCCAATTCTTCTTGGAAGTGCGCAATCGTTGCTTCGTCCACATGGCGCCGCCAATTAAAGGAGGGAGAGCAGTTATAGGCCAGCAACTTGCCTGGGAATTGGCTATGGATGGCGTGGGCGAATTCACGTGCCTCACCGAGATCGGGGGTGGAAGTTTCACACCAGACCAGGTCAGCATAAGGCGCATAGGCGAGACCCCGTGCAATGGCATAGTCAAGGCTGCCTTTGATGCGGAAAAAGCCTTCATGGGTGCGCTCGCCGGTGATAAAGGCATGATCGGCCGGGTCAATGTCACTGGTGACGAGCTGGGCCGAATCGGCATCGGTGCGCGCAATAATCAATGTCGGCACCCCCATCACATCGGCGGCCAGGCGGGCGGAGACCAACTTTTGGATCGCCTCGCGCGTCGGCACCAACACTTTGCCCCCCATGTGGCCGCACTTTTTGGCTGAAGCCAGTTGATCTTCCAGGTGAATCCCGGCTGCGCCTGCTTCAATCAGTGCCTTGGCCAACTCAAAGGCATTGAGCACACCGCCAAAGCCGGCTTCGGCGTCGGCCACAATGGGGGCCAGCCAATGCACACTATTTTTGCCCGCCATGTGCTGAATCTGGTCGGCGCGCAGCAGGGCGTTGTTGATGCGCCGCACCAAACGCGGGGCGCTATCGGCTGGATAGAGGCTTTGATCTGGATAGGTCTGGTCCGCATTGTTGGCGTCACCGGCCACTTGCCAACCGCTCAAGTAGATCGCCTTCAACCCGGCCTGTACCATCTGCACCGCCTGGTTGCCGGTCTGCGCGCCCAGGGTGCGCAAAAAGGGTTCGCGCTGCAATAATTCCCACAGGCGTTGCGCGCCCATTTCGGCCAGCGTATATTGCAGCCGCACCGAGCCTCGTAACTTCAACACCTGTTCGGCGCGGTAGGGGCGTTGCACCCCATGCCAGCGCGCCGAAGTCTGCCAATTATAGGTTAACGCCTTGGCCTGTGCATTCACCTTTGAATGGTCGGGCATGAAACTTCTCCTTCGATAAAATTAAATTGAATTGAACAAATAAGCGATGAAAGGAACAACAAAGTGACCCCCATGCACGGCAGCAGGCAGCGCTTAGTCGCGGCACGATGCAACGGGCAAGGGCGAAAGGGTAATTGAAAATGACGGTCAAACCGAATTGGTTAGTGTACAGCTACCACAGAAGGGACAATGAATGAAGAGATAACACGCGAAGAAATGACTACAGAAGAGACTGGGACAAAAGCTGCTGCGGCCAGGGCAATCAAGCTCGTTGCGGGGGTGACACCTGGTAAAACAAAATGCGCTAACCGTGCGTTGACGATCAGCGGACAAAATCGCTGGCACATGGCATAGACTCCTGGCCGTGCTAGGCTACGATTGTAAAAGAGTGGTGCTAATCTGCGTTGCCGGCAAAGGCCAAACCTGCGCCCTTCAGATGCCGAGTAAAATTAGATATCAATGTGTCGCTAAAGTAAACGCAAGAGGAAAGCCAACTCTTAATTAGCGCAGCGTATAAATAGCTAAGGGTGACAGCAGTATAAGTAGCGGTAGTTACATTTTAGTTACGGATATAAGGCTCGTCGAATCTTTCGGGGGATTTAACCCGCAGAGGTTGGATAAACCTTGGCAGCAGCGACCAAGGTTTGATAGATTATCTCATTCCGCCCTCAATGGGCCATCAGCTTTTTGGTGAGCCATCTCAGCCACAAAGGTCTGCTGATGAGCGGCGCTCAAGGCAGCTTCGTAGACCATACGCACGGGTACACCTTGTTGCTGGGCAAGCTGTTGGCAGATCGCATACTCGGGTTTGACTCCCACTACCTGTCCATCCAGCCATTTACGTTTGATCGGGATCAGGCCATAGCGGGTTTCAATGGTGATAAAATCGCGCGGCGCTTCATGGCGATGGACCGTATGGACACGCACGCCTAGCGTTGTTGTCTCGCGCAACAGCAGATCGCTGAGGATTGTTTCGCCTGATTGGGGGGCGAGCAGACTGAGCAACACGCCTGGCCGCCCTTTTTTCATGCCGATGGGTGTGGTCCACACGTCAAGCGCGCCAGCCGCAAAGAGCTGCTCACTAATGACGCCATATAACTCTGGGTTCATGTCGTCGATATTGGTTTCGATCTGCACCAGGTGCCCATCGTCCACCGGCTCACCTAGCCAAAGGCGCGCCAGATTCGGCCAGGCAAATTCCTTCTGCCCGGCCCCAATGCCAATTCGTTGTAGTTGTAGGCGCGGCTGTCGAAAGATCGCCAACTCGGCGATCAGGGCGGCCCCCGTGGGGGTCACCAATTCACCAGGGCCAGGGGCCGGGCGGGTTGGCGCACCGACGGCGGTGAGCAGCGCCAGCGTCGCCGGGGCCGGCAGGGGGATGCGCCCATGGGCCGAAGTGGTCCACCCTTCGCCCAATGGCGCACCGGACGCATAAAGCTGTTTGATCCCCAATGCCTGCAACCCAGCACAGACGCCAACGATGTCAATAATCGCATCAAGCGCGCCGACTTCGTGAAAATGAACTTCTTCCAGTGTACTGCCATGGACGGCCGCTTCGGCCTGCGCCAGGCGCGTAAAAACGGCGATGGCCTGCGCTTTGACTACACTGGGCAACTCTGCCTGTTCGATGATCTGTCGGATATCGTAGAGATGGCGATGGGCATCGCCCACCGTGGCCTGGACATCAACCAGCGTGGCGCGCAGCGGCCCTTTCATGACGGTACGCGCTTGCACCTGCCAACTGCCCGCCGGCAACCCTAAGGCGGCGACGGTCGCTTCAAGTTGCGCCACTGGCCAACCGCCATCAACTAGGCAGCCCAAAAACATATCGCCCGAAATGCCCGAAGGTAGATCTAAATAGGCAATCATCAGTAAACTTACTCCGCCATCAGCAGGGGAATGGCGGTTCCGTTCGCGCCATTGAGCGACCCACTGCGGAACCCGGCCAGATCGAGGGCGACAAAGCGATAGCCGGCAGCTTTGACCCCACTGGTAATCTGCAGGTGGTGCGCAATCGCTTGGGGGAAATCCTCTGCCGGCAACTCAATGCGCGCAATTTCGTTGTGATGACGTACCCGAAATTGGCGGAAACCCAATGCCACCAACACATCCTCCGCCCCTTCAATCTGGCGCAGCAGTTCTGGGGTAATTGGCGTGCCATGCGGCACACGCGACGAGAGGCAGGCCATAGCCGGCTTGTCCCACACCGGCAACCCCAACTCCTGGGCCAGGGCGCGTACTTCGTCTTTGGTCACACCGACTTCGAGCAGCGGGGAACGCACGCCGCGCTCACGCGCCGCGGTCATACCGGGGCGGTAGTCGCCGACATCGCTGGCATTATTGCCATCCAGTACAATCCCCCACGCTTCTGCCGTCAAAATCGCTTTGAGCTGATTGTGCAGCTCCGATTTACAGAAGTAACAGCGGTTGTTGGGATTGGCGGCATAGCTGGGATCCAGATACTCTTCCGTATTGACCAGCCGATAGGGCACCCCCAACTCCTCCGCCAACTTGACCGCATCGCGCATCTCGCGCGCCGGATAGCTGGGTGAAACGCCGATACAGGCCAACGCCTTGTCACCCAACTCGGCGTGGGCAATTGCCATCACCAACGCGCTGTCTACTCCCCCTGAGTAGGCCACCAAAACCGAGCCACACTCATGCATGATCGCGCGCAGTGCCGCTAATTTCGCTTGTAATGCCATCCCTGCCATGAAAATCATCCTTCTCTCTATATCCACGACTTGACTACCAAGCCACCCCACCCTAACCCTCCCTGCGATTAAGGTAAGCGACCTCACCCCTGGGGTCCCTTTGGGAACCTCTCCAAGTTGGAGCGGGGAGATGCAGTTCCCCCTCTCCGCGCTGGAGAGGGGGTCAGGGGGTGAGGTAGATCGGCCCCTCCTTACCTTAATGGCAGTGTCCCTAACCCTCCCCTGCGAAGGGAGGGGATCTAGCTGGGAGACCCAAGTTCCCTCCCCAAGCTGGGAAGGGTTAGGGAGAGGTTAGAGTTACCCACGACTTGGCCATCGCTGCCAGTGGTGCTTTGCGACCACAGTGTGAACGTCAGTGGTCAGTCGTCAGTCCTGCGCCCACAATCCGGCTGTTGATCAGCGCGGCTTGGTGGCCGGCTCCATAGCCATTGTCGATATTGACAACGGAAACCCCCGACGCACAACTGTTGAGCATCGCCAATAGCGCGGCAATGCCACCAAGGCTTGCCCCATAGCCGACCGAGGTGGGCACGGCGATCACCGGCGCATCGGTCAGGCCGCCAATCACACTGGCTAGTGCCCCCTCCATGCCGGCAATGACAACGATGACATTGGCCGTTTGGATGGTGGGAATATGGGGTAGTAGCCGGTGTAGCCCAGCCACCCCAACATCAACAATGCGGTGGGGGCGGTGCCCCATCAGGTCAAGCGTTAGACAGGCTTCGTCGACGACGGGCAGGTCGCTGGTGCCGGCGGCGACGACCACGACCCCAGCATGCCGTGCCCGCTCCGGCTCCCGGTCGAGCCAGAGACAGCGGGCGCTTTCACTAAAATGTAGATCCGGCACCACCGCCAGGGCAGCTTCATAATGCGCCTGGGTAACGCGTGTTGCCAACACCCGCGCATGGTATTCACTAAGCCGCGCAACAATGCCGGCCACCTGGGCGGGCGTTTTGCCGGCCCCAAAGATCACTTCGGGAAAGCCCCACCGCAAGGCGCGGTGGTGATCAATGGTGACAAAGGCCAGGTCTTCAAAAGGTAGGAGGCGCAGCCGGTTGACTGCGCTTTCAATATCGCAATGGCCACTGGCAACCTCTGCCAGTAATGTGTGTAACTGCTGCTGATCCATCATGCGTAGAACAACTACTTTCCAGAATAATATCTATCGCTACGGCCAACGTGTCTGCCCATAGTCTATGTCTTGCCGCTGGCTTTGTCAAAAATGACAAAAATCGCCCGCAGCCATTTGACTGCGGGCGATAATGTATGCCGTTGGTCAGCGCACGGCCGAACAGATCTCGAACACTGGGCGCTTAACTCCTGCACTTACTTAGCGGGGGCGAATGGGGAAGAAGAAGCGATCCCCGGCATTTAAGGTAAATTCCTCATTGAGATCGGCCCACGGCGGGGGGGCGTCAACCGTGACGCGGTAGCGACCAGGGACAACACAGAAGGAAACATCTTCCTCCGATGTAACCTGCACCGTCTCATTAAAGCTACCATCGGTATTGGTGAAGGTAAAGGTCAATTCTGGTCCCAACTGATTCTGTAGCAACAGACAACCCTGATCGGCAGGAAAGCCATCGGCCGTTGTCGCTGGGGTGGGGGTGGGCTGAATCGTTGGGGTGGTGGTTTCGCCAGCGGGCACAGGGGTGGCGACCGGGGCGGCTGGATCCACTGGGGCAGCCGGCAGGGCGGTGGCGTCGGTGGCCGCGGCGGCTGGAATCTGGGCACAGTCGCTATCAGCTGCGGCAAATTCACCACCGGCAATCCAGACGCTACCAAGCACTGGATGGGTAACCTGGAACCATTGACAGTCAAGCGCCTGGCCAATAATCGGATAGCGTTCGCCCAGGACAGCTGCGCCGACTACCTCGGCCTCTGTGCTTGGGCCAGTGCGAATGCGCAGCGAGTCAACCAGCACGGTCGCAGTTGCGGTTGTTGCTGTTGCGACTTCAGTCTCCGTTACTGGCGCGCTGTCCGTGACAACTGTGCTATCTGTAATAACGGCGCTATCGGTCAGGGTTGCACTGTCAGTCACCGCTGCCGTTTCGGTTAGCACTGGCGTCTCGGTGAGGGTTTCACTCGTAGTTACTGTCGCTGTCTCGGTCATGACTGGGGTGTCAGTCATGGTCCCCGTGTCCGTCATCCCAACGGTGTCGGTCATGGCGGTGGTGACCGTCGGCTCTTCCGCGGCGGCGATTGTCTCGGTTTCGGTCATCACTGTGCTGTCGGTCTCGACCGCTGCGGTTTCCGTGACTGGGGTCGTGGGTGTCACTGTCTCTGTGGTCGTCACCGCTGGCGGAGCAGCCACCGTCTGGCTGACGCCAAGGTTCTGGCTGAGAATTTGTGCGGTTGGCACGATTATTTGACAACCGGTAGCAAGCGTCACCAAGAGCATGCCGACAAATAAAATTAGGTTCAATTTACGCATAAGACACCTTGTGGAGTTCTTAATGTTAACTGCGGTTGTTTGAAAATAGTCACATTAGTGCTTGCGCACAGCGTGCTAGTGGGTCATGTTCTGTCCACTATATTGCGCGCAGTATAGCGCATTTTCATAAAAATAACAATCTCTTGTCGCCAGTTGTGCAATATGGACAACCCTTACCGCGCCGCCAATACCAGCCCGCGCAGCAGTTCAAATTGGCCGGCATGGTAGGATTCGTGGCGCATGAAGGAGGTGAGCAGCTCGCCGCGCGCCATTGTAAAACCGGCCGCGCTGATGACCTCACACAACGTCACTTCGTCAACGGTTTGCAAATAAGCAAGCAACTGATGATGGGACTGATTGTATGCGGCCAACAAGTGGGCAAAGTCGGCGACATCTGCCCCTGCCCCAATGATGGGGGCCGAATCGCGCGCATAGCGGTCGGCAACCGCTGTTGTCACGACCGGTTCCAGACCGCAGACTGTCATCGTATAGTTGCGGTAACAGACAATATGGCCCAAGATCCAGTTGATACAGTTGCCGTTGACGGGCGGCTGCACCAGCGAATCGGCGTGATCCAAGCCAGCCAGCAACGTATGGACATAGCTGGCGTTGCGTTCAAAATTCCAATGTAAATTTTCCCCGGTGATCATCTCTGCTTCCTTTTATTTTTCGTCTTGACCATCACTCATCGTATAGTCACCCCACTTGCCACTGTAGGAGGCGGCAAACATTTCAGCGTTGGTTCGTTCGACTGCGGCCAGGGCTGCCTGTAATGCGGCCTGGCGTTGTGCTTCGGTATTTTCCAACGCGCCGGTTTGCGCCGGGCGGACGGCGCTAATCTGCACGTGCCGGATATCACCCATGCGATAGGGGACTGTGACCCCGGCCTGTTTGCCCAGGATCGCCTGCGCTAGCGGTGTTTGCGCACCCAGCAAGCCTTTTTCCAGATCGGCGAATTGTTCGCGCACAATGTCAAATGCCAGCGCTTCTCGTTCGTCCCGGTCGCTGATCAACACGAGCTCCACATGCGCGCCAATCCGTACCTGTTCGGGGGGTGCTTGCCGATCGGTTGTCATCTGCTGTTTGCTCCTCAATATGTCGTAAAGCAGCGTTCCGGGGACGCACCAGAGAAATTTTCGTTTTTCCACTAGGCGTGGTGCGTCCCCGGAACGCTGCTTCTACCAATCACTAGCGATACTGATGTGGCCCAAAATCTGCTTCATAGAAGGGCGAGACCATACGCCCAGGGGGGACTAAGCCATCAATGGTGGCGCGGTCCTCGTCGGTGATGGTGACGTTAAAGGCACCCAAGTTATCTTCCAACTGTTCCATTGTGCGCGGCCCGATGATCGGGCTGGTTACCCCTGGTTGCTGCATACACCAGGCCAAGGCCAGTTGCGCCACGGTGCAACCTTTGGCAGCGGCCAGCGGTTGTAAACCATCGACCACGTCGTAGAGATCGCTGGTCATGCGCGCTTGCAGGCGGGGATTGGTGGCCACGTCGGCAAAGCGGCTATCTTCCGGCGGCTTCGTGTTGCGGCCATATTTGCCCGTCAACAAGCCACCGGCTAACGGGCTCCACGGGATGATCGCCGTGCCATAGCTCTGGGCCATGGGGATCAACTCGCGCTCAATGCGGCGATCGAGGATGTGATAGGGCGGCTGCTCACAGATAAAGCGATTGATCCCCAGCTCCTTAGACACCCAAAGTGACTCCATCACCTGCCACGCGGCAAAGGTGCTGGTGCCGATATACCGCACCTTGCCGGCACGAATCAGGTCGTCGAGCGCGCGCAAGGTTTCATCAATTGGGGTATCCGAACGGGGGCGGTGGATCTGGTAGAGGTCGATATAGTCGGTCTGCAAGCGCTTGAGGCTGGCGTCACACTGCTCGATGATGTGGCGGCGGCTGCTGCCGGCGGCGTTAATGTCATCATCGTCCATGCGTCCGTGGACTTTGGTGGCCAGCACAATCTGCGCCCGTTTGCCGTTGCGCTTCAAGGCTTCACCGGTGACAATTTCACTGTTGCCGCGCGAGTAAACATTCGCCGTATCTAAAAAGTTGATGCCGGCGTCGATGGCCCGGTCAATCATCTCATAGGAATCTTCGGCACTACTTTTGCCGCCGAACATCATACAGCCCAAACAAAGCGGGCTGACTTTGACGCCGGTACGGCCCAGGTTGCGATAGTCCATGCTGCTGCTCTCCTTTTGTTGCTCTTCTGCGGGGTGCGCTGCTGTGGGTGATCAAGTCTGTGCCTGATCAAGTATAGTCACATTTTGCGTAGGGTCAACTTGGCAAAGCGCGCTGGTTGTCATCGGACAGCCTTCGGACGGCCGTCGGACGCGCCCTGGCTACAATGGACGCGGTTGGGCAAAGCGCTGACGACTTCGTGACCACCCCTTTGCTCAGCTTGTCAATGATCCCATAAAAAGCATCGCTAATTTTTAGAGTGAGGAACAGTTATGAAGCAAATTTCCCCGTCAAACGGGCTAAGCACAGCAGGGGCCGGTCGCTATTGGCGGCTTGTCCGGTCACTGCTCTGTTTAGCCGTGGTGGTGAGCGCCTTCGGTGCCACCCTGCACCCGGTCGCCGCCCATGATGCCAAGGTCGTTGGGCCGGATGGCAAAGTCCATCAGCCGATTGAAGTGACCTTGGCCGCCGATCGTACCCCACAACCCGGCGATGTCGTCAACTTGACGATGGCGGCGACCCCTTATCTGAATGGCCCCGCGCTAACCCTGAAATGGGTGTTGCCCACCGGGGTTGAATTGCTCGGCGGCACGACTGACGAAAGCTTCGCCGCGATTGCGCCTGGGCAAACCGTGCAGAGCCAACGACAGGTACGCTTTCCCAGTGCCGGGACTTACAAGGTGGCTGTTTCGGCCAGCCTCAGCCCCAATCCGGCGCAACAGCTTGCCTATGCTGATGTGCTCTATTTTATCGTCGCGGCGGACGGTAAGAGCCGGATTACCAATATCGATCCTGCAGCAAAAAGCCCGCTCGGCTCGACCATGCAGAGTGATATCCACCTGCTTGGCCCAACGGTCAATGCGGCGTCTGCTAACGGTGACCCCTGCTTCACGGTGAGTGGTACGATTCGCCGCATCGAACGCACCACCATCTTCCGTACTCTTCTGCCCGATACGTTGGTGCCTGTGCGTTTTGCTCGCATCGAAGTGCGCGAAGAAGACTTGATCGCCGACGATGTCGAAGCCTATGGGATCACCGATGAGAATGGTAACTACTCCTTCGATTTCTGCGATAACGATGGGCTGCTTGATGACACGCTCGAACTCTATGTGCGTCTCTACGCCTCGATCTACGAGTCTAAAGATGGCTTCGAGATCGTCTATGTCGAAGATAGCTCTTATCTCGATGAGATGTACTACTACGATTCGACCATCTTCAGTAGCGGTGGTGGTACCTTTGGGGTGAATATGGATCTGAACGAGACCCAAAGTGGCCCTTTTAACATTGCCGACACGATCTACGAGGGCTGGCGCTTCTGGAAAGATAGTGGCGGCGAAAGTGATGGTGTCGCTGCCGTTGACATTACCGCCGAAGTACACTGGGAGCCAGGCTACGTTGACTACGGCACGCTCAATACCTTCTACGATCAGGCCCAAGAGGAGATCACCATCGGCACGGTCAGAGATCCCGATACGTGGGACGATTCGTCGATCCTTCATGAATATGGCCATATGATCGAGGATAACTACTCCTGCGACGAATCGCTCGGCGGCGCGCACCGCTTTACCGATATTTTGGATGATGAAGAGTTCGCCTGGAGTGAAGGCTATCAAAACTATTTCCAGGGTGCCGTCCGCCTGGGCCGTGGTTGGCCGGATGCCAACTTCTATTTTGATGTCAACGCTGCCGGCGGAATTAGTGCTACCAATCTGGAACTTTGGCATACGAATAACCCCACTTTGGTTGATCCGCGCAACGAAGTTGCCATCGCCGCCCTCTTCTGGGATCTGATCGATGGCAGTGATCCCATTAACGATGGCCAAGATCGGGTCCAACACGGCCATGCTATGATCCAGGAAGTCTATACCGACTACGAATTTGCCGACCAAGGGATCGGTGATCAGACCTGTAGTGTCGATCGCTTCTTCCAAGCCTGGCAGGCGTTGGACAAGCCGGCGAATGCCGCCACCGCTGCCGTGGTAATCCAAAATGTCGGCGGCGATAGTCCCTTCACTGTGGCGAGCGCCGGCGAGCCGGCGAACGCAGCCCAGGTGGTGACCGCCCAAGCTTCCCCCACCGCGCTTGATTACCAGTGGTGGAAACAGCTGATCTTCACCGTTGACCGCAGCAAGAGCATGGCCGGTGCCAAGATCGACGCGGTGAAAACGGTGCTCAATGAACAGGTCGCCGATATTGCCAACAGCCCGAAGGGGGTAGAGTTTAGTCTCGCCAGCTTCGAGAACAGCAACCTGCATAACACCTCGCTGCTCGCCGGCAAATTCTATGCCGATGATGTGACCCCGGTGATCAACAGCATCACCACCAGCAGCGCCAATGATGACACCTGCCCGGTCGAGTCGCTCCGCGCGATGAGCCAAGCAATTGGCGACAAGTTCCAGGGTGAAGCCTGGCTCTTTACCGATGGTGATGCCCCCGGTACCGCAACGGCCAATGCGAGTGTCAACACCCTGGTCAAGTCACTGCAAAGCCATAAGCTGAAGCAGTCGATTGCGCTCTTGGGTGGCTGTGATGGCTTTGTCCCGCCACCACTCAACACCACCGGCGCGACCCAAAAGCACCTGGGCCTCGCTGCCGATGCTTCCCAATCAAGTGGGATTGTCCCCTATCTTTTGACGGCGCTTGGTAGTGGTGGACAATTCCTCTACGTTGGTGAGAGCCAACTGAACGAGGCCGCCGATATCCTGCGTGCCCAACTGAGCCACAGCGCAGGGGCAGGCCGTTGGAGCGACTATGTCAGCGATAACCCCACCTATCGCTATGACAAACTCGCTTCCTGGGAGTACAAGTGGATCGATACGAGCGTTGCCGCCGGTGGCACCAATCATGGTGTGCTTTTTGCCAACAGCCCGACTGCCGTGACGCTGCCGAACCCCTTTACCTACTATGGCGTGGCCGGTCAGACCACCGCCCAGGTTGATCAATACGGCTACTTAACCTTTGGCGCCGCCCAAAGTTCCCAGAGCCAAAATACGGCGCTACCAAATGCGGCAACCCCCAACAATGCACTCTACGTGCTGTGGGACCAACTGGACTGGAATAATCCTCCTGGTGTTGTCGCCGCTGATCAAGTGAGTGCGGCTGCCGTTCCACAAGTCGATGTCTACAGCAAAGCCGAAGGTGATTGGTTTGCCATTGAGACCCGTGGCTTCCGCACCAACGCTCCGGAACGCGCTTATCAAGTTTTACTCAATGCCACCACTGGCGAGATTCGCTACCAATATGGCAACGTCGGCACGGATGCCGGCACCGCCACGATTGGGTTAGAAAATAGCACCGGTACGGCTGCTGTGCAGGTCAGCTTGAATGATGTTAATGGCGCGTCGAATAACATGGGGTACCACTTTACCCCCGCCCCGGCGCAACCCAGCAAGACCTTTACCGTGGCGGTTGACAGCCTGATGAACAGCGTCGGCTTCCTGCTTACTGGCTATAGCGGCAGCTTCGACCCGCTGGCCGTGCGTTACCCCGACAACACTGCCGTGAGCTGTGCTGATACCGCGAATGTGCTCTGTATTACCCTGGATCGGGTTCAATATGTCCAGGTCAAGACCAATGGCCGCAACGGCATCTGGCAGGCGACGGTGAGCGCCGGGGCAACCGGTGCCGGGACCTTCTCCTTCAGCACCCTGGGGGCCGGCTCGATCAACCCGGCCAGCAACAGCGAGCGCACCCGCTCAACCGGCCCGCAACGCTTTGCCCTCCAGATCGAACGCTCGGTTACCGGCAATGTGCTGGATGGCTGGTTTACCAAGCCCAATGGCAGCCGCTTTGGCAGCCAATTCCGTTTCTACGACGATGGTGCCCACGATGACGGCAAGGCCGGTGATGGCCGCTTTGGCTCCGATGATTTCACCCCACCGAGCGCCGGGATCGGCTACCTTTGGCTTGCCGGTAGTGCCGATGGGGCCGCCTTCAAGCGCGCCGAACCCACCCCCTTTGACTTCCAGCCGCTGGCGGTGACGTCACAAGGTGATGGGATTAACTACGGTGATGTGACCGTGCTCTCGTTTACGATTCAGAATCTGGACAGTGTGCGTCACTGCTATGATCGCAGCGCCGCCGTCCCAACGGGCTGGTCCTATGACTGGAAGATGACGCCCGCCGAATTCTTGCTCGGTCTCTGTCTGAACGGCGGGGAAAGTGCCACCCGCACCATCGAGATCAAAATGGACGCGACCTCGCCCAATGCGTTGCCCAGCGGCACGACTGGCGAAGTGGCCGTCACCTTTGTTGAAAAGGAAGTCGGCCAAATGAGTGATAGCGCCACCGCCCAGGTGACCCGCCGCCGCCCACCGGCCTTGGTCGAATTCAAGAATCACAGCGGGCCAAGTTATCTGCGCCCCACCGGCGTCGATACAACCACCCTCAGTGTCTTTGTCTTTGATGAACTGTTGACCAGTGTTGCCGATGGAACGGTGGTCAATTTCAGCACCACCTTGGGCAGCATTGCCCCGTCCGGCGTCACCACCAAGGGCCGCCTCTATCCGCTCTTCACCGCCGGCACGGTCGAAGGGAAGGCTGTGGTGACAGCGATGGCCGGCAGTGCGATTGCGACGACTACCGTCACGATCCAAGCTCCCTACGCTGACCTGATCGACCTGACCAGCAGCGCCGTGGCCGCCTCGACCCAAAGTCCCAATGCCATGCTTACTGCCACCGTGCATGATCGCTGGGGCAATGGCCTGGCCAACCAGACCGTGCGCCTGAGCGTGGCTGGTGATGGTGACAACGGCACACTCAACGGCGGTGAGGTCATCACCGGCACGACCGATGCCGCCGGTCAGCTGACCGCCACCTTTACCCGTGGTGAACACCCTGGTATCGTGATCGCCCTGGCCCAGCTCATTGTGATCGAGGACGGCCAACCCCACGCCGCCCTTGAAGACCAACTGGTCATCAACGTGATGGACGCAGCTGCCAGCAAAACTTACCTGCCCCTCGTTACGCGGTAACCGCGTTTCTGTTTCCCTCACCCTTGAAAAAGGCCCGGCAACCCCAGTTGCCGGGCCTTTTGTGTTTGCTCGTGACGACGCTCAGCGTCGTCATGCCCCCAGGACGCTCTGCGTCCCAAAAATCACCTCCCTGATGTTCCGAAAGTTAACAGTAAGGTGGCTTTGTGCTACAATAGCCGCAGTCGATACCAAACCCGATCTTAACCGGAGCTTATGCTGCAAATCCATCTCTTTGGCCCCTTGCGCCTCTGCTATCACGACCAGCCCATTAAATTTGCCGCGTTGCCCAAGACGCTGCCGCTCTTTGCCTACCTGCTGCTAAACCGCACCAAACCCATCCCACGCACGACACTGGCTTTTACCTTTTGGCCCGATCATAACGAAGCGGACGCACGCAGTAATCTGCGCCGTCACCTTTACGAATTGCGCCGCGTCTTACCGCCCGCACCGGATGACTCTCCCTGGCTCTTGGTTGACAACAGTAGCGTGCAATGGAATCCCGCCGCGCCCTATTGGTGTGATGTGGTCGCCTTTGTCCAGGCTAGCAGCAATCCCGGTCAACTAGCGGTGGCGATCCCGCTTTATACCGACGACCTGCTGCCCGAACTCTACGAGGATTGGATCTTTGCCGAACGGGAAGGCTTGCGCAACCGCTTCTTTGATACGCTAGGTCACCTGCTTAGCCAGGCGCGCGACCGGGGTGAGCAAGCGGCGGCGCTCGGTTATGCGCAGCAGATCCTGCACTTCGACCCCTTGCGCGAAGATGTGCTGCGCGAACTGATGACCCTGCGTTATGCCAATGGTGACCGCGCCGGAGCCTTACAAGCCTATCAACGTTTTGTCCAGCGCCTGCGCGAGGCATTGGACATCGCCCCCATGGTCGAGACCAGCGCGCTCTACGATACCCTTGCCCGCCAGGTGTCTCACCCCAGCCCTGTGCCACCAGTCGCTGATCCCAGCCCATTACCCGTCACCCCGCCACCCCCAATCGCGGTTGACCCAATGCCGGCCGAACCAGCCCTGGCCACCACCCCACCACACTATCTGCCCGCGCAGTTGACCAGCTTTATTGGCCGGGATGCCGAGGTCGCCGCTGTACGCCATCTACTCACTCGGCGCACCGAGCCGATTCGCCTATTAACCCTGACTGGGGCCGGTGGCAGCGGCAAGACGCGCCTGGCCCTGGAAGTGGGGGGGCGTCTGCTTGCGACCCAGCCGGCCCCCTTTGCCCAGGGGATTTACGCCGTGCTCCTGGCCGCAGTGACCGAGCCCCCATTGGTCCTCTCGGCCATCGCGGCTACACTGGGTGTCAAAGAGCAGGGGACAACGCCACTGCTTGCTGCCCTCAAAAGTTGGCTGCGTGACAAGGAGATCCTGCTGATTCTCGACAACTGCGAGCAAATCACCCACGCCGCCGGGTTGCTCGTCGAACTGTTGCAGGCCGCGCCCGGTCTGACGCTGTTGGTCACCAGCCGCAAACTGCTCTCCATCTACGGCGAACATGAATTTCCCGTCTTACCCCTGGCCCTACCCGAACCCGAAGACTGGACGCACCCGGAACGGCTGGCCGACGCCGCGGCGGTGACGCTTTTCCTCACGCGCAGCCGCGCAGTCAACCCGACTTTTACCCTCAACCGCGACAATGCCGCCGCCGTCGCTGAGATCTGTGTGCGGCTTGATGGCTTGCCCCTGGCGCTTGAATTGGCCGCGGCGCGCAGCAAGTTATTCAGCCCGCAAGCACTGCTCCCTCAACTGGCGCGCAGCCTGGATCTCTTGGTGGGCGCACAGCATGGGCTGGCCGAGCGGCAACGTACGCTGCGCCAGACGATTGATTGGAGCTACCAACTGTTGGATCAGGCCGCGCAACAGCTTTTCGCGCGGCTAGGGGTCTTTGTCGGCGAGTTCACCCTGGGCGCAGTCGAAGCGCTGCTGCCGGCTGAACCCAATCTGGTCGACGGTTTACTCAACTTGCTCAACCAAAGCATGATCCAACGGGTCGAGCCGGCTGATTCGGCTGACGCTACCCTGCGCTTCCGCTTGCTGCTCACCCTGCGCGACTATGCACTGGAACAGTTGACCGTCTTGGACGAACTGACCACTTTACAAGCCGCCCATGCTCACTATTATCTGGCACGCGTCGAGCAGGCCGCGTCGGTCGCCGAGCTGGCCAAAGAAGGCTACTGGCTCGATCAAATTGCTGCGGATCTGGACAACCTGCGCGCCGCCTTTGCCTGGGCGCAGAGGCAACCTGACCAGCATGAATTGTTGTTGCGCCTGGCGATTGCAACCAGCTCGTTCTGGTTGAAACGGGGCTATCTGGCCGAGGGGCGGCGCTGGCTGGAGCAGGCGCTGGCGCAACAGGCTGCAACCCCCGTCGCTTTGCAGGCCAAAGTCTACAGCGCCGCCGGCATGTTGGCTTGGTATCAGGAAGATTATGCGGCTGCCCAAAGCTATTTGCAGCAGAGCCTGGCCCGCTGGCAGCAGCTCGGCGCAGCTGCGGATCAAGACGCCATGGCGCGTATCTATCTCTCCCTGGGTGGCATGGCCCGGCAACATGACAATTACCACGCGGCCCACCAATATCACAGCGCCGCGCTGGCGATTCAGCGCGCGCTCAACAACCAGCAAGGGATGGCCGATGCGCTGCACAATCTAGGCGTGGCCGAAATGTTCTTGGGCCACTATGGGGCGGCCCAGGCCTGTTTTGCCGAATGTTACGCCCTGGACTGTGCGCTGGGTGACCAATGGGGGATCTTTCTCGATCTCAACTCGTGGGGCGTGCTCGACTATGTGCAAGGGGACTATGGGGCGGCGCGCATGCGGCTGGAAGAAGGGTTAACCTTGGCGCGCAGCTTGGGGGCGCGGACTCGCCTCTCCTTGCTGTTGACGCACCTGGGCAAAGTGGCCCTCGCCGAAGCGCGCTGGGCCGATGCTAACCGGGCCTTTCAAGAAGCCCTGACCATTGCCGAAGAGGTCGGGATTAAGAGTCAACGGTTTGCCGCCCAGTTGGGCTTAGCCCTGTTGCTGCTCCAACAAGGCAATGATCAGGGCAATGATCAGCGCAATGATCAGGCCGCCTTGGGCTATCTGACTCGCAGTGTTGCGATCTGGCGTGAAGATCGCAAGCCCAAAGAGCTGCTTTCCCTATTGGATGCCTTCGCCCTGATCCTCGCCCGGCAAGCCGCGCCGATCCCGTCGACAAGTGAAAAGGCTGCCCATCTCCTTGGCTTTGCTGCCGCGCTGCGCACCCAAAAACAGCTACCACCTCGCGAACCAATCTACATCCCGATCTATGAACAGGCCCTAGCCCTGCTTCGTACCCAATTGACCCCCGCACACTATGCCGCCGCGCATGAAGCCGGTGGGGGGCTGACGTTGGATGAGATTGTGATGTTACTGGGCTAAAGCACCCCACCCGCGCCTAGAAGCGGTTGCCTCTTAGGCGCGCTCCCCAGTTTGAGGAGGGAATCGTTGTCTTGTCTGTCCCGTGACTGTTCCTCCCCCAAACTGCACCCAAGGGGTACCCGGGTTAGGAGGGGGTGCAGTTAATTGCTTCACTTCCACCAACCCGCAACCGCCGGACGCATTTCGGACGGCCATCGCTTATCCTGAGCAACAGTTCATTGATTTACTGTTTGCGAGAGAAAGCAACCATGACCACAACCGCACGCCGCCCCCAACATCTCTTTGTCGTCCGCATGTGGCAAGAGGCTGATGCTGTCACCGCCACCGTTCAGTGGCGCGGCTCAGTCAAACATCCGCTATCGGCCGAGTGCTACTACTTCACCCGCCTGCCCGATCTGCTGACCTTTATCGCCGGCACGATCGAGGATGTCCAGCCTGTTTGTAGATGTAAAGATGCCGATGAATCTATTTAGCTGCTCGATCGGGGGCAGTGGTACTTACCTCGCTATTCGGCTCGGTAGAGCACCGTCTCCGCCTTGTTCTGCGCCCGCTCCACTTTCTTGAGCGCTTTCCAGAGGGCATCAAGATCATCGGGGTGCTCGACGGCCAGTTTGGCCAGTTCCAGGCTCGCTTTGGCCAGGCTAAAGGCCGGGCTGTAGATGGCGGGATCGCTATTGCCGGCGCGCAGCTTGTTCGCCTCGTGTATCAGCGCCTCAAGCGTTGGCCCCCAATCTTTGGCCGGTTGTTGGCGTGCGTTGCCCTTTTCGTTATTATTTTCAGTGCCCTCATTGTTCTCCAGGCTAACGATGATGCGCCCATTCTGCTTGGCCGCCATGTAGGTTTCTTTGAGTTCACCGGTAATCCCGCCACCAAAGAAGAGTGAATAGCCTTGCAGTAAGCCGTCATAGATGATTTGGCCTTTGTAGGGCAAGAGGACCGCCTTAACGTATTGGGGCAGCGCCTCGCGCGCAATCATCTCGTCAAAGGCGTCATAAAGCGCCAGCACGCCATAGACATCCTCGCCGTTAATAAAAATCGCATACTTTTTAAGCAGCCGTTCAATGTAAAAGTCGCCGCGCACAAAGTGCTGCCAACTCGCTACAATCGCCAACTCATCGGCCATAAACCCTTGTGGATTGGCCTTGACATAATCGTTGATGAGCGTGCTGTTGTCGTAGAGCGCATTGCGCACAAGTAATTTCTCTGCACTGGAGAGGGCCTTGTATGCCTCGATCGTTTGAATCTTGGGGTGGATCTTTTGCTGCTGGTTGACAAAACATTGGAGCGACCACATCAGTTTGAAGAAGCGGTCGACTTCGGTTTTGGGGAGTTGCATAGTGGTGCTGTCCTTAACTATTTTCGCGACAAATTAGGCTGATTGCGCAAGTATAGCAGCAAATAGGAGTATTTTCCACTTCATGCCTGCAAAGGGATCTAATAGACAAAGCAAATAGAGTTGACACAAGCGGGCTGCGCATCAGGGGATGCGCAGTACACGATTGTGCCAGGTTTGATTGTGTTATCTATAAGATTGATGAATAGAACTGTATTTCCTGCCCCGTTTCCTGCTCTGTGGTAAATGAACGCCTTATCCACTGCACCTCACGCTACTGCCGGCGCTGACCGATAACGTAGACCTAGTCCACAGAGAGGAATTTTGTTATGTCACATCTATTTATGTTGCTTGGCGCCGGTCTGGTGACGATCAGCTTGAGCTGGCTCACCTCCACCACTGCCCGCGCTGCCGAGCTAAGCTGCACAGGGATCGTTGGTGCCCAATCCTATGAGCAGATCGAAGTGCCGCCGAACGCGACTTGTACACTGAACGGCACCCGCGTTGACGGTACGATCAAGGTCGGCGTTAATGCCACCTTGCAGGCCAATGGCGTGATCGTTGGTGGTAATATCCAAGCCGAAGGTGCTGCCATTGTCCTGGTCAGCACTGGCTCGACAGTCGGCGGCAGTATCCAGATCAAGCAGGGCGGCAGCGCCACGGTTGACGGCGTGCAGGTCACTGGCGACATGCAGTTGGAGGCAAATGGGGGCGCACTCAGCGTCACCGCAAATCGCGTGGGCGGCAACATTCAGATCACCCAAAATCGGGGTGGCGCGATCATTACAGACAACCAGATCAACGGCAACCTGCAATGCAAAGAGAACGATCCTGCACCAACGGGGGCGCGTAACCAGGCCGCCAGCCTGGAAGATCAATGCGCCGGCTTTGGCGGGCAACCCGCCGTGCCGACACCAGGGGTGACCCCAACCCCCATCCCAACTGCAACGTCCACCCCCAGTGCAACGCCCACGGCAACCATCCCTGCCCCTGGTGGCAATGGTCGCTGTCAAGGCAGCATTGGTACCCAACGCTTTGAAAATCTCGATGTGCCGGATGGCGCGAGTTGTACCTTAAATGGCACCGTGGTGGACGGCAATATCAAGGTCGGCACCAATGCTACCCTGCATGCGATTGGGGTAACCGTGGGTGGCAACATCCAGGCCGACGGCGCGCTTGAGGTTACAGCGAACAACAATGGGACGGTGGGCGGCAGCATCCAGATCAAACAGGGCGGCAGTGCAACGATCGATGGGGTGCGCGTGACCGGTGACATCCAGTTAGCGTCAAACACCGGCGTGCTCAGCATCACCGACAACCGGGTGGGGGGCAATGTGCAGATCTTCCAGAATCAGGGCGCGGCGACGATCAACGACAACCGGCTCGACGGCAACTTGCAGTGCAAAGAGAACAGCCCTGCCCCAACCGGTGGTCGCAACATAGCGGCAAGTTTTGAAGACCAATGTGCCGGCTTTGCGGGTGAACCGATCCTACCCACCCCGCCCACGCCCGACGGTGATAGCGTCAACTGCCAGGGCACCATTGGTGCCCAAAGTTATGCCAATCTCGTGGTGCCGGCGGGGGCGAGCTGTACTCTCATCGGCACCCACATCACCGGCAATGTGACCGTTGAAACTGGTGCCACCCTCCAAGCCAGCGCACTCAAGGTTGAAGGCCATCTCCAAGCCCAAGGGGCCGCCGTGGTGACTGTCAACCACAACTCGACCGTGGGCGGGAACCTCGTGTTGACACAGGGCGGCAGCGCCACTGTGGACCGAGTGCAGGTGACCGGCGACCTGCGCTTAGATTCAAACCAGCGCGCCTTGAGTGCCATGCGCAATCGGATCGGCGGCAACTTCCAGGCGGTGGGCAACGCGGCTGGGCTGGTTGTCAGCAGCAATGTTATCGATGGCACCTTGCAATGTCAGCAGAACCTGATCGTGCCGCTGGGGGGCGACAACCAGGCTATCGGTCTAGAGGAACAGTGTGCCGGCCTGAATCTGCGGTCTTTCTTGCCGGTGGTGGTAGGGAAGTAGGAAATTCAAATAGGCGCGGTGCTCGTTGTTGGCGCAATGGTTGCGCTGAAATACAAAGTGCTCACCCCTTTTTCTGCTTATACAACGCCACCGCGCCGACAATGATCAACCCTTCGACCAGGTCCTGCAAATAGGTATTCACATTAAAGGCGACCAGCAGGTTGTTGGTCAACCCGAGCAGCAGGACGCCACCCAGGGTGCCCCAGAGCGAGCCGCTCCCTCCGGCGAGACTGGTGCCACCGAGGATCACGGCGGTAATCGACCCCAGTTCCAGCCCATCCGCCACATTCGGATCACCAAGGCCCATGCGGCTGAGATAGAGCAACCCGGTGACCGACGCCAGCACGCTACAAAGGATGTAGGCCCCAAACTTCACCCGATCCACGGGCAAGCCGGCCAGTCGCGCCGCTGGTTCGCTCCCCCCAATCGCGTAAAGGTAGCGCCCAAAGACCGTCCGCCGCAAGATCCACCAGAGTAACAGCAGCAGCAGGGCAAAGCCGATCACCAAGATTGGCATAGTGCCGATACGCAGGTCGTAGAAGGCCAACATGGCCGGCGAGGCTTGCCCCACTGGTTTACTCGCAATTGCCAGTGCAATGCCCCGCAGAATGCTATAAGTGCCTAATGTTGCGATAAAGGGGGCGACGCGCAGGCGGGTAATCAGCAGGGCGTGGGTCGCCCCGACACCGGCCCCCATTGCCAGCCCAACGAGCACGGCCAGCCCGGTGTTTTCCGGTTTGCCGTCCATCACGATCGCGGTGACTAACACGGTCAACTTAACCAATGAGCCGACCGAGAGATCGATGCCGCCGGCTAAGATCACCAGGGTTTGGCCCAGCGCAACGGTGCCCAAAAAGGTGGTCTGGCGCAGGATGTTGATCAGGTTGCGGCTAGTGAGAAAACGTTCGGCATAGAGCGAAGCAAAGACGAACATCACCAGCAGCAAGCCGTAGACAACGAGCAGCGGCGCAAGGCGGCGCAGGCGGTTGAAACGGGCTGACATAGGGCGTCTTAAGGCTGGGGTCAAGGCACTCATGGGGTAGTCGGCTCGAAGACAGAAAAGTAATGATCAAAGAACTTGGCTGCATCGACCTCCAGCGCAACAGAATGGGGACCACTGCCAGGCGTCCACTTAGTCTGGCCTAGCCGGGCCTTGTCATCCAATTCCACGGTCACTTCGCCCGTCGTATAGCTGCAAATTGACTCGTCAAAAATTAGCGTTGCGGCCAGCGGGTCGTGAAAGGTGATCTCTGGGCGCTGTTCAAACCAGACATCGGCAAAGTCGAGCACCGGCTGGAGATAGGGGGTCTGAAAGCGTTGGCGCACCTGCTCCCGGTCCATCACCACCTTGGTCGTCACATCCAGCCCCACCGAGCGATGCCGCGGCGGCTGGGCGCGATAGACGATCGCGGTGGCCTGGGGATCGAGGATCGCATTCCACTCCAGTGGCTCATGCTGCCAGTTAACGCCGGCAAAGACACCACACATCAGCACTAACTCCTTAAGCAGGCTAGGGATCTCCGGGTCGCTGTGAAAAAGTAGGGCGATATTGGTCAGTGGCCCAATCGCAAAGAGGGTGATCTCGCCGGGGTTGGCGCGGATGGTGTGGCGCAGAAATTCGACCGCCTCGCCTTTGGGGAAGTTCGTCTCATGGTCCCAGCGATCCAATTTGGCGGCTTGCGGTGCTTGGGGCTGCCGTTGGGCGATGATAAGTGGCTCAGCCGCGCCGGGATAGATCGGGATTGTTTTGCCGGCGAGTTTACACTGGGCACTCGCCATCATCGCGCGCTTGAGTGGTTCACCGGTGACGGTGGTGATGCCCAGCAGTTCACACTGGGGCTGGGCCAGCAAATAGGCGAGGGCAATCGCGTCATCAATGTCTGAGCCGATGTCGGTGTCGAGTAGAATTTTTTGGGTCATTGGGTCCATTTTCCTCAGGGCTTATGCAAAATTATTAACTGCCACAGAGGACACAGAGATCACGGAGAAAATCACAAGTTCCTGCGATCTCTGTGCGCTCCGTGTTCTCGGTGGCATATTACAGTTAGTCACTACACCAATCTAATGCGCTGGTCCGACCGTCGCCAACTCGACAATCCGCTCCTCGCTGGCCTCTGCCCGGCTCAATTCACCAGCGAGCCGCCCATCATTCATCACCAGAATGCGGTCGCTCATGCCGAGGATTTCGGGCAATTCGGAGGAGATCAGTAGGATGGCGACGCCACGGTCAGCGAGTTGACGCATCAGGCTGTAAATTTCGAATTTGGCCCCCACGTCGATGCCGCGTGTCGGTTCGTCGAGGATGATCACCGCGGGTTTCGTCTCCAGCCACTTGGCGAGCACCACCTTTTGCTGGTTGCCACCGCTGAGAAATTGCACCTCCTGCGCGGGCGAAGCCATCACAATCGAGAGCGACTGGCGGGCGGCGTCAATCACTGCGTCTTCCTGCCCCCGCTGGATGACCCCATTACGCGTCAGTCGATCCAAGATCGGCAAGGTGAGATTGCTGCGGATCGGCTGGTCGATAAAAAGTCCCTGCCGTTTGCGATCTTCAGGGGCGAGGGCCAGCCCGGCCGCAATTGCCTGACGCGGATCGTGGCCACGTAGCGGAACCCCCTTGATGGTTATGCTGCCGTGCTTTAAAGGGTCCGCACCAAAGAGCGCCCGCGCCACTTCGCTGCGCCCGGAACCGACCATGCCCGCCAGCCCCACAATTTCACCCGCCTGCAAGGTGAGTGAAACCCCTTGCAGACGGTCGTTATGCAAATCCTGCGCCATCAACACCGCTGCGCCCGGTTGGCGATTACCTTTGGGAAAGATCTCCTCCAGCGTGCGGCCCACCATGAGGGTGATCAGTTCACTGCGGCTCACCGCGCTGACCGGTTTGGTGGCGACATGTTGACCATCCTTCAGCACCGTCACCGTATCGGCAATCTCAAAAATTTCATTGAGCCGATGCGAAATATAGATGACGGTGACGCCCTCGGCCTTGAGGGTGCGGATAATTGTAAAGAGCTTTGCCAACTCTTCGCCGGCCAAAATCGCCGACGGTTCGTCCATTACGATCAGGTCGGCCTGTTGCGAAAGGGCCTTGGCGATCTCGACGATCTGCTGGCTGGCGACCGGCAACTCACCGACTTGGCCATAGGGATCGAGCGCAAGACCGAGCCGCGCCAGCAATGCCTTGGTCTCAGCGACCAAGTGCCGTTGGTCGATCACGCCAAAACGATTGCGTGGTTCGTGGCCCAGGAAAATATTCTCCGCCACACTCATCAGCGGCAACAGGTTGAGTTCCTGGTAGACAATCCGAATGCCCAGATCAAGCGCCTGGCGCGTAGAAAAATGGGTGTAGGTCTGCCCCTTGAAGACAATCTCCCCGCGGTCCGCCTGGTAGGCCCCGGCCAGAATCTTCATCAACGTCGATTTGCCCGCCCCATTTTCGCCCAACAAGGCATGGACCGTGCCTGGTTCACAGGCAAACGAAACATCCTCCAGCGCGCGTACGCCGGCGAATGTTTTAGAGATATGGTGCATGGCCAGGAGTGGTTGGGTCATGGTGAGTGGGTAAAGGTAAATCGGTAAATCAGTAGATAAGTAAGTCGGCTACTCATACCTATCTACCGATTTACTTATCTACTGATTTACCAATCTACCTACTTCATGTACCCCAATTCCTTCATCTTCTCTTCGCTGAGGAAGATGGGGCCGAAGACATCGTCGCTCCAAGCGGCGTTGTAGAAGGCGTCCAGGTCGGCGGTGCTAAAGGTGCCGCTGTTGGGGATCGAGTCACGGAAGTCGATAAAGCGCTTGACGGGGTTACCGGCGAGAATTTCTAATGCCGTGTCGATGCAGGTGCGCACCATGGCGTTGGGATATTGCCAGCCGGCAAAGGGGATATTGTTCTCTTTGGCCAAACGCAGGAAGCCATTGGCATATTCACCACCACCCAGCGGTGGGACGGGCAGGTTCGCTTCGAGGAAGGCTTCGATAATCCCTTGGCTCATTTGTGCGCCGCCGGACCAGATGCCCTGAATGTCGGCCCCATAGGTGGCGACCCACTGCTCAGCAATCTTTTTGGCTTCGGCGGTGGACCATTGGCCATATTGCTCATCCAGGATCGTGATATCGGGGTACTTGGCCCAGGTGGCGGCCGCGCCTTCGGCCATCGCTTCGGCGGTTGTCACGCCGGGGATGCCCTTCATGACCACGATGTTCCCCTGGCCACCCAACGCATCGGCGACAAATTCGGCTAGCCCCGCGCCGGCATCAAAGAGATTCGTGCCCACCTCGGTGACAAAATCATCACCAGGCACGTTGCTGGCACAGAGCACCACTGGCACCCCTTCGGCCATCGCCCGCGCAATGGGTGCTTGGAGGGAGGGCCCCATCGGCACCACGATCAAGGCATCCGGCTCCTGGCTGAGCAGATCTTCAATCTGCGGCACTTGGGTGTCGGCATTGCCATTGGCATCAGCATAAAGCAACTCGGCGATGACATCAGTCCCCTTTTCTTCCACATAAGCACGCGCGTGTTCGTCAAAGAGCGTTGCCCACGCATTGGTTGGACCCTGGGCGGCCAGCGCAATGCGATAGGGGCCATCTTTCTTAAAGGTCGCAGTGTCATAGGTTGCATCAATGCGCGCATTCAGGCTGTCAAGGTATTCACTGCCGCTGTCTGCTGGTTCTTCAGCGCTGCTCGCGGTGGCAGCGGGTTCTTCCGCCGCCGGTGCTTGGGCCACCGGCGCGCAGGCCACCAACAGCAAGGACAGGATGATGACGAATGGCAAAATACGTTTGAACATGTTTACTCCTTCGATGTTGAATAGAACTATTATGCATTGCCGCCTTGAAATAAATTTCAGGCTAAAAACCAAAGTCGGTCAATCGGATCGCCCGGCGCTGCTGAAGATAAGCAGTAGATGCGGTAAGCCGCGCCACAGGCTGAAGCCCTGTGGTTGGTAGGCGAAGCCCTGTTAAAGCAGGCTACAACAGACGTGCGCTTTCGCGCAGCATTGTTGATCAGGCGCTGAATCGGGAACTCGCTGGGAGCAGCGCCCGATGCATTGGGTTTATACTTCCCAAAAGCCCGATTCATCGGGCGCTGTTCATAGCCGGACGGCTTTAGCCTCCGGCGATCTCGGTATACCAAAACAATTATGGCATAAATTTCAACTGCGCGCCTGCCCGCTGCTCGAATAGAGCGCAACTGCCGCGATCACCACCAACCCCTTGACGACCAATTGCACCTGGACATCCAGCCCCAGTTGCAACATCAGGCTGCTGAGCAATTGCACCAGCAACACGCCAGCCGCCGTACCAAGCAGCGTGCCCTTACCGCCGGCAAAGCTGGTGCCGCCCACCACCGCCGCGGTAATCGAGTCGAGATCAAAGCCGCGACCGAGGTAACGATCCACATAACCCACATAGCCACTCAGCACCACACCGGCCAACACCGCCAACAAACTACAGAGTATATAGACGGAGATCAGTACCCGATCCACGCTTACGCCAGAGAGATAGGCCGTCACGCGGTTGCTGCCCACGGCAAAGATCCGGCGACCATAGGGGGTGCGCAGCAGGATAAAGCCCAGCAGCAAGCTCAACCCCACCCAGAGCAGAAAGGAGACCGGCATCACCCCGACCGGCGCGCCCAGCAGACTCAAGCCGTCGGGCACCTGGCCACTGGGAATGCCCTTGGTATAGGCGAGTTGACCACCGCGGATCAAGACCAACATGCCAAGGGTTGCCACAAAGGGGGGCACGTTGCGTTTGGTGATCAGCAGCCCGTTACCCAGCCCGATCAGCGCGCCTATCACCAAGGCGATCAGCACCGCTGGCGCAATCAGGCTATTCTGCCCTTCGCCCACATCGGCGATGATCACCGAGGTCAGCACAATCACGCCGGTTACGGAGAGATCAAGGCCACCGACTAACATCACCAGCGTTTGCCCCATGGCGACAATGCCGAGTTGTGAAGCCTGACGCAGATTGAGAAAGATCGACTGCGCGCTATAGATCGTGGGGCTGATGATCGCGGCCACGATCATCAGTAACGCCAAGGCCAGATAAACCCCATAGTTGGCAAGCAAGCGGCGCAGCGAAAATGACGTATGACGAACGGATGAATGGGTAACAATCGACATGGTTGCGGACTATCGCTCAGGTGTGAAAGGGTGCAGAGTTGCAGAGTTGCAGGGTTGCAGAGTTGCAGGGTTGTAGGGTTGCAGAGTTGCAGAGTTGCAGGGTTGCAGGGGGGAAATGGTAACATCTGGGTGACAGTACAACGCAACCTTGCACCTCTCCTACTTGGCCACCCTGCACTTTGCTACCTTGCCACCCTGCAACTCTGCTACTTATCCAAATACTTCTCATGCCACTCCACGCCTTCCCAAGAGACGGTCTTGACGGGCGTGAATTTGATCAAGTAGCGGGGGCGGTCGTTGGTGGGGACCAGATATTCCGGGCCGCGTTCGCCGAGATAGCGGACGGCCATGCGGTTGGCCACTTCGAGACATTTGCCGGCCATGGGCGTCGGCCCTTCAACAATTTCGGCGTGCCCCTTCATCACCAAACGCGTATAGGGAGCCACATCAAGCGCACAGGAGATTGCCACATTCGGGTTGGCTTGAATATGTTTGATCCAGACCGATTTTTCCCGCGGCACGATCCACATTGATGTGCCATCCCACTCTTCCCAAACCGGCGTGATATAGGGAAAGCCATCATCGCCAAAGGTGGCGACGCGCGCCACCACAGGGCCGGCCAGAAACTCGGCGATTTCTGCTGCGGTCAGGCCGCGCATTTTACCCATCCACTCTGGGTATTTTCGTTCACTCATGGTGGTGACTAGCTCCTAGTGCATCATTAATTGTAGAAGTGTCTGGTCTGAAGGTGAAAGGATGTGGGGGATTGTATACCAACAAGGTATACCAGCAGTGTACCCGATCGCGCCTGATCGATCAAGCTGTAGTGAGGTCAGCGCACACCATCAGCCGCGATGACCGCGAAACGCCTCATCCTGATCGGGCAGGCGGGGCACATCTTGGCGATCCCAGGCATTGCGCCCATAGACTGCATGAATCCCCATGATTTGACGCCGCATTGGCGTATTCGCCCAGTCCAGGATCGCTTGGGGTGGCATTCGCTCCTCCCATTTCTTCACCCAAAAGGGCATGTAGCCATAGATCACTGTGCGCCGGTCGCGTGGGCTGACATTGCCCAAGCCGGTATGCCAGCAGATCACATTCCAAATGACGGCGCTCCCGGCCGGCCCGATCATCTTTTTGTGACCGGGCATAGCGGTCAAGTTTTCGCGCGTATACTGGTCGCGCGGGGGATCGTCGATGCGGGTGTGCGAACCGGGGACCAGCGTGAAACAGCCCATGTCCTCGTCCTGATCATCCAGGAAGTAGAAGATTTTGGCTTTTAAGGCATATTTGGGATGAACATAGGGTGGCCAATCGCGATGCCAGCCTGTATGCGCATTGGTGCCCGCATGGTGGTTGTGGCAGATCATCTCCATCACTTGATAATTCGGCCCGATCACATCTTCGATAATCGGCATGGTTAGTGGGTTGGCCGCCAAATCGAGAAAGAGATCATCATAGGCGTAAATATTGTTCATGGTATGAGCATCGGGGCCATTGCCATAGCCGCCGCTAGATGATAAGTTTTTTCTCGTGTAGATGAGTGGGTTTGATTATCATCTATGCCCAACCGCAGTATAGCAACTCCAGCAGTGCCACGCTTGTGACCAGATCCAACCCGCCACAAGCGCAAAACCCAAAATAACGCCCTGTTTTGCACCAAGTGACTCCGTGAGCCGCCTGGTGCAAAACAGGGCGTTATTTTGACTATACTTTGTGAATTTTGCTTATCATATTGATTCAGGCGCTATTCAGCGGCGCGAAATTCTTCCTCAACTAGCCAGATGGCCTCCCAGCCCGTCAGCAGCAAAAGCTCGCGCCAGAAGAGTAGCCAACAGACGGCGTAATAGAGCCGCCCCCACGGCCCACGCCAGCGCACGTGGTCATAATCCACTAGGACGATGCGCGGTTCGGCTTCATGGGTAAGCAACAAGTTATGTGAACGCCCTAAACTTTGGGTGAAAAAGTGCCAAACCCGTTTGGGCCACATCAAAGGCGTGTTCATCTGCCGCCGTTCGGCCACGTTACGGCTAAAGGTGCCGTAGAGGTCGGGCATGTGACCGCTGCGTTTGTAACAGCGGAGCGCACGGCGCAGCACCACAAGCAATTGTCGCTCAACTTGTGCCCACTTGCGCGGCGTTAGTGTTCGATAGTCCATCGCCGCCAGTGGTACTGCCCCGCCTAAATAGGGCTGAATGGCAACTGTGTAAATTTTGCCTACCCCATCCTGTACCACTACGAACTGGCTAGGAATTGTGTGTTCAGCCCCCAGATAATGAGTAAATTGCCCCGCCGCCTTGCGTAAACTGGTTGCTTGTGTTAAGGCTGCTTCGACCGAGTTATCCTCAACACCTTTGAGCTTTACAACATAGCACGCATCATCTGTTCGATAAACATCGGTTTCACTACCGCCACCAATACGTTCTAGCGGCTGTCTCTGTGCCAAAAATGTAAAGAGTGTACCTACTACACGCTGGTTTGTCATTTTTGTCCGTCAATTCTTTTGCTCGCTACGGCTTTTGTTTGCCAATGCTTGTGCTCGCTAAATGCGCAAATGGCAAACTTCTCCATAGCTCTTTCAGCAGGGTCAATTCCCAGCCTAGCAGCCAGCTTCCCAACAGGAGCAGGGGGATGCCCGGCAGCAAGGGCAGCAGGATGCCGATAACACCCAATCCGATAGCAAGCCAACCAGCAAGCACGCGCAACGAACGCTGTGTGTGAATCGGCAACTTGGCAAACAGATTGGCTGAGTTCTTGAAGATCACGCGACTGCTCCTTTCATATGCATCTAAACCGCTCTCATCTTTCATCTCTAACTACCTTTCTGAGGGCACAGCAAGCTAACTACCAGCAGTAGAGGTGAAATCCCTAATCAGCGCGGGGATAATTCCCCAATTTTTCCCTAGTACACAGGGGCGTAAATAAGCCAATAGCTCACCAGTGCCTAGCCGCGCCCCATGGGCACCCGGTGACCGGCGCCGGTCACCGGGTGCCCATGGGGCGCGGCTAGGGCCACGAGCGTACTCGACGCGTTACATCACGCTGGGTTTATTTAGGCCGCACTGTACTAGTCTTATAGACGAGTCAAATAAACATGGCACTTAGTCTATACCTATGACAGCAGAAAAGCTGAGCCATATTTATTGGTGGGATCTATTATACCAGCGGTTGTCATAATTTACATTTTCTACACAAGTAAAAATGTAAATTATGACAGAACCGAGTATAGATGCGACACAGCACGCCTTGCCGCTCTACAGTAACACCAACTTCTACATTGTGCCCGCTGCTGTTGACCGTCTAGCTACTTTCAGTTGTTCAAAAAGCACTGTTTGAAAACAGTGCTTACTTTAGATGGTTGACATTCTGTCGGGATAAGAGCTTGCTCTGTACAGGGTGTGCGGAGAGCTTAGGGTTTCCAGTTCATGGTCGCTGCGCGGCTCAATTAGGTTTTGCGATAGGGCGTGGATAACGATGACATGTGATCACAGTTTGTACCGTGCTTGTTGCTAATGGCTGGACAAGGTAAAATATAATTCTTTCATTACCTCGACCGTATCTTCTCAATAAGTAGGGGTGCCTAGCAGGCAACCGGGTGAGGCGGAATCGTCGCGTAGCGATGAGGCCATCGATTTCCCCTCATGCCCGTACCGTGAATTATTGAGATGATACCCTCGACCGATCAGAAAGCATCTAGCACCATGAGCCAGCTTCAGCCAACACCAACCCTGCTTTTACGTCAACCCACGGTTAGCCACGATCACGTTGCCTTTCTCTATGCGGGTGACCTCTGGATTGCCAATCGCGATGGCAGTAGCCCGCGGCGGCTCACCGTCCACGAAGGGGTAAAATTTACGCCCATCTTCTCCCCAGATGGGCAGTGGTTGGCCTATTCATCCGGCTCCTTTGAGCGCGGCTTTGCCGTCTATGTGATTGCGGCCGGCGGTGGTTCGCCCACTCAGTTGACCTTCCACCCTGGGTCAGACATGGTCCAAGGTTGGACGCCGGATGGCGAAGCGATCCTCTTTACCTCGGCGCGCGATTCGGTTTCGCGGCGGCAGATCCGCTTTTTTACGGTAGCGCGCACGGGCGGCTTCCCCGCCCCGTTGCCGATCCCGGCGGCGGCGCGTGGCACCTATGCCCCCGATGGCAAACGCATTGCCTACACGGCCCTGCCCGAGCCCTTTCAAACCTGGAAACGCTACCGTGGTGGGCAAACCACTGCCATTTGGATCTTTGATCTGAAAACGCACGCAATCGAAGAGGTGCCCCATCCCAATGTCAACGACGCCTATCCCTGTTGGCTTGGCGACACGCTCTACTTTCTCTCTGACCGCAACCACACGATGAATCTCTTTGCCTATGCGACTACGGGCAGAGGGCGCAAGACGGTGCGCCAACTGACCCAACACAGCGACTTTGATGTGCGCTGGGTTTCGACCGGCGGTGGCGTCGTGGTCTATGAACAGGCGGGGCGCCTTCACCTGTTTGATCCGGCAACGGCCAGCACGACGACGCTGGCTATTCAGCTTTCGACTGATCTCCCCCAGTTGCGCCCCCATTACAAGAAGGGTAACGGCTTTATCCACAGTGCCGGGTTGTCACCAAATGGGGCGCGCGCCGTCTTTGAAGCGCGCGGCGAAATCCTGACCGTCCCCGCCAAAAAGGGCGATGTGCGCAACCTGACGCGCACGCCTGCGGTCCACGAACGCTATCCGGCCTGGTCACCGGATGGCAAGCGGATCGCCTACTTCTCCGATGCCAGCGGCGAATATCAACTGGTGCTGCGCGATCAGGCGGGCATGCAAGAAGCCCAGTTTATTGACCTGGGCGCGGCTACCTTCTTCTATCACCCCCAATGGTCACCGGATGGGCAGAAAATTCTTTACACGGACAAACGGCTCAATCTGTTTTATGTGGAGGTTGGGACGACTGATAACCGACAAGCCGTTCGGCAGGCGCAGGGCGAACCGACGACCGACAACGTGACGACCGACGGCACGGCCACTGCTGACGTGACAGCCGACAACCAAGACCCAACGACTGAGGTGACGGCCGACCCTGCAACCGACCCTGCGACCACAGAACCACGCGACCACGCGACCAATCACCCAATCCTCGTCGACACCGACAGCTATGATCACCCGAATCGCAGCCTGCACCCAGTCTGGTCGCCGGACAGCAAGTGGATTGCCTATACTAAGCGGCTAGATAATCATCTGCGCGCCGTCTTCCTCTATGAACTGGCGACGGCGACCACCCATCAGATCACCGATGGAATGAGTGATGCGATTTCGGCCTGCTTTAGCCTGGATGGCAAATATCTCTTCTTTGCGGCCAGCACCAACTATGGGTTGAACACCGGTTGGCTTGACATGTCTTCCTATGATCGGCCGGTGGATCGGAATCTCTATGTGGTGGTTCTGAACAAGGATGACAATTCGCCCTTCTTCCCTGAGAGCGATGAAGAAGAAGAAAAGAAAGAAGAAAAGAAAAAGGGCGAGGAAAAGACAGCCGAGGGCACAACGGCAGCCGGCACCAAAGCCGATAATGGCAAAAATGGGGCACTGGTCAAAGTCAAGATCGATCTGGCTGATATTGATCAACGGATCCTGGCGCTGCCCTTGCCGGCGCGCGGCTACCGCTCTCTGCAGGCCGGTGACAATAACAAGCTCTTCTATCTGGAAAGTGTCTCGCGCTCGAATGGCTATACGCTGAGCAGCTACGATATTAAAGAGCGCAAAAGCGAAATTTTCTTGGATAATGTTGCGGCTTATTGGATGACCTACAATGGCAAAAAACTGCTCTACCGCAGCGCCAACAATGGCTATGCCATCGTCGAGACCAAAGAAAAACCGAAGCCTGATCATGAGCGCCTGCGCCTTGATAAGCTGGATCTCTATGTTGACCCGCGTGCCGAATGGCGGCAGATGTTTAATGAAGTGCGGCGCATTCAGCGCGACTTTTTCTATGACGCCGGTATGCATGGGGCCGATTGGGATGCGGTCTGCGCCAAGTATGAGCCGTGGCTTGATCATGTCGGCCATCGTCATGATCTGAATTTTCTCTTTGCCGAAATGATTGGCGAACTTGTCGTCGGGCATGCCTATGTGGGCGGCGGCGACATGGATCCGATTGCCAACCCACTGGTGGGCTTGCTCGGGGCAGACTATCGGATTGTCGACGGCTGCTATCAGATCGCGCGCATCTATCGCGGCGAGAATTGGCGGCCCGAATTACGGTCGCCGCTGACGGAGCCGGGCGTCAATATCAACGAAGGGGATTTTATCCTGGCTGTCAACGGCTGGCCCTTGCGCGCCCCGACCAACATCTTCCAACATTTTGAGTTGACCGCCGACCGGGTGACGGTGTTGACCGTTAATGCGACGCCCAGCACCGAAGGGGCGCGCAATGTGACGGTGATCCCCATCGGTAGCGAAACCGCGCTGCGCCACCTGGCCTGGGTCGAAGCGAATCGCCGCAAAGTGGCCGAGCTGACCAATGGGCGCGTCGCCTATGTCTACATGCCGGATACAGGCACCAGCGGTTACTCTGCCTTTAACCGCTACTACTTCTCCCAACTCGACAAGGAAGCGGTGATCATCGACGAACGCTTTAATGGCGGTGGTTCGGTCGCCGATTATGTGATCGATATGTTGAGTCGCCCGCTGCTCAGCCACTGGGCGACGCGCGAAGGCAAGAGCTTTAGCAGCCCCAACGCCGCCATCTTTGGCCCCAAAGTCATGATCATCAATGAGTTTGCCGGCTCCGGTGGCGATGCCCTGCCCCAATTTTTTCGCCGCCGCGGCCTGGGCCAATTGGTCGGCAAACGCACCTGGGGCGGCCTCGTCGGGATCTACGACTATCCCGCTTTGATGGATGGCGGCTTTGTCACTGCCCCCCGGCTGGCGATCTTTAACCCTGACGGTGAATGGGAAGTCGAAAACGAAGGGGTTGCCCCCGATGTCGAAGTGGAGATGACGCCAAAGGATGTGATCGCCGGCCACGATCCGCAACTGGAAAAGGCGATTGAGTTGATCATGGCTGAGTTGGCGGCAACTACCGCCGTCCGCCGCGAACGACCAGCCTCAGCCAATCGCGTGGGTACACCGCCTGTCGCACCGCCGCAGGGCAAGGGGCGGCGACCACGCAAGGCATAACCAATCCGCGCAGGCACACGCAGGCACACGAAAAATGTGCTTCGTGTGCCTGCGTGTTGCGTACAAGGCGACCGCGCTGGGGGCGTGGTGGCATGTTTACGCATGAGCAAAGCTATCGACTGGCTGGGTCGCAGGTGCCGGTTGACTTGCCGCCTGCCGTTGCGGCTTGAGCACCTGCCACAGCATGATCAATGGGCACAATAAAGCCGGCTCGTGTTTGCTGTGGTGCAATCGGGGCGATCACTGCCCCTAGATCGCCACCCAAATCGGTTGGTTTACGGCGGAACATGCGTGTTGCATAACCAACATTGATCGTCACAACCTCTTCGGTTGGTTTGGTATAGCCCAAAGCCGCTAGCCAGGCCAAGCTGCGTGAGCCACGCCCTGCGGCATCGACCACCAGATCCGCCTGTAGGGTTACCGCTCCTTCCAGCTGAACGCCAATCACACGGCGGCGATCCGGCGTGGCAAGCAGGTTGTGGACAGTGGCTTGGTGTAAGCTGATATTCGGCAGCGCCAATACCCGGCAGCGAATCACCGCTTCGAGTAATGGCCGCCCCAGCAAGACGCCACTGAGACCACTGGGAAATTTAGCCTTGTAGCCACCGGGCCCATACCAACGAAAGTCGCCGATCACATCACAAGGCAAGCCACCGGCAGCCACCCACTCGGCCCCAATCCCAGGCAGCAAACGCTCGATCGCTTGATGGCCGCCTGCCAATAAGCCGTGGCCATGCCGCCCCTGTGGCACCCCTTTGCGCGCTTCCACCGACAGTTGATCACGTTCGATAATGGTAACTTGGTCAAAATAAGTGCTCAAGACCCGGGCGGCTAACAAGGCGGCAATACTCCCACCGATGACAATGGCCTGTTGTTTGGTTGCGCCGTTATACTTTATTTGCGTCTGCATATGATCCTTTGCCTTTCAAAAGCATGTCAGATGATTTCATTCGTCTGGAGAGGTTGTCTATCCTTATTGTGAGCGGTTAGCCCTATTCTAGCCGCAAACGGGGCGCAATTTTTCTCAAAATCGCACTGAAATTTATCAAGGTTTGCGCCAATAAAATAACCCTGTAGGGGTCGCTCCAACAGATCTATATCATTAGCGTCACCGCGCAAGGTGAACTTTTAACCCAGGGGAGACCTGCCCTTCGCGCTCAGCGAAGGGCAGGTCTCCCCCCTTTTCATGGTTTCGACCATTGCGAATGTGCTGGGCTTTACCTTTACCGGTGCCGGTGATGCCAAGGCGCAACTGCTGGCCTACCTGGCCGAGAAGGCGCTGCTCCTGGTGCTTGATAATCTAGAGCAGTTGCTGGAGAGGGTCGAGCTCTTCATTGAATTGCTCCAAATGGCCCCCGGGGTCAAGCTCTTGGTTACCTCGCGCCAGCGGCTTAATGTGACGGCCGAATGGGTGATTACGCTGGACGGGTTAACCACCCCGCCCGCGCTGGAGCTGGCGGGGGCGCATGAATTGATAGCCTACAGCGCGGCTGATCTCTTTCTCTTCCATGCTCGGCGGGTCAATGTGATCGCCATCTTGATCAAGATCGGCATAGGCCACCGCCTGCATGTCGGCGGTGCCGAGTTGTTCGCCGCTGATGATCAACATCGCGGTCGGCGGCAGTGGCGCATTGGTTTGGGCGTGCGCAGTCAGCGATGACACCCAAAATAAGGTCATCAACATGGTGGAATAAAGTAACAGGCGCATGATTCAACTCCTTTTGGATAAGTTAGATTCGTGGTGACGACACTACTGTTCTGTCGGCGTGACGAAGCAGGGCAAGATCACGGGGCCGCTGCTGATCAACTCGTTATTGCTTTCATTCGTTTCGGTGACCTTCTGGTAGACATCGGCGTGGGCCTCAAAACAGGGGCTACCCGGCAACTGGAAGTCGGCAACCGCGCCGATGATGTAGCTTTTCCCAGCACCCAACTGGCGGACGGCCTTGCTGTAGTTGATCGCCGGATTGGCATAGGGATTATAGGTTTGCACGGTAACTGTAAAGTGCGGCGCGGGCGCAGCCCCTTGCTTGACAACCAACAGCACGGGGCCGCCCCATGACGAATTAGACAGCCACCGCATCAAAGCAACGGATCGTTGGTGGGCTGTCGAGCAGATTCATCAGTTGCGCCAAGGTGCCATTTTCGGTGCGCCAGGCTAAATATTGCTGATAGGCGTCATAACTTGCCCACTGCTCGACAAAGACAAAATTCTGGCCATCTGCCTGGTTGACATGCACGGTCAACTCCTGGCAACCGGCAAAGGCGCGTGTATCCGGCAGGGCCGCAGCCAGTAGGTTCGTCAAGGTGGCGACAGAATCGGCCTTGGCGTGCACATCCAATAAAACTAAGGTTGTCATCGTGATCTCCTTTTGGATAAATTAGTTGTTACCAGCCCAACTGCTTTTAGGCGGATTGTTTGATCAAAGGCTGTTCCTGGCTAGCCTTAGCTGCGCTGCCGACACTCCACAATCACCTGGCCCTTTGGCTTGAGGGTCGCCGCCAACTGCGCCTGGGGCAGCTCCTTGGCCAAGGGCGTCAGCGTGAACTGTTGCAAGATGGTGGCGAGAATCATCTGCCCTTCCAGCATGGCAAAGTCGCGGCCGATACAGAGCCGTTGCCCGGCGCCAAAGGGTATCCAGGCGAAGGGATGGCGACCACTGCTGCGCTCGGGGCTGAAGCGCTCCGGGGCAAATTTGGTCGGCTCGTCCCAGCAGGCGGGGTGGTGATGGTACATGTAGATCGGCAGCACCACCATCGCCCCGGCAGGGATCTTGTACCCGCCAATCTCATCATCGGCGACGGCAGTGCGCGGCAACCAGGAAGCTGGCGGACGCAGACGCATGACCTCTTGCATCACCATGCGCGTATAACTAAGTTGGCTGACATTGGCAAAGGTAACCGGTTGACCACCCAGGACCGTGTCGATTTCGGCTTGCAGCTTTTGGAGGCAGTTCGCATCATGCAAGATGAAGGGCAACGCCCAGGTCAGCGCCACTGACGTTGTCTCATAGCCGGCCAGGAAGATGGTGATCGCTTCATCGCGGATCTGCTGGTTGGTCATGCCTTCGCCCGTCTCCTCATCGACCAGGGTGAGCATCATCGAGATCAGGTTGTCCGCATAGTCACCGGCGGCAATGGCTTGGCGACTGCGTTCGATCACCTTGTAGACCACAGCATCAATCTGTGTAATCGCCGCCCGGAAGCGCCGTTCACGGCCGGCAAAGAGCCACTGGGGCAGGCTGCGCGTGATCATCGCCGGCATGGTGTAGTTAACGGCATAGGTGAGGGCGTCACTCACTTGTGCAATCTCGCCGGCTTCGAGGGAGCCGCCAAACATGGTGCGGGTGATCACGCGCATGGTCATGTCGGCAAAGGCTTTGCCCAGATCCAGCGTTTGCGTACCGGTGGTGGGCCATTGCGTGAGCGCTTCGGTGACGGCTTCACTCATGAGCTTGGTGAGCGCAGCCAGCCGTTGGCGATGAAATTGCGGTTGTAACATGCGGCGTTGGCGCAGCCAATAGTCGCCTTCACTGACGACCAAGCCGTTGCCGAGCAACTCGCGGATGATCTCCCAGAATTTACCCCCTTTGCGGTAGTTGCGCGCATTGTCCCGAAAGACATGTTGGGCGTGATCAGGGTGGTTCAGCACGATGGCTTTGAGTGTGCCAATGTTCAGCGTGTACATGTCGCCGTAGCGCTGTTGGGCATCCAGTAAAAAGTCGATCTGTTGACGCACGAGCGCCGGCAGTTCGCCGATCAGCGGCCAGCCGGCGGTCATGGGCGGCTGGGGGGCAGTTTTCGACTGGGCCAGGAACGAATCGGTTGGTTTGTTGATGAGCGTTGTCATTAGTTATCTCCACTATCCTATAAATTGTCGTCAGCTTTTTCACTGTATCGTTGGCGCTGTCATCGTTAACCATGTCGGCGGGGCGAAAAATTCTCAACCATCGCCTCAAAATTCTCAAGACAAAGATAGCATGGGGTAGCCGGCGGTGATGCCTCACGAAACGGGGACCATGCATCACGCACCCGCCGACAGCCTTGATTAGCGATGAAATCTATTTCGCCACCCGCTCGCACCGACACCCAAAGGATACCCACTATTCCGGTGTATGGAGCCGGGGAGTGGACAATCCCCTTAGCGCGTGGTGCATAATTAATGACACGAACAAAAGACCAAAAGCTTGCTACAGGTAAGCCCTTTGCCCCAGTCATGCACCTGGCAGGCTCGCGCGGAAACGCGCCTGATTCGCCAAACCCTGGTTGCCAAAAATAGGGGATGGTCGTACAATGGCAGACAACCTTACTGTAACCTTGAAGCTGAAAGTCTGCTATGTCCACCCTACTACGCACTTTGATCAAACCCGTTGAGCTAACTGACATTGACGCGGCCCCGCCGATGCGCGCGACTCTGGGCCGGCTCTTCACCTATCTGCGCCCCTATCGCAGCCGCATGTTCTGGACGCTCTTGATCTATGTGGTCTGTGTAACGATCACCCAGCTCTATCCCTTTATCGACCGCATCTTGATCGATGATCATATCGCCACCGGCAATCGCGAAGGCTTTTTACCCTTGCTGGGCTTGGCCGCGGTCTTACATGCGTTAGCCTGGGCGGGCGTGTTGATTCGCTCCTTGCTGATCCAGCGCATTAGCTTGGGGATTCTGGTTGATCTGCGCCGCCAACTCTTTCACCATGTGGTGGAGCTCTCCTTCACCTTTCACGAGCGCGAGCCGGTGGGCAAGACGATGACCCGCTTTATCGGCGACGCCAACACGCTCAACGACTTTCTCACCAACCAGATGGCGAACGTGGTCAACGATGTCATGTCGGGGATCATCGTGATCGCGCTGATGACCGCGATCAACCCCGGCCTCACGGTGATTGCGCTCTTTATGTTGCCGATTCTAAGCTTGATTGGGATTTTTATGCGCCCCCGCCTTTACAATGGCTGGGAACGGGTGCGCGAAAACTCGACCCGCTTTAACATCTTTCTGGCCGAAAATATTGCCGGGATGCGGGTGATCCAGGCCTTTACCCGTGAACAGGTCAACCTCGGCCATTTCAACCAGGCCAACGGCCGCGTGGTCACCGAATGGATGAAGGTGATCAGCCTGCAAGCCTGGTTTTCACCGCTGGTGGAGATTACGCGTAACGCCGCGTTGGTGATTGTGCTCTATGTCGCGGCGAATGGGCTGGGATTGGGTGGCACGGCGCTCACCGTCGGGACGCTGGTCGCCTTTATGGCCTATATTAACAACTTGTGGACGCCGATCAGCACGTTGACCAACATGTATGTGGTAATGCAAGCCGCGTTGGCCTCGGCCAGTAAGGTCTTTCAACTGCTTGATACCCGTCCCACCATCACCGATGCACCCGACGCGATTTCCTTGCCACGCGTGGAGGGCGAAGTCATCTTTGACCATGTCGAATTTAGCTATAATATTGCCAATCCCAGCACACGACCGGTCCTGCATGATATCAATCTGCGTATTGAACCAGGGCAATTAGTGGCATTGGTTGGACAGACGGGCAGCGGTAAAACAACGATTGCTTCACTGCTCTGTCGTTTTTATGATGTGCTCGGCGGCAGCATTACGATTGACGGCTACGATGTACGCAAGGTGACTCAAAAATCCCTGCGCTCGCAGATCGGGGTGGTGCTGCAAGAGCCTTTTATCTTTTCCGACACCATCGCCAACAACATCCGTTATGGTCGCCCGGATGCCACGCTCGAACAGGTGATGGAGGCGGCCAAATTAGCGAATTGCCATGACTTTATCATGAAGCTCACCGACGGCTACGAGACCCTGGCCCAGGAGCGTGGCTCCCAATTTAGTATTGGCCAACGCCAACTGCTCTCGATCGCCCGTGCCATTCTCTCCGACCCGCGCATCCTCGTGCTCGATGAGGCCACTTCCGCCGTAGACACCGAAACCGAAGCGTTGATCCAAGATGCCTTTGCCAAACTGATGAGCAACCGCACCGCGATTGTCGTCGCCCACCGCCTCTCCACCATTCGCAAAGCCGATCAGATCGTCGTGCTCAAGGGCGGGGAAATCCAAGAGCTTGGCAATCACGCCACGCTGGTCAACCGGCCCGATGGCTATTATGCGGCCCTGGTTAAAGCACAGGCGAGCGGAGGCCATTAGACAACTGCCATCATTCATTTCTAAAACAACCCCAATGGTAACTTACAAGCCACCCCTCCCTAACCCTCCCCTGCTAAGGGAGGGGATCTAGCTGGGAGACCCAGGTTCCCTTCCCAAACCGGGGAGGGTTAGGGAGGGGTTAGTCGTTACCCAATGTAGGATCGATATGAGCGACCCAATCTTTACTTTACTCATCAATGCCGGTGGCCAGAGCGAACGGATGGGGCAGCCGAAGGCACTCTTGCCTGTCCCCCCACACGGCAGACCGCTCTTGCACCATGTGATCGAACGGCTCCAGCCGCTGGTCGATGGCGCGACCCTGGTGATAGCCAACGATAGCGACCAACTCACGGCGACCGGTCTACCGGCGGGTGTCCAGATCATCCCTGATCGCGAAGCTGGCCTTGGGCCATTGGGGGGCATGGTTAGCGGCATGGCCCACGTGGCCCAATGGGCAATTGTGGTTGCCTGTGATATGCCGCTGCTCAACCCGGCGCTCTTTGCGTGGATGCAAAAGGTGGCCGTGGAAGGGGTCGCGGGTAAACGGTGGGATGCGCTGGTGCCGCGCGTGGGTGGCCACCCCGAACCGCTCCACGCGCTCTACCACCGGCGCTGTCTAGCCACAATGAAACATAGCTTGGCCCTCGGCGCACGGCGGGCCGATAGCTTTCTGCCCCTGGTGCGCACTCGTTTCTTGGCCGAAAGCGATCTGCGCGAATACGACCCGGAGTTGCGGTCATTTACCAATGTTAATACGCCCAAGGATTGGGCGGCAGCCACGGCCCTGCTGGCCGCCCAGGGTTGAGCACCACCAGCAAAAGAGGAGACCAGAATGGAATATCGCACCTTAGGCCGCACCGGCCTTCAAGTTAGCGCGGTGAGTTTGGGGGGGGCCTACTTGATGGGCAGCGATCCGGCGACTTATGCGCAGAGCACGGCGCAGGTGGTGGATCAAGCCGCTCAACTGGGCATCAACTATATTGACACCGCGCCGCTCTATGGCCAAAGCGAGATCTTACTGGGCGCAGCACTGGCCAACCATGCGGGGGTCTTCCAAATCGCCACCAAAGTTGGCTATGATCCCGTCGATTTTGACTACCGTGGTGACAGTGTACTCTGGAGCCTGGAGCGCAGTTTGCAACGGCTGCGCATCGACCAACTGGCCGTGGCCCAGATCCATGAGGTTAACATGGCCGGCTGGGAGCGCATTATGGAGCCGGGCGGCACGCTGGCGGGTTTGCGCGCCGCCCAGGCACGCGGCCTTTGTCAGTTTATCGGCATCACCGGGCGCGCCATTCCCCTGTTAGCGCAACTGGCCGCCACGGGTGAATTCGACACGGTGCTGGTTTATCAAGATTATCACCCCGGCAGCCAGTTGGCCGCCGAAGTGATCTTGCCCGCAGCCGCGGCCCAACAGATGGGCGTCGTCATCGGCACTCCACTGGCCGGCGGTCTCTTTGTCGATGGACCACGCCGGGCGGCAGCGCTGGCCCAGTTGGAAGATCTGGCGATGAAGCAGCGGGTCGAGCGGTGGCTCGACGAGGTCGCAGGGTTGCCTGGCACGACCCCACAACACGCCTTTCGTTATCTCCTCGCCGATGCGCGGGTGAGCACGGTTTCCAGTGGCGCGGCGAATGTGGCGGAGTTGATAGAGGTGGCGGGGGCCGGTTGATAGGAATTAGAAATTGATTGGGTAAAGCTGGACCGCCGGAGGCTAAAGCCACCGGCTCTTGAACAACGCCCGCTGCAGCGGGCTTGCCCGGCATTATTACCCTGCTGCAGCGGGCGTTGTTCAAGAGCCCGGTGATTCATCGCCGGGCAGGCGTCATCTGCCGAATGATTGGCTTAACTCCCATAAACTTATATAAACGGGTTGACGCCTCATAGAAGTGTTTTTTACACCCCCACTGGCTTGCCCCCCTGCCCCGCGGACCGGAACATGGCGTCGATCAACTCGACGGAACGGGCCCCGACTTCGCCGGGGCTGTGGTTGACGCCGTGGCCCTGGATCAGCTCGATAAAGCGGTTGGGGGGCACGTCACATTCGTAGTCACCGGCATTAATCGGGATTGCAAGCTGCTGATTCTCCCCATCATGGCGGTGCACCTCAACCCGCTCCCGTTCGACATCGAGCAGCAAGGTGCCATCCCGCCCAAAGATGCGCAGATCAACCTGATATTTGGCCCCGTCGGGCAGGGTCGCCGCGCCGGAGACGGTGCCGACCGCGCCATTCGTAAACGTAACGGTCGCCGCGTTGTAGAGATCAACTTGCACATTCGGCGCGGCCATGCGACAGGTCACCTCCTGGGCGCGCAAACCAGTGAGCCAAAAGAGCAACGCCGACGAGTGGGTGACTTGGCCGTGGGCATAACCACCCCCTTGCGCCGGGTTCTGCCAGGTGCTGGGATCGGGCGCCGCAATCGTCGGTGCCCACTGTGACGGTGGTACGCCTTTGCCGCCAATCAGGCTCATCGTCGGCGAAGCCATGTGGCAAAGCACATATTCGATCGGCCCAACCACGCCCTGATCCAAAAGCGCTTTGGCACCCTGGATAAATGGTTTGTAATGCCAGCCATAGGGCACCAGCAGGTGCAAGTGGCGCGCCTGTGCTTCCTGTACGAGCTGCCACGCCTGGGCGGCATGCAGGGTCATCGGCTTTTCGACCATGACATGCAGCCCCCGCTCCAGCGCGGCCAAAGCATGTTCATAGTGCAGATGATGCGGGGAAGTCACCACCACGCCATCGAGATCCAACGCTAGCAGTTCGCGGTAATCCTCGGTTGCCACCGCAAAGTTAAATTTCTCTTTGACCGTGGCCAACAGCTCCTTGCCCAAACTACAAACCCCAACCATTTCCACATCAGCCCGCCGCGCCAACAGCGGCATATGGTTGGTCGTCGCCCACCACCCCGCGCCGATAAAACCGATTCGGATCTTTCGCATCTTGTTCTCCCTTCCCCCATTAATAATTGTGGTTCAATGGGATCTTATAGAGCAACTAAATAAAAGCGGCACAACCGTAGGCGCCTAGAAGGCACCCGGGCTACCGAACAACGCCGGGTACTCCCCCTCCCTTAGCCGGGTTTACCCGGCGTGGTTGGGTAGCCCTGCGGCTTTAGCCCAGGGCGATCTCGTCACCCCCGCATTCCAGTTGAGCCATAATGGTCAATTGACAATTGTCAATCCACTGTTTACTGTTTACCCCCGCAACCCATACGTCAGCAACCCTTCACGCCGCCCAGTTTCCACCACCCCATATTGCACCAGCCGCTCCAGATGCCCTTGGAGCGGGTTAACCAAATAGATACTCGCCGCCTCCGGCCATTCCCCTAGTTTGGGACCAAGTTCGGCGCAGAGTTCACGCATGGTCGGTGGGGTTGGCGCCTTTGCCAGCGTGTCGAGTAGGGTTTGGTCCACGCGGTCCACATAGGCGCGGCTTTCGGCCAGAAACTCGGCGACGGCAGCCCCGCGGTAGATCGGGTAATGGCTGGTCAGCAACGTTTCGACCCGCAACGCCTGGAAGCGTTGGATCGTAGCAACATAGGTCTCCACATAACGATAGGTGGGTGGGAAGGCTGGTTTACCATCTTTGCGCAGCACCGCGTTCCAGAGCGCGGCGTCACAGATGATCAGCGTTTCACTGCGCGCATCATGGACGCTGAGGTGGCCGCGGCTGTGGCCGGGCGTGTGTAACACATGTACAGTCCAATCCGCCCCGAGCCGGATCGTTTCACCCCCTTGCAAGGCGATGTCAACAGGGACATGGCGGGCGCTGTTGCGGATAAAGGTTTTGCTTTCCTCACTTTCATCAATGCCGTGGTCGGCGGCAAATTCACCGTAGCGGGCACTGATCATCAGTTCGAGATCTTCAATCATCGCGCGGTCAAGGGCATGGCAGAGAAAGAGCGCATGGGGGGCCAGTTCGCGCAGCGACCGATTACCCGCGCTATGGTCAAAGTCCGCATGAGAGGTGAGAACATAACGCAGTTTGGCCAAGGGTACGCCGATCTGTTCAAGATAAGGGGCAATGTAATTGCGCGGCGTGTCATCCATGCCCGTGTCGATCAGCAGGGCGGCATCCGGCCCGTTCAGCAGATAAGTGGCGACAAAACGGTCGCCCAAGGGGGCTTCGACGTGGTGGATCCCAGGTGCGACTTCCATCATTGGCTCCTTTGGTGGGTTGGCAGATAGGTAGATAGGTACATCAGGAAATCGGTAGATAAGTCACAAACGCCAGCGTCCTCCCGATTTACCGATTTACCGATTTACAAATTACTGATTATTCCTCGCCTTCCAGCTTGACGACCAGCCCAAGCACGCCGGCGATGTAGGCAGCTTGGAAGGGATCGACAATTGCGCCGGGCAGTTCTTTGATGCCGATGCGCAAATTTTCAATCGTTGAGCCACGCAGATCGGTGCCTTTGAGGGTTGTCGCGGAAAACTGCGCGTCGCTCAGGTTACACTTGACAAAGACGACACCCGAGAGATCGGCACCCTGGAAGTCGGCGTTACGCAGATCGCATTTTTCAAACCGGACGGCTGCACAACGGGCGAAACGAAACTTGGCAAACTGGGCGCTACAGTCGTTGAAGGTCACATTTTGCAAATAGGCTTCCGGTGCGTCGAACCCCAGCAGTTGACAGCCGGTAAAGGCAATCCGCTGTGCGGTGACCCGTGCCCACTGCGCATTGGCCAGATCACATTGGCTGAAACGGATATCCTGGAGCCGCAGACCATCAATGCGACTTTCGGCCAGGCGGAGCTGTTTGGCATGAAGCCCCTGCCAGTTGAGGTGGGTGGCCCGTTGCACAGTGAGATCGAGCCCTTCCAGCAGCACTCCGGCCAGTTCGTCGAGTTCTTGCAGCAGCGGCAAAGGAGCGGTAAACTTTTGTAATTGTTTGGGCAGTAGTGGTGCTTTGGGCAGTTTGGCGACAGTCATGAGTTTATATTATCCCCAACGATGCAAATGACCAATCGTTACGTGCTGTAAACTGCTCGACATCCAGATCAAACCCGACCCCAAAGGGCGCGTTAGTGACAGAATCCAGTTGTAACTGTCCCGTGTGAATCGCCACCGCGACCAGATTCCTATCCTGTGCATAAAGATCGCTATGTTGGGCAAAGACTTGTGTTTGCACCGCTGTCGGCCACATGCTCAGCCCGGCAAAATAGTGGTGGCCATTGCGCTCGGCATGGTCGACGCCCAGGGTGGCCAGCACGGCCAGATCTTGCAGCAGGGCGATCGGGCCGATGTTGGTCAAATCTTCGCCACTGAGCAGTAATTGCTGCGCCGGCTGTTGACGTTGCCGGTGGGCGATCAAACAGGCATTGGCGATGCCTTTGAAAATGCCCTTACAATTTTTGTGACTTGTGCCCTGGTAGCCAAGCGCGAGCGCCGTGGGCAAACTGGTCAGGCTGCCGTCCGACTCGTCGATGATCATAGGGGGATGATCGGGCCATGCGGCCAATGCCGCCCCGACCGCCTCACTCAGGGCGATGTCCCGGTGCAATGGCTGCTCAACAAAGATCAGATGATCGACAAACGTGGGGAAGGTCGCCGTCAACTGGTCCCAGAAGGTGCGAAAGTCCACCATACTTTGATACTGTTCGTTGCCATCCAGCGTAAAAGCATAATCCCCCACTACCGTCTGCTCGATGACCTGGATGATCTGCGCCAAACGCGTCAAGTCGGCCGTCACATTGCCCCCCACCTTGATCTTAAAATGGGTGAGTCCGTAATGGGTAATGCAGGCGGCCAAGGATTGCGGCAGACCATCATCAACCCGCTCGGCCGCGGGGATTTCAGCATCGGTCAACGCATCAACTAGCCCAATCGTGTGGCGCACCACCAAGGTAGCACTGGGTTGCTGGGGTAGAAAATCGGCAGGGGCATGGCCGCTCAATTCACGGTGGATTGCCCCTAAATCAATCCCCAAGGCGTTGGCGGCCAGCGCGCGCTGGAAAGTGAGCCCTTGGGCCCGACAAAAGGCATCGATCAGCGCCCGTTCGACTAAACTCACGCCAAAATTCCAGAGCAAGGGTGGATAGGCCGGCTGCGCCGCGCGGCTTTCCGCCCACCCTTGCTGCGCTACATAGAGTTCCTGCCAAAAGGCAAAAACCGTTTCGGCCTGATTAACCCATTCGGCATGACGACACGCAGCACGAATCACGTCAATCATCTCCTCAATATCCTGGTGCATGGTCGTCGCCGGATCTTTGGTAAACCACTTGGGGGGTAGATTGTCGGCGGCAAGACCAGTCGCCAGGACGCCGTCAACCGCGACCTGCACACGGACAAAAAGGTGAGGCACAACCGTCAGCGTGGCAATGCCATATTTGAAGGGCATGCGTGTGCGCAGGTTGTGGAGGTACAGGTCAGTCGTGAGCAGGCGAATGGTCATGGATTTTTCCTTTTACGCCGTCTCTCCTGGGAACGCCGCCATCTCTGGCGGCGTTCCCAGGAGAGACGGCGTAACATGAATTATGAATAAAAGCTGCCGCTGGGGCTAAACGGTTGGTTTGCCCAAAAAACGATCGCGCCCTTGGACCAGCGCGGCCATTTTGCGGTCGGCGATGGTGCGGGGGAGCATCCAGAAGCCACAATCGGGATGGACCCACTTGATGCGCTCGATCCCCAGCGTCTCGACCGCCAACGCGATGCGGCGGGCGACTTCGTCCGGCGTTTCGACTTCGTTGTCTTTGATATCGATGACCCCAATCCCCAGCGCAATGTCAGTGCGCAATTCACGGAAGATCGCCAGCTCATCATAGCCACGGCGGGCAAATTCGAGGATCAGATGGTCAACATGCAGGTTGTTCAAAAAAGGCAGCAGATCCGCCCACAGCCCCTGTTGGATACTTTGCCCGCCATAGTTGCCGAAACAGAGATGTAACCCGCGCTCACCCCGGATCGCATCGAGGACCAGGTTGATCGGCTCGTGCGCCCAACCCCCATCGACGGCGTGACCAGGCAGGTTCGCCTCATCAACCTGGATCACCGGCGCGTCGATGGCGGCCACCTGATCGCGCAGCACCTCGGCCAAGCGCATGGTCAGGGCGCGCAAATCGCCATAGTGTTGATCGACCAGCGTTTTGGCCAACATATAGGGCGCGGTGACCGTAAACTTGAGCGGTTTAGTGCTCAATGGTTTGACCATTGCCCACGCCGCCGGCAAGTTGAGCAGCCCTGGCCCAATCGCCCCGCGCACCACCCCCGCCGGCTGGGCCCGAAAGCGCATCCCCGCCTGGGTGCGAAACGCCTGCAATTCAGCATAACCTAGCTGGGTCTCGATCCCGGCCATCGGCCCGACAAAATAGTCGATCATGCCATTGGTTTCGGGATGGTTGACATTAAAGCGCGACAACTCGCCATCAGCGATCACATCAAGGCCAGCCAACTCTTGCGTCTTGAGCACAACCAACAGCGCATCGCGCAGATTGGGCGTCGACGGCAAGGCCGCCAACCAACTTGGCACCGGGTAACTGCCGACAACGGTGGTTTTGATGATGGAAGAGGTCATGCAGTGGGTCCTTTTATTTGGGACGACCAAGGCACACCACCCTAACCCTCACTGCGATTAAGGTAAGGAGGGTTAGGGTGGGGTTAGTTTTTACCTTCTATTTAGGACGACTGGCAACTGTCGTCTACAGCCGATACCAGGCGGCAGCATTCTCATACAGGATCTTGCGCTGTAAGGGGGCGGGCAATTGGGCGAGCCAGCCCTGGTCATTTTCGTCACCATGCGCATGGGGGTAGTCGCTGGCGTAGAGCAACAGGGCCTCCGAGTCCAGTTGGGTGATGATCTGGCGCATCTGTTCCGTGTTGGGCGGGGCGTCGAGTGGTGCGGTGGTCAGGCGGATGTGGTCGCGCATGTAGTCGGAGGGCAGGCGCTTGACCCAGGGCGTGTTGTGGCGTAACCCTTTCCACTCCTTGTCGATGCGCCACATCAGTGATGGTAGCCAGGTAAAGCCCCCTTCGATCAGGGTGACGCGCAGGGTAGGAAAGCGATCAAAAACCCCCTCGGCGATCAGGCTCATCACCTGCGATTGGAAGACCTGCGCCATGCCTGCATACTCTTCCAAAAAAGTCGTCGCCCAGCCCACCGGCGTGGAGGGATGGCCCGGTGCGCCGCCATATTGAATGCCGATCACCAACTCATGTTTGGTCGCAGCCTGGTAGAGCGGGTCATAGCGCAAGTTACCATAGGGCGCATCTGCCCGCACCGGCAGCGCCACCTGGACAAAACCAGGGTGATCACCCCAGCGTTCGATCTCCGCCGCGGCCCGTTCGGGGTTTTGGCTGGGCACCACAATCGAGGCGCGCAGCCGTGGTTCTTTGTCGAGCCAATGGTCAACCTGCCACTGGTTGACCGCCGTTGCCAACGCCGCCGCCAGATCATGGTTGTGGACACTGGCTGTGCGATAGGCACAGTTGAGAATCCCGATTGCCACTGGCAAGGCCGTGTGATCGAGTACCTGTTCACGTAACAGTTCCAGATCCGAGCCGGCCGGCCCTTGCGCCGGTTTTGACCCTGGCCGCGCCGCTTGCGGCGCGTTGGGCGGATAGTCATTCGCATCCGGCCCCCGAAAGGCCGACTCGCGACAATAATCCACCCAATAGTCAGGCAGATAAGGGTAGAGCGGCTCCAGTCCGGGGAGTTCGTTGTGGAGATCGCAGTCGATGATGGCTGGCGCGTCGGATGTGCTCATGGTCAACCTCAGATAAAATTGGGTGATTGGGGATTGGGTGATTATCACAAGTGAATGAATGGTCGCTTTGCGACTGTTCCAAACACCTGCTGAGATGCAAAAACCCGTTGAAACGGGTTGCGCGGCTGTTCGATAAACAGATCCGCGAACCTAGCGCCAGTATACCATGAGATCAACAATTGAGCTATGCACCATCAACAGCTAAGAAAAGATGGATAGAACGCGGATTTAGCGGATTCGCGGATAATTCAGAAAAATCCGTGTAAATGTAGTGGACATGCTGAGGGTGGACACCCGCCTTGAAATAAATTTCAGGCTAATAGCGCAAGTCGGCTGAAGCCGACTACAAAAATCTTCTGTCCATCCTCAGGCATTCCAGTACAAAAAATCCGCGTAAATCAGCCAAATCCGCTAAAACCGCGTTCTATTTCCAGTCACCAGCTATCCAAGCCCAGCAACTTGCGGCCCAGCGGCGTTAGTGCGGCGGTCTGGCCGAATTCCTGCTCGCGACGGCGCGGGTCGCCGGGGAAGGCTTTGCCATTGGGTGGGTTGCGCTGCTGCCAGGCTTGGATGCGGGCCTGGCGCTCTTCTTCCTTGTCGCTTGCCGGGTACATGGTGATGTACTGGGCCAGACGCGGCCGGTTGCTGAGATTCTGGCCGTTGCCGTGGGGCAACAGACTATGCCAGATCACCAGATCACCCGCCTGGCCGGGGATCGGTTTGCTTTCGTAGCCGGTGAGATCAGGCCGGTTTGGGTGGCGATCCGCGGGCTGGGTTTTGACCCATTCGGGGAAAATGTTGTGAAAGCCGGGCACACAGTGAAAGCCGCCCTGGTTTGCACCCGTGTCGGTGAGATAGAGTACGCCCTGGACAAAGAAAGGGGGCGGATCTTGGGTGGTGTCGATGTCCCAGTGGGTAAAGCCCTTGTAGCCCCAGCCCGGTCGATCCGGCGGGTTCATACTCACGCGGTCGAGGCTGGTCCAGAGTTTTTCGGTCTGCCAGATGTCGGCAAACGCGCCATAGACGCGCTCGGTCTGGCGGTTGTCCCACATCGCCTGGTTGTGATAGATCTCGACCATACTATTGCGCTGACGCTCGGCCGGGTACCAACTTTCCGGGTCGTTGGGGTCCATTTCGAGAAAAGCCCAGAGCGCGTCGATCACCTTGGTCAGGTTTTCCGGGGGCACTGCGTTATGGATGACGACATAGCCGTTTTCCTGCCAAAAGGCGAGGTCAGTTGGGGTGAGGGTGTGCATTGGGTTTGATAGCTCCTTAACATGAAATACGCTTGGCAGTGTGGGTAGGATGGGTGCATTGTAGCCGATTTTGGCGTGGGGTTCAACTGGGGTTTTTGCGGGCGGTTTTTTGAGCGGGGATGTTTTCGCAAGGACCAGGTATATTATAAAGGATATATTTGTAGGGGAAGTCAGTCATTTTTATTGACCGCGACAGAGAGTAACAGCAATACGGTGGTGTGTGTAAATGTGCATTCGTTCGCACCGGTGACCATTCCGGTTTTCCGTGGTTGACGGCTCGTCTCTTGCCAAGCTTGCTCCACTATCAACCTCGCTTTGTTGATCCCGCTGATCTGCTGCGTTCGACCCTAATCATCACAACGCCTACCGACATCAATTTGCCGCTCGAAGATCCTCTGCTTACCCAAGAACTGGCTGCTGCATATGGCGCGTCGGTGCATTTAATGAGGATTTCCAGAGGTATTTTTGATGCCATGCCCGTCTCGATCTTTACCACTACTACTCTACAAACCCTGGCCAGTGCAACCAATCAGCCGCTAGATCTGCGCCGGTTTCGTCCCAATCTCGTAGTGGAAACCCAGTGGCCAAGCGCTTTCCCTGAGCAACAATGGCTCAACCAGACGCTCACCTTTGGTGACGAGGCTGATGCAGCCCAATTGCAATTGGACTATTCCATTACGCGGTGCTCGGTGATTACGCTTGATCCCGAAACGACAGAACGGCAACCGCAAGTCTTACAGGCATTGGCCACCTTTCCTGAACAAGAAATGTGTGCCGGCATTTATGCTGTCCCTAAACGGCTGGGCAAGATTCGGGTTGGTGATACCATCTGGATGTCAAGGTAAAGTTAGTCGCTCCAAGAGTGCGTCCCAGAAAAGGGGTGGGTCGCACTACGTCCCCGGCACAGGCGAGGAAATGGTAGGCAGACGAACCAATTTTTCGCCTGTGCCGGGGACGTTTACCCCAAAATTGGGACGCACCCTCGCTCCAAAAGTGATTGGAATGAACTTTCGCGTTGTGGTATACTTGGCCTATGCGCTTTGCGTTATGGCGCGGCGCGGCTAGCCATCGAACGCAAAGTCTGGCGCAATGGTAAACCCGATCCACTGCAGGCGGCATTATCACAACTGGACAGTTATCTGGCTGGGCTTAATTTGCACAGCGGTTGGCTGGTGATTTTTGATCAACGCAGTGGGCTGCCCCAGATCAGCGAACGCACCTTTACCGAAAGTGCCACCACGCCGGCCGGCCGTGCCATCACCGTCATCCGGGCATGATCAGCAACATGACCTCGCTCAAATCAAATCCACATGCGTTCTATGGTTGTACAGAATGAGATCGATCCACGAAGAGACACGAAGAGACACGAAGTTACACGAAGTTACACGAAGCACAAATAAGTCACTCATCGCGGCATGAGGGCTGAGTAATGCCCATCCATGGAATACAAATAACCCGCTTCACAAAATCTGCAAAGCCCATTATATGAGATTCATCTTCTGTTAGCCTTCGGCCAATTCCTAAACATTGATTAACCCATACCGAATCGCTGTAACCACCGCTTGTGTGCGATCTTTCGCCTGTAATTTACCTAGAATGGTGCTGATGTAGTTGCGGATTGTGCCTTCCGAGAGATGAACTTGCACACCGATTTCAGCATTTGTGAGCCCTTCGGCCATCAATTGTAAGACCTCAATTTCGCGATCGCTCAGTTCCTCGCTCAGTTGCATGGTTGGTGGCACCGGTTGTTTGGCAAAGCTGCTCAGGATCTTACCGGCTACGCTGGGATCAATGGCAGCTTTGCCTTCGACTGTATTCCGGATTGCGGTTAGTAATTGTGAAGGTGGGGTGTCTTTCAATAAATAGCCGCTGGCACCAGCACGTATTGCGTCAAAGACCCATTCATCAGCATCGTAGGTAGTAAGAACCAAAACGTGTACGGCAGGAAAGCGTTTGCGGATAATCTTGGTGGCTTGCACGCCGTTAAGTTTCGGCATCTTGAGGTCCATCAAGACAAGATCTGGGTTTGTCTGCGCAATCAGTTCCAATGCGGCTTCACCATCTTGGGCTTCGCCAACAATCGCAAAGTCCGGTGCGGTGCGCAGGATCATCTGCAGGCCATGCCGCGCAATGGCTTGATCATCACAAATTAGAATACGAATCATTAACTGAACTCCTTCTGCCTATGCAAGGCGGATGGCTGGGCGCCCACAGTGCGATCAGTGGCCAATTTCGTGTCGTCTAAGACAAGGCTCAGCTTAGTGCCATAGCCAATTACACTTTCCACGCATAAAGTTCCCCCGACTAGCGCAACGCGCTCTTGCATGCCCATCAAGCCAAAGCTACTACTTAGATCGACTGCTGCTGGTACAAACCCACAACCATTATCCTCAAGTTGCAGTTGTAAAACGTCGTTCTCTATCGTCATGCTCAGCCTGACGATGCTCGCTTCTGCGTGCCGTTCGATGTTCGTTAGCCCCTCCTGCACCACACGATAGATCACTTCATCGACCGTTGCCGGCAATACGATGGGGCTTGCCGGTAAGTTTAGCTGAAGCTGCCATTCATTGCGTGCGGTCGCATTTTCCGCGAGATCACGGATGGCACCACTTAAGCCTAAATCTACGAGTGGGGTTGAGCGTAAGGCTTGGAGGGCACGCCTGGTTTCGACTAGCCCAGTGCGCGCCGTGCTGATGGCACCATCCAACGTCGTCCGCGCCTCTATGTTGTTGATGTCCCAGAGCAGACGGGTACCTTCCAATTCAAGCACTAGCCCACTGATATAGTGCGCTAGTGTGTCATGTAGATCGCGGGCCAGTCGATTGCGTTCCTGACTTATGGCAAGTTGTTCTTGGGTCAGCGCATAGCGGGCAAGTTGTTCATTGGCTTGAGCGAGGGCCGTTCGCTGTTGACGTTGACTGGCAACCAGGCGTGAAACTAAATAGCCAATAGCCATAAAGACGACTGTTCTGCCCATCGCAAACTGTAATAAGATCAGGATAATATCGATACCTGTGTAGAGTCTTATCGCTAAGCCAATGCCAACTTCAACAACGGCTAGACCGATAACATAAAAGATAACTTGGCGAAATGAATACTGCCAAGCGACAACGATCAGTGGAATCATCAAGAAAAAGAGCATCGGCATGACTCCCGGGATGTCGTTGGCCACCAACTGTGAAGGAATAGTGTCAAGTGACGTATCCACCTGAAAACGCGTGAAGAGCACGATAAACGAACCGATCGGTCCCAAAGTACAAAAAAAGATTATGATTGGTAAATCAATACCTTCGCCAAAATGAGGCAGAAAAGGAGCTTTCGAGTAAGATAGGTTTTCAACTCTCACATTGGAAATCTAGCAAACAGGAAAGCTCCAGATGGATATTATCACGCTACTGA
>JALHQH010000013.1:0-271993 GCA_022842065.1 Caldilineaceae bacterium
GTGCACACTACCGGTGGGCGGCTGAGCCCCCAAAGGGCCCCCGCTCAGCCGCCGACCGTTATGGTCCACTGATACTTTCACGCGCGCGGCAAGGGCAACTGAATCTTGGCGCTGCCTTGATCGTGGGAGATTAGCGCGGCCAACATGATTTCCAACGAGTTGCGCGCCCGGCGGGCCGGCGAACTGTTCGGGCCATCGTGCCAGATCATCTGTGCGATCTCCTGCACCGCTGGGATTAGGTTTTCGCCAAAGTAGTCGATATAGCCGCGTCCGGTGGGGGGCGCGACTTCGGTGGGGGTGCCTTCGGGTTTGTCGGTCTGCCACGCTTTACAGGAGCTATCGGTCAGCCAGTAGCGGCCGCCAGGGCCTTGTAGGTCGAATTCAAAGATCGCGGGGGTCATCTTTGCACTGTTGATCAGCGCGCGCACCCCATTGGCAAACTCAACAATCACAGTTGAGCCGGGGTCGAGGCTGGGATCTTTGCCCCCTTCCCCCTTGTAGACGGTGCCATAGTCCTCAAAGCCGCGCTCGTGTGCCGCGATCACCCAGACGGGATCAGCGTCGGCCAGGTAGCAGACGGCGTCGACTAAGTGGGTGCCGTTGCGAAAGAGCATTGAGCGATGACCACCCATGTGGGCGATGATGCGCGTCAACCCGCCGATCGCATGATCAGTCCAGATCGCTTTTTTCACCGCTTGATACGCAGGAATGTAGCTGCGAGTATGGTCGATGGCCAGTTTGGCACCGGTGCGTTCGATGGTTTCAACCATGCGGTCGGCGTCGGCAATCGTGGTGCAGAGCGGCTTTTCGCAGAAGATGCCCTTGATCCCCGCCTCGGCGGCATCGCAAACCGGGTTGACATGCAGGTGATCCGGCGTCGCAATACTCACCACATCCAAATTCTCCTGGGCAAACATCTCTTTGTAATCGGTATACTCCCGAATCGAGCCGCGCTCGATCTGGGCGCGCTCAAAGAAACGGTCAAAGGCGGCGGGGTTGATGTCGCAGGTGGCGACCAGTTCGTACTCCTCGGCGCGGGCATAGGCATAGCCGTGATGGCCACCCAAGCCACCACCAATCACCGCCGCGCGTAACTTTCGGTTCGACATGCAAGTTCCTCTTTCTAGGCACAAAGCTTAACGCGTTATGAATTTTACTGATGCCTACTAACCCCTCCCGCGCCTAGTAGGCAACCGCTCCCCAGAGCTTAGGGAGGGAACCGCCGTAACGCCTCCCCCAAACTGCACCCAGTGGGTACCCGCGCCTAGGAGGCAACCGGGAGGGGGTGGCTTTTTATTGCTTAAATTGCAGTGCACGCCCTGGCAGACGCCCTGTCCAATCAGTCAACGGTTGGCTGTTGTGGACGATGGGACGGCCATTGACAATCACCTGCTCGACGCCTGCGGAAATTTGATGAGGCTGGGCAAAGGTGGCATGGTCTTGCACGGTCGCTTCATCAAAGACCACCAGATCAGCAAACCAACCCGGCTGCAAGACACCACGCTCCTTGAGACCAAAGCGTTCGGCGGGCAAGGCACTGAGTTTGTAGACCGCCTCTTCCAACGAAAAAAGTTTGGCATCGCGCACGCAAGGCCCCAAGAGCCGCGCCACTGAGCCATATTGCCGAGGATGGATCACACTGTCGGGCTGATAGATGCCATCGGTGCCCATCATGTAACAACGGTGTTGCAGAAAGGGCTGCACCCGTTCGTCGGCCCCTTGGTGAAAGACCAGCAGCACGGCCAGATTCTCTTCAATCAACAGGTTGCAGAGCGCGTCCGCCGGGGGCAATTTGACCGCCGCGATATATTCGGCCAGCGTTTTGCCCTGGTAGATCGCATTATCCTTGCCCATCACCCAGGCGATGTGGATGGCGTTAAAGTCGGTGCCTTCGTTGCGGAGTCCCTCGGCACAGCGGGCGCGTACAGCCGGGTCGCGCAATTTGCGGATTACCCCCAATGGCCCCTCGGTCCACGCTTCATAGGGTAACATATAGTTGAGCATGGTCGAGCCGGGCATGTAGGGGTAGACATCAAACGAAAAAGAGACTTCATTGACCGCGACCCTATCAATGTAAGTCAGTAGTTGCTCGGTCTCTTCGGGAGTCGCGCCCTTTAAGTGGGAAATGTGTACCGGCACCCCGGCGCGCCGACCAATCTCGACCGCCTCTTTAAGCGCGACGAGGGTGCCCCGTTTGTAGCGCATGTGGGTGACATAGAGCCCGCCGATCGCTGCCATCGGTTCACAGGCGGCGACCAACTCATCCGTCGTCGCCCAACATTGGGCAATATAGTCAAGGCCAGTGGAAAGCCCCACCGCGCCGGCAGCCATGCCCTTTTCCACTTCGATGCGGATCTGTTGGAGTTGGTAATCATCGGGGGTGCCCGGACCAAAACCGCAGGCCAGGGTGCGCACATTGGCATAGGGCAGGTGGGCAATACTATTCTGCACATTGGTACCATCGAGCAGCGCCATATAGTCGGCCAAACTTTGCCAGCCGCTGTATTCTTCAAAGCGCAAACCATCCAAGGCGCGCAGGTAGTAGATCCACTCATAGGCCGTCTGTTCATTCACCGGCGCATAGGAGATGCCGTCAGCCATGATCACCTCGGTGGTAAAACCTTGGCTGGTTTTGGAGAAGAGATGGGGCGTATTGAGCAGCCAGCCATCCGAATGATTGTGGACATCAACAAAACCAGGCGCGACGATCTTGCCCCTGACATCAATCGTCTGCTGTGCGGCCACATCGGTCAAGTGGCCAATCTGTACAATCCGGTCGCCTTGAATGCCAACATCCGCCTGGTAGCGCGGTGTCTTGCGTCCGTCAATCAATGTCCCATTTTTGAGTAGTAAATCAAGCATAAATATCCATCGGTGGTAAATGGTGGATGATAAATGTGAAACGTAAAACGTAAAACGTAAAACGTAAAACGTGCTGCGTATGTCCCTCTATTCCACGATTCACGTTTTACGTTTCACGTTTCACGCATCACGTCTAAATCGTCTTGTTTGATTTTGGGTTCAGCGCGTCGTTCAGCCCGTCGCCGAGAAAGTTGATGCCCAGGGTGACAATCGCCAGGGTGAGCGCGGGCACGAAGACCAACCAGGGGCGGTAGGACCAACTGCCGATGTTCGATTGGATCATGTTGCCCCAACTGGCCTGTGGTGGGCGAATGCCGACGCCCAGGTAGCTGAGTGAGGCTTCGGCGGCCATTGCGCTGGAAAAACTAAAGGTCATGGTGACAATCACCGGGCCAAGCGCGTTGGGGAGCAGGTGGCGCAAGGCGATCTTCCATTCGGCGACGCCGACGGCCTGCGCGGCCGTAATATATTGTTCTTCGCGCAGGGCCAAAATCTGAGCGCGGATCAGCCGTGCATACCCAGGCCACTGCACAAAGGCCAGACCGCCAAAGACGACCAGCAGATCGAGCCAGGTGGTGTCGGCAAAGAGAAAAAAGCCATTCGCTTCGTAGACCCCTTTGGCCCAGTTGACAATCGGATCTTTCAGACTCACGGCAATCAAGGCCGCAAGCAGCAGCCCAGGGATTGACATGACAATGTCGGTGAGCCGCCCGATTAACATGTCGGCCCAACGGCCCCCGTAACCAGCCAGCGCGCCTAAGCCTAACCCTAACATGACGCTGATCACCGTGCTAAAGGTGGCAACTAATGTCGCGGTGCGGGCACCATAGAGTACCCGGCTAAAGAGATCGCGGCCAATTTCGTCGGTGCCTAGCCAGTGTTCAGCCGTCGGCAATTTGGCCACATTTTGCAGATCCTGCTCGGTGTACGAATAGGGCGCCAACGCCGGGCCAAAGAGGGCCGCAAAGAGCAGCAGCCCGGTGATCGTCAACCCAATAATCGAGAGGCGGTTGCGCAAAAGGCGACGCCAGGCATCGCCCCATAACGAACGTTCACGGGTGGGCACGAGGGCAAGTGCAGGCGCTGAGGCGGTTCTCGGCAACGTGGAGCTAGACATAGAGATCCCTTACGGTAACGATGTGACTGTCTCGAAACAAATTCGATTGCCCACGTCGTAGGAGCACGGCATGCCGTGCCCCTACGACGTGGGCAGCTTAAGTCCTAATCACTCAAGCTGAATCCGTGGATCCAGGAATGGATAGACCAGATCGACCAGCAGATTGGTCACGATGATCGTCAAGGAGGTGACCATCGTCACGCCCATCAACATGGGGTAGTCGAAGCCACGGAAGGCCGCCTCCGCCACACCCCCAAAGCCGGGGATGGCAAAGATGCTGTCGAGGAAAATCGCGCCGACAATCAACCCTTCGACAATAAAGCCCAACGTGGTGACCACCGGAATCAACGCATTGCGCAAAATATGGCGGCTGATGATCAGCCACATTTGCAGCCCTTTGGCTTTGGCGGTACGCACATAATCTTGGGCAAAAATATCGAGCACTGCTTGTCGCGTCTGGCGCACGACCACCGGCAGCGGCCCCAGCATGAGGACAAAGATCGGCAGAATGGTTTTGCTGTGAAAGAGCCCATCCCAGCCGCGCGGCACTTTCATCACATCCAGCACAAGCACAAAGAAGACCAGCAAGAGCGGTGCCAAGACAAAGACGGGCAGCGAACGAAAGACCAGTGTGCTGCCCACAATCGTATAATCGATCCAGCTATTCTGCTTGAGCGCGGCGATCGCCCCCAGCGGAATCCCGACGACGGCCGTCAGCAGGGCACCGGCCAACCCCAACTGCAACGAAATCGGGAAAGTCACGGCCATCGTCCGCAAAACATCACGCTGGCCGTTGATCGAGATGCCCAGGTTGCCTTGGATCACCCGCTGCACATAGCGGGTAAATTGTACAAAGAAAGAGTCATCCAGCCCATACTGGCTGCGGATGCGCTGGATGACCTCCTCTCGTTGCATCGAATCTAGATGCTCTTGCTGCTGCATCATCATCGCGACCGGATCAAAAGGGCTGATCGTGGTCAAGGTGAAGGTGATAAACATGACCGCCAGGAAGGTGGGAATGGCCAGGGCGAGACGGGTAAGAATGTAGGTGAGCATGGGCTGGTTTTAGGCATAGGTGACTGGGTGACAAGGTGACAAGGTGACCGGGTGACTGGGTGACTGGGTGGTTTTGCTAGATGTTCATCGATAACCGGTTGCCAGCATTCGCGCCGAAGGCTCTTGCACCCAGTCACCCAGTCACCTTGTCACCCTGTCATCGATCAGTGCTCCGCGATATACATGTCCAACAAGCCGGTCCAGTTGTTATCGACATTGGTGTCGAAGTTCTTGACCCAGGGCTTGACGTTGTATTCGTAGAGATCCCAGATCATGGGCATGAAGTAGTAATGACCGAGCAGTTGACTTTCGGCTGCTTGGACCTTAGCGCAATATTCAGGATCATCGGGGGCCAAAGCGGCTAGTTCCTCGCCCAACGCGGCCAATTCTTCGTCAACAATGGCCGGGCCAGCCGGATCGAGCGCATACTTGATCAGGCCGGCAATCATGGCATTCGAAAGTGGCACGGTGGCTCCCCAACTGGAGCGGCGTACCTGAACCTGATCAGCCTCTTGGCCCCAGGCGTCGGCCAGTGAGCCGGGGCGCACTTCCACATCGGTGATGCCGAGGTTGTTCTTCCACTGTTCGATGATAATCTCGGCGGTGCGGATGTAATTGGGCGACTGCCCGCCAACGGTGATCCGGATCTTGGGCAAATTCTCCACCGAACCATATTTAGAGGCCGCGAGCTCTGCTTTGGCTTTGTCGGGATTGTAGCCATAGTCCGGCCAATTATCGGCCTTAAAGCAGGCCAGTTCTGGGGTCAGGTGGCTCTTCATCACCCGTTCATTGCGGGCCCCTTCCCAAGCCGCGCCAATCGCCGCATCCCAATCGACGGCATGGACCAATGCCTTGCGCAGGTTGAGATCGTCCAGCGGTTCGAGGGCGGTCCAGAAGGGAAAGAAGAAGTTGGTGGCATAGGGAATCTGGACAAAGGTATCCGCTTCGCTCTCACGCAGTGGCTCGCGAATATTGCTTAGCCAGTGCGCGACATCGACCTCGTCATTCTGCCACATGATAAAGGAAACATTTTCATCCTGTGACGGTTGGGCGATAATGCGCTGGAGATAAGGTTTGGTCTCCCCCCACCAGGCTGGATTTTGCACGAGCACATGCTTCTGGGCATCGACATCCCACTCTTCGATCTTAAAGGGACCATTGACGCGCGTATCGGGACCAGCAGAAAATTCTTCTTCCCCCACATCTTCCATCTTCAGAAAGCCGGTGTTATAGTGGGCAAAGCTGTTGATAAAGGTGGGGTTGGGTGATTCCAAACGAATTTCCAATGTCTTTTCATCGACAGCCGTCAAACCGGATATGGTCTCGGCGGAGCCGTCGATCACAGCATTGGCACCTTCAATTAATGTAAAGCCACTGACATAGGAGAGCCAACAGCCCGTACATTGGGGGCTGAGCGCATAGCTCCAATAGTCGATGGCTTCTTGGGCCGTCACCGGTGAGCCATCCGACCAGGTCGCGCCCGGCTTAATATGGATCGCATAACTCAAACCATCATCACTAACATCATAACTTTCAGCCAGCCAAGGGCTGATATTGTTTTCGCGGTCGTTGAGGAACATGGTCATCCACATAAACGAAACCCACGGACGACCAAAGCCGCCTTCGGAAGCCGGGTTCATGCGGTTAAAATTGCGCGTCACATAATGTAGGGTTTGGTCTGCCGCGGCGTCCTCGGGTAGGGGACGCCCGCCGGTGCCCGCCCCCTCTTCACCAGCGCTGCTCTCTGCTGCCGGTGCCGCGGGCGCGCTTGGCGCTGTGCAGGCCGCAAGCAACAGGCTGAAAATAACCAGGATGGGCAACAACCTGCTGCCCCAATGCCGCATTTTAGAAGACATGCTTGGACTCCTTTATGCTGTATAGTTTGGGAATGCAAATGAAGTCAACAAGCAGCCTTGACCGCTATCACAAGTCTGGCTGCTTGGGAACTACGTGCTGATCAGAATTTCTCTGAAACACAAGTGTGAGTGCCTTGTGTGATATAGACTGTCATGGTCTGTTCGTTGCGAGCAGGTGACCGCCATAGAGGGTTGCAGTCAACCAACTAGCCCCAGTGGGAGAAATGGGTAAGTCTACTATCTGTTCGAGCCCAGCCGAGCAGAGCGCTCGTTGTTTCTTACCTACAGCTCTTATCTGTCCTACATTATAACAATCGTATAGGAAGCTTGTCAAATAAGGATTTTGTACCGATTTGAGCTGACCGCAGGTTCCAACCTGCGGCTACCATCAGTCGCCACTGGGTGGCTAAGTCATCAGAATTTCCTTGACACTGTACTAGGTTCTGTTGACATTTCGTTTTTGCGGGGTTAAAACCCCCTGCTAACACCGAAAAGCCGCTGAGGCGGCTTTTCGGTGTTATACTCAAATCAGAATGAAACCCCTAGTTTCGGTCAGCGTGCGTCGCACTGACCAAAGAATCTAGCGGACTGGAAACAGTTGGCGGTCAGTGCGACGCACGCGAGGCCGCTAGCCAGCAAAACTCCGGTTCTCAACTTGACTTCAGTATAGCCGACCAATTCTATTGGTCGTTTTGGCAGATGTCAACAGAACCTAACGATCTGCCACGTAATAAACGAATTTCGCCTCATCCGCAACGTCCGCAAACCAGGCTGGCATCACTGGTGCTTCTTGGTTTTGTAACAACCAATGTTCTGGCCGCCCGCCTACCGTGACCTGACAACCAAGCCAACCACTTTGCGCAAAATCCCCCCCCAGCCAGGCGACATCGGTTACGGTTGGCTGCTGGTGATAGGGATGAAAGAGGGTGAGAAACGCCTGTTTTGTCCCCTGTCGCTGCTGGATCAGCGTAGTAAACTGGTCGCTGGGCGGATTGCCGGGCACGGTGCCGGTGATCACTTGGGCGTTGGCAGCCCCCGCGGCAAAGAGCCGCAGCCCAACCCCATTAACCTGCCACTCCACCTTAAAGGCGGTGGTGGCGGCCCCCTGTTGTGCGCTGGTGATGTGTTGATAACCATCGCCCTGGTGGGCAATCCCCTCATCGTTGGCTAGCGGCAAGGTTGTCTGCAACGCCCCGGCATTACGATAGATCCAGTCGCTGCGTACGGGCTGAGGCGCATCAACCAGAAAGAGATCCAGAAAATAGTCTGGCCGCGCCAATACGACCCGCCGCATGGTGACATCGCGATAAGGGCCGTCGACCGCACCCCACGCAACCGTGGCATCGGCGATTTGGAACGGGCCATCTGCGCGAAAGTGGTTCAGTTGTCCCGTCGCTTCCGGCTGTGAATGGCCGTCGATGATCACCGTGTTGTGGCAAAGCGTCTGCCGATACCAGCTTTCAAAAAGATCTAGCCCATAGCCCGGCGTACCCAGATCGGGTGACAAGCGTTCGCCATAAGCATGGAGGATCAAGTTCAATTTGTCCGGGTGGCCATGCCCGCCACCGTGTGGACCATGTTTGAGCAGAAGATAACGTTGCGCTTCGTCGGCATTGTGCGTAGGGTGGTTTGATCGCAGAATTGCATAACCCGAGGCGGGCAGATGGATGCTGGGCAACGTCGTCAACCCTGCATTGGGCAATTCAGTCCGCCCAAAGAGCAGTGCATCCAGGCTATCGCGCGGCCCTTGCTGATACGCCCGTTGCAGCACTTCGGCAAAGAGCGCTTCGTTGTACCAGCCGTAGGCCAACTCATAAAAAGCGGGGCCTTGGGGCACGCCGTGACAGCAGTCGGCCAGCAGGCTGGTAAAGTACCAACAATCATTGGTCGCCGGCAGTGACCAGTCGGGATAGGCCGATTGGATCGGGGCGAGCAACATGGCGCGGACCTCCCCGCGCCGGCTGAGATCGTAGGCAGGTAGCTGGCGCGTCGCTTTGACGAGTGAAAGCAGGGCATAGACGGTGTAGAAGTGGTAGCTGAAAGAGCCTTCAAACCACAGCCCATCGGCTAGAACGCCCTCGCGCAGTTGGCGGTCAAACCCAAAGTCACCCCCGATCGCAAACTCGACCAGATCCAGTCGTTCGATGACCACCCCGATCGTGCCAATCGCGGCATTGTGCCAACAGGCAAAGTTATGGATGCCACGGAAGTGGTGCTGGATCAGATGGTCAGCGACCGGGGTGAAGAGCTGGTTGGTGATCTGTTGTTGCTGCGCGGTAGTCAGTTGGTCGCGCACCAGGTCGAAGGCCCAGGCCAATGGCAATACCCAGACTGACTCATCCAGGGTGGTATAGGTCGCCACGCCAGGGTTGGCGACGGTGCGCGGCACCTGTTGATAGCCAACGTATTGCTTCGCATAACCCAGCAAGGTGTCGAGCAGCGGGGCCAGGTGGGCGGGATTGCCGTCAAGTCGCCAGATCAGCGCCAGGCGGATTGCGCTTTCAGCTAGTCGATTGTTGACAAACCAGCGCCAGGCCGCGTCAAAACGTTCACCCTGCCAGAGCACATTGTCGATGGGGCAGCGATGGGTGGTGGGCGCGGCGGGGTCAAAGTGCAGTTGCACACCATGTTCGGGACAGAAGTAATCGTGATAGTAACCGCCGGGGGCCGCGGGGACGGTCACCGGGTGGGCCAGAAAGTCGGCAACTTCAGCGCGCAATTTCTGCATGGCGGTGGCAAAGGTCGGCGCTTGGCTGCGCTGTTGAATGGCCTGCCAGTCGGCAGCGGATAGTAGTTGCATCATCAGCCCAGCTCTACCGCTTGCCCCATCTCGGCGGATTTGCGCGCGGCCTCGACAATCGCCACTGCGGCGCGGCCCTCTTCACCGGGCACGGTCGCCGGGCGGCCATCGAGCAGATCATCAACAAAGCACTGAATTTGGGTGAAGAACGCTTCCAGCCGGATTGGGTCAAGCGGGCGGTTGACAAAATCAAATTTGGGCTGCTCCCAGACCAGTTCTACATCATCACCCTTGGCCAGCAGCAGCTTGCCATAGCCGTCAACCTCGATCATGCCCTCTTCGCCGAGGATGTGATAGATGTGCTGGCTTTCGGTCATAAACCTCGTCGGCGTCTCGAAGGACATCCACTGTTGGACGGCGACCCCGTTGCTCATCGTCAGTTGGGTCATCGCGCTCATCCCCGGCGCGTCGACCGTGCCATAGGTCTGGATCTGGCTGAAAACCCGGCGCACTTCGGCGTCGGTCCAGAAGCGCATGATGTCGAAATTGTGGACGCCCATGTCCAAAAACGCGCCGCCATTCTCCGGCGCGGCGGCCCATGAGGATTGGTCGATCACATACTTGCGCACCAAGGTCTGCCCGCGGATCATCCAGACCTTGCCGATGGCTCCGCTGGCGATTAGCTGTTTGGCCCGGGCCGGTGTCCCGCGAAAGCGCAGGGTTTGGATCACCTGTAACATTACACCGGCGGCGCGACAGCCATCGATCATCGTGGTACAGTCGGCGACCGAGGTGGCGAGCGGCTTTTCGCAGAGGATGTGTTTGCCTGCTTGCGCGGCTTGCAACACCTGGTCAATGTGGTTGATGTGGGGGGTGGCGATTAAAACGGCGTCCACATCCGGGCGGGCGAGCAGCGCGTCGTAACTTTCCACATAGTCCACGCCATAGTCGGCGGCTAGCCCCGGTGCGCGCGTGCCGCCGCTGATTGCCGCCAGCGTGGCCCGCGTGTTGTGTTTGGCAATACACTCGGCATAGGTGCGCCCCATATAGCCGGAGCCGAGCACGGCGATGCGTAGGTTGGTCATGTTGTTTTTCTCCTTGTTATCGTGATACACAGTGGTTGAAAACCACGTGCTACATAAACGAAGCCTGCCTACGCAGGCTAACCCCTAGTCCACGTCGGTGGACTTTGTTTGGGTAGCGGCGAATTGATTCGCCGATTTAACGTTGTCGCAATAATTATTTGATTTGCTCGCCGTTGAATTTAGTACCCCAGCCCGATCAACTCAGCGATGCGCTCCCCGATCACCATCGTCGTTACATTCGTGTTCGCGCGAATATTGTCGGGCATGATCGAGGCATCCGCGACGCGTAACCCACTCAGCCCATGCACTTTGCCAAATTGATCGACTACCGCCATCGCATCGTGACTCGGCCCCATCTTGCAGGTGCTAGAGATGTGATGACCGGTGGTGGCCGTACGCAACATCCAGCGATCCAACGCCGTTGTCGAAGCGAGATCATCATCGGTTGGGCTGAGGCGTTCGGCGACGATGGCCTGGAACTGTTCGTGTTTCAGTAATGCGATCAGGTGATGCACCCCTTCGCGCAGGCGTTCCCGGTCAAATGGCTCGGCCAGGTAGTTATAATTGAGGATCGGCTGACGTTGTGGGTCGGTCGCTGCCAGCCGCAATTCACCGGCGCTGACGGCCAGGTAAACGGCTGCCCCCAGATAAAATCCCATCGGCGGGGCACCGGTTGCGACGCCGTTTTCGCTTGCCAACGAACTCGCCAACAAAAACATGTCATTGCGCAGGTGGGAACCAGTTGCCGTATAACGCAAGCCTACCTGCAAGCGCGGTTGACCACGATCCAAGGGGACACTGGGTTTCGTGCGCAGCGTCACCAACACCAGAGGATGGTCACGCAAATTTTTGCCCACGCCCGGTAGATCGTGGACCACCGGTACATCCAGGGCGCGCAACTCGTCGGCAGGACCAATTCCTGACCGCAACAACAGTTGGGGCGAGGCAACCGAACCCGCGCTGACAATGATTTCGTCGGCCACAAGGCGCTCAATTTGCCCAGCTCGCTCGACCAGCATACCGGTCGCCCGCTTGCCATCAAAGAGCAGTCGATGGACAAGCGTGTTGGCCTGAATCGTCAAGTTTGGGCGGCGGCGCACCTCTGGGGTGAGATAACCCAGCGCCGTACTCCAGCGGATGCCATCGACGTTGTTATGGGCCAACGGGCCGACACCGGTCGAATCCGGTGCATTATGATCGGGGCAATCGGCAAAACCAGCCGCACGGCCGGCCGCATAAAAGGCGGCATGGTCGGCGCTCCACGCTGCCGGCTTAAAACGCCAGGCGGGGATCGGGCCGTGGTTGCCATGATAGGGCGCTTGATAATCGAGATCGCGCTCGTTGCGGCAAAAGGCGGGGAGCAGTTGGGCATAGCTCCAGCGGTCATTGCCGGCCGCGGCCCAACTATCGTAGTCCTCCGGGACACCACGGAGAAAGATCATCGCATTGATCGCGCTTGATCCGCCGACGAGCTTACCACGCGGCACAAACATTGGTTCGGCGGTAGGCGAACTTTGCGCCATATAACCCCAGCCAAAACGGGTACGTTCGCCGAAAGCCAGCGCCCATAGATCGAGATCGCGACCGTAGGCATAACGCACCTCTTCCGGCAGTTCTGCTAACGTCGGGAAATCTGGCCCGGCTTCCAACAACAAGACCGATCGGGCGGCATCCTCGCTCAGGCGTGCGGCAAGAATGGCCCCTGCTGCGCCGGCCCCAATAATGATTGTGTCATGTCTCTTCATCTGCTTGCGCTCTCCTTTTTTCAATCGCCCCAGCACTTACGGCCTAAACAGCGGTTGCAAATTCCTCACTGCTTTGGTCATGGCTGGCCATTAACCCGACTTATTGAGAAGATGCCACCCATCCCTAAAAGTACCCTTCATCCCGCAACTTGTAGAGTTGTGAATCCCGTTCCACCAGCGGAAAGGTCACCGGTTGATTGCCCTGCCGCTGCGACTCGTAGATCGCCATCACCATCTCTAGCGAGGCGATGCCATCTTCGCCGGGAGAACTGGGGGTGTCACCGGTCTCCATGCAGTGGACAAGTTCGCGCACGGCATCGAGAATAGAACTGTTGGCTGGCACCGCGGGGAAAGGTGCCGGTTCCAGTTGCCACCACTCGATCTGGGCATTGGGTTCGTTGATGCGGTCGGTGCGGTCGACGCTGCGCCACCAACGCGCACCCTCGCCATCGAGCAGGATCGCGCCGTCGGTGCCCTGGATTTCGATGCCGAAGCGGTTGTAGCGGGTCAATTCGTTGACCATCGCCACCCCGCTCAGCCCGCCCCCAAAGGTGAAGATGGCGTGACTGTCATCTTCGACGCGGAAGGGTTGTTTACGGCGCACGGCGGTACCGACGACAGAGACTGGTTCCCCCGCAAAGAGGCGGAAGAGATCAAAGAGATGCACGGCGTCGTGGATCAGCGGCCCTTCTTCGTCTGCGGTCCAAGCGGGAAAAGGTTTGACCCCCTGGCAGAAGCCATAAAGCGCCACCAACTCGCCGATCAGGCCAGCTTCGACCATCTCTTTGGCTTTGCGATGGGCGGGATCCCAGCGTCGCGAATGGTTGACCGAAAGCACACACCCAGCGGATCGACAGGCAGCGACCAGCGCATCGGCGTCGGTCAGACTCAGCGCCAATGGCTTTTCACAGAGAATGCCCTTAACCCCTGCGGCCACCGCCGCTTCCACAATCGGACGATGCAGCCCAGGGTGGGTGGCGATGCAGACGAAGTCCAACTGTTCGCGCGCAAACATCTCATGGTAATCGAGATAGAGCGCGTCTATCCCCCATTGTTTACCAAAGGCTTGCAGGTGCTCAGCGCCGCGGCTGGAACCGGCGACCAGTTGGGTTTGGGGCAGCACGGCCAGCGCCCCAGCATGCGTCACCGGTGTGGGTGGGTTGGTCTCCCACAGGGTGCCAATGCGACCACAGCCGACCAAGCCGGCGCGGTAGGTGTTCATGGAAAAGTCCTTTCGGTGTAATCAGGTGACTGTCACTGTCCACAACGAGCAGAATGTGCGAAACATTTTGCGGACAGTGACAGTCACCTGGCATCATTAATCCAAGCGAAAATGGGTGATCAAATCGGCGGGCAGGTCAACCCCCATACCGGGTGTGTCGGGGAAGGCGATCGCGCCGTTGTGCATGGGCAACCCCACTGCCTGGATCGCGCGGCGCAAGGGTGACCAAAAGATCTGGGCCGGTGGGTATTCGATCACCGGTGTCACCGGGGAATAGGCGGCCAGATGGACACTGGCGGCCCCCAATACCTGGGTTGACCAGTTGCCGGGGCAGACAACCACACCGCGCGGTTGCGCCAGTTCCACAATACGGCGCGCCTCGGTCAGCCCGCCACAGGTGGTGACCCAGGGCTGGGCAACGCTGATCTTGCCCCGATCCATTAGATCGAGAAATTCCCAGCGGGTAGTCGTATGTTCACCGGCGGCAATGCGTACGGGGGATTTTTCGGCCAGGCGGGCATACGCTTCCAGTGAATCAACCGGGAAAGGCGTCTCTAAGAAGAAGATCTCGTGTTCAGCCAACTGTTCGGCGACCCGCGCCGCGACCCCGACCTCGTTCCATAGATAGCCCACATCTAGGCAGACGATGCCACCGGGTCCCATGGCCTGGCGCGCTAGCCGGGCTAATTCGACAATTGTGGCCGGTTCGGAGTACATCGGCTCCACTTTGACGGCGCGGAAGCCATCTTCGCGCAATTTGACCACCCGTTCGATCTGTTCGCGCAACACACTGGCGTGATCCCACCGTTGCGAGACGATGGTGCCATAGGGGATCGTTTCGACGCGTGCGGCCGCATTGGTGATCTGATAACGATTGCGCGTACTGCCCCCCAACAGTTGATAAACCGGCCGTTGCAGCGCTTTGCCATAAATATCCCACAGGGCCACATCGACCGCGCCGATACAGATGATCGCCCAGCCACGCCGGTTGCCGTGGATCATGCTATCGTAGAGTTTTTGCCAGAGGCGCTCCGGGGTAACCGGATCTTCGCCGATCAACTGCCGGCCAAAAAGCGAATCAGGTCCATCCAACACCGCCTTGGCCACCCCCGGCGGCACGGCAAAGATCTCTGACAGCCCACTGAGCCCTTCATCGGTATGGATACGCAGAAAGGCCAAGCCCGCGATCCGATCATCGACTGGTTCGGTGGGCGTGGGATCACCCAAGACAAAAATTTCAGTTTTGGTAATTTTCATGCGATGTAACCCTCACAAGTAGCCCGACGAGACGTGCCACCACCGCTCACGTGGTCACAGGGGACGCAGCGCGTCCAGTTGGCATTGCGACGCTGAGCATCGCAACGAGCACTACACGTCCCTGCGGGACGTATTTCTGTCATCCTGTCATCCCCTCATCTTGTCATCCCTCACCCCGCCGCCAGCATCAACTGTCGACCGGTCTGCTGTTCGGTGATCACGATCTGGCCGGCGACCGTCTGGACATCCTGCACCCCTTGAAAGCCAGGGGGGATTTCAGTGAGAAAGATCGTGTAGACCGTTTTCAACCGCTGCCGCCCGCCGATCCACTGGTAGGTGGGGGTATCAAAGAGTGAACCACGGTCGACACTGGCGCGTAAGCCTTCGTCAAAGGGGGAGGTGCCAAACTCGATGCCACGGGCAATAAATTTGCCGTCAGGCCCGGCCCCGGCGTCGCTCTGGTGCTCTTGCCAATCAACGATCCACGGGTTGTCGGCCGTGGGGAAGAGGTAACCGACCAGGAGGGGGTAATCCGTGTTGTAGAGCGTAAAGTAACTCTGCGCTCGCGTCGGATCCAGGAGGACCGGATAATAAGTGGTGGAGGCAGGCGTGGATTGGAAAGGGCGCAATGCCACTTGGCTGCCGTCGGCTTTCGTCACATAGGGCCAGGCGAATTCCCCATCACTGGGCAGTGCGCCACCGGCATCGCGCCCCGGTGTAATCACCCCTTGGGTGCCCGGTAGATCCAACATGGTTTTGCCGGGCGCGACAAAGGGCGGGCCAAAGGTGGGATGTTGATCACGGTTGAAAGGGCGGTCAAAGTCGGTCAGATTTTCGATCCACTCTGCCACCTGCACCACCGTTTCGCCAGCACGTAAGGTGAGTGCCCGTTCGACCCGGTATTGGGTTTGGGGCAGATCGGCGCCATAGTAGAGTGTAATTGCGTCGGCGCTGATCTGCGGCGGTTGACATTGTTGCCATTCGACAGCCAACGCTTCGCCGTGAAAGGTGAAGCCTAACGCCGTCTCCGCTGGGGTGGGCGGTCCAAAGGTGGGGAAACAGTAGAGATGGCCCATGTAACCGGCCAGCAAACGCGCATTGGCCCCTTCCCCGTACAGGGTGGCATGGTGGGCCGGATCGTAGGTCTGGGGATCAATCGTCGGGTAGCTCGGCACATAGAACGGGCTAAGCGCCAGGCGCGGATCGGCGCTCAGCAGGCGCAGATCGACAAGATGGCCGCCGCCCGTCAGCGCGCAGACGCGGAACTTGCCATTCTCCAGCACAAAGGCTTGGCGGCCATGGACGGTTTCAGTTTTTAGGGTAAGGTCACTCATTTTATCATCGCTTCCTTGTTGATCCTAGCGCGTCACTTGGCCCTGGGCCTGGGCGACAATGTCCACCCCGACCTGTTCGCTCCACGCCTGCAATAACTGTTTGGTAATGGTCCCAACCTGGCCGTCGCCGACCGGGAGGCCATTAAATTTGGTGGCCGGCATGATACAGTAGGGGGTGCTGGTAAAAAAGGCTTCGTCGGCGGTGTAGATATCATAGGGCTGAAAGTCAGTTACTTCGACGCGCACGCCGATCTGTGCTGCCAGTTCCAACACCGTGGCGCGGCTGATCCCAGCCAGCGCGCTGCGGGCGTGGGGGGTCTTCAGCACGCCGTCGGTGTAGATGAAAAAGTTGCCGCCCTTGTTTTCTGCCACATTGCCATGAATGTCGAGCAGAATACTTTGCGCCTGTGGATCAACCAATTTGACTTCAGCTTCGGCCAAGGTGTAGGCCATACGGCTGCGGTTCTTGATCCGGGCGTCGAGCGCTTCGGGAGGCACGGCGCGACTAAAGGGGGTGACGGCATGACAACCCTCCGTGTAAAAGCGCGCCCAGTCGGTGAGGATCATCGGTGCCGTGTGGATGATGATCGTGGCCTGTGAGCGCTGCTTGGTGGGATCGGCACCGGTGACAAAGAGGCCCCGTGAGATATTGTGGACCAACCAAACATCCATTTCTGGGGCCACCTTGGGCAGATTTTTGGCCAGGACTGCAAGCGACAGATCAGTCATCTCGGCCGGAGTCAGGCCCGGGTTAATGCGGGTGACCTTGAGCGATTTGTAGAGGCGGTCGATGTGCTCCGCCAGCTTGAAGGGTTGGTGGGCGAACGTGCGCGTCGACTCGGTAACCGTGTCGCCCAGCATCACCGCGGCATCAAAGATCGAAATCTTGGCTTCGGTGGCAGGAATGTACTCGCCATTGAGATAGACTAGATGGGGCGATGAACTCATAACGCGCCTTTCTTGTAAATTTAATTGTAACTCCTAACCCCCTCCTAACCTCCCCCTGCTGAGGGGAGGAACGGTCTCGGAGTCAACTGTTCCCTCCCTTAGCAGGGGAGCGCGCCTAGTAGGCAACCGCCTTGGGGCGCGGGTGGGGTGGCTTGGTAGTTACATTTTATGGTACGATTTTAGGTTGATGACGGCGATCAGATTTTTACCGCCTTCACCCGATTGTTGTAATGGTCACTGATCAGCAGGAGATCCGGCCCGTAAAAACAGAGGCCGTGTGGCTCATTGAGACGGCTCTGCGTCACCACTTCGCCATCGGCCCCATCACCGGCCGCTTCATCCCCAGCAACGGTCTCAAGCAGCCCTTCGGGTGTCAACCGGCGCACGCGGTTGTTGCCGGAATCGGCCACATAGAGCGTGCCATCGGGGGCCAGGGCGAGGCCGTAGGGTTGTTGCAAGTGGGCCGCCTGGGCGGGCGTGCCATCGGGTGAAAAACCAGCCTGGCCAGTGCCAACCACGGTGGTGATGATCCCTGCCAGGTCGATTTTGCGCACAACATGATAGGCGCGATCACTGAAATAGAGGTTGCCGGTGGCATCAAAGCGAATGGCCGTTGGTGCGCCAATTTGGGCTTGGGTTGCCGGGCCACCATCACCCGTATAACCGGACAGTCCGACCCCGGCAACGGTTGTGATTATCCCTGTCGTGGCATCAATCTTGCGGATACGCCCCACGGCACTGTCGCCCAGGTAAATGTCATCCTGTGGCCCGACCGCCAGCGCTTCGGTGTGGGCGATGCTGGCACTCACCGCGGGACCACCATCGCCTTTGTCCCAGCGGCCCCCACCGGCATCCCAGGGCAGGGTGGTGCCGGCCACGGTGCGGATGGTGCCGTCGTGCTCGACCCGGCGGACGCGGCCGTTGCGGGTATCGGCAATCAGCAGCCGTCCCTGGTGATCAACCGCTACATCATGGGGATTGCCCAGATAGGCGGCGGTGGCGGCCTCGTTGTCGCCGCCATAGGCGCGCGCGCCAGTGCCGGCCACGGTCTGGATCAACCCATTGGCGTCGATCCGGCGGATGCGCTGGCTCCACACATCGGCAATATAAATTTCCCCACTGGGCCCGACTGCCAACCCACCTGGTCCGCAGAGAAAACCGGCCGTCGCCGCTTCGCCATCATGCACGCTCGTGCCACCGAGCACCGTGGTGACAATGCCAGTCGTCCCATCGTAACGGCGTAGGCGACCTGAACAATCGCCCCAGTAAACGCTGCCATCGGGGTCCGCCCAAATTCCCGCTTCGACTGAATTACAGTGCGTTTGGTGACCGGGTAATCCTTCTTCGCCAAACCCAGGCACCCCATTACCTACCAAGGTGCGGATGATCCCACTGGCGGCATCCACCTTGCGCACGCGATAGCCATATTTCTCGCCGATATAGAGATTGTTGTGGGCATCCAGACAGATCGCGTCAGGCATCAAGGTGCTGGCCGCGGTTGCGGGTCCGCCATCGCCATTCGAGGCGCGCTGGCCATTGCCGACGACGGTGGTGATCACGCCGCTCGCCATGTCGATCTTGCGCACGCGGTCATTCGAGTTGTCACAGACGTAGAGGTGACGGTACTCACGGTCAAAGGCCAGATGTTCGGGATGCTGAAACGCGGCTTCACTGGCCGGCCCACCATCACCATGATAGCCCATCAAGCTGACCCGTGGACCGGGATAGGGGCGGCTTGCGCCTTGCTCGGCGGGATAGTAACGGGCATTCTGGCCGGCAAAGGTGCTGATGATCCCCGTCTCCCCATCGACGCGCCGGATGTTATTGGCCCACTCGCTGGAAAGGTAGAGATTGCCAGCCTGGTCAACGGCGACGCCGCAGGTGGTATCAAGCTCGGCAGCCAACGCTGGTCCGCCATCGCCGCCCCGCCCCACCTGGCCCGAACCCGCAACACGGGTGATGATCCCGGTTTGGGCATCAATCCGGCGAATGACCTGATTACCCAAATCGGCAATGTACAGATTCCCCGCATGATCTTGGGTTAGATCATGTGGCCAGTAGAAACGGGCTGCGGCGGCCGGCCCGCCATCACCGCTGTTGCCAGGGATGCCATCGCCGGCAAAGGCGTGCAGTACCCCTGCCTGGTCAATGCGCCAGAGGCGATGGGCATGATAATCGACCACAATCAGTGCCCCGTCTAGGCGGCGCACTACGCCCATTGGCCAGCCGGCATCAAGATCGCGCGCCAGCCCGCCACTTTGATAGCCGACGCCGGCAATAGTCTGGATGGTATGGGCGGGGAGAGTGGTGAAGCGGTCGGTGAGCGCCATCGGTGCATTTCCTGGGTCATTAACCAGCGCGTGCGCGCAACTGGTCAGGCTGAATATGAATACTATTATCCTATATCCTATGGGTTAGTTTTTACAAATCGTCTTTTTGCGCGGCGTCGAGTGGCGTAGGGGGATTTGGCTATCGCTGACCGGTTTTTGTAAACCGGTCAGCGATAAGTCGGCTAGATCACCGGAGCCCATTGCGCAATATAGCGCGCGCTGCTTCCAGCAGCCGGTCCAGGTCTTCATCGCTGTGGGCTGTCGAGAGATAGATCTTTTCAAAGGGCGAGACAAAGCAGCCGCGGCGGATCAGCTCGACGCCAAAGGTGTAGGCTTTGGCCCGATCGGCGTAGAGCATCGATTCGTAGTTGCGGATCTCATCCGCGGTGGTGAACAAAATTTGCAGCACCGGCCCTTCGCCGCCGACCTTAAGCGGGATCGAGAACTCCCGCCCCATCGCCTCGATCTCCCTGGTGATGCGATCCCCCATCGCAAAGAGGCGTTCATAAGTGCCTGGTTTTTCCAATTCCTGTAACGTCGCCAGCCCTGCTGCTGCGGAAAGGGGATTGCCATTGAAGGTGCCAGAGGCAATGATACTCTGCGGATCGGCGGGATAGGGCTTGCGCCGCGGGTTGGCGGTTTCCAACAGATCAGCCCGTCCACAGATCGCCGCGCTGGGATAGCCGCCGCTGATCGTCTTGCCATAGGTCGCCAGATCGGGGATCACGCCGTAACGTTCCTGCGCGCCACCCCAGGCCATCCGAAAACCGGTGACCACTTCGTCGAAGATCAAGATGATGCCGTGTTTTTGGGTCTGTTCACGCAACAGTTCAAAAAAGCCGGGCCGAGGCAGGATGCAACGTTGTAGCGGTTCCACCACCACCGCGGCCAGCTCATCGTGATAGGCTTCGATGATTTCCATGGCTTCGCTGCCACTGTTAAAGGGCGAGACGAGTACATCCCGCCCCTGGTGAAGCGGTAGCCCTGCGCTATCCGGCGTGGCGTGGGGATAATCGCTCGGGGCCGGTGGCCGCGCGCCAAAGAGCAGCCCATCGCTGACCCCGTGCCAGCCCCCTTCAAAGCGCAGGATCTTGCTGCGCCCGGTAAAGGCCCGCGCCATGCGCACCGCGTAAGAAACCGCTTCTGACCCGGTGGTGACAAAGCGAATTTTTTCGCCACAGGGGGCGGCCTCGACAATCTTTTCCCCCAACTCAATGATCGGTTGATTCAAGGTAAGAAACGTGGTGCCCTTTAAGGTCTGCTGCTGCACCGCCTCGACCACGGCGGGGTGGCAATGGCCCAGGATCATCGGCCCGGAGCCGAGGAGAAAGTCGATATACTCTTTGCCATCCACATCGAATAACTTGCTGCCCTCCCCGCGGGCGAAAACCATCGCCACATCGTCCGGCAGGTGAAAAGCACCCAAGGTACCACCGGCAAAGTATTGTTCGGCTTTGGCTAAATAGGCTTGCTGATTCATAAAGTTGCTCCAATCCTCCTGCTGTGTGAGTCTGCCAATGGCCGTAGCGTAGCATCGAAAAAATATCGTGTCAATGCGCGCAAATTTTGGCCATTTGACAAAGCCTATTCTCCAAACCGATAATCGGTGCTACCCGGCGATGGCGATAAATCCCCTTGCTGACAACGAGAAGTCGCGGCGACGACTGGCTAAACGCTTGATTATCCCTATTTTTTTATTGTGCGATTGTTTTGTCAAATAAGTTGTGATGGATCCCAAACCCCACCCAAACCCCACCCTAACCCTCCCCAGCTTGGGGAGGGAACTGTTTCCTACCAGCCGAGATCACGGCTCCTTCCCCAGCCTGGGGGAGGTTGGGAGGGGGTAGAGTTTACCTGTCACAACTTAATTGACAAAAGACGATTACTGAGGAGCAGAGACCATGTATATCGGATCACAATTTGGCGCGCAGACTGATGAAGAGATGCAGGTGCTGGCGCAACTGGGCATTAAACATGTGGACCAGACCCCCACCGAACCGTGGAAAAATTGGTCAACCGCGATGTTAGTCGAGATGAAGGAGCGCTGGGCCAATCATGGCATCAGCATGGAGATGATTCACATTCCCCTGAGTGCCCGTGGCGCCTATAAAGATGAGGCCGGGGCGATCTTTCGCAAACCGACCCCCGAGCGCGACCGTCAGATCGACTGGATGAAGGAGACGGTGCGCATGGCCGGGGAGGCAGGCATTCGCGGCTTGAACTACAACATCACGATCCTCGGCCACCTGCGTACCCCTTCCAAAACCGGACGCGGCGGCGCAAAGTTGTCAACCTTCGAGTTGGATAAATTAGACCAATCACTGGGCGAGTTTGAGGATGGGCCGGCTGATGAAGATACCATGTGGGAGCGGATCGACCACTGGCTGCGCGAAATTATCCCCGTTGCCGAAGAGTACAAAGTGCAGATGGCCTGTCACCCGGCCGATCCAGGCATCGGCGTCGGCAAGACCTATCGGGGCGTGGCGCGGCCCATGGGGATGGTCGAAGGCTTTAAGAAGTTCATCGATCTCTATGACAGCCCCTACAACGGGCTAAATTTCTGCCAGGGTTGTATGTCGGAAGCGCTCGTGAACCCCGCTGAAGAGATCTACGATGTGATCCGTTACTTTGGCGAGCGCAAGAAGATCTTCAACGTCCACTTCCGCAACATCAAAGGCGGGCTGGGCAATTTTGTCGAAGTCTTCCCCGACGAAGGGGATATCAACATGATCAGAGCGCTCAAGGTCTACAAAGAGGTTGGCTACGAGTATATGATCATGCCGGATCATGTGCCCGGCATCAGCGGCCCCGAACCGCGCAAGGTCGCCTTTGCCTATACCTTTGGCTACATCCACGCCGCGTTGCAGGCGGTAGAAGAGTTGTCGCGGTAGAGCAGATAACGGGTGAGAATTATGCTTTTCGAGGGCTGGGTTTGTCGAAGCTGGCTTCGACAAACCCAGCCCTCGAAAAGCATAATAAGTTTTTTTACTCTATTCGCCGCCCTCGTCATACCCAGTCAACGGTCGATACCAGATGTTGCGGAAGCGGACGAGATCGCCATGATCTTGCAACTTGAGCGGCCCGGTGGTTGGGTGTGGCACATACGCATAGACATCGCGGTGACCGGTCGGCCCAATCAACTCCTGGTCGAGATGGAGCAGCACACCGTTGAGAAAGACGGTAACTGAGGCTGGGCGGGTGAGGGTTTCGCCGTCAAAGCGCGGTCCCTTCCAGACGATATCATAAGTTTGCCATTCCCCCGGTTGGCGGCAGGCGTTGACCAAGGGCGGATATTCGCCATAGATCGCGCCAGTGGTGCCGTCGGCGTAGGTCGGGTTGTCGTAACAGTCGAGCACCTGGATCTCATAGCGCCCCATGAGGAAGACGCCACTGTTGCCCCGCCCTTGCGAGGAACCTTTTACCTCTGCCGGTGCCCGCCACTCCAGGTGCAGTTGACAGTCGCCAAAGTGGGTTTTGGAAGTAATGTCGCCCGTGCCGGGGACCACTTCCATATAGCCTTTCTCCACTTTCCACTGGGCCGCGCCAGCTTTGCCTTCCCAGCCGGAGAGATTCGTGCCGTCAAAGAGCATGACTGCATCCGATGGGGGCAGATGGTTCTGGTCCCCCGGTGTTACTACGCGTGGTCGCGGCCGCGCCTTGTCGTGCACGTGATAGGGTGAGCCGGGGATCAAGGGGGTGTCGGTATAGCCAGGTCGATCTTGGGTCATGGTGGATGTCCTTTCGTTTAAGTCGTGGAAACGGTCGGTGGGAGGTCACCGGTATCAAAGCCGGGGCGGATAAACGCGCGGGCAGCGGGAAACTGTTGTTGGACCGCCCGGCGCAGGCGATCCAACTGGGCTAGTCGCTCTAAAATGGCGGTCTCCTCTGCGGGGAAGTGGCGCAGCAAAATGCCCCATGCGCCGATCGAGCGGTCAATCGCAATCAACGCGACTTTGGCCGAGCCATCCGAATCCTTGGGGTAATCATCCGCTTCGACTTCTTCAACTTCTTCGGCTTCCTCTAGTTGACTTTGCAGCGCTCGGCGTAGCTTCACTGCAATAAAGTGCAGATACCATTGGATGACCGCCACGGCATCGCGAATCGTGAGCGCCTGTTGCGCCACTTGCGCGTCGGGGCCCGCCAGCCGCGCAAGCATGGCCAGTTCAGCATCCTTGGCGGCAAAGCGGTCTGACGTCGTAATGAACCATTCATGCCCCTGCTGCAGGTAAACAAAGGCCGCCTCCGCACAGGGATGCTGTTCGGCTTGGGTGCGCAACGCTTCATTATGATCGAGCACCGCATCAAGCGCCGGGTCATCAAGATCGATGCCTTGTTCAGTCGCCGCTTCGTGCAGCAACGCCAGCGTATTTTGGAAGATGATACTCAACCCTTCCCAAAACTCGGCTGCCGCCAGATCAGGCACCTGCCCGTCGGGGAAGTGTCGCTCGCCCATCGCAAAGTTGGCACAACGGCTTGTCAACGAGCAACGTTCACACCAGCGGTCACAGTAGTTGTAGACGCCGGGGATCAAATTTGGGTCGCTGACCAAATCAGCCAATTCATCGAGTTTCATGGTGGGCCTGTGTGGGCGATGGCATGTGACGGTTACGGCCATTTGGCGTAAGGGTAGTCTAGCATAGGTGGTTTGGGTGTGCAATTGTGGGGATTCGACCCGGGATTGGATATATGGTATAATTGAGCACATCAAACAGTGGTTTACACCAATAAAGTGCGATGACAATTCCACAACCAAGCCTTATCGTTCGTCTCACCCATATTGATAATCTTTCGATTTTGCTGCAACGTGGTGGCTTGCATGCCCCAAACTACGTGCCGAATGATGGCTTGATTTATAGAACCATTCACAATTTAGCGATTCAGGCCCAGCGGCGGTTGCAACGTATTTCCTGCGGCCCCGGCGGCACGATTCATGACTACGTGCCTTTCTATTTTGGCGAGCGTTCGCCCATGCTCTACCAATTGCATACAGGGCGGGTCGCTGGGTATAATGAAGGTCAAGAGCCGCTCATCTATCTTGTCTCCACAGCCCAACGTATCCAGCAACAGAACATTCCCTTTGTCTTTTCTGATGGGCACGGCATTGCTGCCTTTACCCGCTGGTTTGCCACGTTGGCTGAGTTGGAACAGGTAGATTGGGCAGCAGTCAGGGCCACCTATTGGCGTGATACGGCAGAAGACATGGACCGGCAACGGCGTAAACAAGCCGAGTTTCTTATTCACCGCTTCTGTCCCTGGTCCGCACTGGGCGGGATTGCGGTCTACGACGAGCAGCGGCAAACGCAAGTCGAAGCGATCTTACAGCACTTTCCCCTCACAATGGGTTTTCCTGTAAAGGTGCGGCGGGATTGGTACTACTAAAGGCGATACCATGATTGAACTTACCCACGGTAATCTGCTTAAAGCAGACGTTGAAGCGCTGATCAACACGGTTAATACTGTTGGCTATATGGGCAAAGGTATTGCCCTACAATTCAAACAAGCCTTTCCAGCCAACTTTGCTGCTTACGCGCACGCCTGTGCGCATGAGGAAGTACAAATTGGCCAAATGTTTGTGTATGAAACAGGCACGCTCTATAACCCGCGTTATATTATTAATTTTCCCACCAAAGCGCACTGGCGCGGAAAATCACATCTGGCTTATGTTGAACAAGGGTTGGTTGCGCTGATTAACGAAGTCAAACAGCGGGACATCAAGTCGATTGCCGTGCCGCCCTTGGGGTGTGGCTTAGGTGGTCTTGATTGGACAGTCGTGCGTCCGCTGATTGAACAAGCATTTGCAGGAACACCAGAGGTGCGTGTGTTGCTCTATGCACCTGAGGGCGCGCCGGAGGCACAGACTATGCCGATCGGCACAGCACGGCAGCCGATGACAGCTGCGCGTGCGCTACTTATCAAGTTAATCGAGCAATATAGCCAACTGGCCTACCGCCTCTCCTTACTCGAAATTCAGAAACTAGCCTACTTTTTGCAAGAGGCGGGTGAACCACTACGGTTGAAATTTACCAAGGGTTTATATGGGCCATATGCCCACAATTTGAATAAAGTGTTGGAACGGCTGGAGGGGCACTTCATCCGCGGTTATGGTGATAGTCAAAAACCCGACGCTGAGCTTCAGTTATTGCCTGGTGCCGTTACTGAAGCTAACGCTTTTCTGCAAGGAGAGACGCTTTCGCAACAACGCCTACAACGAGTATCGACGCTAATTGAAGGTTTTGAAACACCCTATGGCATAGAGTTACTGGCATCGGTCCATTGGCTGGCAACGTATGAAGTGCCGAGCGCTGTCACTGCCGAACAAGCCATTGCTGGGATTCAGCAGTGGAATAAGCGCAAACAAAAAATATTTCAACCAGCGCATATCGAGGTTGCCTGGCAACGCTTGGTCAATGAAGCGCTTGTTAACACAATGTAATTGTGCAGGTCAGGATTCAAATGATATTGGGCTACTCGTTTCAACTCGTTTTTGCCTGAATCGCTTTACCCGTTGCACAACGAACCGCTTTCTGATGTTCATAACAATAGACCTGACCACCAAACCGACCTGGATGGCTCAGGCAGTAGTCAACTACCTTGGGTGAAACAGCTTTTCCACAGGTCGCACAAGATGTCACATTCACCGTCGGTTGTGAAGCACCCGTCGGTGGAACGGTGACTTGGTCCGCCTTTGTTTGCCTGATCGCCAGCAACCGATCCGCTAGCCGGTCGCGATCCCACAGTTCGACCTTGTTTGCTGCGGCCAGTTTCTTTGCCTGTTGGCTATAGTAATTGTTTGTGACTACCATTGCGTTGTTACATTTGTAATATTCTTTGGCCGCCACTGCCTCTTGGATTGCTTTGACGCCAACGCTGCGATTATAGCGTTTGGCCTGAACCACCGTTTGCACACCATTTTTCTGGAGTACCAAATCAGCACCATAATCGCCTTGGTAGGGTGTGCGCGTCACTTGATAACCCAGTTTGCGAAACAGGATCTCCAGGTATTTCTCAAAATCCTCCCCACCCAGTTTATCCAGCTCCGCAATCCCAGATTTGGCTAATCGCGTATTTTTGTACAACTTGAGCGATACTCTGACAAGAAAGAGGATGAGTATGAATAATAATGGAATCCGAAGCAGTATGATGAGCGGCCCAAATGCAGCGACTAGATCAATAATTGCGTCCATGAGAATAGCTCCTTGCCACAAAATAGCATTGTCAAGCTAAGCCGTGTCGACGGGACTCGTATATCCGTCATTGCCTTTGCCTGCTTGACAAGATGAGGATCTTGAAAGACTTAGGTGATGCATCAATCACGACGCATAACCATCATTAGAGATATCGTAGCAAGGAAGAATAGCGTGATCTACCGCTAAATGGCTGAGTTCTTTATATCTTTTGGTGATGGGTCAGGGGTACTTTTGTCGTCAAACCTGATCTTCATGCCGCACTTTGTGCCGCAACACCGGCATCACCGCCACGATCAACCCCGTTAACAGCCCGGCCAGCCCTGCCTGCACGCCCACGGTGAACGGGGCACCCATGCGTTCGGCGAGTAGACCGGTTTGTAGCTCGCCCGGCAGCCCGACCCCTTGGGTTAAGACGACGGTGCTCATCGCCCGCCCACGCATCTCGTCGCTGGCCGTGGTCAACAGGATGACGCTGCGCATGGTGTGAAAGCCGGCCTGGCCCACGCCGGCACAGAAGAGCATGGTCCACGAGAGCGCATAGAAGGGTGAGAGGGCAAAGATGACCAACGTGCCACACTCCAGCAGCGCGCCCAGCGTAAAGATCCAGTTGGGGCTGACCCGCCCGCGTAAGTGGTGGACGCCGTAGAGCCCGACAAAACTACCCAGGCTATAACCGGTACTCAGCAGCCCCAGGCCGATTGGGCTGCTGGCCAATACATCGCGCGCAAAGACCGGCATCAGGCTGAGGGCAGGAAAGATCAGAATATTTAGCACCGCCGAGACCAAGGTGACCGCCAGCAGCAGGGGCTGTTGTGCAATGTAACGCACTCCTTGCCCCACCGCGTGCCAGAGGGTGCCTTTGGTGATGGCGACCGGTTGCGGAAATTCCTGGCGCGTCAGATCGATTAACAAGAGCAGATGGATCGCGGCCAGCAGGGTAAGCAGCCCAAAACCCGCGGCTGGCCCATAGCCGACTAAGAGCCAGCCGCCCACCAATGGCCCCACCCCGCCTAGCAACCCTTGCAGAAAATTTTCCAAGAGGGTCGCATTGGTGGTCTGTGCTTTGCCGACCAAATCTGGGGTGAGGGCGGCGCGCGCCGGCATGTCGATGGTCCAGGTCAGGCCAATCGTAAACATGAGGGCTAAGAGATGCCAGGGGGCCAACCAATCGCGTAACCAGAGCAGCAAGAGGCCCCCAAAGAGGGCCAGATGCAGCGCTTGGACCAGGACCATCGTTTTTCGGCGCCCCAAGAGGTCGCCAATCGGCCCGGCGAAGAAACCAATCGACAGTTGCGCCGCCCGTCGCCAGAAGCTCAACATGGCAACGGCCAGTGCCGAATCGGTCAGCTCTAGCAGCAGCCAGCCGGCCGCCAACGTCCAGATCGCCAGCGACTGTTGCCAAAGGATCGTACTGATGAGCAACCGCCGGTAGTTGGGGATTGCCAGCGGCGTTAAAATGGTGCGCAAAGGCGGTGCAGACGAACGCCGATCAGACATTGACAATTACCATGGCCCGGGTTGATGTAGATCACGATCTTAGCGCACCCTGGGCAGAATGACAAACAACTGTATTTGCCTGGGTGTATCCCAGCAAAGGGGTAGAAAGGTGACAGTCACTGGGCGGAAACCGGTTTGTTTAACCGCAATCGCCCCTGCCCAGTGACTGTCACCTCGACCGCGAAAATTGGGGACGCACCCCATTTGCCTTGTCGGTTCGTGTGCGTCAGGGCGCGGCTTACCCCAAAGTAAGATCCACCCTTTGCGTAACAGCGAATTGATTCACATTGACCAGCCGATGTACAATCAGCGCAACAACCCACCTACCCAACCCAAGGAGACCCATCATGTCACAGCCGCGCGTTGCCATTGGCACGATCTTTACCGAATGTAACGAACTGGGCGGTATGCCGATTACGCTCGACTGGTTTGAACGCTATGAACTGTTGCGCGGTGATGCGATCTTGCGGCTCGAAGCCGGGGTCGCCGGGGGCATGTTACAAGTGCTGCGTGAACAGTCGATCACCCCGGTGCCACTACTCTATGCCGCCACTTGTCCAGGGGGACCACTCACTGCCGACTGTTACCAGACCTTGAAGCTGGAATTGTTAGCGGCCCTGCGCGCCAGCCTGCCGGTGGCTGGCGTGTTGCTGCCACTGCATGGGGCCGCCGTCGTCGAGGCGGTGGGTGACTTGGAAGGGGATCTGCTCCAGGCCGTGCGCAGTGTGATTGGGCCAGATATTCCCCTGGTGGCAACCTTGGATTTGCACGCCCATGTGACCGCCGCCATGGTCCGCCACGCCGATGCGCTGATCGCCTGGGCAACCTATCCCCATGCTGATTCGTTTAGCACGGGGCAACGGGGGGCGCAACTGCTGGTCGATATTCTCACCGGCCGCTGTCGCCCGACGATGGCGATGGCCAAGGTGCCGGTGGTGACGAGTGCGATTCACGGCTCAACCCACGGTGACGATCCCTTTGCCCAGCTCATGCGCCAGGCTAAGGCGTTGGAAGGGCGCAGCGGCGTGCTCTCGACCAGCCTGATCCTGGTCCAGCCCTACCTGGATCAGGCCGACATGGGCAGCGGTGCGATTGTCATCACCAATGACGATTTGCCCGCGGCCGTGGCCCATGCCGAGGAACTGGCCACTGCCTACTGGGCGCGCCGCTTTGACCTGGAACCACAAAGCTGGTCCCCGGCCGCCGCCATCGCCGCGGGACTAAATGTGGCGGGTGGGCCGGTCTTGCTGGTCGAAACCGCGGATTGTTGTGGGGGTGGTGCGGCGGGTGACAGCATCGCCAGCTTGGCCGCCCTGTTGACTGCCGGCGTGACCGAACGCGCGCTGGTGCCGGTGGTCGATCCGGCGGCGGCGCAACAGTGTCATCAAGCGGGGGTGGGGGCAACGGTCACTTTGACCCTGGGCCATCAACAGGATCCGCGCTGGGGCCAGCCAATCCGCGTGACAGGGCAGGTTGTGCGGGTAAGCGATGGGCGTTTCCGCTATGACGGTGGGATCTTTGCTGGGGTAGAGGGCAACATGGGACCAACCGCCGTGCTGGCGATTGGCGCAATCGAAGTACTGATTACCAGCTATGCCACCTATGATTGGCGCGATGAGCAATTTCGCGCGCTGGCGCTGGAGCCACAGACGGCCAAGTTTATCGTCGCCAAAAACCCGATGAACTTTCGCCTGGCCTATGGTGACTACGCCCAAGCCACCTTTATCCTCGACACCCCCGGGCCAACACCACCGACGCTGCGCCATGTCCCCTTTCAGAAACTCAAACGCCCCTACTTCCCCGTCGATACCGAGATCGAGGGGCTGACACCGACGATCTTGACGTGATCGCGAGACTTTACTCAAGTCAGATTGCACAAGCGAGATAGTGAAACTCTGCTCAATGGCGGCGCTGTCGCAGACTAACTCCGTGGCTCGCGACATTACGGTTTTAGCTATGACAAAATTTGATTATTGCCTGGAACTAATTGATAATTAAGGTGAATAGCAAGGAGTGGACATATCAGCCCAAACAACTAGACGATTTTTAATCGGCATCACCTCCGTAGTATCTGCTCAAGGAGTGGATGTCAACAGCCGAACAGGTCGGTCGTGGTCCGAATCAACATATAGTTGTATAGTCTCTTCCATCTTTCTTGTCTACGCCACATCCCTTGGAATCATGGCTAACGAATCACTTGACCTGACCCCTCGGCATCAACCTGCCGGGGGTTTTTATTACATCGCCGATTGTCTGCCTAACCCTGGCTCATCCCAACGTTTTACATTTGTATACGCGATTATTCTATGAACTTTTCTGTACACAACAAACTGATCTCCTTTATCTGGTCAATCGCCGATGATTGTCTGCGTGATGTCTATGTGCGCGGAAAATATCGCGATGTGATCCTACCAATGTTTGTCCTGCGCCGTCTTGACTGTCTGCTCGAGGCAACCAAGGATGCGGTCATGGCAGAAGTGCGCTTTCAACGCGAGGTGGCCGGGCTAACGATCCTCGATCCGGCCGGTCTGCGCGATGCGTCCAGCTATGTCTTCTATAACACGTCGCAGTGGACGTTGAAAGGACTGGTCGAGACAGCCTCGAATAACCGCCAGATCCTGGAGGCCAACTTCGGTGCTTATCTCGATGGCTTTAGTGACAACGTCAAGGAGATCATCGATAGCTTCTATCTGCGTAACCAGATCCGGCGCATGGTGCAGGCCGATGTGCTGCTCGATGTGTTGGAGAAGTTCACTAGTCCCTATATCAACCTCAGCCCGCGCGATATTCTCGATCCCGATGGGCGCAGGTTACCTGCCTTAACCAATTTGGGCATGGGTTATGTCTTTGAGGAGTTGATTCGTCGCTTTAACGAAGAGAACAACGAAGAGGCGGGCGAGCACTTCACCCCTCGTGAGGTCATCGACTTGATGGTGCATCTGCTTTTTGTGCCGATTCAGGAAAAATTGCCGCCCGTGCTGACGATCTATGACGGCGCCTGTGGTTCCGGTGGAATGCTTACCGAATCACAGAACTTTATCACCGATCCCGAAGGCAAGATCCGCCACGACGGTGCCATCTATCTCTATGGCAAAGAGGTCAACCCAGAGACCTATGCTATCTGCAAGTCGGATATGATGATTAAGGGCAACGACCCTGAAAATATTAAGTTCGGCTCGACCCTGGCGACTAACGAATTTGGTGGTCTGCGATTCGATATCATGCTGGAAAACCCGCCCTATGGCAAGTCGTGGAAGACTGAGCAGCGGATCATCCTCGACGGCAAGGATGTACTTGACCCGCGCTTTCAGGTGCCACTCAAAGATTTCAACGGCGAACGTAAGATCGAGAATGCGATCCCGCGTTCATCCGATGGGCAACTGCTCTTTCTCATGGATATGGTGAGCAAGATGAAGCCGCTGAGTGCCAGCCCGCTTGGCTCCCGGGTGGCGTCGGTGCATAATGGTTCGTCGCTCTTCACCGGTGATGCCGGCAGTGGGGAGAGCAACATCCGCCGCTACATCATAGAGAATGATTGGCTCGAAGCGATCATTCAACTGCCACAGAATCTCTTTTACAACACCGGCATCTCGACCTATATTTGGCTGCTCTCCAACAACAAGGTGCCCCAGCGCCGTGGCAAGGTGCAACTGATCGACGCCTCGGAACTCTATCGCAAATTGCGCAAGAATCTGGGGGCCAAGAATTGTGAGTTTGCGCCGGAACATATTGACGCAATCACAGACATCTATCTGGCAATGGCCGAACAGAGAAGCGATCCAGCCGCGCCTGCCTTGAGCAATGGCAACGTCAGCAATGTCCAAGGGAACGGTGACGGTTCGTTGCCTATCCGCGCCAAGCTCTTCAACAACGCTGACTTCGGCTATTACAAAGTGACCATTGAACGACCGCTCCGGCTGGCCGCCCAATTTACGGCTGAACGTATCGCAACCCTGCGCTTTGCACCTGGGCTGCAAGAGGTTATGGCGTGGGCCTATGCGCAGTGGGGTGATGCGATCTATGACGAGTTGACGGAGCACCAGCGTGAGATCGAGGAATATCTGGAACAAGCAGAGATCGAGCTGCCGCCCAAGAACAAGAAAGCACTTTTCAGCACCGCGACCTGGTTGGAGCAGCGCACGTTGCTAGCGACCGCCGCACAACTCATGGCACAGGTAGGGCAGGCGCTGAGCATGGACTTCAACGCATTTGCGGTGCAGGTCGATGCTGCCATTGAGCTGGTGGGTGTCAAAGTATCGGCGAGCGATAAGAAACAGATCCTCAACGCCGTCAGTTGGCGTGATGAGAATGCCGCCAACGTGATCAAAAAGGTGCATCGGCTCAAGGGCGACAAGTTGGCGGCGCTGCTAGATGAGTTCGAGACAACGGAGGAACATCTGTCCGATTACGGCTATTGGCCATCTGATAAGGCTGGACAGTGGCTTGAGTATGAAACGGACAGCGACCTGCGCGACACGGAGACCGTACCACTCACAGATGACATTCATGATTATTTCTTGCGCGAGGTGCGCCCCCATGTAGCCGATGCGTGGATCGCGCTCGACAAGACGCAGATCGGCTATGAGATCAGCTTCAATAAATACTTCTACCAGCACACACCGCTCCGTTCTCTGGGGGAAGTGACCGCCGAGATATTGCAATTGGAGGCGGAGGCTGATGGGCTACTCAAGCGGCTGGTGAGTTTGGGGGAGACGCTGTAATGGCTGCCTTGCCGAAATATAACAGGTATAAAGATAGTGGTGAGGATTGGCTGGGTTCGGTTCCAGACCATTGGCAAGTTCTACGCGTCAAGAATATCTTTAGGTTAATTACTCAGCCTGCGCCAAAGAATAACAATGAAGAATTGCTTTCCGTTTACTCAGATATTGGTGTAAAGCCAAGACGGGAGTTAGAAGAGCGGGGCAATAAGGCATCAACTACTGATAGTTATTGGTTGGTCAAAAGAGGTGATGTCATTGTTAATAAACTACTGGCCTGGATGGGCGCAATTGGCGTTTCAGATTATGAAGGAGTTACCAGCCCTGCATACGATGTATTAAGAGCATACAAACCAGTCGAAAGCAAGTTTTATCACTATTTATTCCGCAACCCTATTTGTACTAGCAAGCTGAAACAGTACTCCAGGGGCATAATGGAGATGCGACTGCGTCTATATTTTGACGAATTTGGTCATATTAGAATTCCTTACCCACCAATTGATGATCAATATAAGATAGTCACCTTCCTCGACCAGAAGACCGCCGAGATCGACGAAGCCATTGTCAAGAAACAGCGGCTCATCGAACTGCTGCAAGAGCAGAAGGCGATCCTCGTCAACCGTGCCGTCACCCAAGGACTCGATCCCAGCGTGCCGATGCGGGATAGTGGGGTGGCGTGGATTGGGGAAATTCCGGCGCATTGGCAAATCTCTCGTAGCAAGTGGTTGTTCAGGGTAAGAAATGAACGTGCCCGTCCTGAAGATATACAGTTGTCAGCAACCCAGGCATATGGTGTGATTTCACAGCAAGAATATATGGACCGCGAAGGTCGGAGAGTGACTCAGATAACAGAGCACCTGGACAAAAGGGCTCATGTTGAGGTTGATGATTTTGTGATTAGCATGCGTAGTTTTCAGGGTGGCCTGGAACGTGCCTGGGAATCTGGCTGCATTCGCTCATCGTATGTTGTCTTGGCACCATCGGCCCCAGTTAATGCCGATTTCTTTGCCTACCTATTCAAGTCACATTCTTATATCCAAGCGCTGCGTGCCACTGGGAACTTCATTAGAGATGGACAAGACTTGAATTTCAACAATTTCTCTATGGTCGACTTGCCACTTATTCCATTAAATGAGCAGCAAGCCATCGCGGAATACCTGACTGAAACCGCTGCACGCGTGATGGATGCAGTTGCGTATATTCAGCATGAAATCGACTTGCTACGTGAATATCGTACAATTCTTATTGCGAATGCCGTCACCGGCAGGATCAAAGTATGAGGAGACCCCCATGTTCAGCAAAACCAATGAGCAAGCCCTTGAAGCCCTGATCGAAAAAGCACTCACCGGCGCCTGCCGCGAAGAGCAGCTTGCGCGCGATGGCAAACCGCCGTTAAAAGAGGGACCTGGTCCTATTTTTGGTCCCCATGCGGGCTACGAAGCGGGTCATCCGCAGGACTTCAACCGCGAGTTTGCGATTGACGAAGCCAAGTTCTGGAACTTCCTGGAGGCTACCCAGCGTGCAGAGTTGGATAAATTGCGCGATCGTCCCAACTGGCAACGGCTGGTGCTTGAACGGCTCAATCGCAAGATCAAGAAGGATGGCATGCTTGCGGTCCTCAAAAAGGGCCTCGCCATTGACGACGCTGAACTCACCCTCCTCTATGCCCTGCCCTTTAACGACGCCAATCCTGCGGTCACCGCCCGCTTTCAGCAGAATATCTTTTCGGTCACCCGCCAGGTCCACTATGCACAAAGCGACCCCAGCCTCTCGGTTGACATGGTCATCTTCCTCAACGGCCTCGCCATCGCCACGGTTGAACTCAAAAATGCTTGGACCCAGCAGACCGTCTACCATGCCAAGCAGCAGTATATGGAAGACCGCGACCCCAACGAACCGCTCTTCAACTTTGCCCGCTGCCTGGTCCACTTTGCGGTTGACACCGATGAAGTCTGGATGACCACCAAGTTGGCTGGAAAGAGCACCTTCTTCTTGCCCTTCAACAAGGGATACAAGCATGGCAAGGGCAATCCACCCAATACTGGTAATGAGGAAGATGAAAACGATACAACGAGTGGCGGTCACAAATCTGCCTATCTCTGGCGGGACGTGCTGACCAGGGCGAGCCTGGCCACAATCATCCAGCACTTTGTCCTGTTGGAAGGGGAACGCAAAGACCCCCTTGCGAAAAAGACCCTCATCTTCCCGCGCTACCATCAACGTGATGTCGTGCGTAAACTGTTGAACCATACCAGGGAACATGGCTCTGGCCAGCGCTACCTGATTCAACACTCAGCCGGTTCGGGCAAATCGCACTCGATTACGTGGACGGCGTTCCAGTTGATTGAACTGTATCGGACTGCAACCCCACCCCAGCCCTCCCCAGCTTGGGGAGGGAGCAACGATCTCGTTGACGACGAGACTGTTCCTCCCCCAAACTGGGGGAGGTTAGGAGGGGGTAGGGTTGACACCCGCATCTTTGACTCAGTTGTTGTCGTCACCGACCGCCGCATACTCGACAAACAACTGCGTGATAACATCCGTGACTTCTCTGAGGTCAAAAATATTGTGGCCCATGCCGAGCGCGCCACTGACCTCAAAAGCGCCTTGGAGAGTGGCAAGCGCATCATCATCACGACCATCCAAAAGTTCCCTTTTGTCGTCAATGGAATTGAAGACCTCTCCGACAAAACCTTTGCCGTGATTATTGACGAGGCGCACTCTTCCCAAGGGGGGCAAGCTGCCGATAAGATGAACATGTCATTGGGGATGAGTAATAATGACGGCACTGCCGATGATGACGAAGAACCCGAAGACAACCAGGATCGCATCCTGCGCGTGATGGAAGGGCGCAGGCAGGGGCCAAACGTCTCCTACTTTGCCTTTACCGCCACCCCCAAGAATAGCACACTGGAGAAGTTTGGTGTACGCCAACCGGATGGCAGCTTCAAGCCCTTCCATCTCTACTCGATGAAGCAGGCCATCGAAGAAGAGTTCATCATGGATGTGCTGGCCAACTACACCACCTACCGCAGCTATTACGAGATCCAGAAGTCGGTGCAGGATAACCCGCTCTTTGACACGCTCAAAGCGCAAAAGAAGTTGCGCGCCTACGTCGAAGGACACAAGGAGACGATCAACACTAAAGCCGAGATCATGGTGACCCACTTCATGACGAATGTGGTGGCGCAGAAGAAGCTCAAGGGCAAGGCCAAAGCGATGGTCGTGACCCGCAACATCCGCACCGCCATCCACTACTATTTCGCCATTCGCGATGCCCTCACCCGTGTCAACGCTCCTTTCAAGATATTGGTAGCCTTTTCTGGCAAGAAGATGGTGGACGGAATCGAGTACACCGAAGATATCCTCAACGGCTTTCCCGGCAAAGATATAGCTGACCAGTTTGAAAGCGACGACTATCGGATTCTCGTTGTTGCCAACAAGTTTCTCACCGGCTTTGACGAACCACTGCTGCACACCATGTATGTGGATAAAAAGTTACAGGGGGTGTTGGCAGTACAGACCCTCTCGCGTCTCAACCGTGCCAACAAGAAGATGGGCAAGATCGATACCTTTGTGCTCGATTTCTTTAATAGTGTCGAGGAGATCAAAGCGGCCTTTGACGACTTCTACACCGCCACCTCGCTCAGCCAACCGACCGATGTCAATGTGCTCCACGACCTCAAAGAAGCGCTCGATGACCCCGGCGTCTATGAATGGCACGAGGTTGAGGAATTCAACGAACGCTTTTTCAGCGGGGTGCCTGCCGATCAACTTAGTCCGCTGATCGATGTGGCCGCGGCCCGTTTTAATGAGGAACTCGGCCTTGAAAACGAGGAGAAAATCGACTTCAAGGTCAAGGCTAAACAGTTCGTCAAGGTGTATGGCCAAGTTGCCTGTCTCATTCCCTTTAACAACGTACGCTGGGAACAGTTGCATTGGTTCCTCAAGTTCCTAATACCCAAACTGGTGGTGAAAGATCCCAACCAGGAGCAACTCGACGAACTGCTCGAAAGTGTTGACCTCTCTACCTATGGGCTAGAGCGGGTCAAGCTCAGTGTCGCCATCGGTCTCGACGCATCGGACGCCGAACTCGACCCACAAAATTCCAACCCCCGCGGCTATCACGGTGAGGAAGTGCAGAAAGACCCGCTCGATGAGATTATCCGCGCCTTTAACGAACGCTGGTTCACCGGCTGGGATGCCACCCCCGAAGAGCAGCGTATCAAGTTCATCAAGATCGCCGAGTTCATCCGCAACAATCCGGCCTACCAGACGCAAGTGGTCAATAACCCCGACGAACAGAACAGCCGTTTGGCACTGGAACAGTTTATCCAGCAGGCGATCAACCAGGTGCGCAAAAGTGACCTGGATATGTACAAGATGTATGCGACAGATCCGGATTTCAAGCGGGCATTTGATGGGACAATCATGCGGATTTTGGCGGCGGGAGTGGAGAGTACGCCGGTAAAGGATGCTGCATAGATTCTGTCAGTAATCGGGAGCTACTACACGTGCATTCGGAAGCTGAAATATGCTTCGGACTGAAATGAAATTGGAAAAGATCGCAACACGTATCAGAGTTGTTGGAGTCATTGGGATATATGTCAAACGATCTACCTGATAATGAAACGACACATATATGGCTAACAACAAGGCAGGCTTCCGAAATATATGCCACTGATACCAACCAATTTGCTCAATGGTGTAATGAGCGAAGGTTCCCGACTGCTCATAAGCTAAGTGGCAAGTGGCGTATTCGTCAGGATGAAATCGAATCTTTTTTTAATGCCAACCCCACGCTACGTCCTGGCATAAAGAATAAATCTGAACAGAAAACCTTATCAACCATCAAATCACCTAATCATCCAGTGTGGCAATGGGTTATAATTATTGCAACCGTTCTCGCTGCGTTCAGCGTATTACCAGTTCTTAGGGACCTGATATCTCCTAGACTGACTCCTACGCCTACACCTACAGCGATACCATTTAATCCCGCCGCTGAAGATGAAACATTAGTCATAGTTGCAGATTTCCTCGATCCAAGCGGTATCGATACCCGTGACGTTACTTTTGATCTTGTCGAACAATTGAAGAAAGAACTATCGTTCTATTCCGCAATTCGTGTTGAGCGTTGGCGTAATGCAATCCCTAGCGAGAATGGCAGTGAAATTGCCAATCGCATTGCGATGAGCGTTGGGGCATCAATTATTATTTGGGGCCAATATGTTAGTCCACCAGATCCTATAGTACGAATCCATATTGAATCGACAGACGTACCACCGCAGTACTTTCAAGCCTTTAGTTACAGATACGGACCACAATTGATTAACCCTCGTACAATGCCTTCCTTTCAAGTTGACCTGGGATCATATTCAGCCGGAGTAATTGCATATGCCTCTGGACTCTCCCTTTACCTTGCAGCAGACCACTATGAAGCTGTTCAGTTCTTTGACACAGCATCAAGACTCATGGCGCCATCACTTGATCCAACTGCACAATACGGGCTTCGATTCTATCATGCTACTAATTTTTTGTTCTTGCAAAGGCCAAGTGAAGCATTACAAGATTTGCAGTGGCTTGTAGAACTCCGACCCCAAGATTCTGAAGGTGCAATTGAACTCTATCGTCATGCACTTGCAAATCTTGGGGTGGCTTTGTTGATGCTAGACCGATATGAAGATGCACGGATTTATTTGACAAATGCCTTGCTTGAATTTGAGAAGGCCGGAGATAATTTGACGGTGGCAAATATTAAGGGGAATTTGGGCATTGTGGAGAGTTCAGAAAATAATTTTGGACAAGCCATACGCTTACATGGAGAGGCTCTAGCCATTCACGAGCAATACACTAACACATTGGGGATTGCGAATTCACAGGGCAACTTAGGTGTGATAGCTGATCAGCTAGGAGATTATGACACGGCAAAGGATTGGCTGGAGCGAGCTTTGCAACAGCATTATACTATTAGCAATACGCAAGGTATAGCGGATACACAAGTAAATCTCGCTGTTACCCGGTATCATATTGCAAGAAGAGACGAGACCAATGCGGGCTTAGAAGATGCACTTGGCGACTTAGAAAAGGCTTACAATTTCTACGTATCCATTGAAAGCCTATCGGGCCAGGCTGATGCGCTTAGTACACTTGGCCTCATATATGCCTATGTTAACTCGTTTGACCATGCAATTATATACCATAACCGTTCGCTTCAATTGCACAAAATTTTGCAGGATAAGCGTGGAGAGGGTGAGGATTTGAACAATTTAGGGGCAGTTGCAACACTCATGGGGGCAGTTGAGGATGCTAGGAGTCACTATGAACAGGCTCTTGCTATCTATGAAGGCATAGACGATGAACTTGGGCAGGCAATTATTAACGGCAACCTTGGTATACTGGAACACAAGCTTTGTAATCTCACTAAAGCCAAAGAATATCTAGATGAGAGCATCTATCTGTACAATAGATTGAACATTGCTCCGGATAACTCAATCATAAAAGCACAGGAAAATTTAACCTGTCAGTAACAACGATTTTGTGATCTCTAGAACAACTACTAGGGTCCATATGCTCTTTTGAGACATATGGACCTTAAGTCAGAAAACTATTGCAAAGCAGCCAGAGATGTTAAACTAGGGATATGAAATATTCTGGTAGTAACGCTTATTATCCATAAAAACTGGCGTAACATCTTCCTCTTGTGAATTCCATTGTTGAAACAGGTTACGATTTCTTGCGTTACTAGATTCATATCGAGTTTTGGCATTTCCCAGTAGTACGTGACTAAAATCACTGTTATCCTGCAACGTGATTTGCGATTGCTTAAGATATATACTATTGGCTGGCATCAAACCGACAACCCCTTCACTATCATTAATCCACAGTTTATGCTCAGGTTCTGTACCAAAAGTGTTAGAGTGTATATAGTCTGATTGCAAAAGGCCAGGAAGTTCAGGTAATTCTTGGTCAGTTGTCAATTGTTTAATTTCGACGTTACCGATTGTTGACTTAGGAAAGGCATTGATACTATGCGAGTAATGATGTGGTGCCATGCCAATAGGCAGTATATGATCATCACCAAGGGCTATATGTTCAGCAAGTATCTCCGCATGCTCTCTCAGTCGCTTGCCTGCATAACCAATTTCGACAGTGTTCATACTACTTACCGAACGGGCAAAAGCAGACATATCAAGCCCAAGTTCATGTGACTCGGTAGCTCCTGCAAAAATACCTTGTTTATCAATGGCAAGAATTATGTCATCATCGACAGAATCGTATATTTGCTCGGTTGTAGATCGAAATCCAGAGTATAACGAAAGTCCTGTACTGGGCTTTGGGGGTAATATCCCGACAAATTTTTCTACATTAGCATGTTCACTAACATTCCATTTGGTGCCGTAATGGGACACGTAGGAAGTATCCACAAAACAACATTGAGAAGAATCGAGCGAATCACAACCGAAGATTTTGGGCATATAACTTGATTGGACTTCAGTAGTATCTACATGTGAATGCCCGAGAGAGAAGCCTACATTACCTTCGTTGAAATGAAACTTGCTAAACAATGGTTCAACCGGAAAAATATCTTCGAGTGGATCAGTATCCAGAAGACATGAGCCAAGATGGTTATCTGTTGAAGCCACATCTGAAAAGTCCGCTGACTCACCTACAAAATCTAATAGTTCAAACCCGTTGAACAATTCTTCAAACAGTTCTGCACCAATAATCGATCCAAAGAGACTGAAGATTGACTTTTGTCCCAAAGCAATCTGGCCAAGAGTTATAACTGTACCTAAACCCGGGCAAAGTATGTTTCCAACGATTTTGAAAATACCGATTAACTGCTTATTTGACTTCCTTCTTCGGCGCAAGTTACGACCATACACAGGAAGGTAAGGATACTGCAACTGATGATACAATGCCGTCTTTTCGTAAAGACCAGGTACTGGAAAATGCACCAGCTGATTACTTGGCAACAGTATACCGTTCGGGGAGTAATTGATTCTTTTCCAGTTGTTTTGAACTGCAAGCCAGTCTGAAGAAACAGTTTTAGATGAAAATGTTGCAATGTCAGCAGGTGTTGGCAGCACTATTCCCGGCATCTGTGCGTCATGCTGCCTATCCCGCGTTGTATAATTGTAGCGAGAGAATGGCTCACCATTCAGAAGATCTAATTTAGTAAGGTTAACAACTCCACTTGCATAGTTCGGCAGCGTGATTCTACGTGATGACATGTTAACCCAATTATCTGCCACTGTGTTACTTGGCTGCGAACGCGATTGCCAATTCAAGCAATCGCGTTCGAGACGAATATTGTCTTTGCCTGTAGCATTCTGCTGCGTAGTGCTGGTGGAATTTGAACGTTTGTCATTTTCTTTTTTACGGCGATTCTGTCGGACAAGCCGCATTGTATCTTCAAAAATATGAGATTTGCCACTCTGATCAGAAGCGTGAAAAGTTGGGAGTGTTTTATGGTTCCTAACTGAACTATCGTTGAGTGAGATGTCTGCACTGGCGTTCAGCAGTCCCAAATCGATCTGATCTGTAGCAGCACGAGGTGTACGCGGTGCTGGGAACCGTAATCTAACCTGCCGTTCAACGGCATTATCATTGAGTGAGATGTCTGCACTGGCGTTCAGCAGTCCCAAATCGATCTGATCTGTAGCAGCACGAGGTGTACGCTGTGCTGGGAACCGTAGTCTAACCTGCCGTTCAACGGCATTATCATTGAGTGAGATGTCTGCACTGGCGTTCAGCAGTCCCAAATCGATCTGATCTGTAGCAGCACGAGGCGTACGCGGTGCTGGGAACCGTAGTCTAACCTGCCGTTCAACGGCATTATCATTGAGTGAGATGTCTGCACTGGCGTTCAGCAGTCCCAAATCGATCTGATCTATAGCAGCACGAGGCGTACGCGGTGCTGGGAACCGTAGTCTAACCTGCCGTTCAACGGTATAATCGTTGAGTGGGATACCTGCACTGGTGTTCAGCACTCCCAGATCGATCCGATTCCAATCTGTAGCAACACGAGGCGTACGCATTTCGGAGATTACTTGCGATGGTTCTTCTGAATTGACTGAAATTATGGAACCATTCGAGAAATCTTCGCAATTTACTATTTGTGGTATCTGTTCAAATTGGCGCGTAGAAATCCTGTTAGGTTCAAAATCATTATCTAGCTTGCGGAAAGAATTGAAACGACGATTTGTGTGTTCAACGACATTGTTGAAATTCATAGCAAATCTCCTCTTTCAATATAGTACACACCAAGTTTCTATTTTAGCACACATTATAAGAATTACAGTAAACCACAATATGCAGCAATACATTGGTCCATTTGTGTCTGAATAGGCTATGACATCTATATGATTTTAGCTATGAGCAATATATCTAAATAGGTTGCAGCGTCGTGAGCGATGTTGAAGGTACTACTCACTGCTAACCATAATCTCCGCCGGACAGCAAGCGGCGGAGCATGGCTGCGGCAGATCTTACAACATGGTGCGAGCAATAAAAAGGATGGCTAGTAAGACCTTCGTTGATCTCTGCGGATGGGTTATAGTGAGCGGAAACAGTGGCCATCGATTCAACGGTCTTCGCTGCGTGGAAATAGTAGGCCGCAACGTTTGGTTTGCTAAAGAGAAGCAATTCAAACTCGTGCAATCTCAAGAACGGCAGAAAACGTGGATTGTAACTTGGATTACAATGTCTTTGAAAAATGCTACCCATACAAAAAATCACCCACCTATAGACAAGTTACCTTGCCCATAAACGAGTGATTCTACAGAAAATCCACTGGAGTAAAACAGTTGTAATGCAGTGAGCCCCCTGGGATTCGAACCCAGAACCCATGGCTTAAAAGGCCATTGCTCTACCGTTGAGCTAGGGACCCACGAACGGAAAATAGTATAGCACAGGCCGCAGCAGTCGCCAAACTGGCGAGCCGCTCTGCGCCATACCGTTGCCTGGCGCTCACCCCGGCCACCAGAGCAAGCCGCCCAATAAAAGCGCAAATAAGAGGAGGAGCACGATGATCTTCCAGCGATCAATCGCCCAATCTAGATAGGGTGGTCCAGCGTCGTTCATGCTAACAGCCCCTGGTTCTTGCGCTTCACACCGTCCAGCCGTGCCGCCTCGCGGATCCAGCCCTCAAAGTCATTTTCGTTGCCGACGGTGGGGGCCGGGACAATGCGTGCCAACTCGTCGGGTGACGCCTGCCCCAGCGCGCCATAGGTGCAGATCCCGGCTTTGTAGAGCATGTCCGCCGTAATGGCGCCAATGCCATCGATTTGGGTCAGGTCATCAAGCGGGCCGGCAAAGTTTGCTTCCCAGCGGTGATACTTTTCCGCCAATTCGCGCGCTTGGGTCTGCCAGCTCTGGATATCGGCGTTGGGCTTGGCCCGGGTAATGCGGCGCAGTGAATCAAGATCACTCTCCGCAACCTGACGCCAGGTGTAGATGCCGGTGGCATAGAGCCGCCGTTTGTAAGCCTCGCCAATGCCTTTGATCATGGCCAGATCGTCCGGGTAATCATCGGGGCGTGTACGTGGCCGCCGTTCCGCTGTCTCACCCATGATAGTGCTGGCGGATAGATCGGCGACCGCGGCCTGGACCCGCGGTGTTGGTGGGGGGGCATGGGCAAGGGGCGGCTCGACCACCGAGGGCAAAACGGCTGCGGTCAGGCCCATCGGGGTTAGGTCGACGACGTTAAAATCAGCATCGCCTGCCGCCTGATCCGCGTGCTCCTGCGCTTCGTCGTCAACCGGATCACCAATTTCGTCGGTTACTAACGCCGTGCTGGCTGCCGCATCGGGCACAGTCTCGTCGGCGTCAGTTTCATCGGACACAGTGTCGTCAGTTGTTTCATCATCGTCCAGCGTTGTGTCGGCTACCGGCGTGTCAACAATCGTTACGGTGCGGTAAGCCATGCGCGGGGCATAGGGGACCGCAGTCGCCGCATTCGGCTCTGTGGTCGTGCCCTCTGTCGTTGTGGTTTCGTCTGTGTCGCCCTGATCAGCTGCTGCCATTTCGTCATTGACAAAGGCGGCAGCGGCAGCCGGGAAAAGCACCCGGCGCTGCGGTGTAAATGACCCAGCCTCAGCGACACCTTTGGTACGCTCCGTGGCACCGGTCCCACGCTCACCGGTGGTGGCGCGTGGAGTGCTGCTTGCCGCATCCGCGGCCGCGGTGGTGGGAGCCGCGGCGGGGATAAAGGCTGTGCCTGTAAAGGTAGAATCAACTGCTGGTTGCTCACTCTCCAAGAAGACACCGGGGCTGCGATAGATGGGGGGGCGCCATTCGGTGGCAGCACTGGCTGTGCTCTCTGTTGTTTGGGCCGGCGCATGGTGGTGACGCTGGGCATCGCGCACAAATTCACTGTGCTCTTCCAGCATTGCCAGGCGTTTGCGCCGATAGTAGAGCCATTCCCAGAGGGTAGAGGTAGTAAAGCCGATGACAAAGCCAGCGACGACGAACCAGAGCACCCGGAATGACATGAGTTCCGCCCCTTCCACGTTGGCCTCAATTTCCTGTGTCTTGTATAACCGATAGTGCAGTTGGGTATCGCTGGTAAAGCGTCCCGGCTAACCCAGCGCTAAATCAATAATCAATGCCCACTAGCCAGCACGCGCTGGTGGCTAGTCGATGATGCCTTATCATACCATAAGGTGGACGAAAGTCAACGCAGGTCGCGTGCCTGACAGGCATTCACCCCTGTTGTGATGGGGTAATCGCTATCTGGTTAATTGCCAATAGCAGCTGATCGATGAATGCGCTGGTCATGCTGGGCGCGCCGGTGATGAGGTGCACGGGGTGACAACCTATGGTTGCCGCCGTTGGCGTGCGGCTTCAAAGAGAATCACCGCACCGGCGATGGCGGCATTTAATGATTCAACGGCTCCCTGCATGGGGATCGCGATGGGCATTGCCAGCTCGCCGGCGGTGCTGCTTGCCCCATTGGCTTCACCCCCCACAATCAAGGCGGCGGGTGCTGTCCACACCACTTCATCATAACGAAGTTGGCCATCTGCTTGCGCCATATAGAGCTGTTGGGCTGGACTAAGCAGCGCTCGCAACGCTTGCCAATCGGCACAGACCCGCAAGGGGAGGCGAAAGTGGGCACCCATCCCCGCCCGTACAACTTTGTCATTAAAGGGATCAACACTATCGGGCCCAAAGAGCACCGCCTCTACACCAACGGCTTCGGCGGTACGCAACAGGGTACCGGCATTCCCAGGATCGCGTACGCCATCTAAAATGAGCGTTAGCGTCAGCGGGGTGGGGAGCGGTAAATGTGGCATCGCGGTGATCGCTGCAATGCCCTGTGGTGTCACTGTCTCGGTGAGCGCGCTAAAGAGCTCGGTGGTACAGGCAGAGGTGGGGATGCCTGTTGCGGTCAATTGGGTCAACAACTGCTGGGCCGCTTGGTTATGCTCGATCAGGGGCGGGGCATAGAAGACTTCTTGAAAATGGGCCTGGCTCTGGAAGGCATCGGCTACCAGCCGTACCCCTTCGAGCAGAAAAGACTGCGTCTGGTAACGGTGGCGGCGGCGTTGTAATTTGCGGGCCGCTTTCAGGCGTTGATTGTCACTGCTGGTAATCATGGGCAGAGTGCTGTGCTAGAAGAGCGTGGCGTGCGAAAATAGACCATCATGAATTCTCCCAATCGAAACGTGTAGTGAGCATCTGGGGATGCTCACTACACGTTTCGATTGGGAGAATTCCTATAAACTATTAGTATAGCTTGCCCCGGCTCGAAAGTAAAGAGGGCCGGAGCATTTGCTCCGGCCCTCTTTGTTGCCAGTTGTGGGTGTGTATACTAGCGGTTGTCATCATTTAACATTTTCTACACGAGTAAAAATGCTAAATGATGACAGAGCCAAGTATAAAAGCCTGCGTCGACTTAGCTTGTTTGTGTCTTAGCCAGCTCTGCCAGTTTACTAAAGACGCCGGCATCGTGGACAGCAATGTGGGCCAACACTTTGCGGTCGACCTGGACATTGGCCAACTTCAAGCCATGAACGAGCTGGCTGTAATTGACACCATTGATCCGGGCGGCCGCATTGATGCGGGTGATCCACAGGCGACGGAAGTTGCGCTTGCGATTACGTCGATCGCGAAAAGCGTAAAAGAGGGACTTGAGCATGGCCTCATTGGCACGGCGGAAAAGGCGGTGCTTGGAGCCAAACTGCCCTTTGGTGAACTTTAATACTTTTTTATGCCGTTTATGGGCATAAACCTTCGGTCTTGAACGAGGCATCTTTCTCTTTCCTTTCCGTGAGGGCGGCGGTTGTTGGAACAACCACACTTGTGGCTACCCCACTATAGGGATATGGCCGCTCACGTGCTGGTTAAATAAAACGGTCAATTTGTGCTTATTGTACGGGTACCAAGCTGCTTTACTTGGATGCAGCCTTGCCAACAATCTGCTTGACCAACTTGATATTGGCCTTGACGGTGCTGGGAATGGCATGGCGGAAATCGCTGTTGGTGCTGCTGTTCTTCTTGCGGCGTAAGTGGCTACGACCAGCACGCATGCGCATCAGCTTTCCGTTTTTTGTAATCCGGAAGCGTTTTGAGGCTCCCTTGTGTGTCTTTAACTTTGGCATACAGCCCCCTTTGATTAATACTCTCCAGAGCAACTTTCCCACAACTGGCAATGTCGGATGTTGCCATGCTGCCTTGTCATCTCTTTACGTACTGGTTGACGAGTGCCGCAGACATATAAAAACGGGCGTTAGCCCGTTTTTTACTACTTCTTTACCCATTGTACTGCGCACATTGTACTCAGTGTGCGCTTGACCAGTGGTTATGAAGGAGCCAAAACCATAATCATGCTGCGCCCATCGAGGCTCGGCATTGCTTCAACCATCGTGACATCTTCCACTTCGGTCGCCACCCGCTTTAGCAGATCTTGGGCGACTTCAGGATGATGGATCTCACGGCCGCGAAAACGAATTCGCACCCGGATTTTGTCACCATCTTTGGCAAATTTGCGAATCTTGCCGAGCGCAACCTGCACATCATGTTCGCCGATCTTCGGGCTCAGGCGGACTTCTTTTACATCCACCTGCTTTTGTGCTTTGCGCGATTCCCGTTCCCGTTTTTGTTTCTCATAGAGATACTTGCCGTAATCCATCAAACGGCAAACGGGTGGGTTGGCATTCGGCGCAACTTCCACCAAATCCAGCTCACGTTCATTAGCAATGTTGAGCGCATCTCGGATGTGCATCACACCAAGTTGCTGACCTTCGCCGTCGATGACGCGGACTTCGCGTGCGCGAATCTGATGATTCACGCGAGTCTCCGGCTGTGAATTTCGAGTAGGTGCACTTCTTCCTATGGTAGGACTCCTTTGATACAAATAATGAATACAATCGTCAGTGCCGCTGGGTAGGGCATTGAGCCTTAAGTATATCACCATTGGCTGGTGTACGTCAAGCCCCCAATTCGGTGGGGGAAAGTTGCAGGGTGGCAAGGTTGCAGAGTAGCAAAGTAACCCTGCAACCTTGCAACTTTGCCACCCTGCCACCTTTTTTACAGCTCCAATGAACGGGTGCGAATGCGCTCTTGCAGGGTGGCGACAAATTCGCCCACGGGCAGATCATTCTGGCGGGAACCGTCGCGTCGGCGCAAGGAAACCCGCTCGTTTTGCATCTCCTGATCGCCCAGGACCAGCATGTAGGGGATCTTCATCAACTGCGCGGCGCGGATCTTGGCGTTCATGCGGTCGGTGCTGAGATCCGCACTGGCCCGGATGCCCGCCGCTTGTAATTGGGTCGTCACTTGATGCGCATAGTCGTTGTGATCGGTCGTGATCGGAATGACGCTAACCTGCTGTGGTGCCAGCCAGAGCGGGAAGTTGCCGGCAAAGTGCTCAATCAAGAAACCAATCATGCGCTCGTGCGTGCCCAACGGCGCACGGTGAATGCAAAGCGGCACCTCTTCCTTGCCCTCGTTGTTAACATATTTCAGATCAAAGCGCGGGGGCACGGCAAAGTCAACCTGATTGGTCGCCAGCGAGAATTGCCGCCCAATCGCACTCCAGACCTCAACATCAATCTTTGGACCATAAAAGGCTGCTTCGTCCATCTCTTCGACAAAGGGGATGCCGCCGTTGCGCATGGCATTGCGCACCATGTCTTCGGTCTTTAACCAGAGGCGCTGGTTGTCCACATACTTTTTACCCAGCCCTTTGGGGTGGTGCAGGCTCAGCCGCATCACATACTTTTCGATATTAAAAAGGGTGAAATACTTCAAGTAGAGGTCGATGACCCCCATGAACTCCTGCTCAAATTGATCTTCGGTGCAGTAGATGTGGGCGTCATTCATCTGCATCGAGCGCACGCGCATCAAGCCAAAGAGTTCGCCGCTATTTTCGTAGCGGTAGCAGGTGCCATATTCGGCCAACCGCACGGGCAGATCGCGATAGCTGCGCGAGCGGCTGGCAAAGATCTTGTGATGGAAAGGGCAGTTCATCGGCTTGACATAGTACTTCGTGCCACCGTCCAACTCCATCGGCGGATACATGCGGTCGCTGTAATAGGGCAGGTGACCGCTGCGTATGAAGAGATCTTCCTTGGTGAGATGGGGCGAGCGCACCTGCTGATAGCCGGCGGCATGTTCCATATCCCAGGCCAACTGCTCCAACTGCTCGACAATGATCGTGCCATTCGGCAGCCATAAGGGCAGCCCCGGCCCGATCTCCTCGTCGAAGATAAAGATATCCAATTCACGACCCAGCTTGCGGTGGTCGCGCTTCTTGGCTTCTTCCAACATCTGCAGGTGCGCGTTGAGATCTTTTTTGTTGCGCCAGGCCGTGCCATAGATGCGCTGCAACATCGGCTTGTGCTCGTCACCGCGCCAATAGGCCCCGGCCACGCTGGTTAACTTAAAGCCATCGGGCGGAATCTGCCCCGTGTGCTCCAAGTGGGGGCCGCGGCAGAGATCCTCAAAGCTATCTTGCTTGTAGGTGCTGATCGCTGGCTTGTCGCCCGTCTCGTTGCCATATTCATCGACCCCGCCGCTTGCCAACCCGTCGATCAACTCGAGCTTGTAGGGTTGATCATGAAAAAGGGTACGCGCTTCGTCGGCACTGACCTCGCGATAGGCAAAGGGATGGCGGCCACCAATAATCTGGCGCATGCGCTTTTCAATCTGCTCCAGATCTTCGGGCGCGAAGGTGCGCGCCTTGCCATTTTCTTCCTTACCCAGGTCGAAATCGTAGTAAAAGCCAGTGTCAATGGGCGGCCCAATGGCAATCTTTGCCGCTGGATAGATCTCCAACACCGCTTGCGCCATCACATGGGCGGCGCTATGCCGGATTTTGTAAAGCTGCTCGTCTTGTGGTTCACTATTTACGCTCATTTTTTACTCCTGATCATCGTTATGCACCCCAAAACAGTTGCCAAAGGTCACCCACAATGCCGTGGACAAATTGGGCCCCTTCGGGAAAGAGAATTTCGAACCCCAGCCAGCCAATTAGCAGCAGCACCAGCCGCAATAGTAAGATCTTTACCTCAGCACGGCTGGCAGCACTTTGTACTTGGGCCGGCGTCATGGGTGTTGGCTGAATCACAACCTGTGGGCGATTGACGGCATTGCTTGCTTTCACCCAATCGCGATATAAAAGCCAGATCCAACCAAGCAGCGCTGTGATAATGACGCCAAAGGCAAAACCGACAATGAACTCAGTGGTAATCATTGTTATATTTGCTTGCGAAGCTTTTTTACGTTACACTAATTTACACAATAGAACGCATGTTCGTTATCGGGTGCTTTACAACTTATGTTATTATTTACTATTCCCGACTTAATTGATCCGCTTGATGGCTGGCTCGGTCGCCTGTGGCATGGGCCAATGCATCGTTTTACCATGCTGCGCGATGGCGGCTTCACTGGCACCGCGGTAGAAAAGTTACTGCATCAATATGGTATTCGCCTTTGGGGCCGCGAATTGGATGATCCCAAGGAGATCGCCTTCCTCGTCAAACAGCGTCAAGCCGTTTGGGCAGAGTACATTCTCTGCCGTGCCGGGGTGCCGCTAACGTGTAAGCTGCTTGATCAGCGTAACGCCCACTATCGGCAACGCCACGCACCTGGGGCAATGCCGACACCCTGGGCGGCCAAAGGGATCGGTCCGCACTCGTTTGTCGATCATGTGGTCGATTGGCTCGACCGCCTGTTGGGGTAACCCCTTATTGCACTTCCCCCACCAACCAGAGTGCAGTCCACCAACTTAGGGTCAACAGATGGCACATGCCGGTTGGCAACAGCTTGGGCGTAATCCACTCTTCCATGCGGTGGGCATTGCCCCCTTCGGTGATGCCAATACAGACCGCCGGGATGCCACGGCTGAGCGGAATATTGGCGTCGGTGCTGCTAATGCGCAGTTGGCCATCTGCCTTCACCCCACAGGCCGCCAACGAGCGAAAGGCCGCCAGGACCAGCGGATGGTGATCGGCCAGTTCGCCACCAGGCCGATCACCGATGACCAGTGCTTCCACGGTGACGCCGCGCTTTTGCCAGCTTGCGTTTTGATAGCGGCGCACAATTTCCTGGACCTGGCCGACAAGCGTGTTGAGGGACGCCGCTTCTTCGCTGCGCAGATCCAATTCCAACGATGCTTCCTGCGCGATCGTGTTAATCGATGTGCCACCAGTGAAACGCCCAATATTAAACGTTGTGCGTGGCCGTTCGGGCGGCTGTAATTTGGTCAGATCCGTGGCCAGTTGCGTCAGCACGTGGATGGCACTGGCCGTGCCGAAATCACTCCAACTGTGACCGCCGGGCGCTTTGATGGTAATGCGAAACCGCCGCGAACCAAGGGCCTGGTGGACGACGCGTTTGAGTCCCATCCCTTCAATGACAATGCTGGCACCAATGCGATCCTGCAAGCGGTCAACCGCGGCCCGCATGCCGCGCAAATCACCCAGGCCTTCTTCGCCACTATTGGCCACCAACCAAATATCGACGGGGGGGGCGGCCAGGCTGTGCAACGTCTCGGCCAGGGCCAGCAAACTGGCCACCCCGGCTGAATTGTCGCCAATGCCAGGGCCATAGATGCGGTCATTTTGGCCATCGGCGCGTACCGTCAGATCGGTGTCCGCCGGGAAGACGGTGTCGGTATGGGCGCTGATCATCAACGCAGGGCTACGTTGGCGACCAACAATGCGCGCATAGACATTGTCATGTTCATCCAGCAGCACATCGGCCAGGCCGAGTTGGCTGAAGTAGCGCGCCACCCAAGTTGCGCGTGCCCGTTCTGCATCGGTGGGCGCGGCAATCTGCTGCACCTGTACAATCAATTCCGCAAGCTGGATTTGTTGTCGGGTATAGTGGCGGGCTGCCGCCATGACATCGGGATGGTGCGCGAGTTCTTCCATGCTCCTCCTTTCATGAGATTTTATTTACAGAGATCAAAAAAAACGCCTTGTCCCATGGGACGAGGCGTTTTACTCGTGGTTCCACCCATATTGCCGTTGTTCTACTGCTGGCTGTTTATACAACCGAGCGCAGACAAAGACCACTTGTGGAGTCGATAACGAGACCAGCCGGAAGCAATTACTTTACCGCTGCCCAACTTCCGCTATTTTACAACGGCGAAGGAAGTAACGTAGAGTGGGTTCATTGCTGCGCTCACAGGGGGTATTCGGTGGTAGTTGTTGCGATAACTTACAGCCGATGATTATCGCTCTCTGAAACAACGGCGGCCACTTACTTGTCCTGCTCAACACGTTAATATTATGCAATTATCTGTGGGAGATACTGGACTCGAACCAGTGACCTCTACGATGTCAACGTAGCGCTCTAGCCAACTGAGCTAATCCCCCGCACGTCAAAGAAGTATAGCACATTGTACGTGAGCGAGCAAATTTAGCCAGGGATTTGCTGGTTTAATTTGCGACAACCCCTCTATCACTTTAGTTTGGAAAGATGGCACCCGTCATGCCACCATTCATCAGTTGCACATCAGCCTGGGTTTCAGCCATGTAACGCAACATCACGACTTCATGGCCAAGGGTGTTAAATTCGTAGGCCAACATGTCGGGCACACTAAAGAGCGCCAGCAACTGCTGTTTTTGTTCCGGCTTGGCCTGCAACGCAATCGCAACCAACATGGACAATGTCATTGGATCCTCGGGTAAGCGGTCCAAGCGCAAATCGGTGTTGTTAACGCGGGCAATCAGCTCGACATATTCATAGATGCGCGGGCGAATCCGCTGGGCCAACGCCATGGCCGGCTTGGTGCTACCGTTGACGGTCGGCATCAGTTTGACGGTTGCGGTGAGATAGCTATGATCCTGGTGCAACTTTTCAATTTGAAAGCGCTCCATGCCGACCGCTGTAATATTCATATGCCCATCGGGTAACTTCTCCACCCTGGCAATTTTTGCCGTGGTCCCAATCCGATGAGGCATTGCGCCGCCGCCAACTTCCAAGCCTTCCTTGATCAGGACAACACCAAAAGGCAACCGTTCATCTACACAGCGATTGATCATCTCCTGATAGCGCGGCTCAAAGATATGTAAGGGCAGCACCATGCCTGGAAAGAGTACAACATTCTTTAGCGGAAAGAGAGGCAGTTCAGTCATTTTATTCCGTTGTTGATCCACAGCGCCATACCGATTGGGGTCTGCCACTGACCAATATCCATCTGTCATGGTTAGTTACTCTTTAATCTACATCTACACATAATCTACATGCACGTAATTTACCTGCATGTAATCGACAACAACCTTGCAACATTTGCAGAACTTATTGCTTACTCATCTTCATCGTCAATCCCTACCAAAGCGCTCGTATCGACTTTCATAAATTCGCGTAGGACAGTGGTGGCAAAAGCCCCTTTGGGCAAAGAAAAGGTAAAGCGCAAAGCCTGGGCGGCTGGTTCAATTACCAGATCAGGCAGTAACAGCCGCCCAATGCGGCGCGTGCCTTCCACTTTGGCCTTTTGCCACTCGTCAACGGTGATGCCAGCCTGGGCGCTCACTGCGGCCTCCAACGCCCCAGCTTCATCCTTCGCCGCCCACATTTTTGCGCCATAAAGGGGCGCGGTAAAAGTTATCTCCTTAGCGGCATAACGCGGGGCTTCTGCGGCCAGATCGACCACATCGAACATGCCACCGGTAGCATACTTTTTTGCCACATCGCCGGCTAACAGCTGATCAAAGGCCCCCATCGTCAGCCGTTGTGCCAAATAAGCGTTGCAAAGATAGCTTTGATAAGCCGAGATCAAGAATTTGCGCAGCCAGGGATTGCGTTCGCGCCGTTGCCCCTGTAGAATGGCCAACCCTTTGGCCACATTCGCCCCATCAATGCCAAAGCGCTGCGCCCCAAAGAAATTCGGTACGCCCTGCGCTTGTAGCAGCGCACCAATCGCTTGCGCTTGGGTTAAGGCTGTGGTGCTCTCGACGGCCAATCCGGTCACGGTAATTTGGAAGCGGTTGCCCAGCAGATGGCCCGGACGCAACTTGTTATTGTGACGGCGTGCCCAGTTAACCGTTACCCCGGCTTCGCCTTCAATCCGCTGTACCAGTTCAGGATCAACTGCCGTACTTTGATTTCCTACATCAATACTAAAGGTCTGCGTGGTGATCGCATGTTTATCCTTCAGGCCGGCAAAGCCAACCGTCCCTTGTGGTAGAGCCAAAAGCCGTTCCAAAGTACGCTGTACTTCTTTGGTGGTGAGCGTACGTTTGGTCAAGTTGATGTAAAGGTGCTGTCCTTCACCAATTGCTTCATAAAGGGGTAACTCTTCAACCACAAAGTCGTCAACCGCCACGCGTAAATGCCCGCCGATACCCGGCAGCTGTGCAGAAAGATAGGGCAAGGTTAGGTCTGAATTAGATTGTAACATGTGCTTTTCCGAGATGAAGGAAGATCGGTTCCAAAAGTTGGCGATATCGCAACAGCGTGCTTGTCAAGCGCGCTGTTGCGCATGGCTATGTAAGCACTAAATGTGCTTTAACCAACCACCGTAGCGATTACTGTCGCGGTCAATTCGACGACGTTGGCTTCTTTTGTATTGCGATAAAGCTGGTGGTAGCAGAAGGGGGTGCCCTGTCCCCCATCAAAATGAAAACCGGCGGCCTCAATGATCGGTCTTACCGCCGTGGACGGCAGGTAGGCTGGATCGGGTAGCTCTTCGCTGACGGCCAGGCGCGCCCCCGGTTTGAGGACACGGCGCAACTCATTGAGGACCGTACGTTTATCGACTAATTGGGAGAAAGTTGCAACCAGGAGGGCAAGATCGACGCTGTTACTCTCCAGTGGCAGCTGGTGGGCGGGGCAGTGATGGCAATGGACAGGTGCCAGGCCTGTGGCTGTTTGTTTTGCAGCGGTGACTCGGGCCTGGGTATGGGCGACCATGGGGGCTTGTAGATCGACCGCATGCACGAACCCAGTGCTCCCGACCATCCGCGCTAACTCTACCGTGAAGAGACCGGTGCCACAGCCCAAGTCAAGCACGGTCATCCCCGACGCCAGGCCAAACATCCCCAGCGTTTCGATCGGATCGCGGTAGCGCAGGCGGAGTGGATGGTCGAGCAGCGCGGCAAATTGGTGGGGCATGGGGTGTGGCTGCTTGCGGTAAGCAATCCGCATGGATAGCTGATTGCCGACCGCGGCACCCAGCCCAAGCAGCAACGTATTGGTGAGAAGTTGCATGGCGTTAAGGTCTTTGTCTGATCATGTCGTCGCGTGGCCATGTGGTCGCGCGGTTGGTTAAACAGGTGATGACAAACCACTGCGGACCACTCGACCACACAACGACTTAACTACGCTGGTTGCGCCTCACCCGGTGGGAAGCGGACTTGCAGAATGCCGTTATTAAAGATGGCATTGGTAGCATTGCGCTGCGCCAAGATCGCCGGCAGGAGCAATTCCCGCTTAAAGTTACCGATACTCACAAAGAGTTCGTCCCCGCGCTTGGTCAGCTTAACCTTATTTAGCTCAACATGGGGTAGTGGTAATTGTAACACATAGTCGTCCCCTTCTTCCAGTATTTGTTGTGTCTGTCCAACAAAGAGCACCGCACCGGGATCGCGTTCGCCAAAGAGCGAGGTGCCTAACGCTTCTAATTGTTCGAGCCCGACCATTTCGCGATCAAACCAGCCGGCCCGCAGAATGGGTAGGGGATAGAAATCACGGGCAATCTCGGCCAGGTAACGGGCTTGGATCTCCTGTAAGTGGCGCAGATAGGGATCGCTGCTGGGGGTTACAATGGTCGCCTCGCCCGCATCGTTACTGGTGATGCCAGGTAGGATCCGGTTGATGACCACCCCATCAATCGGGTAGTTGAAGAGCGAAAGATAGGTGACGGCCCGTGCCCCTTCTTTGACTACCATCTTTTCGGGGTTGAGGACCACGCGGTAACTGGTAATCTCGGGGTTGACCAGCACCTTTTGTAATTCTTTGACGCCGACCACCAGGTTGCTCAACCCCGCAAAGGGATCTTTCTCCGGCATGACGCGCCGTAACAGGCCGCTGATCATGCGCGTAGTCGTATCACCCCAGCCGGAAAGGCGCGCCACATACCACTGAAAGCTCTCCGGCATAGTGAGTAAGCGCATGGTTTCGCCGGTTGGCGCGGCATCAACAATGACGCGGTCGAAGCGTCCTTCGGTGGCCTGCTTGTTAATGTGCAACAGGCTAACCACCTCTTCCATGCCAGGGATGATCGCCATCTCTTCGGCAATCGTTTTGCTCATGCCCTGGCGGCGCAACATTGCCCCAACATACTCTTGCATCTCGCCCCAATGTTGGCGGATCTCATCGACGACATTGATCTCCTGGGCAAAGAGGTTGGGCGCAACTTCGGTTGGTTGGCTGCCCAGATTCTGATCAAGGCTATCGGCCAGACTATGAGCAATATCGGTGCTGACGACCAAGGTGCGATAGCCAAGCTGGGCACTGCGCAAGGCCGACGCGGCCGCCACGGTGGTTTTGCCGACGCCTCCCTTGCCTAAATACAAAATAATCCGCATGGATTTACAATCCCTTCTTTTGGTGCAATAATCTCCCCTGCCTACGCTCTGCTAACCGGGTGTTAGCCTGATGCGGACGCGAGTGGGAGTCAGATCCTATTTGCGTATTTTGCGACCAAAAAGACGCCACAAGAGTGTACCCAGCAGAATCAACCCCGCGGCTACGCCAAAGGCTGCTTTACGGCTCAAGCCAAACCAGCCGCGGATTTGCCACCAAAAGCGTGGCAATTGCAGCCAGTAACTCCACCGCCACGGCCACGGCCAGCCATCGCCTACCTGCAAGACATATTTCCCCATGTGATTCTGCGGACTCCAGACAATCACATAACAGCGGCCACTGACCAAAGTGCGCGTGTCAACCGTCGGCCCAGGGTAGTAGCGCACATGGGTCAACATATCTTGCACGGGGGTTAGCAGTTCCGCCGGCGGTGGCGCAACGACGGCACTGTAGCCAGCCGGCAAGGTTAACGGCAGTTTTTGGATATCGGCACTATACGGCAGGCTTTGCGCCACCACCGCGAACGCCGGCACTGCCGCTCCCCCCAACGGCAAGACGGGTACAAACATCTGTACCCGTAACCGTTCACCAGCACCACACTCGGCACTATAGACATGCACCTGGCCTGGTTGACTCAAACGATTAAAAATCAGTTGCTTATTGCGTACGCTGCGTAATGGCTGACTGGTGGTCAGCGTGCCCCCCGGTTGTTTGGGGAAAAGGGGCAAGCTACCGGCTAATTCTGTGCCGGCCACGACCGGCAGTTGGTTTATAGTGCTCAAGACTTCTCAGTAACCTTCTACTTAAGACGTGATTCGTGAAACGTGATTCGTGAAATTGTTACCGACCTATTCACGAATCACGTTTCACGAATCACGTTTTACGTTTTACAGAAATTATAGATCAAGTCTAACATCGCCCTCTTGTGAGCGTCAATATCGCGTTAATCCGGTCGCTCATCAGCAATACGCACTCCATTGTTGAGAGTTGCAAAGGTTGCTGCTCGATCACCGCTTAAACTGTGCTATACTAACAGTAATGTAAGTTTCTCTTCGCACTCGTCAGCAGATTGTAACGCCAGGCGCGAAGCACATCCAGAGGGCCCCGGTGACTGGTGGCAGGTCACCCACCATGCCGCGCCCAGTTGTGGTCTACTGATAATGATCTGCTCAGGTGTGCCGCATCTGAATCGTTATCCAATAACCACCAATTTTATTTGGCTGGCAACGGGGTTCAACCGGCTGGCACCGGCCGTCGCTAATTTGCCGGTTGATGAGCGGCGTAAACGTGGCTTTGGGGCTCTGCTCTTGCTCATCATCATTCCCACCCTCCTCTTCTTTGGGGCAATGAATCTGTGGACCGCTGGCTTCAACATTGATGTCATGCTCGGCCTGCTGGGAACCATCACCGCCGGCGGTATCTTGCTTGCCCTCCGTTCGCCGCGACCGCTGTTCTGTGCCGCGTGCAAAAAGATCCGCGACGATGGTGGCTACTGGCATCAGGTGGAAAGTTACGTGCATAACCACACTGGCGTCGAATTTAGCCACAGTATTTGTCCTGACTGCCGGACAGGGCTCTATCCAGCTGCGCGCAAGCCCAGTACTGATGTCAACCCTGCCCCACCACAACGCGCCAACTGATGTACCTTTGCCCGTCAGTGGTCTGCATTTATCAGCCTGCGCGGACGGAGTGATAGGGTGGTCAGTCGTTCAATGCAGTACTTTCCCCAATCTTCTGTTATACTAAAGGCAAATTTATCCATCCTTCATTGATGAGGTTCTGACGATGGAATCTTCCGCTTTGCGCAAACGTCTACCACTACTTTTTACCTTGCTGGCCGTCCTGCTTCTACTCTTTCTCTTGCCGCCCGAACGGACTTTGGGCGATATCATCAAACTCGTATTGTTGCACGGTGCGCTCGTCCGCGCCGCCTTAGTTGCCTTTGCCGTCGCCGGCGTGTTGGGCCTGCTCTGCCTCGTTAGCCCCAATCCCACCTGGTCGCGCTGGACGATCGCGACCCAAATGACGGCGTTGACCCTCTGGCTCGCCAATTTACTGGCCAGTAGCATCGCCACTCGCCTGGCCTGGGGCGAATGGATCGCCTGGGGTGAGCCGCGCGTCTGGGCCACTTTGCATGTTGCCTGGTTGGCGGTTGCCTGTTTGGTGCTGGTCCTCTGGCTAAATCACCGCATCTTTACGGGCTTAACCAATCTCAGCGTGGCCCTGTTAAGTTGGGGACTAATCCGGGGGGCAACCTTGATCCGTCATCCCTTTGATCCACTGGGTAGCTCCAACTCGATCCTCTACCAGGGCCTTTATGGCGCGATGGTTTTGGTGCTACTCCTGCTGGCCTGGCAAGCTGTGCGCTGGTTGTATGCCAGTCGCCTGCGTTTCTTGCCTGATGCGTGGTAGTGTTTTGTAAATTAAGTTGTGAACGCTATTTTGCGCTAAGGGGATCGCCAGATCCCCGGCTCATAGTGGGGATCTGACGATCCCCTTAGCGCGATAACATCACCTAACAAGAAAGCCTGAGGTGAAATCGTGCCTGATTTCCAATCGCTCCTCCCTAAACTGACCACCTTCGAGAAAGCTGCCCTGTGTACCGGCGACACGGCCTGGACCACCACCGCCATCGAGCGGCTGGGTATCCCTGCCCTGGTAATGGCTGATGGCCCGCATGGCGTGCGCCGTGTAACCGACAATGATGCGCTGGCCGCGCCCAGCCTGCCGGCAACCTGTTTTCCCACGGCCTCCGCACTCGCTGCCACTTGGGATCTGGCGCTGATCCGCACGGTCGGGGCCGCGATTGCCGCAGAGGCGATTGCGCAAGGAGTCGATGTCATTCTTGGCCCCAGCAACAATATGAAGCGCTCACCCCTCTGTGGCCGCAACTTTGAATATTTTGCCGAAGATCCCTACCTCTCCGGTGAACTGGCGGTGGCCTTTATTGAGGGGGTGCAGGGCAAAGGAGTAGGCACCTCGCTCAAACACTTTGCCGCCAACAACCAGGAATTTCAGCGCTTTTCGATCGACACCCTGGTTGACGAGCGCACGCTGCGCGAGATCTATCTACCCGCCTTTGAAACCGCGGTTAAGCGCGCCCAGCCCTGGACGGTGATGTGCGCCTACAACAAACTCAACGGCCGCTACTGCTCGGAACATTACGAATTGCTGGTGGAGATCCTCAAAAAGGAGTGGGGCTTTCAGGGCTTGGTTGTCTCCGACTGGGGTGCGGTCCATGATCGGGTTGCCTCGTTGGCCGGCGGGCTGGATCTGGAGATGCCCGGTCCCAAACCGCGGCGCACCCAAGGGGTGATCGACGCCCTGCACAGTGGCGATCTGGAAGAGGATGAACTCAACGAGTCTGCGCGGCGGATTTTGGGTGTCGTCGAAAAGGCGGCGGCGACGCCGAAAGGCGCAGCGTTTGACCAATCAGCCCACCACGCCCTGGCCCGTCAGGTTGCCGGCGAGAGTATGGTCCTGCTCAAAAATAATGGCATCTTGCCCCTGACCCCCACCCACTTTATCGCCGTGATCGGTCACGCGGCGCAGGCTGCCCATTATCAGGGGGGCGGCAGTTCGCACATCAACCCGACCCTGGTTGACAATCCACTGGTTGAATTGCAACAACTGGCCGGTGATGCCGAAATCAGCTATGCCGCCGGTTATCCAGCCGATGAGAGTTTTCAACCGGCGTTAATCGAGGAAGCGGTGACGATTGCCACCACCGCCGATGTCGCGCTGCTTTACATTGCCCTGCCCGGCTACAAAGAATCCGAAGGGTATGACCGCTCCGATCTTGAACTCACGCCACAACAGGTGGCGTTGATTCAGGCGGTCAGCCGCGTCCAGCCCCGTACCGTGGTGATTCTCAACAACGGTGCCGCCGTGACCGTTGACCCCTGGATTGACGGCGTGGCCGCCGTGTTAGAATCGTGGATGATGGGGCAGGCTGGTGGTGGCGCAATTGCCGATGTGCTCTTCGGCAAAGTCAACCCCAGCGGCAAACTGGCCGAAACCTTCCCGCAAAAGCTGGCCGATACCCCTGCTTATCTCAATTTCCCTGGCGGGCCAGGCCGTGGTGGCTATGGCGAAGTACGTTATGGCGAAGGACTTTTCATCGGCTACCGCTACTATGACGCCAAGCAGGTCGCCCCCCGTTTCCCCTTTGGTTACGGGCTGAGTTATACCACCTTTGCCTATGGCGCACCCCAAGTCTCGGCCACCAGCTTTACCGATGTGGACGGGGTGACCGTCTCCGTCGCGGTGACCAACACTGGTCCGGTTGCCGGCAAAGAGATTGTGCAACTCTATGTCCATGACCATGCATCAGGCTTGGTGCGCCCACCCAAGGAATTGAAAGGCTTTGCCAAAGTGGCCCTAGCGCCCGGCGAGACCAAAACGGTGACGATGCGCTTGGACTTCCGTGCCTTCGCCTACTATCACCCCGCCTATGGCAAGTGGATCACCGAGGATGGCGACTTTGACCTGCTGGTCGGCGCCTCGGCCGGCGATCTCCGCGGCCAGGTTACCGTTACCTTGCAATCGACCGTGCAACTCCCCTGCATCCTCAACCACGAGTCAACCCTGCGTGAATGGCTGGCGGACACACGCGGGCAAGTGGTGATTGGCCCGCTCCTCGCATTGATGACCGCCCAATTCACCGCCACCGTCGGCATGGGTGAGGAGGGCAATGGGGCAATTGGCATGGACATGATGGGTTTTCTCATGGATTTACCGCTGCGCAGTATTCTGCACTTCCAGGAAAGTGCCCTCCCCGCCCCGGCGGATGAGATGGTGGATGATCTGTTGGCGGAAGTGCGTGGGCGGTAAGCTGGGGCGGCTTCGATTTATGTGAGGCGTGCCAGCCTTTGATGTATATGTGTAATAATTGATTAATCGCAGAAACTAGCGTGGCAGGTTGTTATCTGGAACATAAAAGCGCTCACGGTGAAGATAGGGGCTGTGGGTTTTGTTCGCTAGCTGCGATGCTTGTGAAAGTGACCATCAGCCTTTATCACAGGAAAACCGTGTATGCAAGGTTGCCGAGGTACTTATTCAGGGTATCCAGATAAGTCTATGTTGTGCTTTCTCTGAATCAGCTACAGTGCAGCGCATTGCAATCTCTGTAATGAAAGGCATGTGATAGGTGCCAAATGACTTTATCGATGAATAGGCCAGTCATTTTTCTTGATGATGCCGGTGTCCTGAATAGCAACCGATTGCGCGGCCCTCAATGGAGGACGCATGTCGGTCGGTTTATGGCAGATCGGTTTGGTGGAGAGGCCGAGGCATGGGGCGATGCAAACGCAGTCATAGCTGCAAAGATCGTAAATCCTGAGTTTCGTGAACAAACGCGACTTAGATTAGGTCTGCGCGACCTAACGTTTGAAGCATTTGAGCATGCGTACGCAAATGCATGGATAACCGGACTATTCGAGGCCGTTGGCATTCCACTACCGAGGCTAATTGATCAATTGCTGGTGCATCGCGAAGCGCACGTGTATGCGTGTGAACGTGTGCGGGCAGAAATCGCCGGAGCGAGCGATGCGGTACGCTATTTGCATCTCATGGGCTGTAAGCTTCATTTGGCGTCAAATGGACCATCGTATGAGAACGAGGCGATATTGCGAAGTATGGGAATTCGTGCCGAGATCGGCGAAGCATACGGTACTGATATCGTGAATGTGATGAAAGAGAGCGGAAAGTTTTATGAAGCGATCTTTCGGCATGCAGATGTCGAGCCATACGAGGCCATTGTTATTGACGACAAGTGCGAAATGCTGTCTTATGCAGCTAAGATTGGTGCAGGTACCGTTTGCGTAGGTGATAACGAAAGTGCAGAATTCGAGCCTGATGTACGAGTACAGCACTTGTCAGAATTCACTGCAGATAGAGCGAGGGAGTTGTCAAATCAATCTAGCAGGCGCAAGGTCTGAATCACTCTCGCCATAGAGAATGCCGCTTGCGTTCGTCGCACAACACGGCTTGCACTGGCGGCGGCAATGGCTGGCGGCATTTGAGCCGGGCGCAGGTCGTGTGGGCCATGGCCGCCGCTGAAGCCTACGTTCGGCTGCACTGGCGGCGTGGTACGAAAGGAGCGAGGCTAGTTCTATGTTCACCATTGAACGCGCGGCGGTCGAGGATGTCGACCTACTCAAGCAGCTCCTAAGTGAGACCTGGGTTGCCACGTACGCTGACCATATCGTGACAGTCTTTTTTGTTATAATAGGCTCAATGACGACTGCACTTAGTGATTTTGCAGAAATAGTGACAGGTTCATCAGGAGCAAACAATGACACTGGTCGAAATTTTACCGACGATCCGGCAGTTACCGGCATTTGAAAAATTACGCTTAATTCGGATTCTAGCCGAAGAATTGGATACAAGTGAAGAAATTTATCCGTTTGAGCACCATAAGACTTATCTGTTGCCAACCCCCTACGATATGTTTGGCGCAGGGCAAGCATTGGCCGATGCATTAACAACCTTTGAAGCCAAGAAACAGTAAACAATGCGTTTTCCGTGGCGATGTTGTGTGCTCGCAGTCGCCAAACCCACTGAACAAGGCGTTCGGCAGCGCGTAAGCAGTTATGTTGCGGCCAACACAGCTTACGTTCCATTGTAATATTCAATGTGTGATATAATTGCTCCAACTATTTGGAAAGGAGCAAATGATGAGTAGTCAAGTGGTGATCGCCGATGAAGTTACTTTTGAGCAGGTATTCAGCCTCGCCCAGCAACTGCGCCCCAAAGATCAAGTTCGCCTTATTGCCCGTCTTGCCCCCAAGGTTGAATGGGTTCTCGAACAAGTGGAGTCAATGACACCAGTCCTGACGCGTAAGCCGCTCCGCGGGTTACTTGCTGATCTAGGACCGGCTCCATCCAGCGAAGAAATTGATGAGGTGCAACACGAAATGTGGGCAACCTTTGGGGAGGAGTAGGTATGGCTATTCGGGTAGTTGCGGATACGCATACAATTTTGTGGTATCTCTATAATGATACTCGTCTTTCATCAACCGCTAACGCCCTGATGGATACAATTGACAATGCGGGTGATCAGATTGCGATTGCCTCAATTACGTTGGCAGAAATCATCTATCTCGTCGAGAAAGGAAGAATTGATGGTCTGGCCTTTGGACGTGTAGTTCGAGCTATAGAGCAAGCGAATGCCACTTTGGTTGAAGTCCCATTTGATCACACCGTTGCTGAAGCTATGCGTCAGATTGCACGAATACACGTTCCAGAATTGCCGGATCGGATTGTGACAGCTACAGCATTACATCTCGGCGTGCCTGTGATTAGTCGTGATCATAAGATTCATACCTCTATTGTCACCACAATTTGGTAATCAGTTCTCCTCTGTTTGTTGGTTGTGCAGTACTGTGGTATCAGTAATTCCCCACCGAACACCCATCTATCCACCCGCCGTCTCCCGGCAAAGCAACCAATCGGCCAACAGCGCGACCACCATCGCGGCCAGGCTACTCCCCACCACACCCAACCAGCCAAAATGTTGCCAGGCGACGCCGGGTAGCGCCGCGCCCAGGGTGCCCCCCAAATAGTAACTCATCAGGTAAAGCGCCCCGGCGCCGCCTTTGTTGTAGCGGGCCAGGGTGTTGACCAGCGCCGGGGCAATTGCCTGTGCGGTGAACATCCCTGTGCAGAGCACAAAGAGGCTAGCCACCACCACCGGCAATAGGGGGATTAGGGTTAACCCAATTCCCAGCATCGCGATCCCTAACCCGACAGCAATCAATCGCCGCCGCGGATAACGCGCCGAGAGGCGGCCGGCCCACGGTGAAACAATCACCCCGGCCAGATAACTTACATAGGCCAGGGCGACGAGGGCGGGGGAGAGGAAAAATGGCGCGGCGGTGAGGTAGTAGGGCAGGTAGGTGAAGATGCCGATAAAACCAAAGAAGAGCGATCCGCCAATTAAAAACGCGCCAAGCAGGGCGCGATTCCCTAGATGGGCAAACATACCGCGATAAGCGTCCAACCACCCCCGGCGGTGACGGGGCAGATCACGCGGTAAGGCAATGCCCATCCAGATCGCACAGAGCAGCGTCAACAGGCCGAAGATCACAAAGGCCATGCGCCAGCCCAGGAAGTCGGTGATCAACCCGCTGGCGACGCGCCCGGTGAGACCACCCGCCACATTGGCGGCAATCCAGCCGCCAACGCTGCGCCCCAACGCCGCGGGGGGCACGGTGTCGCCCAGGTAAGCGACGGCAACGGCGGTGAGGCCAGGGATGCACAAGCCTTGCAGGGCGCGGCCAAGCAGCAGTAGCCGAAAAGAAGGGGCAAAGGCGCAGAGCAAAGTTGGGATGGCCAGCAGCAGACAACTGCCGACCATCACGCGCTTGCGGCCCAACTGATCGCTGAGTGGCCCATAAATTGTTGAGGCGAGCGCAATCAACAGTACCACAGCCGAAACTGATAGCCCGGCCGTGGCGGGGGCTACGCCAAACTCCTGCGAAAGCAGCGGCAGGATCGGCTGTGTGATATACATGTCGGAGAAGACGATAACGGCAGTGCTGTAAAGGGCGATGGTGGCTGAACGGTGGTTCATGCAGTGGCTAACTTCGCTTGGTGGTTGCTCGGCTTGGGTAATTGGTGGCGCGGAATAGCACTTAGATTATAGCGCGTTGCTACTGGTCTGACAAGAAAGCTGTTACTGCACAGACAATGTCATTAAGGTAAGCGTTTTCAGGTCAATCGTCAACAATAAGCAGTGCACAGTCTCCAGGAACTTCCAAACTGATCACTGTCTTACTGCACACTGATGATTGCCTATTGACAGGGAGCTTTAGTTATTGTAAAGTAGCTGACTATGAGACTGCGCCAAAAGTACTAAATTTATGTTCACAGCAATCAAGGATATGACCCGGTATGTTACCAGTCCATCACTTGCTCAATGGGAATGATGATCAGGGGGAACGAACAGGCCAACTTGCGCCGCTCTATGCCCAATATCGTCCGCCCATTACGGCCTTTGCTGCGCTTGGGCCCGCACACTGGCCGGCTAGTGCGGACATCACCTCTACACAGCCTGATCTAATTCTGCTCATTGATCGTTATGGTGTCTGCCGTGAGTACTTGACCGAAAACGCCTTGGGTGCCACTTCGCTACGTGATGCCCATATCGGCCGCACATTGGCGGAGCTCTTTGATCAGAGCCTTGCCAATCAACTCCATCGTTGTAACCGCCAGCTTTTTGCCACCCAACAGCCACAAAATTGCCAGTTATCGATCCTGGTCGATGAACAGCAACATTTGCTTGATGCACGTTTTACTTATTGTGGCCCCAATCGTGCGCTGTTGGTGTTGCGCGACGTCACCGCACAAGTGGCACGGGAACGCCTGCAACATGAGCGCGAGGCGTTGCTCTATACCTTGATTGACGACCTACCCGGTGTCATGTTTTTTCAAATTGCGCTTCAGCCTGACTGCGCTTGCCATTTTACTTATTTGAGTGCAGGGGTGGCTGCAAGCACGGGTGGCTACGCAGCCCAGGCTGTACTGGAAAATCCCGATCTCGTCATCAAACAGTTGTTTCCAGCAGATCAACGTTTGTTACTTGACGCGCTGTGCAATTTGGCCGCCACGCACCTGCCTGTTGCATTAGAGGTCCGGAAGCATCTGCCCAACGGCGAACTGCGTTGGTCACTTTTTCGTGCCATCTATCACACCAGTCTATCGAATGGCAGCATGGTGATCAATGGCTTTGAAGTGGATATTACCGAACAGAAGCGCAGCGCAGAAGCACTCCACCTGCGCAACCGGATTTTAGAGAGTATTCCCCATGGCGTCATGTTGACCAGTTGTACGGAGCCTGATGATCCCATTGTCTATGTGAACCCCCGTTTCGAACAGCTGACGGGTTACACCGCGGCTGAGATTCTTGGGCGCAACAGTCGTTTTCTACATGGCCCAGAGACTGACCCACAGATGACGATGCGCTTACGCACGGCAATTCGGCAACGTGAGTCATTTATGCTTGAGTTGCTCAACTATCGTAAGGATGGCACTTCCTTCTGGAATGCCCTGTCGATCGCACCCCTCTGCGATGACAACGGTCTCGTCACCCATTATGTTGGGGTGCAGACCGATGTGACTGCCTTCAAAGCGTTAGAGGCGCAATTCCAACAATCACAAAAAATGGAAGCGGTTGGGCGCCTGGCCAGTGGCGTGGCCCATGATTTTAACAACATTCTCACAATTGTCAACAGCTACTGCGAAATGATCCTGCGCCGGCATAACTTGGACGCGTCGGTTCGACGGCAAATTGGTCAGATTTGTGAGGCCAGCGAACGGGGGGCTGCCCTTACCAACCAATTGCTTGCGTTTAGCCGTAAACAGTTTATAACGCCAGTGGTATTGGATCTGAATCAGGTGATCACCAAGATGCAGAAGATGATCACTCGTCTGATCGGCGAAGATATCATCATGCATCTGCAACTTGCCCCCCAACGGCCCCAACTCAAGATTGATTTGGGCCAGCTCGAGCAGGTCTTGATGAATCTAGCGGTGAATGCGCGGGATGCCATGCCCGATGGTGGCATTTTGACGATTCGGGTGCATACTGTCGTCTTATCAGCGGATCGACTGCCCCCCCTGCGCGCGAACCTGCCCAGTGCTGTGCTGCCTGCCCTCTACCCCACGTTGCCCTACCCGGCTGGTAACTTTGTGCAAATCTCGGTCTATGACACTGGTGAAGGGATGGATGAACAGACGCGCCGGCAGATCTTTGAACCTTTCTTCACGACAAAACCGGTCGGTAAAGGCACAGGGCTTGGTCTCTCGACGGTCTATGGGATTATCTCCCAAAATGGCGGCTTTATTGAGGTCGAGAGTGAAGTGGGGCGCGGCACTGCCTTTCACCTCTGGCTGCCCCAAACAGAGGAACAAGCCGTCATTGTGCCGCACAAGGATGCATTGGCCACACGACTGGAGGAAGGCACCGAAGCCATTCTTGTCGTTGAGGATGATGATCAGATCCGTTCATTAACTACCCTCATTTTACAAGAAAAGGGTTATACCATTTTTGCGGCTGCCAACAGTCTGGAAGCCGCAAAAATGGCCGAAGCTGCGCTTTATCCCTTTGACCTGCTGGTAACTGATCTGATCATGCCCGGCGGCAATGGTCTTGATCTTTATGCGTTGTTAGCCGCACGCCAGCCTGCTTTGAAAGTTTTATTCGTTTCCGGTTATACGCATCTTGAACTTTCCCAACATGAACTTGTCCTTGCCAATAATTTTCTCCCCAAACCCTTTACGCTGGAACTGCTGCTGCACAAAGTGCGTGATGTTTTGGATCGCGCACCGTAGTAAACTGCAAATTAAACGATCTGACAGGATTTACGCCTGCTCATAGGGGCACGATATATCGTGCCCCTATGAGCAGGCGTAAATCCTTGATGACATATTCAATTGCGGAGTGGCGTATCCAGGGGGTGCTCCACTTCGCAATTGAATATAATGTGCCGATTGAATAACCACCTTTACAATTTTTATTAACCACTGTTAATCTTCACCCAAACCTCACTTAGCCACCCTCTTCACCCGCGCCTTATCCCTTTATGTGAAATTTATCATAAAAACCCCTTGAAATTGTATACCAATTTATGTTACTGTTACCTTGTCCAGCGCCATTTGCCAGGATTACAGAGATTGCGATTGTAGTTGAGGATTTTATGTCAAAAGAACACCGTTTACAGGCCGAAGGGCTTGCACTTGCCTACGAACGCAATATTATTATTCAGGATTTAGCCTTGACCATTCCCGCCGGCCAGATTACCGCGCTGGTGGGGCCGAATGGTTGTGGCAAGTCGACCCTCTTGCGTGGCTTGGCGCGTTTGCTGCAGCCCAAGGCTGGTCATGTCTACCTTGATGGTAAGGCGATTCATGCTATACCGACCAAAGTGCTCGCGACGCAAATTGGTATCCTGCCGCAAAGCCCGACTGCACCCGAAGGCTTGACCGTCTATGAATTGGTGGCCCAAGGCCGCTATCCGCATCAGAGCTGGTTTCAGCAATGGTCACAAAAGGATGAAGCACTGGCCCAACAGGCGATGGCGATTACCAACATCCTCCAATTTGCCGAGCGCCCGTTGGATACGCTCTCCGGTGGCCAACGGCAGCGGGCCTGGATCGCCATGGCGTTGGCCCAAGAAACCGAAATCCTGCTGCTCGATGAGCCGACCACCTTTCTTGACCTGGCTTATCAGATCGAAGTGCTTGATCTGCTGCACGAATTAAACGAGGCTGGGCGCACGATTGTCATGGTGTTGCATGATCTTAACCAAGCCTGTCGCTACGCCCACAACCTGGTTGCCATGTGTGACGGCCGGATTCACGTGCAGGGTGAACCGCAGATCGTCATGACCGAGCAGATGGTGACCGATGTCTTCCGCGTTAAAGCCCAGATTGCGCCGGATCCGGTGACGGGGACGCCCATGTGTGTCCCGTTGGGGCGCGTAAAAACGCCACGACTGGGTTTCAACGGTCATCCTGCCTTGGAAATGGCCCCCAAACTAGTCGCAACGCTGTCAAATTGAATTTCTATTAAATTTACAAAATGCACCTTATGCTCGAAAGGAACTGTTAGAAAATGTTGACTCATTCCCGGTGGCTTACTTTACTGCTCATTGTCACCATTGCCCTGAGTGCCTGCGCGCCAGTTCAGCCCGCGGCACCGGCCACCTCCTCTGAAACTGCCGAAACTGAGAGTGCCACTGCCCCCGCGGCAGAGGCCGGTGGTACCTTAGTCCTCTATTCCGGTCGCAGCGAAAATTTGGTTGGGCCGCTGATCGAACAATTTGAAGCAGCCAGCGGGATTGATGTCGAAGTGCGCTACGGTAGTACGCCGGAAGTCGCCGCGACCTTGCTGGAAGAAGGTGCTAACTCCCCCGCCGATGTTTTCTTTGCGCAGGATCCGGGCGGGCTGGGCGCTATCGCTAATGCCGGTCTGCTGGCCGCGTTGCCAGAGGAAATCGTCAACACGGTCAAACCTGAATTCCGCTCGCCGGATGGTTTATGGGTCGGCGTCTCTGGCCGCGCTCGCGTCGTCGTCTACAACACCGATCTGCTGACCGAAGCCGATCTGCCGGCGGACATTGCCGAATTTACCGACCCGGCGTGGGATGGCCGGATTGGCTGGGCCCCCACCAATGCTTCTTTCCAAGCGATGGTGACTGGGATGCGTGTGATCTGGGGTGAAGATGAGACCCGCGCCTGGCTCGAAGGGATGCAGGCCAACAATCCGGTGGTCTACGAAGGCAACGCCCCGATTGTCGAAGGGGTCGCTGCCGGTGAAGTCGAAGTGGGCCTGGTCAATCACTACTATCTCTATCGCTTCCTGGCCGAACAAGGGGAAACGTTTGCCGCCCGCAACTACTTTCTACCCGGTGGTGGCCCTGGCTCGCTGGTGATGGTCGCTGGCGTTGGCCGTTTGGCGACTGGCCAAAATGAGGCCAATGCCCTCACTTTTATCGAATATCTGGTTTCGACCGCAGCACAGGAATATTTTACCAGCGAGACCAGTGAGTACCCGGTGGTTGAAGGGGTGGCCGCCCCGGCAGGGCTGACCCCAATTGAAGAACTGAACACAGCCGAGATTACTGCTACCGACTTGGCTGATGTACAAGGCACAACACAGTTGTTGCAAGAAGTAGGGGTTTTGCCCTAAAATTATAGCTAGCTGATGGTTAGCGATAGGTTCATCAATAATTAATGGAAAACAATTAACTGTTAATTGTTTTCCATTAATTATTTTGTTGATTGTAGAAAACGTGCGATGCAGCAGGTAGAGACAATCCCAAACCCCATAACACCCACCCCGACGGCCGGCCGTTGGTTCCTGCCTTTTTCGTGGACCACGCTGCTGCTTTGGATCATGGGGTTATTGGTGGCATTGGCCCTGCTCTTGCCCAGCTTCTATCTGCTAATGCGCGCTGTGGGGGCAGGTGAAGCTGCCTGGCAGAATCTTTTTCGCCTGCGCACCTTTGCGACCCTGTTGCGTACCCTCGGGCTGGCACTGTCGGTAACGGCCCTCTCCGCGCTGATTGCGGTGCCGCTGGCTTGGCTCACCGTGCGCACCGATGTGCCGCTGCGGCGGCTCTGGGCCACGCTCACCCCATTGCCGCTGGTGATTCCCAGTTATGTTGGTGCTTATTTACTGGCTTCGGCGCTTGGGCCACGTGGCATGTTACAGGGGCTGTTGGAAAACGCCTTTGGCATTGAACGGCTCCCTTCCCTCTATGGCTTTCCTGGTGCCCTGATCACCCTAACCTTACTCAGCTATCCTTACCTGCTCCTCAGTGTGCGTGCTACCTTGCTGCGCATCGATCCGGCCTTGGAAGAGGCGTCCCGTAGCCTGGGGCGTAGCCCTTGGTTCACCTTCTGGCGCGTAACTATGCCGCTCTTGCGTCCAGCCTTGGGGGCAGGAGGTTTGTTAGTTGCCCTCTATACGTTGCGTGACTTTGGTGCAGTGGCCCTCATGCGCTATGACACCTTTACGCGGGTCATCTATGTACAGTATCAGTCATTTGATCGGGCGCAGGCCGCGTTGCCTGCCCTGATTTTGATCGGGGTGACCTTGATCTTTGTCACCTTGGAAGGCCGAATTCAACAACGGGCCCGCTATTTTCAGGGGGAGAGCGGCGCGCAACGCCCGCCAACGATGGTTGCGTTGGGACTATGGCGCTGGCCGGCGTTGCTCTACTGTTTTGGGGTGGTGGCCTGTAGTCTGCTGCTGCCAACCCTGATGCTCTTTTACTGGCTCTTTCGGGGGCTGTTGGCCGGTGAAATGGCATCGGCCCTCGGTGTCGCCACTTGGAATGCCGTCTTGGCCTCGGCGTTGGCTGCGTTGGTCACGGTTGCCGCCGCGATTCCGGTGGGGCTGCTGGTCGTGCGCCATCCCAGTAAGTTGACCTATCTGTTGGAGCGGCTCACCTATTCGGCCTATGCCCTGCCCGGCATTGTGATTGCCTTGGCCTTGGTCTTTTTGGGCGCCAATCATGTGCCTTGGCTTTATCAAACCTTGCCGCTGTTGATCCTGGCCTATCTGATTCTCTTTATTCCCCAAGCGGTGGGCACGGTGCGCAGCTCTCTGCTCCAGATCCACCCGAGCCTGGAGGAAGTGGCGCACAGTTTGGGCAAAGGCTCGGCGCGCGTTTTCTGGTCGATCACCCTGCCCTTATTGCGCCCTGGTTTGTTAGCGGGGGCCGGGATGGTCTTTTTAACGGCCATGAAAGAGCTGCCGGCTACGCTGTTGTTAGCGCCGATTGGCTTTAAAACATTGGCGACCGCGGTCTGGTCTTCGGTTTCCGAAGCCTATTTTGCCGCCGCTGCCGCCCCCGCCCTGTTGATTGTCCTAATGTCGTCTTTACCTATGATGATTCAAATATTGCGTGAGCAGAACCATGAGCAAGATCGCCGTCCACTGTGAACAGATCAGTAAACTTTTTAGTCGCACCCCCGCGGTCCGTAATGTTACCCTCTCCGTGATCCAGGGCGAAATTCTCGCGCTCTTGGGTCCTAGCGGCTGTGGCAAGACCACCACCATGCGTCTGATCGCGGGCTTTGAACGGCCCGACCGCGGCCAGATTACCGTTGGTGACCGCCCTGTCGCCGGCCCACAACTCTTTGTGCCGCCGGAGCAGCGTCAGGTGGGGATGGTTTTCCAGAATTACGCGCTCTTCCCGCACATGAGTGTAGCGGCCAATATCGCCTACGGCTTGGGGCGCGGTGTAGATCGTAACGCGCGCGTTGGGGCCATGTTGGAAATGGTCGGGCTAGCGGAGATGGGGCGCCGTATGCCCCATGAATTATCCGGCGGGCAGCAGCAGCGGGTGGCCTTGGCGCGCGCGCTGGCCCCGCAGCCCCAAGTCTTGTTGCTTGATGAACCATTTTCCGGGTTGGATGCCGGGCTGCGTGATCAGGTGCGCGGCGAAGTTGCCCGCATTCTACGCGAAAGCGGGGCAACGGTGATAGTCGTCACCCACAACCAGGATGAAGCGCTCTTTCTGGGGGATCGCGTCGCCGTGATGAATAGGGGCGTGGTCGAGCAGGTCGCCCCCCCCGAAGAACTTTACCTGACCCCGGCCTCACGTTTTGTGGCGGAGTTTATGGGCGCGGCCTTCTTTGTCGCTGGTGTGGCCCAGCCGCATGGGTTGGAGACTGAGCTCGGTTTTTGGCCGCAGCCGGTTGCACTGGCCGCCGGCACCCAACTCGAAGCCGCCGCGCGTCCCGATGATCTGACCCTCTTTGCCGATCCCCAGGGCACAGCCTATATTACCAACACAACCTATCGCGGTGGTTCCTACCTGTATGATGTGCGTTTACCATCCGGCACGTTGGTCCGCTGCGAAGAACCCCATACCCGTTACTACGCCCCCGGCACCGCCGTCCGCGTCGAGTTGAATCCGGGCCACGCCCTGGCCTATTTCGCCAAAATGGAGCGGCCTTTGGCGTTACCGCATTAAAACACCCACCCGATGCCAATCTGCGTTACGCAGCGTTCTCTGGCTTCGACAAGCCCTTCGCGCCCAAAGGGCCCCCGCTCAGGACGAAGCTCAGCCGCCGAACGCTGCGTAACGTCTGTCCAATAAAAAAAAGGCGAACCGAGCTGCCACTCGTTTCGCCTAAACTGTTGAGTCCCGCTTAGCCAGCAAAGTCTCCCCAGTCGCTCCGATCATAGCACGAACGCGACGGGAGAGCAAGTCCCGTCGCGTTTTTTTTATTGGGCTCAACATTTGCGCAACGCCCACTCATTGTCCCAAGGTATGTCTCAGGGCGATGAGTGGGCGTGCCTACCGCATAAAATGAAGGATTTTAGCCGTTGCGAACTCTTTTTAGTCTTATTGTGTTCTTGTTGTGTCTCACCCTCTGGTGGCAGACGCCGTGGCTCGACCGTTCGCACCACAGCATGGCCGTCATGGCCGCGCCGCGGCCGCAGCCGACCAACACCGGCCCGGAAGCTGGAGAAGAATTAGCCGGCGGGCAGACGACCATCTTTAACACCACGCCTAACGCCTTTGGCCAACCGGCCCCTGGGCTGGAACGGATGGATGAATTGCTCTTTTTTGTGGGCAACTCCTTCTTCAACCAGAATTGGGTGACCGCGCCCGCCTCCACGACGGCCCGCGATGGCCTTGGTCCGCTCTTTAATGCGCGGTCGTGTGCCGGCTGCCACTTTAAAGATGGACGCGGTCGCGCCCCTGAATTTGAAGGGGAGTCGCCCACTGGTTTTCTGGTGCGGCTGAGTATCCCCGGCAAGGATCTGCACCATGCGCCGCTGGCCGATCCAACCTATGGTGGCCAGCTACAGAATCATGCTATCGAAGGGGTCACGGTCGAAGGCCGCATCCAGATCAGTTATACCGAAGTGGCCGGCACCTTTGCCGACGGCACCGCCTACAGCCTGCGCCAACCGACCTACACGCTGGTTGAGCCGGCCTATGGCAAACCCCATGCCGAGCTGCTTTCTGGGCGCGTCGCCAACCAGATGATCGGCCTGGGACTGTTGGAGGCGATCCCTGACGCAACGCTCTTGGCGCTGGCCGATCCCACCGACCGCGATGGCGATGGGATTTCGGGGCGGCCCAACTATGTCTGGGATCGTTATAACAATCGGATGGCCTTCGGGCGTTTTGGCTGGAAAGCCAATCAGCCCCATCTGTTGCAACAGGTGGCATCGGCCTTTGCCGGCGATATGGGGATTACCACCGCATTGCTGCCCGCAGCCAATTGCACAACCCTACAGACGGACTGTCTGGCTGCACCCAATGGCGGCGCGCCGGAGATCGATGATGATGATTTCCTCAAGGTCGTGCTCTATGCCAGTTCGCTAGCGGTGCCTGCGCGCCGTGACTGGGAGGATGCCACGGTGCTACAAGGCAAACAAATTTTTAGCGCGGCCGGCTGTACCAGTTGTCACACGCCTAAACACGAAACCGGCATCCACCCCACCATCCCGGCCCTTTCCCACCAGACTATCTATCCCTATACGGATCTGCTGCTGCACGACATGGGCGACGGGCTGGCCGATGGGCGACCCGATTTTCAGGCCAACGGCAGTGAATGGCGTACGCCACCACTCTGGGGCATCGGGCTATTCGGGACGGTAAATGGCCACACCAATTACCTGCACGACGGGCGGGCCCGCAATCTGCTGGAAGCCGTGCTCTGGCATGACGGCGAGGCCGCGGCCGCCAAACAACATGTGCTACAGCTGACCCAAGCCGAGCGGGACGCGCTGCTTGCCTTTCTAAATTCGTTGTAGCGCGCTGCCAAACCAGTAACGGGCGATCCACGGAGACACACGAAGGCACACGAAGAAAACGGGTGCTGACGTTGATTTGCGTATAATAGAAAGCTAAATGAGATAATGCGAGCACTTTTGTTACGAATCGGCAGTATCATCGTCATTTTGGTCACATTGACCGCCTGCAGTTCTGCCGCAGAACCACCTGTGCCGGCGACCATAGCAACCACGCCGACGACTAGTGCCACACTGTCCGCAAGCAATGCCGTCACCGTTACAGCCACCCCGCGCTTGGATCGGCGCGCCGTGATCGCTGGCATTGTCGAGACGGTGATTCTGCCGCGGCATCGTGAATTGATGCGCGAGGCCGAGACCTTGGAAGCAGCGGTGGCCCAATTTGCCGCCCAACCCACGGTTGAAACGCTGGCTGCGTCGCAGGCACAGTGGCGCAGCACGGCAGTAGCATGGGCGCGCGTTGAACCCTTTAGCTTACGTTTCACGATGCTAGCCGTCGGCCAGATCAAGAAATGGCCAATTAATACGAAGTTTATCGAGCAATTTATTGCCGAAGAAACCACCATCGACGAACCCTTCATTGCCTCCATTGGCTCGACTGCGAAGGGACTCGGGGCGATTGAATATTTGCTCTTTAATCCAACGTTGACGGGGGAAGAACTCGTGACCGCGCTCGTGGCCGCACCGCCGCGCTTGGCCTATCTCGATGCCTTGGCCCAAAATCTCTCGATTGCCGCCAGCGAGCTTTATGCCCTCTGGTCGCCAGAAGGGGAGAATCGCGCGCAACAGTTGATCGATGCGGATTTTAGTGAGAGCGATGTCCAAGGCTCGATTAGCATGTTAGCTAACGAGTTGATTGTACTGCTGGAAACGATGGTCAAGACCAAAGTCGAGTACCCCCTGCGTGGGGTCTTGGCCGATCCGCAACCACAGGCCGTAGAGTCGCCCTATGCCGGTTATTCCTGGCCCCTGATGATCGCCAATCTGCGGGGGGTGCAGCAGATTTTCCAGGCTGGGCTGGGCGACTATCTGGATCAGCTGGCGGTGTCGCCGCGCACGCCGACCCTGGCGGCGGCCATTGATGCCCAAATTGAAGCCACGATTGCCGCCATCGCAGCGCTCGGGTTGCCCTTGGAAGTTGCCGTCATTGAGGATCCGATCCCCGTCCGGGCCGTCCGCGATCAGATCAAAGCGATCTTAGTGCTGGTAAAGGTCGATATGGCGAACCAACTGGGGATTACCGTCACCTTTAGCGACAATGATGGTGACTGAGCGATGACATCGGCAAACCCGACCCTGTCTCACCGCGCCACCCGCAACCCAGGGTCGCTATCTGCGTGGCTAGCACCCTTTCAGGCGGCAACATCGATCATGCCGCTGGTGGTATTACGCATTGTCTTTGGGCTGCTCATGTGTGGCGGGGCCGTGCGCTTTATGGCCAACGGCTGGATCGACGAATTTTATCTGCAACCCGCTTTTCACTTTACCTACTACGGCTTTGGCTGGGTGAAACCGCTGCCGGGGGTGTGGCTCTATGGCGTCTATGGGCTGCTGGCGCTGAGCGCGCTGGCCATTGCTTTTGGCGCTTTTTACCGAATAAATATCATTGTCTTCTGGCTGCTCTTTACCTATACCGAGCTGCTCGACAAGACCTATTATCTGAACCATTATTATTTCATCTCGCTGCTTAGTTTTCTGCTGATCTTTCTGCCACTACATCATAGTTTTGCCGTGGATTGTTGGCGGCAGCCAGGCCGGGCGGCCCACACTGTCCCGCAGTGGATGGTGTGGGCCGTGCGCTTACAGGTGGGATTGGTCTATTTCTTTGCCGGGGTGGCCAAACTTAACGCCGATTGGCTCTTTGACGCCCTACCATTGCGTATCTGGCTGGCGGCCAACACCGATTTTCCCCTGATCGGCGGCCTCTTTGACACCGCCTGGCTGCCCTATCTGATGAGTTGGGGCGGGGCGCTCTATGATCTGAGCATTCCCTTCCTGCTCCTGCAGCGGCGCACCCGCCCGTGGGCATACCTGGCGGTGATCGCCTTTCACCTGCTGACGGGGCTGCTCTTTCCGATTGGCCTCTTCCCGGCGATTATGGTCGGCTGTACGCTGGTCTTTTTTACGGCAGCAGATTTTGCGCGGCTGCGATTGACCTTGCCCACCATGCCGCGTTTGGTCACCCCCCGTCACCAAGGGGTTCCGCTAAGCGCTCCCACCCCTTGGCGGGGGCGGTTAACCCTGGGGTTGCTCGGCCTATTCTTTGTGGTGCAACTGCTTGTGCCGCTGCGCCACTGGCTCTATCCCGGCAATGTCTTGTGGACTGAAGAAGGGTACCGTTTTGCCTGGAATGTGATGTTGGCTGAGAAGACCGGCCATGTCACCTTTACCGTGGTTGAACCGGCCAGTGGGCGGGAGTTGACGATCTTGCCCAGCGACTATTTGACCTATCAACAGGAAAAGCAGATGTCTTTCCAGCCCGACATGATTTTAGAATTCGCCCATTATCTGGCGCGCCGGCTGCAAGCGCAAGGGTTGCAAGCGGTCGCGGTCTACGCCGAAGCTTATGTCAGTTTGAATGGCCGGCCCAGTCAACTGTTGTTGGATCCCACGGTGGATTTGACCAAACAAACCAATTCGCTCTTCCCCAAACCATGGATTCGTGCGCAAGCCCTTGATCGCTAGGACCCCCTTGGGCGATTTCGAAAATCAGGAAAAACGACAACAGATTCAGAAAACAACCGATGCCGCCTGCCGCCTCAGTAGATGTTTGCTGCGTGCCGCTGTCGTACACCGTCGATTAAATTTAATGGATAAGGATCCACCTTCGTCCCATCGGGACGGTTGACCTTATAGACAAAGCAAATAGAGTTGACACAAAGCGGGCTGCGCATCAGGGGATGCGCAGTACACGATTGTGCCAGGTTTGATTGTGTTATCTATTAGGACCAAGAAAATCATGATATTTCTCTAAGGTCAATCGTCCCGATGGGACGGGATAAATTAGCATAATGCGAAGTTCAACCGTCAAACGGAAAGGAATACCATGAAACGTTCAATTTTACTGAGTGCCTTTGTTCTGCTCTTTTGGGTGATCGCCGGCTGTGGTGCGCCGCCAGCCGAAGAGGCCGCGCCTGCAGAAGTAGCAACTGTTGCACCCACGGCAACCAGCGCGCCCGCCGCAACCCCCGAACCAGCAACGCCGACCGTCGCGACATCTTCCGCCGTGACCACCACTGAAGATGCCTTGATACCACTCAAGCAGGAAGCTCTGGTCACCTATGCCGATATTGTCTTTGCCAGCTATGAAGATTCGTTGGCGCTGGCCGTTGCTTTACAAGAGTCCCTGACGGCCTTTGTCGCCGACCCCAGTGTGGAGACCCATGAAGCTGCTAAAGCGGCCTGGCTCGCTTCCAACGAACCCTACGGCCAGACCGAGGCGTATCGCTTCTATGGCGGGCCGATTGATGACGAAGATGGCCCAGAGGGCTTACTCAACGCCTGGCCGCTGGACGAAGCCTATGTTGACTATGTCGATGGCGCGCCCGAGGCCGGCATTATCAACAACCTGACCGACTATCCAGAAATTACCAAGGATCTGATCGCCTCGCTGAACGAGGTGGGCGCAGAGGAAAATATCAGCAGTGGCTATCATGCCATCGAATTTCTGCTCTGGGGCCAGGATCAATTCGCTGACAATAACGGTCAACGGCCATTCACCGATTATGTGGTCGATGGCGGTGTGGCCAACGCCGACCGGCGTGGCCAATACTTGCTGTTGCTGGGTGAGCAGTTGGTGGAAAATCTCACGGCCGTGACCACCGCCTGGGATCCCGCGGGCGCGGACAACTACCGTAGCGAATTCCTGGCAACGGCACCGGACGTGGCGCTCGAAAAGGTCTTGACCGGGCTGGGCGTGCTCAGCAAATCGGAATTGGCCGGCGAGCGCATGTTCACCGCGCTGGATAATCAGGATCAGGAAGATGAGCATTCCTGTTTTAGCGACAACACCCACCGCGATATTATCACCAACAACCAGGGCGTGATGAATGTCTATCTGGGCAGCTACACGCGCTTGGATGGCAGCGTCGTCAGCGGCACCGCGCTGGCCGATGTGGTGGAGGCGGTCAATCCTGAACTGAATGCCCAGATGACCGCTCTACTGGAGACGAGCATGACGCAGGTCAACGCCATCTATGTGCCCTTCGACCAGGCGATTATCTTGCCCGAGGAGCGGACCAAAGTGCTGGACGCGGTCATGACGCTGCAAGACCAGGGCGACAAACTAGCCGAAGTGGCCACCGTATTGGGGGTGACCATCAACACAGCGCTGCCTGAGTAAAACGGGCAAAACAATCTATAGGCCTTTTCAACGAACGATCCACGAAAACACACGAAGTTTCACGAAGAAAAGTGGACTTCGTGTGTCTTCGCGCCCCTGGGGCACCCGCTTCGTGGATCGTTTACATATTAAGCTGGCCTAAGCGGCATTGTGCAAATCGATTAACCTAGGTAAATTGGCTTTTAAGCCACCGTTACACACCAGCTTTACCCTCACCATAGGCTGTACTTGAAAAATTGGTGCACAAATCCCCCGCTTTTTCGTTTATAATGCGTTTCATTCTAGATTGCCCGTCGCGTGAAGAATGGTAACCTGCCGATCACGTTATCACGATCGCTACGCTTGATCCTGTCATAAAAAGGCGAACCGAGCTGCCACTCGTTGCGCCTAACCTGTTGAGTCCTGCTTAGCCAGCAACGTCTCGCCAGTCGCTTCGATCATATACTTGGCTCTATCACAAATCAACACTGTTTCCACTGGAAACAGTGTTGATTTGTGACAACCGCCGGTATCACACGAACGCGACGGGCGAGTAAGCCTTGTCGCGCTTTTTTATTGGGCTCATCTTCAGAAAGTGGCTATAGGGTGCGCGGTGTTGATACAACACGCACCCCATGCATACTTTGGGCAGATGAGCCTTTTTATTTGTCTGATCGAAATAACACGCATAAGGATTACTGCTCATGTGTCAACATGTGATTTTTCTCGCCGAGCGGGCGGGGCAACGCTATATCAGCCAGTGTGAACATGGCACCGTCCATTTTGTCTGGGATGGCGTTGGCCTGCACTTACCGGCGGCCGCCTTTCTCCAACTGGCGCAACGGCTGTTGGCGTCTGAATCAACCTTTCATGCCGAGATCAACCAGACCAAACAAGAACATTTTTATCTGCAAGTCGGCCGGATGATGGTGGCCCTGCCATTGGATGCCTATCTGCTGGTCATCCGCATGATCGAAGAGGCGTTACCCCAGATGCAGCGGCACGATCAGGCTGATCAAGCGGCCCCGCGCTTAACCTTTCCCCAAAAATGTCGGTCGGTCGTGCTCAACTAAGGTTTGTCACCCAACCAGCTACCAAGCTCCTGCAAAATTCGAGGAAAAAGACAATGCGTTTTATCTATCTGCTCCTACTGTCGATCGCGCTCAGCGCTTGTGTCGTTTCAGCACCGGCAGCAAACACGACCAGCGCTACTTCGGCCGGTGCCGTCTTTCCCATCACCATCCAACACGAAGATGGCGAGACGACCTTCACCAAACCGGTGGCACGTATCGTCACCCTCAGCGAAGAGATGATGGAACTACCGATTGCGTTGGGCATCTATCCGGTTGGCACTGCTTCGGAACGCACGCCCAATGCCGAACAGGGCAAACCCTTTACCTATCGCTATGCCGCGGCGGTCAGTCAAAGCGCTATGACCTATGTTGGCTTGGAGAGCGCGCCGTCGCTGGAAGCGATTGCCCTGTTGCAACCCGACCTGATCATTACGCCCAATGGCTATGGCAAGGAGCGGTATGATCAACTCACGCAGATTGCGCCCACACTCACCTTTGACGGCGCCGACCGGCTCTACTGGCAAACGGCACTGCCGATTGTGGCCCAGTTGATCGGCAAGGAGGCCGCCGCGCAGCAGGTGATCACCGCCTTTGATGCCCAGTTGAACGACGCGCGCACCCAACTCGTCCCCGTTGTCGCCGCCAAGCCGCGGCTCGCCTTGCTCTTTCTGCCTGCACCAACCATGACCTTTATGGTCAATCAACAATTTGCTTTTGGCGCAACCCTGGCCGATCTGGGTATGGAAATCGTAACCCCTGACAGCGTGACCTTTAATGAAGCCGGCAGTGCGCAAGTGAGCGACGAAGTGGTGGCGCAATTAGCGACCGATGCCTTGATCATCTTCCGCTTTACCACTGACCGCTTTACGATTGACGAGTTGTTGACGGGCCACCCGGCCCCCAAGCTTGACTACATCATCAACACCGAGCGCCCAGCCGCAGGACCGATTACCGACTTTGACTATCTGCGCGATCTGACGGCGCTGCTTGTTAGCGCCCATGACAGCGCAACGACGCGCTAAGTTTTAGGACCGTGGATAGCTTACCCTTTGTGGTGGAGAACCTCGTACCGCAGTTGATGACAGCGGTTGGGGAATAGTGGCAGCGGCGGTGTTTATGCCTGTGGGATTGCCAGCGCACGAATTTCCAACTGGCGATACCAGGGCTCCGGCACCAGATGTTTTGGATAATCAACGGTGGTGGGATTGCTCTGGTCCACATTCTCCCAAAGGACACGGGGCAGCGCCTGGGGGATATCTAAATAATCGCCGGGTAGTGGTGGCCAACTGGCGTCCATCTCTGAGACCAAGACTGGCTCCACTTGCGCTTTGTGAGGGGCGGCGTTGGCAACGACTGTTTTCAAAACAACACCGTCTTCTGGGTCGGCAAAGGCATCGTGTAAGGCAAGCTGGCCGGCCCGCAGCTTTGCAAACCGTTGCGGCGAAATTGCGACATAAAGCCAACTGTTGTCTTCGTCTGTCTCATCGATCCAGACGGCTAGATAGATCGTATCAGCCTGGTTTTTACAGGCAAAGAGCACCGGCATGTTGTAAAACTCATAAATTTCAAAGATCTGGAGTTGTCCCAACGTGGTTCCAACAGGTAGTAAGTTCATGGTTCCTCTACAGGTTCAACAATTTGAAACAAAGTCCAAGGCCGGATCTGCAATGGTATCCACCAGGTGCGGTGGGATTCACCAAACTGACTGGATGTCGGCTTGACTACGCCGGTGTCGGCAGTCAGGCGACCGACCGCAATCGAATGATCACGCAGCCGGCGCACTCGATTTTTGACGCGTCTGACATGTTCGATCTGTTCAAAGACTGATAGGCCTTGCGCCTGGCATTCAAGCTCTGCGCTAGGAAAGTGCTGTTCCGGCCGACGCATCTTTAAAGAGCTAAAATCGCTCGGTTCGATTGGCGCATGAACTAACAGGTAAACACGCAATGTCGCAACTGCCGCCTCACCTGGCGGGCAGTGAGGGGGAAAAGATTTCGGCCACATCATACGCAGTCTCGCTACTTACTTATCTGTATTACGTGTTGGTTAGTGTACCACAGATGCGCATTAATTTTGGGATCGCTAATAGTACAAACTGAACCATTGTCAACAAAATCACTAGGAAACAATTCCAATGAACCGAACACTTTATCTTATCTATACGCTTTTCGTAATCATCCTGCTGACCGCCTGTGTGCCGACCGCCGCACCGGCGGGCGCACCGGCGGCCCAAAATCAAGCCGACAGCAACGCCTTCCCGGTCACCATCGACCACAAATATGGCAGCACGACCATTACCGCAACGCCCGAACGGATTGTCACCGTCGGGCTGACCGATCATGACGCGCTGCTGGCCCTCGGCATTGTGCCGGTGGGCACCACCGAATGGTTTGGCGGCTACCCCGGCTCGATCTGGCCGTGGGCGCAAGATGAATGGGCCGCCCTCGGTGGGGCAGTGCCTGAAGCGGTGGGCGGCGAATCGATCAACTTTGAAAAGATCGCTGCGTTGCAACCTGACCTGATTCTGGCGCTCTATGCCGGTGTGACCCAGGAACAGTACGACCTGTTGGCCCAGATCGCGCCCACCGTAGCCCAGCCGGCGGATTATGTCGATTATGGCATTCCCTGGCAGGCATTGACGTTGACCGTCGGCAAAGCGGTCGGGCAGGCCGCGGCCGCCCAAGCGCTGGTGGACGAAGTCGAAGCGCAATTTCTCCAAATCCAGGCAGACCACCCGGAATTTGTCGGGGCGTCAGCCGTGGCGACGATGGCCTGGCAAGGAATCTATCTCTATGGTCCCCAGGATATTCGCAGCCGTCTGTTGACCGCCTTGGGCTTTGTCCTCCCCGAAGGGATCGAGGAGATTACCGGCTCCACCTTTGGCGGCAATCTAAGCATGGAACGGGCCGACCTGCTCGATACAGACGTGATCATCTGGATCGACCCGCAAGAGGCCGAAGGGGCATTGGGGGGGCCGGTCTACCAAGCGCTGCCCGTCCATACCGAAGGCCGCGAGGTGCTCCTCAGCAGCTATGACGAGTTGGCGGTCGGCGGTGCGACCTCCTTTGTGAGCGTGCTCAGCTTGCCCTATTTGTTGGAGAAGCTCACCCCCATGTTGGTGGCCGCCTTGGATGGCGACCCGGCGACGACCGCCGTCGCCCCCGCGGTTGACCGCCCAGCGGCGACCTTCCCCGTCAACATTGACCACAAATTTGGCCGCGTCACCCTTGAGGCCGAGCCCCAGCGGGTGATCGCCCTGGGCTATAGCGAAGTCGATCCGATCTTGGCTTTAGGCGTCAAACCGATTGCCGTGCGCGAATGGTTTGGCGAGCAGCCCCATGCCGTCTGGCCCTGGGCGCAGCCTGACCTAGGCGACGCTACGCCGGAAGTGATCACCATGCCCTTTGGTGAACTCAACTTTGAAGCCCTGGCCGCCATGCAACCTGATCTGATCGTGGCGACCCACTCCGGCCTCACCGCTGAAGAATACGCAACCCTGGCACAAATTGCCCCGACCCTGGCGCAATCCGGTGACTACGATGACTTCGGCATGCCGTGGCAGGAACAGACCCGTACCATCGGGCAAGCCTTAGGGCGCAGTGCACAGGCCGAGGATCTGATCGCCGCCGTGGAAGCGCAGATTGTCGCCGCCGCTAATCCCGCCTTTGTCGCCGCGACGATTTCCTGGATTACCCCTGCCGATGCGCCGGGTGAATTCTGGGTCACCGGCCAAAATACGCCGCCGTTGCGCTTCTTGGCCGCGCTGGGTTTTCAATATCCAGCCGAAGTGGCCGAACTAATGGGTGAGCAGTACTCGATCAAGATCAGCAGCGAACGGCTCGACCTGATCGACACCACCGTGCTCATCTTGCGTACGCCCACACAAGAAGCGCTCGATGCCATCCTGGCCGATCCGATCTTTCAGCAGTTGAACGTGGTCAAGGAGGGGCGGCTGATCACCTTTGTGGGCAATGAACCTGTTTATGGCGCGCTCAGTTTTAGCACTGTGGACAGTTTGCCCTTTGTCGTGGAGAACTTGGTGCCGCAACTAGTAGCGGCGGTTGCGGAATAGTGGCAGCAGCTTGCCCCAGCACCGGGGTTTTAGGCGTGTGCCCCATTCGATTGGAGTTCGTACTCTTGGACTAACACATCCGTAGGAATGTTCAGACCGGTTGCGAGGCGACGGATCATCGGCAGCGTCAGTCGGCGGCGTTTCTCCATGATCTCCCAGACCCGCTGGCGTGGACCAATGTAAGGTTCCAGGTCAGCGCGTGTCAGGTTTTGCGCCTCCATGACATGCTCGATCATCGCAATCGGGTCCGGCATTCCCACGGGATAGTGGGCATCTTCGTATGCCTCCACCAGGGTTAGCAAAATTTCCAGACGCACATCTTCCGGCGTTCCTGCTTCGGCAGCAAAGAGTTGAGCAACTTCGACTAACGCCGCGTGATAATCCGCTGCGGTGCGGAGTGGTCTTACTAACACAGGTTCAGATAGTGGTTGCATCAATTCGGCCATACTCGGCATGGGTTCCTATAAAGAGATATCTGCACCATCTGTCACCATTTTGGTTGCATTGTGCATTTTTGATGGGTAAGTGTCAATATTCAAATCGTGTACTAGAGTACAGAGGCAAAACAGAATGACAAGAAAACATTTCTTTACTAACCAATATCGATATACTCGACTCCTTCCCCTACTTGTGCTGCTCCTGCTGTTGTCAACCGCCTGTGTGGCACCGTCCTCTTCGGAGTCGGCGCCCGCTGTAACGGAAGCAACCGCATCGGACCCCGCCTTTCCCGTGACCATCGATCACAAATACGGTAGCACCACCATCACGGAGAAGCCCGAACGCATCGTCACCGTCGGCCTGACGGAGCAGGATGCACTCCTGGCATTGGGTATTGTGCCGGTGGGCACCACCGAATGGTTCGGCGGCTATCCCGGCTCGATCTGGCCCTGGGCACAGGATGAGTTGCAGACGCTCAGCGGCGAAATTCCCCAAGCGGTGGGCGGCGCAGATGGCATTAACTTTGAAGCCATTGCTGCGCTCAACCCAGATTTAATTCTGGCCCTCTACTCAGGCGTGACCGATGAAGACTACGAACTGCTGACGCAAATTGCTCCCACCATTGCACAGCCCGGTGACTATGTTGACTATGGCATACCGTGGCAGGAACTGACTACAACCGTGGGGCGCGCCGTGGGACAGGCCGCAGAAGCTGAGGCGTTCGTCGATGCGGTTAAGGCGGACCTTGCACAAGTTCAAGAAACCTATCCCGAATTTGTCGGTGCAACCTCGGTGGTTGCCACACCCTACGAGGGCATCTTCCTCTATAGCGCGCAGGATGTGCGTGGGCGTCTGCTCACGTCGCTCGGCTTCATATTGCCTGACGAATTGGCAGAGATCGCAGGGGATAGCTTTGGCGGCAACCTCAGCCTGGAACGGGCCGATCTGCTCGACCTTGACGTGATTATCTGGCTGGCCAAACCAACTGCAGCTGATGAAGTGGGCGGGCCCGTCTATCAGAGTCTCTCTGTCCACACCGAGGGTCGCGAAGTCTTCCTCAGTAATGATGAGCCGTTGGGTGGTGCGACATCGTTTGTCACCGTACTCAGCTTGCCCTATCTGCTGGAGGGGTTGGTGCCACAATTGGCAGACGCGCTGGGTCTGGAAGAACGTCCGATGGCGGATACAAGTGAAGTCGCACAAATTTCTCTGGAAAGTGATGCGAGTGCCGAAGCCAGTTGCAAAGCGGGCTTCCGCGCCATCGAAGGTGCATTTGGCGCGACCTGCATTCCCGCAACCCCACAGCGTATCATCGCCATGAACGAGGGGGTGATGGCGAACTTGCTGGCGCTGGGCATTACGCCGATTGGCGTGGTCGACTGGGCCAACCGCGACTACACCCAATATTTGGGCGACACCACGCAGACAATTGCCAGCGTCGGCACGACGGACGGCCCCAACTACGAGGCGATGATCCTGCTCAACCCCGATCTGATCCTGGCGATGGAATCTGATGTGGACGCAGAAACGCTGCCTCTGTTGTCACAGATCGCGCCGGTGGCGGTGAGCCCCATTTCCAGCGAAGATTGGCGCGGCAACCTCCTCTTCACTGGCGAGGCCACGGCCAAGACGGCGGAAGCTGAGGCGCTGGTCAGCATCAGCAACGTTCGGCTCGAAGAATTTCGCACCGCCTACGCCAATCAAGCCCCGGCCGACGAGACCATCGCCATCATTCGCAGCCGCGCCGACGCCTTCAACATCTACAACAAAGAATCGTTCATCGCCGAGTTGAGCAAAGAAGCCGGCCTGCGCATGCCTGCCGCCTTCGACGAAATCGAAGTGTGGAACACCATGTCAATGGAAGCCATCACCCTGCTCACCAGCGACAAGCTCTTTGTGATGGTGCGCAACGAACGCGAAGCCGGTGCCTTCCTCGATCTGGCAGCCAGCCCACTCTGGCAGACCATCCCCGCCGTGCAGCAAGACGAAGTGCATCTCGTCAACTGGAGTGTGTGGGTGGCCGGGTGGAACATCATTGGCGCCAACCTGGTTATCGACGATCTCTATTTCTTTATGCTGGGCGAGGAATCACCTACGCCCAATCCCTTGGCCAATCTGATTATTCCTGACTACGGTCCGCTTTACGATGAGGAACGGCTGGGGATTGAACAATAGGAGCTATGCCATGATGGAGAAAAACAACGACTCGCGCTTCTGTTCTGTCTGTGCGCGACAGGCAGGTCTCAGCCCGGTGGGCTACGGCGGAGCCGACTACGAAGTGATCATCGCTGTGGAATTGCCGCTGCCTTGGCCGGCAGGCATGTTCACCGATCCGGAACGTATGCCCGCCGAGGTGCTGGCTGTGATGAAGCACATCCGCGACGAATATCAACGCACCCAGCAGGTGTGTATCCGCCCGCTTGGCATCGCCCCCGACGCCGACTACGCTGTGGAAGGGATGCGCCGCATCATCGCTTGGCGGCGTCCTCAGGGTGCTTTCGCCCAATTTGAGTACAGCGAATATATCGTCCCCGAGGATCAGATTGGCCCGCTCTTTTTCGCCCTGGCGCTGGACCGAGAACAACTTGGCTCGTTCGCATCCTATCGCGAGGACGTCGGCGATGTGCGCGATCTGCTCGTCTGCACCCACGGCAGCGTGGACGCGGCCTGCTCGAAGTTCGGCTACCCCACCTACACCCGCCTGCGCCAGATCGCCGCTGAATCGAGTGGTCGGCTGCGGGCCTGGCGCACCACTCACTTCGGCGGCCACGTCTTTGCGCCGACGTTGATCGATCTGCCCCACGGCAGCTATTGGGCCTACATCGAAGCCGAAGAAGCCGAACTGCTGGCGCGCCAAAACTGCGATCCCGCTCGCCTGAGCGAGCATTACCGGGGCTGGACAGGCGTCCCCGCGCCCTTCTTACAGGTGCTGGAACGCGAACTTTTCTTGCGGCATGGCTGGGCGTGGCGGCACTATGCCAAGGCGGGGCGCGTCCTGGCGCAGGATGAAGCCGCCCAGCCCGACGAGCACGGCGACGTTGAACCGGCCTGGGCCGAGGTGCAGATCGATTATGTCACACCCGCCGGCGAATCCCTCTCGGCGACAGCCCGCATCGAAGTAACCGAGCGCATCGAATCGATCTATAGCAGTGGCAGCGCAGAGACCTACGCCTATCCTCAGTATGAGGTGGCCTGGGTGCAGACGGAAGCGGAAAGCGTTGAAGCGTTGGAACGTTTCAACGCTCTAACGCTTCAACGCTTACAAACAACAAAGGACCTATAATGAAACGATTTGTTTACCTCCTCACGACTCTATTGGCGCTGACGCTGCTGTCGGCATGTGTGACCAGTGCGCCGGCCACAGACTCATCCGCCACGGCAGAGCCGGTAGCGGAAAGCGGCTGCGTTGAGGGGTTCCGCCTCTTCGTGCACAGCGCAGGGGAGAGCTGTGTACCCGAAAATCCGCAACGCATTGTGACGACGCAAGATCAAAACGCGCTGCTGCCGCTGTTGGAATTGGCGATCAAGCCTGTTGGCAGCGCCGGGCAGCCGCTGGATGACGGCGATTTCCGCTTCCGGCGCGTTGAAGGTTTTGACACCGAGGGCATTGAGTTTGTGGGATCCTACGGTGAACCCAATCTTGAATCGATTGCTCTACTTCAGCCCGACCTGATCATCGGGCCACCCTTCCAGAGTGACATCTACGATTCCCTTTCGGCGATTGCGCCAACCGTGCTCATCGACGTACACAATCGTCCGCTGGACGAAGCACTGATGGACTTCGCAACGCTTGTCAATGCCGAGGAACAGGCTACCGCGCTCAAAGTGGCATACGAAGCCCACGCTGCCGAATTCCTGGCCGCGCTGGGCGACCGCCGTGAACAGATCACCATATCAGTGATCACGCCAGGCGGGGAAACAGGGCAGTTTTACAACGAAGCCGCCAGCCAGGCCACCGGCACCGTGATGCAGGCGCTGGGGTTGCTGCGTCCTGCACCGGAAGCAGGCCCAGAGGCAATTGGTGATCTTCGCAGTGTCGAAACACTGCCCGAGCACGACGCCGATGTGATGATCATCATCTCCTACACCGGTGAGGATCAGGATCCGCTCTTCGCTGAATTTCTTACCTCACCGATCCTGAACAACCTTGGCGTAGCCCAGGCAGAGCAGGTCTATGTCTTTGACGGGCTGAGCATGGTCGGTGCGGGGTGGAGCAAGATGGACACCTTCATCGACGAACTGGAACGTGTCCTCTTGAATCCGGATCTGAAGATCGATGTGGTGCAGGAAGTGCAGCCGCACGCGCCGCTTGCGGCGACGGAACGTGGTGCCGCCAACTGCACCGCTGGAGAGCGCCTCTTCGACCACGAACTGCTCGCCACCGACCCCATCTGTATTCCGGAAAATCCACAGCGCATCATCGCGCTGGATGTGGCCTCGGTCGAGTTGACGCTGATGACCGGCAAAACATTGCTGGCGACCAGCGGCTGGCTGCTGAGTGAGATGCCCATTCTCTTGCCCCAATTTGCCGACACCCTGGCCGAGGCCGAGGATGTGGGTTATCCCGCCAATCTGGAAACGATCCTGCTGCTCAAGCCCGATCTGATTCTGGCGGTGGGCGGCACCAGTGTAGGTGAGACCATTGATGTGGAACAGGCGATGCAGATTGCGCCGGTGGTGATTGCCGACCCGGCGATCTATGCGGATTGGAAGCTGGGGACAGGGTTCTGGAGTGAGGTGCTCACCGTCGCTGATTTCTATGCCACGCTGGAGGAGAACTATTTCACGCGCGTCAGCGAGTTGCAGGCGGCGTTGGGCAACCCCGGCGACTTGGAAGTCTCGATCATCGCGGCCAGCACCTATGGCATCTCACTGTGGATGCCCGATACCCCGCCCGGCCAGATCCTGAGCGATGTTGGTTTGGCCCGCCCGGAAGCGCAGTCGCTCATTGGGGAAGAAGCCCTTGCCCGTTACGCGGCCAGCCAATATATCACGATCTCCGAAGAGCGGCTCGATCTGATCGATGGTGACGCCATCTTCTACTTCACCTATGCCTCTGCCAACCCGGAAACCGCGCAAACCGAGAGCGCCTTCCTCCAATCCTTGGCGGAAAAACCCCTCTGGCAGGCGTTGGACGCGGTCAAAGCCGGCAAAGCCTTCCTGGTGCCCGGCTATTGGTGGCGCTCACAAAGCTACCTCCTGGCCAACCTGGTGCTCGACGATCTTTTTGTGCACCTGACCGATACCACGGCGACGACGCCGGTGTTGGCCGGGCAATCAACCAGTGACCAATGACCAGTGACAAATAATAAAGGACCCATGACAGACATCACTCAAACCAACGAAAAAAGTTATTGCAACGTCGCTGCGCAAGCTGTGGGTCTTGATCCCGGCGGCTATGCTGGCCACTTTCGCGACGCCGTGCTGATCGAGACCGCCCTGCCGTGGAAGCGAGAACTCTACCAGGCAGTCGGCGCACTGCCCCAAGAGGCGATTGATCTCATGGCGCTCTGGCTGCAACGCTACCACGAAACCGGCGTCTACGACCACCGGCCCCTGCTGATTGCGCCGGACCCCGTCTATTCCCAGCCCGGCTACCGGCGGGTGATCTACTATGAACGCCCCACCGGTTCTTTTGCCCATTATGATCGGCAAGAGTATCTTGTGCCGGAAGAGGATACGGGGTTGCTGCTCTGGGCACTCTTTGAGGCAAAAGAGACGTTGGCGCAATTTGCTGCCTATCGCGTCAATCTGGAGCCAGACCAACGCGACATCCTCGTCTGCACCCACGGCACGATCGATGTGGCCTGCGCCAAGTTTGGTTACCCCCTCTATCGCCATCTGCGCGATACCTATGCTGATGAGGGGCTACGCGTCTGGCGCGTCAGTCACTTTGGTGGTCACGTCTTTGCGCCCACGCTGATCGATATGCCGACCGGCCACTTTTGGGCCTACATCGGGGAGGCCGAGGCCGCGCAAATTGTGGCGCGCCAGGGCGATGTCGCCAAACTGCGTGGTCACTATCGCGGCTGGGCTGGGCTAGCCCATGGCTTTGCCCAAGCCGCCGAGCGCGAACTGTGGCAGCGAGAAGGCTGGGCCTGGTTTGACTATGCCAAAGCGGGCGAAGTATTGGCTCAAGATCCCGATCCAGAAAAGCCGACCTGGGCGGAAGTGTGGATCACCCATGATACACCGGACGGGCAGACTGGGGCCGATACCGTCCGCGTCGAAGTTGTACAATGGCTTGAGACCTTCGGCACCAGCGGCGACCCAGAAACTTATCCGTATGCCCAATACGCGATGACCGCACACCAACGTGAAGAAACCTGGCCGGAATTTGACCCGCACCAGCGTCCCTTGACGCAGCCTGTTGCAGACAAGTAAGCACAAAGTGATATACGCTATTGACCTGCGTGGCGGCTTTTGCCCACCAGCAGCCAAGTCACTAATCATGATGCTCAATCCCAGCGCTAAAGTCAGAGGAAAACGAACCGATGAACAATCACCAGACTACACCAGCCTTATCTCTATCACGCCGGCACTTTTTACTGGGCACCGCCGGGGCATTAGGCGTTGCGGCATTGGCGAGTTGTGTTGCGCCGCTGGTCAACGCGCCCACCACAACTTCGACCACCGCGCCGGCCGCAGCCACAAACGCCTACCCAGTCACCGTCAATGATGCCACTAATGTCACCACCACCATCGCGGCGCGGCCACAGCGGGTGGTGACGCTGACCAACTTGTGGGATCTAGACGCACTGCTCGCCCTTGGCATTGCCCCGGTGCAGTTTGGCATCCGCGCCTTTGTCGGTCAGTATACCGGCTCCGAACAGATCTCGTGGCGCTGGCATGAGGAGACGCTAAAACAACTAAACGCCACTGCCGAACGCATGAATGGCGATGAACCCAATCTCGAAGTACTCGCGCTGGCCAAGCCGGATCTGATCATTGGGCTGCCCTGGCATTTCGAGAACGGCCGCGAACAATTTGCGCAGATTGCGCCGACCATCTCCCTAACGGCGAATTGGCGCGATAGCCTGCGCATTCTGGGCAATGTCTTCGCCCTCTCTGACAAGGCGGAGGAGATTATCACCGCGACCGACGCCCGTATCGCTGCGTCGCTGCGTGACCTAGCCTTGGGCGAGAAGACGGTGGTAATCATCTCGTGCTATGACAATACCTATTTTAATGGTTTTGGGCATGAGGCCGACGGAAGGGCGGATCTTTTCCAGCGTGCTGGGTTTACGCTGCTCGAGGCCATCAGTTCGCAAACTACTGCGGATGAGCCCATAAAGGAATTCTCGATAGAACTGTTGCCCAGCCTGGCACCGGCAGATGTGATTGTCCTCTTTGACTATGGCAGCGACGGCACCAATCCCTCCGGCATCCTGGTGAATCCACTCTTCACACAACTGCCGGCGGTGCAAGCGGGGCGGCTGGTGGTGCTCCAACAAGGTGAAATAGCGCAAGGCCTGTCGACGATTAGCCCGATCAATGTTGAATTTTGTCTGGAAGTGGTGCGACAGGCCGGGGAGTTGGTTGCCGCCGAGGGGTAAACGTTATGCGCGCCTACGGCTTCACGCGACGGTAAGCAACTCAACCGCGACGCCCAGGCTTTGCGCGTTGCGCGCCAATTGTCGATCGGCGGTGACTAAGGGCAATTGCGCCACCGCTGCAGCGGCGAGATGCAGGGCATCCGGCGCTTTTAAGGGTAGATCGAAACGTGCGATGTAATCGCGGGCTTGACGGTAATGCTCTATCCGTAAATTGAGGTATGTATAAAAGCCCTGTTCCAAATGCGTAGAGAAGAGCGCGGCGACTTGTTTGGCATCGTCTACTGGCAGGCTTTGTGTACGCACCAGGCGTGAAAATACGGAAAGCACTTCGACTTCTACCAGGCTGCTAATTGTCGGTTTAGGCTGGCTGCCATAAAACATTTGCACCTGTTGGCTATAGGCCTCCGGCAGATAGTAAGCGATAACGATACTGGTGTCGAAGAAAATCATTATTTGGCCTCTTCACGCAGCTGTAACAGTGTTTCCAGTGGCCCCTCACCCTTCAGTTTGAGCGAAGCGCGAAACTCGGTGAGATCCGGAAATTGACGGGGGGCGGGGGGCGGGGGGGGTATTAGGCGGGCAACGACCTTGCCACGCCGCGTAATGGCGATCTCTTCCCCTGCTTCCACCTGTGTAATAAATTGGGCAAGTTGATCACGGAGATCTTTGATGTTAATTTCAAGCATGATTGACCCTTCTGTGCCATTGATATGTATTAAGTGTACATGTCAAGTGTACATCTTTTGCGTCCACAAAACAAATTATGCGTGCGACCGCGACCGTAGCTTAATTTGCGCGACCGGCGCGGCAACATTATGATGGACGCCACCCGCCTAAGTTCGCCCATTCAACAGCCTGTCTCAGGCTTGCATGGGCCCGATGAAGCAGATCACAAAGGAGATATCCATGATTACTACTGCCAACCGCATTTATGTCAACCCCGCGTATGCCAACCAATTTGAAGATAATTTCCGCAACCGTGCCAAATTAGTGGATGCCATGCCCGGCTTTGTCCGCAATCAACTGTTGCGACCGGTCAACCCGGAAGATCCCTATATTGTCTTTACCACCTGGGAATCACGCGCTCACTTTGAAGCATGGGTGCGTTCGGATGAGTTTCGCCAGGGCCATGCCCGTTCCGGCTCATTGCCCAGTGAAGCCTTTACCAAATCCAATCAATTAGAATTACACGAGATTGTGCTCGATTCGGCCCAGCCGGAGCTAGAGCCGGAGCCGCATGGGCAACCGTTCAAAATGGGGCATTGAGGCGAGGGCGCAGTCAGCGATCGACAAAGCAAGATAAAGGCAGAGGAGCGAAGTGCATGACGGATACGATGACAATGCCGGCACTGGAAACGGTGACCGCCGTGATGTTGGGCCGCCGGACTGTGAAGCAGTTTTCGGCGCAGCCAGTAGCGCGAGCTACCCTGGAACGTTTGATTGAGGTCGCTGTTTGGGCTCCTAATCACCGCCTTAACGAGCCATGGCGTTTCTATGTGTTGGGCGATGGCGCGCGCGGCCAACTGGCACAGATTGCCGGAGCGATTACCGCACGCAAAATCTTGGCGGCGGGGGGTGACGCAGCGGTTGCCGAACGCAAAGCGGCGGAGGCAGGGGCCGCCTGGCTCAGTGTCCCCACCCTGCTCTACATCACCTATCTTACCGATTCCAATCCCGAAATGAATCTGGAGAATTATGGTGCGGTCTGTTGCGCCATTCAAAATTTGACGTTGGCCGCCCATGCGGCCGGCATTGGCACCTCGTGGAGCAGTGGCGCAGTGGCGGCTGCCCCAGAATTGCATGCCCTCGTCGGTGCGGGTGCAGCAGAGCAGATGGCCGGCCTCTTCCGCATGGGCTATCTGGATCCGAATCTTGCGCCAGGGACCAGTCGGCGCTCACCGGGTAGCACCTTCACCCGTTGGATCGATGACGTCGCGGTGGGGGGTAGATAAACGTAAAACGTGAAACGTAAAACGTAAAACGTAAAACGTGAAACGTAAAACGTAAAACGTGAAACGTAAAACGTAAAACGTGAAACGTAAAACGTAAAACGTGAAACGTAAAACGTAAAACGTGAAACGTAAAACGTAAAACGTGAAACGTAAAACGTAAAACGTAGATAAAGATCGCACACGTGCGATCTTTATCTACGTTTTACGTTTCACGTTTCTATGTACTTACCCGTTCCGGCAGAAACAGTTAACCGCTAGTTACGTACACTTTCCCAACCGTGACGGACCGCATCCTTGAAATTTTCCCAAGGGCCTTTTTGATCCTTTTCCCAGTTTCTGCGCGCTTGTGATTCTACTTCCTGCCAATTGCGCCCACGCATATCGCTGCTATTGCGCAGCGTGTAGCCATATTGATAGGCTGGCTCATAAGCTTCATAGCCCAGGCCACTGCTGGCATAGTTGGTGTTATAGTCTTTGCGGAAACCTTCGCGATAGGTCGCAAAGTCGGTGCCATTGCCATTTCCACTGGCGTTTTCAACCCGGTCAACATCAACCTCGGTGTGTCGCACCGTATCGCGCACGGTCTGTTGGCGGTCGCTGCCTTCCTTGCGGATCACAACTTCTTCGGCCACCCGTGCCCGCTTGTCAACGACTGCTTCTTCACTACTTTCAGTGAATTCCAATGTGCCCTCTTCAAAGGTGTCGAAGTCGGCGGTGGTCGCCGTGCGGTTGACTGGGCGCCGTTCTACGTTGACATGCTCGTCGTGCAGGTTGACCGTCTCTTCGACTGGTTGCTCGATAATGTGGGTGTTCACCCGCACACCACCACCTTCAACCTGCCGCTTCCCGACGCGTAACTCTTCTTCCACGACTGGAATGGTGGTTTCACCATTGGCGTGGCGGCTTTGTTCACCATCTGCTCCAACGGGATGCGGTCAACCTGCACCCTTTGTTGTTTGAGCAGTGCGTCCAGGGTTTCTTCTTCGACCTGCACCTGTTTGGTGATGCGGACACGACCGCGCTCAACAGCGCGTTTGTTGATATGAGCTTCTTCTTCAATCACAGGAATTACCATATCTTTGGCATTGTCCAGGTGCTGCGCCGTGGTTGTGAGCGTACTTAGCCGCAACGGCAGCGAATAGGTGCCATCCATTTGCGCCTGCAGCATGGTAATCGGCACCTGTGCATGACGATTGCCGTCATAGGTGATCAGAATCTGCGTCTGATCCTGGCGATCCAGGTCTTGCACATCGATCAGGCCGCGTATCCCATCCTGGTCAATCACCACAATTTGAGCTGCTGAATCAGGCACTGGAATCTCTTTGCTCATGAGCCGTCTTTCAATGGGAACACGCCCGGTAGTCTGGGCGATAGTCTCACCGCTGTCGCAGTACCATTATGCTACTGCGGTGGTTGCGCTGTTTGGTTAAAAAACCCAGTAAAGCAGCAAGACAATCACAACGATGATGACAAGCACCATCCAGATTGTGTTTGAGCTTGTCCCTTGCCTTACATTGCCTGCCGCAGTGGTTCCCAAATCAGTCGGCCGTGTGTCATTATCCCCTACTATCCCACTCGTGGCTGTGTGATTGGGATCCCCAGCCCTGAAATTAGTCTCTGTTGTACTGCGACTGGCGGTTGGCATCGCCGCGTCGGTGTCAAAGACACCAACACCGTCGTGCGGTGTTACTGCTTCATCACGCTCTTTCGTAGTTGTTTGTCTTTCTGTCATTGTTACTTGCTGCCTTTCTTCGCGATGTCATGCTACGCAACATTTGCAATTGCAACGATGGCGCGCGCTTTATCTTTATAAAGCTACCTTCTTTGCTGGTCTATCGCATTGAAATTATGCTTTTCAAAGCAACGCCACTAGATAGTTTGATCCGGATGAGATTGTCAACAAAACCTAGCATAACAAATTGGGGCGTGGGATCTATATAAATTGATATGGATCCAGGTATAGGGAGGATAGATATATCGTGTGCTGGAATTCGCTTCAAGTTGGTTAATCGCTTGGTAAACCCTGCTTAACCAAGCGTTGAATCGCTGCTGTAAAAATCATTTACAGGTACCGCTTGGGCCGAACGTAATTCGCCTGCTTTTCGCCCTTGAATAACAGCGTCGAATTTGCTAAATTAAAGGGCGCTCTCTTTTTAGCTGCGCTAATGCCAATCATGGGAACAGAAAGCATCATCGTGACTGTAACGACTGTATCGCAACAATCAACAAATTTACTGCGTTTTGTTCGCTCGCGTACGCTTTTGGTCGCCGGGCTGGGCGTCGCCGTCGGGGTACTGCTCCTGGCTATGATGAGCAGCATCGCCTTTGGCGCCGCCGATATCGCACCTGGCGATGTGTGGGCCGCCCTCTTCTACTTTGATCCCACTTCGACTGACCACTTGATCATCCGCACCCTGCGGGTGCCGCGCGCGGCGGTGGCGGCATTGGTGGGCGCATCACTGGCCGTAGCTGGCGCGATCATGCAGGGGTTGACGCACAACCCGCTGGGTGATCCGGGCATTCTGGGCATCAACACCGGGGCCGCGCTGGGGGTGGTGGCAGCGGTCTTTTTTCTCAACATCGGGTCGCTTTCGCTCTATGCGCTCTTTGCCTTTGGGGGGGCGTTATTGACCGCACTGGCGGTCTATGGGCTTGGCTCGCTGGGGCGGGGTGGTCCAACGCCACTCAAATTGACGATTGCCGGCGCGGCGTTGACGGCGTTACTCTCCTCGTTTACCACCGGCGTGTTGATCCTCAACCAGCGCACCCTCGAAGAGGTGCGCTTCTGGCTGGCTGGCTCGGTGGCCGGGCGCGATCTGACCTTGCTGCTGCAGATTGCGCCCTATCTGGTTGGTGGGCTGGTGTTGGCCCTAGCATTGGGCCGGCAGATCACGACAATTGCGCTGGGTGAAGAGATTGCCAAAGGGCTGGGGCAGCGGACCGGTTGGGTGAAAGGGTTATCGGCGGTTGCGGTGGTTTTACTGGCCGGTGGCTCGGTGGCGGTGGCGGGCCCGATTGGCTTTATCGGTCTGGTGATTCCCCATATGGTGCGCTTTCTGGTGGGGGTGGACTATCGTTGGATTTTGCCCTATGCGGCGCTGTTAGGGGCCAGCTTTCTGATTTTTTCGGATGTGGCGGCACGGCTGATTTTGCGCCCGATGGAGTTGCCGGTGGGGGTGATGACGGCCTTGATTGGCGGGCCGTTCTTTATTTATCTGGTACGCTGGCGCGTGAGGCGGTGAAGATCAGGGAATAAACAAACGCGTGACGCCGCGATATTTGTGTAGAGCATCGACAATCTCCGCAAGGCGTTCGGCACAAGCGCGACAATAGGCCGGATCAGCGTTAACACGTCTGAGATTGCCGATGGTCAACACTGGTAAACTAGTTGGAGTGACTAGTCGTCGAACTGACAGTTCCAGCGATGCTTCCCCATCATCCGCAGTACGATTTCCTGTCAGCAGAAGATACCCTTGTTCTTGGCAAAGCCGCCAGACTTCTTCATCTGTCGCCCTGTTCGACAAACCAATTTGCTGGAACCATTTCAATTGCATTGGTACAAGTTCTAACCAAGTACTGTCGTAAAGGAGCACATCAAAAATGGCTTTGGCTTGACCTTCACAGTTGTGGTCAGAAAGAATTGTTTGCATTAAATCGCTCCGCGTTCGCGACGACTTTTTTCGATCAGCACTTTCAACGCCTTTCGCTCAGGTGTCATTATTGATGGAATCTGTTTTTCACGTTCAGCCGCCAAGGCACGATAGTATTTTTCGCGTTCTGCCAACTTGATCTGGATCGCTTTCAGTTTTGGCTCTAATTCGACGCGATGCGCTTTGATGTACTCGAGCGCAACCTCAACTTGGTAAAAAGAGAGATTATAAATGTCACGAATTTCACGCACACTGTATCCTTCATCATGTGCTTCCATTACATCGTAAACCGAAACACGGCTTTCGCTGATCATGGGTGCGCTATCCGTTTCGATGATCTTGATCAGGGCAGCAGCATCCTCGCCGGGTGGCGACCAAAGTGGCTCAACGTCAATCGCTCGAATTGCGTCAAAATCCGACAGCATTTCGACGATCTGCGCGGCCTGTTGATCATTGTCGATCATAATCGTAATCTGTTTCACGGGCATCCCTCCCCAATCGCTACGGACGGCACACATTGCTGTCTCTAATTATAGCACAAAAGGCCAGAATTTTTATGCAACAACCTTGGATTATTATTCGCCCGCCCCGCTTGCCTCTCTCCTTTCGGCTTGACCGGCGGGTGCCGCTGGTCCTGCTGTTGACCCTGCTGGTGACACTGGCGGTGATGGTGATCAATATCGGCGTTGGCGAGTATGGGATTCCCGCGCTTGATGTGATCAAAACGGTCCTGCACCTGCCAACCGCGAATTTTGATGACTACAACTTTATCGTCAACACGCTGCGGCTGCCGCGTATGTTGGTGGCGGCGCTGGTGGGGTTGGCCTTGGGGATCTCCGGCGCGATTATGCAGGGCTTAACGCGCAACCCCCTGGCCTCGCCCGATATTTTGGGGATTAGTGCTGGCGCGGGGTTGGTCGCGGTGACGCTGATCGTCGTCGTGCCGGAGGTGCCGGGCGGCGTGCTGCCGCTGGCGGCCTTTGGCGGCGCGCTGCTGATGGCCGTCTTGATCTATCTGCTTGCCTGGCGCGGGGGTGATTCGCCCCAGCGGCTGATTCTGGTCGGCATTGGCCTGGGCGCGGTGACGGGCGCGCTGACCACGCTGCTGATTACCTTTGGCGATATCTATGATGTGCAGCGCGCCCTGATCTGGCTGACCGGCAGCGTCTATGCCCGTTCGTGGGATGAGGTGTGGGGGCTGCTGCCCTGGGTCCTCGTTTTTGCGCCGCTGGCTTTGCTGTTGGCGCGTGATCTCAATGCGTTGAATTTGGGCGAAGAGGTGGCGCGTGGGTTGGGAACACGGGTTGCCTGGCAGCGGGGTCTACTCATGCTGACGGCGGTGGCATTGGCCGGGGCAACGGTGGCCGCAGCCGGCACCATTGGTTTTGTCGGCCTGATGGCCCCCCATATTGCGCGCCGGCTGGTCGGGCCGGATCACATTGGCCTGTTGCCCACCGCCGGCGTGTTAGGTGGGTTGATTGTCGTGGCTGCGGATTTGGTCGGGCGCACGATCTTTGCGCCGATTGAGTTGCCCTGTGGGTTGATTACCGCGGCCATGGGGGCGCCATTTTTTATCTATCTCTTATGGCACCAGCGACAGTGATTTGATAAATGCTGCATAGGCTGTTACGGTGCTAGTGATGAGAGAAAAAATCGAGATTCAATGGACAAAACAAGTTTGTTTTGTCCATTGAATTTAACCGGTTTGATCGCTCAGCCGGGATGGACAAATGCCGGACTGGCGGGCGGGGATCGTCAGATCCCCGCCGCGCAGATTACCGTGTGATCAGCGGCAGGAACAGTTGCCGGATCAACGTTTCTTCTGCTTGCTCTTCTTCAGTTTGCGCTTCTTCTGGGCTTTGCTCGGCCTCATCCAACTCGCTGTCGATCTCTGCCGGTTCGTCGGGCAGAACTTCGAATTGGACGGGCATTTGCTCATCATCACTGCTGGGGCGCATAAAGTGCTGCCAGCTAGCCGCAGCACTGTTGGCTTCAAGGCTAATGCCGTCTAGCACTTTGTTGAAACCGACCGTATCACCATCAAAGAAAGCAAAGAAGTTACAATTTGTATTGGCACCTGTACTCAGCGGCACACAGCCGAAAATGTCATCACTGTCACCAATAAGCAGATTGGGATTGTTGCCGACGCGGAAGTTGCCATTCGTGTTTAGATAAAGATGGCCACTGCCCGGCGCAAGCCATACACCACTGATATCCTCGGTGTTGTTCGTCAATGCCACATCGGAACCATCAAAGAGCAGCGTCCAACTCCCGCTGGTATTGATACCTAAACTGGTCGCTTGAAAGCGGATGAGATCTTCATCCAGCCCGCTCAAACCAGGGACACTAAATGAGCCAAGGGTGCTAATCACCAGGTTGCCGCCTTGGTCCAGCGCAATCGCGTCAATGTCTTCGTTGGCGGTTGTCAACCCGACGTCAGAGCCGTCAAAATAGAGACTAAAGCTGCCTTTGGTCGTGTTACCCAATTGGCTCGGCATAAACTGAACAATGTCGGCATCCGCCACCGTACCCAACCCCGCAAGGTTAATGGGTTGCTCAAAGCTCATGAGAATGCTACCGTCAGCCATCAGTTGCAAGGCATCAACATCGGTATTGCCAACCCCAACGTCAGAACCATCAAAGAGCATGGCCCAGCCGCTGCCACCGGTGTAGGTCAGAATATCCTCATCCTTGTAAGTAAGACCGTTGACTGTTCCATTGCCACTGGAACTGACATGGCTGATGAGTGCTGGTCCCACTGGCGTGTTCGTCGGCGTCGGGGTATTAGTCGGCGTTGGTGTATTGGTCGGCGTCGGTGTATTGGTCGGGGTAGGGGTAGGACCTGTGCCACCGGTGATCGTAAAGTTAACGTTGGAGATGTCAAAGAAGATGTTGTTCGCGCAGGCGACCTGCACCCGTGCGTTGCTTGTCGCCTGGGATGGCACTGTAATCGCCGCCGTGCCGTTGTTGGCAACCCCATTGGCAAGGAGCAGCCCATAGCTAACCCCACCATCAGTTGAGAGGCGAATATTTACAGTGGGGCAATTGACTGCGCCACTATTCGTACCGGCCACATTCCAGGTCACATTTTGGGTGGAGCCGCCACTCCAGGTGACCGCTGTATTGGGGGCCGTGACAAGAAATGGCCCGGCCGCCGTGGTGACATTGACGGTCGTGCTGGCATAGTTCACCCCACCACCACCACTCCGGTTGTCGCGTGCGATAAAGCGAAAGTTCATGGTGCGGGTGGTATTGGGCAGCAGCTCGCCAATCGTCGTCGTGTTGTTGAGCAGATCCGACCACTTGGGAAAGGTGCGACTGGGGCTGGTCGTTGCTTCAAACGAGCGGAAGAAGGGTGGATTCGTATTGTTTGGTGCACCGGACGCACCCAGATCGAATGCTTCCCACTCATAGGTCAATGGGTTATTATTGGCATCGGTGGCCGAACCAGTCAGGGTGAATGGGGTCTGCTTGGGGATCGTATAACTGGCCCCGGCGTTGGGCACTGGCGGTGTGTTCCCGGTTGAGGTGACCGTGCCACAACTGTTGCCGTCCCCTTGCGTGATATAGGTGACAATTTCATCGAAGCTGACCGAGTGAAAATCGTCGTCACTGTTTGGCTGTAAATCTTGGGCGCCACAAATGCCGGCATAGGCCATGATCGTTGAGCCACTGCCCGGCTCATACGCCGTTGATCCATTGCGGTTGCCATTGCAGGCCCCAGCATTGCCGTTAAAGGTATGATTGGCCCCAAACTGATGACCCAATTCATGGGCCACATAATCGATATCAAAGGGATCGCCCACGGGTGACGAAGAGCCGGTTTCCCCTTGGGCCTTCCAGCCGGTGACACATGGCACCCCCAGCGCGGCTAACCCGCCGCCACCGGTGCTGAAAACATGGCCGACATCATAGTTGCTATTGCCAATCGTACTGTCAATTACGGCCTGGTTTTCGTCTAAGAGTGCGCCTGGATCATCATTGCTGTAGGGATCGCCATTGGGATTCGTGAAGATGATCGCGTTGTTGTTGGCAACCAAGGTCAGGCGAACGGCCACCTCGCGTTCATAAACACCGGTTACCCGGTTGATCGTCGTCACAATCGCAGCCAACGCTTGGTTAACGGTGCCACCATGGAACTGCGTATATTCGCCGGTGGCACCGACGGCTAGCCGATAGGTGCGCAACTGGGTGCCGACCGAACGGGGGACGCCTTGGGCCGCTAAGGCTGACAAGGCCGCGGCGCGTTGGGCATCGAAGACCAACGGCGGCTGCTCCAGAAAGCGCTTGGTGATTGGTGCCATGAAATCGCGTTTATAATAGCTGATATAAGTGGTCGTATCATTGCGTTGATAAGGGTCAATATAAACGGTGCCGCTGGCCGAGATCAGCAGGGCATGAAAGCCTGCCGGTGTCCAATCGAAGCGCAGGGTCGCGGTTGGATCGTCAATCCCCTGGCCGGCATAGGTTTTGATTTCTGGAAACTGTGCCGCCAATTCTGGGGCCATCACCGGTGACTCGACAATGCGAAAGCGGCCAAAGGTCCCATCCGGCAAGGGCAAGCTAAACAGGTACGCGGTGTTGCGCGCTGCATCGCTATTTTCCTGGGGAGCCTGGGCGACGCGGGCTTGGAAGGCTGCAAGATCAAGGGCGACCAAGCGATATTTCTGCGGGATAATCGGGCGGTCACTCTGGTTAGCGACACTACTTTCGACTAAATCAGACCAAATGCCATCATCGTTTGTACTTTGGGCTCGAACTGGCATGACAAATACCAGGGCACTGATGACCATTGCTAGCGATAGTCCCAGGCGCGTAAATGGTCGTCGGCAACGCAGCATCGCGAAAATAGAGAATTGCATAACTATTCCTTTATAAAATGTGAGATACAGGGCAATGATAGGTACGGCGAGAGGCAGCGAGAATTGTGAACTATATGAGGATACCACTAAAGTACTAGCTGTTACAATTCTGTTCGCTGACATAAGTAGATATCCAAGGGATAGAAAGCGAGCGGCCATTACCGGCCGCTCGCTTTCTATCCCTTTCAGCTCTTTACTTGGCAACGCAGGAACGCAACGCTGTGTCACAGCGTTGCGTTCCTGCGTTGCGTTCCTGGTTGATTACCTGCTGATCAGCGGCAAGAACTGCTGCCGGATCAACGCTTCCTCTTCCACACTTTGATCGAATTCATCCAACTCGGCGTCGGCTTCCAACGTTTCGTCGGGTAAGACTTCGAACTGGGCAACTTCCGCTTCGTTGTCACTACTCGTCTGAACGAATGCCGTTTGTTGACCGGCACTGCCACCCAGCGCCAGGCTGATCCCGTCAATCGCTTTGCGGAGGCCGACAATGTCACCGTCAAAGAAAACGAAGAAGGTGCAATCCGTCGTTGCCCCACTGCTCAACAGCAGACAGCCAAAGATATCATCACTGTCACCCCCGATCGTGTTGACGCTGCCGGTGGCCAGGAAGTTGCCCCTGGTGCTCAGGTAAAGCTGATCGGTTGCTGGATCGATCCAGGTGCCGTCCACATCCTCTGCGCCGGCATTCAACGCCAGATCCGAACCGTCAAAGAAGAGTTCCCAGGTGCCGCTGGTCGTATCACCCAACGAAGTGGCGACAAACCGCAACAGATCTTCATCCGTGGCGATCACCCCAGCCACGCGGGCGGTCCCTAGCGTGCTGATCACCAGGTTGCCGTTTTGGTCGAGGGCAATCGCGTCAATGTCCTCATTGCCGCTCGTCAATTCTACATCCGAACCATCGAAGTAGCGGCTGAAACTGCCACTCGTGTTGTTGCCCAACTGCGTTGGCGCAAACTTCACGATATCGGCATCGGCCACCACCCCCAAAATCGGCATCCGCAGTGGGCGGTCAAAGCTCATTAAGATCGCGCCATCTGCCATGATATGGAAGGCATCGACATCGGTATTGGCAACGCCGACATCCGAGCCGTCAAAGAGCAGGGTCCAGCCGCTTTCACTACTGTAGCGCAGTATGTCTTCATCTTGGTAGCGCAACCCATTGATGACGCCATTGCTGTTGGCACTGATGTAGATCATATCTGCTGCTGCAACCGGCGTGTTGGTCGGTGTGGCGGTGGCCGTCGGCGTATTCTCCGGCGTGTTGGTCGCTGTGGCGGTGGCCGTCGGCGTGTTCTCTGACGTATTAGTCGGTGTGGCCGTGGCTGTCGGCGTGTTCTCTGCGGTATTAGTCGGTGTGGCGGTGGCCGTCGGCGTGTTCTCCGGTGTGGTGGTCGGTGTGGCCGTGGCCGTCGCAGTTGGTGTCGGTGTACTGCCGGTCAGGCTCAAGCCCACAATCACCGGGTCATGATCAGACGAGCGGTAGGCATTGGCTTCGTAGAGCGGATTCGGTGCTGGTTTCTCCTCAAAGGTATCCTCACCCGTATCGCGCGTCATGTCGTTATAGTCGAGCAGCGGCACTTCGTCAGCGTTGATGTGCCATTCGGTGACCCCAGCCACCTGGGGCAGTAGCGCGGCATTGGCCAGGGCATGGTCAAGATAGCCCAGTTGGCCGTCGAAGAGATAGCCATAGGCGTTGGCCCCGTTGCGCTGGTCGATCAGGTCGGTAAAGCCGCCATTTTCCAGCGCCACAATTGGATCTTCATTACGGTAGGCATTCAGGTCACCCATGATCAGGAAGTCAGCATCACCGCTGCCGGTGGGGTCGGCGGCCAACCAGGTGGTGAGTGCCGTGGCTGCCGCCGTACGGGTGCCATTACAGTTACCCTGCCCGGTCGTTGTGTCATCATCACCGGTACCACAGCCGGAGCCTTTGGACTTGAGATGATTGATGGCGACCGTTACTTTGGCATTGTTACTCGTCTGCTGGAAGGTCTGCGCCAGCACTGGGCGATTAGCCGTATCGATAAAAGCCGGATCGACCGACGAATCCAGAATGGCAAAGTTGCCGACGGGGCTGACCGTCGCGGTTTTGTAGATAAACGCGACCCGAATCGCATCGGTGCCGATGGCCCCCGTGTCGATAAAACTGTAGGTGTCGGTGTTCACGGCGTTGAGCGCACTGACAATGCTCTCCAGCACCGGATCATTGCCATCATTCGCGGGGTTCGCTGCCGCGGTATTTTCCAACTCAATCAACCCCACAATATCAGCATCGATGGCATCAAGCGCCGCGATGATCTTGTCGAGTTGACGGACGCGTTCGGCCTCGCTGTCGGCCCCGCGACAATCCATGGTGCCGCCAGGGGCACAGGGACCGCTACTCGTCGACGCCGTCTCGTCAATCGTGGTGAAGTAGTTGAGCACATTAAAGCTGGCGACCTTGAGGGTGCCGCCAACCGCCGCCGGCGCCGCTGTGCGCGCGTTGGCACTGGTGAAGCTGTAGTCATAAGATGTGGCAACGGGGCGCACACGCCATTCGCTAAAGGCAAAATCAAGCACGCCGGTCAGCCCCGTGATCGTATCCCCACCCCGGAAGAAGTTTGTGATGCTAAAGCCACCGGGTTCAGGATAAAAGACCGCTTCGTCATTCGCCGTGCCATTGTCCACCAACGCCGCATTCTCAATGTTATTGTCATCATCGAGAATGATCGATTTTGACGCAATGGTCGCTTGATGTTGCTGGAAGCCTGCCGCGGTTGGCACGTTCTGGTCGGTAAAGGTGCGCAGGCGTTCACTGGCCAGCACAATCTGACCAAAGCGGCTCAGCTCAAAGTACTCGACCGCCTTCAGTTCTTGGTTCAATTGCACCAACATGCCTTCAAATGGCTCGAAGTAGGCGTTGATTTGGGGCGTCGCCGCGGCGGGGGCGGTCGCCGAGAAGCCAGGAATCGGCAACTGGGCCTGGGCCGGTGTCGGTAGCGCATTGTTGTTGGCGCAAATCAAGATGGTGGGGAGATCCAGTGAAGTGACGCCGAGATTCTCATCGACCGTCCCAGTTACCCGCACCTGATCGCCCACGTTAACATTCACAATCGGCGAGAGGGTATCTTCAAAGACAAAGATGCCTTCCGAGGTGGCGGCATTCGCATCGGCGTCGGCATTCTCTTCCTGCACAAAGAATCCATTTAGTTTATCTGCGCCCTGATAATCCGCTACGACAATGCCTTCGATCGTGCGGCTTTGGCCATCAGCAGGGCTGCTTGCCCCTGCCCCTTGGATCACGCTGATCAGGACGGCGGGATCACCACAGACATTGCTACCTTGCGTGGTGAAGTTCCAGGTTGTCGTATCGTTGATGCCGTTAAAGTCATTGCCGGTGGCGTCTTCAATCGCGCCACTGTCGAGCTGGAGATAGTAGCCCGTGTTGGGCGCCAGATTGTTGGTCGGATCAATGGTGACGGTGCTGCCGCTGACCGTGACCTGGCCGGCGCTAATGTCGATGGTTGCGACCGTCGCGTTGTCGGAGGTCTGCTTGATAACAAGGTTGCCGGTGCCCTTTTGCACGTTGCGATTGAAGGTGATCGCCAGGTTGGTGTCAATCGCGACATTCGTCGCATCATCCGCCGGGCTGAAGGAAACGACCGCAAAGGGAATATTGTCGGCAGCGGTGAGCAGCAGCGTGTCGAGCCCGATATCTTCAAAGCCGGCCTCAACCTGAATGCCGACACGCAGATCGAGCGTTGTCCCGGCAACGGTAAGGAATTTTGTGAAGCGCTTGGCCGCGGCCGTGAGCGCGGTCCCATCGCCAATGCCATCAAAGTCGGTATCTTCCAGGAAGGTAGTTTGATTAGAGGTCGTGGCATCGGCGGTCTCAAAGGCCAACAGATTCTGCCACGCCCCACCATCAACGCGATATTGAAATTTGACAAAGTCGGCTGGATCAAGCCCCGCATCGGTATCCAGCGTGGCCAGGTCAGCGAGGAAAGCCAGCTCAGTCGCGCCGTTAAGCTGCAAACCGGACCAGGTGAGGTAGGCCGGATCGGCAATCACCACCGTACCGCCGTCGATATCAGAGCCACCCAGGTAATTATCAGCAAAGCCGGTATAGGCATTGAAGCTGGTCGGCTGCGGATCAGCGCCAAAATCAGCCCCGCCATCGCTATCGCCGTCAAAGACACCAAAGTAATCAAAGCTCGTCGCTTCGCCAAAGAAGCTGATCGGATTGCCGGCGTTATCGGTGAGTGCGAAGGCTGCGCTCTGGCCAAGTTCCTTGTAGTCAAAAGGTTCGTTGAGAATATCACCCGCGGCCGGTGCAGGGGTTTTGCCGGGCGAACCAACGGCCGATTGGCCATCTCCATTCGGGGCCGTCGCCACCGCCCCATTTTGACCAGCCACACTGAAGGCGGCCGGCGCAACGTCGTAGGATTGCCCGACGCTGCCTGCGGGATAGCTTTCAAAGTCAGCGGGCGTCGCCCCTGTACCAGGCAAGCCCACAAAGATGCCGACCCCATCACCATTGGCCCCCAGGCCGGCACCGGCGGTGAAGCCGATCTCTACCCCAGTCAACTCAATGACGGGACCCCAAACCGCGGTGAAGGTTTGCGCGTCGGCGGCACTGCCAACGACGACCACCACGGATTCGCCTGGATCAATTTGGGTAATCCCACTGATCAGGGTCGCATTGGCTGGGGTTGGCGGTGAATCATCGTAATAGAGGTCCGGGGCAACGCCGGAAACCCAGGCTTCGCTGCCGCTGTTGGTAAGTTCAAACCAGTCTGCGGTCAGGTTGGCACCAACGGAGTTGCCGGGCCAGATTTCGGTGACTTGCAGGTTGAAGTCGGCAACGGCACTATCGTTATCGGCGATGGTGACCGTTGCGCTGCCGGCGTTGGCGGCCACGTCGTAATCGGCCGTGTCCACCAGGGTCAGGGCGACGGTTTCAGCGGCTTCGGCCAGGGCGTCATCCACGGGGATAATGGTGATCGTCGCTTGCGTTGCCCCAACCGGAATGGTGACGGTGCCGGGCAGGGTTGGTGTGTAATCGGTGGCACTGGCATCGCCGCCGATGGTGTAGCTCACCGCCAGCGGGGCGCTCGTGTCGCCGGTGCGGAGCACGGTGAAGGTGCCAGGATTTTGTCCTTCCTCCGCCGCGGCGGCGTCGGTGGCGGCAATGCCGGCCAGCGTCGTCACGGGTACCGGCGCAACGGCAATCGTACCCGGTGAGCCAATCAAGACGGCGGCCGCGTTCACACCAACATCGATCACGCTAAAGGCCCCGTTGACGCCGACAACACTCAAGGTCGAAACGTTTGCGTTCCCAGCTGCGTTGTCAAAGGTGGCGAAAGGGGAAGCGGCCGGGGATGCCCCAAAGGTAACCCCTGTGACCAGGGTGCCGCCCGCATCGAAGAGATTCACCCCATCGCCGCCGGTACCCAGCCCTGGGCCACCGTAGTTGCCGATGAGCACGTCGGTGGGCAGGGTGCCGCCAAACCAGGTGTTGACAAAGGCAGTGATTTTGGTCGCATCCCCATCCACAAAGATGGCTGACTGGCCGGGCGCAATGGTGGTTACCCCGCTGAGCGCCGACGCGTTGGCGAAGCTGGCCGAATCGTCATCAATTTTCCAGCCAGTGATGCCGATTGCACTGGCGCTGACATTGGTGACCTCAAACCAGTCGGCAGCCACGCCGGGGCTATTGCCGCTGGACCAGGGCGCTACCTCAGAGACAATCAAGGTCGCAGCGGTATCCGTGGTATCGGTAATCTCTAAGGTAAAGGTCGTACTGGCATCGGGTGTAGCGCCAACGCCGGCGTCATCGACATTGACCGTGACTGCATAGCTCGGCTTGGTCTCAAAGTCGAGGACAGTGCCGGCCTTGAGCAATAATTTGGCCCCATCGATTTCAAAGACCGCCGCATCGGCCCCGCTCAGGCTGAGGGTGTTGGTGCCCAGCGCGTCATCGCTGACGATAATGGTGCCGACTTGGATGCGCGCCGCGGTACTGCTGTTTTCGGCCAGGCTGCTGGTGACATTGCTGAGGCTAACTTCGACGGGTGCGGCATTCGCATAGGAATAGGTAGCCGGCGCGTAGACCCAGAGTTGCGGATGGTCGCCATCGCCACCACCCTGTTCGTTGACGACATAGAGCAGGCCGTCGTTGTCCAGCGTCAGGCCTTCGTGGCCCTGGCCGGCGACATTGAGCGGATTCTCAGGGTCGGTGGTGATCGACAATGCGTTGGCAAGCGCGCCGGTGCGATCAATATTGACGATCCGGCCATCTTCCTGGCTCAGCACCAGCAGTGTGTCGTCGGTCAACGGTGCCGGTAGGTTGGAGAGGGCGTAAACATCCGCAATATCGGTGAGCCCTGCCAAGGCCGGATCAAAGAGGTTGGTGGAATTCTCCGTGCTGGGCGAACCGTTGGTCGCTGTCCCTGCCCCAAAATCAATGCCGGATTGAAAGATGCCTTGGGGACTTGTTTCCTTAACCAGGATAAAGCCACTCGTTTGGGGATCCGACGAGAGCCCTTCCAGGCCAATGTTGCCGACCGTGGTCCCTAACTTCACGCTTTGCACATTGGCGCGCGCCAGCGTGCCACCAGCAACATAGGTAAAGAGGTTCGCCTGACGGAGCCGTTCCTCGACCAGCACAAACTGGCTACCGCTGACGTAGGTCAAGCCTTCCGGATCGGCAAAGTCACCTGCTGTCAGCGTCATCGAGTCAACCAATTGCCCTTGTTTGGTAACTTGCACAACCGATGTGCCCTCGTCACCCAGGACGAACAGCGTGTCCGTGGTGGGGTTGTAGGTCACGGTGGAGACTTCCAGGGCCAGTTCGCTGCCGGCCGGGGCGGTGGTGCGCGCGGGTACCGGCAGGTTGTAGCGCCCAATGCGGACGTAGGTGGAGAGATCGATGGTGGAGGTCCCGCCGGTGCTCACCACATCGCCGCTGATGGTAACATTATCAAAGCGCCAGGTGCCGCCACCGTAAGTAGAGGCTGGATTGGCGGCCGCATATTGTCCACTAGCCGTAAAATCAGAGAGGATACGGAAATAGACCGTCGCCTGATTATCGACTGCGGTGATGGCACTCAAATCCACACTGCGTGCAAAAAACGTGTCACCCGCCGTGGTGTCATAGGTAAAGGCGTCATTGAACGTAACGCCATCGGTCGAATATTGGACAACCACGGTGCGTGCCGCTGTATTACTGTGGCGGTGATCAAAGGTCAGCGTAATATTTTCAAACCCAAGTGTACTCACCTGAAATTGGACGCCGCGCGTCTTGTTACTCGTGCCTTGGGTTGGATAGGTGGTCGTGTTCCAGCCGCGCCCACCACCGTTGCCGCCGGCAAAGGTCGCGGTGGTGCCACCGACTAAGGTTGCTGTGCCACTGCCGGTTGCTGGTGTGGTTACGTCACCTTCAAAGGTCCACTGCGTAATCGTACTCGCCGCATAAACCGGTATCGATGATACCATGAGCAACGGCAGCACGGCGACACAGAGCGCCGCGAGCCACCTAGATAAATCAGTAAACTTGGATTGCATGACTATAGTTACCCCTTTGGTTGAAGCGATGTCATCTCTGCTCTTGGATAGAGGGATGTTCACAAATTGTCTTATCCACTTTGCAACAAAAGTATTAATGGAATGTTATAGTCTCGATAAATCCAACCTTGCATTTTCCTTGCGATTGTTGTAAGAAATTAGGCTCATGCTAAAAAACGGGCGCGCCTAAAACAAGCGGCGTGAAAAAAGCTAAATCCAGCTTTCTTCACGCCGCTTGTGGCAACAAAAGAGTTTATCGGGAATAAGACTTTACCGCTGGTAGAGAGGTAGACATTACCGATCTACCGATTTACCGATCTACCGATTTACCGATTTACCGATCTACCGATTTACCGATTTACCGATTTACCGATCTACCGATCTACCGATCTACTTGTTGGTTACCTAAAGCTGTTGATTCCCAGCCCGATCAGCCCACCGGCCAACACCAGCCAGGCTGAGTTGATTTTGAAGCGAAAGAGCAGCATTGCGGCGACAACCGCGAGCAGAATCGTGGGCGGATCAATCAGCGCGGCACGGCCCAATTGCCAGGTCACGCCGGCCATCAACCCCAGGGCGGTAACATTAACGCCATCGAGAAAAGCCGCGCTCCACGGCGATTTGCGAATGTAGGGCACAATGCGCGCCAGCAAGGCCACGAAAAAGAAGGAGGGCAAAAAGATCCCAATCGTGGCGACAATCGCACCCGGCACGCCGGCCAACACATAACCGATAAAGGTGGCGGTGGTAAAGACAGGCCCCGGCGTAAACTGCCCAATCGCGACCGCGTCCAGCAGTTGTTGATCGGTGAGCCAGCCATAATTGACGACGAGATCATTGCGCAAGAAGGCGAGCAGCACATAGCCACTGCCGTACAGCAGCGCGCCCACTTTGAGAAAGATCAGAAAGAGGCGGTCGAGGGTCACGCCGCTGTCAATCGTGGCCTGGGGCAGCCAGCTTTTTAGCCCCACCAGCGGCAACAGGGCCGCCGCACTTTGCGGAAAACGGCGTATGGCTTGAATAGCGACCACGAGCAGCGCACCCCCAAAGAGCACAAGCAGTTCATTAACGCCCAGCAGATAGGCCACCAATGCACCCACGCCAACCGCCGCCAGTAGCGGCCCTTTAAGCGCCGTCGGCACGAGCTTGTAAAGTGCTTGCACCACAATCGCAATGATCACCGGTTTGATGCCATACATCAGTGCATCACCCTGCGGCGTGCTGCCATATTCGACATAGACCCAAGCCAGCGCCAGCACAATGAAGACGGCAGGCATGATGAAACAGAGCCCGGCCGCAACCAGCCCACGCCAGCCAGCCCGTTCATAGCCGACATGAATCGCCATCTCCGTCGAATTGGGACCGGGGATCAGATTGGTGGCCCCGACCAGATCGAGAAAATGTTGCTCCGTCATCCACTGCCGTCGCGTGACCACTTCGTCGTGCATCATGGCGATGTGCGCGGCCGGGCCACCAAAAGCGGTGAAACCCAGGCGCAGAAAAAGGCGGATCACTTCATGCAGTGACTCGGTCTGTGTTTCCCTCATGTGGCATCCTTTACTTGCGGTGGGAAATTAGGTTCGCGCCACCGGATAGCCGGCCGCTGCCCAAGCCGGGAACCCACCATCCAGCGCTTTTGCATCATAGCCACTCGCCCGGAGCAGCGTGGCGGCGCGTTCGCTGCGCGAACTGCCGCGATGATGCATGTTTCAATAGGTGACGACCGGCCGATCCGGTGGGAGCTCCGCGAGCCGTTGCGCTAATGTATCACCGGGAATGTGGTGCGCACCAGGGAGATGGCCGGCGGCATATTCTTCCTGGCTACGTACATCAATCACTGTTGGTGACTGGGGGGTTGACTGTTGTTCGTACAATGCTTGGGGGGAAATATATAGATTGCTCATTGCCCTCTCCACTTTTGCAGCGGTATGCTGTGGTATTTACAATTTTGCGCCCGAGGGGCAGTATAGCATCCACATTTGCGCTGCCCAAATAAAATGCTGCTTGAATTGAATAAATGGAACAAATGTGCTATATTCTATAAAATTCTTCAACGCTAAAGCGCTGGCCGCAACTTCTATACCAGAATAAAGTATTAGGTGTCTGCCTCAGCAAGCGGTAATCGATCCGTAAAAGGAGTGAAGCAATCATGACAACTGTTCACCTGCTCGTCGGCACCAGCAACGGCCTCTTTATTTATCGCAGTGATACCCATCGCCAGGCGTGGCAACAAACTGGCCCATTCCTCGGTGATTGGTGCATCGATAGTGTGTTGGGGGATAGCCGCCACGGGAATCGCATCTTTGTCGGGGCTAGCCATGTACAGCATGGCCCTACTATCCAACTTAGTGAGGACTTGGGGGCATCCTGGGTACAACTGCCCGAAAGTCCCCGCTATGAGGCGGCCGGCCCGCTCACGGTGCGCCGCATCTGGCAGATTGTCCCAGGGGCGTCCAGCCAGCCGGATACTTATTATGCGGGTGTTGACGAAGCTGGGCTCTTTTTTAGCCATGATCGTGGACACAGTTGGCAAGTGTTGCCGGCGCTCAGCCACCACCCCGATCGCGCCAACTGGCGTGCCAGCAAGGGGGGACTCACCCTGCACGCCATTCTGGTTGATCCCACTGACCCGCGCCGGCTCTGGGTGGCGATTGCCTCGGCGGGTATTCTACGCAGCGAAGATGGTGGTGTTACCTGGACCGCTTGTAATCAGGGGTTGCGTGTCTTTACTGCCGGCGGCAGTCCACGCTATTTAACCCACAAGTTGGCGCAGGATCCGCACGATCCGCAACTGCTCTATCTGCAGAATATCGACGGGGTCTATCATTCGGTGGATGGCGCTACCTCCTGGCAACTGCTGGAGGAAGGGTTACCCAGCACCTTTGGGTTTCCCTTTGGGGTGGATCACAGGGGTAATCTCTATGTGGTGCCACTGGATGGGCAGACCCGCGCATTTATCGACGGCAAAGTGCAGGTCTACCGCCGCCGGGTGGGCGAAAGGCAATGGCAACCTGTGGCCAATGGACTGCCCACCACACCCCATACTGCCGGCGTTCTGCGTGATGCCTTGGGGGTTGATCACTTGCCCGAACCCGGCGTCTACTTCGGCACAACCCAGGGTGAGCTGTTTGCCTCTACCGATGGAGGTGACCAGTGGCACCAATTGCCCGGCAAGTTGGGGCGCATCGGCACACTCCAGGCGTGGGTGACGGCATGAGATCGGTAAACAAACAAGCAGGTGTCGCACGTTTGTTCGGTTACCTTATAGACAACGTAGATTAACATGGCACAATCGTGTACTGCGCATCCCCTGATGCGCAGCCCGCTTGGTGCCAACTCTATTTGTCGTATCTATTAGTTTTCGGAAAACAAGGCGGCTGGCATTCTCTAACAGTGACCGCAAAAAGGCGATAAACGTAAGCCAGCAATCGCCGCGCGAACGATTGCTGGTTTTCGCTACACTTGAGTTTGAGTGTCAAGGCAGGCAGCGGGCTGAATCAGCGCACCACGCTACCGATGGATCAGCGCTAAGTAGATGGTATGCTGGTTGGTAATTGCGGCCGCGCCAACCAGTTGAGTGTTCTCACAATTGACTTGCACAACCGACACTGTGTTACACGAATCGTAACCGGCATCACCGTGTACCATCGGTGTACCCGCAGCCGTCCCTTCGACCAACAGTTTCAGGGTATCGTCCTGCGCACCACCACGCAACACCCCATTCACCATCACCTGCGTGTTATGACCTTTAAAGAAGATCTCGCCGGTATCGCTTCCGGCGTCAAGGCGCACGTCGAGCGCGGCAGTAACCGTGGCCGGCGCAATTTGATCCAGCTCAACTTTCACTTGGTCGTCGGCGTCACCAGTGTTGACGGTGAAAGTCAAGTCAACCACCACCGCCGCCGACGTGAGGATCGTCTCGATCTTATCCGCATCCCCACCAGTATTGGCCGCCAGTTGCACGGCCAACCTGGCGCTCGGTTCATCCGCAGTAACCTGCCAAATCACTTCATCCTTGCCGGTGCCGCTCTCAACCGTCAACCCCAGCGCTAACTCGTGAGCCGCCGAATCGACGATCCATGCCAGCTTGTTGTTCCCCGATGGGCTGACCAACGCTACCTGAAGATTAACGTGCGTGGCCAGCACCGTCGTCTCCAGGCTAACTTCATCACCACCGCCGGCGTCAATATCGATCGCAAAATCATGGTGCAACGCCGCCTTGATTGCTACTTTGTCGGTTACATTATCACTGCTTACCACGGCAATCCGGTAAATGTCGGTGAACTGCGTGCCATCGGCTATGCCGGGCGCTTTGAGAATGGTCACTTCGCCCACTGTCGGGCCAACTTGGAGCAGGATGTCATCGTTGGCGGGTGTTCCGGTAACCGTCAGGACGCCGGGATCGGCGACGTCAAGGGTCGCAGCTACATCAATCCGGCGCGTTGTGGGGTCGCCAATCTCGACTGCCGTTGCCACAATCTGCTGCGTCACCGCCGCCGCATCCCAATCGGGGTGGACAGCGCGTAGCAGCGCAGCTTGCCCCGCGGCCAACGGTGTCGCCATCGACGTGCCACTCCATATACCATAACCACCGGGAACGGAGCTGATAATCTGTTCACCGGGCGCTGCGATATGGACCCAATTGCCCGAAGTTGAGAATGCGGTCAACGTGTCGGCCGGCGTCGTTGCCGCCACTGCCAACAGCCCGGCGATATTCTCCGCAGCAGGGTATTCCAACTCTGTAGACGCGCTGTTCCCGGCGGCGGCCAACACCACCGCACCCCGACCATTGGGGACAAGACAATTGTCGTCACCATCATCATCGTCGTCATCGTCGTCATCGCTACAAGTGATGGCGTTGATCACTTCGTTCAACAGTGCCGTGGGCCGCCGCGTGCTCAGGCTGAGGTTGATGACCTGCGCCCCATCGGCTGTGCTGGGATTGCCATCGGGATCAACGGCATAGGCCAACGCTTCGGCCAGCACCCAGATATTGCCTTGCCCTTCAGCATCCAGTACCCGAATCGGCATGATCTTCGCCTCGGGTGCAGCAAGTGCCACCAAGCCGGCCACATGGGTACCATGACCATAGCTAAGATTCTGCTCAGCGTTGCCCTCTTCGCTGGGATCACCATCCATCGCCACAAAATCGTATCCCCCTACCAAGCGCCCAGCAAAAGCCGGATGGGTCAGATCAATCCCTGTATCGAGCACCGCCACCGTCACACCGGCGCCGCGCGTGATCGTGTGTGCTGCCGGCAGCCCAATCTTTGGCCCCGCCCACTGTTCTGCGTATTCGCCGCTGCTGCCACCGCGGGCCCAACGCATTTTTTGGCGACCCTCTGGGGTCTCTTCCAGAAAGTTCGGTTCGGCGTATTGGACGCGGCCATCACCGCTTAGTGCATCTGCCTTTGCTTGGGGGTCGATCCCATCCAAGATGCGCAGACGATAGATCGGGCGGCTGCCGAATTGATCAAGCGGCAGGGGGGCCAGTTGATAGTCCGCCGCTACCCCTGCCAGATCAGTGGCTTGGAATAACTTGACGACCACTTCGCCGGGCAAGTAGTTGTCCTCCCCGGCGGCTAGTAGCGGCCCCACCCCACCGGCAAGACCGAGCATGGTAACGAGCAATAAGAGGTGTAGCGCGCCGCGCCAATGTGTGCAGTTCATGGTTTGTTCTCCTTGTAATAAGTTCGTTTGCCGACAACGACTACCCCACCCCTACTGCGTACGTAGGGGCCTAGCGGGTACACCGGGGTCGGGCGGGGGCGATTGTCCAGGCTGTATATTGATACAGAACAGGATCGCGCGCGAAAAATACATGCACTGAAATTTTTTTAAGGTCATATTGGCCGTCATCAGATTTACACCGGTATGTACTGGTGCTGCTTGCATCGCTTACGCAGCGCTTGTACTAATGTTTATTTCGATTTGCTCCTTCGGGATTGCCAAATCCCGAAGTGCATGGGGGATTTGACAATCCCCTAGAGCAGATGTCCATTGGTCAAGCTAAGCCGGGATAAAGTCTACTGTTTGATCGAATTGAAAGCGCTGCGGATCAAACACATCTACCTCTAAAGAGCGCTAATTTAAACACAAACTTATCACAGATCAAATAACACCTTCATTGCAAATCAGTTCCTGGATGGTAGCGAGCAACACACTACGACCACACGATTTTTCCAGCATAATGATGCTTGACGATCGCGGTAAATGGCGGTAGACATCCGCATAGTCTGCGGCCGTGAAGAGAATGATCGGCACCGTAGGATCGATGAGACGTAGCTGCTTTAGCGTTGTCAGGCCATCGACTTTTGGCATTTGTAGATCAAGGATGATCAGTCGGACTTGCAGGCGTTGCGCTTGAAAACGCGCAAGGCCATCGTCGCCATCCCAAGCCGCTAGTACAGTGTAGCCCGCCGTGGTCAGTATCAGCTCTAGCAACTCGTGGATAATCGCACTGTCATCAATCACCAAAATCATCTTTCGACACCTGTTTCTATCCTCAAAGGCACCACGAAGTAACACTTTTTAGGTGTAAATCGGTGACTTTATGTGCTGCTGCGCAATGTACCGCTACCCAACCGCCCTTTGCAGGCAGACAGCCTGAAAAGTTATGGATTGATATTGGTACAGAACAGGATCACGCGCGAAAAATACATGTACCCTGATGGGTACCGTTAGCGAATGTCCGTGTAGTGTACATTCCTAAAGTGATGTCAGTTTGAAACCGATAGTTTGATCCACGAAGTCACACGAAGAGTTTTCCCTGGCTTCGCGCCCCCAGGCACCCGCTTCGTGTAACTTCGTGGATTATCAAAAATTACTGGTTTCTATCGGTTCTCACTTTAGATGCGGCCAAGGTGACTGTCACTGGCTGGAACTGACTTCGTTCAACAGGCTGCAGCGGTCAGTAACAGTCACGTCAATTAGGTCCACCGGCCAACGAGGATAAATGGTGCCCAGAAAAAGGGGTGGGGATGTGTCGCCAGTAGTTGCAGTTGGGCGTGGCGCAGGGCGGCGGCCGTGCCGACGCCCGTCTGTAGCTGTGTGTAAAAGATCTGCATGAAGGTTGCGGTCGCACTATCATCCACCGTCCACAGACTCATCAGCAATGCGGGGGCACCGGCCAGCAAAAAACCGCGCGTCAGCCCCAGAATTTCGTCCCCTGGTGCTGCGGCATTGAGGCCGGTTTCGCACGCGCTGAGCGTGACAAGATTACAGCGCAAGTTCAGCTGCGCAGCATCATGGACCGTTAACCAACCATCGCTCAGTTGCAATGCCGAAAAGAGGGGATTGTCGTTGCGAAAACGGCCATGGCAGGCCAGATGTAGCAGATCCGTAGTCGGCGCATGCGCGGTCAGCGCTGCCCGCGTGGCTTCACCATGCAACAGCACTTGTGCCGCTGGGAAGAGCTGCTTCAGATTGGTGATCTCATCCTGGATGCGCGGGGCGGCGCTATCGGGCACGCCAAAGAGCAGCGCTCGTTGCAGCGGTGCTGTGGGTCGCTGTAGACAGTGGTGCAGCACCGCCGCGCTGGGCGTATAGCAAATTTCGCGCGTCGCCATCACATAGCGCGCACCATCATAGAGTGCATGAAAAGGCACATAGTGGAGTGAGCGGAGGGGGGCAACCACCAGCCGCCGTGTGCCCCAGTAGGGAGCAATCGGCTGTAATAAGAGATCATAGAGGTGTGCCAAATGGTGGTTGGCGCGTGCGGTTAACGCGGCCTGATGCCGATCCATGCGTGCGCGGTCATAGCGGAGCGCGCCCAATTGAAAGTGAAATTGCTGTAACGTGGCTTGCACATCCTCTTCGCGACAGTGCAAATCAATGACGGTTAATAGCTGATCGGTCACCACAAAGGCTAACAACGCCTCATCCACCGTAAAGTATTCGACCAAGATGCTTTCGCTGCCCAAGTGTGCACGCAACTGTGTGAGCTCAAAGGTCGGCTCTGTTGTGCTCCCGCTGTGCGGTTGCTGCCCACGTTGCAACAGGAGATCGACCATGGCCGCCTCACGCATTTGCACCTGTTCCTGCAGCGCTGCCAAAGCCGCAGAGCCACGCAGCGCACTTGGACTATCCGGTCGGTTGATCTGGCTATAGAACCAATTCAGCTCTTCACGCAGCGTCTCAATTCGCGCCGTGATTTCAGCCTGAAAGGGGTCAGCAGGGGTTGCCGGCGCCGCGGGCAGATCGCCCAACAGATCAAGCAACGCGCGCGCCCGCGCCTGCTCGACATAGCCGAGGGCTTCGGCGATGCGGGTAGGCGTCCCATCGGCCAAACAAAGACGGACCAACTCGCGATAGGGGGTTAGTTTGTCGCTGAGAAAGGCAATCCGAAAAGCTTCTGCCGGGAGAGGGGCACGCATCTGCTCAATTAGCGTAACTGCCTCTTTAAAATAGCGTTCCGCGTTGGCGGCATCCCCATTACTGCCTGCCAGTCGGCCCAATGTAGTCAAACAGCGGTGGGCAATCTGTGGCGTTAGACGGGTGCGCGCCGCTTGCAAAGTCTCTTCCAACAGCCGGTGCGCGGTTGTGTACTCTCCTTGGTGATAGGCTGCTTCCCCGCGCAACCACCGCACCTGCAATAGTCGCCCCCAAGCATTGACGGCGGTCAAGGCTGTCTCTGCGGCGCTGGCCAAGGCCTCAACGGCAGAAAAATCTCTTTCCAGAAAAGCGGCCTCCGCCAGATAGAGTTGGATCGTGGCTTCCCCCACAGGGTTGTCCAACGCTTGGTAGAGGATGCTTGCTTCGGTCAACCGTTGGCGTGCGACTGTAAACTGCGCCTGGAGCAGCAACGCGCGGCCATGATAGACCAACGCCCGCGCCTGTTCCGCACGCATCCCCAATGCCGCAAGGCGCGGGATTACCTGTGCATAGATCGCCATCGCTTCTGGGACTAAGTTGAGTTCTAGATAGGCATCGGCAATTTCTTGTTCAGTCGTGACAGATTCATGCGGCAGGTTGAGCATCACGTAGCGGCGGCGTGAACGATCTAAATAATCGAGAGCCTGCGCGAAATGACCTTGAAACAGCGCAAGGCAGCCCAAATTGCATTCCAAGCCTGCAATTGCTTCTTCGTACTGCCCACTTTCGGCGCGTATCAATGCCTGTTGGTAGAGGGCATGAACCTCATCAAATTTGTATTGTGCCGTCAGGGCAGTGGCCAGATTATTTTCAACGGACAGTAGCTGATTTGGATCATCGATCGCGGTGAAGTGAATATGGGCCTGCCGAAAAAGCGTTTCGGCATCGCCATAGCGGTCGCGAAAAAAATGTAAAATACCCAGATTAAGTAGAATTTTGCCGATACCCAACTCATCACCGGCCACTTCAAACTGGCTGCGCGCCCATGCTCCCCATTGGATCGCTTCTTCGTCGCGGCCCAACATGGCCAGCACCCGGAAATTGCTGATTTGGGTGGCCGCCGCCTGAAGCGGTTGATTGCAGGCGACAAATTGCTCGCGCGCAAGGCTCAGTTGTGCATGTGCCTCGGCAAATTGCCCCTGATCCATTGCAACCAAACCGCTGAGCCACGTTCCCAAGGCATCGACTTCCGGGTCATTGAGTCGACTTGCGACCGCGGTGACTAGCCGGGCATAGTGTGCAGCAGAAAGGGAGTCACGCTCCGCCGCTGCATCATACGCCGCCTTGAGCGCCCATGCCAATGGATGATCAACGAGTGGCGCATGCGCTTGTAAAAGCGTCTGCCACTCTTCTTCCGTTGCGGCCAATAGCTGTGCGATGAATGCTTGTTGTTCCATTAGCTATGCATCCAACTCGACTGATTCAATGGCAATTTCTCTGTCCGGCAGATGTACCACCAATGTATAATGGCCGGCCGGCACCGCCGGCAGCACAAACTCATTGAGAGAGGAAAGTGGTGCTGTGGTGTGTGCGGCGCGGCTTTGCAATTCCACATGGCCACCAACCTGTTCACCCCCTAAAACTTGGCCGGAGAGTGCCCAAGTCGAAGCCGCTGCGGCCGGCGTTACGCGTAGATCAACATCATAGTCCCCAGCCGTAAAGAGCAACTGGCGCGGCGCGGCTGTGCCGGCGCGTAGCCCCATCGCCGGCGATAAGTGCAAGCTGTCAAATTGTAACGCTGCCACAATGCGTTGCCGCAGCGACTGTGCTGGCTCGGCAATCCGTGGCTGGAAGATGCGTAGGGCGCGCGCCGTCACCGCGGGTGGGGGATCAACGGCTTCATCAAGACGCATCAGATTAATCACACGCACAATCTCGGACAACTCTTCACGGCAACGGCTACAGGTCGCCAAGTGCTGCTGCAATTGGGCCTCTTCCGCAGGCGCAAGCAGTTGTTCCGCTTGGTCAACAAGGCGATGGAACGGAATATGGCTGAAATGAAAGTTCACTGGACGACTCCCAATCCTTCGATGAATATCGGCAAAAAGCAGGTTCAATCACAGACGGAATTTATACGCTCTGCCTACACAGAACAACGAATTGGACGAAAAATACATCAAAATCCAACTTCTTGTAGCAAGTTGCGTAACTTCTGTAAACAACGGTTGCGGGTTGGGCCGATACTGCCTTCCGGAATGGCGAGTTCAGCGGCGATCTCGCCATAGGGGCGGCGTTCCTCCCCATAAAAGAGCATGGTAAGCAGGCGGCGGCAGCGATCATCGAGGGTCAGCAGCGTTGTCCGTACAATGTGCTGATTTTCCAATTCGATCAGCAGCTGATCAGGGAGCGGCGTTGGATCGAGCAGTTCGCGTTCTGTAGTACTATCGTTGTTTTGGTCGTTCACTTCGGGCAGGGGTTGCCAGCGGGCCGCGCGTTCTTTGGTGCGATCGGTGGCGCGCCGGGCGGTGGTTACCAACCACGCGCGTACCCGTTCGGGTTCGGCCAGCCGATCTAAATGTTCAAAGAGGGTTTGAAAGGTCTGTTGAAAAATATCAGCACATTGATCTTCATCCAGCCCGGCGCGGCGTGGAATGGTGTAAATCAGCTTTTGGTAGCGGGCCACTAGCGTTGCCCACGCTTCCTGCTCACCCTGCCGGCACGCCAGGATGAGGTCGGTGTCTTGACTTTCGAGAAAATTCGCTTTCGCCATGAAATACCCATTAGAAGTGAAATTAGGAACGGTCGAACTGCGTGCCGCCGCTCGCGGTATGCGCAGGGTAAAAGCCCATGCCTAAATCCTTACAAAAATCATCAGATTTGCAGCGCCTTTACAGCTAGCCGTAGGTGATACCAGAATTATATAGATAAAAGTTATCATAGCGTATTGAGACTGATTTTCCAACAAATTCTCAATACAAATTGGTTGATCAATGAAGGCTAGGCGTAAGGCGTGATTCTTCCCTATTCCCAAAAAACGGGTACCTACCAAGCCACCCCCTCCCAACCTCCCCCGAGTACTGGGGCGGAGCGGCGCATTCCCTCTCTGTACTCGGGGAGGGTTAGGGAGGGGTTAGTCGTTACAAAAACAGTAGCGTAGCCATTACAGTCTACTGATCAGTAGCTCTCCACTGTACAAGTGATGCTGGCACAATTGTGAACTGATTACGCGAAAAAGCTCCCAGTAGGTCCTGGGAGCTTTTTCGCGCGCGACTGACTAAATTTGTTTAGGGTTCCCAGTAATCGCTATTCCAACTGACCGAATTCCAACTGACGCTGTTCCAACTGACCGAATTCCAACTGACGCTGTTCCAACTGACCGAATTCCAACTGACGCTGTTCCACGTCACGGGCGTGGGACCGCTCCATAATAGTTGGCTGGCCGGGATGCCGGTATTGGCCGCGGCGGTTGTCTTGCCATTGAGCGCGGCGTGGATGTCCAGCAGGCCCGCACCGGCTTTGGTTGCATTATACCCCTGCCACTGCTTGTTGGCCGTGGCCATGAGTCGATGTTTGACCTGGTCGGGCGTCAGCCCCGGCTCCGCTTGAAGTAAGAGGGCGGCGGCCCCGGCGACCATCGGCGCGGCTGCCGAGGTGCCGGACATGCGGAAGTAGAAGTAGTTGCTTTGCACGGGGTCTGCTTGGCGATTGCCGGGATGTTGTTGGGCTAACACGGCATCCGGTTTGCCCAACAGGCTGACAATGTTATGGCCTGGTGCGACTAGATCTGGCTTGGCAAAGCCTGCCGGCGTGATGCCATAGGCGGAAAAGGGGGCGATCACATCATCATTTAACTGTGTCGTACCCTGATCCTTGGTGGCACCAACCGTGATGACAAAGGGATCATTTGCCGGCGGATAGAGCACCCCGCCATTGGCTGTGCCATTGTTCCCAGCCGAGACCACCACGACAATCCCGCTGAACCAGAGGATCTCTACTGCCGCATTCAGGGGGCTGACGTGATAGGGTTCGGCCACACTGCTGTTGAGCGAGAGATTGACCACGCGGATATTGTATTGGGCGCGGTTGTTATAGATCCATTGCAGCCCCGCGACGACATCCGAAATCTGCCCCGCTCCATAATCATCGGTGATCTTGACATTGAGCAGGTTGACCGCGGGGGCTACCCCCACATACGCTCCACCGGAGAGCGCGCCATTACCACCGATCACACCGGCAACATGGGAGCCGTGGCCGTAGTAATCATCGGGGTGGTAGGCTTGCGAATTGCTATATTGCACCCAATTCAGGATGCGCAGGTTGCCGCCGACATCTTTAAAATCATCATAATCGGTGATGCCGCTGTCAACCACAGCCACGGTAATCCCTTGGCCTTTTAGCCCCTTTTGCCAGGCTTTATCGGCTTTAATCGCCCCAATGTAGGTATTCAACAGGCCGGGGTGTGGCGTGGATTGGAAGGTTGCCGCGCCTGTACTCGCCACCGGCGCGTCTAATGAAATCCATCGAATGTCAGCCCGCGCGGCTAATGTCGGGAGCGCGGCGGCGGGCACTGTGGCGACAAAGGCATTAATGAAGGCGAGATCGCGCACAACGGTGCCACCAACCCGGCTGATGGCGGCCTCTGGGTGGGTAAGGTTGCTGGCTTTTTGGACAATGATCTGTACTCTTTGCGTGGGGGCAGTTTCGGCGAGGGCGAAGAGGGCCGGCGGGGCATGGCGTAGGGGGGCAGCGGCGACTGGTAAAGGTAAGAGCGCCATAACTAAGATCAGGAGCCATAACAGTTGCTTATTTCCTGCTGCAGCTGTGTAAATGCTGCGTCTGCTCCATGCGTGATAATACATAAGCGATTCCTTTCTTCGCGCAATCGTGCCTTTTATCGGAAACACTTACCGACGGCAAAATTCTTGCACAAAGAACAGTAATATTTGATTACAGTTTCCTAACAAAAACAGGCGAAACCTGCAATAGCGATAATTTATAACTGGATGAATTGGGATAAGTATGCAGTGTATTTGGTTCTACTGGATCTGATGGGGTTCCCCTTCCTGGAAGAGGCGCAACCATGCTGCGCAGACAGACAAATTTCTGTCTCTTCCAGGAAGGATCCATCTCAACCCCCTGCATTCCTGAAGAGCCATGTATTTTTTCTAGGGCTTGTTGTTCTGTTGGTTAACAAGCTAAAAACGTCATATTAATCTTTTGTTAATGATTAACGCATAGCGCTAGTTGGAGAAATTGATTATGGCAACCGTACTCACAATCACATCGGCAAACAAAGTCGCGACGATCAAGCTCGGCTTGCCTTCGTGGCCAACCGTCATTGGCTGGGGGTTAGCGGTTGGCTTATGTGTTGGGCTTTGGCACGGGCCGGACGCATTATCGGTCTATGCGCGCTTGACTTTGCTTACCTTTGGCTTGGCTGTGCTTGGCTGGATTTTCACCGATATCAACGATACCTACATCGCCGTGGTGGCGGCCTTGGTCTTTACCCTCGCCGGGATCGACGAACCGACTGCCTTTTTTGCTACCCTGGGTGATCCGATGATCTGGCTTTTACTTTCGTCCTTCATCATTGCTGCCGGTGTCACGGCCTCTGGTTTGTCTACCCGACTGACACTGGCCGTTGCCGCCCGCACCCAGACGGTCAACCAATTATGTTATGGCTTGACGCTGGTCATCTTGGCAACCGCCTTTGTGATTCCGGCCACATCAGGCCGGGCAGCGTTGATGGTGCCGGTCTTTCTGGTATTGAGCAAAGCCATCAACCAGCCGCGCATCAGCCGGGCATTGGCCTTGCTCTTTCCCACCACGATTCTGCTCTCGGCCGTGGCCTCGCTGATCGGGGCGGGTGCCCATTTGGTCACCGCGGACATTGTCGCTCGGCTGAGTACGGAAACGCTGACCTTTGGGCGTTGGGCGCTGTTGGGCCTGCCTTTTGCGCTGGTCAGTTGTTTGCTCTCTACGTGGGTTATCCTGCATCTTTTTCTTACCCGCCAGGAGCGAACGCAATCACTACGGATGCAGTGGGGGCCGGCGGCTGGGGGCAGTGCCGACAAAACACCGTTACCGCGCCGCACTCCCCTCACCGCCAAAGAGTGGTATATGTTGATCACGGTGCTGCTGTTGGTCTTGTTGTGGGCCACCGAAGGGCTGCACGGCCTGAATAATACGTTGGTGGCACTGCTGGGCGCACTGGCCGTTACCCTGCCCCATGTCGAATTAGTGCGGTTTAAGGATGCGCTTAAGGCAGTTGAGTGGAATATGCTGCTCTTTATGGCTGCCACGCTCAAACTAGGCGAAGCGCTGATTGAAAGCGGTGCCGCCCAATGGTTGATTCAGAGCGCCTTTCAAACACTGAATGATGGCCCCTCAACTTCGACGCTACTGGTCGTTGGCCTGGTTGCTGGCATTTCCCTGCTCTCGCATCTGCTGATTACCTCACGTACCGCCCGTTCCTCGGTATTGGTGCCTTTAGTGGTCTTGCTGGGGGTTGCGCTTGGCTACAATCCGGTATTGCTCGCCTTTCTCTCGACTGCGGCGGCTGGTTTCTGCCTGACGCTACCGGTCAGCGCCAAACCGGTGGCGATGTTTGCCAATCTGGAGGTCGATTCCTATTCGCCAACTGATCTGTTGCGCCTGAGCGGCGTTTTGTTGCCGCTCCATCTGGTCTTGCTGGTCAGCTTTGCGCTCTTTGTCTGGCCCGCCTTGGGTCTTGATTTGCGGCCCAATGGCACACTGTCCCCTGTCGCCGTAACGCAACAACAGGCCGATGATGCCATGCCGACTAAAGCACCAGCCATATTGCCAAGCAGCGTCCCCCCAAGCAGCGTCCCTCCAAGCCGCGTGTACGGGGCTGGTGAAGCGGCAACTGAGACCGCTCTTGCTGATCAAGAACCGCTCCTGTCCGCCGGTGATGGCACGATGGCACACCTCGCTGTGGTTGCCCCAGTAGAGATCCCAGTGGAAGTACCGCCTGCGCCGGTTGTTGGGGTAGACGCGCCGGTGGAAGTCGCCCCAGTGGTAGAAGTCGCCCCGGTGGAAGTCGCCCCGGTGGTAGAAGCGCCGGTGGAAGTCGCCCCAGTGGTAGAAGTCGCCCCGGTGGAAGTCGCCCCGGTGGTAGAAGCGCCGGTGGAAGTCGCCCCAGTGGTAGAAGCGCCGGTGGAAGTCGCCCCAGTGGTAGAGGCACCGGTGGAAGTCGCCCCAGTGGTAGACGCGCCAGTGGAAGTCGCCCCGGTGGTAGAAGCGCCGGTGGAAGTCACCCCAGTGGTAGAAGCACCCGCCCTAGCACCAAATAACGAGCAGGATGATAACGTTGACGACGATAGTAATGATGATAGTGATAGTGACGATGATAGTGATAGTGATGATGATAGTGACTAGTACGACAACGTTGTTGTACTACACTCAAGTCAGCATGAAAAGTGGCATTTTGGTCAACCCATCCTCCGGGAAGGGTCAGCAGTAGTCGGGTAACAGTTTATAAAGCGTGCAGTAAACCCTGATTAAGGGTTGTTCCCATACGAGGAGAAATAATCATGACACTACGCATTTTGATCGCCCCCTCTGGTTTCAAAGAGAGTTTAGGCGCGGACGAAGTGGCTGATTGCATCAACGAAGGCATGAAACAGGTATTGCCCACCGCACACTTTGTCAAGGCCCCCCTGGTGGATGGCGGCGAAGGCTTTACCAAGGCGTTGGCTGCGGCGACCGGTGGTAGCATCCATGAGGTCGTGGTCACTGGTCCGGTGGGGCAACCGGTGGCCTCCCACTTTGGCTTATTAGGCGGGGCGGGGCCACGCACCGCAGTGCTGGAGATGGCGGCAGCGGCAGGGCTGCGGCTGGTGCCACGTGATATGCGCAACCCGTTGGTGACAACAACTTACGGCGTGGGCGAATTGATCAAACACGCTTTAGATGCCGGTGCCGAGCGGATTCTGATCGGCTGTGGCGATTCGGGTACAAATGATGGTGGTGCCGGTGCCGCACAAGCGCTGGGCATCCGTTTACAAGATGGAGATGGTTTTGAATTAGGGCGTGGGGGCGGTGAACTGACCCAACTGTGCCACATCGACCGCAGTGGTCGCGATCCACGGCTTGACCATGTGCAGATCGATGTCGCCGTCAACTGGCATAATGTGCTCTGTGGTCCGAAAGGTGTGGCGCGGGTCTTTGGTCCCCAAAAAGGCGCGACCCCCCAGCAAGTGCAGCTGCTGGAAAGTGCGCTTGCCCAATTTGCCGGGGTAATTGACGCTGAGCTTGGCGTTGATGTGCGGAGTGCGCCCGGCACCGGCGCGTCGGGCGGGTTGGGTGCCGGGCTGATGGCGTTGCTGGGTGCTAAACTGCATCCGCGCTATGACATTGTGATGAACTATCTTGAACTTGACACCTTGCTGGGGCAGACCGATCTGGTGGTGACGGCCGAAGGGGGCATCGATTTCCAGACTCCACGCGGCAAGATTCCTGTTGAAGTGGCCACACGCGCCAAGCTCTTTGGTCTGCCGGTCATCGCCTTGGCCGGTACCATTGGCCAAGGGGCAGAGATCAACTACCAACATGGCATTGATTCCTTTGCCAGCATTCTCTCGGCGCCCTGTTCACTCACCGAAGCGATCGCTCAAGCCCATGAACTGCTGACGCGTGCGGCCGAACAGACGGCACGGATGTTGTTGATCGGGCAGCAACTGGGCGCGCTGCACCAAGGCACATCCCGGCGGACCCAGCTGGTGGGGATATAATTCTTTTTGGCAGTTTATCGCCCGGATGCGCCGGCGGCCATATCGACGTTCCTAGCATATGCTGGGGGTAAATAAGCGAGTGGCAGCAGGTACTAAATCTGCTGCCACTCGCTTATTTTGTTAGCACATGCTGTTATACCTAATGCCTGGGCGCGCCGGCCTGGAATGTGAACAAAATTTAACTAAATGTTTGCCTGAATTTTCTGCAATCCACGTATTTTGGGCCGGCTTGGCTGTTCTGTATAAGCAGGCATACCTCTCAACCCAACGGCGGCGGTCATCCCCCTGCTGCCAATCTGCACCACAAGCTCGCCGTGCTGATCCGACACTTTCTGCGTAAATAGCTGGCTCGCTTGATCAATAGTGCTCTTGCGCACTTTCGTGTGCCTAAAATCTATGTCAATTACCCTAATCAACACTCTATTCCAAGGGGAGTCACCAAAATGGAGCAGTGGTCTGTTATTTTTGAACACATGTTTATTCTATTGACATTCAGCATTTTGGCTGGATGTCTCCTCGCCAACCGGGATCGCTTACGCCGCACAACGCGGCGGGCGCGGGTCGTTGCGCAGTTTGTTCTCGTGGTTGCAACGTTGGCCGGTCTGGTCAATCTACTGCAACTCTTTGCCCTCTTATGGCCGGCAACCCATGCTGGCCTGCGCTATCTGTTGGGGCTGCGTACCTTCTTTTTCTACCTGAGCTTCATCGCCCAAACCGGTTTACTCGCCCTGCTGCTGCACCAGAAACTATTGACACCCAATCAGCGCACACCCCGCCGTATCTTGGCGATTGGGGCCCATCCCGATGATGTTGAAATTGCCTGTGGCGGGACGTTGGCCCGTCTGCTTGATGAAGGGCACATTGTGCGTGGCCTGGTGTTGACGCACGGCGAACAAGGGGGCAACGCGGCGAAACGGGTGCAAGAAGCCCGCGATGGGGCGGCATTTCTCGGTATGCAGCAGGTGACATTGCTGGACTATCCGGATACGCGGCTGGCCGAAATGGGCACGGCGGTGCGGACAGCCATCGAGCACGAAATCAATGGCTTTCAGCCGGATATTGTGTTGACCCACTCCAGCCACGATCAACACCAGGATCATCAAGTGATTCACGAAGCAACCATGCGTGCCGGGCGGCGGGTAAAGACAATTCTGTGCTACGAAAGTCCCTCGGTCACGCCGGACTTCAAGCCGGGGATCTATGTGGAAATCGGCGATTATGTTGACATCAAAATTGAAAGCATTCGTGAACATCGCGATCAGCAGGCAAAAGCCTATGTGGACGAAGCTCATGTCCGCGCCCAAGCCCGCTTTCGTGGCGGTCAAGCTAAAACAACCTATGCGGAAGGCTTTGAGATCGGCCGTCTGCTGGTGATGGAAGGGGGGACATTATGAGAATATTGGTAACAGGGATTGGCGGTCCGGCCGGCCGCAATGTCAGTCAGCTCTTGTGGGAAGCCGGCCATGCGGTGATCGGCACGGATATGCGTGCTGTTGATCTGGCCGAGCTATCTGAATTTCACCAGTCACCGCCGGCCAACGCGCCCGACTATGTTGCCTGGCTGCGGGCAATTGCCCAGCATGTTGACTATATCATCCCCACCGTCCAAGATGAATTACCCACGCTGGCTGCGGCGCACCCACACATCGGTTGTCCGCTGCTCATCGGCCAACGGCAGCCGGTCGAAATCGCCCATGACAAACTCTTGACGGCCCGCGCGCTGACAAATGCCGGAGTAGCTGTACCCTGCTTTGCGCTGCCTTCGGCACTAAATGGGGCGGACGCAACGCCGATTGGTTGGCCGCGTGTGGCGAAGCCGCGCCAGGGCCGCGGCGGGCGCAACGTTACGGTCTATGATACACCGGGCGCGTTTGCCGACACGCCGCCATTGGATGATAGCTACATTGTGCAAACATTTATGCCAGGTACCGAATACTCGGTGAACCTCTTTCGTGATGATCAGCCACAGGCAACAGCCCAGTGCACAGTCACTGTGTTGGAGAAGCTGGCGCTGCGTGAGGGCCGCACGGGTAATGCCGAGGGCGTCATTGTGGTGGATGCCCCGGATGTCGCGGCACTTGGGGTGGCCGCAGCCGCAGCGATTGGGCTGACAGGGCCGATTGACATGGACATCCGGCGTCGCCTGGATGGAGTGCCCACCGTATTAGAGATCAACGCCCGTTTTGGGGCCAATATCGGCCATGCCCCGCAGGTCTTTGCCGCGGCCATGCGCAAGATCAATTCAATCGAGGCCGATCCGCGCCGACACGTTTCCAAGGAAAGACACTATGTTTGATTCACTCTTATTAATTTTTGGTGGCCTCACCGTCGCCATCTTTTTTCTGCGGCTGCACACCTGGTTGCTCTATCCGTTGGTCGGGCTTTCCTTGTTGCGGCGGCGACAAACGGGCATCTACCACAACCAGCAGCCGCTCGTCTCGATCATCATCCCTGCATATAACGAAGAGGCTGTGTTGGAAAATTGTGTGCGCTCGATTCTGCGCTCCACCTATCGCCCAGTAGAGATCCTGATCGTGAACGATGGCTCAACGGACAATACCTGGGCCGTGATGCAGCGCTTTGCCGCCGAGCCACAGGTGCGGCTGATCAACAAGACGAATGGCGGTAAGGCCGCCGCGCTGAATGCCGGCATTGCCTGTGCCGGCGGCGAAGTCTACTTTTTTGTCGATGCCGATGGCATCTTTCAGCCGGAGACGATCAACCAGATGCTCGCCGGCTTTCGTTCTGCACAAGTCGGGGCGGTCTGTGGCAACGATGCGCCGGTGAATCTCAATTCGCTGCAAACGCAGTTGCTGGCACTCCAAACCCACGTAACCACCAGTTTTGTCCGACGGGCACTGGCGTTGATCAACTGCTTGCCGATCGTTTCCGGCAACATTGGGGCCTTTCGCCGCGATGTCATCGCACAGACCGGCCCCTTCCGTGTCGGCTGTATCGGCGAAGATCTCGAATTGACCTGGCGGGTACACCGTGCCGGCTATCGGGTTGAGTTCCAACCGGAGGCCATGGTCTATGCCGAGTCGCCAACGACGCTGCTAGCACTGTGGAAGCAGCGGGTCCGTTGGGGCCGTGGCCTTTGGCAGACGATTCGGCTGCATAAAGAGATGTTTTTCAATCCACGCTTTGGCCCAATCGCCTTTTACCTGCCGATCAATGTCCTGAGTACGGCGCTCATGCCGATTCTCCAGTTGGCGGCGCTGGGGCTGCTGCTGCTGTTGCTGGCGCTGGGCTACCGGCCCTTTGCACTTGACGGTTTCGCCACCATCGCCTGGCTTGGCTTTGGGCTAACGGCGGCGACGACCCTGCTCGCTATCATCATTGATCGCGCTTGGCGCGATCTGCGCTACTTCTATATCTTGCCACTCTGGATTCCCTATGCGTTTTTTATGAACTTTGTGGCGCTACAGGCGTTGATTTTGGAGATCCGTGGCACCCAACCCATGTGGCATAAATTGACACGGAGTGGTGTCATCAGCAGGAAGGACGTTCCTGTATGAGTCGTCAAACGCCAAAATTTTGGCCTTTCGGGGCGCGCACATTTTTGCTCACTGTCAGTGTATTAGTGACCGTAGCCTGCGCGCTGAACCATGTGCCCGTTGCCCATTCCCCTCGCCAAGCAGCGCCGGCTGAACCGATACGGGCGGTACGGATTGATTTCGCCAGTTATGAAGAAAGCCGCAGCCAAATTCCCGCCTTACAAGCCCTGGTTGCCACCCATCAGGTTAATTTGGTGGCACTGGGGGCAGGCCGTCCAGAGTGGACTTTTTTCAAGTGGGCCGGTCACGAGGCGTACTGGTCGAGTGTTGTACGCAATACCGAGCTTGATCTATTGGCTGAGGATATTCGTAATTTTCGGCAAGCGGGCTTGGGCGTGCAGGAAATCGATGCCGTGGTCGATGTCTATGCGCCCAACTTTATCGCTGAAAATCCCAGTGCCGCGGCAATCAGCTATTGGGGTGAACCGAGCGATCTGCTGGTCAGCACGGCCGCGCTGCTCGATGGCCCCTACCACGAATTGCTGCTGGACATGATCGAGTATATTGCCGTCAACTATGCGGTGGATTCGATCTCCATCACCGAGTTGGCCTATTATGATTATGGCTATGGGGCCGCGGATCTGGCCCTCTACGCGGCGGACACGGGTAACACGGATTGGCCACGGCGGGCGGACGGCAGCATCGATCAGGATGATCACAGGATTGGGAGATGGCGGTCAGCCGCGATTGGCCGCTTTTTGGCCGAAGCCGCGGCGTTGGTTCATCCATACGGCAAAAAATTAGTGATGGATGTTAAGGTCAGTTGGGGCAACCTGGCGAATGATGGGCTGGAGCATGGTCATCACTACCCTGTTATGTTAGCCCATGCGGATCGGATTATCATCTGGGCCTATTCGGATCTGGCCGGCTATGCGCCTGGCTACCTGGCCGAGATCGCGACCCACTTGAAAACAAGGTACAATCCCCAACGGATCATCATGTCACCGGGCTTGTGGGGGCGCGATGGGCGCCTGATCGCACCGGCTGATTTGGGACTCTCCGTCGAAAGTGCGATCCGTGGTGGGATCCTGCAGCTGTGGGTGACGCCCTCCCATTTAATGACGCCGGCCCATTGGCAGGCCGTGGGGGAAAGTTGGTCGCCAGCGGTAGAACGCTAGGGCAGTGGGACAGAGGGGGCCGCCAGCGCGAGCATAATACGCATTGCATAAAGCCAATGTATTTTTTTTGTAATCTGCTGTTCTGTGCAAAGTAGCCCCGCTGTTTATCAGTTGACCGCGTTTTAGCAAGAAAGCACCATTCACCATGTTGGTCCAACATCGCCATCTTGACACGCCATCCTCGCTTGTAACAGACGATGAGATCGGGCGTCTGAATCACGAGTTGCGTACAGCATTGAGTATTGTTTTGTTAACCACAGAAGCGTTACAGCTTGAAATCTTTGGCCCGCTGACGCTCCCACAGCAGGATGCACTGGGTATATTGCATGAGCGCACCACGCAACTGCAAACCCTGTTTGAGACGTTTTTGCAACTAGCTGATGCCACCAAACGTGAAGCGTTGGTTAGCTAGTACAGTGTGATGGAAGTTTTGATGGTTTAGCATCTGTTATTTCGCCAACGCTCTCCGCGCACTTCCGCAGCAGTTCTATATATTTTTCTTGCGGGTGACTGTTCTGTGTAGTAGTAGAACTCAAAACCTTAAGTTAACTTCCAAACCAATTACCCAACCAAGGAGCAAATACAGATGAGATACCCCTTTCTGATGATGATCTTGTTCGTTCTGGCCCTTAGCAGCATGCCCAGCCGCCTCTTGGCGGCGGCGGAACTCAACGCCGGGCTGTTGACCGTGCGCGGGACCACCGCCAATGATGAAATTCAGTTGCAAGTTGGCCCTCTTCCTGGTGAAGTGGTAGTGCTCAAAGCGCCTGGTGTGGCCGATGGGACCCGCTTCACGGGCGTCAATGCGATTTTGGTGGTAAGCGGGGACAGCTTTAGCGATAAGGTGGAGATCAAAGCCGAATTGACCAGCGACCTCGCCATTACCATTGACACGGGGCGCGGCGGCGATGAAATGAAACTGGATATGAAGGCGCTAGCCGGTACCGTGAATGTGCGGGTCGAGGTGCTGGGCTCATCCGGGCAAAATAAACTTGAATGGTTGGTCGATTCCGCGGCGCAAGCCTTAGGGGTAAGCCTGGTCGTCAATACACTGGCCGGGAACGATGATCTGGTGGTTAAGATCGAGGCGGATGAACCCAGCGCGCAGTTGGCGGTCAACCTGGCAACCATGACCGGTACCAGCGATGATGCCGTGGAGGCGGTGATCAAATCGGCTGCGGCAGTGGTTGCGCTGAATGTTACCGGTGACCTGTCTGCTGGCAGTGACAAAGTCAAAGTCGAGCTGGAGCAGTTGACTCCCAGCCAGGTTACCGCCAACCTGAATGTGGAACTTTCCGGCAGCGATGACAGTGGCGAGATCAGCATCAAGGGCGGTAATGCGCGCCTGACGGTCAATGGTCGGCTCAGCGCCGGCCAAGGCAATGATGCCCTCAAGTTGTTGGTAGAAGGGGCCGCCAGTGGTATGCCGGTATTGGACGGCGGGATCGGCCAGGATTCGTGCAGCACGACAATCGGAACACGGGTCGCCTGTGAATAGGCCGTTCATGGCAGGGTGACGACGGACCGATGACGATAGTCTCAGGCTTCCGGCGTCCACAATAAAGGGTAAATAAAAAGCGGGGGTCGGTGAGACCTCCGCTTTTTATTTACCCTTTATTGTAGGCCATGCGTGTGCTTAGAAGCCGGCACACTGCCCATCGGCCAACACGGTGATCGTGTTGCCGGCACCGGTCGGCGCGGGGCTGTTATCCACACAGCTCAAGGTTTCGCCGGAGTTGTTGGTAATCGAAACACCACCCGTATTTTTGGTGATCGAGGCAGAATCGAAGGTGTTGCCGCTGATCGTCACCCCATTGCGCTCGGTGATTGAGATGGAGAAATTGAGATTATTGCTCAAGGTCACCGCGCCACTACCGCCGGAGATGTGGATACTTTCTGCACTGAAATCGTTGTCGGTGAGGGTAACTGCGCCACTGATGTTAATCCCCACATCGCTGCCTAAGATCGAAGAGGCCAGCGTCACGGAACCTGTAATCTCGTTAATCGAGGTGTCACTGTCCGTGCTGATGGCGGTTAAGGTTACCGAGCCGGTGAGCTTCTCGACCTTGACATCGCTAAAGGTGGTGTTGGTGGCGATCACATTGCCAACCTGCTCAACCACACTGAGATCAGCACTGTCCATGGCGGTTGCGTTGAAGCGCACGTCGCCGGTTCCTTTTTCCACAAATACACTACCATTGATGGTGCTGCTGGCGCCACAGTTGTTGGTTGTGCCTACCAACAGACTACCGTTGCGTTCGATCAAACTCAGCCCACCGGTAATCACCGTGCCGGCGCAGATGACTACTGCGTCATTGCCTTGATTCACCAATACCCCACCACTGGTGATCGTCGCGCTGCGTAGGGTAACCGCACCGGAACCCGTGCTTGTTAATGTGCCGGCCGTACCGCGTACTGAGACCGCACCGGAGTTAGTCAGGTTGATTGCACCCAAGGTGGCGGCCGTACCCACAACTAAATTCTGTGAGTTGTTCAGCAGCACATCGCCTTGGACGGTCACACTGTTCAGCGTAATCACGCCAGCACCATCCGCCAACACGCTGCCGCTGATCTGCGTTCCCCCTCTTGCTGTGAGCGTACCGCCGTTGCTGACCAGAACCGAGCCGGTGGTGGTGGCCCCGTTTAGCGTACAGGCACCGCCGCTGACAATAATATCGTTGGTGTAGTTGCCGTTTAGGGTACCGTTGCAAGTTGTTTGTGCGTGGGCTAGGGTTGGTTGCAGTAAGGCGATGACCAGCGTTAATAAACCCGCGCCTAGCATTGTCTGCCATTTTACTTGGTACATGGTGCGATCCTTTTGGTTGTTTACGGTTGCTCTTGAAGACGACAACGTTTAACCACGGTTGCCGGTGGGACATTTTGTGCGTATGTCTTATCTTTAGAATAGGGGGCTGGTCTCAAAATCGCCTCAATTGATTCTCAAAAGTTCTAAACCAGGTGATCTTAAATAAGGTTAGTAAGCTTACCTTGTTGAACAATGTTCAGTTTATTTACTGCGACTAAATTGGACTCACCAATAAATATGTTTATAATGGGCAAAGTTTGGGTGGCGTCATCAAATTTACTTTGTTATCGGCCGCCGAATCAAACTGGTATCTTCTTAATATTTAGGGTAACGACCAAGCCACCCTCTCCTAACCTCCCCCTGTTAAGGGAGGGAACCGTCACCTCGTCAACGATTCCCTCCCTTAACAGGGGAGCGCGCCTAAAGGCAACCGCCTTGGGGCGCGGGAGGGGTTAGTAGTTAATATTTAGGGATAAAGTGCTGACCAGTTTTCGAAAACCGGTCAGCGCTGGCGCGTCCGCCGCGACTGATTGAGAAGATATTCAAACCGATCAAGATGGGTAGACAAGCATGTTCACCGGCCAAGGAACAGTCACCTTGGCTGTGGTGTTAGAGTTTATGCATGCCAATTCAGGAGAAGATCTTGCGCAAACCTAAGCTTCTGATTATCGAACCTAATGTTGAGTTGCAAACACTCTTGCGGCTGTTGTTAGCGCATCATCAGTTTGAGGTCTATACCGCAGCAGATGGAGACGAAGGATTACGCCACTTTTATTTACAGCGACCGGAGATCGTGCTCTTTGATCTCAACCCCACCAGCGCCGCCAATTGGGAAACCCTCCGCCTGCTACGTATGTTGGCCGATGTATCGATTGTGATCATGAGTGGCTCGGTCAGCAAACAAGTGATTGAGCGCAGCTTACAAACCGCCGATGCATATATTGCCAAACCATTCCAACTGCAGGCGTTACTGGCACCCCTACAAGCAATTGTGGCCCAAAAGCTGTCACGCTCTGCGACCGCCACGGTTGTAAGCGAGCCCATGCTTACGCTACCGCTTCTCAATACTGCCGCCATGCCGGCCACTGTTGATCTGGTCCCCACCCACCGTACGCCCCAGCATTATACGCGCACAGCGCAACAACTAACAATCGATCTCAAAGGACGACGCGTCTATGCCGGCGGCCAATTAGTTCGCCTGACCGATATGGAGTTTCGCGTTTTAGAGTGTTTGGCCAAACAGACCGGGCGTGTGCTCACCTACCAACAAATTTTGAACTATGCCTGGGGCTGGGAAGAGGGGCGCAATCATCATTATGTGCATGTCCATATCTCGCGGTTGCGCCGGAAATTGGAAGTTGATCCCAAAGATCCCCAATATCTGTTGACTGAGCATGGGGTCGGTTATTGGTTGCGTGGGCTACTACAATGTCTACTCTGGGGTGAAATGATTGAACCAGTCACCCTTGCGCGCTGGTTGATTGCTCTGCCTACGTTAACTTAGCGTTCCGTTCCCGGCGATCACCTAGCCGTCGGATCTTCACCCTTCCTCACCCTTTTTGAGTCTGCAAAACTGATCTTAATCTCTACTTGGCTTGGCACGTGACCGTGCGGCGCAACTACGCCCGTGCTTGTTGCTTTGCTCCACCTTTTTGAACCGCTACCGCTTTGGTTGCCCGGTCTATCCTTCCCTGTGCTTACACCGTTGAGGACCAATGTACGAAAGATCTTTGGCAAAAAATGTCATTTTGTTAGACTGCCATGTATTTTTTAGCTGACAGCCTGTTCTGTATAGATAGAGCCGGAAAAACAAAAGCAAGTGCCGGCCAAGGATGTGCCTCTGCACTTCCTGGTTCTAGCCAAGGAATGCAGCCGGCGATGTCGCTCATTGTCCTACGAGAACGTCGCCGATGTGTCAAACATCTCATCCAATCACCAAACTATTGCTTTCCCACACGGGTGGGAAAGGCCTAATTCAGAAAGGGACTTCCAATGAATCGCTTTGCAATGACAATGATCGCCCTCGTGTTGGCTTTCGCGTTTATGTTGCCGACGCAGCAGGTCGCATTAGCCGAAGAATTGACCTGCCGGGGCACGTTAGGCGGGATCACGGTGGACAATCTGCGCGTGCCCAGCAATGCCACCTGTACCCTCAATGGTACCCGGGTCCAAGGCACCATCAAAGTAGAGAATAACGGTACCCTCAAAGCGACACGGGTCAACGTCAACGGCAACATCCAGGCCGAAAATGCCAAAGCTGTCAATGTCGCCAGTTCAGTGGTGGGGGGCAGCATTCAGATTAAGCAGGGTAAGAGCGCGAATATCAAGTCAACGCGCATCAATAGCGACCTGCAATTCGATGCCAACCGTGGCTCAATTGTGGCGGCAAGCAATACCATTGGCGGCAGTTTACAGGCGATGCAGAACAGTGGTGGTGTGTCGATTACTAACAACCGCATCGATGGCAATCTGCAATGCAAAGAAAATGTCCCGGCCCCAACCGGCCGTGGCAATGTGGTCCAAGGCTCCAAGGAAGATCAGTGTGCTCGCCTGTAAGGCACCAGTTAATCCCTAACAACTAAATTGCAGAGAACGCCCTCTGTCAGCTTATCCTTAGCTGGCAGGGGGCGTTTTGTATCCTGCCAGTGATCGCACGGGAGTAAGCTCATGGTCCTAATTTTTAGTAACGAACCGCAGACTGCGCAACTGCTCCATTTGGCTTTGCTTGGACAAAGCGGTGAGTCTTTTATGGCCGGCTTAAATGAGATATCGCTGGCCACCTTTAATTCACTGCGCCCCCTCTGCGTGATCGTTGACACCCCCCACATTTCCCATCCCGAACCATTACAACTGATCACCGCCTTGCGTCAGCAAGATGCCCAGGTGGGGATTATGCTCTGCACCGCAGTCTATTCCAGCCGCTTTGAGCCTTATCTCGCCCAGGCTGGGGTTGACGATGTCCTGCGCAAGCCCTTTACGCTCGAAAGTGTGCGGCGCCAGCTCAAAAAGCTGCAAGCTGTGGTCCACCAGCGCGGTGCACACCCGCCAACCGCAAGCAAGGCGCTAGACTTTCCGCCCAACACTGCGCACAAGCCCCTCTCATTGTTGTTGCCATTATTACTACATCATGGTTTGTATAATCTTTGCATATGAAAAGTGCAAAATTCGTCTCTCGCGATGTATTTTCTGCCCCGCTGCCTGTTCTGTAGAGTAAGGGAACTGAAAAAGCAAGTGTGTGCACCACAAGCCATTTCAGCGCACCTTTTCCAATCCATCATTCCTATATAGCCTTGCTTCAAATAGGCATATCAACTGTCAATCATTCACAACAAGATAAGGAACCTAACATGAATAAGCTTACCCGCGCCCTGATTGCTTTTGCTGCTGCAACCCAACTGTTGCTGGCGACTGCCCCCGCTGCTTCGGCCCAAGTCGATGTTACCTGTATGGGGGCCCAAACCGGGGTGACCGTGCAGAATGTGATTGTGCCGCTGGGTGCCACCTGTACACTGACTGATGTCCGCGTTTTGGGCAATGTGGAAGTAAAGGAAATGGCCACCGTGAACATCCGCCGTGGCTCGATCAATGGCGATTTGATTGTGGAAAGTGGTGGCACCGCCCGCTTGACTCGCGGCACGATCAATGGGGGCGTCCAGGGGTTGGGTGCCCGCCTGGTCAACATTAGCGGCACCACGATTGCCCGTGACATCGTCGCCGAAGAGACCGCCACCCTGGTGGTGGGCAGTGGTGCCAGCACCGGCAGTATTGAAGTGCTCAAGGGGGGCCGCGCCACCATCAGCGGGGTACGGATCAGTGGCAATGTCAAGTTTGAGGAGAACGCCGGTGCGCTGGTGGCCACTGGTAACCGGGTCAGCGGCAACTTTGAAGCCTATCTAAACCTTGGTGGTGCTAGCTTTAGCAGCAACACGATTGCCGGTAACATGCAGTGCAAAGAGAATTTGCCTGCCCCCACCGGCAGCGGTAACACGGCGGTTAGCAAAGAAGATCAGTGCGCAGGACTGTAAGGCTTATCTGCTGCTGTGCAATAACTAAACAATAAACAAAGCATACGCTGCCAAGTGAAGCTGGCAGCGTATGCTTTGTTTGTCAGGCAACTGCTGGAGCGTCGCCTAGTACAGTGTTACCGAAATTTTGATGATTAAAAGCCGCGTTCGTCCCAGCGGGACGGTTGACCTTAGGCCAGAAATAGCATGATTTTCTTAGTCCTAAGGTCAACCGTCTCACTGGGACGAAAAATCCAGCAAAACACTACCGACTGACCAGCGGCAGATAGACCCGCCCACTCACCACCAGATCGCTCAATTGCAAGGTCACCCGGTCGTCGGCGATTACCTTGATCACCCCGTCGGTTTCGATAAAGTACTCGGCCCGCACGACCACCGCACCGGTCGCATCGGCCGTTTTGGCGAAGGCGGCGGTGAGTTGACCGTTGCCGTCGGTGACACCGGTGACAAGCTCGCTGTTGTTGACCGTGCCTTGGGTGCCGCTGTCATCGCTGACGCCGACGCGCACGGCAACATTCGGGACGGGATCGCCCCAGATGTCGCGCACGGTGGCGACTAAGGCGGCAGAGCTGCCGCCCGCCACTAAGTCGGTGGGGGTGGCGACTAGTTCCAGCGTGTGGACGCCTGGCATCGCGATGTGGACAATGGCCGCGTCAGTCAAGCCACCCATTTCGGCGCTGACGGTGGCGTCACCGGTGGCGTTGGGGGCAATGAAGGTTAGGGTAATGCGCCCATTCTTTGTATAGCCGGTGAGTGCTGTCCCGTCGTTGCCATCCAGCGCCAGCGTGCCCAGGTCGGTGGTAAAGTTGACTGGTGTGCCGTCAACCACTGGTAACCCTGTATCGTCATAAGCCATCAGGGAGAGGGTAGCGGTATCCACGCCATTCGGGCGGATCGTCGCTTCGCCCAGCGGGTTGAGCAACACGATCTGGGTCGCCTCGCGGTAGCGGGTGATCGTCGCCCCGGCATTCGCGCTGATCGCACCGCGGGTGCTCTCTTCAATCGCGACGGTTACTTCCCCCTTGGCCAGCGACGGGCCAGCAAGAAACGCCTGACTGGGGGTGATGAGCAATTCGCGATTGATCGTCCCGCCGGCACCCAGGCAGAAGCCAAAGAGTTGTTCACTGCCATCATCACCAGGCGGCAGCGTCCAGGCATAGCTCCACCCTTGGGGCACGATCACGCTGTCGGCATAACCCTTATAACACTGTTGCACATTGTCGTGGTTGGTGATCTGTACGTTTGCGGCTACGACCCCACCGACAAAACTGATTTCTGGGTTCGTTACCTCGACCGAGAGCGGTTGGAAGTTGTATGGAATCGGATCGCTGCGCATAAAGTCAACGCCGCCAATCTGCCCCTGTACCCAGAGATAACCGACCCCCTTGCCCGGTGCCGTGAAGTCGGGCAGGGCAAAGATGCCATCCCCGGCGCGGCCATCACCATGCAGGCCATCGTCAAAGAGGGTGAAGGGGCTGCCAAAGCGTTGCCCATTGGGTCGCTGCAGCCAGGCCGAGAGGCTATTACCATCAACGGCGCTGCCCAACCGCGTCGCAAGCCGCACTTGCCCCACCGAGGCTAGACTGCGTTCGCCCAGCGTGCTGGCTTGCACCGAACTGGCGGCCAGGGCGCTAAAGGTAAAGGTGCCTTCCTGGCCTTCTTGTGCGTCGATTGTTGCCGTCCACTCGCCGACTACCCCATTCACATTAACCTGCACATATTGGACCATGCGATCCTCGCCGACGTTGTTCATCGTGAGGCAGAGCACATTCGCGGTATCCGCACAGTTGACTGCGTTGCCCGCGGGGTCGCGCACGATCATCGGCTCGAAGCGGCCACTATAGCCGGTTTGCAGGAAACCAACACCCTCCATCAGACTATCAACCGCCACGGTGTAAACGCGGGTTGGCTGGGGCGGGGCCGGGGTGAACTTGTAGCCCATGCCATTGGTTGCGCCGGCCGCATCACGGTTGCTGACCAGGAATTTACTCGTGGTATCCCCGCCACCGATGAAGCCAATGCGCCGGGTGCGTAGCCCGATCTCGGCGTTGGCAGCTTCGCCATTCAGGTTGCCATATTGGTAACGGATCTCGCCCGTCTCCGTGTTGAGCCAGATCTGATAGGCGCGATAGCGGCCGGACTGATCGATCCCCTGGGTTGAGATAATGTGCCACTCAAAACCAAAATTGGCGGAGAAGACACAGACTTGGGGGCCATAGTAGACGGTGGCCGGGTTGCCATCTAGAATCTTACTACAGTTCGGATCAGCCGTGGCCGCAGCGGGGATGACCGGTGTACCGTCTGCCAGTTGTTGGGGTGCTGCTGCGGTGACGACGGAGTCAACGCTCTGCTGGGCAGCCACACTGGGTGGGACAGGGATAAAGTCCCACTGCATGTCGTTGTTCAGCACATCGAGAAAGTTGCGGAAGAGCTGGATGATGGTACAGGTGTTCGTCGTACAGGGATCAAATTCCAAGAAGCCATCCTGACTCACCCCGACTGCGGCACGCTCGCCTCCGTAAAAGTTAAAACTCTGAGGCATGGTGTAGAGCAGGTAGCCGGTTTGGGGCAACTGACCTTCGCCCTGGCCCAACGACTCTGCCGGGAACCACTGATATTCGCCCGCCTCCAACCGATCCCAGCGATAGGTGAAGTTGTCGCTGACATAGTCGCTCCACTTGCCGGCCCCGGCGCTGTTGGCAACCTGTGCGCGCAGGATATCGGCGGCGCTGCCCAGCTGATCTTCACGCACATAGATAAATTGGCCACCCGACCCGAGCGACGTGAGCAGATAGGGCACAATCCCAGTCGATTGGCTGCCATTGGCCGCATTGCCCAGATAATTAATCTCGCCACCGGTGACATCGCTCATTTTGGTGGGGAGTACACCCGCACAGCCGCCAAGCATGGCAAACGAACCACGGATCTGCTGGCGGTTGAGCAACTGTTTAGTGCTTTCAATTGTAGGGAAAAGGGTGCTTGATCGGTCGGTGTAGAGCCAAAGGTCCCCCCCTTTTTGCTGTTGCGCCGCCAGGGTCATGGCGTTGAGTGCACCCACCGCGCAATCCGCGTCCGCCGCGCCCGTTGTCGTCAAGCCATCAATCGCGGGGTTGACCAGGTCGGCATAGAATTTCTGCCCCAGGGGCTGCTGCAACCCATTGCTCGTGTTGTTGAAGGTGTAGAGGTTGAACTCGGTGCCCTTCGGCGTCGGTGCCAGATCGTTCACCTGTTCTTTCATCACCGTTTTGACGGCATCGAGCTTGCCCGAAGTTGCCATGCTGGCGCTATTGTCCACCACCCAGGTCAAGTTCTTCCACCAGCGGAAATCCTCCGGCGCGCCGCCAACCGGCCCATCGTTGGTCGCCGCTGTGCTGCTGGCCGCCACCCATTCGGCTGCTGCGGCAACGGCAACATTCAAGAAACCAGGGCGAATGCCAATGTTTTGCTGCACCAGCGCACCGACATCGCCAGTCGTCGGTTTGCCGGTATCAACCCAGGACCAGAGATAGACAAAGGCGGTGCAGGTATCATCAAAGATGTCGCCATTTTCCGAGAAGTTGGGGTCGGTGAAGACCTGTTGGACCGTGGCTGGACCAAAACCGGTGCGATCCTGGTTGTCGTTGGCCATATCTTCCAGATCCCAGAGCATGGCCGCGATCGACGCTTCGTTGAAGGGGGTGTTGAGCGTCGCGGAGAAGGTGTCGCGCGTCTCCAGATCATAGCCGCCCATCGCGCCCATGGCATTGCCATCGAGATACCAGTTGCCATCGGTGCGGCCAAAGGCATTGCGCACGGCACTCTGGTAATAATTCGCATAGCCTTCGGACCAGGCCAACTCCTGATCGCCCAGATTTTGGCTGGAGGAGTGTTCGCCGCCGGGGGTATCATCACAGCCATAGTTGTCGTCGGCTTGGTGATTCCACTCGTGGATGATCACACTGTCGTCCCACTCGTCGGGGTCGGCGGGGCCATCGGCGATGTTGATATGATCCCAGACATAGCCGTTGTAATAGGAGCCGTCGAGTTCATCACCCGCTTCCCAGTTGATCTCGGCCAAGGCGTCAAAGACGGCGTCATCGCCGACCGCACCACCGTTGTTGTTCCAGAAGGTCCAGGCATCGTAGACCGCATCGGCCATATTCATAATGCCGCTCTGCTCCAGGGTGAGCTGGAAGTTTTTGTCATAGGTGCCCCCTTCGGAATCAAAGGGGACTGAATCAAATTCGTAGACATCCTCGGGCGGAATCAGACCATCTTCCTGCACTTCGACAATCTCGATGCCTTGGGCGCGGATCTGGGCATGCAGGCGGACGTAGAGTTCCAATTCGTCGTCAAAGAGGCCATCGTCGTCGCAGAAGCTAAACGAGTAGCGCCCCTGTTCATCGGTCAACATTTCGCCATAGGAGTCATCAAAGAGGGTATCCTCTTCGCGCATCTCAACCAAGGCCGAACGGACCGGCACGAGGGTGTCTGGTAGATACCCATTGCGTGTGGGGGTGCGTTCAATACGCTGAATCACGCCGCGCACGGTGAAGCAGGGATCACCATTGGCGGCGCGGGTGCCCGCGGCGGTAATTTCGGGGGCCGTCGGCACGAGACCCGGAACCTCTGGCATGATCGATCCCATCGGGCTAACCGCGTTGGGATCTTTTGCGCTGATGGTGACCCCGCCGTTTTCCGTCACGATCAGAAAGAGCAGGTCACTGTCGATAAACCGCGCCGACTCGCCTAGGGGCAAGAGCGCGGTCACCCCCACTTTATAAATCCCCGGCCCCGGCAGGCGGACACGGCGCGCTTGGCTCACGGCGACATCAGCCGGTGGTAGCGCCCAGCTTGTCTCTGCCCCCCCGTCGAGCAATTCACCGCCATCGAGCAAAGCCCAGGTCAAGATCATGGTCGGCACCGGGATGCCGGGGGTGGCGGTGGCCGTTAAGGTAACTTCATTGGCTCCGGTGGTGCTGCCGGTCAAGGTGACATCAATGCGCCCCACACTCAGATCATGCGCCTGCGCGATCTGGGGCAGGGTTAACGCCACCAGCAGGGTGAGGAGGAAGCTGAGGTGACGCAGCGATGTAAACAAACGAAGATGCATAATCGAACTCCTGATGAACGTGGTTGAATTAAATACCGGTAGACATTGCTGTGCGGTAGCCCGCCCTGGGCTAAAGCCGCAGGGCTACCAAACAACGCCGGGTGAACCCGACTCCCTTAGCCGGGTTCACCCGGCGTTGTCCCTAGCCCAGGTGCCACTGGGCGCGTTTACGGCGGGGCGGGGATGCCAACCCCCGAAGATACCATTGAACCAAAATGTTCCTTAATGGCAACCGCTTGTAATATAAACACCAGCGCTGCTGATTTTACAGCAAAGTGGGATGGTTGACACCGGCGCAATGCACTAGATGATGTATAATAGGTGGCAGCGCCCATAGACCAAGGAAATCATCCTATGCCTCAACCAGTTCAAGCCAGCACCTATACATTTCGGCACATTATCGAAGGTGGCTTCTTGTATGTGGATAAAACCAAATATCTTTATGAGTTGGTGCATCCGGCGCGCGGCATCTATTTTCTGGCGCGCCCGCGCCGCTTTGGCAAAAGCCTTTTACTCTCTACGCTGGAAGAGATCTTTCAAGGGAATAAAGCGCTTTTTCAAGCACAGTGGATCTACACGAGTGATTATAGCTGGCAGCCCTATCCGGTCATCCACATCGATTTTAGCTTGCACCGTGTGCAAACGGCCCAAGATTTAGAAACCCGCCTCGCCCGCAATTTCTTTCTAATTGCCCAAGCACATGGCCTTGAACTGGTTGATGCGCCGCTCGATATTCAGTGGGAAGATCTCATCCGCAAAATGGCCGGCAAGCAGGATGTGGTGATCCTGATCGACGAGTATGACAAGCCGATCCTCGATAACATCGCTAACCTGCCGGAAGCGTTGCGCATCCGCGATACCCTGCGTAGTTTTTACACCACGATCAAGGCGATGGATCGCTACATCCGCTTTGTCTTTATCACTGGCATCAGCAAATTTACCAAAGTGGGCGTCTTTTCGGCCATGAACAACCTAGATGATCTGACGATGGATCGCCGCCTTGCCACGCTCTTAGGGATCACAGAAGATGAGTTACGCCTTTGCTTTGGCCCCCACATCCAAGCCTTTGCCCAACAAGAAGGCATTACGGAAGCTACCCTGCTTGAGAAGATTCGGCTCTGGTATAATGGCTTTCGCTTTGTCGAAGATTATCCTGCTGTCTATAATCCCTATTCAACCTTGCAACTCTTTGTAAAACAGCGCTTTGCGAATTATTGGTTTGAGACCGGCACCCCTACCTTTCTGTTGAAGCTGCTCAAAACCCAGCAGTATGATGTCGAGCAGTTAACTGAGTTGCGCCTGCGTGAAATGGCGTTTAGTGCCTATGACATTGAGACGCTCTCGATTGTGCCGCTACTCTTCCAGACCGGTTACCTCACGATTAAAGATTACGAGCCACAACGCCGTGTTTATACGCTTGGCTACCCTAATTTAGAAGTTGAAGATGCCTTTCTGGCCTATCTATTGGGCGAGTTTAGTGAGCACGACCGCGGGCTCAATGAGAACCATCTCTGGCAACTGATCAGCGCCCTGGAAGAAAATAAGCTCGAACAATTTTTTGCCACGCTGGCGATCTTTTTTGCCAATGTGCCCTATGACATCCACCTTAAACATGAAAAGTATTATCAGACGATCTTCTACCTGATCTTCAAGCTGATCGGTCTGCGCATTGAAGCCGAAGTACGCACGAACGAAGGGCGCATTGACGCCGTGGTCGAGACGCCAGATCGGATCTTTCTTTTTGAATTCAAGCTTGACCAGAATGCCGCCGACGCGCTGCAACAGATTCGTACAAATAACTACTTCCAAAAGTACCAAGGTAGAGGCGTACCACTTACCTTGGTTGGTGCTAATTTTGATAGCACGCAGCGCAAGGTGACAGAGTGGCAAGCGGAGACGCTTCGTTAGCCGATCGCATGCGTAGATTTTCATGCTGATCGCCTATACGCAAATCAACTTGCGCAGCCGAGTTTAAAATCTTCCGGGAAGGGGTCAGTTAGTCTCCGGATAACGAAAGTCGCAGTGACCCCTTCCCGGAAGATGGTTTACCCGAAACGCCGCTTTTCATTCTAAATTGGGTATAGATCCCCAGCTATCTATGCCTTTTCTCGCCTCTTTACTCGCGCGTGACAATTGGCAGAAAGACCCTCGCCTCCCCCTGTGGCGGCTGCGGTGTGAAACCGGCGGGGATTTGCGCTACCAGCAGCCGGGCGGCATCGCCCACGGTCGGCACGGTTGCCGTGCCGCCCCCTGCAAACGCGACGGTCTCACTCAGCACGGGGGTCGCCACCAAGCCGAGGGCAAGCCCCCCATCGGGTAGGACGGCAGCGGATAAGGCGCGCCGCTGCACACTGTCCCCAAAGAGTGGGGTGGGTTCGCTCCAAGCGGCTGTCGTCGGCTCAAAGCGTGCCTGCCAAATATCTTGCCCCTGGGCTGTTCCATCGGGCCAGAGCAAAACGCGTGTCCCATCGTTGTCCACCAACAGCCGTCCGGCCCCGAGCATGGCTCCAACCCCGGCCGTTGCGGCGAACCAGCTTTGCGGCGCGGTCGTGGCTGGGTCGCCGGCCAAACCAAAGACGCTGTCACCATGCCGCCAAGCCAGCAGTGGTAGACCAGTGGCATCGACCGCCAGCAAAGGGCCGGAGTCGATCACGCTGTCGTTGGTCAAGCGCAATGGCGTTGCCCACCCAGTCGCGGTGCGTTGGTAGAGGAAGATTTCGCGATCATCACCAGTGGCGAGGTTGCCGTCCATATCCACATCAGCGACCAGCCAGACCCGATTACCATCAATGGCCGCAACATCCCAAAAGAGTGTGCCGACGCTGTTCTGCCCCGCCGTCTCGACCATACCCCAGTCGGCACCTGTCCAGCTGGTCGTTTTGAAATGGTTGGGCGCAGCTGCCGTGCCGACCAGGTTGGCGCTGGGGCTTTGCTGCCAGGCCAACCAGACTGTCCCATCGCTTGCGCGACGCAAGCGCGGTGCGAAGTCCATGATCGCATCGGCGGTTGCCAGCCCGCGTTGCAGCACTGCGCCGGTGGCGGGCTCGATTTCGGCCCAGGCGATCTCCAGTGCATTGGCAAAGGCCGTGGTCAATCCCGCCGGGTCAGGGGCGACTTGCGCTTCGGCCCAGACCACCAGCAGGTTACCATTCGCAGTGAAGGCGGCGCTGGGCGTAAAGGCCGGCCGGTCGGCCTGGCTGACCAGCATGACATCGCGCCAAACTGTGCCGTCAAAGAGACGCAGGCTGACTGCATCGGCCGCGCCGCTGCTGCTTGTGCTGTTCCAGACCAGGGCCATGCGTCCATCTGCAGCCGCTACTAACTGGGGGCGGGCCTGGCTGCTTGCATTCTCGGCCAGGGTGGTCTCTGTCAGGCCGTTGGTGAGCTGCACTTGGGTGACGCTTTGCTCTGCCGCCCGTGAACCGGCTGCGCCATAGATCGTGCGCGGTTGCAACTGTGCCGGGGCGACCGGGGCGACCGCGGCCTGTTTTGCTGCAGCCGCCGTACAAGTGTAAAGTGGCCACGCTTCTTGGATCTGTACCACACTGTACCCCAACGCCCCGGCGCGGGCCTGAAAGGAAAGCAGCACCTGGCAGGCGTCGACTTTACTGGTCGGTACGATCTGCATCTTGAGCGAGCCATCGCCGCCACCCGTTACGGTCACCCAGACGACTGGGGTGTCAAGGCCACCGGTGGCGCGTACGCCCACCGCGGCCTCATAGCCCCCTTCGCTGATCTGTAAATTCTCGCCATTCACGCCAAGGCGGGCGCGACCGGTCATTGAGCCATGAATCTCGGCGGTGACACCCAGCGTTCCGTCCAGTGCTTGGAGCAGATCACCGATCACAGGCAAGGCGAACAGGGTCCCGGCGCCAGGGATCACGGAGACTAGTCCCAAATGCTCGCGAAAGCTGATCGGGGGTGTGGATAATTCCAGCAGATCCGATTCAAAGGTGAGCGCAGTGGGGGTGATCGTGCCATAGATGTTGCCGCGCGCGGCCAACCCATAGCTGCGTTTGCCCAGGCCAAAACCACCTTGTACCGTTAGGCCACCCGTCTCACGCGTCCCCAGCGAGTTGGCGGCCAGCACAAGCTGAAGTTGCGTTGGCAACAAGCCCCACGTCCCACCGATATAGGGAATCACGGTGGGCAAGGTCACATGGGCGTCCAAGGGCTGTTGGGGCAGGGCATAGCCACCGCTGTAGCGCACATGATCCCCCTGGACTGCGGGTTGCAAGTTGAAGAGGTTGGCCCAACTCGGCACCGGGACCAAGGTGAGTGGGCCGAGGCCATCCAGCCGCGCCACGCGGCCCTCTAGCTCCGCCTCGACGCTGAGTGGGAAGGTGCCGGTGCCTGGGATCGACGCCAGCGGCAGGTCGATCCCAGCACTGTTGCCCTCGACGGTCATGGTTCGCCCAGCATCACCGCCCACGATCAAACGCGCACTGCCTGGATCGGCCCCGTCCCAATCGAGCGCTGCGGTGTAGCGGTTGGTCACGGGGAGGCCGGCGAGGAAATATTGGCGTAAGGTGGCCCCAAGGCCCTGGACCGCTGGCTGTGGTTGCCGGGTGAGGGTCCAACTTCTGGTAAAAGCCGCGACCTCGACGATCTCTTCCCCTTCACGGATGAGGTTGAGCGGTTCCTCGTATACCTCAAAATCGCCGAGGATAATGCGGAAGTTGCCGGTCAGCGTACGCCCCTGGGGTGGCCCACTGAGCGAAAAGTGCCAGGTCATGGGGTCGGAGGCTGCCGGCTGGGTACCTGGGCAATTAAAGAGATCGATCTCACCTGGTCCCCAGTGGATGTCAAGCTGCGGCTGCCCATTGGCCCCGACGATCACGGTACCATTCATTTGGCTGCGATTGTCCGTCCACGTACAGAGGATCGTATTGCCGTTCTGTGCAATGATGTTGCGATGCCAGGTCCAGAAATTGGTGCCCGCCGTCACGGTACAGCCAACGGTCAGGGCGATCTGCCCCGTGTCGTTGCTCACGGCCCGTGTTGGGGGGCTTTCTGCGCTGTGGCGATAGGTGTAATCGACCACGCCGTTGGCTGTACCGGTGTAGACTCCGTGTGGCAGCAGATCTTGGCAGGGTGCCTGGGCCATCGCTGCGCGTGGCGGCAACGGCCAGCAAAAAAGTGAAATGAGGATGACGCAGTGGAGCAGGCGGATCATGAGTGGTTTCCTGACTAAGTTGGCAAGCTGAAGTAGTCTGATCGAAATTACGTTTCGCGCTTGTGTGGTAAAGGCGGGTAGTCGAATAATCGTTGTTGGGCTGGCCGATCTTTATGGCTCAGCGGGAATGCAGGGGGTTGACGAGATCGCCCTGGGCTAAAGCCGCAGGGCTACCCAACAACGCCGGGTAAACCCGGCTAAGGGAGGGGGTTTACCCGGCGTTGTTCCCTGGTCCGTTTACGACGGGGCGGGATGTCAACCTCCTAATAGACAGCGCAGATTAACATGGCACAATCGTGTACTGCGCATCCCCTGATGCGCAGCCCGCTTGGGGCCAACTCTATTTGTCGTATCTATAAGATCCCATTGAACCATCTTCATTCGTCAATTTACTGCTGAATCACCGGCAGATAGAGCAGGTGGATCGTTGATTGGCGCGCGAGGGTAACTTGAAAAGTCATGGTCACCGGCGTGGCGGGGTGATAGAGGGCATCACCAGGCTGGCTGGCCGTAATCAGACATTCCCCCGTCGCGACGGGCGTTACGGTATTGCCATTGACCGTACAAATCAACGGGGTCAGGCTACTCAAACTGACGGGTAAGCCGGCCGTGCTGGTCACTTCTAGTGTAAAGGGGGCCTCACCCACGACGGGGCCAAAGACAGGCACAGCTTCGATGATCTGCTCGTCCCGCTCGGCATTGTCGATGGTAAAACTTTGGGTGACAGCGGGCGCTGGGCTATAGGTTTCATTCCCCGGCTGGCTGGCGACCAAGGTGCAAACGCCAACATCGATTAGGGTCACAGTGGTCTCACTGACTGTACAGATGGTTGGGGTGCTACTGCTCAAGGTCACGGCGAGCCCTGATGAAGCGGTGGCACTAACCGTAAAAGGGAGATCACCTAAGGTTTTATTTGGGAGCGCAGCAAAATCGATTGTCTGCTCTTGGGCGAACCCAATCCGGGCGTCAGTTTCAATCGCACCGACGTCACAGGCACCGCCGCCGGGTCTAGGCATGCCAAAGAGATCGATGGTCGAATTACAATCGCCACTGGGGATGGCGTTGATTGCTGGGTTGGCGCTCCCAGGCCGTAACATACTGAACTCAACTGTCCCAAGGGCGCTTGGTAGCTCATGGCGATATGTTTGGGCCGTGTTAGGCAACGGCTGGGCATGGAGATCGCTGGTTTGCGTAAAGCTGGTGAGACAACTCCCATCACTAACCAAGTTATATCCATTGCGAAACCCAGCAGACGTAAGTAATGGACCGGCGCAACTATCGGGCAGATTGCTCATATAGAGGCTGTGGGTGCTGACCAGTGAAGTGTTGGCTGTGCCGGTATTGTAGATCGCGCCCCCCATTGCCGCTTGATTGCCGGCAAAGGTGCTGGCGGAAAGCATTCCGGCAGAGGTTGGGTAATCCGTGCTGCTATCCTTGGCAATGGCACCACCACGTTGCGCCGCACCATTTTCCTGAAAGAAGGAGTTTTCAACCGCCAGATAGCCCGTGCTGTAGATGGCACCGCCGTGGCCGGCAAGCGCCTGATTATGATAAAAAATTGTACTATAGCTATAGAGCGCTGAGGTCAGGTAGTCGCCTTCCGCACTGGTAGTATATGAGCTGGCGATGCCACCACCACTCGCCCCATGGTTGCCGATGACCCAAGAATCGTAAAGCGTCAGATAGCCGCCATAATTAAACATCCCGCCGCCCATACCAGTTGCACTGTTGTTTTGCACTAAGGTGCCATAGAGTTCAACCGTCGTGGCCAGTTGAAAATTGTTTCGATCGTTCAGCGCCAGCCCGCCCCCATTCCCGGCCTGATTACCTGTGAGATGGCTGCTGGATAAGGTCAGTTTCCCTTCCGCCAGACTTAACCCGCCGCCCCAAACCGTTGCCGAGTTCTGCTCAAATAAGGTGCGGCTGATCGTCCCCTCGCTATTAAAGGCAAAAAGACCACCACCGTCGCCGCCGGTCGTATTTTGCCGCAGCGTGCTATCCGCAATAATATAGTTGCCCGCGCTGTAGATGGCACCCCCCTGTTGGCCGGCGTTGTTTGCCTCAAGGGTACTCTGCGTGAGGGTAAGCGTCCCGCCGCCATTATAAATCGCACCGCCTGCCAGGGCGGCCAGATTACTGCGCAACGTTGTCTGATCAATCGTCAAGCGGGTATTATTGTTGATCCCACCGCCAAAAAAGCTGCTGGCGGTATTTTGACTGATGCTACTATGGGTAACCGTCAGCGTGCCCTGATTCTGAATCCCACCACCATGCCGCGCCGCGGCATTGTGTTCAATATAACTCTGTTCGATGGTGACATTGGCACCCTGGTTGTCGATACCGCCACCATCCAAGGTGTTGGCCAGATTATCGCTGATGGTGCTTTCACTGATATGGACGTGTGGCGAATACCAAAAACGTAGCCCGCCGCCGGCTTGGGTGGCGCTATTCCCACTGATGGTCACGTTGACAAAGGTTTCATAACCGGTGCCGTTGAAGGCCCCGCCATACGGCGCGCTGCTGCCAAAAATACTAGTCGCTTCCAGATGAACGATGCCGCCCTCATTGGCGATGGCACCACCCCAAGCGCTGCTGGCGCTGTTCGTGATCAGGCTATTGCGCATGGTCAAGCTGGCTACTTCGTAGGGGTCGGCATCATTCGCATCATCCCACAGTACAATCGTGCCACCCTGTGAACCCCAGCCATTCCCGGCCGGCGAACGTCCACCGGTGAGGATAATATTTTGTAAGGTGAGAAACCCACTCTCAAAAATTTGGAAGAGCCGGGTGCCGGAGCCACCAGGCTGGATCGTCAGTGCTTGCAGTGTAATTGCGCCGCCACCATCAACCGTAATCTGAACATCAGCAACAGACTTGGCAGTGTAAAAACCGATGGTATGGGGGGCTGCGCCACAGTTGAAGGTGAGCGTGCCGCCGTAGTCATTGTATAGTTGTGCCCAGGCCGCATCAAAGGCGGTTTCGGTGCAACTGGCCGGTGTGCCGTCACCAACGACAACATCCGCAGCACGGACGGTCTGTGGGTGGAGCATTACTGCGCAAAGGACGAACAAGAAGATGAGGCGTAGCATTTGTCGTTTCATGATCGATGCCTTTCTGATTGTGTTAGGGCTTACGCTGCGCTCGGCGGCTGAGCGGGAGCCCGTTGGGCGCGAAGCCAGAGCGCGCTGCATAAGTCCTTTATGTAAAACGTGATGAAACTTCCCATACACCAACTCAGCGTCCGCCGGTATTTCGCGCAATCGTCAACAACAACCGGAGCACTGCCGCTAACCCCTGGAGCAGCAAAAAGTAAAAGAGGGTTGTGGTTGACCGCGCAATGCCAAAGAGTAGTGTCTGCACCGTCCCCCAAAAATCAAGCCCAGGCGTTGGTTGAACGAAGGTTTGCACTAGTTCAAAGCCAAGAAAAATGACGGCTAAGCCAAGAAATAGCCAGGATAGTTTTTGCGACCAATCGGCAATGGTACTGATCTGCGCAGCCGCATACGCGGTCTCAACCGGTTGCGCGACTGGTGGTTGCACCAGCACCTTTGCCACTTCCTGGGGGGTGGGCAATTGGCCTAGCCGTTCCACCAGCAAGGCTGCACAGAGCTCCAAGGCCGCTGGGGTCCATTCGTCGCTGTCATTCTTGGCCCAGATGGCAATTAACTCTGTCGTCGATTTTTCATTGAGCCGTAGGCGCATCTGCGCAGTCATTTCCTTGTTCATGTTGATCTCCTTGATCGGTATTGTGACTATTTTGACAAACATGGGTAACTGGCACACCCATTAACATCACCAGGTCCAACGCGCTTTTGATGATTTGGTTGGCTGATCTTCATTCGTTATAATGGTGTTAGTTTACGTTAATGAACCCACAGAGATGTTGTGTCTAGCCGGTCCGTGACCGGCGCCGGTCACGGACCGGCTAGACACAAACGCGTGATTGGTTGATTTGTGCCGCGCTATACTAACGACAAAGGATGGATGCAATGACTCAAGATCTCTTAGATCGGATCACCTACAATCCCAACATTATGGCGGGTAAACCAGTGATTCGTGGCACCCGCATCCCAGTTGATTTGCTGGTGCGCATGGTGGCGCAGGGTATCTCACCACAGGAGATTCTCGCTGATTATCCACGCTTACAGCCTGAAGACCTGCAAGCCGCCTGTTTTTGGCATGACCAGGGTATAGCATTTTAGTTTGCAAAGACCAACACCCCACCCGCATCCGTCTGGGTTGAGCCACCTTCGTTAATCTGCACCTGTTGATTTCCCCCAACGCTCTGCACCGCCACGGTATAGCCCATATTCGGCTGCAATCCCGTCACAAAATGGTTGCTGACGCCGGCGGGGATGGTGTACTGAAGCGTCGTCGCAAACGGTTCCCGGTTGACGGGAAAGAGCACAACATGTGCCCCGACCACCGCCCCTTCAAAACCACTATCAAGGCTGCGCACCAGGGTAACCCCATCGGCATTGGCCCCGGCATTCGCCCCTTGTAGCACATGCAAAAAACGCACACTTTGCCCAGCGCCCGGCGCATCAACCCGCAGGCGCACTGTCATCGGATCATCGCCGGCCGCAGTCTCTGCGATGATCTGCTCATTTGTGTTGACGGCGGTCAAGGTGGCGTCCGTCGGCAAGAGGGTAGTGACAAATAGCTGTTGACCTGCGTCAGTCGTCATCGTCGCCACTTTGCCGTTAACCGTGGCGGGGTTGGGCAGTTGCAGCCACCAGCGTTTGAACTTGCCGGTGCTTTGCGTCTCGGCCCGGTCATAGACGACGACGTGATCAGGCTTGAGCCAGAGGATTGCCCGCTCGGCCAGGGTGACGGCGGTGCTGCCTTCACTGGTCGAGTTGTAGAGGTTGGTGGCGTCGCCCAGCGCGTAGGCGTAGTCGGTGGCCAAACTGCTGGCCAACAGCGTTGGATTGCCGTCGTTGACATAGTTGACCTGCGAGCCGCGCTGCCAGAGATCGACGCGCCAGTCCGTATCGTCGCGGTCGACAGGGCGGTCGTTTTGGATGGCGACGGTGTTGTAGAACTCGGAACTGGCGATGCCCTCGGCAATATTCGCATAGCCGACGCGACCCTTGGTCAGCCACTCGCCGTTGCGGTAGAAGCTAAAGTGGTTGCCATCCGCCATCTGGTGATCGATGGAATTCCAACTGAGGCTGTAGGTAAACCAGGCTGCGTCGGTGCCCCAACTGCTGCGGCTGAAAAGGCGGTTCAGTCCTGGGGCCAGGTAACCAGTTGCCAACGCCGAGCGTGGATCTGTGGCGGGCGCGGCATTGGGATCGTAGAGCATGAAGTAGAGGATCGCCTCGCGGAAATCGACCGGATTACGCACCCGTTCGGCCAGTTGGGTGGCGCCGCCGGGGGCCGTGTGACTTTGTAACCAGCGCACCTGGTTGAGGCGCGCGGTGTTGCCGGTCATGGTGTCATAGAGGCCGATGGGCGCAAAGGCGCTGACAAAGTCGGGCAGGTGATAGCTCTGGCCATCACCATAGAAGGCGGGCAGATAGCGGTCGCCCCCCTCTTCACGCGCCACCGTCGCCGGGCTCAGCGAATGGAGATAGGCGGTGAGGCTGTCATCCCAAAATGGGTTGCTGCCCAAGGCCGTGGTGATCGGATAAGTCGCGCCCGCGGTGTGCAACGAAAGCAAAAATTGGGTGGCATAGCCGAGCGTCTGCGGGCTATATTCCAGCCCCTCTGGCAACAGCCCGCCGCGACTCTCGTTGCGTGTCAGGTGGTCGAAGATGTAGAGATGTGCGCCGACAGCAATGTCGAGATAGTCGCGTAATTCGTTGTTGGCGTCGTCCGTCGCGTCGAGCGCGAGGGCCATCATGCCCAGGTTGCGCATGTGCGCGGCATAGTAGTTGTTGCCACTAAAGCGTACCTGCTGCGTATCGGCCAGCAAGGTCGGGTCGTTGACCAGCCCCACCGGTGCGGGGTGATGGTAGCCGCGCTCGATCACCTCTTGCGACCAGCGCAGGAAGACCTGACGGATTGTGCTTTTGTCCTGGGTGGTCAGCGTGGGGTAGATCCAATCCACCACCAGCGGGAAGGCCTCGCCATGATAACGAATGCGATCCCGATCCTCCGTCGCAAAATCCGGGTGGCGGAAGGGCGGGTATTGGGCCGATTCGTTGCACGTATAATCCTCTGCTGTGGCCGGTCCCTTTGCCGCCTCGTTCATGATGTGCATCAGCAAAGTGCGGGCACGGTTGGCATAGTCAGTGCGGAGGGCGGCCTCATTTTCCACCAGCGACAGAAAGGCAAAGAGTTCGGCGTACATCTCGCTTGGATACTCTTCATAGCCCACATTCCCACAATCCTGGTCGGGGACGCGCCCTTCGTCCATCTCACTTTTCGCCCGTTCGGCCAACAAGGCCAGCCCATCCCGATAGAGCGAATTGCTCTCAACAGCCCAACTGCGCAGCCGGGGCAACTCGGCGGCGGTCAGCCAGAGGCGCGGATGGCCGCTTTGCTGGGCAAGGGTCGCGATCGGTGTGGGCATGGTTGTGGCGATGGGCGTTGGCCCGACAGGGGTGGCCGTGGCTTGGGTTGCACCGCCCTGTACAACCGGCAAATAGATGTCGCCCTGTTCTGCTCCAGCCGGGCGCGATGTCGCGGCGTTGGTAACGGTGCAACTAATAAACAAGAGGGCAAGGCTCAATATCAAGGTGAACAAAAGAGTCCGTTTCATCAGTCAACTCGCTTTAAGTTAATTTGAACATGATTGCTCGTCACTACGCGCTGCGTCCAGGGACGCAGCGCGTCCAGCCTGCATTCCATCGGAGACCGGTGGAACGAGCACTAGAGATGTTTCCTGTTCACCATCGGCGCGCAGTGGCTCAATGGTGATCGTGAGCACGCTGATCTCTTCGATGATCAATTGGCGGTAGCGCAAGCGATAGTGCATGGCGGGTAGCATAGCAGGGCGCCTGGGTCGAAAGGTGACATTTTGTGACAACTGGTTATTGAGTCACTTTCGCAAAATGACCCACATCTGCTATGATCGCCCCATGACAGTTCGCCAACCGCGTAATGCCACTTCCGCCATCACGTTGCCCGCCGATTCCTTTGGTGCTGCGCTCAAATTTTTGCGCAAGCGGGCGCGCCTGACGCAGGATGAATTGGGGCGGGCGGTGGGGTATAGCCGCGAACAAATTGCCCGGCTAGAGAATGGCAGTCGGCTGCCCGATTTAACCATGCTGGCCGCGCTCTTTGTGGCGGCGTTGGGTCTCCAACAGGAACCCGCATTGGTGGCGCAACTGCTCGAATTGGCCGGCGCGGCACGTCAGGAAGCGGCCCCGGCAGAAACGCCCGCACGCATTACGGTGACCCACCATGTCGCCCAACGGGTAGAAGTGCGACAGCTGGTGATTGAACCCATGGGGGGACCACTACCTGCCCTGCCCACTGCTGCCCCGGTTCATCAACTGCCGGTACCCCTCCTGCCCTTGCTGGGCCGTGACTTCGAGTTAAGCCAAGCCTGTCAACTGCTCGCCACCGAAGCGCGGCTGCTGACGCTGGTGGGCGCGCCTGGGGTGGGCAAGAGCCGGCTAGCGCTGGCGATTGGCCACCAATTAGCCCCGACCTTTGCCCACGGCGCGGCCCTCGTGCTGCTCGCCGGTGTCCAAAACCCCGCCGATTTGGCCGCCACCGTTGCCGCTGCGCTCCTACTTACCCCACTGGCAACCCAAGCCCCCGCCGATGCCGTGCGCGCCTATCTTGCAACGCGTCAACTGCTGTTGATCCTGGACAACTGCGAACATTTGCTTGACGCCATGCCCTTGCTTTCGACCTGGCTGGCGGCTGCGCCCAACGTCACCCTCCTCTGCACCAGTCGCATTGCCCTGGATCTCTATGGCGAGTATGAATTGGCGGTGGGGCCGCTGGCGCTGCCGGATCTAGCCCAGCTCCCGCCGCTGGTCGAATTGGGGCAGATTAGCGCCGTCAAACTCTTTGTCGATCGGGCACGGGCGGTTGATCTTACCTTTCAACTGGATGGGGAGAATCGGTTGGCGGTCGCCGGGCTGGCGGTTGCGCTCGATGGGCTGCCCTTGGCCCTGGAATTGGCCGCGGCGCGCACGAGGACTTTAACGCCGCAAGCATTGTTGCAACAACTGATGCATGCCCGCCAAGCTTATCAGTCCGCCGGCCACTTGCTCACCCAAAATAAACGGGATATTGCCGCGCACCATCGCACCTTGCAGGAGGCCATCGCCTGGAGTTATCGGCTGTTGTCACCGACGGAACAGGCCCTCTTTATGGGGCTAGGGGTCTTTTGGGGTGGTTGCACCGCCGAGGCGATGGCGGTGGTGGCCGGTGGCGATCTGCTGACGCTGCATGGTTTAGTCGCTGCCAATCTGGTGCAGCGCGGAGCGGATTTATCAACGGCGGGCGCACCCTTGCCCCGGCTGCTGCTTCTGGAAACCTTGCGCACCTTTGCCCTGGAGCAATTAGCCGCGCAGGATCAACTCAGCAGCCTGCAACGCCGCCATGCCGACTATTTTGCCGACTATGCCCAGCAGATCTTCACAGAGATTCGAGGCGCGGATCAAACCCTGTGGTTGCAGCGCGCCCGCCTTGATCATGACAATTTTCGCGCTGCGCTGCGCTTTGCGCTGCACCATGAATGGGGCGAAGTGGCGGTTGCGATTGCCGGCGGCCTCTGGTGGTTCTGGTATCGCCAGGGTTTGTTGGCCGAAGGTAGCCAGTGGCTGGCTGCGGCTTTGGGGGCACCCTGTCAAGCCACCGAACCGACGCTGCTGCACCAACAACAGCGGGCGCGGGCGCTCAACGGTGCCGGTTCGCTGGCCACCGAGCAAAGTCGTTTTGCCGAAGCCCGTGCCTATCACCAGGAAGGGCTGACTTTACGTCGCGCGGTTGAGGATCAGGCCGGCGTTGCCGATGTGTTGCATAATCTGGGGCTGCTGGCCCGCTGTGAAGGGGAATATGGGCAGGCGTTAACGTGGTTTGAGGAGGGGCGGGCGCTCTCAGTAACCTTGACCAGCGATCCAAGTTACCTGGCGATGGACGATATCAATCTCGCCCTGACCGCACAGGAAATGGGTGATTTGCCCCTGGCGCACAGATGGGCCGAAAGCGCCTACCGCGCTGCCGTAACCCACCCTGACGAGTGGGTTCGCACCTATGTCATAACCGTGCTCGCCGACATCTTAAATGAGGTGGGCGAATGGGAACGCGCCACGGCCTTGGCTACGACCGCCTCTGAATCCTATCAACAGGCAGGTGATGCCCAGTTTTTACCAGAGTCGCTGCTTGTGCTTGCCAAAGTAGCCTATAAGCGGGGCGAACTCGACCAGGCACAAAGCCTGTGCGACCAGACGTTGGCGGCCTATCAGACATTAGCTGATAACCACGGCATTGCCAATGTGCGCTATCTCCAGGCTTGGTTAACGCTGGCCCGCGCCGAGTCCAGCGCCGCGCCAGGGCAGCTGAGCGCCCAGGCCGCCGCCCTGTATGAACAGTCATCTGCCCTGCGGGCCGGTGTCAACCGCCATATCTCACCACGCGAGGAAGCCGAATATCGCCAACTAGCCGCGGCCATCAAAGCGGCCGGTGGCTAAGCGCCCGCGCCGCGCGCCGTCATTCTCTAGTGGGCCTCGTGTATTGCGCATCGGGAGATACGCAATACACGAGGCCCATTTCTAAGCGCGTATTGCGGCTCATTGAAATTGCGTATTTTGTTCGCCGGTTGGCAGGTGCGACTGGAGAGAACACCGCTTTCTCGTTGGGCAACCGGGTTGGAGTGCGCCCCGTCATCAATTAAAATAGCGTAAGTCCTTACTGGAAAACTTGATCGATTCTAGCGAATTTTCTGCGGTGGACTGCGCTTGGTGATGTGTCAGAGCAAGGATGAGGTAACAGATGCGTAGCTTGTCAACGGGTACCCTTCGTTTACGGTTGCTGGTGATGCTGGTGGTGACGGCACTTTCGTTCGGTAGTCAGGGGCTGACGCGTACGGCCACCCCCGTGCTGGCTGCCCCATCCGAGCTAAACACAGACGCCAAGGCCGCCAAAGTCGATCAGCTCTTTGCCAACTTTATTGCGGATGATGAGCCAGGCGCGGCAGTCATCGTCATTCAGCAGGGCAAGGTGCTTTATCAAGCGGCTTATGGGCTGGCCGATCTGGACCAAGCAATCCCCTTGACCCCGCGCCATATCTTTCACATCGGTTCGGTGGGCAAGCAGTTTACCGCCATTGCGATCATGCAGCTTTACCAAGCGGGCAAACTTGGCTATGACGACTCGATCCGCACCTATCTGCCCGAATTGCCCGCTTGGGCCAATGCCGTCACCATTCGCCATCTATTGCACCATACTTCTGGGCTGCCCGACTATACCGACAAGCTGATTGACCAGCTGTTGGCGCGCAGCGATCTGCCCACCAATGCGGATCTCATCGCAGCGCTCACTACCTGGCGTAAGCTGCCGAACGCACCTGGTGAGGAATTCGAGTATAGCAATGTCGGCTATGATCTGTTGGGCTCCATCATCGCGCGCGTCGCCGGCCAATCTTTTCAGGCCTATTTGGATCGCCAGATCTTTCGCCCCCTGGGCATGACACAGAGTTTCTCCTTGCCCAATGCAACTAAGCAGCGGGGCAAACTCGTCGCGCACAGCTATGAAGCGGCCGACAGTGAACCCTATGATGAGGATCCACTAGATGGTCTGCTTGGTTCCGGCTCAGTTTATTCAACGGTCGAGGATCTCTACCGCTACGATCAGGCCCTTTACACCGATAAGTTGGTGAAACAGGCCGTGTTGGCCGAGGCCTTTCAATCGGGGATCTTGCCGGATGGTAGCAAAACTGACTATGGCTTTGCCTTTGAGTTGGAACGTTGGCAGAAACGGGCCTACGTCGCCCACAGCGGGGCCTGGTTGGCCTTTCAAAGCGACTATGTGCGCTTTCCCAAAGAGCAACTCTCCGTCTTCGTGCTCCTCAACCGGAGCTACGCCATCCCCGATGAGCCACGCATTGGGTTACAAGTCGCCGCAATCTATCTAGCAGATTGAGCAGCAAATTGATAAGGCAATATCACGTGTGGCTCTTTGTCCTGGCCCTGTTTGTTTGGCCCGCCAGCAGCCTCGCCCACGGCAGTGGCACCCCCCAACTGGTGAATCGCACGGCCGGCCCCTACATACTGTCGGTTTGGTCGTTACCAGAACCGTTGCGGGTGGGGGAAGCGCATCTGAGTGTAGCCGTACGCACACCGGCTGATGACTTGGTGGTGCAACTGCGGCTAACGCCAATCACGCCGGCGGGAAACCCTCTGGCCCAAACGGCCGTGATCCAGGATCGCCTCTTCCAGCGCTACTATGAAGCCGATTTTGTGCTGCCAAGCGCAGGGAAGTGGCAGGCAAGGGTGATTGTGCAAGGGGCGGCTGGTGAGGGGCACACCGATTTTACCTTCACGGTCTTGCCCCCCAATCGGGTAAATTGGAGGGTGTTCGCGTGGCTTACGCTGACCTTTGTCGGCCTGATTGGTGCTAGTTGGGCCAGACATGGTCCGGCGGAGTAGTTTAGCAGCAGATCGAAACCGCGCCGACTGGATTGCCAGATCCAGTCGGCGCGGTTTCGATCTGCTGCTTATTGCCCGGTATTAGGCATCTTTGCCGCATAACGCCAAAGTAGGAACCCAAGCACCACGGCGAAAATCGCACTCTCAATCACCGTGACCACGGGCAAGGCGGGCAGCGGATTCTGCCAGCTCTGGCGGACGGGGGTGGTGACGGCCACCGTGGCTTCAGGCACCGTAACGACGGTGCTGACCAGGCTATCGTCCAACCCCCGCCGCCGGATATAGACCGCGAGATCCCACGGCCCGCTCCGGTTCTGATATGCACCGGTCGCGGTGAAGAGGTCACCCCCCTGTGGTGCCAATTCCAGCGTTGCCTGGCCCAACTCGCCACTCTGGTGGACCAGGGCAAGGCGGACTAATTGTACTTCGCCAATCGGCGAGTTATCCGCATGGTAAAGGTGGGCGGTGTAACGGTTTTCGCCCACCTGATTTGGGGAGATTTGCAGGTGAATGGTCAGATCATCCGCGGTGAGAATGGCGTCGAAGTAGGCCGCCGCGCTTGCCTCGGTGCTGGTCGCCGGCTGTGGAATCGGCGTCTGGACCAGCAGTGCCACCACCAGCATAATTAGCAGTCCCAGGCCGGATTCACCCCACAATTGCCGCTGGAAGGTGCGATAATCGTCACCTGACCAGGCGCTACCATGGGCCTGGGGCCGGCGCACCAATTGGTGATTGCGCAGCGCTAACCCCAACGTCACCAAGACCAGCCCCACTTTGGCGAGCAGCAGCCAGCCATAGGTGCTACGCCACAGTAAGTTGACCGCGTCGAGCTGCACCAGGCTGCTAAAGAGGCCGGTCACCACCAGCACAAAGACCGCCAATGTGGCGACAATCGAGAAACGGCGCACGATCTGCTGCAACCAGATCGCCGCCTCTTGCCGTGGTTGGCGCAGTTGCCAGCAGAGATAGGCTAACAGCACCAGCCCACCCAACCAGAGCGCGGCGGCGGTCAAGTGGATCAAGTCACCGAGGATGGCCCAGCCACTGCCGGCCACCCCGGCGGCATGGCTGCCGACTGAGAAGGTGACCAGGATCAGGCTGCTCAGCACAAAGCCCAGCCACCAGGTCGCCGCCCGTTGTTCTAATCGTTTTAGGGTGACAAAGAGCAGCCCCGCCGCTAATAGTTGGCGACCGAGGAGCAGATTGCCACTGCGCGTCTGCAAGAGCAGATCGGTCAACGCGCCCCGATCCCCCAAGGCGCGCACTTGTATCGCCAATTGCAGCCAACTGCCGGCCAGCAACAGGCCGATTCCAACCAGCAGCGCCAGCTTGATCGCACGGTGAACCGCCTTCATCACTCCTTGCGCGTCTTCCGGATTGGCAGCCATTGGCGCAATGCGCACAAAACAGCACGCGCCAAAGGCCAACATGCTCCCTACCAGTCCCAGCCAGCGCGACAAGAGTTGCAGCGGCGTCGGCAATTCATTCCGTTCGCTCTCCGCACCTACCCCCACACTCGTCGTGCCTGGGCTGGGACGGCTGCCATCCGGCTGCAGAATGGTGAGCGGGAATGAACCGAGCCACTCGTGGCCATCCGCCCGCGACAGGGTACGGTAGACGACGGTATAGATCCCCGGCGCTAAGGTTGGCAGGGGCAAGCTCAGCTGTTTGGGATCAGCCGGGTCAACGGTTGCGCGGCCACGCCCTATCTCGTTGCCTGCGGTGTCAACCAGATAGGCCTGGCTGAACTGTGGCTCAAGTTCTTCACTGAACCACAGTTCAATCGTTGTTGGTGGCGCGGCGAGTTCGGCATTGGCAGCCGGCAACGAGCGCACCAGCAACGCGTGGGCGTCGACGCTGGCGTGGGTTAACCAGAGGACCAGGAGAAACAGCGCCCCACCAAAGCTGAGAACGGTTGATCGCCGTAACTTTTTCATGGCTGTGCGGCTGTTTCATTGGCGGTGGGATTGCGTTTCACGCGCTGCCCCCAGAGTGTCGCCATGAGCAGTAAGAAAGGGGCGGCCCCTAGCGCACAGTTACCCGGTAGCGCACCCGCAGGGGGTGTTGTCGCTGCCGGGGCAATGGTCGCCGTGGGTGCGGCCGGCACCGCTGTCGCGGTTGAGGCCGGTACAGCAGTGGCGCCGGCACTGCTCGCACCACTGCTGTTGACCGTAAACGCAAACTCACCCTCGGCTGTGTGGCCATCTTCTGCCGAGGTCGCCTGCCAGCGCGCCGTGTAGGAACCATCCGGCAGGGGCGCGATCAACTCAACGCTGAGCAGCGTCCGGTCATCATCGTCAATCGTTGGCTCGCCTTGGTCGACCCGACTGCCGTCCGCAGCATAGACTTCCAGGGCATTCATCCCTTCACGCCGGAAAAGTTCCTGGGTAAACCAGATGCGCACTTGGGTTGGTGCCGTGGTCAACACCGCATCGGCGGCTGGGTCGGAGTGATCATACTCAGCATGGCCTGCTGCGCTCGGGTAACTGCCCACCAGCGTGATCAGCACTGTACACAAAAGCAATAGCAACTGGGTGAGTTTGCGCATGGCTGAAGCTTAGCCTCCCGTACTCTCGCTCTGATCGTCGCCCTCTTCATCGGCATGGTCATGCTCGTCGCTGGCATGCTCATCGCCGGCATGATCATCACCGGCTTCGGTGCCATGCTCGTGGGTCCCAAGGGCTTCACTCAGCCAATGTTCGGCGGCATGGGAAAGGTCATGGCCCGTGTCATGCGCAGCCGTTGCCAGGGCGGCCGCGGTTTCCAGATCATCATCCGCCAGGGCCACAGCCAATTCATTGAGGGTGGTGGTCACACTCATGGCATTGGTCGCGAGCGCTTCCGGCCAGTCAACCGTCGAGAGCAGCCGCGCCACTCGTTCAACCGTGCCGGCATCGCCAGCTTGCAACTCTTGCGCTTCGTTGAGCCGCACATCCAGATCATGCAATCCCGCCGTATCCAGCAGATAGATGGCACTGGTGACGCGGAATGTCTGGCCGGCTGCATCATGATCCCCCGCTTCAGTCGCCAGATCACCCAGCCAATGTTCGGCGGCGTGCGAGAGTTCATGGTCGACATCGTGGGCGGTCGTCGCCAAGGCGGCCGCGGTTGCCAGCTCATCTGCCGCCAATGCCGTGGCCAGGTCATTCAGCACCACCGTGGTGCTCATCGCCGTTGTGGCTAATGCATCCGGCCAGGTGACCGCAGAAAGCAGCCGCGCCACGCGGGCAACCTGACCGCTATCGCCGGCTTCAATTGTGCCTGCGCCATTGAGTCGCTCATCTAGATCGTGCAAGCCCGCCTGATCCAGCAAATAGATGGCGGTCGTTACTTCATTGGCGTTGTTCTGTTCGCCGGCGTGACCGGTGCGCAGCGCCCCGACCTCCGCTTCCAAGGCCGCAATGCGGGCTGCTAACGTTGCGAGCGTCGGGGCGTCGTTGGTTTCGGCGTGATCGTCAGTGGCTCCGGCCTCGTCTGCATGGTCATGTTCTGCTTCTGCCGCAGGGGTGGGGGTATTGTTTTGTAATTGGGGGGCAGCCAGCGCCAGTGGTTGTTGCGCAAAGAGCAGCACGCCGCCCAGGATCAATACGAGTAACACGGTCAGCCGTGTCGTTGTCTTGGTGATCATGTAGTTTTCCTTTATTTTAGGACTTACGCAGCACTCAGCGGCTGAGCGGGAGCCCATTGAGGCGCGAAGCCAGAGCGTGCTGCGTAAGTCCTATATTTGTCAGTATCAGGTCGATGGCAAAGTGGATCGAGCCAGCCACGCGCGCAAGGTTTCCCGCGGTGGGCGCGCCAGGTTGAAAGGGCTAATGCTCGATTTGATGATGAAATTAGTTGCTACTGCTGGGCGAACAGGCGAGGCGGTGGCAAGGGGACACTGACGGTAATTGATTTGAGGAAAGAGGCTAAGTGGTGATGGCTAAAATGAGGGCCTGTCTGGGGAGCAGCCTTCCCGCCTGCAAAAAAGACCAGCAACAGGATGGCAAAGATCATCAGCGTTGTGGTCGAGCGACCAGGCACACTACCGTCAGCCAAGGGACAGTCGGCCACTGGCCGTGCGCTGGTGGTCGGGGTGCTCTCGATAACAACGGCCGCCGTTGGTTGATGGGCCAACTTGTGCGCCGCCATGTGTGGCCCGGTGGCGTGATGCGTCTTCGCCGGTGCGGTAGTGTTGGTCGGCGCGGGGTGGGCCATGACCGGCGTTGCAAAGACAAAATGGGGAAACCGATGGGGATGGCTCGGATCACCCAGCGCACCGACACAGATAAAGGGCAGCACGCCTGTAAAGATTGCCACATAAAGGCTCAAACAGAGCTGCTGCCAGCGCGCGAGGGGGCTGGACAAGGGGCGTTTTCTTCGGCTGGTGTATCGCGTGAGCCAGGCGCTTTGCATAGGGCCTACTATACCATATAACTGGCTGCGCAGCACAAGCAACGTCGCTTGACAAAGCTGACGCCGCATCCAAAAGGGTGCGATGACTAAGCGCACGACCAAGGGGCCGGCCACCACCACGGCGATCCCACCAAAGAGGCCAGTGACGGGGCCAGCGCGTCATCAGCAACTGGGGTTAAGGCGAGGGGAGAACGGTTGTCGGCAATGCTACTGCCCCAAAGTTGCAACCTATCTTCCATTTTCTCGTATAGCATAAAGAAATGCAAGAAAGGAGCTTCCATTCATGTGGCTGTGGCGACGTAAGCAGGATAAAACGGCAAAGGATAATGGTCAATACCAACATGGCAACCGCCATCTGATCGAATTGCGTGGGGTCGGCAAACAATATGCGACCGCGGCCGGCCCCTTTGTGGCCTTACAACAGATCGATCTGCAGGTGGATCGCCGCGAATTTGTCGCGGTGGTGGGCAAATCGGGTAGTGGCAAATCGACGCTGATCAACATGATCACCGGCATCGACCAGCCAAGTGATGGCGAGATCCTCGTCGGCGACACCGCCGTCCATCGCCTCAACGAGAATCAGATCGCCCAGTGGCGGGGCCGCGCAATTGGTGTCGTCTTTCAATTTTTCCAACTTTTGCCAACGTTGAGCGTGGTCGAAAATATTATGCTGCCCATGGATTTTTGCGACATGTACAGCGTGCGTGAACGGCGGACACGGGCCATGCAATTGTTGGCCCAGGTCGAAATGGCTGATCATGCCCACAAATTGCCCTCCGCGATCTCCGGTGGGCAGCAACAGCGCGTTGCCATTGCACGGGCCCTGGCTAATGATCCCCCCATCATTGTGGCCGATGAACCGACCGGCAATTTGGATTCGCGCACGGCTGACGCCATTTTTGAACTCTTCACCAGCTTGGTCAACGGCGGCAAGACCATCCTCATGGTTACTCATGACGATGAACTGGCCCACCGCGTGACCCGCACCGTCACCATCGCCGACGGCGCGATTGTCCACGACACGAGCATGGGTAATGCGTGAAACGTAAAACGTAATGCGTGAAACGTAATGCGTAAAACGTGAGGCGTGGCTAACGTTTCACGTTTCACGTTTCACGTTTTACGTTTCACGTTTTACGTTTCACGTTTCACTCACCACGTTTGGGAGGAAATGATGACACTCGCACCTCGTTGGCGCAAGGTGTTGCGCGATGTGTTGGGGTACAAGACGCGTACTGTGTTGGTCGTGTTGTCGATTGCCGTTGGGGTAGCCGCGATTGGGATGGTCACTGGCTCGCATGTGGTGATGTCGCAGGATCTGCCCACTGGCTATGCCCAGATCAACCCGCTGCACGCTCAATTGGTGCTTTCGGATTTTGACCAGGAATTGGTTGACGCGGTCGCTCGTATGCCTGAAGTGGCCGAGGCCGAAGGGCGCCGTCGTGAGAGCGTGCAAGTGCTGGTTGGTCCGGACCAGTGGAAAAATCTATCTCTCACTGCCATTGACGATTTTGACGCGATGCAGCTCAACAAAGTGCTGCCAATCAGTGGTGCGTGGCCACCGGCTAAACGGGAGCTGTTGATTGAGCGCTCTTCACTCTCATTGCTCAATGTGCAGGCGGGTGATCTAATTACCGTCAAGCTGCCCGGTGGCAGCGAACGCCAGTTGCGCGTGGCTGGCTTTGCCCACGATCTCACCCAGATCTCCGCCCAATTTACCGGCGAAGCCAATGGCTACATCACCCTCGATACGCTGGAGTGGCTGAATTGGCCGCGCGCCTTTAGTAATCTCAACTTCACGGTGGCGGAAAATGCCGATGATAAGGCCCACATCCAGGCCGTGACCGATCTGGTCCAAAAGCAACTGGAAAAGGGCGGCTATACGGTCTTCTGGTCCTTTGTGCCGGAGCCAGGCCAGCATGAGTTTGAACAGTTCCTGACCCCCATGCTGCTGATCTTTGGGGTATTGGGCGTGATGTCGCTGCTCCTGAGTTCTTTTCTCGTCGTCAACATTATCTCTGCGATCCTCGCTCAACAGATCCGCCAGATCGGGGTGATGAAGACCATTGGTGCCCGCAGCGGCCAGATCGTCGGCATGTACCTGGTGACGACCATGATCTTCAGCGTGTTGGCCTTGATCGTGGCGATCCCACTGGGTTGGCTGGGCATGCGCGCCAATACCAACTTTATGGCCGGCCTGATGAATTTCGACATTCTCACCAAAGGAGTTCCGCTGCCAGTGTTGGCCTTGGAAATTGGCGTTGGTCTGCTCGTACCCCTGTTGGCGGCGCTTTATCCCATCGTGCGTGGCACGCGCATCACCGTGCGCGAGGCGATCAGCGATTATGGACTGGGCAAAGGCCAATTCGGCAAAAGCTGGATCGACCGGCTGCTGGAACAGGTACGCGGGCTTTCACGGCCCATGCTGATCTCGCTGCGCAACACCTTTCGGCGCAAAGGGCGGCTCGCGTTGACGCTGACAACCCTCACCTTAGCCAGCGCGATTTTTATTAGCGTCTTTACCGTGCGCGCCTCGTTGCTGCTCACCCTGGATGACGCACTCAACTACTGGAACTATGACATTGGCGTCAACCTCAGCCGCCCCTATCGCGTAGACCAGATGGAGCGCGAGGCGTTGAACGTGCCCGGGATCGTCGCCGCCGAAAGTTGGGGTTTCTGGGGGGCGCGCCGTATTCGCCCTGGTGATGTTGACGGTTCTGAGATCCTGCTGATTGCACCGCAGCCCAATTCGCAAATGATCCGCCCCGTGCTGTTAGAGGGCCGTTGGCTCTTACCGGACGATGAGAGCGCGGTCGTGGTCAATACCGAGGTACTCAAAGAAGAGCCGGATCTAGCGGTTGGGGGCACGCTTGTGCTCGACATTGATGGGCGCAAGGAGAGCTGGACGGTGGTCGGGATTGTGCGCGGGGTGCTTTCCGGCCCCTTTATTTACGCCAACTACCCCTACTTTGCCCAGGTGACCCGCACGGTGGGCCGCGCCAGCACATTGCAGGTGATTACCACCGAGCATGATGCCCTCACCCAAGAGCAGGTGGCCAAACGGCTGGACGATCACTTCAAACGGCTGGGGTTAACGATCAGCTCCTCACAGACCACCAGCTTGATCCGTGAGCAGGTGGTGACGCAGTTCAATGTAATTATTGTCATTCTCAGTGTGATGGCGCTGCTCTTGGCCGTGGTCGGTGGCCTGGGCTTGATGGGCACCATGAGTATCAACGTGCTGGAACGGCGCCGCGAGATCGGCGTCATGCGCGCGATTGGGGCCGGCAATCGCGCCGTGCTCTCGATTGTGATTGTGGAAGGGCTGTTGATCGGTGCGTGCAGTTGGCTGCTGGGCGTCCTCCTCGCCCTGCCCCTGAGCAAAGCGCTCAGCGACGCCGTGGGGGCCGGCTTTATCCAAGCTGCCCTGAGTTATCGCTTTTCAACCAGCGGTGCCGTGCTTTGGCTGGCCGTGATCTTGGTGATCGCCGCCGTCGCCAGCCTCTTACCGGCCCGCAGCGCCTCACGCATCACCGTGCGCGAGGTGCTGGCGTATGAGTAATGTGGTGGGAATTTAGTAAATCAGTAAATCGGTAGATAAGTAAATCAGTAAATCGGTAGAACAGGAGGTAAGTAAATCAGTAGATCGGTACCCTACCTACCGATTTACCGATTTACCGATTTACCTATGAAACAAAAGGAACAACCATGCGCAGATGGCTAATCATCATCATTATCCTCGCCGTCATCGGGGGTGGGGGCTACTATTATTTGCAGACGCAGGGCCTGTTGCCGGCGGGGGCCGGGGCTGCGGCCACCCCAACCCCGGAGCCGACCTTGCCCGCCGTTGCCGCCACCAGTCGGGTCGTCGCCGAGGCGGTGGTGCTGCCCAAAAATTCGGCCAACCTGAGTTTGGCAGCGAGCGGCATTGTCGCCGAAGTGCTGGTGCAAGAAGGGGATGAAGTCGCTGCCGGTGCGGTGCTGGCGCGCCTGGATAACAAGCGCCAGGTGGTGGCAATTGCCCAAGCCCAGGCGCGGCTGGAGAATCTACAGGCTGCCCTGGCCGAGTTAGAGGCTGGCCCGCGCCCCGAAGATCTGGCCGAAGCGGAAGCGTCCGTCGAAATCGCGCAGGCGCAACTCGGCAAACTCACTGACGACGTGCGCCAAGCCAACGTCGTGGCCGCGCAGTCCGAGTTGAACGCCGCACAGACTGGGCTGCAAGAATTACGCAACGGCCCGCGTGAAGGAGAGCTGATTAACGCCCGTGCTGAACTGGCCGATGCCGAAGCCGTGTTGAACCAGGCGCGCTCCGCCTATAACGCCGTGAAGTGGCGCAACGACTTGGGCGCGCTGCCCGAATCGGCTGCCATGCAGCGTGCCACCAACGGCTATGAGGCCGCCCAGGCCCGTTACGATCTGCTCGCGGCTGGGGCCAATCCCGACGAGATCGCCGATGCCCAGGCGCGGGTCCAACAGGCGCTGGCCACCTTGGATCGCGAACGGCAGCCGGGCTCACCGGGCGATATCAACGCCGCGCAGGCGGAAGTGCGCCGCGCCGAAGCCCAGTTGGCCAAGATTCAAGCTGGTACGCGCCCGGAAGCGATTGCCGCGGCCCAAGCCCAGGTCCGCGAAGCCGAGACCGCACTCATGCAGGAGCAACTGCTGCTCGCCGACACCGAATTGCGCGCACCCTTTGCCGGTTCCATTGCCTCGCTCACCCTCAAACTTGGCGAACAGGTCACCGCCGGGACACCCGTCGTCCAACTCGCCGACCTGAGCAGTTGGGAGATCCATACCGAGGATCTGACTGAACTGAGCGTGGTTAACGTCACCGTGGGACAGACCGTCGAACTCACCTTCGACGCCCTCCCCGACCTCACTTTGCCCGGCATCGTCGCCCGCATCAAACCCCTCGGTGAAAACAAACAGGGGGACATTACCTACACCGTCATCATCGAACCCCAGGCCAGCGATCCACGCCTACGCTGGAACATGACCGCGGTGGCGACGTTGGAATAAAAATAGAACGCGGTGGTTGAGCGTAGGCTGAGCTTGTCGAAGCCGAAGCGGCCCGCTTCGGCTTCGACAAGCTCAGCCTACGCTCGCTTACCTGCTTTATTTGCCTAATCGTTCGACTGATCTCACGCTAAAATCCGCGTTCGATTTTCCACATAGCTGTGCTATAATCGCCATTACATTCGACATCCCTATCCAGGCGAGGCCGCCCCCGCGTCGCGGCTCTCCCTTACCGTAGAGGAGCACCGCGATGGCACAGCCAACCCAACCATTTGCCTATGACGTTTTTATCTCCTACAGTTCCCAAGATAAAACTTGGGTGCGCGGCGAGCTGTTGACCGCACTCGATACATTGCAGACCCTCGACCCCGGCCAACCAGCAGCGGCGTGGCTTTATTCGGCTTACAGCTTATTCAATCCTCTTTTGCCCAGAAGGACAGCGTTGCTAATGTCCACACCACAAGCAATGTATCGATTAACGGTCGTTCTAGCCGAACTTTATCCCGACAAGGCCAGTGCCATCCGTGTGGCAGAAAGCGCCGCCTTGCCAACTGCGCTGGTGGCGCTAAATGACCGCGCCATCGACAACTGGCACGCCATCCTGCAAGAAGCCGCGAAACAGGATCGACTGGCACCGTTGGTGGCGGTGGTGCATGAAGAATATGGGGCAAGTCCCCAATGGCGCGCCGTTATGCTCCAGTTACAGGGCTGGCCGGCACTATTAGCCACGCTGGCTGTCACGGGGCAGCCAGCAACTCACTCAGCACCGGGCTGGACTTGTTGTAATTTGTGTTGTCGTGTTGGCGATCGTTGTGGTGTGGGTCAATCGCCTGTGGACAGTGCCTAACGAACAACCGACGCCAAGCCCCACCGCCATCATAACAATGGCTGCGCCAACGCCACAAGCTACGCCGGCTAGTTTTACTTATGGTGTCACCGTACGTGACGCCGTCGGTCACCCCATTGCAAACGCACATGTTCTGATCGAACTGGAAGATGGGAAATCGCCCCAGGATGGCTATACGGACAGCCGGCCCGCCTGATTGTGGAAGCAAGTGGCTTCCGCGCCCACCGTCAAGAGATTGACTTGCGCAGCACACAACTGCCCAAGCTCATCATCTTGCAACGCATTGCGCCGCCTACGCCATCGCCTACGCTTTTTCCGCCCGCCGCCGAAGGCGAGACATTGGTCGTTGTTGCCGACTTTCTAGACCAGTTGGGCAATGATCCCGACCGCTTTACCCAGAATTTGGTCGATGAGATTCGTACAACGCTGGCCGACTATGCGGACATTCGCATTGAACGGCTGCTGCGGGCGATTCCCAGCGAACGCGGCAGTGAAATCGCGATGCAGATTGGCGAAGGCACCGACATCAACGCCAGCATTGTGATCTGGGGCGATTATGTGGGCACCGATCGCGAGCCACAGGCCCATCTTCATTTTGAGATTGTGAAGCCGGTCAGCCAGTATCTGAACCACAACTTTACTGAAGGCTATGGCCCTGTCCAAATTGCCGAACAGCCTTCCATGTTTGATTTTACTGTTTCCATCGGCACACAACTAGGGCAAGTCACCGCCTTTATTGCCGGAGTCACGCTCTTTAATGCCGGCGAACATCTGGCCGCCGAACCACTCTTTACAACCGCCATTCCCGTCGCCGATCAACCGCTGGCCGTCGATTTTGCACGTGTGCTACGTTATTACAGGGGAACGAACTTTTTGAATCTGGGACGTCTTGGAGATGCTAAATCGGATCTTGATGTACTCAAGCCTGGCCTAGAACTCACAAGCGGAACAACTGATGATTTGGACTTACCAATCCTTAACAACATAGGTCGAGTTTATGCTGCTCTGGGCGAACACCAAAATGCCTTAATGTACTATGAGCAGGTACTCGGACTCATAAACGAGCACGACAACAAAGTAGGCGAAGCTATCATCCGCAACAACATAGGGTACACCTATGCAACTCTGGGCGAAAAGCAACAGGCACTTGACTACTATACTCAAGCACTGACCATACATGAAACGATAAATGACAAAGATGGCGAAGCCATCACCCGTAATAATATAGGTAATATATTGGATGAGCAAGGTGACAAGCAGCAGGCACTAGAGTATTACACTCATTCTCTATCACTATTTCAGAGTGTAAACAACAAAGCGGGCGAAGCCGCCGCCCTCAACAACATCGGTAGCATCTATTCTGATCTCGGTGATGCTAATCAAGCGCTAGAACATTATTCAAAGGCGCAGCCTTTATTTGAAGCTATCGGTTATCTACCGGGCGAAGCCGCTACTTTCAATAACATCGGCCATGCTTTTGCTGCAATCGGCGAGCAACAGAAGGCCCTCGACAATTACGAACAGGCACTTTCACTGATGAGCCAGATTCCTGATATAGCTGGTCAGGCAAGTACCCGAATTAACATAGGTGTTGTGTATTATACTTTAGATGACAAAGAAAAGGCAGTGGAGTATTTTGAGCAAGCACGGTTGCTCTTGCAGAGGGTTAATTACAAAGACGGTGAAGTAATGCTTCTCAACAACATTGGTGCTATTAATGCAGAATTGGGGGAGCAGCAGCAGGCGTTGGAAAACTATACTGAAGCGTTAGAAATATTGCAAGGGTTAGATGATGACTGGAATCAAGTAATGGTACTTGACAATATCGGTAATTTGCATCGACAAGAAGGCGATCTTGATGCCGCTGCCGAATCCCTCGAAACCGCCATCGCCCTCGCCACCGAGCTCAACCATCCTGACCTGCCCGACCTCCAGGCCCTGTTGGCGCAGGTCAACGCACAGCGTGGGGAGTAGCTACGAGGGATTTTTGTGGATAATGGAGATTGTACTGAGTTCGGTCGGCTTGGTATAATGGCGGGTAAACCCATGGAGGAGCGATGGCAAATGGCTGCGGAAATAGAGGAAGAACGGCAAGAGATCGATCCGGTTTTCAAGCAAATGGTGGAAGATGAATTTGCGCCTTATCCAGTGACTTGTCAGACGCAATATGAAGTAGGACGACTGCCACGCACGATTGACGCGCTCATTACCATTAGCGATGAGGTTGCGTTACAGAAAATACGCGCGGAGACCCTTTTCTCTTATTTTTTAAAAGATAACCAGTTGGAGTTTAAGGGGCGCGGTGATCGGCTAACAAAGCAAGGTTATCATACGATCCGGGGCCGGACGGAATTTTTACTGCGCGAAAAGCGTATCTCGCCTTTTGATCTAACGGTGACAATCATCAGTGCCGGCAAACCAAAGAGTGTTTTTGCCTATGCGGCAGCGTTGAAACGCCCCTTTGTGGCAATGGCGCAAAAGGGCTATTATCAGTGTGATGAGTGTCCGCCCATTTACTTGATTGTGGTCAATGAATTATCGATTATGCCACAAAATTATCCACTGCTGGTCTTTGCCGCCAGTGAACAGAAGTTTCGTGAATTTCTAGAAGAGATAATCGCGACGGGCGAGTATACTTACATCCGCTATGCATATGAGGTTCGTCCCCAGGTGACCAAGGAGGTCTTAACGATGGCAGGCGTTGCATCCAGATTATCACGCAAAGATTTAGAATTTATGGCAGAGGATATCGGTCCTGAAATGATTGCTGTCATGAATCCTGAGGATATTCTTAAAGGAATGAGTGCCGAAAAACAGCAAAATCTGATTGCTTTGCTCAGTCCTCAACAGATGCTTGCCGGCATGAACATTGATGAACTAATCAGTGGGATTAGCCCGGAGCAACGGAAACGCCTCTTTGAATTGGTCTTAAAGACGTTGGCTGCCGATTTAACTGATGAATAAACAGGTGCGGGTGAAGAAAGCACCCACACTTGTTGTACAAGCAAGCCGGTAAACCATCGGTATCGCACATCCGATCTGATGAATTGCCCATTGCAGAGAAAGGATCCACCAGCGATGAAGATTGACCGCATCACCGCAAATCTGCACATTCTCGGCGGCAAGCCGATCATTCGAGGTACGCGGTTGTCGGTCGAGTTTATTTTGGATCTGTTCGCATCCGGCCTGTCCGCAGCGGAGATTTTAGAAGATTATCCCCACATCATGGCAGAAGATCTTCATGCCTGCCTTCATGCTGTCAACCACGCAGTTGTCACAGATGAGCTATAATAGGGCATCTGCGTGCGCAAGATTTTACCGAAAGGCGGTATCGTGTGGATAGATTAGCCGTAACTTTGCATGATGAGACCAAGCGTAATGAATTATTGGAAGTGGTCGCTAACCTGCCTTATGTAAAGGCCGTGCAGATTGAGGTAACAGACGATCCGCTGCCTGCCCCGTCGAAGCCTAAAAATGGTCGAGACCATGCTTCCACCACTGCGCAAACCTTACCCGTTGATCCGCTGGATCAAGAGGTGACATTTTTTGAAGCGCAGCATGATCAACTGGTTGCGCAGTTCCTTGGCCAGTATATTGCCATGTATCAGGGCAAGGTGGTTGCGCATGAAGGTGACCTTGATACACTGATCGCCAATGTGCACAAAATCCATCCTGATGTGCCTGTTCTTTTCCGGCAGGTTCAATCCACGCTGCCGCCGTTCCTCCATTTTCGCTCGCCACGGTTGGAAAAGCGCTAATGCCGCTGCAGCAACCATATGATCGAATTCATTACGATCCACCGGCCCCAGTCGTTGATATCATCGTCAAACCGCGACCCGCATCCAGCCGGCAGGTGGGTGAAAATGTCCGTGCCTTACTTGATTCCGGTGCCGATGCGACCATGCTCCCCGAGTCGTTGTTGGCGCGCATTGGTGCCATAAGAATCGATAGACGACGCTCACGCGGTGTCTATGGCCAGGCGCGGATGGGAAGTGTCTATCTGGTTGATATCCAGATCGGCCGGTTGGTTCTTCCTTCGATTCGAGCGATTGGACTGTCCGATAATGATGAACCACTCATCGGGCGCGATGTCCTCAATCACCTGATCGTTACATTGGATGGGATTGGCAGCGTAACGGAGGTCAGCTAATGTGTGTGGTGGCAAATGTCAAGCCCGCTCATTGAAAAGGCCATTAAGCAACCGTAACGAGCCGACGCGCAATCGCCTGGGCAAAGTGTGTTGCCTGTTCCGGTGCGTCGAGAAAGGCTAACCCCGGCTCGTTCAGTTCCAACTCGATCAAACAGAAGGTGCCGGCACTGGTGATAACGCCGTCAACCCTGGCATAGAGGGGCATGGTCGGCAGCGTTTGTAACACGGCTTGGGCCTGGGCGAGGACGGTGGGGGTAGGCGTTGCTCGGCTAATCTGCCCCTGATATTGGCTGTTGATGCGAAATTCACCCGCCTGGGGCCGTTTGACGATGGCATGCGAAAATGCCCCGTCAAAAAAGACCAGCGACCATTCGCCCGCCGCAATCTCGGGCAGAAATTCCTGCACCAGCCACGTATCCGCGGCCCGCTGTGCGCGTACGCGCACTTGCCATTCGGCCAATTCCGCTAATGTGACCCGCTCGACCAGATGCCCGCTTGCGCCGGCTAAAGGCTTGATCACCGCGCGGTCCCAGCCATGTTTGGCATAGAGCGCCTGGGGATCGCCCCCGGCCCCCAGCACCGCGGTTACCGGAATGGTGACGCCCTTGGCCTGCAAGGCGAGCATGTAACCTTTCTCCAGATTCCAGCGCACCAGCTCGACAGGGTTATAGACCGGCAACGCCGCTTGCGCCAGCCGATCCAACCAGGCCATAAAGTTGGTAAGGTCATAGTGGTAATCCCAGTGTGAGCGCAAGATAATCAAGTCGGCCTGTTGAAAGCGGGCAAAGTCGGCTTGCCAGGGGACCGGCTGGACCTGGTGGCCGTGCGCCGCGAGCGCCGCGGCCACCAACGCATCACTGGCGGAGAGGTTGGGCCATTTGTCACAGGTGGTAAAGAGAATGGTTGCCATCGTTAAAAATTTATCCCTTAATTGCTGACTAGCGGCAGGAAGAGCAGGAGCAATTGCCCGGTTGCCGTCAGCGGTGTGGTGCCGTCGATCAACGCATCCGTGGACGGTGCGGTCGCGATGGTATCAGTTTCTCCTATTTCCGGCAAGTCGCTCTCGGCGGCTGCGGCAGCATTTTCACTTTCAACCATTGCCATCAACGCGTCCGCGGTCAGTACTTCAAAACAGCTGCCGCTGAGCAAGTTCTTGGGTTTCGGCAGGTTGCCACTTGCCAGGCGCGCCAGGCTTACATCAATGGCCGGTAGCCCAACCCCCAACTTGCCCTTGTGGCGGCGGTTACTCGCATCAACCGACCGCGCGGTGCTCGCCATTAAACCGATGATCTGGCGGATTGGCAGCGCTGGTTTTAGGCTCCGCAAGAGGGCCGCCTGTCCTGCGACAAAGGGCGTTGCCATTGATGTCCCGCTCCACCAGCCGTAACCACTGTTGGGCAACGGGCTATAGATGCTCACACCGGGGGCGATGAAGTGAATCCAACTGCCATAATTGGAAAAATCCGCTTTAATCTGCTGCTCATTCAGGGCGGCTACGGCGAGCACACATTGGCTGCCGGCTGGATATTGTTGCTTTTTGCTGTTGAGATTACCGGCTGCCCCCACCACGATTACCCCATGGGCCGTTGCGCGCTGGGTAACATCCTGCAAGAGCGTAGATTTGTCTGCTGTCCCCAAACTAAGATTGATCACGGTCGCGCCCTGGTCGGTGGCATAGACAATTGCTTCGGCTAGCCGGAAGACATCGGTACGCGCTTCGGTATCAAGCACACGGATGGGCATAATGCGCGCGGCGGGGGCGACGAGATGGACAATGCCGGCGACATGAGTGCCATGCCCAAAGGCATTATCAATGACCCCATCCCCATCCTCATCAATGCCATTCGCTTCGTCTTGGGGAATGGCATCATCGTCGACAAAGTCATAGCGGGGTGTGCTCCAAGCGGTGGCCAGGGCTGGATGATTCAGCTGCACGCCCCGGTCCAACACGGCAACGGTGGTGCCGGCACCCTGATTAAGCGCATGCGCGGCTTGCAACCCCAGCATGGCCGCAGCGTATTGACCGGGAAAGGGGGCCGCATCGGTGCCGCCCCACACCCACGAATTCCGACCTACGCCTTCGGGGGCCTGCCCGATAAAGTTTGGTTCGGCATAAAGGAGGCGCAGATCGCGTGCCATCCTGCTGGCAATCAGCTCAGCGTCAACGCCATTGGGCGTATTCAACAGATAGATGCCGGCGCTATTGAGCAGGGCCTTGACCGTGGTGGTGCCATAGGTGGCATTGATTGCCGCAATCGGCGTGTTGCGCAGTGGGTTTAATTTGACCACTACCTGGGTAATGGTCGGGTTACCTTGCTTGTTTTGGGCGTTAACCACCTGATAGGGCAAGAGCAGGAGTAAAATGAAAAATAGATTGAGTGAAAAATGAAAAATAGCTTTTATCCGCGCCATGATTAGTCCTTATTTGTCTGCTCTATTCGGGAATTTGCAACGAACGCTGCCCAACCACAATAAAGGGTGCCCAATAATAAGGATGGGGAAACCGTTGTTTCATGGTCAGTTGGGCTAATCGTAGCGCCACAACGACCGGCTGCTGCTGGGCAAGCTGTTGATAAAAGGCGGTCATCAAGGCCGCCGTCGCTTCGTCTTGCACCATCCATTGGCTGACGACCAGGCTCGAGACCCCAACGCTGAGAAAGGCGCGGGTCAGTCCCAAGATCTCATCCCCACTCTGGGTATAACCAAGCCCCGATTCGCACGCGCTCAACACAACCAGACCACAGTGGAGTGGTAACTGGGCCACTTCCAGCGCATTCAGCCAACCATCGGCCAGCTTCAAGGCGGAAAACATAGGGTTATCTGCGCGAAAAATGGCATGGCAGGCCAAATGCAGTAGGGCGGCGTCTGGGGCGTTTTGCCGCAATGTTGTGAGGGTGGCCGCTTCATTCAGATAAACCCGGGCATTGGGCAATTGCGCCGCTACCTGTTGCACTTCGCGCTCTGTAGCCGGGATATCATCCGCACCAACGCCCATCACCAGACAAGTGGCGAAATCGCGCGGGCTGGGCGGCGGCGCAATGATCAGGGCGGTCACACTGGGAGCATAACTAATGAGATAGCGGTCAATCAGGTCGTGCGTGCCGTCAAATAAGGCTTGAAAGGGCACTTGATGTAAGAGCCCATAGGGCACAATCGTCAAATTTTGTGGCCCATCGCGCGGCGGCAGGGCGGCGGTGATTCGCACCGAAAGTGGCGCAAAGAGTTCGCGATATAACTCGCCCAGAATGCGCTGCGTCGATTGAAGTAGCAGCGGCTGATGGCGGAGGGTAAACGCGTTGCCCACGCGAAACCGTTGCCACTGGCTGTGTAAACGTTGCAATCGTTGGGCGACTTGGCTGCGGGTGGTAAGCTGACGGATGACCTGTAACGTGGTGCGCGTGACCAGAAACGCCACCACTTCTTCCTCGATCAGATAATAGGCAAGTACCGCCACCCCATCGTCCAGCCGTGCTTGAATGGTGGTTAGCGGCAACGGCGCAAAGAGATCGGGGGGCAGCGTGGTCGGTTCAACGGTCAACCGCAGGCGACTGATCTCTTGTTCCAGCTGCGCGGCCCGGGAGTAAAGTTCTGCGCTATAGCGCGAACGCTCTGTGCTGCTTGCCTGTGGATCGTCCAGATCGCGGTGCAAAAGGCGATTGTAGACGGCATTCAGATCGGCTTGGAGCACCTGTAGCCGCTGGACCAGATCGGTGGGGCCTGCGCTGGTGGGGGCGGACGCGGTGATCCCCACCATGCGCTCGATTAAGGTGCGCGAGCGTGCCCGTTCTGCCATGTCAAAGGACGCGTGCAGACTGGCCGCATCACCACGCTCTAAATAGAGTTGGATGAGCATTTCGTAGACCGAAAGTTTATCGCGCAGAAATGAGATCCGCATGGTCTCGACCGGTAGCGTAACGCGTAAAGTTTCGATCTCCTCGACGGCCAGTTCCAACTGCGCAATGGCTTGATCTTTTTCGCCTTGCTGTCGTAACAGTTGACTCCAGCGCTGTCGCAGCCGATAACGCAAATGGGGGAGTGCAAGCTCGTCTGCCAGTTGTTGCGCCGCTTGCAAATGCGCTGCCGCTGCCACCTGATCGGCCGCAGCCAAGGTCAAATCCGCCAGCCGCAGATGGGCAAAAAATTGTTGGACCGGCCACTCGGCGGTTGACACCGCGGCGAGCGCCGCGGCTGCCAATGCTAATGCCTGTGCTGCTTCCCCCTGTTGGGCGAGTAAGGCGGCCTGTTCTAACTGAACGCTGGCCAGTAGCGGCTGGTTCGCCACCCTGGCAAAGAGGGCTGCGGCTTCGGCCAGCGCGGCGGTGGCGGCGCTGATCTGTGCCTGCTGCGCGAGGGCAACCCCCGCGCCCCAGAGTGCCCAGGCCCGCTCATGGGCCATGCCGGCCTGCTCAAATTGGTCGATCACGGCGCGATAGATGCTCAACGCTTCATCAAACAAATTGAGCGCGAGATAAGCGTCAGCCATTTGGCGGCGATTGATCAGTTCGTCGGTCAAGGCCGCTTGGTTGGCCAGCAACGTGCAGGCCTGATCAAAGGCGGCGAGGGCGGTGCGATAATCACCGCGCAGCAGATAACTTTCACCCAGGTTACTTTGGGTATGGGCTTGTAAAAGGGGCAGATCTTCGGCCTGTTGAATTTGTAGCGCCGCGGCAAAGACCAGCAGCGCCTCGCTTACCTGGCCCAGGTAGAGCAGCGTCAACCCCCGGCTATTTTTGACCGCCGCATTTTGCACTTGCATCCCAAAGCGCGCATAGATTGCTTCGGCCAGCGGAAAGACCGTTAGCGCAGCTTGATAGCGTCCCAATTGGTTATAACAGATCCCTTGTTGGGTATAGAGTAGCGCCAACAGGGGTTCAGTCCCAGGATTTGTCCCAGTGCGCGCCAGCCATTGTTGCAAGGTTTCTCCCACGCGCAACGCAGCCTGAAAGTGTCCTTGTTCACCCAGCACCCGCATTTCCCCGATGTAGGTCCGCATGGCCTCGACTTCCAGCCCCACTTGCAAAAAACCGGCGCGCGCAGCTTGCACCAAGGCCAGGGCGAGTGGCAATTCCCCATTGATGGCGTGGCTTTGGGCGCGCAGATAAAGGCTGCGGGGGAGCAGGGGCAAGGCTGCCAACTGTTGCGCTGCGGTGTGGCAAAGCAGGGTAAGCTGACGGACCTGCTCGGGGTTGCGTTGTACCAGGCCATCGCCATAATCCAGCAGCCTGGTCACACCCGCTTCGTCAAGCAGTTGTGCCGCGGCTAAATGAGCCAGTTGTTCGTCTGGGGTGGGCAGTGCCAGTAGCGTTTCAATCCACGCCGCGTCGATCGAGAAATTCAGCATGTTGCGTTATTAAAGCCGTGAGCAAAGGGTTAGAGGGTGAGCGGCAGCGGCGTAATCCGGGTATCGCCGTCATCAGCACTGATCACCAACTGATATTCACCAGGCTGGAGTGCCGCAAAGGTAAATTCACCCAAATCGTCAGTCATGGTGATGCCAATTTCATGTTCATTTTGCAAGAGCTGTACCGCCGCGCCGGCTGCCGATTGGGTATCCAGCGGCAACCGTTGCCCGAATAAAGTAAAGCTCTTTTGTTTGACATCCAGATGCAGATTGAGCGCAACTTCAGCGGTTGGGCTGCTGTAGATCAGTTGGCGCGCCACGGGCGGTGCCGTGCCCCGTGCCCCGGCTAAGCCTAGCTGCCAGTGGCTATCAAAGGTTAAGCTGCCTAATAACTGTTGCAGCAGCCCACCCTTCCCTTGTGCAGGAGCTGCCGGTGCAACTGCCGGCTTGGGCTTGAGCTGCATGGCAAAGTTTTGTAGCAGCTTTTGGCGGATGTGCGACGGCGGTGCTTCGGAGACAATCGTTTTGCGTAGTTGCGAAAAAGCTTGGACCCAAGCTAGCTCCGCCTGCAATGCCGCCTCATCGATTTGCGCCATCTGTGCCGCCATTGCTTCCGCCGCGGCTGCCGAAAGGCGACCTTCTAACCAATCCAGCAATTGTTCAAATGAAGGGTGATTTGGGGGGTGATTTGGGCTGCTCATGCTCTGTCCTAGCTGTGAACGATTACCAGCGAATCAGCCAAATTGTTGGCTGATTCGCTGGTCAAGGGTGAAACGTCTGCCCGCTCAGCAGTGCCAGGGGTGGTCTGTATCCTGCTGCGGATTAAATTACCGACAGTTGCGCGCTGGTTCGCTGTCGATTTCTTTCAAAACGCCATCGCGAATTTTGGCTTTGGCACAGGCCCCAATCACCAGCCGCCCATCGACTTGATCGAATTCTGTGCGTGCCGTGGTGGTAAAGGTCTTGCCGCCGATCACCCAAGTGCCGCGTAAGCCATTGGCCGGTTTCACCGTCACAATGCCAAGGGTAATCTTGTCGCCGGCTTTGGCCTGTGCTGTGCCTACTGTCGTGAATAATGGCAACATAAGCGAGAGGACGAAAGCGGCCAAGACGAGGGTGAAGACGCGTGATCTGTTAGTGTTAGTCAACATGAATTTGCTCCTAGTGATGATTGTTTGCGTGATTGCTGTTTTGTGCCTAACGCTGCCGTGGTAGTGAACTGCCTGTCGGCTGCATCGTTAGGCTTGTTTGGCGTTTGCTAGCGACGCTTGCCTATATATGCGCGCCGCGACAGCAAAAAATACATCAAGGCAAAAATTCAGTTGACTTCTTTTTTATGGTAAGGTCATGGTTGATCGTCCAGCAAGGCGCGCAGTTGCTTTAAACAACGGGCACGGGTCGGCCCAATACTCCCTTCCGGGATCGCCAGCGCCGAGGCAATGGTTTTGTACGAAGGTTCTTGTTGGTCAAAGTAAAGGGCCAGGAGCAATGCGCGACAGCGCTCATTCAAGTGTATCAAACCCTGGTGCAGCCACTCACTCAGTTCCCAGCGCTCCAACTCAGTTGGACCCTGCTGGTTGGGGCGCAACGTGTCAACCATTTCCAGATCGAGTTCATCATTGGTGTTCAGATTGCGCTGTTTTAAGATGCGCCAACTGTGGCGTCGCGTCACCGTTGCCAGCCACCCGCCGAGGTGATCGGCATTTACTGCGTTGAGGCTTTGCATCAAATAGGTAAAGGTGATCTGGGTCACATCTGCCGCATCATCTGGGGGGAGCCCACAGTTGCGCGCCACGGAAAAGACCAGCCGTTCATACTTAACAATCAGTTGCTCCCAAGCGGCGGCTTCTCCGCGCTGGCAAGCCTCCAGTAACGTGCTATCGGGATTGGCTTGGGATATATTCGGCGAAACTAAATTCATATTCTGCTCAAAAGAGACCTTTATCAATCATGTTTAATTGTTCGATCTGGCAAAAAGCTCGGCTATTGGGAAAGAGTATACCAAAAGTAAGTACCAATGTCATTATTTAGCAATAATACCAATGTCATTATTTAGCAATAAAATGTAACGATTCAAGCGCGTCGCACTGGCCAAGCCATGACGGTACGATCCACTGTGCGCCGGCCAGTGCGACGTACCTGCTCACAAATAAAGCGCCAGAAAGTGCTGTTCCGCGGCCACGGTGCCGATTAAAATGATCTTGCCCGCGGGCGGGAAAGGTTGCGCAGGGTCGGGACTTACTTGTAAGGTGTCGCCTTCACGTAGCGCCACCACGGTGCAGCCAGTCTTGTGGCGGATTTCACTCTCGGCAATGGCGCGTCCGGCCAGCCGGGCCGGCACATCCACCTCGAACACATCGAGTCCCTCGGCTACCATCAAAATATTGCTGCGTTTGAGCAGGTTAAAGATCGCATTCGCCCCCATCGACGCATAGGACATGACAAAATCGGCCCCGGCGCGATGTAGGGTGGCGACGTTGCGTTCCAAGCGCGCTCGACTAATGAGCTGCACATCCGGTCGCAGCCGACGACAGTAGATGGTGAGATAAATGTTGGTGTCATCATCGTGGGTGGTGATGATCACGGCCGGTGTTTCACGAATGCCCCCTAACTCCAATACCTTTAGCTCGGCCGCATCGCCTACCACATACTTCGCCGGGTCGCGGATCCGATCGGGTAACAGTTCAATAATGCGGTAGTCCAATCCTTGCGCCGTCAATGCTTTGGCCGTGGCCCGGCCCACCCGCCCGCCGCCGATGATGAGCACGGGTGTATCCGACCGATCCCCGGCAGCAAACAGGTGGTTATAACGGTCAAACTGTTCAACCGACCCGGCCATCACCAGTGCGGTGTCATTTTCAATCGGCATCTCTGGCGCGGCGGTCTCGAATGTTCCCCGTACCCAGGCCCCCAAAACGGTGACCCCTGTTTGTTCACGCAGCTTGCTTGCGCGCAGGGTTTTGCCAACTAGCGGGGTGTTGCGAACCGTTGCCTCGGCGATGACTAATGCCCCAAAGCGGCCAATGGTATGGGCCGCGGTCTCGCCACCAGGGATCCGCCGCGCCAACGTCTGTCCCAACATTTCGCTCAGTTGTAGGACATGATTGGCCCCAGCTAACGCTAAAATGTCGACGGATGGTTCAGCATTCGCGGTGGTGATAATGGGGACCTGCTCACTCACCTCGCGCACCGTGAAGGCCACATTGCTGTTGAGGCGATCATTGCCTGTAATCGCCACCAGGGCCGCCTGTCCTGCTTGTACGTTGCGATAGGTCGCTGGGTCATCTAAATCCCCGCGCACTACCTGATAACCAAGGGCTGCCAGCCGGATGGCCTCAGGCAGATCGGGGGCCAGGAGCACATAGGGGTACTCGTATTGATTCAGCTTCTCAACCAGCGTATCGGTGACATCATCATGCTGAATGATGATGACATGGCCGGTTGTCTTGGCCGGCAATCTGGTGGGGGTACGTGCCGCTTCTTGGGCTTTGAGCCACGGCGCATAGAAGAATTCGATAAAGGTGAAGGGCAGCAGTACCAGCAAAAAGATAATCCCACTCAGTAAGACCACAATCGAAAAGACGCGACCCAAGTCCGAATGAAAGGTGATGTCGCCAAAGCCTAGTGTGGACATCACCGTCAACGTCCAGTAAAAGCCGGTAATCCAACTCTCCTGCCGCCCTTCATGGCCCATGAGGTAGTGAAAGAGTACACTGTAGATGGTGATCATCGCGAGGAGCAGGGCGAGAAACCGCAACAAGGCAAACAGATTGATCCGGCTGGGACGGTCACTTAGAAAATAGAGCAGTTGTGAAACGAGAAATTTCATAGCTTGCTTACTGGCTGGGGTATAGGGGGTGATCTCAATATTACCTATTTTACACTAAATCGTATGTAATACGGTAATGGCTCAATTTCCTCGATCATTTACCCGCTTTACGACGAACCGCAGCGTATAATCGGGCGTGACATGGCGGGTGATTTGCCGTCAGTTCGCGCTTCGTTTGGTATTGTAGTCTGCTGATGCTACTCCTTCTGCCAGTAGATCCCCGTCCAATCAATCGCTTTCATGCGTTCGTGGATGCCGTTGGCCGCCCGATAGTCATCCACCGCGGCGCGACAGGCCGGGAGGACATAATCGTCAATCACACAAAAGCCACCAGGCGAAAGTTTTGGATAGAGATGGGTTAACGCATCGATGGTCGATTCATAGAGATCGCCATCGAGCCGGAGCAGCGCTAACTTTTCGATGGGGGCCTGCGGGAGTGTCTCCTTGAACCAGCCTTTGAGAAAAACAACCTGTTCGTCTAAAAGGCCATAGTTGCGAAAATTCTCTTCGACTTCGGCCGCCGAGACCGCCAGCAGCCAGTTCAGTTGCGAGAAGTCAGCTTTATCCGCCGGATAGTTAACCAGATCCGCTTTGGGTAGCCCTTCAAATGAATCGGCCACAAAGACTTTGCGGCTCTGATCGCCGTGGGCAGCCAGGACCGCACGCATGAAAATACAGGCCCCGCCGCGCCAGACGCCCGTTTCAATCAGATCACCGGCCACCCCCTCACGCAGAATTGTTTCAATACACTGCTGTAAATTGTCAAGCCGCTTCATGCTCAGCAGGGTATGGGCATTGCCAGGCCAGCCTTTGCCTTCCAGACGTTTGGCCGGCACGCTCGTCCGCTTTTGGACCAGTTGCCATTTCCGTTTGTCCAAAACATTGGCGATAGTGCGATACAAAAACCGTTTTAGCGGGGTGCGCTCATGGTTAAAGGTCGTAATCGGCACCGGTGGGTCGGGCCATAAGGTGGACAAAAGGGTCTTTTTTAATAGATCTAAATAAAGTTGTTCGGGTGATGTGATCATGATTTCCTAATTCTTTCTGCTTGGCGCTTGAGCTTCTGCCACCAGCGATAGGACAATGTTTGTGGGCGCAAGCGCAAGGTACAGGCAATACGTAAGGCCGACGTGGATAAGTGCGCACCGGGTTGGAAACAGGGGGCATAGCGGTGATAAAGCGCGTAACAATCCGGCCCCAACGCCGCCGTATATTCACAAAGTGCCAGCCAGCGCTTGCCCATCAGTTCATGCTGAAAGCGATCCTCGTTGATCAGCAAACTGACTAACCATGCGCCGCTTTGGGCTAGTTGCGCCAGTGAAGTGCAGGGGGTCATGCGTAGCGTGCGCAAAAAACGTTGGTACTCTGCTGCACTGGCGGTGGGAAATAACGCAAAAAAATAGCGCCGTTGATAGACCTTCATCTCTTCGGCACAGCGTGCACGCTGGACCACATGCGTTTGCGCGCCATGAGCGCGATATTTCACCAAGATCGTGGGTAGATTCCCGACGCGGTAGCGCAGAATCAGTCGTGTCAACCATTCATAGTCAATAATCACGACATCTTCACGCCAAGGATGCGCCTTCGCAATTGCGGTTGACAACATCAGGGTCGAATCCAATATCCCAACCTGAAACAAAAACTCGTGACAGATGGTCTGCTGCGCCGTGGGAAACCAAAAAACCCCTTGCCGATCACCAAAATGCTGGGCGCAAGTGCCGGCAATTTCGAGCGTATGTTGGGCTAACCAGGCGCGTTGCGTGGCCAGCCGTGTGGGGAGTGCCACATCATCCTGTTTCAAGAGCGCCAGCCATTCACCCCTTGCCACCGCCACCGCCGCGTTGAGGGTTGCGCCTTCGCCGGCATGGGCTAGCCATAAGGGCCGAATCCGCGCATCGCGGGCGGCATAGGCCTGGATCAAGGCGGCCGAATCATCGGTAGAGCCATCGTCGGCCAGGATCAGCTCGAAGTCTTGCTCGGTTTGAGTAAGGATCGATTCAACCGCTTCGGCCAGAAAACGCGCCCCGTTGTAGACCGGCATGATCACGGAGATGCCCGGTGCGCTGCTGCCTTCATGCGGCATGGTGTACCCCTCTGCTTGCCATCCGCGCCGCCGAAAAACGTGCCCCCTCGTCCTGCAACTTGCCGGCCAGTCGGCCAATCGCCAACTTGCCACGCCGGTAGACCCGTTGGCTTGCCCCATCGTTGCGCAGCCGCAAAGTACAGGCAAGTCGTAAGCCAAGCGCAGGAGTTGCCGCCTGGAGCTGAAACGGTGCTGCATATTGCTGATAGATCGAGTAAACTGCTGGGCCTAGCCGGGTAGAATACCAGCAGGCGGCCCGCCACCGTTCCGCCATTTTGGCCCGCAAACGTGGTTCTTGGCTGTCCGCCAGCCGGACCAACCATTGTCCTGCCAATGTCAACTCGGCCAGTGATCCATACGCTGCGCGTGCAAGGAGCCGCATCATGGCTGCCTCATCCGCCGGGGTGGCAGCTGGGAAGAGTTGCCAGAAGTAGGGGCGCTGATAGGTATGCAGATCGGCCTTGAAATCGGCGTTGCGCTGCACATGCACTTGGGTTGGATGGGCGCGCCGTTTGAGTAAAACTTGGGGTAGATTCCCAAAACGATACGTGCAGGCAAGGCGGGTCTGCCACTCATAATCTTCAAAGGTACACTGCTCATCGTATGGGTGAGCCTTGGCCAGGGTTGTTGGTAACATCATCGTCGCCTGCAGCAAGCCGACTCGAAAGAGTAATTCATGTTGAATCGCGGTATGGCTTTCGGGAAACCAGAGAATGCGTTCATCGGCCCCAAACTGTTTGACATATGCACAGCCGCCAATCTCAACATTGTGCTGGGTTAGCCAGGCTAAGTGGACTGCCAACCGCTCTGGCAGCGCGAGATCGTCCGCATCCATCCGGGCCAGCCACCGTCCTTGCGCTGCTGCCACGCAGGCATTCCCGGCCGCGGCCTGGCCACCATGTGGCAAGTAGAGCGGCCGAATCCGTTGATCGCGCGCGGCAAAGGCATGGATAATCGCGGCTGACTCATCGGTGGACCCATCATCGCTGATGATAAATTCAAAATCCGGCTGCGTCTGGGCCAAGATCGATTCAATGGCCGCCGCCAGATAGGGTGCCCCATTATAGACCGGCATCACGACTGAGAGTAACGGCGAAGTTGATTGGCCAAGCGTCATCGATTCATCTCCTCCTGCTTGCTTTAATCTTCACGGCCCAGTGCGGCAGCCCACTGAGCACGCAAAGACTAAGCTTGGTTCTTCTGGATCTGATGGGGTTACCCTTCCTGGAAGAGGCGCAACAATTGTGCGCAGACAGACAAATTTCTGCCTCTTCCAGGAAGGATCCATCTCAACCCCCTGCATTCCTAAAGAGCCCTAAGCTTCAAGAACTAACTTGAGTAAGTGAAGGCACCGTCAGTGGGGCCACCTCCTCCACCTGATAACGCATCATTTAGTGGCACCTGGGTGAAGGTTGGTTTCACCCAAGCTTGGGGGGTTGTTGTGGCTGCTGGGTGGAGCGGCTGCGCCGGTTGATTCGCGCGATCTAGTTGTAATCGTGTCATGATTCCTCCGAAAAAGTATAAGATTGATTTTTATATCCATCTACTGGTGCCTTGGCTCAAGTCACGGCAGTTGCTGCTGCAGTGAGGAGTAATGCGCCAATATTTGAAACTGAGCAAGATTTTCATGGGCGACAACGCCTTCGTCGCCATCCTGTAGCCAGACATGGGCGGTTAATCGACCATGATCAGGCAAGGTCGCGGCCCCATAATAGAGCGTGGTACTGACTCCACGGCGGCGCAACATCGCCTGGGCCGCCATACTCAGCGGAAAACAGACGGCGTTGATCGAAAACCACGCGTTCGCAAAGTAGATCACGGTGCGGATCTCGTCGCACGTGGCGCGGCGCGCGGCCCCCTGCAATTCCGGCTGCCGGGCCGGCCGCTCGAACCACCAGACCAGCCACCGAAAGGGCAGCAGGCGCAAAAGCAGCTGTGCAAACAAAAGCTGGAACGCTGTCTCCAGCAACAACCGTTGGCCGGCGGCCGGCGCTTGCCAGAATCTACGCAGCTTGGCGCGCATTGATGGTTACCAGCCCCGCGCTTGCCAACTTCGTCAACACCTCCGTCACCTCGCGGCGACAGGTGGTTTCATCGACAGTATAGGCGTGGCGCAGTTGGGTACAGAGCGCACCCAAGGTGGTCGGCTCCTCGAGCAAATTCCAGATGTGGCCACTGACCGGATTCAAACTGTAGCAGAAGCCGGCTTCGGCATCGAGTGCCAGGTATTCGTCATCCAGTTTGGAAAAGAGAATGGCAGAATTGCGTTGGAGCATCGTTTCGTAATTCATCGGGTTATTCCTTATGATAAGAGCGCATATGTTCAATTAACTGCTCACCTACCGCTGGCATCGCTGCCCACTCGCGCGGCCGCTGCAAACGAAAGATCGGTACTTGGCCGACGAGATCGATAGCCTGTTGCCAGTAGGTTGCCGTCTGCCCCAGCGCTGTCATAAATTCGGGCCGATAGGTGGCGGCCGCCAGGACGGCCCGCACGGCTGCCAAGCCGGTCAATGGTTGGATCGCCAATTCCCCCCACGCTAAGAGGTAGATCGCAGCTAAAGGCAACTTTGGTGGCGGCCCGACCGGGCGTGAACCATGGCTTGGGTCCAGTAGATGAAATTTGTCCACCCGGAATTGGTCACGGATCAAGGGTTGCGCTTGCCAATCCAAGGCCGCCAAGGCATCGCGCCAGAGCTTTAAGCGCGGGGGGGATGGCCAAAGCTGGGGCGGCTCGTTACGCGCTACATCCAGCCGACAGAGATCATCACTAACAAGCTGATAGCCTTGTTTGATTAACCAGGCGGCTAAACTCGATTTACCATGGCCGGCCGGTGCACAGAACGCGACCGCCCGCTCGGCCACCTGGACGACACTGGCATGCAAGGGAAACCAGCCCCGTTGATAACTCAAGGCGCCCCAGGCTGAACCCAGCAGAAAGAGCCGTAGATCGCCTACCGCTGCATTGTGACAAGGAGTCAGCGCAATTTCCCGCCCGCCGGCGATCAAGTAACGTCCAATCTTGGGCAATTGCCACAGGAGACCCTGCCCATCAACGGTTAATGCAGGGCTGATACATGCCGTGTTTGTTATCGGCGCGTCGTGCCAAATCGAGACATCCGCCGCTTGGTTGATTGGGGTAACGGCAAAGCTGCTCCATTCCGGTAGCGCCAGTTGTGAAGCGACCTGTACGCCCGCATAGTGATAGTGCCATTCCGCCATGAGCTTGATTCCTGTGCGTACTTGGTTGCAAAACCGCAAAGTGTGCCTAGGGAGCGCCTGCCCTAACTTGCATAACCGCCAATGCCATCCGTCAGGTCGGGATCAATCACGCCCGCCAGGGCATGATTGAGCGGCACCTGCTGAAAGGTGGGTTTTACCCAGCGCTGGGGTGGCAGATCCAATTGCGCAGTCAGTGGCGGCACGGGTGCTTGGGCGGGTGGCTTGGGGTGATCCAACGGTTGTTGTGGCATAAAACCTCCTAATTGATTAACTTAGTACGCGCGTCTTGCTCATATCGGCTTTCCGTTTGTAGCCATTGGTGCCGTCAGCACGGCTGCTACGCTGCTGTAGCTTCGAACCAAAGGATAAAACGACCAAGCATCAAGCCACCTAACAAGCACCAGTGGTATTGGGCAAAGTGCTGTGGATCTTCCCACCCAGTTTCGGGTAAGGTTGCGGCCAAGTGCTGGAGGCGGGGCAGATCCAGGTAGCGTTGCGCGGTTGCATTATGCTGCAAGCGTGCCAGGTCTGTTTGGATCGCAGTGCGTTGGCTGCGCAACCGTTCATGCCAGTCCGCGGCCTGCATGCCGCGCTTCGGGTTGTGCAATACGGCCGCTGGTAAACGGCCAGCCATCGCGCGCCGGATCAAGGAACGGCGCGCTGTCCCCCGCCGCCATTGATCTTCCGGCACCGCAAAACAAAACTCGACCAAGGGTAGATTGCTGGTTGGATCACGGTGACTGATGCCAAAGCGCGCTTCATAGGCCGCTTCATATTCGCCTGCGTTCGGCGACTGTAAGGCAGCGGCGCGTTGTTGGCGCTGGGCGCTTGCTGTCGGAAATTGATAGCCCAACCACTGTTGTCGGTGGCGCGGTAGGATCAAGCCTGGCCGCAAAGGGGTAGGATTCGATTGTGTGTCGAAGCTACGCCATTGGCGTTGTCTTAGCCCGTGGATGGCGGCTTGTAGGTGGCTGGGCAAACAAGGCAACAGGCCCTGGCCGACTAAGGCGCGCCTGGCCGCAGCCGGCGTCGCGTGTTCCAGCCGGGCAAGGTGCCAAGCGGCACGCCACGCGCCCTGGCGTAACAGCGCCGGTAACTGGCTTTGCCCGGCCCAACTCACCGTCAGATTGCCACTGGCACCTGTCAGCAAGACCTGTATCCCCTGCGCCTGGGCTTGGGTTTGAATCGCCTCAAACCAAATGCGATTGCTCACATTCTGAAATGGGCCATACATAACGGCAAAGAAGTCGTCTAGATCATCGAATGGCCCGCGCCCATCGGTGCGGACCAAATTTAGATCCAGATTAGGATAGCAGGCTGCAATCGCCTGCACCAAAGGGGTCTCGTCGGCATATTTCCCCGGCGGCAAGGGGGCGTCAAAACCAGCGCGCGGTACCTCGGTAAAGGCGCTCAACCTTTGTCCTTGTTGTGCTAAGCGCTGCGCCGCTATTGCTGCTACCGCAGCTGAATCCAAGCCGCCACTCATGAAAACGCCCACCGGCTGGAGGCTGCGTAACTGCCGTTGGACGGCGCGTGTAAAAAGTTCATCAAACGCTTCGATGTACTCTTCATCACGGCGAAAATGTAGCCGGTGTTCTAGATCCAACTGCCAGAACGCCCGCTGTTGTAAACCAGACGGGTGTACAATCAGCCACTGGCCGGGGCGTACTTTTTTGAGATCTTGATAGAGCGTGTGGTCAGGATCAAGATCCAGTAAATTTTCCAATGCAAGCGCACGTGGCAGCCAAGGTAAGGCAAAAAGTCCACCAGGCATGGTGGCAAAAGCAAAACAATGTGCGCTGTGGTAGTAGTAGAGCGGACGATTGCCCAGCGGCGAGCGGGCAAGCAGCAGCCGTTGTTGATGCCCATCCCATAAGGCAAACGCATAATCGCCTGTGAAATGTTTGGGGGCCTCTTCCCCCCAGCGCTCATAGGCCCGTAACATCAACGCCGAGTCGGGGAGGGTGGCGGCTTCTGCGCTGGCAATATGTAAGGCGTCGGCCAACTCGGGACGATTGTCCAGCCGGGCGTCACCGACCAACACCAACTGCCCATCGGCACTGGCTAACGGTTGGCACTCATAGCGATCTTCAGGGGTGGTGATCAGCTGCCGTTGCGCTAACCCGATTGCCCCTTGCTGCCAGCAACCCGCCCGATCGGGGCCATGGGCCGCCAGGCGTTCACTCATCTGCCTCAACTCCGCCTGGTTAACAGGTTGGTCATCAAGATAATACAAGCCGACGATCGCACTCATAAACTTTTCTATGACCCAAAATGCTAACGTCCTTTGATGTTTGTCAATCATGCAAACTCTGGATTAATCCTAGTGGGGATTTGTCATAGATACAATCGGTTCTTATGCCTAAAGTGTGCGTGTAAAATTGCCGGATTGCCAGGCAACCATTGATGGCGCTGCGTCTTCCCCTGCTTGAATTGTAACCGGCTCAACCGTGGGTTGGTGTTGCGCAGCCACCAGCGTGTGCCCAGGGGCTGAACGAATGCCTTGTAACGTTTTTTGTAGTGGTCGTTGTATCGCTTCCGGTAGCGCTATGCGCTGTTCAACCACTTTCTTTCCTTCTATAATCGAGGGCAGTTACCAGTACCATAACGATTCAGGTACCCCTCCCAACCTCCCCCCAGTTTGGGGAGGAGCCGTTACAGTTCCCTCCCCAAACTGGGGAGCGGTTGCCTCCTAGGCGCGGGAGAGGTGAATAGAACGACAACGTTAAATTGAGGCAGTACGTGCGTCGCACTGCCGAGAAAGTGGTGGCAGTGACGGAATTCTATGCGGCAGTGCGACGCACGTACTCGACTACATCCGGCTAATTTAACGTTGTCGTAATAGTCACCAGTACCACTGTCAATTGATCATACAAAGGAGAAAGCACGTGAACCGAAGGAAGCCATTCATGCAAATATTATGCAGTTGGCTGTTGCTGACCGCCCTCCTCAGCAACAGCATTGGCCTAGCCCTGGCGCAAGAAGCGGATGCCACGGCACCCACGCCTGTCTATTTGCCGCTGGTTACGAACGAAGCGGCGAATGGTGTCGCGGCGGCTGCCGTGAAGAGTGGCACGGCGCAGCTGATCGTCCACTTCAAAAAGCCGGCACCGGGCCAGCTCCAAAACCAGGCGCTCCAAACGACCGCGCTGAACCAGGCTACCGGGATGGCGCTCACCTATGTGCGCGAACTGGCTGACCGCAGCATGGTGGTGCGTTTGCCGCAAACCCTGACTGATGCCGAACTTGAGCATGTATTGGCGAAAATTGCCGGCCTACCAGATGTGTTGGTCGTCGAACCGGATGTGCGGGTCTATCCGCAAGTGACACCGAATGACCCCCGCTATGGCGAGCAGTGGCACTATTTTGCACCCACTGCTGGTAACTATGGCGCTAATCTACCCGGTGCCTGGGATATCACCACCGGCGCGGCTGGCGTGACGGTCGCTGTCCTCGATACCGGTCAACTGAACCATGCTGACTTGGCAGGCCGTATGGTGGCGGGGTACGACTTTATCTCCGACGTCACCACCGCTAACGACGGCAATGGGCGCGATGCGAACCCCGCCGACCCCGGTGACTGGTGTAACGGCAGTGACAGTTCCTGGCACGGCACCCATGTCGCCGGCACCATCGGTGCCAATAGCAATAATGGCGTTGGTGTCGCCGGGGTTAACTGGACTTCTAAAATTCAACATGTGCGGGTTTTGGGGAGCTGTGGCGGTAACATCTCGGATATTGCCGATGCCATCCGCTGGGCAGCTGGTTTGAACGTGCCGGGTGCGCCGGTCAATGCGACCCCGGCCAAGGTGCTCAATCTGAGTTTAGGTGGTGCTGGCAGCTGTGGTGCTACGATCCAAAATGCGATCGACGCCGCTGTCAACGCTGGTTCGGTCGTGGTGGTGGCAGCTGGTAACTCATCGTTGGACGCGGCCGACTTCCAGCCGGCCAATTGTAACAATGTGATCACGGTGGGTGCGACCAATCGTGACGGTAATCTGGCAAGTTATAGCAACTATGGCGCGGTTGTGGAGATTGCGGCACCCGGTGGTGAAACCGATTTCTTTAGCTCGTCCAATGGTGTCCTCTCGACACTGAATGCCGGCACAACCACGCCAGGGGCGGACAACTACGCCTTCTATCAAGGTACCAGTATGGCCACGCCCCATGTTGCCGGCATCGTGTCGTTGATGCTTTCGGTCAAGCCGACGCTCACCCCGGCGCAAGTGGTCGCGCTCTTGCAAATGAGTGCCACCGCGTTTCCAGGCGGTAGCAGTTGTAACACAAGTAATTGTGGTGCCGGTATCATCAATGCCGCGGCTGCCGTGGCAGTAGCACAGGGTGGTCTGATTTCACCAAGCAACTTGCAGGCGAATGCCGTCGCCGCCACGCAAATTAACCTGACCTGGCAGGATAACAGCAGCGACGAGACCGGTTTCCTGGTCGAACGCTGCCAGGGGGCCGGTTGTACCAGCTTTGCCCAGCTTGCAACCGTTGGTGCCAATGTCACAAGCTATGCCAACTCGGGCGTCACGGCCAACACAAGTTACAGCTATCGCGTCCGTGCCGTCAAAAACAGCACCTCTTCGGCACCCTCCAACGTTGCAAGTGTGGCGACGGGCGGTGCCGGTTGTGCAGTGTACAACAGCACTGATGTGCCCAAGTCAATTGAAGACTATCGTACGGCGGAATCGACGTTGACGATTGGGGCTAATCTCACAATCAATGATGTCAACCTGCGCAATCTGAACATTAGCCACACCTTTCTTGCTGATTTGTCGGCTGTGTTGATCAGCCCCGCCGGTACCCAAGTCCAACTCTTTCGTGGGGTTGGTGGTGGTAGCGCTAATTTGAGTGGTACGATCTTGGATGATGAAGCGGCGACGGCCATCGCCAATGGTAGTGCTCCCTTCACCGGCAGCTATCGCCCCACCGGCTCGTTAAGCGCTGTTGATGGCCAAAATGCGGCTGGCGTCTGGCAGTTGCGGATTAGCGACAATGGCTTCGGGGACAGTGGTTCACTCACCGGTTGGTCCTTAGAACTGTGTGGTAATGGTGGCGGCGGTAACACTGACTTGATCTTTGAAGACGGTTTTGAGTCAGGCAGCTTTGGCCGCTGGACGGCGACCAGCACGCTCGACGGCGGCGACTTGAGTGTGAGAGCCGCGTCCGCGCTGGTCGGCACCCGGGGCATGAGCATTCTGATCGATGACACCCGTGCGCTCTATGTGACGGATGACAGCCCCACTGCCGAAGCCCGCTACCGGGCGCGCTTTAAGTTCGATCCGAATTCGCTCGTCATGGCGAACAACCAGGCGCACTATCTCTTCTACGGTTACAAGGGCGCTAACACGCTGATCACGCGGTTGGAGTTCCGCTTCAACAAGGGTTATCAGCTGCGCGGGGCGGTACGAAGAGATAATAACAGCTGGCAGACCAGCAGTTGGTACACCCTCAGCGACACTGCGCATACGGTTGAGCTGGATTGGCGGGCCGCCACCGCGAGTGGCGCCAACAACGGCAGTCTGACGCTCTGGATCGATGACGTGCAAAAAGGCATGCTCTCTGCCATCGACAATGACACCCACCGCGTCGACCGTATCCGCTTGGGGGCCATCGCTGGGTTGGATGCCGGCACTCGCGGCAGCTACTACTTCGACGCCTTCAAGGCAACCCGGCAGAGTTACATCGGTCCAACCGTCGCCCTGGCCGGTGCCGATGAACCGATGGCCGGCGACACCATGGCTACTGAATCGACCGTCGCAGCGAATGTCGTTGAAGAAGAGCTGAGCCTGGACGATGTGGGCATCGAGCAGAACGATACCGACATCGAGGAAGCGGAAATTGCTCCCGAGCAACAGATCTTCCTGCCGCTCATTAGTCGTTAACCGCCGATCCAGCGCACTGCGCCAAGGCACGTAGCGCCACGATACATCGTGGCGCTACGTTTATTGCCCCTGCTGCCTCATCTAGTACAGGAGCGCAGGTATGGTTTGCGCTCGTTTCACGCTGTTAATGAGAATTAAGTAAATAAATCGGTAGTCGTAGGGGCTGCCAAGGGCTGCCCCTACCGGTAACACCGCATTTAATGCTTAACTTCCATCCGCGCCGGTTGCCAGCGGATGGGTGCCTACACTTAGGGCACAGCTTCATAGGCACCGATATCGCAGCCGGCACCTTGTGGGCGCACTATGCCCCGTTGGTCGGTGGGTGTGCAGACGGCGTTGTTGGCCCCATCGATCGCCGGACTGCCGGACAATAAGGCGTGTGTCGCAGTCGCGCCGTGGTTGTCCTGCAACGGCCCCAACTGCGGATTGGTATTGCTGAGATTGGCGGTTGGGGTCAGGAAAGCGCAACTGCCATCGCTGCTCAGATTGCGATCGCCGACCAGGAGCACTGCCGGCCCCACGGCCAAACAGTTCTGGCTGTTAGTGGCGATGATCGAGTTGAGTAGCGTCACGGTGGCGTTGGCATCGTTGACATGCAGGCCGCTGCCGTTGTTGTGCGCAATGGTGACGTGCTGGAAAATCACTGGCTCTTCAACTTTGATGCCGGCACCAACCGGTGCGCTGTTGCCGCTCAGCGTGCTATTGGTCAGGCTCAACTTGACATTGATGGCGACCATCCCGATGCCGCCACCCCCTTTCGTTGCCGTGTTGCCGGCAATCGTCGACTGCTCAATCATGATCGGCTGATCCCCGCCGGCAAAGAAGCCACCGCCCAAGCCCGCACCAAAGACACCGGGTTGACCAACCTGATTACCGCTGAGCGTCGAAGTGCGCATGGTCATGCCCGTGGTGGTGGCAATGCCGCCCCCCAGATCGGTTGCCACATTGTTTTGCACGCGGACACTGGTCAGCGTCAACACGGCCCCGCGCCCGGCATGGATCCCGCCGCCGGCGTTGGCAAAGTTAGCGCTAATCACACTGTTGTTGACGGTCACCAGCGAGTCGCTTTCGATTAGCAGCCCGCCGCCGGCCCCACCGTTGCCTGCGCGTGCATCGCCGTTCCGCAGGGTGAGGTTTTCCAAGTGGATCTGCGTGCCATCGGTTTTGACCATGTGCAAGACCCGGTCAATCGCCGCCGCGTCGATCACCGGCTGCGTCTCGCCTCGGCCCACAATGGTCAGATCGCTGGTGAGATCCAGGTCGCCCGTGCGGCTGTCATTCTCGTTTTTCCCCAAAATCGTTAGCTGATAGATCCCGCTTTGGACATAGATCGTCTGCGCACCGGGCAGCGCATTCGCTTCCATGATCGCGGCGCGCAGGGTACATTGCAGCACTTTGTCCTGCGGGTCCGCATCGCAGACGCCATTGCCTGGCGCGGCGTCGACGAAATCTTCGGTGCGATTGACGACAAGGGTGTTGGGGTCTTGCGCCCGCGCGCTATGGCCGGGCAGGGCCAGCAGCGCGCTGGCGAGTACGACTAGCAAGGTTCGTAGCCAGCGGTTGCATGTGTAGGATTGGTTAGTTAGGTAAGACATGTTGGATTCTCCTGTTTGAATAATGGTAAAGGTAAGCTAGTGTTCTGTGAACTAAGTCAGGTAAAGTTTGTAGACTAGTGCAGTGTTACCGAAATTTTGCTGGATTAAAAGCCGCGTTCGTCCCAGCGGGACGGTTGACCTTAGCGGAAAATATCATGGTTTTCTTGGTCCTAAGGTCGACCGTCCCGCTGGGACGAAAAACCCAGCAAAATTCCGCTGACAGCTGTACTAGTCGTAACTACGCTGCATCGTGCGCGATGGCGTGCTGTACGGCCGCGGCCGCCAACAGCGCGCCAGGGTTGAGCAAGTCGGCCGCGCCCAGGTCGGCCTGTAACAAAAGCGGGATTTCTGTGCAGCCCAGAATGATGCCATCCACCCCTTGGCGGCGCAGCGCTGCAACGGAGCGCTGGGCATGGGCCGTTGATTCTACATCATTGCTGCCATCCATCACCTGCATGATCGCCTGATCCAGCGGCGCTTGTAGCTCACTTGCGATGCTCTCCCAGCGAATGCCTGCCGCATCGAGCGGTTGGTTGTAGACATGCGGCCCGAACAAGCTTAACACGCCAACATGCCGCCAGCCCCGCTGTCGCACTTCGGCAACCGTCGTCTTGATCATGCTCAACACCGGGCGTCCAGCTGCTTCTTCAATGGCTGTTTGCAACATGTGCGCCCCATTCGAGGTGATGACCAGAAAATCAGCGATTTGCCCAAGCTTGCGCGCTCCCTCCAGCAATTGCGGATCGGGGACGAGCGGCACGATGCTCCGCCCGGCTTCATCCACCAGCACCGGCGGGCGGCGATGGTAATAGACCACCAGCGGCGGATAGCCACTGTTGCCTTGCCGCGGAATTAATTGTTGCGCCGCCTGGTGGAGGCGCTGCTCAAAATCCATGGTTGCTTGCGGGCCGATGCCGCCGAGCACACCGATTGTTTTCATGCTTTGTTCTCCTCTATTGGTTCATGTCAAATTTGAAAGTTGTGTACATTTATTTTTACATATTGACAACTATAATTAACTTGATGTATAATATTTTTAACATCATGATTTATAGTGGATTGAGTAGGCTACTATGCCAATAGGAGACCAAGATGTCTTACAGAGAGAAAATCGCTTGGCTGTCGCTGATCGCAATTGCCGTCACGTTTGGTCCGTACTTTACGTTTGTTGCGGGTTCACCCCCCAGTGAAACGCAGAATATCTTCCGCCAGCTTAGCCCGTTTGCCTTGACCGCCTTTGTACAGATGCTTATCCTGGGCGTTGGCCACCTCTATCTCCGGCGCACATCCCCGCCGGAGGATCGCACACCCCTGGATGAACGGGATCGTGCGATCATGCACCGTTCGGTCATTTCCGCTTATTATGTGCTGATGGCCGGCATGATCCTGGTGGGCGTCGTCATGCCCTTCACCGAAAGCGGATGGGCGATCACCAATGCTGCGCTTTTTATGATCATTGTTGCCGAAGTCGTTTACTACGGCATCGTCGTATTCAGCTATCGCAGGCACGCATGATCGAAGGAACCATTTCTAATCGCATCCGCAGCCTGCGTTTCCATAACGGCGAAATGTCACAGGCCGAGTTGGGTCTGCGCATCGGCGTCACCCGGCAGACGATTGCGGCGATCGAGGCGGGAAAATATTCGCCGTCATTAGAGGCGGCGTTCCGCATCGCCCAGGTTTTCAATGTTCCACTGGAGGAGGTGTTTCAGTGGAACGCAAACAATCGACCATAAGAATCGGCGTACGATTCTGTGAAAGGGCGTAACTTACCGATGGTCGGAATATTGGTAGCCTTCTGCCTGTTTGTCATTGCGAAGATCTACCAGCTAGTACACCTGGGTGTAAGTAACTGCACAAGTTGCAGGGGCCTGTGATCCGGGTTCAGTTCGGTAACTCGTCTGGTTGCTTGCGGCCCGATGCCGCTCAACACCCCGATTGTTTTCATGATTGTTCTCCTATCCCAAAGCCTCATCCTGCCACGCTGCTCGCCACGGGACGCGCCAATCGGGTGCGTCCCAGCTGGCCATGATGTAGATCGTTTCACGGGTGACTTTCTCCCCGCGAAATTCCAGCAGGCTACAGCCGAATTGCCACGGCCCGCCGTTGTACTGGAGCGAGAGTTCCACCACCCAGAAGTCGCCGCGCCCGCGGATGCGTCTGAGTTTGAAGTCCACGTCCGCCGGACCGATCTGCCGCCAGGCCAGAAAGTTGGCTTTCCCCTCAAAGCGCTCTTGCGACTGGGGAAACTCCAGCACGGCGTCGTCATGATAAATTTCGTGGGTGATCGTCTGATCGGTGCCAGCATATTCCCAGTGGCGTCGTAAGGCAGCCAGTATTCTTACTTCATCCATCTGTACCTGTGTTCCGTTCAATTCCATTGTGCTTCACTTTCTTCTTGCTTCCCTGGCAAGTCAGTTAACGTGTCGGCAGCCACCAGATCACCGCCACACCAGGGACAGGCGGGCGTCACCCCGGCAATCAGATAAGAACCACCGGTTGCACTGCTCACGCACCACAAGGAAGTAGCGGACGAAAGCAGTTGCACCGTCCATAGACCGGCGGCACAGCCTGGGGTCGTGCAGTGCTGCTCGGCTGTACCTGGTCGCTCAGGCTGGGTCATGCAACTACGCATTGGTGAGGTAAGAACCATCGGTGACATAAGTTGTTTTCTCCTGTGATATTGATCCGCTGTCCAATGGACCCCCAGCGGACAAAGAGTGTAGACATTATTTTGTGCCCCACACCTGAAAGATGCGCGGTAAACTGACCAGGGTATCCGGTCGCGCTTCAAAGGCGGCGATTTCCGTCACCAAACTCTCGAAATCACTGGTGGTCGCTAGCCCTTCCGCCACCACCGCATTGGCCACACGGTGTAAGGTGAGCGACATCATCGTCTTGCCTTTGCCGTGCAGAAAGAGCGGCTGCACCAGGTTGACGCCGACTGCTTGTAATCCCGCCGACTGGAATAAACCCGGCAGTTTGGGGCCGATTTCTGGGTCGCCTCCTTTGCGGTGGGCGGCCGTGCTATAAAGATGCGCGCCGGCCTCAAAGAGCGGAAAGGCCGGATAACAGAAGCGCCCGTTCATCTCCACATCCTCGGTGATGAGGATGCCGCCCGGTTTGAGCATCTGCATCAGCTTGCGCAAGGCCCGCGCCGGGTCGGGCAGGTGAGTGAGCAGAAAGCGCACGTAGACCCGATCAAAGCGCGGCTCCGGCTCCAAGTCATAGACATTGGCGATGCGAAAGCTCACCTGATCCAGTCCGGCGGCTTCAGCATCAGCGGCGGCGAGACGGACGATCTCGGCATCAAAGTCAATACCGACGACCCGTCCCCGTGGCCCCACCAAGTGCGCCAGCAACTGCGTCACATCACCGCCGCCGCTGCCTACATCCAGACAGTCCATGCCTGGATCAATGCCAATGCGCGCGAACAGGGCGCGTGTGGTCGGTTCCAGCGTTTGCGAGAGGACGCTCAGGCGCGCTTTGCCGGCCTGACCGCCCTTCAATCATATAGGGTTGAGTCTTTGTTGACATTGTTCTTTTCCCTCGGTTCTTTTCTCTCGTCTTTCTTCTACAACCGACTGCGTCCACCGTCGATGACCAGGGTTTCACCCACCATATAGGAGGAGTCCGCTGAGAGAAGGAAGGCGACGGCACGGGCCACTTCGTCGGCGCACCCGAAACGTTTTAGCGGCACTCGCTCATTTTCCGCTGCCTTCGCCGCTTCGAGTATGGCGGGCGGCATGCCCAGCCGTTCATAAAGCGGTGTCAAAATATTGCCAGGACTCACCGCATTGACGCGAATGCCTTGCCCCACCAGTTCAGCGGATAGGGTGCGCGCCAGACTTTCCAGCGCGGCCTTGCTTGCGGTGTAGATGCTCGACCCCGGCACACCCAGCGTCGTGTACATCGAACTGTTGAGTACAATCGCTGCACCCTGCCGCAACAGGGGGAGGGCCGCTTGAATGGTGTGGACGGCACCGGTGAAGTTGACAGCAAATAAGGAGGCTATCTGCTCTTCGGTCACGGCGTTGATGGGGGCAAAGGCCGCTTGCCCGGCGTTGACAAAGACGCCATCCAGTCGTTCAAACTGTTGCGCAATTTCGGCGAAAAAGCGCTGTAGATCGTCCCGCTTTGTCACATCCCCACGCACTGCCAGCGTCGTTGTCCCCAGTTCGCGCTGAGCCGTTGCCAGTGTCTCCGCATTGCGCCCAAAGATTGCTACTTGTGCGCCGCGTCGTACGAGTTCGTGGGCTGTAGCAAGCCCGATCCCACTGTTCCCGCCGGTGATCGCGTATGCCTGGCCAGTTAATGCTTCCATATTGGTTTCCTCTCTTCTATTCGGATAAAATCCCCTGCTGACAGTGAGCAGTCGCCTCAGCGGCTGCGTATCCCCTTGAGGGAAGGTATCTACCAAGCCACCCCACCCTAACCCTCCCCTGGTAAGGGAGGGAACCTAGAACTCCCAGCTAGATCCCCTCCCTTACCAGGGGAGGATTAGGGAGGGGTTAGTAGAACGACAACGTTAAATTGAGGCAGTACGTGCGTCGCACTGCCGAGAAAGTGGTGGCAGTGACGGAATTCTATGCGGCAGTGCGACGCACGTACTCGACTACATCCGGCTAATTTAACGTTGTCGTAGTAGTTACGAGGGAAGTACAATAGCAGGGACGGGTCTACAAACAATCGACAAAGGTGTTGACAAAACTGTCCACATTTCTTGTATTCTTTCTTTTTAGGCCATTTCAGAAAAATAGCTATCCAGGCGAGGTGACTGTTACTGGCCAGTGGACTTTTGGTTGACGAAGCTGTTTCTGGCTAGTGACAGTCACCATGGACACTTATTTTCTGAAATGACTTTACCGTCGCTTATCCGTGTGCGGCGGGAATGCCTTCTACCAGACTCAGGGGTGATGCTGTCGCAATCACGCTCGTCAACTGGAAACCTGCCGCTTGAAAAAGTTCTTGAAATGCTGTCACTGGACGTTCTTGACCGATGAGGACGACCAGCATGTTGATTCGGTAAACGGCCACTCCCATTGGACGTTGGCAAGCAACGGCGGGGCAGTGATTGGCTCAGCCTAAAGTTGCCCGCGTAATCAATTGGTTGCTCGGAATGGTCGGATCCAGCACCTTACGCGCACTTTCCACCCCGGCCACAGGTAGCACCGCGGCGTCGAGCAGACCAAGTTGGACGAGCACCGAGGCTTGGTCCCAATAGATCCGTTCGCCCGCCAGTTTGCCGTCACGGAACTCCACGATGACCACGAGGGCCACTTCGACCCACTTACCGGTGGGGGCAAGGCCAGGCAGCAGCCAGTCCATTCGCAGCGTATGTGTGAATTTGGCCACCGACTCGTCCACCAGACGGTCGTTACCGATCGTGCGCGAAACGGGCACGATCACCATGTCGGGCGGCATCTGTGGGATGAAGTAGTTGGCATAGAACGCACGCAACTCCTTGCGCCCCGATCCGCCCGTCAACACAGGGACGTGGTTGACATAGGCATCTTTCACCATCGTGTCGATGGTCTGCGCGGCATCTTTCGTCGCAAACTCGTGCTGCAGATGTTCATCCCACAAGTCGGATAAAACTTGTTGGGCCGGCGTCAGACTTGGTTTTTTTGCTTCGCTCATATAATCTCTCCTTTTAGAAATCAAGCTTGCCCGCTGTGCCATACAGCGAGAGCGGCATGCAGTACTGCGCCTGGCCAAGCGTTTTTCCTGTCCTGGATCGCACGCTAAAAATTGCCAGTATTTGTACAGGGCTCTCCACCTGATCTGGTGCGAGATTGACGGTTGGGACGAGCAAAGTAAGCCGCTCAATAACCCCATCTTGACTCTCTATGCTGTTGCCAAACAGTCCTTGATTCCCTGGATTGTTGCCGAAAAATCCAACAACTTGATTCGTTTTGCTGCTCAGGCGAACCGTGACTAATTGACCCAGTTGGGTTTGCTCCACATGAATCTCTTTACCAACGAAGTCTAATCTTTGCTCCTGATAGGTAAAAGAGACGCGGGGCATACCTGTGATGCTCGTCGGCTCATAAGTGATGCCAAATTGGTAACCGCCGACGCTAAATTGATTGGCTTGCATGAAGCCGGGTTGTGGTTGTAGAGATACCATGTTTATGTGCCTCCGCGTGCATATCGATATACAAGTGAGTGATCATTCCTTCGTTCATGGTTGCTGCTGTTTGTATGATCTTTTCCCTTTGCGTTAGTCCGCGAGCAGACTAACGGCGGTCTGCGCCTGTTTAAAAATGTTAAAGCGCTGCAAGGCTACAAAACTTAGCGTATCAGCACCGATGAGGCGGCCGAGCGGGTTATCGGCGCGCGTGGTCAGCGTGAGCTGGGCATCACTGACCAACGCGTGCGGTACTGTCGAGCTCATTTTTAGCAGCCCGCGTGCGGTTTTGGCCCACCAGTTGCCGGCAAACGAAATCGGCTCAGTTGGTTCGCTGATCTTGCCGGCCAGGATCAGCGGCGGTTGTGCCGGGGCCGGCACGGTGATGCGCGTCGAGCCGGCTTTGCCGCCCAGTGTCACATCGTAGTCCAGCGTCGGGACATGTTGGCTGTTAAGTCCCAGGCTTTTCAGGCTGCGCACCAGGGTGAGATGGGTGGTATAGTGCCAAAGCATCAAGATATTGATCTCGCCCGTGCCATCCGGTGGCGCAATCACCAGGCCAATTTGCACATAGGCCCCGGCCGTTGGCACTGCGCCCGTCACGGCGATGCCTTGACACTGTGCCCCCAGCACGACCAGCGGTGTGACCGGCCCGCCGTCGTTGAGCAACTTGAGTCCAGGCGGCAGCAACCCCTGCGCCCGTTCCGTGTTGACCAGCCCGATGCCGACGCTCTCCACACAGTCGGAAAGTTCGATGGTAAGGTGCGGCGGTGGTTGGATGATCGGGCCCGGTTCAGCTGTTACCGCTGCAGTCATGGGATTAGCTTGGTTTGTCATGTTGTTTTCTCCTTGAAAGATTAAATTTGGACAGATAAAAACTTGCGTTGCGCTGCTTCGTAGGGACACGGCATGCCGTGTCCCTACAAAGAGCAGCGACCATCATTCCCGCACGAGGCTGTGTAACTCTTGGATCGTGCGTTTCGGTTTAACGCCCGGCGGTAGGTTGGGCGCGATATACCTGGCAAAAAAATCGGTTGCCTCGGCCTTTGACGCCCACACTTCAATACTTCGCCAGCCACCCTCCGCGGGATAAGCGGCGTGACAGATGAAGCCCGGTGCTTGTTTGATTAGCGGCTCTAGGACTGTGAGCATGCCGTCATATCCCTCTTGCGTTTGGTTAGGCACTTCGGCCATAATTAAAATTGCCATACTGTTTTGCCTTTCTGCCGGACGGTGCCGGCTCATTCAATTGAATTGATTACTACGACTGTTTGTGCTGTTTAAGTACCAAAAGGGCGGGCCGGTAGAGAACGCAAATACCGATAGATCGCGCTCAGTTCATCATCGGTCTGGCGGGCTAGCACACGCCAGGGCATGTCACTGCTCAGCGTGGTGCCATTCGGCCGTTCCCCTGTGCGCATGGCGTGGATAAAGTCGGCCTCCGACCAGAATTGTAATTGACCGCCGGGGGTCAGGTTCAAGGGGGGCATCCCACCGGGTTCGAGCGGTAGGCTGCCCGATAAATTAGGCCCGTGGCATTCACGGCAGTTACCAATCGCTGCCAAATAAGCCCCATATGCCACCGTGCGCCCGCTTGGCGGTGCGGTTGGCTGGGTCGGCATAACCCCGATCTGCTCTGCCGGCAAGTGATATTCACCGGCGAGCAACAAGACCCGCCCCAGCAGCCGCAGCGCCGATTTCCCTGGCTCGTTGTCAACCGGTGGCACGCTTTTGAGGTAGGCGATCATCGCCGCCAGATCTTCGTCGCTGAGCTGGGCAAAGCCCTGGGACGGCATAAAGAGCAGCGGTTTCCCATTCGGGCGCACCGCATAACGAATCGCCCGTACCCAATCCTCATCACGATAGTTTTGGCCGACACCACCAGCGCCACCCGTCAGGTTAGACGCAATCAGCCGAAAGGGCGGTGCATCGGTAAAGCTCTGCCCGGCCAAGTTTGCGCCGTGGCAGTCCCCGCAGCCGGTGTTGGCTTCGACCAGATGTTTGCCACGGGCAAGCGTCGCTGCGTCGGTCGCGAGTTGCGGTGGGCTTATGTCGATCGCATAGCGCTGGTTCAGGCGCAGTTCGCTGCCCAGGTAGATGACCAGCAATGCCAATCCGATCAAACCAACCAGACCGACGAGGATCGTCAGGCCAAGCCGCTGCGCCCGTTTCAGTCGGTTGCGTGAGAAGAGGTTGCGCTGGGGGTAAGTGGTGCCTGGCTTGGTGGCCACTTTCAACATGAGATGTTTTTGAAAAGACATGGTTTACTTTCTCTACTTTTTCTCTAAAAATAAATAACCATTAGTACTACACATTTCTGTAGCGCGGATGCACTGAACGACTGCGACGGTGGCGTAAAAGGCCAATGTGCTCAACACCTCGCTCAGCACAACGGCAAGTTGCTGATTCGGCAGGAGATGTAAGCTGCAATAGAGCAGCACGGGCGAAAAGAGCAGGCTATCCAGCAACTCAGCGCTGCCCACCTCGAGCAGTACCGTCTGTACCGTATTGACCACCTGGTTACGCCAATGTGCAGCATTCGTCAGCAACGGCAAAGGCTGTTCCGCCAACAAGCGATGGAGGAACAGCACGCTGTAGTAGGCAACCGTGCCGCTGTAGAGACTCGCCACCATCAACAGCAGCGCGTTATCAGTCAGGCGGTTGGCGAGTGTGATACTGACGATTGCGCCGGTCAGGCCCGCGCTTTCGGCCAGCAGATAGCGCCGCAGCCAGGGCTGGATGATACTTGTACTGTCGAACATCGCTCCCTCACTTCTGCTCGTTACTCCCTGCTGACGTCATCTTGGGTTGCCGGTTCAGCACCAGCAAGTTGACTAGTTGTGCCCGGTCTAGCCCCTGCTTGCTGCAAAAAATTGAGTAATGCTGTTAATGAGGCGAAGCGCCAGCGGCTACCACTCTGGATGTGTTCGATCTCGCCGCGCCAGCAATCCTGTTCTTTACACCTAGTTTGCTCACTGGTGGGTTGGTTATTAGCTAGCGGATCGCGCCAGCAGCGCACCAAAAAGGAAGCATACTCATCTGAATACATCTTACGACTCCGCGTCATCGGGCATCCACGTTTTCGTTGTTACCAGCGATGGCAGCAGGATAGCAGGGGCAGGTCTACAAACTATCGACAAAAGTGTCGACATTGGTGTCTACACCGCGCGCAATCGTAGGGGCCGCCCCTACGATTGCGCGGCATTCCGACCAGTAATAAAAAAGGACGGGACACATTGTGTCCCGTCCTGATCAAGTTGAACCGTTCGCTGTTTAGCGCCCACTCATGGCCGCTTCGGCTGCGGCAATGGCCTGGGTAGCGGTGAGTTGGCTGCCGCTGTGCCAGGCGGCCTGGCGTGCCGCCTCATCCAGTTGTGCCTGGACGCTAGCGAGAATGGGGTGGTAGAAGGTGGATTCGATCGGGGCGCGGTGGAGATCAAGCTCGGCGCGCAGCGCTTCGGCGGCCCCGAGCAGTTGGGCCGCGCGTTGGGGCTGGCCGCGCATACTCAGGACGCCGGCAATTCCCTCCAGTGAAGGCGGGACGACGAACTGAGCACCCCCTTGCGGTGCTGCCTCCAAACTTTCGATAAAGTATTGCCCGGCGCGCCCATAGTCCGCCTGTTGAAAGGCCAGGATACCCAGATATTGCAGCGTCCAGCCAATCGACATGGTCGCGTTCATGGCCCGCTGCAGGCGTAGGGCTTCGGGTAGCAACTCCGCCGCGCGAGCGAGATCACCGGTGAAGGCGCAGACCAGGCCAAGGTAGGCCAACGTCATCGACTCGGTGATGGCCAACTGGTGTTGCCGTGCCACGGCCAGGGCTTCTTCAAATAAACAACGCGCTCGCTCAATCTCACGGCCCTCGTCGAGCAGAACACCGGCCAGCATATAACAGGCACTGCTCAACGCCTCGGGATGCTCGATCCGGCGCGCCACCGCCAGGGCTTCTTCCAGATAGGCAATGCCGCGTGGAAAATCGCCTTGACGACTATAGATAGTCCCCAGCGCATTGAAGGCGCTGGCGCGTTGGCTATCCAATTGCAGCGTTTCGCAAAGGTCTAAGTTTAGCTCGTGCAGGGTAATCGCGCGGGCGGTATCGCCCTGTACAGTGGCAAGCAAGGCTGCCCCGCTGAGCACGTTGGCACGACCTTCCGTTTGTAACTCTTCACTCTTCGTTACGAGCTGCTCCAGCCACCACCGCCCTTCCGTCACCGAATCGCGCCAGTACCAGAAGCGGCCCAGGATCTTGCCTAGCCGCAAGGCTGACGCGGTCCCGTCTGTTCGACCAAGATACCAACGCAGGCTGGCGCGCAGGTTATCCAATTCGCGCGCCATGTTGGCCAGCCAATCAGGTGCATTCATCGCCCACGGCTCGACCAAATTCAGATAATAGTCGGCGTGGGCTTGGGCGACAGCGTCACTGGCCTCGCGCCGCGCCAACTGTTCAACGGCAAATTCGCGAATGGTCTCCAGCATGGCAAAGCGTGGTTCACCCTCGTCGCTCTCCTGCACCTGCACGAGGCTATTGTCGGTGAGGGCGGTCAGCACATCCAATAGAGCCGTCCCGCCAGTGTGATGGGGCTGTAATTGTTGGTGCAGCCCTTCCAGCGCCGCCAAGGTCCAGCCGCCAACAAAGATGCTACAGCGCTCGAACCAGAGTTGGGTCTCCACATTGAGCAGGCGATAGCTCCAATCGATGGTTGCGCGCAAGGTCTGTTGCCGTTCGGGCAAATCGCGCGCCCCATTGGTCAACAGCGCGAGTCGCTGATCGAGCCGGCGCACGAGATCGCGCGGGGCGAGCAACTTGAGGCGCGCCGCGGCCAATTCAAGGGCTAAGGGCAACCCGTCAAGGTGTACACAAATCGTCGCCACTTCGGCTGCATTCTCAAGAGTGAGTTGAAAATTTGGATTAAGGGCACGCGTCCGCTCGACCAGTAAGGCAACCGCCGGCACCGTCGCCAGGGTTGCAAGTGGGGGCAGATCCGTCAGATCCGGCAGCGGTAATGGCGGTACGGGCAGCGTGTGTTCGCCATGGAGATTTAACGCGGCGCGGCTGGTGGCCAAGACGCGCAAGTTGGGGGCGGCCGCCAACAGTGCCCCGATCTCTGGGCTGGCGGCGAGCAGATGTTCACAGTTGTCGAGCACAAGCAGCAGCGCTTTGTCACCGAAATGCTCGGCCAGCGTGTTGACGTTGCCCTGCTTTAAACCGCAGGCCTGGGCAATCGTTTGCAAGAGCAATTCCGGATCACGCAGCGGGGCCAGGGCGACAAAGATGGCACCAGCGGCGAATTGATCGGCAACCTCCCAGGCCGCTTTGAGGGCCAACCGCGTTTTGCCGCTACCCCCTGGCCCAGTCAGGGTGAGTAGCCGCACTTGGGGGGAACCGAGCAGCGCGCGGATCGCGGCCAGCTCGGCTTGGCGGTCGATTAAAGAAGTTGCCGCGGCCGGGAGTGATGAGCGATGCTGGCGCAGCGGCGTGTCGATGTTGGTTGCTGTTGGCGGCGCTGGGGTTGGCGTTACCAAAATCGGCGGCTGTGCCGCGTGGTTTGCGCCGTTACTGTTATACCCGGCACCATTCAATGGCTGGCCCTGGCGCACGGCGTCATAAACGGCCCGCGTTTCCGGCAGCGGGCTGACCCCCAGCTCACGTTCCAGCGCAATGACACATTGTTCAAACTGGCGCAGCGCAGCGCGGCGGTCTCCAGTGGCAGCGTAAAGGGTGATCAAACGCCGGTGCATCTCCTCTGATAGCTCATCAACGGCTAGGGCGCGGTGGGCCATTGCAATCGCTTCGGCATAGGCGCCGCGCTCACTCTGCCAGTCAACCAGCATCGCCAACGCATCGAGATAGCGGCGTTCCCAGCTTTGCCGCTCTTGCGCCACCCACGCATCGAACTCGGCGCTGGCTGGCAGCGCAAAGCCGGTGAGAAAAGGGCCGCTGTAGAGCTCGACCGCGGCAACGAGTGGGGCCGGTGTACCACCCTGCACCGCGGTGGTCAACGCATCGGCAAAGGCGACGGTATCGGTTTGTATGTAAGCCGGATCGAGCAGCACCAGGTCGCTCTGGGTCTGCACAACATTCGGAAGGGGCAAGGCCTGGCGCAGTTGATTGAGCAGCACCGTCAAATTGCGGCGTGCTGCCCCATCCGCAATATCGGGCCAGAAGAGAAAACAGAGTTGGTCACGCGCTACTGGCCGCATGGTAACCCCCAGGCGATAGAGCAGGGCACGCATCTGCCGGCGCGCCAGCGGCACCGGGTTGCCGACCCAGCTGAGCTGTGGTGCGCCCAGCATGGTCAGGGTCAGAGGGAGCGGTGGGATCTGGGTTTCAATCGGTTGTCGTTCATAGGTTGAGTTCGGGATTCTCATTTGTTGCTGCATCGGTTGAACTCACTTTCGCATCAGCACAAAACTTGTCCCCTACCTGCTGGACGGGTCATCGTGCTTAGCTTAGCCCCCGCACCGTTTATTGAGCGTCTGTTGAGCGTTTGATGCGTAACGAATTACGTCGTTACTCGACAAAACTTGCGCGGGCCGCGAGAATCTCTCGAAAATCCCCGTGACCCTGCAACTTTGCAACCTTGCAACTTTGCAACTTTGTCGCCTTACGTTTTACGAATTACGCCGGAAAAATCGACCGCCTCTACGGCATGCAACGTATACAACACTAAGATCAAGTACTCAATCCGTTCCGCACCCGAAGCGCTCAACTCGGTGGCGCATGCGCGCAACACGCTGGCCGTAGGGGTAGGGAAATGGGACAGGGGTAAGCGCTGCACTAACGTTTCTAGCTGTTGCACACCGGCGGTCAGATTGTTGCGCGCCAGCAGATCGCTGGCAGCATCTAATGCGGCTAATGGCTGGGGATCGTTTTGGGTCAGTTGGCTCACTTTGCGGCGCAAGGCGACCAAGGCTTGGGCCAGCGCCGTGCCCTTTTCGCCACGCGTCTGCCGTAACAACTGGATAAAATAATGTTCGTCACCCACGGTCCGCGCCACCGTACGTGCGACGGCCAGCGCCAACTCTAGCTGCGTGATCTCATCATCGGCCCCTTGGAGCAGGGCGAGCAGGTCGGTGGTGGCTGCACTCGCCTGTAATTTGCCCAAGGCCGAGGCATAAGCGATCTGTTGTCCATAGTCGCTTTCAGTCTGCAGCCGCGTCAACAATTCGGGAATACACTCGCGATCACCCAAGGTGGCCAACGAGCGCGCACAGTGGGATTGGATCGAGCGGTAGTGGGAATTTAACCCTTCGCGCAGGGGCGGCAAGGCGCGCTCGTCACCGGTACGGGCCAAGGCCCAGGCCGCGATCACACTGAGCGCGGGGGATTTACCACGCAAGACAACGATCAACGCCTCGGTCAAGCGTGGATCTGGTTGCATACGCGCCACCGAAATAATCGCCTCGTAGCGCACATTAAAGCGGGGGTCACGCAAGGCGTCCAACAGCTCATCCACGGTTAGATGGCTCTGCGTCTGTCCCAGCAGCGCGGTCATAAAGACGGTTGACCGTTCATCCTGCGCCCGGTGATAGCGAATCATCGCATCAAAGGCGCGAATCGGGTTGCCCTGCAAAAAAAGGCCGGCAAATTGACCGGTGCTGACCGGACTGTCACCGCGCACACTTTTGAAGATCCAGAGACCGGCCGCGGTGAAGAGAAACGCCCCGGCCATCAGCACAGTGTATTGATCCAGCACAAAACTGCCCACCTGGAGGCGGAAACCAGCCATTGCATCAAGCACCCGGCCCCCCAACATCTGGCTCAAGCCGGTAATCAAGCCGGCCAGGGCGTAGTAGAGCGCCATATATTCCATGCTCTGCGCACTGGGCACCACGTTGACAAAGAGTAGCCGCGCCGAACCAATCGCCCAGCCCACATCGCCAATCCCCTGCAGCACGGCAATGCCCAAGGCCAGCGGTAGACTCCAAGGTGAGTTTTGCGGCAGCAAGAACCAGAGCAATGGCAAAAGTAGGCGGATCAGCAGGCCGATCATCATCACCGGTTTACTGCCATACCGATCGGAGGCCCAGCCCCACAGATAGCCCGCGACCAAACCACCGGCCAGCGCACCCGTGGGTAAACGCACCACATCACTTTCACTCAACCCCACCACCTGGCGCATAAAAAGGGGCAAAAAGGAGAGCAGCGGCGTAAAGCCAACGATGATCAAGCCAACGCCGAGCATATAACCGCGAAAGTTGGGATCGCGCGCCACGGCCAGCACCTTGCCGATGTCAACGGTGGTCGCATTGGTGCGCTGTGCCCCACCGGGCACATGGGCATAGGACCAGACGGCCACAAAACCCGCCACCAGCCCGGCACTGATCAAAATCATAAAGCCACTTAGCCCACTGGCGCGTTCGATGACAAAGCCGGCGATGATGACGACCAGGAAGCTGGCAATCGTGCAAAAGAGGTTACTCGTGGCGTAATATTTGCCGCGCACACTATCGGGGATATATTCCTGCACCCAAGGAAAGGCCGCGGTGTCAGCGATGGCTTTACAGAGCGCAAAGCCGGCCGTGATCGCGGCCACAAAGAGCGAGGCCACCCCCGTCCCAAAGGTCACCGCCACCCAAGGGGTCAGCAGTAAAAACGCAGTGATGATCTTGCGCAGCCCAAAAAAGGTGATAAAGGTGCGCTTATAACCAAAGCGCACCACCAGCGGCGCAATCAAGAGCGCCAGCGTCCCAGCAAAAGGGATGAGCGAGAGCAGCGAACCGATTTCGGTCTTGTTCAGCCCTAGTTTGTCGAGAAAGAGAATAAAGACCGAGCCAAAAAAGATTAGCTGCGAAAAGATCGTAATGCTGGTATCGCCGGCGATACTCCAGGGCAGGCCACGCAGCTTTTCCACATTGGTCGGTTCGTTTTGGGAAACTTGTTCAGTCAGGATCATAGGGACGCTTTGGGTTTGAATAATTTGGTCAGGTTGTTAACGGTTTGCGCATCAGTATACCCTAAAGCCGCCTTTTTGCGCCCCCTAGTACACTGTGACGTAAATTTGATTGTTTACCGCTCAGAGGGGATTGCCAAATCCCCGATCTATATCAGGGATTTGGCAATCCCCTCTGAGCATTCTAACTTATTATAATTTCTGTCACACTGCACTAGGGTCAACTCGTTACGCTGCAACAATTAACCATTAATTGTTTTCCATTAATTATTAAAGCCCTTTCGCCAACCAACCGCCATCCACATAGATATCTTGACCCGTGAGATAGGCCGAGGCGGCGGAGGCGAGAAAGATCACCGCGCCGGCTAGATCTTCGGGTTCGCCCCAGCGCCCGAGCAGGGTGCGGCTGCTACGCTGTTCACGCCGTTCGGGATCGTTCCAACTGCGGCTGTTCATGTCGGTGTGAAAGTAACCAGGCCCCAGATTGTTGACGCGAATGCCATGCGGCGCTAGATCAACGGCCAGCGCTTTGGAGAGCTGTTTGAGCGCACCTTTGGCGGCGATATAGGCGGGGTTGCCGGGAAAGCCACGCTCGGCGTTGATGCTGGTGATGTTGATGATCGAACCACTCTGCTGCGCTGCCATCAACGGCGCAAAACCACGGGCCAAGTAAAAGGCCGCGCTCAGGTTGACTTGCAGCGTGCGCTCCCAAACTTCGTCGGGATAATCAAACAGATCGTGCCCCTCGGTGATACCCGCGGCGTTGATCAGAATATCGACCCGCCCCGGATCGCGGCTGACGGCGGCGATCAAGGCGGCAATCTGCGCCTTGTCCGCCAGATCGCAACAATGGCTGGTGGCGCGCAAACCTTGGGCTTGCAACGCGGCGGTTGCCTCATCCAAGCGCGCTTGATTGGCGCTGACCATGATCACAGCGGCCCCGGCGCGCAGCAGCGCTTCGGCCATTGCCTGGCCTAGACCGCGGCTGGCTCCTGTCACTACGGCGGTCTTCCCCGCCAGGCTGAATAGATCGTCAAGATAGCTCATCGGTAACCTTGTTGTCGCTCTCTGTTGTGGTATGCATTAGCCGAGGGTTGAAACCCTCGGCTACCTTCTGCCGTCACTCCGTGACTAAAACGGGGGCTACCCTAGCAAACTTGGCTGGTAGTACACCTTGTCACCTTGTCACCTTGTCATCCTCTCATCCCTTGATCGGCCATGCACGGAAAAGATTATGCTGCGCCACCGTCAGCCGCGCCCGCGTCGCGTCGGTCAGGAAGGGCGGCTCGTCCATGGTGGCGATATTTTGCGACATCATCCAATGGGGGCCGTAGCCGATGTGTAAGGTTTTGCGCGTCTGTGGCGAGCGGTTGGTGAAGCCGCCGTGGCGTAGATTTTCGGTGAAGAGGATGGCATCGCCTGCTTGGACTGGCAGGCCGATCATACCAGGCTCTTCGTCCGGGTTGTTGCCATAGGGTGATTTGTAGTTGGTTTTGTGGGTAGCGGGCACCACGCAGAACGGCCCTTCTTCCGGCCCAACGTCGTGGACAAAGTAGACCATGCGCACCATCATACAGTCAATCCGTCCACCTGTAAACGCGTAGCGATATTTATGGTCAATCGGTCCGCCCATATGGGTGCCGGAGGCATTGCCCTGGTAACGAATGCGGATCTCCGAGTTGTTGATCGTATAGCGCCCCAGGATGATCTGGCTGATGTAGGCCAAGGTGCGCTGATGGTCGAGCAGCAGATCAAAGGCGGGGTCGGCGTTCCAGAAATCCTCGATCATCAAGGTTTTGCCCTCGGCACGCTGTCCCCAGGCGTGATAGTGGCGTTCATCATCAGCGTGGTAATCCTGCCCCCAAGCGGCCTGTTTGCGCGGTGGGGCTTGGATGCGCGCTAAGGCGTGCTCCTCCAGTTCGTCAATCGCAGCAGCGAGGGTTGCAACCTCGGTCGGGGTTAACATCTCTTTGATCACAAGATAGCCAAGCCGGTCAAATTCGTACTTTTCGATGTCGTTCATGATAGCTCCTCTTTTGTAATGATCCAGGCACGCCTGCCCTGCGGATGAAAAATCAGCGTAAATCCGCCAAATCAGGAAAATCCGCGTTCTATCGGCAGGGCAGATATTTTTATCGTTAAGTTTCTTGGCGCGATTGCCACCACGCGTTGGGTTTGAGGCGTGCGCCATAGCCCAGTTTGCCATCCAGCCAAAGCATGACGCCGCGTAACCGTGTCCCGGCCAGCCGGCGGCCTAGGCGGTGCCACCAGCGCGCAAAGTCTTTGTTATAGGGACAGACCCGGATACAGATCGAGCATTCCGTATTTTGGGCGACCCAGTAGCCAAAACACTTTTCACCGTCAATCGACCACTTGCGGACCCCCTGAATCGTCGATTGGTTGTAGCGCGCCGCATTGGGTGGCCCAGCCGAAATCGCTTTGACGGGACAGGCCGTGCTGCACCGTTGACATTGGTTGCAAAATTCCTTCACCCCAAAGTGCCGCGGTTGATCATGGGCGAGCGGCATATCAGTAAAGACCTTGCCCAAGCGCACCCGTGGGCCAAATTCTTTGGTGATCAACAGCCCGTGCCGGCCATATTCGCCCAGCCCAGCTTTAATCGCCAGCGGGATCGCCAGCGCGGTGTCGTTCATGCTGGCGACCGCCTGATAGCCCAGGTTGCGAATATACTGGGCCAGCGACAGCACCACGATCGCATCGTGTGAGTAGCCCAAGCCGGTAGCCGCGCCACTCAATGCCGAAGGGACGGTGCGGAGCAACTCATAGTCCATCGCTTGGGCGGTGACAATCACGTTGGTCAGGCCGGCGGGTAACTCTTGGGGCTTTTCCTGGCCGCGGCCATCGTTAAACTTGTTTTGATAGAGCCAACGGGGGTCAAAGAAGGTAATGCCCACCAGATCCGCGCCAAAAGCTTTGGCCACCCGTTTAACGTCTGCCGCACCGGCGGCTGGGGTGCCGGCCTCGATTTTGGTCGGGGCCACCGCTCGCTGCAGGGTGAACTCATCGGTGAAGCCTTCGCGGCGGCCCTGATCCTCTTTCAACTCGGTAAAGATGTCACTGACATGCCAGGCCGCGTTGCGCAGCGCATAATCCTTTTGGGTAAAGCCTTCGGCCTTGCGCCAACTTTTGAGTGGTTCGCGATAGGTGGCATAAAAGAGCGCACTCTTGGCGCTGCGAATGCGTTCATCCCACCACGAGCGGCGGAAGAGATCATCCTTTTGGTTAAAGGGGACAAAGTCCGCCAACAGTTCAAAGCCGGCGGCCTGATCGCTGGCGCGCACGGCTTCCTCCGTCAAGGTGATGGGAAAACGATATGGTGGCGCGGACAGGTTCGGCATCAGTTTCTGATCCTCTGCTTGGTTCAAGCCCAAACCTTTTCCCACTGCCGGCTGGCGGCGGAGCGGTAGATGGCGAGGGCAGTGCGCAATTCACCCAACGAATACTCGGGTGAGGCCGCCAAAGGAGTGCCACTGCGCACGGCCTGGGCGAAATCGGCCAACTCGTAACCAAAGCTGGCGTGGCGGCCCTCCCACTTGTTGGCCACCAGCACCTCGCCGTCGGGATGGGTCTTGTCGAAGAGCAGCACGCGACCATGCTGCCCGCGTTCGATCAGCAGATCGGCCTTGGTCCCGATCACGCGGAATTCTTCCCCGCCGCCTAGCACCGCCCCACCGTAGAGCGTGTCAAAGGCGGCGACGGTGCCCGAAGCAAACCGTAAGAGCGCGCGTGTCAGCGACTCCCCTTCCATCTCGGCCAGCGGTCGCCCGGTGACCGCCACGACTTCGTCCACCTCTCCCAACCACATGCGCAGCGGGCGCAGCCAATGCGCGCCGCCGTCGATGGTGATGCCGCCCCCGGCCTGGGCCAGATCATAGCGCCAGGGACGTGGGCCGTCACTGGCCACGGGGCCTGGATTGGCGAAGACCGCACGCGCCATGAGGATCTCACCGAGCACCCCCGCTTGGATCAGCTCCTGGACTTTGCGCGCATCGGGCCAGTATTGGGCCTGTTCGGCCACCATAAAGACCGTGCCGGCCTGACGGGCGGCGGCCAGAATGTTTTCACAACTGGCCAACGTGTGGGCCATCGGTTTTTCCAACACCACATGTTTGCCCGCCGCAAAGGCGGCCAGGGCGGCTGCTTCGTGCTGGTTGTGCGGCAACATGATATCGACCGCGGCAAAGTCGCCTTGCGCCAGGGCGGTTGCCAGCGATGTAAAGGGCTGCGCGCCGGTCTGGTCGGCCATTGCCGCGGCGCGGGCTGGATCGGTATCGACCACGGCGGTCACGACCAGTTGGTCCGCATGGGCTTGAATGCCGCGCCAGTGGGCTTGGGCGATCCCGCCACAGCCGACCAGCGCTAGCTTGAGTGTTTGTGCGTCTTGCATGAAATTCCTTGTCCTGGATCAATAGCTGGCAAAGGTAAAATAAGATTTGGGTAAGGGTTCCCATAATCTAACCGCAAGTGCGGTTGTTTTGCAAACGGTAGAAAATAACCCTATTGCCCGCGCCACAAACGGATTACACCCTCTGTTACAGCCAATGGTACAGCCAATGGTACAGCCAATGGTACAGAGCTGGCCCTTGTTATGTACCTTACGGCGCTGTATTGTTGCCCTGGTCGTCAAGCCGGCCGGCTGACCACAAGCCCACAATGCCTAGAATAACCATTACACAAGTTTGGGACTTTTCGCCACAACATTGGGACTTGACCCCGCCGCAGTGCTGCTACACTCGGTGTAACGGTCAACTCGTGATCGGCAAACAGTATAAGATGGCAAGGATCTTTACAATGGTCTATCCAGCTTTCTACCCTGCCGTTGGTGGCGCACACCCGCGCGCACCACCAACGGCAGGCGGCACAACAACCGTCAAACGCACGCAGGTTGCCTGTTCCCACCCAGGGGGCCGGCGCTTGTCAATGATCATCAATCATCAACTATCTTTGGAGAAACCCTTATGTCAACTTCGATTTCACCAGTGACCGTCAAACCCTGGTACGCGCGCCTGCTGCTTTTGGCCTGCTTCGTTGGGTTGGCGCTGCTCTTGTGGCTGCCTAGTCGCGATGTCGCCGCCGCACCCAACCAATTCGCTTCACCCTTGCCCACGCCAATGGTCAACATCTACCTCTCGCCCGAAACGCCGGCTGCACAGGTGGACACCTACTTCTACAGCGATACCTACGACCCTGCTGAGATTGGGATTATGGAATGGTTCTGGGACTTTGGCGACGGCACGACGACGACCGAAACCATGCCCTATGTCACCCATCGCTACGCCGCCGATGGCGATTACACCGTGCGCCATCGTGTCACCACGGTGGATGGACGCACGAATAGCGCGCTGAAGAAGATCCAAGTCCGCAGCTATGATATCGCGATTACCCGCTTTTCCCGCCCCCAAACGGCTGCTGTTGGGCAGACCAAACGGTTGCTGATCCAAGTAACCAATCGCAGCTATCCGACCCAGGCGATCCTCGAACTTTACAAAAGTGGCCCCAACGGCTTTGAGTTCGTCGGCCGCCTGCGCCAATTTGTTGACGGCAAACGTAATGGCCAGACGACGAACTTTATCATCAACTATACCTTTACCCAAGCCGACGCCGAACAGGGTAAAGTGGTCTTCCGGGCGATGACCTGGCCGGAGAGTGGGATCGACATCTTCCCGGCCGACAATGAGTTCATCACCTTTGCCACCAAGGTCACGCGACGGGGTAATGCCGGCATGAATGGTGATGCGGTAACAGGTGAGGAGCGTGCCACCGCCGCGGCCCTGGATGATTATAGTGACTACAGCACCGACACCGTCAGCAACCAAGCCGCCGAACTGCTCGAAAGCGGCACCGGCACCTTGCCTGGTGTGATCGAGGAAACAGCAGCGCCAACCGCATTTAAAACCTATCTCCCGTCAATTGTGATGGGCGAATAGGGAAACTGGCAGAAAGATGCATGATGGTCTCTCTGCCGGCGGTGAATGTGATCAGGTGCGTCGCACTGTCAAAACGGAGGTGGTATACGCCACTTCTATCTGGACAGGGCGACGCACCTGATCACAATATCGTCAGCCACCCACCCAGCTGGAGTAACGCCCGTGAATCATTCAGTGAATCACCCAGTACATCACCCAGTACATCACCTAACCGAAGATGAACTCTACAACTACGTCTTTGATCAGACCCTGCCGGCTGATGGCAGCCATTTAACGATCTGCCCCATCTGTCGCCAAACGGTCGAGGAACTCACCCGGTTAGCCCAGGTGTTAAGGGGTGCGCAGCTCAGCCAACCCAGCCCAGCACAATCCGAACGCTGTGTCGCCTTATTTACTGCACGGACCGACCCGGCTGCAAGCAACAAAGCCGGTCGCGGTATCCGCTAACCATGCTTACTGACTACAACTGACCGCACTCCCCACTTCCCGCCGCGTACGCTCAACTTCGTGGGGCAAATTAGCTGCTTCAAAAAAGTGAATCGCCGCCGCGCCTTCCTGGGTGGCGGCTTCGTCATTGCCCAGCGCCTGATAGAGGGCCGCGAGTTTACGCTGGGCGTAGGCGGCCAAATAGCCATCATCATTCGCTTGGGCCAACGCGACGGACTGGCGTAACCAGCGTTCGGCTTGCCCGTAATCACCCTGCTGCAGACAGAGTTCACCATAGACGCGATAGGCGTCGGGCAGAACGCTGACCTCTTCGGCGGCGATGGCGGCTTGCACGTGGGTCGCCGTCGCCGGCCAATCACCCAGGCCCAAGTACGCTTCGGCCCGGGCTTGGGCGATCAACGCTTCTTGCCAAGGGCGGATTTCACTGCGCAACAGCAGCAACTTCTCCGCCGCGGTCAACACCGTTAATGCTTGCCCATGCGCACCGGCCTGATTATGGGCAACCGCCAGGGTAATCCGACAGCCGGCTTGGGCCGCCACTTTGCCGATCCGTTCATAGGCGGCGATGGCTTTGGTCAGTTGCTGAATGGCTGCGGCAAAGTTGCCTTGAAAGAGCGCGACGCCGCCCAGGTTGTTACAACATTTGCCGATGGCCTCCGGCGCGGCCAATGCTTCGGCCGCTTGGAGCGCGGCAAGATAGTGCTGCGTTGCTTGCGCATAGGCCGACCGATCCAGCGCCAGGTTGCCCTGCATGGTTTCGATTTCCACTTGGGCATAGGCCAACGCCTGTTCTGCTTGGGCCAGCTCCCGTTGGCGCAGATGCAGCCAGGCTCGCCCTTTGTAGACATGGGCCAGGCGCACCTCGACCAGCGCCTCGGCCACGCGTAGCGCCCTGGTAAAAGCCGCCGCCGCGTTGTCAAACTCGCTGCGATCATTGGCAAGCAGGCCGGTCAACTCGGCCGCCTCGACGGTGAGGATCGGCGTCTTACCCAGGAGCAACGTGAGGGTCGTTGCGGCCTGGCTGGGTTGACCGAGCAGCGCTTGGAGTTGGGCACAGTTGAGGGTCGCCTGTTCATGCGCGACCGGTGCCAGGGTCAGCCGTTGCACCTGCAGGAAGAGTGCCAAGGCTGTGGCTGCTTGTCCCTGGGCGATCTCCTGGGCGCTGTATTCGCGCCAGAGCGCCAGGGCTGCTTCCGGTTGGCCGGCGGCGACCAGATGATAGGCGGCTTCGGTGTAAGCGCCGGTTTGACTGCGCAGGGTGGCCGCTTGGCTGTGCAGTTGTCGGCTGGTCGCCTCGTCCAAATAGTGCAGCAACAGTTGGCGATAGACCAGGGGCAGATCGAGGCCACCCTGGCGGTCGGTCTGCACAAAACCTTGGGCGATTAGATTCGTCAGCGCCGCTGCTGTTGCTCCCTGTTGCCCGTCCAGCAGGGGGGCCGGGCTGCGCAAGACACTCAACCCCATCAGGATCTGCCGTTCACGCGCTGGCAGGCGCAAGAGCGTTTGGCTGAAGAGCAGATCAAGCGCCGGGGCAGTGGCCAGTACACGTTGTAAATCTGTATCACTTTCACCGCCGGCCAGCGCCGCCAAACATAACTTGAGCAGCCGAGGGTTCCCCTGAGTCAAGGCATGAAATTCTGCCCGCAGGGTGATCGGCGCGCGCCCTTGTTGTTCGAGCAACAGCAGGCTGACCCCCGCCGGTGATAAGCCGCTTAAGGCGAGATATTCGTCGGCGTCGAGCGGTAGTTGTTGGCCGAGCAAGAGCAGCGGCATCAACCCGCGTAAACTCTCTAAACAGTGGACAAATGCTTGATGGGCAGCCAAGGTGGCTGGCTGTAAGAGTTCCAGCGCATCGATACAGAGCAGCGGCAACGGCTGTAGTTGGGTCAAGGCATAACGCAAAGCGCTCAACACCCGTTCATCAATTGTTTGGCGCGGTTGGGTCGCCAAGGCCAGCCACAGGGTGGAACTGCCCTGCCGGTGGGCAAAGAGGGCCAAGGCAAAGACCAGGCTTTCCACCTGATCGTTCAGGCCGGGGCGCACGGTGTACCAGAAGGTGGGAGCCGCTGCCGCTGCGGTCAGTTGCGCGGCCAGCGCCGTCTTGCCGATGCCGCCTGGGCCCAGCAAGGCCACCGTTTTGGGGCCGGCCAGCCACCCTTGACATTGTGCGACGGGGCGTTCGCGCTCGATCAAGGTGGTTGGTACAGGGGGCTGTTCCAGGCGCAGGGCGGGTTGCAGACGAGTAACGAGGACTGCTTCGAGGGCCGCAATCGCGGCATTGCGGTTGAGGTGAAACGAGTTCTTGGTTAGCCCAATCTGCTGCCAGACGACCTCCGCCGGCCGTGCTTGAAAATAATATTCCCGCAAAATCGTCTGATAGCGCTCGGCATATTTACCGCTGATGGCAGCGGTGGCGTCGGCCAGGAGCTTTTGTAAGGTGCGGCCCCGGCTGGTGGCGGTTTGCGCGCTGCCGGGCAGATCGACACCGAGAAAATAGGGGGTTGCCAGCGGTGAATTGCCCAACCACGCGGGGTCACCATAGTGTTTCAACACATCGTCTAGCGCTTGCTTTAATTCATTCACAGCCACTCCCGATTGCGAATTCAGTGATAATCAGTAGACCGCAGTGTAGTCTGCATCCTCAGATGCAGACACCCGTTCGCATCAGGGGATGCGAACTACACGTTGCGGTTTACTGATAATATAGGACTTTTGGCACAAAAAATAGGACTCGTTAGCCTGATTGTACATTACAATAGCTAAGTAAGGTAGCTTAGTTCGTTCATCTACCTTACATGATGTTAACAAATCGACAAACAATGGTTGGCCCATCATTATTCAATCCACCGCAATGGAGTTGTCTTCATGTATCAACAGACCCGACGCCTCGTACTCTTTATGATCTGCCTGGTATATTTTACCATCGGTGCGACCCAAAGCAGCAGTGCGGTCGCGCAACAATCCACAATGGGTGCAATGCCAGCCCACTATTATCCCTTCTTTCCCAAAACCGACGGGCAGGGGCTGCAGGGCGTGTTGCATGTCCAAAATGCAGGGACGACCGACGCGTTCTTTCATGTTGATTTTTATACCGAGCAGGGCACGCTGATTAAGCGTTACAGTGGTGCGATCCCCGTCGGCGCGGCGCAAACGGTGACTGCACAAGCCCTGACGGATCTGCCGGCTGGGATCTATGCCTTGCAGGTGAGTGCCGAGCAGCCGGTCAGTGCGCTTGTCCGGGTCAAAGCGACCAATCGTCCTGTCCCTGGGCTGGCGTTTACCCCTGGTATAACCGCAAGTGCCTTTGCTACCAGCTTTTACGGCGGCCCGATCCAGGGGGGAGCCAAGCCCGCCACGGTCCATCTGTTTAATCCAAGCACGACGCCGACAAGTGGGGAAATCGTCTTAAGCACATTCGATGGCACACGCCTGCCCGCGCTCGCCTGGTCATTGCCGGCCAATGGACACACGCACATCGTCCTTAACCAGCCGGCCGCCGATTTTGTCGGCACCGTACAGATCACCGCCGCACTGCCGGTCGCCGCCATCCTGCAACAAACCCAGGTAACCGATGGGCTTGCGTTGTCGCGCTTCAACACGCCGGCAACGACCCATCACCTGCCCCGTGTCCTGAAAGCGGCGGCGGAGGGCGACGGCAGCTATACCACCAAATTGTTGATCAGCAACCCCACCCTCAACACTGCGACGGTTGATCTCAGCTTACATGCCGAGTCTGGTGAGCAACTAGCAACCACACGCCTCGCGCTTGCGCCTAACCATGCGACCACGATTAATCTGGACAACTTAGCCGTTGCCAATGGCACTTATGCCGCAGTGATTCAGAGCACGGCCGCCGTCGTCGTCAACGAAATTACCGATGCGCTTACCGCAACGGCCACCGCGCATGCGACCTATCCGGGCCAACTTTGGCCGATACCCGATTCCGAGAATTACCAGCTCGCTTTGCCGCGTATTGTCTTTACGCCCCATGGCTACAGTGTGTTGCATCTAAAAAATACTACATCATCAGGCATCATGGTAGAGATTAACATTAAGCAGGGAGATCGTGCATTCACCGTGATGCTTAGAACGCTTGGGGGTGGCGGGTCGGGTCACTGGATCTTTGATCCCAGTATATTTTCGGGGGGAGAGGCGCTTGCCGACCCCGTTACTGACCCAATCGTGATTTACGCGAGTGGACACCTGGTGGCTTGGGTAGATGAGTATGTGCTGGATGCCGGCGAACAAGATCCGACTGGTCCACCGCCACCGGTCGCCCGCTTTGCGGCCAATGTCACCAAAGGCGGGATGCCCCTAACCGTACAATTTACCAATCAGACCTTTGGCGATTATACGAGCAGTCTGTGGAGCTTTGGCGATGGGCAGAGTAGTACGGCAACGGCACCCACCCATACCTACACCCAACTAGGGGATTATACGGTAACGTTGACCGTCAATGGTGCCGGCGGGAGCCATACCAAGAGCCAAAAGGACTATATCCAAGTGAACGTGCCGCAGCCCCCCATTGCCGATTTTGCGGTCGCGCGGCAATCAGGCTTGGCACCCTTGACCGTCCAATTTGCTAACACGACAACCGGCGACTATACCAGCAGCCACTGGGATTTTGGCGACGGCCAAAGCAGCACGGAAAGCAGCCCAATCCATACCTATGCCATCACCGGTACTTATACAGTTAAGCTGACGGCCACGGGGCCAGGCGGAACCAATACCATAACCAAGGCGGATCTGATCAAAGTTCACAGCTTTTCGCCCATTCACCCCGACGGCTGGGATTTAACTTTTGGCGATTATGGCTATATCGACACCCAGTGTGTACAATCTGGTCCCGTCTACAATCTTGCGCTGATGCAACGTCAGAGTAACGGCAAGATCGTGGTTTTACTGGGCTGTGACAATTTCAATGAGCTGATCCTGGCACGTTATGAAGTCGATGGTTCGATTGATCTGAATTTTGGCACGGTAGGACGCATCTACCTGCCCTATACGCAAGCTTCAGCGCTGTTGGTTCAGGACGATGGCAAAATTATGATCGTCCACGGCTTGAAGGTTAGTCGCTTTCTTGCCGATGGTACATTGGATCAAACTTTTGGCTCGCTTGGGGTAGCCGATCTCTTTCCCGATGCCGATCAACAAAGCTATTTCAGCCGAAGCCTCTTGCAACCCGATGGCAAGCTAATTGCGGTTGGGCGTAAGAATAACCAACCAATCATTGCCCGCTATACGGCAACCGGGGCCTTGGACACCAGCTTTAACAACACTGGTTATTTGCTCGAGACCATTTCGATTCCGGCCACCAATGACGACGCGGCCAACCGCTGGGATGGGCTCTTGCTTCTATTGAACGACAAACTGCTTGTCAGTCGCAAGAATATTACTGTTACTGATCCCTTTACTGGTGCCACACACCGATCTTTCCTGCTAAAACGCTTTAATAACAACGGGTCGCCGGATCTCACCTTTGGTACAGGCGGGATCGTTGAATTCGATATATACTTTGCACCGCAATTGGCGACACCGCAATTGGCATTGGCAGATGGAAAAGTCCTATTCGCGGATGGATCGATAATGCGGTTAACCTACAAAGGCGCGCTTGATTCAACTTTTACCGCGATATCGGGCCATGACGTCAAGAGCGATTCGTCTACACGTCTCTACGTTACGAACTACGACGGCATTCGTCGCTATTCGCTCGATGGTATTCAGGATCCTAGCTTTGGTAAGCAGGGGATAATCGAAACGCCAAATAGCAGGCTGCGGACGCAACTACTGCTTGAGCCAAGGGGAGACCTTTTACTCATGCAGCTTAAACAAGAACTCGTCGATACGAATAAATACAAGGTGGTCTTACTCCGTTACATTGATGATCATCCGTTACCGCCACCACCCAACAAACCCCTCACCCTGCTCTATGCCGTCCTCGATAACAACCTGGGCGACGGCTGGACGCGGCTGGTTAACAATATCGAAGCGGGTGTGCGCAGCGGGATGACTGTGCGCCTGCTCATCGACGGGCCAACCGACAATGATGTCTATCTCTACGATGTGCAGCCCGACACCAATCCCTTCTGCCCCAGCCCCGCCAACCCGACCTGTAACGGGCGCTATGCGGAAGGGCTGAACTTTTGGCGCGTTGCCAACGAAAATAGCGCCCACCCCAGCAGCCTCTACCAATTCCTGGTTGATGCCATGAATGCCTATCCGACCGCGGACAAGATCAACCTGGCCCTGATCGGCCACGGCAGTGGCTGGAGCGCCAATGTCTTGCCCGGCCAGCCTAGCATCTGGCGCGACCAGAATGACACGGCCGGCGGCATGTTGTGGGATGATCACCCCGCGGTCGGTCAACCGGATAGCCGTTCGCTCTCGACCAAAGCGCTGGGCCAGGCGTTGACCTGGGCCGGCGAGGAGACGGGTAAGCAGATCGATCTGCTCTATCTCGATGGCTGCTCCATGGGCATGGCCGAGGTGGCCTACGAAGTGCGTAACGGTGCGCGCTACCTGCTGGCCTCCCCCAACATTGATTGGGCCTCGTTCAACTACAGCACCCTGCTGCCGGCCACCGCCGACCACACCGGGCGCGCCTTGGGTGAGCGCTGGTTGGAGATCGAAGCGGCCGAGTTCCGCGCCAACCCTGGCCATCCCTTCACCCTCTCCCTGCTCGACTTGCGGCAGATGACGGCGGTGGCAACCGCCGCCTCCACCCTGGCCGACAGCCTGCGGGCCCTGCTGCCGGCGCAGCAAGCCCAAGTGTTGGCCGCCTTTACCGCCACCGACCGCTTTGACAGCGACTATGATGGCGATCTGGATGCGCTGGACGCCTATAGCGATCTACCCGACTTTGTCAACCAGCTCAGTCAGGCGTTGCCCGATGCCGGTGCCGTTCAAGCCGCCGCGCAAGGGTTACACCGCGCCTTGACCGCCGCCGTGCTTGCCAAAGATTCGGCCAATGGCTCCCCTTGGCTCTTTAACGACCAAAGCTGGAACTGGCGCAATTATGGTGGTCTGGGCATTTACCTGCCGCTGGGTCAGGACGAAACGCGGCGCCAACTTTTCTACCATGCCAACAATCTCGGCTGGACCGCTGACACGACCTGGGACGAATTCCTGACCGCCTTTTGGGCCGGCAACAGCCACGCCGCAACGACCTTGACCGAAATGCCGGTCTGCCATGCCACCACGCAGGGCTGCGTGGGGTTGGCCAATCCGCTGCCGGTGCAGCCGTTACGGCGGCTTTTCTTGCCGGTGGTACTCCGCGCCAAATAGACGGCGCGCCCCGCTTGGCGATGAATCAGTTACACGCAAAGTGACAACAGGGCCGAGCAATGGTACAGATGCGGCCCTTGTAATGTACCACGCCCCGTTGTAAAACAGAGGACACAAACGGCTGCTGGTCGGCGTACAATTGATCGGCAGCGGGGGTGTTCTAACGAAACCCGATTAGCACAGAAATGAAAGTGGGTTCAATTTATAGATGGACAACTCGTGGCGGCACGTCAAATCTTAGTACCAAACGGCGAACAGAACTGTGCTGCAGCCATCGCCGAGAATTCATTCAATATGTTAGTGATTGATGCTGCCGAAAAAGCGACAACTGCGCTGACTTGGCGATTATTGTAAGTAAATGCACCCCAAAACCCATCACTCGTAGGAGCAATTACCACCATGAAAAATATGATGAAAAATTTGGCGATTCTACTAAGCTTGTTACTAACCCTTTGGCTGATCAGCGGTTGTGTTTATATCATTCCGGAAACGGCTACCTTGGCAACACCTATGCAGACTACAACGTCAACCGTTAACGCTTGCCAGCCATTAACCGAATGGCAGACTGTGCAGATCGGACTTGATTTCACCGATGCGGCACAGGCCAACTTGCTGATTAAACCGACCATACGCGTCTTTAGCAATCAGATAGATGGAGAGCGAAACGAACTACCCCGCGCCAGCGCGGCAGCCCATCCGGCAGAAAGCGGCTACTTTGATTGTAATGACTTATCCTGTCAAATTATCGATCAGGGCCTGACCGGCACAACTACGGGTTACACGATTGAAATGCAACAGGCGGGCTACCTCACCACCACCACGACCATCGGCATCGCGACCCGCGATGGTTGCCCGCTGGCGCAAGGGTTAAACGTAGTGATCGAACCACGCTGTTCGGCTGACCGCCCCATTGGCATACTCCCGATGCGACTGCTAGACGACAAGGGGCTGCCCGTGGAAAATGCCGTTGTCACTTATCGCACAGCGGCGGAAGACGCCCCACAAGAAGCGACCTGTGTACAAATGGGGTACGATGGGGGCTACTTCTGCGAGATTGCTGTTACCGGGCCACTCACATCAACCGCAACCATCAGCGCACAGATTGGTGGCGACCGAGTCAAGCCGTTGCAGCATGATTTCAGCCTGAACATCAACGCAAACCATTGCCTCTATCAACCAGCTGACTGGAGAGAAGAACTCACCCTAGCCGATGCCTGTGGGGTCACGCCTCCTCGGTCGTTACGGCTATTCGACATGGCCGGCAACCCCTATGCCCAACCGGTAGAGGTGAGCATCTCCGGGCACAGCAGTTCACTTTCATCAGAGGAGCTGACAACAACCTGCGCTGATCGCAAGGCCGGCAACGCCTGCGCCCATTACCAGCTCAACATCCCACACGCCGGCGATTATACCGTTTTTGTCCGGCGTCCTGACGGCGTTCACTTGGCAACCCGTTCCATTAGCATTCCTGGTCAGGCAAATGGTTGTATAGCCGATACGGACAGTGACGCCTATACCATGTTCATCGCCGACGCCGACGAACGCCCTTCAGCAGCGACATTGACCAATGATCCGGCCATTTGCCAAGTCGATCCGCAGGAATTGCCCGCTACCCTACGCCTCTTTTTGCCGCCAGATCAAGCGGATTTGCCAGTTACGTTGGCCTACCAGATCGGCGCAGCCCCGTCGACGCCGGCTACCGCCTGTACGACCCACGGTCAAGTCGCCCAGTGTGACTTGACCGTGCCGTACCCTATCACTGAGAATGTGACGGCGCAAATCAGGGTCGGGGCAGAGGAAACGCAAACGGCGACGTTAGCAAATTTTGATTGGTTCCAGTGCACCGAAGATGGTGCCGTGGAAATCGTACAGGAACACAGCTTTAGCATCGGCAGCTTCTCTGGCGGGATGACCCTCATGGGCGGTGGCTGTGACAACATGTGTTACAACGTTCCTGACGCCACCCACTTATTTTTTGAACTTTACCTGGATCAGCAGTAGCCAGTCGCGTGCGTTGCACCGGCCACGGACGGTCTGTTCCCTGAGCAAGCCTGGCCGATGCAACGCACACGACCGACTACCAACAAAGGACAAAACAAATCTATGGTTATGCAACACAAACGTCTTCTTGCGCTCAGCGGCTTTGGCCTGCTGCTGCTCCTTGGCCTATTTCTGGGCCGGCAATGGGTGGCCCACGCCCAAACCGATCCGCCGGTCCATCCTGATGGCTGGGATTTATCCTTTGCCGGTGACGGTCAGCTGGAAGTAGACCAAAATTGCACGTGGGGTGGGGTAGCTCATGTGCAAGCCGATGACAAATTCATTGTTAGCACAACGTGTAACGGAGAGGGTTCTTTATTACGCTATTTGCCCGATGGCTTACTCGACCCAGCTTTTGGCGTCAACGGGCGCATCGCAACCGGTGACGACGATTATCGGGAGGCAGACCGACTAACAACACAAGCCGACGGCAAGATTGTGGCGGCGGTCGGCTTGCGCGTGACGCGCTTTCACGGCAATGGCACCCTGGATACCAGCTTTGGCGTCAATGGGGTGGCCGACGCCTTTGGCGTTTCTGACGAAAATAATCTGTTTACCGGAATCGGGCTACAGCCAGATGGCAAGTTGATTGCCGTTGGGGTCCGCAATCAACAGCCGCTGATTGCCCGCTACACGCAAGACGGCCACCTTGACACCACCTTTCAGGGGCAGGGTTATCGCGTAGAAGCGATTCCTGCACATGAACAAACTTGGTGGGGCTCTAATCGTTGGCATGGGGTAGCGATTCAGCCCGATGGTAAAGTGGTCGTAGGACGCACCACCGCCCGCTTAATCGACCCTTTTTATGAGATATATGATAACAATGCGATTGTGGTGCGCTTTAATGCCGATGGCGCGTTGGACATCAGTTTTGGTAGTGGCGGCATCGTCAATTGTGGCGCGGAAGCGGATTCCATCTGGTTCAATGAACTTGCCCTTCAGTCTGACGGCAAAATTCTGGTTGGGCTAGACCCCGATGACACAGAAATAACTTTGATTCGCCTATTACCATCAGGCGCCAACGATCCTTCTTTTGTTGCGCCCCAAATTGGCTCTTCCTACAATATTCAAGTTGATCACACCGGCCGGATTTTAATGACGTGGGTGGATAGTTTATATCGTTTACTGCCTGATGGAAATATCGATGTGAGTTTCGGGGAGAATGGTGTTCTATCCCCACCTGGCCGTAATATTTCTTTTGCCATGCAGGCTGATGGACGCATCTTAGTTTCCAATAATGCATATGAAGATGACAAAGTCCAAATATTTCGCTACACGGACAATCGCTCGCCGGCCCCAGGCACCCCGCCGGCCCCAACGGCAACGGTTACCCCAACCGCCACGCCAACCCCATCCCCCACCCCAACACCGCTGCCCCCGGAACAGCGCGCCTTGGCCCTCGTTTATGCCGTTCTCGACAACAACCTGGGCAGCGAGTGGACGCGGTTAGTCAACAACATCGAAGCCGGAGCGCATGGCGGCGTGGATGTCCGTTTGCTGATCGACGGCCCGGCCATCGGCGACGCCTATGTCTACCAGATCCAGCCGGATCGCAACCCCTATTGCCCGACGATTGAAAATCCAACTTGCGATGGCCGCTACAGTGAAGGCTATAACTATCAACGCTTCTTCACCGAGGACACGGCGCGCCCGCACGCCCTCTATCAATTCCTGGTTGATAGTTTCAACGCCTATCCACAAGCGCCGCAGATTTCGCTCACCATCATCGGTCACGGCAGTGGCTGGGGGGCGAATGCCTTGCCCGCGCAACCGAGCATCTGGCGCGACCAGAATGACACCCTGGGCGGCATGTTGTGGGATGATCACACCGGCGTCCAAAGCGGCAGCCGTTCCCTCTCCACCCTGGCGCTGGGGCAGGCCATCCATTGGGCCACCACCGAAACCGGGCGCACCATCAACCTGCTCTATCTCGACGGCTGCTCCATGGGCATGACCGAAGTCGCCTACGAATTGCGCAACCGCGCCGACTATCTGCTCGCCTCGCCCAACACCGACTGGGCCACCTTTGCCTATGACCAACTGCTGCCCCTGGCACGCGATGATCGCGACGGGCGCGCCTTGGGCGAAGCGTGGCTGGCCGCCGAAGCCGCGCTCATGCGCAGCCGCACCGGCTATCCCTTCACCCTGGCCTTGACTGATTTGCGCCAGATCGACCCCCTGGCGACCACCGTCACCGCCTTTGCCGATGCGCTGCAAGGGGTGATCCCCACGCAGCGGGCGGCCCTCACCCTGGCCTATCAACAGAGTGACCGCTTTGACAGCAACTACGACGCCAAGTTGGATAGCAACGACAACTACCTGGATCTGCGTGATTTTGCCGCCCAGGTACAGCGCAGCGGCATCACCGATACGCTGGTCATCAGTCACGCCCAGGCCGTGCAAACCCTGTTGAGTTCAGTCGTCATCACCGTCGCCCAGCAGAATGGTTCGCCCTGGCTGGCCGAAGAGCAGCGCTGGAACTGGCACAATCTCGGCGGCTTGAGCATCTATGCCCCGCTGCATGAAGATGATGCCAAGCGCCGCATCTACTACACTAAAGAAAATCTAGCCTGGGCCGCCGACAGCACCTGGGACGAATTCCTCACCACCTTCTGGGCCACTGCCGCCGACGCCGCAACCGCCACCGCCGAGCTGCCGGTCTGTTATGCCACGACACAGGGTTGCGTGGGGTTGGCCAATCCGCTGCCAATGCAGCCGCCCCTAGCCGTTTTCTTGCCGATCATTGGGCGGTAAACGGCTTGATTGCGCGCGGGATGGGAAATTAGGGCTAGTGTAGTGTTACGCAAGTTTTGCGGAATTAGCCACGGCGTGGCGGCAGAAGGTAGGCCAGCTTTTAAGGCTGGCGTCCTGGACCCGCAGGTTGAAACCTGCGGCTACCATCTGCCGTCACGCCGTGACTCGATCCGCACCGCGAACTACCTTATTAATCTAGCGAAATTTACCTGACACGAGCAGTTTACCCGGCAATACCCCCTCCCCTGGAACAAAAATCTCACTTGACAGGTGGGACAGATCCGCTATAATGCGCCAAGTCCACTAGCGTTATCCGGCTATTCCAACCCCCATCCATCCCACCAGATTCAGCAGAGGAGCGAACTATGGCTATTAACACCTTAAGTCGTCGACAGTTTCTCGCATTATCCGCTGTTGTCAGTGCTTCCACACTGGCTGCTTGTGCCGCACCGGTTGTTACCAATCAAGGGGCGGCGGCCCCTGCCGCCGCGGCGGCCGTTGTCACCCATTGGGCTTACTCCCTCTTACCGCTCGATCGGACGACCCTGAAGAGTGTCCCTGCCGACACAACCGAGAATGTGGTCAATTATTTTGCCCTGAATGTCGAGCAGTTCAACGAGCTTGAGCCAGAGACGGAGGTGCAGCTCGAATATTTGCCGCATGATCAAAGCTGGTTCGCCAAACTCGACGCCTCGCTGATCGCCGGCACCCCGCCCGATGTGGTGCAGGGGCCGGTTTCCGAGGCCGCCAAATACATCCCGCTGGGCGCACTCTCGCCGGTGAATGACTACATGTCCGAGGAGATCAAAACTGATCTGCACCAAGCCGTGGCGGCCGAGGCGAGTTTTGATGACCTGCAATATCTCTGGCCGTGGCGCCTTTCCTTTGGCGGTGGCATCGCGATCAACGCGGGGATGTGGGAGCAAAATGGCGTCGCGGATTTGCTGCCCAAGGGCGAGAGCCGCCGCTGGTTGATGGACGAATTTTTGGAGGCGGCCAAAGCGAACACCACCGGTGATGTCTATGGCACGGTGCTCTCGACCGACATTCACTATCAGATCACCCAATTTATGTTTGGTTTCGGTGCGCGCCTCTTTAATGAGGATGAGACCAAGGTGATCCTCAACAGCCCCGAAGGTGTGGCCGGTTTACAATGGCTGGTTGATCTGGAAAATCTCCACAAGGTCGCGGTCCCCGGCAGTGCCATTCGCAAGGCACAAGAGGCCGGCCAACTTTTCACCGAGGGCAAAGCAGCCACCTTCCCCTCCCAGGGTTCCGGCAAAACCCCGCCGGAATTTGCCGAACGGCCCGAGGTCAAGTGGTTCTGGGCCCCGCCCCCCAATGTGCCTGGCCAGGAGCCGGTTGTCATGACCAACATCCACGGCCACTATGTCTTCCAACAGAAGGATGCCGACCGCACCGCCGCGGCCCACCGTTGGACGCAGTTCCTCGTCCGACCCGAGGCGCTCCAGTTGTCGCTCGATCAATTTGGCATGCCGCCGGCTCTCCAGTCGCTTTGGGGCGAGATTGAAGATGAGAATATGAAAGTTGGGCTACGCTTTACCGACATGATGGCAACCTTTGGCCGCCGCGCCAGCGCCGCCGCGATCACCTTCTCGCTTGCCCCGCGCATGCTCGAAGCCGCCCTCAGTGGCCAGTTAACTCCCCAACAGGCCCTCGACGAATTTGCCGCCGAAGGCAATAAGTTGATTGAAGAAGCGATGGCGGGGTAGGGGATAGGTAGATAAGTAAATCGGTAAATCAGTACATCAGTACACTGGTGAAAGTGTATCTACCGATTTACCGATTTACTTATCTACCGATTTACTGATTTACCGATTTACCTTCACAGGAGCAACTATGGCGCGACGACTAGTTGGTAGGCAAACCCAAAGCGCATTGTGGGGCTACTTTTTTGTGTTGCCTAGCCTGCTGATGTTTTTGATCTTTTCGCTCTACCCGATGATCGATTCGATTGTGCTCAGCTTTCAGCGGCTGCGGCTGACGGGGCGCGAATGGGTGGGGCTGCAGAACTATGCCCGCCTATTGGATGAGACCGCCTTTTTCACGATTCTCTTCAATACCTTTCTCTATGCCGTGCTGATTGTGCCGATGGGCCTTTTGCTCTCGCTGACGATGGCCGCGCTGATCTTTCGCCTGCCGACCCCCGTCCAGACCTTCTTCAAATCCGCCTTTTATCTGCCAGTGGTCACTTCCGGCGTGGTGCTCAGTATGGTCTGGCTCTATCTCTATGACCCGGCCTTTGGCCTGCTTAACTACCTGCTCGGCAATGTGGGGCTGGAGCCGGTGCTCTGGCTGGCGGATCCCACCTTTAGTCTGCTCAGCATTGTGATCATGTACCACGCCTCGCACTGGGGCGGTTCGATCATTCTGCTGACGGCCTCGATGGGCGGCATTCCGAAAGAGCTTTACGAAGCGGCGGCGATCGAGGGTGCGTCGATTCTGCGCCAGGTGATCTCGATTACCGTGCCGCTCTTAAAACCGGCGCTCACCTACGTGTCGATCCTGGGCACCATCGCCTCGTTGCAGATCTTCACCGAGATCTTCGTCATGACCCGTGGCGGGCCAAACTACGCGACGACCAATATGGTCTTTTCGATCTACGAATATGGCTTCATCCGCTTTGACTTTGGCCGCGCCTCCGCCGTCGCCGTCATCCTGCTGGTCATGACCGTCTCGCTGGCCGTGGTCCAATTCCGCGTGCTGCGGTCCAATGTTGAGTATTAGAAAGGGAACCAAGTGTCGAGCCGCATTGTTTTGGCCTCACCGCCCATTCGGCGCAAAAACCTGCTGGCCCGCGCGACGCGCGGCTGGCGCGAGGCGACGCCCTCTGAGCGCGGCTTTATGGTGTTCGCCTATCTGGTCCTGACGGGGTGGGCGGTGGTGAGCATCTTCCCGCTCTACTGGATGGTGACGACCGCGTTGAAACCGCCCACCGTCGTCATGAGTCTGCCCCCCGAGTGGATTCCGACGAGTGTGTCGCTGAATAATTTTCGCGAAGCCTTTGCCAATTCGCCGGTGGCGCGCTGGACGGTTAACAGTCTGCTGATGGCCTTATCGGTGACCGGGTTTCAACTGCTCTTTGCGACGATGGCTGGTTATGGCTTTGCCAAGAAGCGCTTTCCCGGCCGCGAATTACTCTTCTGGATCTATGTCAGTTCGATGATGATCCCCGGCTTTGCGCTGATCATTCCCCTGTTCACACTGATGACGCGGTTTGGGCTTGTGAACAGCTACCTGGGGCTGATCGCGCCGGGGTTGTCAGCCCCCTTTGGCGTCTTTCTCATGCGCCAATTCATCCAAACCTTGCCCACCGAACTGATCGAAGCGGCCACCATCGACGGCTGCTCAGAGCTGGGCGTCTTCAAAAATATTATCCTCCCCTTATCCAAGCCGGGGCTAGCCGTGCTGGGCATCTTTGTTTTTATGGGCCAATGGAATGCCTTCTTCTGGCCCATGATCGTGATCAATTCGGCGGACATGATGCCGTTAACGGTCGGGTTTGCGCTGCTGGCCAACCGCGAACTGCGCGTCAACTACGGCGCATTGATGGCCGCCGGCACCTATATGGCGCTGGCACAGGTGATCGTCTTCTTCTCTTTCCAGCGTTACTTTGTGCAGGGCATTACGGTAGGGGGGATTAAGGGATGACAAGGTGACAAGGTGAAGGGGTGACAGGGTGAAGGAGTGACAGGGTGAAGGGGTGATATTGTTGGTCTACCTTACCACGGGATTCAAATCCCGCTCTGACAGCGAGAAACCCGGGAACCCTCTGGGTGCAGCGGCTCGGATCGTTTTCTCAGCCGCTGAGGCGGCTTCTCGCTGTTAGCAAGGGGTTTCAACCCCATTGCGTAAGGTAGACCAACCGTATCAAGGGGTGACTGGGTGACGGCGGCCAGGATATACATTCTCCGCGCCTGTGGACGCTGTTCGGTGTCAACCTGGGGTTTAACCCATGGCGCTTAGATTCACCTTGTCACCCCTTCACTTGTCATCCCCTCTTTGCTGAGTATTAAAACGATTAATCAACAGAAAAAGGTGACATATGAGTTTTGCATATACGGGGATTCAATACCGACCGGCCGCGCCGGGGCGGCAGGGGATGGTCTCATCGGCTCATCCATTGGCGTCGGTGGCGGGGTTACGGACGTTAATGGAAGGGGGCAATGCGATTGATGCCGCGGTCGCGGTTGCTTCCTGTTTGGGTGCAACCGAAATGGGGCTTTCCGGCATTGGCGGGGTTGGCTGGATGCAGATCTACCATGCCAAGACGAATACCCACATTTGTCTCGACTATCAAGGGTGGAGCCCGTACGCGGCCGAGCGCACGATGTTTGATGGTGCCGAACAGCTTTTGCGCGGGATCAAGTCGCCGATGACGCCGGGGTCGCCGGCAGGTTGGTGTGCGGCGTTGGAACGCTTTGGCACGATGGATCGTGCCAGTGTCTTTAAGCATGTGATCGAAATCTGTGAAGAGGGCCACCCGGTCACCGTCCATGCCGCCAACATTGTCAACACCTACGAGCCGTGGCTGCGCGAGCATCCCTCGTCGGTGGACTTTTTCTTCCCACAGGGCGCGCCCATGCGCGTGGGGCAGTTACACAAACAGCCGGACCTGGCGCGCACCTTCCGCGCCCTGGTTGAGGGTGGCCCTGAGGTCTATTACACAGGTGAGATTGGGGACAAGATCGTCAATTTCTGTCAGGCCAACGGCGGGTTGCTGACCAAACAGGATATGGCCGATCTCACCGTGGAGTGGGTGGAGCCGCTGGGCATCAGCTACCGGGATTTTATGGTCTATGGGCCACCGCCACCATCGAGCGCAATCCAGTGGTTACAGACGCTCAAGTTGCTGGAAGGGTACGACCTCAAAGGCATGGGGCATAACTCGGTTGAACATCTGCACACCCTCATTGAACTGGAGAAGCTCGCCATCGCCGACCGCATTCATTACAACGTCCGCCCTGGCGCGCCGATGGACCGGCTGCTCTCGGATGACTATTGCGCGGAACGGCGTAAATTGGTCAATCCCAAACAAGCGGCCCGGATTGGTGGGGCGCGCTATGCCACGACGATGGATGTCGGCAACGTCAAGCCCGGTGACGCCGGGATGCGTGAAAGCACCACCCACTTTAATGTGGCGGATGCCGAAGGGAATGTGGTTTCTGCCACGCAAAGTCTTGGCGGCTTTGGCTGTGGCGTCGTGGTGCCTGGCACGGGGATTCTGCTCAACGATTTTCTCTACTGGTTCGATCTCGATCCGCATAGCCCGAATGTGGTCGCCCCGCACAAGAAGGTGGAAATGTGTCTCTCCCCCGGCATGATCTGGAAAAATGGCAAGGTCTTCGCCTGTATGGGCACGCCCGGCAGCCACGGCATTATGGAGACAACGCCGCAGTTCATGTCCAACCTGATGGATTTTGAGATGACCGTGCAGGCCGCCATCGAAGCCCCGCGCGTCCGGCCCCAGGAAGCCAACCGCGTGATTGTGGAAGGGCGCATTGGCGCAGAGGTGCGCGCCGGGCTGACCGCGCGCGGCCATTTGGTCGACCCCCAACCCGATTTCTCCATGGCTTTTGGCGGTGCCCAAGGACTCATGATCGACCCGGATAATGGCACCTTCACCGGTGGGGCGGACCCACGCCGGGATGGTTACGCGGTGGGCTGGTAAGGTGACAAGGTGAAGGGGTGACAAGGTGAAGCTTCCCTTGTCACCCCTTCACCCTGTCACCCCTTCACCCCTTCACCTTGTCACCCCTTCACCCTGTCAAAAAAAGGACAAAACTATGCCCATCGGCAGCATCCGCAGCGATTTCCCCATGTTGGCTCATTATACCCATTTTAACTGTGGCGGCATGGCGCCGCTTTCCACTGCTGTTGGCGCGGAGTTGTTGCGCGTTCCAACGGCTGTCATCGCGGAAGGGCCGGCGCGACTGTTGGCGCGCGATGATGAGTTCATCGGCATCGAAAAGGCCCGCGCGAAGTTAGCCGCCTTCATTGGGGCCGACGCCGATGAACTCGCCTTTACCACCCAATTTTCGACGGCCGCGAACATTATCGTCGAAGGGTTGGCCTGGCAAGCGGGTGATGAGATTATCGTTACCGATCAGGAGCACCCGGCGCTGCTCATCCCGCTGATGAATGCGGTGCGCCGGCACGACTTAAAGGTGAGCCGCATCCCCGTTTCGCACAACGCGGATGAGATGTTGACGAGCTTTCAAGCCGTCTTAACGGACCGTACAAAGTTAGTCGCAGTCAGCCATGTGACCACCGACAGTGGCACCCGGCTGCCCGTGGCGGAGATGACCCGCCTCGCCCATGAACGGGGCAGTTATGTCTTCTATGATGGCGCGCATTCGGTCGGGCAGTTTCCGGTTGATCTGCACGCGCTCAACTGTGACTTCTATGCGCTGGTTGGTTACAAATGGCTGTTCGGCCCTTACCCCTCGGCCGCGCTCTACATCCGCCGTGATCTGCTCGATCAGATCGAGGTGACCTGGTGTGGCAGCAATATGACCAAAACCGGCAGCGTGACGATGGGGGTTGATGAGTTGAACTGGATTCCCGGCACGCGCCGCTTTGAATATGGCGGGCGCACCCATTCGTACGATACGGCGATGGTCGCCGGACTTTCGTATATTGACGCGCTCGGCGTTGAGGCCGTCGAGGCCCATTCACAGCAGCTCACCGCCTACTTGCACGAGCAGTTAAAGCGGGTGCCCGGTGCCCATATCCACAGCCCGCTCAACCTGCGCGACGCCACCGGCATCGCCACCATCTCGCTCGACCGGATGGATGGCGTTGCCCTCTCCGCCGCCCTGCGCGACCGCTGGCAGATGATTCAACGCCCGGCGCTGTGGGGCAAGAGTGTGCGCATTTCCCTGGCCGCGTTTATCGAGGAAAGTGATGTGGATCTGCTGGTGAATAGCCTGGTCACGCTGGCGACGGAGTAATCAAGGTTAAAAGTTTTCGGTGTTCAGCGTAGGGGCGTACCCTTGTGGTCGCCCTAGGGCGACCACAAGGGTTAGCCCCAAAGATTACCAAATCTGACTTAGGACGCCTATAACACGAAAGCGGCCACCGGGTACACAGCGCAAAAATTTCGCTGTGTACCCGGTGGCCGCTTTTGTAAAAATTAGCTTGTCTACCACTCACCTTAGCGATCAAAGCAGGGATGGTTGGGCTCCAACACTTCCTTCACCGGGCAGGTCAGCACATAATCCTTGGGGATTTCAAAGCGCACGCCGCCGACGCTATGCTGGGAACAAGGGTGCTGCGCCCCCAGGTCTTTTTGCACTGGGCAGACCAGGACAAAGTCGTCAACCACGCTATGCTGCGCTTGGTTACAGGGGTGATCTTTATCGTCCAGCCGGTGGAAGGGACAGACCAAGGTGTAATCATCCATCACATTGAACTGGATCGTCGCCGTCGTCCGTTGGCTGCAAGGATGTGTGGTCGGCAGTTCCTTCAGAATGGGGCAGACGATCACAAAGTCGTCGGCAATTGCATGTCTACCACTAAAGGTGCGGCCATCCGGGAAGATAAGCTCGACCGGTTCGACGACGATGGGGGCGCTGCTTTGCGCATAGGTTGGGCTGATTAACATGGTCAGCAGGCACAAAGCGACGAGCAGGGCATTGAAGAAGCGTTTGGTATTGCGGTTCATGAGTAGATCCTTTGCTGTAAATGATGGTTAGTTTGTCGTTTTCTCCGTTAGTGGAGATGCCATCATTTTGCCACGGGGATGGGCAGGCTGATGCCTCACAGAATGGGGTTGATGCATCATGCCATTTGGCTACCAGCTAGTACAGCGTCGGGGAAATTATGATAGATTAGCCACGGAGTGGCGACTGATGGTAGCCCAGCCTTTTAAGGCTGGGGTCCTGGACCCGCAGGTTGAAACCTGCGGCTACCGTCTGCCGTCACGCCGTGACTGGATTCGCGCGGCGGGCCAACTTGTTAAACTGGCAAAACTTCCCTGACGCCGTACTAGTACAGCGTCAGGGAAATTATGATAGATTATCCTTCGTATTAGTCACGGAGTGACGGCAGATGGTAGCCGAGGGTTTTAACCCTCGGATCAGCCCTAGGACCCCAGCCTTAAAAGGCTGGGCTACCTGCTGCCGCCACTCCGTGGCTAAACTAACGGAACTTGCGTAACACTGTACTAGGAGCCTACAATTAAGGGATATCTTATTTTTTGAAAGCGCCTTGCGCCGCAGGGTTGGCACGAATGTGCCACAACTACTGTTCTTTACTGCTGTCACTGATCACTCTGAACACGTCCGCAACCGTTTGCCAACCACGGCCAGGGAAGAGACGCGCGACTTGCGCGGCAAAGAGGGGCGAGGTTGCCAACACGCTGGCGGGAGTACCATCGGCAATCACTTCGCCCTGGCCCATCATCACCACGCGCTGCGCCAGCGCGGCGGCCAGTTCGACATCGTGGGTGACGACTAAGAGCGCTTTGCCCTGGTGTGCCAGCCCTTGGAGCAGGTTGATCAGCGCGGCTTTGGCTAGATAGTCAAGCCCGCGCGTCGGTTCGTCAAGCAGCAGGATTGCCGGTGTGGTGACGAGGATGGCGGCCAGGGCAGTCCGTTGGCGTTCGCCGACACTCAAGTCACGCGGATAGCGCCCTGCCTTGGCCCTTAGCCCTAACTCAGCCAGCAAGCGATCAATCACGGCGTCCGCCTGTGGGGTGCCGGCCAGCCCGTGGTTGCGCAAGGTGATCTGCAACTCTTCGCGCACGCTGTCGGCAAAGAGCAGGGCATTGGGATCTTGGGGCAAATAGCCGACGTCGCGACAGATGGCTGCCACGGTCCGGCCGGCAATGGTGCGCCCGTTGATCAACACCGTGCCATGTTGGGGGCGCACCAGGCCCACCAGGCTTCTGAGTAATGTCGTCTTCCCCGCGCCGTTGCGCCCCATTAGCACCACAATTTCCCCCGGCCACAGCGCCAGGTTGACCGCCTTCACCACCTCCCGCGCGCCATAAGTCACGGTTAAATTTTTCACTGCCAACACCGGTTGATCCTGGCGTGGTGGAATCGCTTCGCGATCGAGTGACTGCGCCGGCAGCGGTAGCTGGCGGCTAAAACGCAATCCTTCTTTCACCGTTAACGGCAGCGGTTCCCAACCCAGGGCCTTGGCTACTTGCACCAAGGGTGGCACCAGGTCGATCTGTGGCAACAAGGTGCGTGGTTCACCACTGTGCAAAGCCGTCCCGCCTGCTTCCAGATAGAGCAGCCGATCGACAAAGGGTAAGACGCGCTCCAGCCGATGCTCGGCCAGCATAATCGTGAGCCCCAAGTCGCTGTTGAGCCGCACCAGTGCGGTCAGCAGATCCTCGGCCGCCTGTGGATCGAGCTGTGAGGTTGGTTCATCGAGGACAAGGATCGCCGGGCGCAGGGCCAACGCCGCCCCAATTGCGACGCGTTGCCGTTCCCCACCGGAAAGGCTCGTCAGCGCACGGTCCCGCAAGGGGGCCAGATCGAGCAGATCGAGTGTCTCTTCGACACGCACACGCATGGTCGCGGGGGGAAGTGCCGCCTGCTCCAGCGCAAAGGCGATTTCATCTTCGACCCGATCCATGACAAATTGGGCTTCTGGATCTTGAAAGACAAAGCCGACATGGCGGCTCATCGTACGGGGGCTGCTTTGCACCGGATCTAGCCCATGAACCTGCAAGCGACCAACCAAATGGCCACCAGTAAAGTGCGGCACCAGTCCGTTGATCAGCCGTAGCAGCGTTGATTTGCCGGCACCCGATGGACCGACGAGCAGCACAAACTCACCGGCCGCCACATGGAGCGAGATATTCCGCAATACTGCGCCGGCCGCTGAATCACCCAGTGAATCACCCGCTGCCCCGACTTGGGAAAGCGCAGAGTAAGCAAAGGTTACATCGTCAAAATCAATCATGGGTAGGCTGCTTCAGGTGCTTTGCAAAGAGGACCAACGCTGGGGTGAGCAAGCCCCAGGTTGCCAGGCCCAACGGCAAGGCAAAACCGGGCAGGGTCAGCGTTGGATAGGGATAGAAAAAGAGTGACGTGCGGTCAAGCCCCGGCCAGGGCAACAGGAAGAGGAGCGCCATGACCACGGCGCTGCCGGCCACGGCCAGATCACGCCGGCGAAAGGGGGCCGGCCGATAGACGGTGCGTGCCTCCCGCCCGCCGATGATCCAGAGCGTGCCGACGACGAACCCAACGCCGATTAAGACTAAGATCATGGCGAGTGGCGTGTGCTGCCCCAGCAGTTGTAGCCCAAGGCCGGCGACCACACCAACCAAGCCAATCAGCAAGCCAATGCGATCCCGTCCAGCATACGTCTCGCCGGCCACACCGGCGAAACCACGGGCGGTCATCGCTTCGGCTAGTTGCAGCGCGCGTTCCAACCCACTTAACAGCAGGGGGAGAAAAAGCGGCACCCAATCGCGCACGCCTCGGAGCTGATGCCCGCGCACCGCCTGCGCTTCGCGGATCAGCTGCCACTGCTGGCGCGTGAGTGGCACAAAGGTCAACGCAATGGTCACCACCACGGCCACTGGATAGTAGGCGCGCGGGATCAAGCCGACCAATTCGCGCACAGTCAAGACGCGTCCGATCAGCAACACTGCCGCAAAGAGGCCAACAAGCACCAGCCCGTTCAACGCGCCATAGAGCACTGCTTCCAATGTCAGCGGCCCACCGAACAGGGGTAATGTGCGGGGCAGCGTAAAGAGGATGGTTGTCCCAATGTGAACGCTGAGGCCATTGATCAGGGCGGCCAGCGGTACGATGATCAGGCCAAAGCGCCAAGCGGAGAAGGGCGCGGTCGTCGGCGGCAACAGCGCACGTACACTCAGCTCAACGACGGCGATCCAAAGCAGGATGATGCCCACATAAAGCGGGTTGCGGGTGATGCTCAAGGCAATTACAACTGCGGTTAGCCACAGCACCCAAGCGGACGCATGAATCATGCCTGTGCCCCTCATCGGCGCTCACCTGGTAACGCGTGTCCGCTCAAGGTGTCAGTTGTGGTTGCTGGCTGTGGCGGGGCATGGGTAACAATGAGTGGCTGGTAATAGAAATCAAACCGTGCATGAAAGCGCCGTAGGGCACGTAAAACCGGTGCGCCCAGGCTGAGGATTAGGACAATATTCCCCACCATCCGCACGCTATCCCACAGCAGCGAAGTTGCCAGGTAGAAGAGGGCGTAGCGCTGTAACGTCTCCCCCAGCGCAATCCCCGGCTGCCAATACTGGGCTGGATCACCGGTGGCAAAGGGCCAAAACCAGATATTCATGATCGCGCCAAAGAGCAACCCCCACAGCCCACCGAAGAGGGCCAAGCCGCCGACTTCAACAGCAGCAACCCATTTCCCGCCACTAAGCACGCGCCAACCGGCGATCACATAGCGGCAGCCGGGAGCTGTTAAGCCGACCCAACCGGCGGTAAACATCTGATAGGGCAGCCACGGCCCAATGCCACCGGTGAGCAGGGCAGAGACCAGCAGCGTCAGCGCCCCCATCAGAAAGCCAAAGCGCCCGCCATAGACATACCCAGTCAGCACAATCAAGACAAAGATCGGGCTAAAGCCGCCGGGGATGGGGAGTAGGTTGTCGAGCAGGCGCAGGCTGGCGTTGATGGCGATCAGTATCCCCAACAGCGCGACGGTTTTGGTATTGAGCGCCTGACTTTGGACTTCGAGGAGGAGCACAAAAAAACAGAGCAAGACCAAGACCGTCAAGACCAGGGTCGCATCATTCGCATGGGCGCGGCTGGTTACCCAGGTCGACGGCAAGGTCGGTAGCCAAAAGGGATAGAGAAAGGCGGCCACGCCGATAGTGCTGGTCAACCCATAGGTTAGTAGACTCAGAAAACGTTGCATCAACGGTTATTCCGCATGAACCAGAGCAGGGCACCCAGGGCAATGATAACCAGCGGCACGAACAGCACTACTGCCACCCCACCCAACAGGGGCATTAGCGCTAGGCGCAACCCTGAGGGGTCGGTGACAGCCGCCACGGGAACAGGGGTGATCAGCGGAATGGCCCGTAGCACCGGCTGTGTGGCGAGTGCTACGGCCACCGAAATTGCCACGCCGGGATTGCTAGGCGGCGGGGTTACCGGCGGTGCCACGATAACTGTTGCCGGCGGTGCAATTGGCAGCGCGGGGAGCGCCGCTGTCGCTGTCGGTACGGGCGTGGCAAGCGACTGTGTGGGAGCCGCTGCCGTGACTTGTTCAACCGGTGCAACAGCTTGTGCAACGGCGGGGCTAACCGCTAACTCGACAGTGGCAGTTACTTCGCCGCGGTCGTTGCGCACAACCAGGCTATAGGTCGTCCGCTGCGTTGGCTGCACCCTCAAGTTACCGACTGGTCCCACCAGGCTTTCACCTTCCGCTGTACGCAGGATGATCTGCTGACCATTTTGGACCTGCCAGTAGAGGGTCGCCGCTTCACCTGTCGTCACCGTGGCCGGCTCGATCATAAAGACGGTAATCTGCGGTGCTGGTGGCAAAGCCGTCGCCGTCGCGCCACTTGTCCCTGTGGCTGTGGGCAGCGGTAGTGGTGTCCAGGTCAGGGTAGCCGTTGGCAGCGCGGTGGGTAGCGCTGTTGCCGTTTCTGTCGGCGCAGGGGTAGCCGTCGCCGGGGGCGTTGGCGTAGGGGTTGCTGCGGTCGTCACCGTGGGGATCACCGTGGGGATCACCGTGGCGGTCGCGGTGCTGGTCGCGGTTGGGGGCATGCAGATCTCGGCGAAGGTGACAAGGGGCGGTGGCGCAACGGTATTATTCGCCCCTTCGCCCCACAACCAACCCTGCACCGCGCCCCCCTGCACCTGCGTATTCGTCGCGCCCAGGTTCGCGTATTGCCAGCCCTCGTCGCGCAACTGCCAGTAGGACCAGTAACGATAGCTGTCGCCTTCGGTGCCACAAAAACAGGATTGTTGTGGATAGTTGCAGCCTTCGCCATCAATGCGACAGATGGCCGCGCCAATGCCATCCACTGCCACGTTGAGATCGAGGTTGGCGCGTTGCAACAATTCGTAGCCACTGATCTGCTCCTCACCAAAGGTAATACAGCGGCTGACGAGTCGTCCATCGCCATGCACAATCACAAGCCCCGCCTGGTTGGTTGTCTGCGCCCAGAGCCTCGGCCCAAATGCCGACAAGGCAACAGCCAGCGCGACTGCCAACCAGCCCCAATACCAAAGTTTATGCATGCCAAACCGCCTGTTCATTAGGATCTAACCCGTTGAAAGCTTGTTCACGAAGTGGGCGCAGGCGCTAACAGAAAACCAGAATTTCTACCGCAAAGCTCGCAAAGTACCGCGAAGAAAAACGAGAACACCTTTGCGGTACTTTGCGAGCTTTGCGGTAGAAAGTTTTTGGTTCTGGCCCGTCCAGGTTAGGGTTTATACCGTTACCGGTTCGCGATCAATGGTAGATAGGTGGCCGGACATCGTTCTACTGCTTGCCGGGCTACAGGATGGGCGCGGCCCCACAGCGCAGGGAGCACCTGTTGCGTTGCGAGGGCATTAGACCCTAGCCCTGGTTGCCAGGCAAAGCTGCCGTCGGGCAATTGGAGTGTGAGTAGATAGCTGATCGGATGTGTATTGCTCACGATCCAGCGGCTGCCGGTTGGATCTTCACCGGCGGCGAGCAAGGCTTGCACCACATAGGCGGTGGAATTCGCATCACTGGGCGTAGCGGGTGTCAAATCATAGGCGAAGCCGCCGTCGGTGTTTTGTGCGTCCGCCAAAAAAGCCAGCGCACTGATGACCGCGGTGGCTGAGATCGACGCCCCGCTGGCGACTAATGCTTGTAGGGCTAGGGCCGTTGCATTGGTGTCAGCACCCCAGCCCGGTGCCCATTCCCAGCCGCCGTTGGGCTGTTGGGCCTGTTGGAGATAACTCTGCGCCGCGGCGGGCACAGTCTCGCTGATCGCCACCGCCCCGAGGATCGCCAGGCTATTCGGCCCACTCTGTTTACTGTAGGCACCCAAGGTGGGACTATAATACGCTTGTGGTGTCAACGCACTCACGGGCAGACAGGCATCGGTCGCAGCGACCGCCAGCGCCAGTTTCCCGGCAGCGGCCACACTGTTACGCGCATAGGTTGCCCCCGTCAGCCCGACAAAATCGGTCAACGACGGGCTGGTGGTGCTACGTCGCCAGGCTGCCGCCGTTAACCGATTGGCACCGATGGCCAGCATCGTCTCGATCGCGGGGCTGGCCCCGCCGTAACCGCCGTTGGTAATCGACTGCCGGGCCTGGAGCCAATCCTGGACGGCGACGGCTGCCAATGGCCGCGTCGCGGGGATCTGTGTGTCGCCAAATGCACCCCAACGCCAGCCTTCAATCGCGCCGGTCTGGCTGATCACCGACGAACCAGCACCGACCGGATAGCCCTGCCAGGCGTCGCCATCCCAGTAGTTATAGCCCCAATAGTGAGTGCTGTTGCAGAAACAGTCGTCGGCTGGGCAACCGATCCCTTCAATACTACAGACGGCAGGGCCGAAATCTGTTGAAGTGGTGATGAGCTTGAGGCCGCTCCATTCGAGGGCCATCAGCCCAGAAATCGGTTGGGTAAAGGCAACGCGGCGCAGAAGCTGCGCTTGATCGTCAAACTGAACAATGATCGTTGCCTGTTTTTGCTCCTGTGCGCGGCCGGGGCGCGTCTCACTGCCAAAGAGCAGAAAAAAGAGCGTGGCAATCACGGTAAAGCTGAGGAGCATTCGCCCCAACCGACGGCCAATCTGTTGGCATTCAGCGGCGTGAAATGGCGTGTGCATGGTGAAGACCTTTCCTAGAGTTGCTCAAATTAAATTGATTAGCAAAGAGGAAAGGCGGAGGTTCTTGTGCCATGCCGCCAATAAAAAACCCGCCAATAATGGCGGGCATGGGTGCAGAAAACCTTCAGCACTTGCCCTCCTTTGTCCACGAAGGTGGTACGCAAGCTTAAGGTTCAGGCGGGTAATCGGACTTGCTAATGGTTAATGGAAAATCGTTAACGATTAATGGGCATTTCGGGGATGACCCATCATTAAAAATTAACTATTTTCAATTAATTATTGCTTACCGTTGCGGGACAGTGCCGGAATGGTCAAGTAATACGCAAGACGTATCACGTTGATTTCACCGGGCTTCCCCCGTTTTTGCGCTGAGCAGTTCGCATTGGTTAAGGTGATTAACCAACAATCTGCGTTTGTCGAGAATTGTAAAGCAAACTTCGACAAATTCAGCGCACCTGAACTAGAGTATTCAATTGTTGAAATCGATTCTAGCGCATAAAGTAATCGAACGCTAATTGTAACAGGGCTGATAAGCTGATACGCCCAACTGTGTAAACCGCCGTGTTTGCCGTGGTGCCGGCTGAACATTGTGCAAAGGGTAACAGGGGAGAGCTTTCGCACGAATTGACAAGCGCGCATTTTTGCCGATAATGGAGATCTGGCAAAATTCCACAGGGGCAGGCAAGATGGGGAGCGTAAGATGAGTGAAGCAAAAAATGTACTGGGTGGCACTTTACAAAGCTGTTCAACCAACCCACGCACCGGGTTTTATCGAGATGGCTGCTGCAACACTGGCCCCGATGATGTGGGGGTGCATACGGTCTGTGTGGTGACGACCGCTGAATTTTTAGAATTTAGCAAAGCGCGGGGCAATGATCTGAGTACGCCCATGCCCTTTTATCGCTTTCCAGGTCTAAAGCCGGGTGATCGCTGGTGCCTCTGTGCCGAGCGCTGGAAAGAGGCATTACAAGCGGGCAAAGCCCCCGCGGTGATCCTGGCGGCGACCCATGAAGCCACCTTGCAGCATGTCACGCTCGAGGAACTGGAGATCTACGCATTAGATGGCGAGCCAGCCGAGTTACCCGATATTTTTGGCCGTGATGATTGAGCCGATGTGCAGTGCCAGCACGACCGGCACAGATAATGATGTAAATAGAACGCGGATTTTACGGATTAGGCTGATTTATGCTGCGTTTTATGGGGTTTATCCGCGGATATCCGCCTAATCCGTAAAATCCGCGTTCTATTTACTCAACAGCCCAAAAGATAAAAGACAGATCGACGATGATCAATTCTGAAACCCTTGCCCTCCTCGACACCATTCAACGGCGCATTCTCTGGCTGGCAACCAACATTATCCATCACGCCAACAATGTACGGCCTAACGAGGATGGCATCAAAGTGGGGGGCCATCAAGCCTCATCGGCCTCGGTGGTGACCATCCTCACCGCGCTCTATTTTCACTTTTTGCAGGAAGGCGACCGGATTTCGATCAAGCCCCATGCCTCGCCGGTCTTTCACGCCATTCAATATCTGCTCGGCCAGTTGCCGCGCGAATATCTGACTACCCTGCGCGCCTACAAGGGACTGCAAGCCTATCCCAGCCGCACCAAAGATCCCGACCGCGTTGACTTTTCCACCGGCTCGGTTGGCCTGGGGGTGGTGGCACCGGCCTTTGCGGCCCTCGCCCAGAAGTATACCCAGGCTCACTTTGGCAATGTCACCTCCAACCGCTTTGTCGCCTTGGTCGGTGATGCCGAGTTGGATGAAGGCAACGTCTGGGAAGCGGTGCTCGATGAGGCTCTCGAAGGGCTTGATAATCTCCTGTGGATTGTCGATCTCAACCGCCAGAGTCTGGATCGGGTGATCCCTGGCATTCGCGCGGCGCGACTCAAACGCCTCTTTGAAGATATGGGCTGGCGGGTCTTGGAAGCCAAGTATGGCGAACAATTACAGCGCCTTTTTGCCTTGCCCAACGGTGATCTGCTGCGCCACCGTATCGATGAGATGGACAATGAAGAGTACCAGGCGTTGATCCGCCTGCCGGGTGATCAGTCGCGCGCTCGTTTGGTGGCTGCGCTGCCGGATCTGCGATCTGTGCTCCACAGGGTGAGTGATGAAGAGTTACCATCCGTGCTGGCCAACCTGGGTGGCCACGATCTGGCCGAGTTGCTGCGCGTTCTGGCGATTGCGGCCCGCCCCTGTGGTCACCCGACGATTATCTTCGCCTATACGATCAAAGGGTGGGGGCTGCCGATTGCCGGCCACCCGCTTAACCACTCCATGTTATTAACTGAAAAACAGCGCGAACTGGTGCGCGGTCAACTGCAAATTGACCCAAACGATGAATGGGCGACCTTTCCTGCCGACTCTGCCGCTGCGCAACTCTGTCAACAGGTTGCCCAGCGGCTCTATGCTGTGGCCCCGGTCGCGACGGGGCCAATGGCGGTGCCGGTGCCGGCCACGTTGGGGTTGCCCATTGGCGAAAAAGCGAGTACCCAGGAGAGTTTTGGGCGGGTGCTGACGCGGCTGGCCGATCTGCCAGAGGTACGTGATCGGCTGATTACCTGTTCGCCCGATGTCTCCTTTTCCACCAACCTTTCGGGGTGGATCAACAAACGGGGTGCCTTTAAGAGCAAACCCAAACCCGAATATGAGGGCGATGCCCAACAGTTGCTCAAATGGCAGCGCGGCCCCAGTGGTCAACACATCGAGCTGGGCATCTCCGAGATGAATCTCTTTCTGCTGTTGGGCATGTTTGGCCTCTCGGCAGAGTTAAACGGGCAGCAGTTGGCCCCCATCGGCACCGTCTATGATCCCTTTGTCTGCCGCGGGTTGGATGCGCTGATCTATGCGCTCTATTCGGGCGGCAAATTTGTCTTTGCCGGCACCCCCTCCGGCGTGAGCCTGGCCCCCGAAGGGGGGGCGCACCAGTCAACAATTACGCCTTCCATCGGCACCGAATTACCCAATCTGCGCATGTACGAACCCTGCTTCGTCTGCGAAGTAGAGTGGACTTTGCTGGAAAGTATTCGTGCCTGTTTTGACCGTGACCACGGCTACGCCACCTACTTGCGCCTCTCCACCAAGCCGATTGAACAGCGCTTGTTACAACCCACCTTGGCCCGCCTGGGCGAAGCCACGCTGCGTGAACAAGTCTTGGCCGGTGCCTATCGCCTGTGGGAGTGGCAGCAGGGCGGGGCCGATGTTGACGGTCGCGATGTCATTCATATCGCGGCGACCGGGGCGATGATCCCCGAAGCGTGCGCCGCGGCCAGCTACCTATGGCAGGAAGGGGTCGCGGCCAATGTCCTGAATCTCACCAGCCCGCGCCAACTCTATAGCCACTGGCGCGCTACCCCCTATGCCAAGCGCGCCACGCTTTTCGACTGGTTCATTCCCCCCGCCGAACAGCGCGCCCCGATCATCACCGTGCAGGACGGGGCTTCCCATTCGCTCGCTTGGCTGGGCAGCGCCCTTGGCACGCGGTTGATCCCCTTGGGCGTCGATGACTTTGGGCAGTCCGGCACCGGGGCGGAACTTTATCGCCATTATGGGATTGGCTGGGAAGCGATTGTGGGGGCGGCGTTTGCGGCGTTGGATGAGGGTGCGTAAGGCGAATGATGAAAATTTCCAAATAGTGCGGCAAACGTAGACTGAGCACGCGTCGGAAGTACCCTCCCGACGCGTGCTCAGTCTACGTTTTAGTTCACTGCGGTCAGACCATCGCTATTGCCACACGTTCCGCTGGCACCTGCTCCCCCTCATACAGAAAACAGGCAGCCTGATGTTAGCCGGCAACTGTATCAGCAGCGAGGCACTTGGTCGGACCGATCCTCTGCGCTACACCCTCCCCAAACCCCAAAAACCCTGTTTGACAGCTACTAGCCACTATGTTATGCTGGTTTTACCCACTATCTTTAATTGAATTCGGCAGATCGAGAGCGTTTTTTACCTGCCGGCGACAGTTGCCCGCCGGCATTTTCGCCGCAACCGCCGTTTCGTCTATCTGGGATTTGAAAATACCAATTTGGGTATAGCTACTGCTGTACACATAAGAGCTCCCCACAGTGCATCAGTTATCAGGCTTTTCTCCAACGTAACAATTTGGGATCAAAATAGGAGGGTACCATGACTGACAACAAGCCATCGCCAGCGAAACTCTCACGGCGCACCCTGCTGCGCGGTAGTCTTGCGACCGCGGCGGCGGCCTCGTTCCTGCCGCTGTTGGCGGCCTGCCAACCCGTCCCTGGCGGCCCTGCAGGCGCAGGGGCTACCGGCGGGACAGACACCGAGACGATCGAAATGCTGGCGTTCTGGTGGTCGGATTCACCCCGCGACGCCAAGGTGCTAACCGACACCTTCACTGCCTTTGAAGAGCGCCATCCCGGCGTCAAGATTACCTTCGACGATACCGGCACCGCGCACCTGGAAAAGCTGATGACGAACATGGCCGCGGGCACGCCGCCGGACATCTTCGCCGTGCATACCGCGTGGATGGTCCAGGTTGCCGCCGCCGGGCAGTTGGTAGATTGGACCCCCTTTGCCGAGGCCGATGCCACGGCGAATCTCGACGATTACTTCCCGCAGCAGGTGGGTTTCTACACCTATAACGATGGCCTCTATGCCCTGCCCTATTACTCGGGGCCAAGCTGTATCTGGTATAACGAGGATATCTTCCGTGAGAAGGGGGTCAAGACCCCATGGGAACACGAGCAAGAAGGGACCTGGACCTGGGAGACGCTGCGCGAACTCGCCTTACAGACCACCGGCGGTGAAGGCATGGAAAAGACGCTGGGCTGGGACGCGGCGCAAAACCCCTCGGCCATTCACTACTATCTCTGTGTACCCTGGTGGACCAGCGGCGTCGAATTCATCAACGAAGATGAGACCGAATGGCTCTTCGACCAGCAAGAGATCATTGATGTCGTCCAATGGCATCAGGATATGGCGCTTAAGGACAAGTCGTTGGTGATGCCCGCCGATCTCCAAGGCGTTACCCGCATGTTTGACACCGGGCGCTTAGCGATGTCCTGGGGCATCAAGGCCCACGCTGTCTCCATCCCCGGTGATAACTTTACGGTCGGCCACGCCCCCACGCCCAAGGGCGCGGCGGGACGCATCAACCGTGATGGCCCGAATGGTGTCGGCTCGGCCAGCGAGAGCAAACACAAGGATCTGGCCTTCCAGTTCGGCCTCTTTATGGGCGGCGAAGAGGGTGCCCCCTATTATCTGGCCTCTGGGCGCTCCTTCCCGGTGCGCCAGTCATTGCAAGAGTCACAGATCTTTTATGACGCGCTGCGCCCCTTCGAGCGCGCGGAAGTGCATCTGGAAGCGGCGCAAACAGTGCGCAACTGGCGTAACCCTGGCCAAGCCGCGGAATGGGGCCGGGTCTTCAAAGCCGCGATCGACGAGATCATGCTGGGGCAGACAACCCCCGCCGAAGCCTTACAGCGGATCACCCCCGAGATGAACGAACTGCTGAAGCTGCCGACCAGTTGAGGAAGTAGATCGGTAGATCGGTAAATCGGGACTTACTGATTTACCGATTTACCGATTTACTTGTCTACCGATTTACTTGTCTACCGATTTACTTGTCTACCGATCTACCACTCTTCCATTCCCAGAACACAAGAAAATGCCAATGTCAATCACAACTGTTGCGAAACTTGGGAGCCAGGCTGGTGCTGTGGTCCGCCGGCGCAGCGGATATCGCCGCCGGCAGGAGCTAGAGGGGCTGCTCTGCATTTTGCCCTGGCTGATCGGCTTCCTTTGCTTCAAGTTTGGCCCGATGGTGGCTTCGTTGGTGCTCGGGATGATGCAGTGGGATGCCCTGCAACCGCCGCGCTGGGTTGGCCTGCAAAACTTCCAGACGATGCTCACCGACCCGCGCTGGTATAACGCGCTCTATAATACCGCCTATCTCAGTTTTCTCTCTGTCCCGGCGCAACTTACCGTGGCCTTTTTGTTCGCGCTAATGCTGAATGAAAAGCTGCGCGGCATGCCAATGTTTCGCACCATCTTCTACCTGCCCTCGCAGACACCGCTCGTCGCTACGGCGTTTCTCTGGAACTGGATCTATCATCCCGACTTTGGACTGGCGAATGCGCTTTTCAGCAGCGTCGGCCTGCCTACCCAGACTTGGCTCTTTGATCTTCAGTTAGCCAAACCTTCGCTGATCCTGATCACGCTCTGGTCGGGTATCGGGGTGCCGATGATCATCTTTCTGGCGGGGTTGCAAGGGGTACCCGAATCGCTCTATGAGGCGGCGGCGCTGGATGGCGCGGGGGCTTTCGCCCGCTTCCGTCATGTGACCATCCCGATGCTCAGCCCGGTGATCTTCTTCAACTTGATCATCGGGATCATCGCGTCGTTTCAGGGTTTCTTTACCATCGTCTTCTTGACCACAGGGGGCGGGCCGGTTTATGCGACGTTGATCTACGTCATCTATATCTACTTCCGCGCATTCCAGGATTTTAAGATGGGCTACGCGGCTGCGCTGGCTTGGGTGCTTTTCTTGATTATCATGATCATGACCGGGATTCAATTCCTCCTGGCACGGCGCTGGGTCTATTATGAAGGAGGCGAACGCGCATGAGTACAAAGCTTGACCAGAATCCCGCCGTTCCTGCTTTACGGCGGACTGCGCTTCGTCAACCAGCCCGCTTTAAGCTGCGGGCAAAGGATCTCATCCTGTATGGGCTGCTGATCGTGTTGTCTGTCGTCTATCTGTTGCCGCTATACTGGATGATCTCGACCAGCCTGAAGCAGACGGGGAGTGAGATGGTGATTCCGCCGCAGTGGCTCCCCAATCCGATTGTCTGGAGCAACTACATTGATGTTTTTGTCCAGGTACCCCTGACCCTTTACATCCGCAACTCGCTGATCGTCACGCTGACGGCGACGCTCTTTGGCGTGTTGACGGCGAGTTTAGCCGGTTATGGTTTTGCCCGCACTACCTTTCCGGGGCGGAACTTCTTATTCACCCTCTGTATCGCCTCGCTGATGCTGCCGGAAATCGTCACCTTAATTCCCGAGTTCATCCTCTTTCGGCGCATTGGTTGGGTCAACACCTTTCTACCGCTCATCGTGCCCTGGAGTCTGGCCGGCAGTTCCTTCGCGGTCTTTCTTTTTCGCCAGTACTGTCTGACCATTCCGTTGGAACTGGATGAGGCGGCGCGCGTTGACGGGGCCGGCACGCTGCGCATCTGGTGGGCGATTATCGTGCCCCTCTCCAAAGCCGTACTGGCGACGCTGGCGATCCTCAGTTTCATCCATCACTGGAACGAATTTCTGCGCCCGCTGATCTATCTCGGCCGCCCGGAATTGCGCACGCTGGCACTGGGCTTGCGGGCGTTCCGCGGGGAATACCAACTCGCCTGGAACTACATGATGGCGGTCGCCCTCATCATGTTGGTGCCGATCCTCCTGCTCTTCTTCCTGGCCCAGCGCCAGTTTGTCCAGGGCATTGTCATGACCGGTATCAAAGGGTAGATCGTTTTACTTACGCTGTTGCGGATCAAAGTGGCGTGTCAATCCCTGGCCGATCAACGTGACACAGAGCGTGGTCAAAAAAATTATCACTGCCGGCGCGATCAGCAACGTCGGCAGCCGTTGCATGTAGGGCTGTGCCTCGGCTAACATCGCCCCCCAGTCGGGCGTGGGCGGCTGCACGCCGACCCCGAGGTAGGAGAGGCCGGCGACGGTCAACAAGGTATGGCCAAAGCGTAAAAAACTCATGGCGAGAATTGGCCCACTGATGTTGGGCAGTACATGCCGCCAGAGCAAGCGCCCTTCGGTTACGCCCAAGGCCAATGCCGCCTCGGTAAATGGCCGCGCCAAGATCTCCAACGTCAGCGCCCGCGCCAGCCGCGCATACGCGGTCCACCCGGTGACGGTGAGCGCCAGCAAGAGCGCGCCAAAGCTGGGCTTGAGCAGCGCCGCAATGATCATAGCCAGCACAATGTGCGGAAAGACAATCAGCACATCGACCAACCGCATGGTCACTTCATCGAAGAAGCCACCGACCCGCCCAGCCAGCATCCCCAACGCCACGCCGACCGCGCCCGCAATCAGGACAGCCAACGTCGAAAGCAACAGCGAAGAGCGTCCACCATAGAGTAAACGCGCCAGCAGATCGCGTCCGAGATGATCTGCACCCAGCCAATGCCGTGCGGAAGGTGGTTGCAGCCGTTCGCTTAAGATCTGTTGATTAGGCTCAAAAGGCGTCAACCAGGGCGCGCCCACGGTCGCAATCAGGATCAACCCTAGCAGCAGGAGGCTAATGACAGTGCTCGCCGGCCACCTGCCCCACCGCCGCATGCGCCCTGCTTGTGTGGCGGCAGTGGTGGCAGGCGCAGACGCCACGGTCGGCGGTGGCGCAGTCGTGATCGTCATGATGGGTTCTCTCCTCTGCTCGATCAGTTTAGGCGAATCGTTGGGTTAAGGATCAAGTAAAGCAGATCGGTACAGCCATTGATCAAGATCGCCAAGCCCACTAACAGCAGCAGCCCAGCTTGTAACAGCGGAATGTCCCCTGCCAACACGGCATCATAGAGAATGCGCCCCAAGCCGGGAATAGCGAAGATCACCTCGACAATCACTGAACCACCGAGCAGCCCAGCCAACCAGAGTGTCACCAGCGTCACCACCGGGATCAGCGCGTTGCGCAACGCATGCCGGCGTAAGAGGACGAAGGCCGGCATGCCTTTGGCACGGGCCGTGCGCAGATAGTCGGCGTTGAGCACCTCCACCATTGCGGCGCGGGTGGCCTGGGTAAAGTAAGCCAAGGGGCTGGGGAGCAGCGTCAAGATGGGTAGGATGGCAAAGGTCGGGCCGCGCCACCCTGCCGAGGGCAACCAGCCAAGCCAGAGCGCAAAGCATAAGATGAGACAGGGTGCCAACACATATTGGGGAATTGCCACACCGCTTTGACAGCCAATGGTGATCAGGGTGTCGAGCCAGGAACCGGGACGATAAGCGGCGAGCACGCCCAGTGGCAACGCCAGCAATAGTGCTAAACCCAGCGCGCTCAAGGCCAATATGGCGGTCACGCGCAGGCCGCGCCCAATCACCAGTGCCACCGGCGTGCGGCTGACATAGGAAAAGCCCAAGTCGCCCTGGATCACATCCCCCAACCAGACGACATATTGCCCCGCCAGATTACGGTCCAAGCCAAATTCACTGCGCAGTTTGTCAATCGCGGCTGGATCAACTGTGCGCTCACCAATGCGCGCCCGAATGATCGACATGGTTGGATCGATGCCGGTAAGATAAGGCAACAGAAAGATCGCCGCCGAGGTCAGCAGCAGGATGATTGGTAGCAGAAGGAGACGGCGGATGAGAATGGTAGACATTGGGTGATTAGTGATTGGGTGATTAGTGATTGGGTGATTAGTGATTGGGTGATTAGTGATTGGGTGGTTGGTGATTGGCGTTGTTGAAATCACCAATCACTAATCACCCAATCGATTATTCGTTAACGAACCACGTCCAACTCTGTTGTCAACGTGTAATACTCCAGCGGGTGGGGGCGGTAGTTCATCACCCCTTCACGCACACCGAAAAGCTGTTCGGTATAGTCGAGCCAGATGCAGGCGACATCGTCAAAGATGGTCTGTTGAATCTCGCGATAGATGGCGTAGCGCGCCTCGGCATCGACGAGGGTGCGCGCCTCAGCCAGTTTGGCGTCGACTTCCTCATTGCAGTAGCCGCTCAGGTTAAAGGAGCCGTCACAGCCGACATCGGCTTGCAGGAAGCCTTCGGGGTCATAGTTGTCTAACAGGTGACCACGCGAGACGATGAAGAGATCGTAATCCCCCGCAAGCACGATTGGCTCCAAGGTGTTATAGGGGGCAATGCGCACTTCCGCGCCGATGCCGACATCAGTCAACATCTGCTGGATCGCCACGGCGGTGGGTGGCAAATTGGAACGGGTCGGATAGGTCCAGATGTTGAGGGTCAGTTCGCCTTCGGCAAAGCCGGCCTCGGTCAACAGTGCTTTTGCCGCTTCTGGGTCAAAGGTATCCGGCGTTAAATCCGGGTTGACCCACACTTCGTTGGGGGCAAAAGGCCCTGCTGCCGGCGCGCCAACCCCTTCTAACACAGCTGCCACCAATGCCTGTTTGTCAATTGCATGGAGTACGGCACGCCGGAGTAGCACATCTGCCAGCGGCCCTTTTTTGTTGTTAACATAGAGGGTGGTGGTGCGCGGCTGGGCAAAGCGGACGACCTCGATGGCACTCTCCGCTTCGAGGAGCGGCAGTTGTGGAATCGGCAGATGTTCGGCAAGGTCAACTTCGCCGGTGCGTAACATCGTGGCCCGGACTTCGCCATCGGGGGCGGCCAGCACCGTCACTTCATCCAACTTAGCCGGCGTACCCCAGTAACTTTCGTTCTTGCGCAGGGTGACACTCTGCTCCGGCACTTCTTCCGCCAAAACAAAGGGGCCAGTGCCCATGCCAAAGACCGCCGGCGGGGTGCTGGCATAGGCGGCTGGGGCCAGGATGCCAAAGCTTGGCCCGGTTAAGCGGTTGGGCACGAGCGCATCAGCGGTCACGGTGGTGATGACGACTGTGCGTTCATCGGTCGCTTCAATTGACGTCACATTCTCTGGCGAGAGACCGCGCGGTGGGGTTTCGGCCTGGAGCAGATAGTTGAATGCCGTGACGACCGCTTGGGTAGTTAACGCCTCGCCATTGTGAAAGGTCACTCCCTCGCGCAGGGTGAAAGACCAGCGCAGGTCGTCGAGCCGTTCCCACGACTCGGCCAGCAGCGGCTTGACCTGCCCATCAAAGTCCACCATGAGCAAGGTCTCGGTTGTGCCCCAGGAAGAGAGCGCAAAGGCATCGTCACTTTCCATCGCGTAACCGGTGTCGGGCCAGAAGGTCTCGGTGATGGTGAGCTGTTTGGGGCCGGTTGCCGGGGCAGCAGCCGGCGGCTGTGACAGCGGTGTGCAAGCCACCAGCAACAGGCTAATCCACCACAGCGACAACGACCAACAACGTTGACGTAACATACCTTTTTCTCCTTGCATTTGTTGTGATTTGTTGTGATTTGTCGTGCTTTGAATCGTTGAAATGTTTCAAAAGAGAAAAATTCTCATTTGAAATTGAGATTTTATCTCATTTAAGTGGATAGCTCAAACTGCATCGTCTCTATGGGTTGTTTATGTCGGCCGATCGGCGACCAGTACATAGCGCGCCTGATGACCAATCGGGGTGGCTTCCGCTGCACGAATTGCGGTCAACGCCTCAACGCGTAGGTTGGCAAAGCCAACTGCCGTCAGCAAGGTCACCAGCGGCGTGTGATCGTTGAGGGCAAAGTTGGGCAACGCCGTTTGGATCGCCGGCGAGTAGAAACGCGCCCATTGCTCGCGCACCTCACTCTCCGCCACAGTTAATGGCTGGTTGGGATCAAACCAGAAACTATCAATCGCGACCAGCCGCCCGCCGGGTTTGAGCAATTGCCACCAGTTACGAAAGGCGCTCACCGGGTCGCGCAAGGTCCAGAGCACATGACGACTCATCACCACATCAAACGACTGGGGTGGAAAGTCCGGCGCAATGGCGTCACCGATCAAGAACTGGGGTGGATTGATAACGGTGACCGCCTGTTCACGCGCCACCGCCAACATGCCCTCCGCCAAATCAATGGCGGTAACCTGATGACCGATCGCCGCCGCCAGGAAGGAGAGAAACCCTGTGCCGGCACCGACATCTAACACGCGGCGGGGGCAGGTGGTAAGAGCCGTTGCATTGTTTCCAGCCAGGCCGCAGATTCAGCGCTACCAAGCTGAATGCCATGACCGGGTTGGCTGTCATAACTCGCCCCGCGCCAGTTCCAATAGGCGTTAATTTGATCTTGAATCAGTGTAGAAGCTACGTTTGCCATGATACTCCTTGTTATGTGCGCGCCGGCGTTGCTTTCCCCAACCGGCGGAGCCAACGCCAAAAACCGGCCAGCTTGGCCTGGAGCGCAAGGGTCTGTTTCACTTCGGCAGGCAGATGGTCACCCCAATAATGGGTCGTCTTGGCCACCGCGGTGATGACATTTTTGATCTCGCCTTTGACGGTATAGTAATCGCCGACCGGCACGCGGAGCAGATTGGCTTCGGCATGGGCTTCGACCTTTTCGGCGATAATCGCTTCGGCCAGCCAACCGGCCATCGCCCCGGAGGGACAGGTCACGCCGATCCAGCCGGGGCGGATTTCTGCCGCCGGCAAGCCGCTCACTTCCTGAATGCCGCGCACGATCTCTTGCACCGCATACTGATAGGTGGGACTGTGGGTGTCGGGGACAGGCTGTGCTTTTAGCAACTCGTCGCGATGGGGCGGGCCGCCCTCCAGCGCTAGTGCGCAGAAGTTCTCCCACATTTCGCCCCAGGCCACTTCGCCATTTTCACGATATTGCATGGGTGCCGCGGCCATCGGCGCGGCCTTGTCTTTGTGCTCGGTCATTGTGATCCCTTTCGGGTATGAAGGGTAAGAAAATAATCCGACAAACGCACGTAGGAACGCCAGGGGCTAAAGCCACCTGGCTAAGAACAGCGCCCGCTGAAGTGGGCTTTTCGGCGGCACAAGCCCGCTTCAGCGGGCGCTGTTCTTTAGCCAGGCGATTCATCGCCGGGTGGTGGTTGTTTATCCAATGATTTACTTAATTTTCATCAATCAGTGCGCCTTGCCCATACGCCGCCAACTGTTCATCGATAAACTTTTGCCAGATTGGGTTCGGCTCCCAGATCTGGTGGAGCATCTGGCGCGCTTCCTCGATTGGCACGCCCAGCACGAGGACACGGTAGAGAAAGGTAAAGGCCGAGACGCGCATGTTGGCAATGCAATGGACAAAGCGCTTTTTCGCCTGGTTGGCGTTCATCGCGGCGAAAAAGGCGGCCAGATCGGCCCCGGTCGGTGCTTCCCACACCACCGGGATGGCCACATAGTCGATGCCCTGCGCCGCCACCACCTCCACTTCGTTGAGCACCGCCCGCGGCGAATCGGGCATTCCCAAATTGATGATGACCTCGTAGCCCGCCGCTTTGATCGCGGCAAATTGTTCAACTGTTGGCTGACCGGCCGTTGCCCAGCGCTTATCAATGGGCAGAAAATTGTAGATCTCTGTCAGTGCTGCTGTCATTGGTGACTTTGCCCCCGTTCCCATTCATCACTACTGTTGCGCCGCAGCCAATACCACGCCGACGGCCAGGTGTTGTCGCCAACCGTTGTTGTCCCCTGTTCTAGGCGCTCAACGCCAAAGTCGGCTAGAAATAGTTCATCGATCTGCGCAGTTGTGATCCAGCGCCCTTCGGTTCCGGCCTCTTCGTCGCGGACGTGGGCAAAGAGGAGAAATAAGCCGTCAGGGCGTAACAGCCGTTTGACCTGGCGCGCATAGGCCGCGCGCACCGCTGCGGCCTGGGCATGAAGACACCCAACATCGATGACCAGATCATAGGGCGGCGACAAAAAATCAACCGCTGCCACTGACGCCACATGAAACGCAACCCGATCCGCCACACCGGCATCTGCTGCCCGCTGGCGTGCCGTGACAATCGCCTGTTCCACAAAATCCACGCCATCGCACTGCCAGCCATGCTGGGCCAGATAGCGGCAAGCGCGTCCCAAACCACAGCCCAGATCCAGGGCGCGACCGGGCGGCAACACGTCCACCAGCGCCAGCACTTCGGGCGGCGGCAATTCCGCATTCCATGGCAATTGCTGCCCGGTATAGCGATTTGTCATTTCAACCAATAAGGCTTGTTCTTGTTCGCCCATGTACACCTTTCCTACCCATTGTCATTGATTGTTATCACTGCCACGGATTCAACCACTGCTCCAACCCATCGGCCACCAGATTGGCACTCAACACAGTGCTAAAAATCGCCAGCCCCGGCGCGAGCACCAGATGGGGCGCGATCTGCATAAAGGGGCGCGCATCGACCAACATGACGCCCCACTCGGGGACCGGCGGTTGGATGCCCAGCCCCAGAAAGCCCAAGGCGGCAATGGTCAAAATTAGTTGGCCGGCATCCAAACTGAGTTGCACCACGACGGGTCCGATCAAGGCCGGCACCAGATGACGACGCATGATCTGCCCGTGGCCGGCACCGATGGCTTGGGCCGCCAGCAGATAATCAGCGCTACGCAGGGTCAGGGTTTGGCTGCGCACGAGGCGGGCATAGGTTGGCCACCAGGTGATGGTTAACGCCAACATTAGCGTATCCAGCCCTGGCCCCAGCGCGCCGACCAAAGCCAAGGCCAGCAGAAAACCGGGCAGGGCCAAAAAGAGATCGACCACGCGCATCAACAGCTCGTCGGTCAGTCCGCCCACGTAGCCGGCGACTAGCCCAATCGACGCGCCGAGCAACAGGCTGCACGCTAACACTCCCAAGACCACCGTGAGCGAACTGCGCCCCGCCCATAACAAGCGACTGAGTAGATCGCGCCCCAGTTGATCGGTACCTAATGGGTGAGCGAGAGTCGGCGCGGTCAAGCCCACATTCAAATCTTGCGCGGCGGGGTCATAAGGGGCCAGCAAGGGGGCGCAGAGTGCCACCAGCAATAGCCCCAGCAGCGCCAGCCCGCCCACCACTAACCAGGGATAACGCACGCTGGCGCGCCGTGGTTGAATGGTTGCGGCGCGGGCGGCAGCAAGCGGTGCAGTCAGAGAAGCCATTGTCTAGGCCAACCGAATCCGTGGGTCGCACCAGCCATAGGCCAGATCGACGAGCAAGTTGATGCCGACAAAGATGGCGGTAAAGAGCAGCACCAGCGCCTGAATCACGGGGATGTCGCGGAAGCTCACCGCCGCTAGATAAAAGTTGCCGATGCCGGGCCAGGCAAAGACCGTCTCGACAATCACCGCGCCGGTGGCAATCTGCGCAAACTGACCGGCCACCAGCGTCAGCAGCGGCGCGGCCACGTTCGGCAGGGCATGGCGCAACCAGGTGGTGCGCGTGCTGAGCCCTTTGGCACGGGCGGTGCGTACATAGTCCTGATGGCGCACCGTCCGCAGCAGCGAACGGGTCAACTGGCTGAGGGTGGCAATATTAGCAAAGGCGAGCGTTACCACCGGTAGGATCGCGCTTGTCGGCTGGCGCACCCCGTGCGAGGGTAGCCATTGCAGATAGACGGCAAAGAGCAGGATGAGCAGAAAGGCCAACCAGAAATTGGGCATGGCGACGCCGACCAAGGCCAGCAAGCGCGTCACCTGATCAAACGGCGACCCTTCGTAAAAGGCCGCGGTCACGCCAATCGCCAAGCCAAGCCCGATGGTCACCACCATCGTCAATCCCGCCAAGCCCAACGTGGCCCCCAGTCGCGCCCCAATCTCGGTCAAGACAGGCTGACCGGTGCGCAAGGAATAGCCAAAATCGCCACGCACCACCTGCCCCAGCCAGTCGAGATATTGCACAATCACCGGACGATCCAGCCCATATTGGGCGCGCACCTGGGCGATCTGATCGGCATTGGGCATCACGCCCGTGCGCCGCGCCACGATCACGGCGGCGGGATCGCCGTCGCCCAGAAAGAGCAACAGATAGGTGAGCAGACTGGTGGCGAGCAGCGTGGCCACTGCGCCTGCTGCCCGCCGTAACAGAATGCGCATCATGGCGCGCTGATCGTCACATTTTGGAGGGCCAGTTCGTACTCAGTGCCGGCCAGGTCGAAGCCGCTGACCTGTTTGCTCAGCGCGTAGATCCGTTGCGAATAGACGAGCGGCGCAATCGCCGCATTCTCATCCAGATAGCGCCACAGGTCAGCATAGACGGCTTGACGCGCCGTCTCATCCTGCTCGCCGCCGATGGTAGTGATCAGCGTGTCCAGTGCAGGGCTGTTGTACATTTGGCCATGCGCGGTGGCAAAGCCGCTTTTGAACCAGGTGGTCAAGCTTGAATGGGGGTCATAGGGCGCGCCCCAGGTGATCTGAATGGTAAGATCGTACTCGTCGGCCGCTAAGGCTGCATGCCAGGCTTCGTATTCGACAATGCGGATTTCGACGCCGACACCGATTTCTTGCAGGTTGGCTTGCACGACTTCGGCCATCGATTTGGCTTGCGGGAAGACCGCCCCATCCACCACCAGTATCACCTGCAGCGGCTGACCCTCTTTGTGCAGCAGCCCATCAGTACCAAGCGTCCACCCCGCTTCTGCCAAAAGCGTTTTGGTTTTTTCGAGGTCAAAGGTGTAATTGTCGGGCATGGGGCTGCCGGCATAGGGGATCGTCGCGGGGAAGAGGCCGGTGGCCGGCGATGCCAACCCGCTAAAGACCTGTTTGGCAATCCCCGCGCGGTTGATGGCATGGTTGACGGCAGCGCGCACGTTGGGGTCGTCAAACGGGGCGCGGGTGTAATTCATCTGCAGGACAAAACTGGTGCTGCCTTCACCCGTCAGCAGCGCGACATCGGCGTTTTCGCGCAAGACCGGCACACTTTCCAGCGGAATGCTGCCCAGATTTTCGCCGCCGATCAAGTGGACTTCGCCGCTCAACAGCGCCGCCACCCGCGTCTGTGGGTCGGGGATGACATCGAAGATCACTTTGGTCAGTTGTGGTTTTGCCCCCCAGTAGGTGGGATTGGGGACAAAGACCGCACGCTGATCTTTGATATATTCTGCCAATTGCCAAGGGCCGGTGCCAAGCGCTTTGACAAACGCGCCGTCGGCATCGACGCCGTTGGGGCTGAGAAAACGTACTGGGCGCACCAACGCTAATTCCTGGGCCAGGGCATAGTAAAACGCTTTGGTGTGGAGCACAAGGGTAAAGTCATCCGGCGTTTCGATGCGGTCGATCTGGTTAACGGTGGGCAACCAATTGTGATCCTCGGTGCCGACCCAGCGTTCCAGGTTCCACTTGGCCGCGGCGGCATCAAAGGGCGCGCCATCGTGAAAAGTGACCCCTTGGCGTAGCTTGAAAGTCCAGGTTAACCCATCATCGGACAATGTCCACGCCTCGGCCAGGCCGGGCTGCAACGTGCCATCGGCAGCATAGCGCACCAGTGGTTCATAGACCATATCCAACGCCGGAAAGCTAGAGCTATAGTTATGCGGATTCAATTCACCCACGTCGTTGGCCGAAGCGACGATAAAGGTCTGTTCGACAGTTGTCCCGTTGGTCGCCGAGCCACTATCGGCCGGGGTAGCGACACAACTGGTTAATAAGATTGTTAGCAGTAAGAGTAGACTGGACCAATGTCCACGGTTGATCTTCATTTGGTTGCTCCTGGTTATGAGAATCGGGCTTTCGGCTGGATCGGTAATCGTCAGCGGGCGCAGAGCAGCGGAACGAGTAAATGAGATGTACTTACCGTACAGCCATGATGACCTGGTTGTCCAGATTGCGCCAGATCACGCCGACTTCGCGGAAACCGGCATTGCGTAAGGCGGCCTGATAAAAATCGGAGATGGGGTTGTGTGAATCGTCAGGGGTGTGATTCGTCGGGGTAAAGCGGCGCTTGCGTTCGGCGAGCAGCGGCTCCATCCCTGGCTCTTGCGCCAGGGCCGCCCACCAGCTTTCCCAATTTTCCACCCCGCGCTCGGTAAAGGCCGCGGCTTGTTGCGCTTGATCGACACTTTTGGCAACCTGGTCAAAGCTGGGAAACTGGGGGCCAAAGGGGATATTATCGCCATTGAGGAAGACCCCGCCGGGGCGCACGATTTTGGCTAGGGTCTGAAAAAGCTGGACCAGATGCCCGGCCTGCAACCAGTGCAGGGCCGTCGTACTCAAAACCGCATCGAACTGCACGTCACCCAGCTTCTCCACCCAATCGCGCTGGGCCAGATCTGCCTCCACCCAGCGTAGGCGACCGTTCATATCACCCAGGGCATTCTGGCCCAGGGTCAGCAGCACTGGGTCAAGATCGACTGCCACGCTGCGCGCCCCCGGAAAGCGCGTCAACAGGCGCTGACTGAGCGAGCCAGGACCACAGGCCAGATCAAGCGCCACAAAGTCGGCAGGTAACAAGGTGTGGAGGACATGAAACATCGCGTTGAAACGTTCTTCGCGGTCGGGCAGATAGCCGGTCTGCTGCTGATCCCAGCGCTGGAGCCAGTTCTGCCAATCGACTGTTGTTTGAATCGTCATGAGGTGTGAATCTCCCTGAAAGGTGTTAACGGCTGCTTGCCCGTGTGCCCACAGCAACACAGCCCAAGTAGGACAAGCGGCTCAGTCTGTATGGTTCAATGGGATCTTTCGGGGTTGACAAGCCCGCCCCGCCGTCAACGCGCCCAGTGGGCACCCGGGCTAGCCAGGCTGCTTTAGCCGGGTTTACCCGGCGTTGTTCGCTAGCCCTGCGGCTTTAGCCCAGGGCGATCTTGTCAACCCCCTGAATTCCGGTTGAGCCGTCTTTATCTGCGAGCGAGTCTATTGTAGTTGCAGTTTCTTGTAGTTGCAAAAATTCGCGATAAGATGATGGCCTTGCCACCGCTTTCACCTAACTGTCGCTCAATTGCTCGTGACAAAGGCCAGCAGCAGACGACCCGTCGTTGGATGGGGGATACAGGTTGTCACCACGCCGTAGACCGCGTGGATCCATTCCGGTGTCAACACTTCTTCCGGTGTGCCTGCTGTGGCAATCTGCCCAGCAGATAGGAGATAAAGGCGATGGCAGTAGGTCGCGGCCAAGTTGAGATCATGCAGTGTCACCAGGGTGGTAATGCCCAAGTCGCGCACTAGATTCAGAATTTCCAGTTGATAGCGAATATCGAGGTGATTGGTCGGTTCATCCAGCACCAACAGCTTAGGTTCTTGGGCCAATGCCCGCGCCACCAACACCCGCTGTTTTTCGCCACCAGAGAGGGTGTTAAAGCTGCGTGCAACAAAGTCCGCCAGATTGACCCGTCGTAGTGCGTCCTGTACAAGCTGGGCATCACGCGCATTGTCCGCTTCCAGCAACCCCTTGTGCGGCGTGCGTCCCATCTCCACCACTTCACCTACGGTAAAGTCAAAATCGCTGGGGGTCTCTTGGACCACAACCGCAGTCCGCCGTGCCGCCTCCCGTGCGCTCAGTTGCCACACATCATCGCCACCAAGCTGGACATAGCCCGCCACCGGCTTGAACAATCGATAGACCGCCCGCAACAGCGTCGATTTGCCACTGCCATTCGGCCCAATCAACCCCACGATCTCCCCCGGTGCCACCTGCAGCGAGACCTCATTCACAATCCGCCGACTCGCAATGGCGACGGCCACTTCATTGACTTCTAATTTCACGCGTTGTCTCTCCTTGTAATTGGGGCAGAGGCTGTCAACAGATTTATGGAGCGGATTGAACGGATGATGAATCCGCTAATCCGCTCTTCGTGTAAGCGCTGAGAACGGATTGTCTCGGCGCAATCCGCTAAATCCGTTCCCAAAATCCGCTGACAGCGTTCACCGTCGTCGCAACAGCCACAGAAAAAACGGCCCGCCCAGCGCCGCCGTCACAATCCCCACGGGCAACTCTTGTGGGGCCATGATCGTGCGGCCCACCAGATCAACCAGCACCAGATAGACGCCGCCACCGAGCGCCACGGTGGGCAGCACGCGCCGATGATCCGACCCAACAACCATACGGACCAGATGGGGGATCATCAGGCCGACAAAACCAATCGACCCGCTCACCGCCACGACGACGCCCACCAGCAGCGAGGTGATCACAAAGAGTTGCTGGCGAAAGCGCTCCACATTGACCCCGAGTCCAGTCGCCGTTTCGTCGCCGGCCAGCAGGGCATTGAGTGGACGGGATTGGGCCAAAAGCAGGAAAGTAGCCAACACGACGACCGCGCTGGGCAGCCCAAGTTGCTCCCATTTGGCACCGCCCAAACTGCCCGCCAACCAGGTCAACACGGCCGCCGCCCCGCCCCCCGGTGTGGCACTGCGCAAGACGAGATAACTGGTCACCGCCGAGAGCACATAACTAAGCGCCACACCGGCCAATATGAGACGCATTGGTGTCGCGCGCCCTTGCTGTTGCGCCAGCGTGTAGACCAGGAGCATTGACAAGAGCGCCCCCGCAAAGGCAGCCAGCGATAAGGAGATGCCCCCCATCACTGTCGATCCCAGCGTGATGACCAACACCGCACCCACCGATGCCCCTGACGAGACACCAAAGATATAGGGGTCGGAAAGCGGGTTGCGCGTCATCGCCTGCAACGCCGTGCCGCTCACCGCCAACGCCGCGCCGACGACCACCGCCAGCAGCACCCGTGGCAGGCGAAAGACCCAGATGATCTGATCCTGCGTGGGATCGGCCACCGGCGCGATCCAGCCGGGTAGCAGGTGACTGCCGATCACATGCGTCGTAATCGGCAACGGAATCTCCACCGCGCCGATGCCCACGGCGAAGAGGATGGCAAGGATGAGCGCCACCACCAGGCCGATCTGTAGGCTCCAAAAAAGGGTGGCGGCCCGTGCTTGACTTGGCCGCGCAGTTGCGGCTGTCGTTGGTGTGGATAAGGTGGTCATCGGTTACTCAAACGCTTCCGGGTAGAGCGCTTGGGCAAAGGCTTCCACCCCCAAGTGGTTGCGCACACCAGGGTTCATGAGGCCATATTCGATCACCACCACCCGGTCATTCACCACCGCGGCCATGTTGGGGAAAGTCTGGCGGATAAAGTCGGCGCGGGCTTCACCTGTGTCGTCATAACCGCCGACAATCACCACGTCGATTGTGCGCGTTGCCACGGCCTCAATGCTGACTTGGGCATAGGTCTCGGTCAGGTCGGCAAAGGCATTCTCCCCACCGACCAAGCGCAGAATCGCATCATACGAACCGGGGCCAAAGACGCCTAGCGGACCTTCGCCGGCATCATAGATCATCACCTGGAGCGGTGCCTGCCCTGCCACTTTGGCCGTGACAACGTCAACGGTTGCCTGCATCTCGGTAATCAGGGCTTCGGCGCGGTCGTTGACCCCAAAAATTTGGCCCATGTTCCGAATGTCGGTGTAAATGTCCTCAAATGTGGCATCCACCTGCCCACCGCCACATTTGGCCGTGATGCTGTAGATTTGTGCGCCACTGTCGGTAATCTCCTCTACCGTGGCAAAGCCATTTTCCGCGCTGTAAAACCAATCGGGCTGATTATCCATTACCAGATCTGGTTTTTGGCTCAAGAGGACTTCTTTGGGAATGATAAATCCTTCACCGACCAGATTGAGGCCCTGGTAAGCGGCTTGCAGATCGTCCGGCAGCGGTTCGCCAAAGTTCGCCGCCGCCACAACATGATCGGCTAGTCCAAGCCGCAAGAGTAACTCGGTGGTGACTGAGTAGAGCGATGCCACTCGTTCCGGTGCTTTGTCAAAAGTCAGCGTATTGCCACAGTTTTCGATGGTGACGGGGTAGGTCGTACTGCTTGCGGGCGTTGTGGCGAATGCCGCTGGGTGAAAGGCCCGTGCCATTGTTTCAATCGCAATTGAGATGCGCACGCCAGCGGCAAAGGCCGAGCCAGGCACGGCTACATAACGCCGATTTTGTGAAGCCGGCAGGTTGGGGAAGGTGGTGAACAAATACTCGGCCCGCGCCGTTTCTTCCGGCACGGCCGGATTCCCTTCGTAATCAATGATGGCAAAAATTTCTGGGTTCGTCACCGCAAAGGCTTCTTTGCTGACTTGCAGATAAACTTCCGGTTGATCGCCAAAGACATTCTGTCCACCAGCTAGTTTGATCATATCGGCATTTAGCCCGCTGCCATACATACCCAACAGATCTTCCCCGGTATCGTAAAAGGCCACCGGCAGTTGCGGTTGATCCGTGACCCGTTGTTGCACTGCGGCAATCTGATCACGCATCTGCTGGACGAGGGCAACCGCCCGCGCTTCCACCCCCATAATGCGCCCGATGTTGAGAATGTCGTTGTAGACACTTTCGATGGTACCCTCGGGAACCTGCGCCGTGCATTCGGCACTGATGCCATAAACCGGTGCACCCGCAGCGACAAATTCTTCCTGCGTCGCCATACCTTTGCTGGCGTTAAAGTCGTAGGTTGGGTAGGCAGCGAACACAAAGTCGGGCTGCGTGCTCAGGGTAACTTCCTTGCCTGCTGAGCCTTGGCCACGCGGCGACAGCCAATTGAGACCATTGATCGCCTCCGCCATCTCCGGCAGGGGATCATAGGCTTGGCCATAGGTCACGCCGACAATTTTGTCGGTCAACCCCAGCGCCACCAGAATTTCAGCCACATTCTGGTAGGTCGCTAATACGCGTTCGGGCGCTTTAGCAAAGGTGAGGGTGTTGCCACAGTTTTCAATGGTGACAGGATAGGCCGCGGTTGCCGGGGCAGCCGCAGGCATGGCTGCTTGCGGGGCCACAGATGGTGCAACACAGCCAACCAGCAATGCCAGCACAAAGATCGAGGTGAAAAGTACCTTTTGTTTCATTGTTTGCTCCGATTGAAGAGAGAATGAGTAGATGATTACGATACGTCAATCAAAACGGTATCCAAATGCGCGAAGGCCGCGCCGGAAAGAGCGCGGCGAGCAAGGCCCGTGCCTGATCAGAAGCAGCGAAGCAATCAGGGTACGCAGCCTCTTGTTGGGCCAATGTGCGATAGCCAAAGAGTAAAGGTAGCAAGGTCAAGCCAGGGAATGCCGCATCGGCTGCTTGATCCGTCGCCGGTTGCCAGGCGCGAACCTCGGTGATCCGACCGGCAACAAAGCGCAGGCATACCCCATCATGATAAAAACTAATAGTCAACGCCCCGCTATAGTTGGCGGCGACGGTGCCTGGCAAGCGCTGCTCAAGCGCCGGTGCGAGATGACGGAGCAAGGCCGCTACATCGGGCACCCGGACATAAAAAACCGTTGGCTGCGCTGTCCTGGTCAAACGACTAGGGCTGGCGTGATAGGCCGGGTGCTCTGTGCCCAACCAGAGCCAACAGCCGCCATAGCCCGTGGGCTGGTCACTTTTTCCTGGCGCGGTCGATTGCTGCCCTAGGGCATGGAGGTAATCCAGCAGCCAAGGGGTGACTGTCAGCCAAGCATAGGGGGCGACAATTTCGTAGGCGACGACGACCAACCAGGGTTCGCTCGCTGACCAGCGGTATGCGAAGAAGCCGACTGGTTCACCGGTCGCCGTTTCGATCAGCCGCAGTTGGTAGTGAAAGCGGTTCTCTTCACTGCGGCCCGACAGTTCATAGCGCCACAACGTGCCGTCCCGTGGGCAATGGAGCAGATTACGGCGACCGGCTTCAGCATCGGCACGCACTAAAAACGGCAGATCTGCTGTGGTCGCCGGTCGGATCCGAAAGGGGGCCAGATCTGTCGTAGATGGTGGGTTGGGTGAGACAGCGGGGCAGTAGCTGCCCCGTCCATCCCCAACACAGAGCGCGTATTCATAGCCAAACTGGCGATAAAAGTTTGGATTGCCGCCGATCACCTGCACCAGATCGCCTTGGGCCGTGCTGATCTGGTGTGCTTCGTGGATCAACCGCCGCGCCAGCCCACGCCGTCGATAGGGCGCGGCCGTGCCCACCATCTCGATCTGGCCAACGGGCAGGGGGATGCCGGCATAGTGCCAAGTCTGCCGAAAAAGCTGGGCGGAAGCCACAATCTCGTCGTCAGCGGTTGTGGTCAGCAACAAGAAATCAGCGACACCAAGCAGGGGATGGGGACGCGTAAAGAGCTCATGGGTGTAGGTCGCCAAATAGGCGCTTGCTTCCGGTGCATCAGCACGCCAATGCGCCGCCACTTGAAAGCGCGCCAGCGCCGCTTGATCGGCAGCGGTGGCGCGGCGTAAACGGAATCCATCATCTATGGGCGTGTGGCTCAACTCACTCATTCAAATGCCTCTGGATGCAGCCCACGCGCCATTTTTTCAATGGCGAGCGCATTGCCGGAGCCGGCGTTTAGCTCCATATTGGTCAGGATAACAAAGCGCCGGTTTTGCGAGGCTGGTGCATTGGGGAAGGTCTTGAAGTAGTATTCCGCCTTCTCTTCCGCAGTGCCGCCACCGGCCCATTCCATCACAAAGAGCAGATCAACGGGCCGAGTTGCCACCACTTCCGGGCTAATGGTGGCATATTGTTCGGACTGGTCGGCAAAGACATTTTCGCCACCGGCCCGTGCAATCAAATCGGTATAGATGCCCGCTGCATAGAAGGAAGGTACGCCATTCTCATCGATGTAATCCAGAATGGCCGCCTTCGGAGTTGGTCGCCCAGCCACTTGTTCCTCCACCTGGGTGAGGGTTGCGCTCATCTCGGCGAGCAACGCTGCTGCCCGCTCTGGAACATTAAAGATCTGCCCTAGATCGCGGATCTGTTGAAAAGAGTCTTCCAGGGTACGGTCCGCCCCACCGTCAGCACAGTCGGCATTGGATTCATAGAGCACGGTGCCGGCTTGCTCCCACTCTTCCCGGCTGGCCCGGCCCCGGCTGGCATCGTAGACATAGCCCGGAAAGGCAATAATTGTCAGATCATAGCCGGCACTGACTGCTTGCTCCTTGGTGGGGAAGGCATCGAGCTTCGTTGCCTGCATTTGGCTATAGGCGGCCATCACATCGGGTGCCAGCGGCACTTCGCCAAAACCGCTATAGGCAACAATTTGTGCGCCAAGGTCCAGACGCAGCAGCAGTTCCAGTTGGGTTTGATAATCGACAAAAACCCGCGTGGGGGCTTGGGTAAAGGTCAAGGTGCGGCCACAACTCTCGACGGTAACGGGATAAGCTGTCTCAGGAGCAACGGTCGCAAATGCATCTGGGTGGAAGGCCCGCCCCAACGCCTCAGCTAACTCAGCAACCCGCATGCCCACGCCTCCAATATAGGGGATACGCACAATCCGATTGTTCGCCACCGCCGGTGAATTGGCGAAGACGGTGCGCACCACTGGTTCCAACTCGTCAGCATTGTAATCCCAAATGAGCACCACATCTGGATTGGAGGCGGCCAACACTTCACGCGAAGGGGGCGCATCATAGCTAGCGCCATCAAAAATATTCGCCCCACCGGCCCGGGCAAAGACATCGGTCACCAACCCATTGCCGGCGGCATAGAGCGTTTCCGCACTGCCCTCGACTAACAGGGTGCGCACCGGTTCTCGCCCGGCAACCCGCACCTGCACTGCCTCAACCCCCGCCCGAATCTCGTTGACCAGGGCCTGCGCGGCGGCCTCTTCGGCAAAGATGCGCCCTAGATTCTGAATCTCCTCAAACATCTGCTCAAGGGTCTGCTGCGCGGGATCCGTACAACCATAGACCGAGGAAAAGACGGTGGCTCCGATTGCGGCAAAATCTTCGGGCGTGGCGCGGCCATCGGCAAAATCGCCGGGGTTGTCTGAATAGAAGAAGTCAGCCTTGAGGGAAATAGGAATTTCTTTGCCCGGTGGTACCCCATCCTGACCCAGGTTGGGAATGGCCAGGAAACGGTCGCGCAATGCGGGCGGCACCAGGCGGTTTTCATCATCCGCCGAGCGGTAGTAGATCCCGATCAATTCTTCTTCCAGCCCTAAGCCCAGCAAATAGGCCGCTTGCCCACCCCAGGAGACGATAACCCGCTCCGGGCGTTTTTGCAGGGTGAGGGTATCGCCGCAATTTTCAATAGTAATGGGATAGCCGGTCGCCGCTTGTGTTTCATTTGTGGTGGCTGCCGGCGGTGGTGCTGCAGGGCTTTGCACTGGCGCACACGCGGCAAGCAACAAACTTACCAGCAATAAACCACGCCATAGCCAGTTTAATCGTCTAACCATGATCTGCTCCCTGTGTTGCTGCTTTGGCTCAAGCACTGTTTGATATGTTTCAACTGAGATTAAATCTCATTTGGAGCACGAATTGTACTCTACGCAACGACAAATAACCAAATTGCAGGAAATAGTTGAGACTTATTCTCAATTATTCGAAAACTTGAGGATGGAACGCGCACCATGATTTCCCAGGCCAGCGGAATACGCCCGCTGGCTGCAAAGGCCAAGCCAAGTACAGCTCCATAACGGCTGTGGTTGAAAGGATGCACAGGCGCAAGCTGAACAAGCGCATTCCGGTTGGTAGTAAACGACCACCACCCGGCAATGATGAGAGTTAAGTAATTGTTTCGGTAAACCGGGAACGCCGGGGGCTAAAGCCGCCCGGCTAAGAACAGCGCCCGCTGAAGCGGGCTTTTGGGGTGCATAAGCCCGCTTCAGCGGGCGCTGTTCTATAGCCCGGCGATTCATCGCCGGGTGGTGATCATTTACCCGATTATTTATTTAATTCTCATCATCGCCGGGCGTTCCTTTCGTTATCAGCTTGGGGTTGAAACCCCAGGCTCCGTCTACATCGGATTGGTGCGATAGGTCATCACCACCCGGCTCGCCTCGGCCAGCAGATCGGTGTCAGCCTGTTGCCAGTCACCGGATGCAAAGGGCGGTTGCGGATCATATTCACAGGCCAGTTGAATGGCCTGTGCCGTCTGGCGGTTGCTGAGTTGTTCTGCCAAAAAGAGCGCCATGTCGATCCCGGCCGAGACACCTGCCGCGGTGATCACCTTGCCCTGTTGCACAAACCTTTGGGCCACATAGGTCGCGCCACAGTACTGTTGCATGTGGTCACGCGATCCCCAGTGGGTGGTGACTTCTAACCCTTGCAGAATGCCAACCGCGCCCAGTAGAAAGACGCCCGTGCAGACCGAAGTCGTCCATTCTGACGTTTCATGCGCACCCTTTAACCAGGCCAATAAAGCTTGATTTTGGGCCGCCTCCATCATGCCTGCGCCACCGCCGGGAATGACGATGATTTGCGGATGGGGCAGTTCGTCCCAGGTTGCCGTGGCCACCAGCCCCAACTGCCCCGTGTCGGTCCAGATCGGGCCATGTTGATCGGCAATAAAATGCACCTGCGTGTCCGGCAGGCTGACCAGCACTTCGTAGGGGCCGACGGCATCGAGCGCGGTGAAGCCGTCATAAAGGACAATCGCGACATGGCGTTTGATTTCATTCAGCCCCTGGGGCGGATAGCCGAGGTCGGTCAACCGGGCAGCGATGGCCGGCCACGTCTGGGGCGCGCTCCACATCACCTGCACCGTTTTGGTGGTGAGGTCCACTTGGACGCCATCTACACCGGGCTGTTTGGCGATTTCCGTTTCGATCCGGGCTTTACACTGGTCACAGTGCATGGCTGGCGCTAAGACAATTTTACTAGGCATGATGTTTCCTTGGTGATTAAATTTGAATTGCAGTAGACAGTGCTACTGTCTCACTGTCTCACTGTCTCACTGTCTCACTGTCTCACTGTCTCACTGTCTCACTGTCTCACTGTCTCACTGTCTCACTGTCTCACTGTCTCACTGTCTCACTGTCTCACTGTCT
>JALHQH010000013.1:272093-288985 GCA_022842065.1 Caldilineaceae bacterium
ACTGTCTCACTGTCTCACTGTCTCACTGTCTCACTGTCTCACTGTCTCACTGTCTCACTGTCTCACTGTCTCACTGTCTCACTGTCTCACTGTCTCACTGTCTCACTGTCTCACTGTCTACTATTCAAACGCCGCTGGGTGAATCGCCTGTGCAATCTTCTCAAAGCCGTCGATGATGCGCACGGTGGCCTCAGTCTCGATAGTCGGCACGGGATAGAGCCGGTTGTTTTGCACCGCGGGTACATTGGGGAAGGTCGCTTGTAAGAAGGCGATTAGCGTCTCTGCCTCTTGGCCACGATAGGTCCCGATGATGATCACCTCCGGCTGGGCGGCAGCAAATTCCTCAACGCTGACTTGGAAGAGATCATTGGGAAAGACATTTTCGCCGTTGGCCTGGGTAATGGTGTCGCCCCAGACGCCACCGGAGAGGATGTTGAGCGGCCCTTCGCCGCCATTGTAAAAGGCTACCCGCATGGTGGGTTGATCGGCCACTTGGGCGACAATGTCAGCTTGGCGCGCTTTCATCTCGTCGATCAGCGCTTGCGCCCGATCCGCCACGCCAAAGATTTTGCCCAGATTTTCCAGGTCGGTATAAACGGTTTCGATCCGTTTGTTGGGGTAATCGGCGATGGTGCAGGCGCTCGCCGAATAGACTTGCGTCCCGGCGGCTTCCAACTCCGCCACCGTCGCCTTACCCATGGCCGGGTCAAAGGCAAAGCCTTCCAGCAGTTCCGCAACCACCAGATCCGCCTGTTGGGTCAACATCACTTCTTTGGCGGGCCAGTCCATTGACTCGCCAAGGCTAGGAATGCCCGCGGCCGCGGCGGCCAGATCAGCGGGCAGGTCGGTGTACATCCCGGCAAAGGCAACAATGCGATCCTGCACACCTAGCGCCAACAAGATCTCGTTCTGCGGCTGCCACAGACTGACCACCCGTTCGGGAGCTTTGTCAAAGGTCAACTGGCGGCCACAGTTCTCGATTGTAACGGGGTAGGCCGCGCTTGGCGTGGTCGCCGCATCCCCATCACCCAAGGCCGCGCTGATGCGTTCGGCATTGGTCGCAAAGACCGCCAGCAGATCCAGGTCTTCGCCGGGGAAGTTCAGCAGATCAACTTTTGTCGCACCGGTCGCCTCAACCACCGGATCGCCGCCGCCCATGTGGGCATTTTCAAAGACGAACTGCGGCTGGGCTTCGGCCAATGTTTTGAGTTCAGCCGGTGTGAGGGGGGCTGGCCCATAGGCGCCCGCCGGTTCCAACCCGGCAAAGTGGACCCACGGGGTCATGAACAAATGGGTTACAATCACCGGTTTGGTGCCGCCAACCTCGGCTTGGAGCGCCGTTGAGAGCCGTTCGTATTCCTGGTCAAAGTTGGCAAGATAGGCTTCGGCGGCGGCTTGGGTGCCAAAGAGTTCCGCCAGCCGTGTCACTTCGGCGCGGATGGTGGCGGGTGAATTCTCGGTCATGACCATCACTACTTTATCCAGATCACCCACGGCCGCCTCTTGCAACCGTGCGGCAAAGCCTTCAAAGCCGGCCAGTAGCACATAGTCAGCGTCGGCCACCGCTAGCAAATCCGACGGCTTGGGATCATAATCCGGCGGATGTTGCAGGTTACTGGGCGCGATCACGGTAATGTCTGTGGCGCCAGCCGCCGCGGCAAAGGCGGCCACCCAACTGGTCGAGGCGACGATTTTGGGGCCGGATGTCGATGCGGGGGCTGGGGCCGCGGCTGGCGCCACCGGCGCACAGGCCGTGATGAGCAAGATCAGCAGCAGGCCAAGCCATCGCCGCATTGACAAGCATGTAGACAAGCAAACGTTCATCTCATGACTCCTTAAAAATAGCTGATTTAAAATAAGTGAGGATTGTAAACAAACCAACCACCAGCACCAACATCGGCCCTGGCGGTTGATTGAACCACAAAGTCAACAGAAAACCGAGCAAGTTGCCGACCAGGCCAATCGCAATGGCCCAGCGCACCATCCCGGCAAACGAGTTGCTCAGGTTACGCGCCGCCAACGCCGGGAGCAGCGTGATCGAATCGACCAACAAGGCGCCAGTTAAACGTACTGCCGCGGCAATCGCCACCGCCACTAGCACCAGCAGGAGCATCGTCAAGCGCTCCACTGGCACGCCGGAACAGAGCGCCAGTTCCCGGTCATAGAGCAAGAGCGCCAGGTTGCGCCGTTGCCACAGGTAAATCAGCAGCACCAGCCCGCTGATCAGCGCCAAGAGCAGCACATCACTGCGCCGGGTCGCCAGGATCGAACCCCAAAGCAGTTCAAACGCGCCATTGGCATTGACCCCGGAGAGCGACAGCGTAAAGAGCGCGCCGGCAATCGCCAGGGTCATCACCAGCCCCATGACATCGGCGAGGCCGGAGGGCCGCCGCGCCACCGGTGTCACCGCTGCGCCGGTGAGCGCACAGAGCAGTAGCGCCACTACCAGCGGTTCGATCCCCAGCAGCAGCCCCAGGGCAATCCCCAGCAGCGCCACATGCATCATGGCAAAACGGACCGCCACAATGTTCAAGCCAACCACAAAGACCCCGACAATCGGCATCCCAATGCTGGCGATGGTCAACGCCACCGCCGCCCGTTGGATCGGGATGAGTTGGAGCAGGTCAAACAATTGCGTGCTATTCATGGTTGCACCGCCCGCAACTGGCCGCCGGCCATCTCCACCGTGCGGTGACAACGCGCCGCCACCGCACGGTCATGGGTGACGACCAACACGGTGGCCGGCAGCGCCGCCATCTGCTCTGCAATCGTCGCTTGACCAGCAAAGTCGAGCGCTGCCGTCGGTTCATCGGCCAGCAACAGCCCCGCTTCCCCCGCCAACATCCCCAACGCGCGCGCTAGGTAGGCCCGCTGTAATTGGCCCCCAGAAAGCGCATGGAGCGGGCGCTGGGCAAATTGCCAAACCCCCAACTCCCCGGCGGCGGCGCGGGCGGCGTCCATGCGGCCACTGCTCGCCAGCAACTCATGCACTAAGAGCGGAAAGTGACCGGTCGCCTGGCGCTGGGGCATGTAGGCAATGCGGGTGCGCCGCCGTTGCCATTGCGCCGCCGTAACCGCAATCTCCCCGTTGAGCGCGATCTGACCGCGCACCGGTTGATGTAGCCCCAAGATCGCGCGCAACAACGTACTCTTGCCGGAGCCGTTGCTGCCCAGCAGCGCGACATGTTCGCCAGGCGTTAGGGCGAGCGAGATGTTATCAACGACTTTGTTACTGCCATGCCAACAAGAGATGCCGGCCAGATGCAGTTGTGCTGGGTTACCCATCGGGGTGATTGATTATCCTTTCAGCGTGAGCAAAAAGGCGACCAGATCAGCAATCTCTTGGGTCGTCAGTTCGGTGGCAAAGGTTGGCCGCATGAGATCAGGTGCAAAGCCGGGGGCGAGGTAGGTATTCGGTGCGATGATCGATTCGTATAGGTAAGCATCGACACTTTTGGCTTCGCCCGTGTAAGCGGGCTGCTGAATCGTCGCGGCACTGCGCGTCGCCACCCCGGCCAGGGCCGGACCGATTAAGACGACATCCGGCGTTAAGGAGTGACAGGTGATACAGCCCGGCTCCGGCCTGGTCCCAATCAGCGTTTGCCGAAAAAGTTTTTCCCCGTGTACGGGATCGCCCGGCGGCAACGGTTGCGTAATAGATGGTTGGGTTGGTGTGGGCGTAGGCGCAGGGGTTCCTCCACAGCCGACTACGCTCAGGCAAACGCCAACGAGCAGGCCGAGAATTTTTCGCATTGGGCAACTTTCTTATAGTGACAAGAGATAGCGTAGATCTTCTGCCATCTCTTCCCCGCGTAAACCATAGGGGAAAAGCATCCGCGTATAACCAGCGCGATCAACCACTATCATTTGTGCGCTATGGTCAAGCAGATAGCCAGTAGCAACCGAGCCTTCATGTTTGCGGAAGATCACCCCATAGGCCGAAGCCAAGGCCGTCACTTCGTCCAGTGTTGTCGTGCCCCCTAAAAAGCGCGGGTCGAATTGCTGCACGTAGTCGCCCAGGATTTCCGGCGTATCGCGTTCTGGGTCAATCGAGACCATAATTACCTGCACATCAGCTGCCCTTTCGCCTAACTCGGCAAAGGCAACCTTTGTCTCCGCCATCGTCGTTGGGCAGGCATCGGGGCAATGGGTGTAGCCAAAATAGAGCAGCACCAGCTTGCCCCGATAATCACTGAGCCGAATTGGTTGGTTGCCGGCACTTGTTAGCGTAAAGTCAACCGCCGGTTGCTCTGGGTTGAGCAAGAGGCCATGCAGGGCCGGTGTGCTGAACCAACGAAACCAAACAAATGTTACAAGGAACAGGGCAAAAGTTACCCCACCTAGCCATAACCAAGATCGTCGCATCGTTCCTCACTTAAAAAATGCTAACTACCAAGCCACCCCTCCCTAACCCTCCCCAGCTTGGGGAGGGAACCTTGTCGGGCAGTCCAAGTTCTCTCCCTTAGCAGGGAAGGGTTAGGGAGGGGTTAGTAGTTAAAAAATACTAACTGTTCAGGTCACTTGGGCGCGGTAGATCGGGATCCAGGCATCCCCGTGTCTACCCGTTTACCGATCTACCGATTTACTTATCTACCGATTTACTTATCCATCCACTCATCGCTCGCGAATCGGCGCTTGTAGGGTGACCTCCCCCGCTTGTTCAAAGGTCAGGGTCACGCTCATCGTCTCCCCGGCGACCAGATCGCGGTTCAGGCCGATCAACATCACATGGAAACTGCCCGGCTTGAGCTCGGCTGCGCCATTGGCCGGAATCTCAATCGCTTCGACGGGGTACATGGTCATCACACCATCTTTGACGGCCATATTATGTAGCTCCACGACTGCAGAGACATTACTCTCGGCCTTGATCAGCCGATCCGGCGTATCCGTTGGGTTGCGAATGGTCATGTACATGGCGCCCATCGCGCCCCCCATGCCCATACCCATCGTGCCGCTCATGCCCATTGTGTTGCTCATGCCGGTCGTGTCACTCATCGTAGTAGCGGCGGTCATGTTATCGGTTGTGGTCATGGTGGTGCTGGTCATGGTGGTGCTGGTCATGGTGTTCGTCATGGTGCTGGTCATGGCCGTCGTCTCACTGTCCATTGCACTTGGCTCATCCCGCATTTGGGCTTGGCGCGCCCACGGGTCGGCAATCTCTAGGCCAGTTGCCGTGGTCGCAACGGGTGCTGCGGCAGGTTGGACACAGGCGGCGAGGAGCAGCACGGTTACCAAGAGTGTCAAAAACATGTAGCGCTTCATTGCAAAATCTCCTTTATCTGATTGGAATAAAAATACTATTTTCCTAACTTGCACAAGCCGGCAACAGAGAACGTAAACATTGATCGGAAAAATACGGATAGTTTTTCCCAGCGTCGCGTAAACTAATCTTCTTGCCTGCCGTTCAAGCTTTTGGACTGTACTGACTTTGCGATTACGGTCTTACCCATTGGTCACCTGCTGCGCCGTGGCCTTGATCCGGAGGGGCGTCCACCGCCCAGTGTAGGTTTGCCACCCGCCGTAAATCGCCAGCACGCCGTCATAGATCATGCAGGCAATTGGCAGATCGTGGAGATGGGCGGGCAGTTCACGCGGCACAAAATCCCAGCCGATATGCGCGGCCAAGCCCACGGCCAGGAACCAGGGGGAGACCCATAAGCCTAGCGCGGCCAGCAGGGCATAGATTGCGGCAACCGTCAGTTCTCGCGGCAGTGTCGCTGGGTAGGCTGGGTTGACATAAGTCAACCCTAGCCAGAGGACGAAGAGCGCCCAAGCTACCAGTTCGGCGCGGGGGCCAAGCCACCGCCACAGGACGATCAGCGCCAGCGCCAGTGGCACGGCGATTATGGTGAGCACCCCTGCGTGACCGGCGCGGCTGACCGCGGTGGAGATGAGCACCAGGGTCAGCAGGATGAAAATTGCTTTGGCGCCAACGCGCAGAACCTTCATACAAAGCTCCTTTCGGAATGGTGGCAAGCACTGTTAGGCCCCATAGCTACCAAATGTCCCCTTGCCACGTAGATAGGGATCGAGCAGATCGCGCAGACTATCACCCAGCAGGTTGAAGCCTAGCACAACAATGGCAATGGTGACGCCGGGATAGATCATCAGTTGGGGCGCGGTCTGCAGGAAGGGTCGTCCGGCGTTGAGCATACTGCCCCATTCTGGCGTCGGCGGCTGTGCGCCTAGCCCCAGAAAGTTGAGGCCGGCCAGCGCCAGGATCAGTTGCCCCAGTTCCAGCGTCACCAAGACGATCACAGGTGAAACCACGTTGGGGAGGATATGCCGCCACAAGATTCGTCCATGACCCGCCCCCAGTGCATGGGCCGCTTCGACATAGGGCTGGGCGCGACTGGCCAGCACCATGCCGCGCAGAATGCGCGCATAGCCAACCCACCAGACACAGACCAAGCCGATGATGGCGTTAACAATCCCGGCCCCCAATGTCCCGACAATCGCCAGCGCAATAATCAGGCTGGGAAACGCAAGCAAGATATCGACCAATCGCATCAGCAGCCCATCGAGCCAACCGCCATAATAGCCGCTGACCGCGCCAATGGTGACGCCAATCGTCGTGATGATGAGCGTCGCCACCACGGCTGTCCCCAGTGAGAGGCGGGTGCCGTACAGCAAGCGGCTGAGCAGGCAGCGCCCGAGGTTGTCCGTTCCGAGCGGGTGTTGCCAACTGGGGGCGGCAAAGCTGTGCGCCGGGTCGATGGCCGCCGGATCATGCGGAGCGAGCCACGGGCCAATCAGGCCGATCAGCGCAAAGACGATGATAATCAGCAGCCCCAGCCGGCCACTCCAGCCAAGGCGCGTCAACAGATTTTCTCGCATCGTTTGTCCTAGCGAAGATGCGCTCATCCGCTCTGCTCCAGTTGAATCCGCGGATCGAGCCAGAAGTAGAGCAGATCGACGCCCAGATTAATCAAAATAAAAAATGTTCCCGTAAAGAGTACATAGGCTTGAATCAACGGGTAATCGCGGTTCGCAATGCCGTCAATCAAAAGTTTACCAATCCCCGGCCAGGCAAAGATTGTCTCGATGATCACCGAGCCGCCCAGTAGATGGCCAAAGCTCATGCCGATGACGGTGACAACGGGAATCAACGCGTTGCGCAACGCATGGCCGATGAGCACCCGTCGTTGCGCCAGCCCTTTGGCGTGCGCCGTGCGGATGTAGTCCTGGCCCAGCACCTCCAGCAAGCTGGAACGGGTCAACCGCATGAGGGGCGCAGCAATGCCTACCCCTAGTGCCACCGCCGGCAGCACGAGATGGCGCACGCTGCTGCGCCCTGCGACCGGCAACAACTTCCACTCGACGGCAAAAAGTATGATCAGCAGAAAGGCTAGCCAGAAGCCGGGCAGCGACGCGCCGGTCAGCGCCAATACGCGCGAGATCTGATCGACTACCGATCCCCGATAGACCGCCGCAGCCATGCCCAGCGGCAGGGCCAGGCCAATGCCGACCAGCAGACCGCCCATGGTCAATTCCAGCGTGGCCGGAAAGCGTTGGCGCAACTCATCGGCTATCGCACCGCCGCTTTTGTAGGAGACCCCCAGATCGCCCTGCACCACTTGCCCTACCCACCGCCCATATTGCACCGGCCAGGGCAAGGTTAATCCATATTCCTGGCGGATCTGTTCCACCAGTGCGGTTGGCGGTGGTCCATCGCTCTGCTGCGCCGCAATCAGGTAAGCGGGATCACCCGGTGCCAGCCGCCCCAAGCCAAAGGCTAACAGGGTGATGCCCAGCCAGACCGGGATCAGGGCCAACAGCCGTTTACCAATCATGCGTGTCATCATCGTTCCCTTTTTGGTTTGTCCCAGCAGGACGACTGAATGTAGGCCACGCGAAGGCTGCGTTTCTGCCCTAAATTCAGCCGTCCCGCCGAGACGCAAACGCGGACCTATTCGCCCAGGAAGACTGTTTCCCAGCGTTGGTTAACCCCCGAAGGATGGGCCTCGAAGCCCTGCACCTTGGTCGAGAGGCCGTAGATATTGAAGATACCGGCCACGGGCAGGACAATATTTTCCTGATCAATGGCCACGCGCATGGCTTCGGCGGCGTTCTGCTTGACATCTTCTACTTCGACCGCGGTTTGGCACGCTTCCAGGAAGGCATCAAACTCGGCACCGGGCGCAAAGAGACGGGGATAAGCGCCCCATGTGCTTTTGGAATAGAAGAGGCCGCCTGGTAGGAAACAGGGATTGGCGTCATTCTGGTTGCCGATCTCGACCCAGAGATCGCCTGTCCCGAGTTCCAAGCGCTCTTCATAGGTGGCGGTATCAGGCGTGGTTTCAATGACGAGGTCAATGCCTACGCTGCGCAATTGCGCCTGGACAATCTCCGGCAACGGCTGGTGAATTTCGGGAATGGGATAGCCGACGATCATGACCAACTGGAGCGGGCGGCTCTCCTTTTCGCGGATGCCGTCGCCATCACTGTCGACCCAACCGGCCGTTTCCAGCAATTGTTTGGCCTGATCGGGATCGTGCGGCTTGCCCTGGATGATTTGCGCCGCATCACCCAAGATGCGCACCGGGATCATGGAGGAATTCACCTCGGCATTGCCCAGCCACACATCGTTGACAATGACCGACTTGTCAATGGCATGGGCCAACGCCGCCCGTACCGCCGGGTCTTGACCGATGGTGTACGGCTCTTCGCCATGCGCGTTGACATAGATGGCCTCATACGCGCCAACGGTTGAGGTGGCGATCTTCAGTCCATCCATGGTTGCGATGTTGCCGGCGACCTCGCGCGGGACATTGTAGGCCAACTGAATCTCGCCGGCCTGCAAGGCGAGGACGCGCGTGTTATTGTCGGGAATAAAGCGGTAGGTGATCTTGGCCAAGGTCGGTACGGTGCCCCAATAGGCGTCATTGCGTTCAATCACCAGCCGTTCGCCTTTGACATATTCGACAAACTTGAACGAACCTGTCCCGACTGGTTTCGTGGCCGGATCACTGCCGGAGGCGATGATGCTGTAACTGGGGTGGGCCAGTTGTTGCAGCAGCCGCCGATTGGGGGCGGTCGGGGTGATCTCGACGGTATAGTCATCAATGATCTTGGTTGAATCCGGACCGAGTTGCGCGGTGTTTGCCCCAATCGCAGCCAGGCGATCCATCGTTGCTTTGACCGCCGCCGCGGTGAAGGGCTGGCCGTCGTGGAAGGTGATCCCCTGCCGCAAGGTGAAACGCCAGGTATTCGGTTCGACAAATTCCCACGCCGTGGCCAGCATCGGGGTTAATTGATAGTCGGGACCCATGCGCACCAGCACATCATAGATGCCGGTGTAATACATGCCCAGGTTGGCCCGCTCATCGGTACGGAAGTTATCCGACGGTAGGCCGATGATCAAGTCCTGATCGGCGGCGGGGGTAAGCGTCTCCGGTTGCGTATTACTGCTGGGGGCCGCGCTGGGCGCCGGCGCGACACAGCCGCTCAGCAGCCAAAGCATGAGGGCTAACAAAGGGAGCGTTTTGTGCATGAATTTCATCAAGAAAAATCCTTTTCCGGTGGTTGTTTGGGTTTCACGTTGTTTACTTGTTGTGATCCATCTTGGAATGATCCATCGGCGCGTTGCCATGCTCCATCACCGGCACAGTCAAGGTTAGTGGATCGGCGTCCGCAAAGGTAAGGGTGAGGGTGAATTGTTCCCCCGCGACCAAGGGTGCGTGCAGATTTTCCAGCATCAGGTGTTTGCCGTTTGGCTCCAGCACCAGGCTCTCACCGGCGGGGATGGTAAAGCCATCCGGCTGGGCGATCATGTGCATGACGCCTTTGTCGTTGACGGTCTCATGGAAGGAGAGCGCCTGGGCGACCGCGGCCGTGGCGCCTTGGAGCTGCAGCGGCTGGTCGGTGCCATTCTGGAGGGTGAAATAAACCGATCCATTGGTCATGCCCGCCGGGGCAACCGGGGCCATCAAATCAAGCATGGTGATTTGCCCAGGCACAGGGGTAGGCGGTACGGCTGCCGATGACATCTCCATGTTGTGCTGCTGGCGACAGCCAAGCAGCAGTAAGATAGCCAGACTAACAACCATGCTTGTTACTTTCTTCATAACGATCTTCCTTTCTGTGTAACGCTGAGGGCACAGGCGTGGCCAGCCCCCCAGCGTTACCGGTTGGACCCTTGGTCATCAAGGGATCCGCATAGCTAGTTGCTGTGGCGAAAGGGCTTGATCACCGCCAAGCACGCGAAGGACGCAAAGGTTCGCAAAGGATTTTCTCTGGCGATTCCTTCGCGCGCTTGGTGCCCTTGGCGGTAGAATAGACAAGAACTAGCTAAACATGTGTCTAAAGAGCGGGATCCGCGACAAAATCAGCAGATCCAGCGCTAGCACTGCAAGCAGCGTCACGCCAACTAACGGAAAGGCGAGCGAAACCAGCAACATGATAAAGACGGCCCCTTTCCACAAAGGCATATTGCTGGGCATCGGCGGGGCAGCCAGACGGAACGCCTTTTTGGGGCGGCGTAACCACCACATGACCACGCTGCTCACGGCAATGAGCAAAACGGCCAGACAGAAGAATGTGTTTAGCAGCAGATTCCACCAACCCATATCGCCTTGGTGGAGCGCAATCCCAGCGGCCATCCCTTTGGCGACCAACGAATAGTCCTGCCAACCAACTTCGGCCAACTTCTTGCCCGTATATTGATCCAGATGGATCGTGCGATCCTGGCGGGCGTCGGTAATGTCACCGCTCATCGTATCGGCGGAGACGGTGAAGACCCCTTCGCTACTTTGGGGCAAGTTAACCCGGAAATTGGTAAACCCATTATCGCGCGCATAGGCGATTACCGTATCCAAGGTCACCGGGGTCCCCTCCGGAATGCCTGCTGTGCCGGCCATCGAACCGGAGGCCGGCAAGGGCGTCTGTTCCAGATTCCACGGCACCTCTTCCAACACGCCATGATTCATCGACGCATGGGTTTGATCCGAAAGCGGGGCCTCCCACTTTTCCGCCGGGAAGCTGTTCCAGGCTTGCACGAACTTATCCCCCCACACCCCAGTCCACGCCATGCCGGAGATCATAAAGAAGATGATGATCAGCGCAGCATAAAAGCCGATGCTCGAATGCAGGTCACGCCAGAGAAGTCGCTTGCCGGCGCGAAACCGGGGCCAGAAGGCGCGCCAGATTTCGCTACGTTGGCGCGGCCACCAGAGATACAACCCGGTGATGACCAGCAGGATGGCAAAGCCGGCCGCAATTTCGATCAGCCGATCCCCGGTTTCGCCCAGGAAAAAGGTGCCATGCACATTGTTGGCCCACGAATACCAGGTCGTGCTGGGGTCAAGTGTTCCCAGCACTTGGGCGGTGTAGGGGTTTACAAAGATTGTTAACTCTTGGCCGTCCACCGTAGCAATGGAGAATTGGCTGCTGCGGTCGGCGGCAATGGGCAGAATGTACTGACTGACCGTGGCCTCAGGATAGGTGGCCTGCACGGCTTGCAACTGGGCACCGGCGGTGGCCTGTGTGGCAGCCGGGGTGACAAAGAGCCGGTCGCCATATTGATAGGCTGCAATCTGGTCTTGATAGAGCATGATCAAGCCGGTGAGGGCCAACATGATCAGAAAGGGGACGACATAGATCCCGGCGTAAAAGTGCCAACGCCAGGTGGCCAGATAAAATTTGTTTGCCGTAGCGGCTTGGGGCTGGGCCTCGTCTGGCGTGCGTTTCATTGCTGTTGTTGATGCTGTCTGCAGCATAAAGCTTCCTTGTCAGCTTGTTTTGTTTGATCATAAATTAGTTACTGGCGGCAACCGGAATATCATTAGCCGCCGTCAAGAAAGGATCGCTAAAACGTGGGTCGGTGACGAAGGTCTCGTCCGTCAGACTTTCGAGAAAGGCGACCAAGGCCGCCACTTCTGGATCGCTCAGGGTGAAACCAGGCACTAACCCGCTTTTCAACGGATTGCGCCGCCCATCGCCGGCCAACTCGCCCGTTGGGGTGAGCCGGCCACCGGCGGCATAATGACGCACGACGGCTTCGAGCGTGGGGATCGAGCCGTCATGCATATAGGGTGCGGTCAGCGCGACGTTGCGTAAGGTTGGTGGGCGAAAGCGGCCCATGTCTTCGGCTTTGGCGGTGATCTCGTAGAGACCACGGTTGCCGCGTGGATAGGCCCCTTGCCCGTCCAGATTGTAGAGGCCGTTGTTTTGAAAAACCGCGGCGCTAAAGGTGCTCTTTTCATGCACCGTCGAGACCGAGAAGTTGAAGCCGACGTGACAGTGATGGCACTCAAAGCGCTCGGAGAAGAAGAGTTCCATGCCCGTTTTGGCCTGCGCTGAGAGTGCTGTCTCATCCCCCGCCAAGTAGCGGTCGTAGGGCGAGTCACCAGAGATGAGGCTGCGTACAAAGCCGGCCAACGCATGCACGATATTGTGATAGGTAATCGGCGCTGCCTCTTCGGGAAAGGCTGCGGCAAAGCGGGCTTGGTAGGCGGTATCGCCCTGAAAGCGCACCAGCACCGCCTGCTCGTGCCCACTGATCCCCATCTCGACCGGGAACTCGCCAAAGAGCGGGATGAGCACCTGCTGCTCTACATCGGTCAACACCGGGTTTGCCCAAGTGAGAGTGGCATTGTAGGCGACGTTAACCAACGCTTGGCTGTTACGCAACAAGGGTTCGCCAGTGGAGCCATGGGGCGTCACCTTGCCGTCGCTAAAGGCCAGGGCTTGCAGGTGACAACTGCTGCATGACATGGTGCCGTTGCCCGAAAGTTGCGGATCGTAGAAGAGATAACGGCCCAACGCAACCTTGGCGGCACTCATCGCGTTGTCATCCGGGATCCGCGGCAGGGGAAAGCCGGCGGGCAACTCCCATCGATAGGCCACTGTGGCGACCTCGCTAACCGGCGCTGGACTGAGCGTCGTGATCCCATTGACGACCAGCCCATAGAGTGTAAGCAATGGTGGATCCAAGGGGTGACGACCATAGGCGTGGCCCAGCCGCGGGAAGATCGGCTCGACCGTAGTCCCGCCGATCCAGCCGAGCACACCCACATTCAGCGTGATCGCCAGCGCCAGCCCCAAGGTTGCCCAACCGCCTTTGCCCGGCTGCAGCCGGCTGCGTTGGAATTCACCCCAGAGCAGCGCGAACCAACCGATAAGCTCAACGCTTTTGGTGAGCCAGACCGCTGCGTCCAGCGGCCAAACGTGCGCCCCAAAGGGCGCACTGACGATCACGGTCAACAGCCAGAGCACGAACGGGCCGCCGAGCAAACTCTGCCCCACCAGCAGTAGGCGGGCAGGACGGCGCCAATAGCCGACGGCCCACGCCACCTGGCACACCCCCACCACGGCCAGCCAGATACCCTGCGCCGGGGTATGGAGATAGTAGCCTACGGCCACGGCCAAGTGCGTCAGCCCGGTCGTCAGCGCGGCCGCAATCGCAATTTTTCGGAACATGTGAACAACCTAGCGTCAATAGGACACGCACAAAGGGTCTGATTGGGTCAAAGAAACTGAGTTTTTCGTAACTACAAAGCCACCCCTCCCTAACCCTCCCCTGCTAAGGGAGGGAATGGTTGACGGGGTAACTGTTCCTCCCCTTAGCAGCACCCAACGGGTACCCGGGTTAGGTGGGGGTTAGTCGTTACAGTTTTTCACAAAAACTCAGTTTCTAAAGCACTACTCAACGCGGAAGAACGTTTGGGTTGGACAGCCTGCTTCAGTGCAGACGCCCGTGGCAATATCCAGGCCAAACCCAGGCAGCAACCCGGCGCAATCGGAATCATCGGGGCCGGACATACAGCCGGGGGGCTGCGGCACCGACTCACTGAGGTTAACATTGGCGAGCAACGTGGCCAGATCGGCGACAATGGTATTGGTTGCCGGGTCAAAGCCATCCAGTTGAATCGTCGCCAGATTGGGGCGGCTGCATGGTTCGGTCGGCGCTTTGGATTGATCGGCGGCGACACAGCCGGTGCTACCCAGGTGGATAAACCAGGCCCCGTCCATGATGGTCGCATCACTCTTCATGTCAATGCGCACGAATTTGTACCCGCCTTGCCAGTTCCACCACATGGGCGGCACGTTGAGCGGCGAGGCGGCGATGGTCACATCTTGATGGTTGAGGGCAAAAGGCACGCCCAGATCAAAGCGCACGGCCTTATAGTCGCCGGGGGCTATGGTGCCGCGCATGGCGGTATTCAGATCGGGGTTGCCGGTTTCGGTGCAACCGGCGCTGCCATCTTCAAAGTCTAGCAGGGCCGTACTCTCTACTTGCCACAGGCCATCCTGTTCCAATGTGACGGGGACAGGGTTGCCGCTGCCGTCGATCAGGGCCAGGTTGGAAACATAGAAACGGAGATCGTTGAGTTGGGCTGTGCTTTGGGTGGTGCCGAGGCCGGTTGCAGCGTCGGCGCAACTCAGCTCCTGGTCGCCGGCTTTGAGGGCAAAGCGGATTTCGACCGCCTCACCCGCTGCGGTGTCGGCTGTGGTGGCGGCGTCGGTCGTGGTTGCCGGTGCTTGAATGGGTTGACAGCCAACCAGCAGTAACCAGCCGGCCAGGGTGACGGTACCCAGGGTCTTGGGACAGAATTTCATTAGGAACGTTCCTTTTGGTATTAATGTAGTGGATAGGCTGAAGGTGGACAGTCGCCTTGAAATAAATTTCAGGCTGATAGCGCAAGTCGCGCCCAGTGGGCACCCGAGCCGACTACAAAAATCCACTGTCCACCTTCAGCCTATCCACTACATCCTTTTGGTGTTAAGCTGCGATTCGCCGAACCGTTGCGCCTGGGGCGACCGGTCGTTGGCTAACCGCAACGATGGGTGTGAATGAATTGATGGCGATCACATCGACGGCGTTTCCTCCGCGGCGAGGCGTTGTACTTGTCGCCAGACTGACGCGCCCGTGGGGTACGCGTTGCCCAACGTTGGCAACAGCGTGCACTCACGCTGGGATCTGAGCCAAGTTGACAGGGCACAAGCCGCGCGCCGTGATCAGCCTGGCGTGATTAAACGCCGGTTCGGTCGCTTGACGCGTCTGTACACTGCTTGATTGCGCCAAACGCAAGCGCCAGACCAGCACATTGCTACCTTTGGTAGAAATGTTGCTAATGGCAAGGGTAGTCGGATCAGGTCAACGTGTTGTAGAAGGAAAATGGTGGGTTAGCGGGGCGGTGGCGTGGGAATGGGTGTACAGAATGGGCTTGCACAGGCGGCGACCAGCCAAACCGCGCAGCCAGGGCCATCCACCTGAAGTGGCAACCGGGCAGGTGCTTGGTTCAATGGGATCAAACTGCTGATGACCAATTGCGAGGGCGTTGCGCGCCCAACCGGCGGTTGGGCAGCCTCCGCGACTGGTAGCGGCTGCGCGGCACTGTGATCGCCACAGATCGTTGTGTTGGCATAGGTTGCCAGCCACTCGGCTGCGCTTTGTACCGCATGCGCAGTTTGCTCACCAAGGTGGCTATGCGCCGGTGGATCCACAAAAACAAAGTGGGGCCGCGCATGAGGATGGCCAGGGGTGGCCTGTGCCCCCCAGCAGATGAGCGGCAGCACAAACGCGTAAAGCCCGGCATAAAAGAAGTGCAGAGCTTTGGTCCAAGCGCTGGGTTGATTGCTACCAGCAAGGTGCGTCATGTGCATGGGGCAAGAATATACCATTTTTCCTGGGGTTGGGCAAACCACCAATAAGGCAAGCTGGAAAATCTTTATCTTAAAAACTATCGTTATTGTTGTCTTCTGGCGTAAAAATAGATTGTTTGTAAGCGGCGTGTTGGTTGGTGTATACTAGCGCAGACATTGCAGCACGACAAGTTATTTGGCCGCTTAATTTTTAGAAATCCCTTGCCACTTTGGCCGGTGTGGTGATTTCTAAAAATTAAATGTTCGCGGTATGAGAAAGGATCAAGATGCTTCGCAACCGTTTGCGTCAACAGTTACGTGACCGCCAGACCACCTATGGTCTCTGGGTGACGGTCGAAAGCCCAACGATTACAGAAATCGCCGTGGCCTGCGGTCTGGACTGGATCTGTGTCGATGCCGAGCATGGGCATCTCGACTATCGGGAGATCATGGAGCATCTGCGCGCGGCGCGTGGGTCGCAGACCAGTGTCATTGTGCGTGTACCGGAACTACAAATGAGCGCGGTCAAACGGGTGCTAGACATGGGCGCACATGGGGTGATCCTGCCCTATGCGCGCAGCTGCGACGAGTTGGCAACGGCCATGAGCTACGGTCGCTACCCACCAGCGGGCATTCGCGGTGTGGGGGGCGAACGGGCGTTTAAGTGGGGCCTGGGGATGCAGGAGTATCTTGGCTATGCCAACGAGGAGACCTTGCTCATTCCACTGATCGAAACGCGTGAAGCCGTTGCCGAAATTGATGACATTCTCGCCCTGCCCGGCATCGAAGCCATCTTCTTTGGCCCCGCCGATCTCTCGGCCTCCTATGGTCATCTCGGCAGTTGGGATGAACATGGCGTCGCCGAAATCATGGCTGACATCAAAACGAAAGCCGCCGCCAAAGGCATCGCCGCCGGCATCCTGGCGCGTGGTACCGCCGACGCCGCCGCCCGTCGCGACCAGGGCTACCAAATGGTCGGTCTCGGTGCCGACATGACCTTACTCACGCGCACGATCCGCGAAAACCTGGCGTCTCTGGGCCGGAATACGCCACCGCAGTTGTGGTTTTAGCAGAACGTGAAACGTGATGTGTAAAACGTAAAACGTAAAACGTGATGGCGTGATTTAACCTTCACGAGATACAAAATCACGTTTCACGTTTCACGTTTCACGTTTTACGTTTTACGTTTTACGTTTCACGTTTCACGTTTCACGTTTCACGTTTCACGTTTCACGTTTCACGTTTCACGTTTCACGTTTCACGTTTCACGTTTCACGTTTCACGTTTCACGTTTCACGTTTCACGTT
>JALHQH010000014.1:0-98366 GCA_022842065.1 Caldilineaceae bacterium
GCGTCGCACTGACCGCCAACTGTTTCCAGTCCGCTAGATTCTTTGGTCAGTGCGACGCACGCTGACCGAAACGAGGGGTTTCATTCTGATTTGAGTATAGCAAGTAGAATGGGTTAAGTTCAGGTATTCATCCACCAGCGCGCCTCCAACAATCACAGCAATAATCATGCGGCACGGTCTCCAAATTCTGCCGCTGACCCGGCTCACATCTTCTTCCAGTATAGCACATTCATTGTGCCCAACGTCCCCCAACCAAATGAATCGAGCAACAGATGCTACCTGTCACCCTGAGCCGCATCGCTCTCCCCAGTGATGCGAGGCCACTCCCATCACACACCTTGGCAAAGATCCAGTGCTGCCAATGGCGGGGATTATGGTGGGTGTGATAGTGTGCTTGAGTGTTGATGGGCAGAAGCCTGCTATGGATAATGGCGATACGGGTTCCCAGTGTCCGGAATATGCGCCATCACCCCATCACTAATCGCGGTCATCTGATCAAAGATCGCCTGCGGGATCTCCCCCGCCAGCGCTGCTGCGTTCTGGGCCACCTGCTCGGGGGTACGCGCCCCGACGACGGCGGTCGAAATCTCCGCCCGGTTGAGCACCCAGCGGATTGCCAAGTGGGCCAGGGGACGGTTAAGTTCGGCGGCCAGTGGCTTGAGCGCCTCGACCCCTGCGTAGATGTGCGGCCACACGTCTGGATCGAAGTGGACTACCCGCCCACGATTATCACCCGGCGGTAACTGCGGTTCGCTCCCAAATTTGCCGGTGAGCACCCCTTGCGCAATCGAACTGTAGGTGACGACCGCAATGTTGTTTGCTCGACAGTAGGGGATCACCTCCTGTTCGGCAAAGCGCCAGAAGAGGTTATAGGCCAGTTGGTGGGCGTGGATCGGGCCGACTTCGCGGACTTGATCCATGTGGGCCACGGAGAAGTTGCTAACGCCAATTGCGCCGATCTTACCCTGCTGCCGCGCCCGTTCCAGCCCCTCCATCATCGGGCGGATATCTTTGCCCTGGCGTGGCCAGTGGATGTAATAGAGGTCGATCATATCGGTGCGCAGGCGGGTCAAACTTTCTTCCACGCGCTGCAGCATCAGGTCGGCGTTCATCTCGTCGATGGAGGTTTTGGAAGCGAGAAAAACCTGGTCACGCTTTCCTTGTAAAAAGTTACCGATGAGCGCTTCGGATTGCCCGCTGCCATAGCCGGTCGCCGTATCAAAATGGGTAATGCCGTGGTCGAGCGCGGCTTGCATGGTGGCGTTGAGTTGGGCCTGCGCCTCCGGTCGCCAGGCATCGGCCCCAAAGATAAAGCTGCCGAGGGCGAGGGGACTGAGCGGTTTGTTGACAGGGCCAATTTGTACGGGGGCAAGGGGCGAGTTCTGTATCATGATCTACCTATCTCTCTGGCAATCCTCAGTCGACCGCAGCCGTGCGCGGCATGGTGGGTGACCTGCTGCCAGTCAAGGACTGGCTAGGCACGATGAGTCGCGGTCGACTAATACTGATTAACTACGCTTCTCCATCAGCACCGAATACGTGTGCGGCAACCGTGCCGCCGTCGCGGCGGGCAGGTTGGGAAATTGATCCCAGAAAAGCACGGGATACTCCTCAAAGTGCAAATAGTGTAGCCCTGCCGCGGTCAACGCGTTGATCACTTCGCTTGGCCGCCAATGGCGCTCGACCATTTTGGGGCGTGGGGCAGCGGCGGGTGTCTCACGGCTGACGACTGACGCGGGAAAGCCGGGGTTTTCACTGGGGGCGGTCGGGAAGTAACTAGCCCCCTCCGCGCGCAAAACAACCCTGTCGGCCTCGCGCTCCCAGAGATTATCCAAGGGATGCCCTTCATAGATCATAACTTTGCCGTTGGGGTGGAGCAAGCGGGCCACCACCGCGGCCCAGGCATTGATGTCCATCATCCACATTAGCGCGCCGCGCCCGGTATAAACCAGGTCGGCGGTCCCATTCAAAGCCTGCGGCGTCTCCAGAATATCGCAACAAACCCAGGTGGCCGGGGCATTGAGCGCTGTCGCTTTTTGGGTGGCATAGCCGAGCAGCGTTTCGCTGATATCGACCCCAACGATCCGTTTTGCCCCCAACTGCCAGATCGAGAGCAGATCGCGGCCGCCGGAACATTGGAGTTGAATCGCACAGTCACACCAATCGGCCAGTCCTTGCAGCAAGTGCTGTTCGGGCGGTAGTAAACTGATGCCGCCATTGGCAATAAAGGCGACATCTTCCTCAATGTCACCACTGTAGCCGCTTTGGGCGACGATCTGCCACGCAGCGCCGGTTTCTTGGTGGATCAGCTGGGCATGGTCAGGGTCAAGTGCCAGTGGCGCTTGGTCTCTCACCCAGGCATAGCGAATATCGGCCAGCCCGGATTGGCTTTCGATGCCGCGCGCGCTGATCGTAAAGCCATGTTTTTCGTAGAAGCGTTGGGCCGGCTGATTGACCGCAAAGGTATATAACAGCAACGTGCCGGGTGATAGTGCTTTGGCTAAGTTCAGTAGCCGCGTGCCAATCCCCCTGCCCTGGTAATCGACATGGATGTAGAGCTGGTCCAGTTCACTGCCGCCCACTGCCATCATGCCGACGACTTGATTGGTCGCTTCATCAAGCGCAAGATAGAGCCGGTGCTTGGCGGCGATCTGCTGTAGATAGCCCAATTGCTCTGCCCAACTGTGGGTATCCTTGATTCCCAGCGCTGCTTCCATACTGGCGCGCCACATCCGCACCGTGTTGAGTGCATAGATTTCGTTGTATTCAATAATTTTGATCGCTGACATGGTTCGTTCCACTTTCGGTATGGATGGCGCAGAATAGTTAGCGACGATTGGTTTCCAGCCAGTTAACCCCAAAGTCGACCAGCGCGCGTTGGGGAATCAACGTTGCGGTGGCGTAACCGACCGGCCCCTTGTTATGGGGATACCCCGCCGCTTCATAAGCCTGCCCAATCACCGGGAAATCATCGGTGTTGTTATAATCGAGGTCGGGGAAGGTCATCCACTCACGGCGGCCATTGTGCATGACCGGCGCACCAGCGGTTGTATAACGTTTGCCGGGGAAATCGGCGCGCTGTTCGGCCAGGTGCAACGAGGTGCAACTATCATACCCCACCCCCAGCAGCAGCACATATCCCGCTTGGTTATAGACGCGCGCCAACGGCGACTGCTCACCCAGGCTGTGGGCAAGCGCATGTTGATCAGTGATCGCCGCCGCATGCGCACCCCACGCGGCAAACGAAACCTGGGGATGGTTGCTGCGGCGTATCCCCTGCTGCTTCCGAAAAGTTTCAGGAATGGCCCCCATGCCGCGCGTCGGCGTCAGGTCAGGATCAAAAGCGGGCATGGTGGCGCGGATGGTTTCACACCACGGCGCCGGCACCGGCGGATTTCCCCAATTGGCTGGATCGGATAAGTCACCGGAATGGGTGGGCATTACGAGCGTACCGGCGCTGGTCAAGACAGTTTCCAGCGCTTGTATCACCGCCACGGGACCGCCGCAGACCCAGCCCAGTGCACTTAACGAGGAGTGGACCAGCAACGTCATCCCGGCGTGTACCCCAAGCGCCTGCAGATCGGCAATTAAGCTGGGCAAGGTGACTGGTCCGTTTTCGGCTTTGGCAATCGCCACGGTTTCGTGCATCTGATTCTCCTCAAATTGTCAGTAGTAGGTTGACCTGCATCATATGGATCGCACCCTTTCCAGTATAATAGGGAAAGGCTGTGCCCCAAAGTTTCGCGGCGCTGCCGCGCGGATGGGTATCCTCTCATCCGCGTTTCCTGAATCCGCGTCTATACGCCTGCTATATCAAGTGATTTAACATTATCAAAGATCACTCTGCCAATCTGCTCAACCGAGGAGTAAATAGATGTTAACCGATTTCCAACTGAAGACCTTTTTTAGCAACGAGATCGCCACCCGATCTAAAGGCACGATCAGCCCCTCCTATGCCGATTTAATGACGGTGGCCGAATTATTGGCCCTGGAACCAACTGCCCAAGCCGCCTATTTGGGGCAGACACTGAGCTATACCCGCGCCAATGGCTCGGTCGCATTGCGCGAAGCGATTGCGCATTACAGCAATGGCCAAAATCGTGCCGCTGAGGGGGCAACCCACTTGACCGAGCAGCAGATTACCATCACCGCCGGTAGTGATGAGGCGATCTTTGTGGTGATGGATGCCTGGCTGAGCACTCAACCCGGCGCGCATGTGATCGTCCACACGCCGATCTACCAATCATTCCTGACCTTGCCCCAAAAATATGGCGCGCAGGTCAGCGAATGGCCGGCAGAAGAAAGTGACGGCTGGCGTCCTTCCCTGGAAAAGTTGCGCAGCCTGCTGCGTCCCAACACGCGCCTGATCGTCGTCAATTTCCCTCACAACCCGACCGGCTGGCAGCCTGAACCAAGTTATACGCGTGAATTGCTGGCGTTGGCCGAAGAGCAGGGGATTTTGTTGGTGGCAGATGAAGTCTACGCCGGTCTGCGCCTGGCGGAGCAGACCCAATTTGCATGCCTCGCCGGCTTGTCGCCCCAAGCCCTATCGCTCGGCAGCATGAGCAAAGCCTTTGCCATGCCAGGGGTACGCATTGGCTGGATCGCCACCCAAAACCGTGACTTCCTCACCCGAGCCGCCCGTTTGCACCAATACCTCAATACCTACCCGGCACAGCCAAGTGAGTTTCTGGCCGGGTTGGCCCTACGCCACGCCGACCAGATTCTGGCGCGCAACTGTGCGATTGCCCAGGCAAATTACAGCATACTCGAAGCTTTGTTTGATGGGATGCCTCATCTCATTCACTGGCACAAGCCCATTGCCGGCGTCGTCTGTTACCCGCGCTGGCTGGGCGGCGACTCGACCCTGGCGCTCACCGACCAATTTTTGCAGGCGACGGGTTGGCTGATCGCGCCTAGCGCGCGCTTTCTTGCTGGCGATCATCATTTTCGCATTGGGTTTGGGACACGTGGGTTTGAAACGTGGTTGCCGGCGCTGCGCAAATTTTTGCTGGAGCCAGCTCAATCTAATGCTAATTCGTGGTACTCTTGAATCAATGCAATTAAATCATCAAACCTAATTTGCAACAGTACTGGTGAAAAATGAATAGGACTTCCCCAATACTTCATGTTGATCCGTGCGAAGAAGCGGTACAGCCATGATTTCCCGCGCAGATACTTCTCTGGATTCCGCAAATGAAGGGTTATAAATTTTTGCGAGCGGATTTTAGTGATCGTGATACGCTCAATCTCAGCCCATTTGATCTGTTCAACGGCCGCGATGGATTTCAGCCAGACTATGGTGCCCTCTTGATTGATCTATTTGTGGCTGATCGGTCTTTAGGAGCGCAATACCCAGCCCCACAAAGAGTAGGCAGCCCGCTAACCCTAAAATTATCTTTCGTTTACTGACGAGAATCACAATCTTTGGCTGTGTTTGTTTGTGCATACGCTAACCTGGCTTTCTAACGCGCCGCAGTCGGCTGAAGAATCCTCATTAGCTATGATGACGCACAAACAGTGCTTTCTGTTACCATCTTTGTTCTGATTTGATGGTACTGCATCAATTGAGTGGTCACTGCTCTGTCAGCGCCCACTCGGCGGCTGCGTGCGCATGGATCGCAGTCGTATCGAAGAGCGGCACCGTCGCATCCCCCTGGTCAACCAGCAGGGAGATCTCGGTGCAACCGAGGATGATCGCCTGCGCGCCTTGTGTGACGAGATCGGCCATGACGCGGCGGTATGCAGCCCGTGAATCAGCCATGATTTGGCCCAGACAGAGTTCGTCGTAGATCACCCGGTGGACGCGATCGCGGTCACTGGGTGGTGGGATCAAGACCTGTAAGCCGTGTTGCTCAGCCAACCGCGCTTTGTAAAAATCTTGCTCCATCGTAAAGCGCGTGCCCAGCAACCCCACCGTGGTGAACCCAGCTTGTTTGATCGCCGCAGCGGTGGGATCAGCGATGTGCAACAGTGGGATCGCGACGGCAGCTTCTATGGCCGGTGCCACTTTGTGCATGGTGTTGGTACAGAGAACCAGAAAGTCGGCTCCGGCGGCTTGGAGCGCTTGCGCCGCACCGGCTAACAATGTGCCGGCGGCAGCCCAGTCACCCGCATGTTGCAATTTTTCGACTTCGTAAAAGTCAACACTATAGAGCACCACCTTCGCCGAATGCAGGCCACCCAAGCGCGCCTTCACCGTCTCATTCACCTGCCGATAATAAGGGACCGTGGATTCCCAACTCATCCCGCCGATTAACCCGATTGTTTTCAAGTGATTCTCCTCTGTTTTGTTAGCGCCCATGTAACATGAATGACGTATTCATGTTGGTCTGCCTAACCACCGATTCCGCCAAGTGCGCACAGCGACGCCTGTCACAAAGATCAGCTGCTGCCACCAGGGCACAAACTGAGTCCGTTTGACCGGCAGCACCGTGGCAAAGCGGGCATCGTGGATCAGCTCGCGCGCAAAGGACAGGGTGCGCGGGGGCAGGTGATCCACCTCAAACCAGGCCACGGCCAGGGCTTCCCAACTCGGCGTGCCCTGCACCCCAGCGGTCACATGGCCAACGTAGCCATAGACCAGCGACCCACCTTTGTGAATTTGTGGGCGCCAATACTCGCCGAGAAAGTAGTCGATCACAACTGGGTGGCCCGTCTCCTCCCATGCCTCGCGACAAGCGGCGGCCTCGGCGGTTTCGCCCGGCTCAATCCGTCCGCCGGGGACGGTCCAGACGCGAAAATCTTCGCGCTTGATCAGCAGGGTTTGGCTGCGATCTCGATTAAAAATGACGAGTTGGGCACCGGTGGTGGGCATCGTTTGTTCCCTGCTTTTTATCGCACTTGCTGGCCGAGCGGTTGCGGTTTACTGAATATACCTTGTGTTCTGCTTCTTGTCTACTTCAAAAACATAGCTCTTAGCCACCATTGCCGATCGAGCCAAAGCCAGTCGCAACCAAACAGATCACCCTGGACCAACTACCGCGGGGGCAACCGGGGGTAGTGGTCCGCGTCGGCGGTGAAAAAGCAACCAAACGGCGTCTATTGGAGATGGGCATGTTGCCAGGAGAAAAGATCATGATCAAAAAGGTTGCCCCATTGGGTGATCAGGCCGTCGCGCGTGGCTTAAAAATTAATGCCTCTTTGCCGGCGTCGCTCGGGTGATCGCCCCGGTCTTTGCGCCGCTGGGCTTTGGCACCAGGGAGGCGAGCGGCTCCTTGCTGACCGGTTTTGTCGCCAAAGAGGTGGTGATCGTGGCGCAGAGCTTCGAAACCTCTAGCGGGGGCCACGGTCGCTTAGCGGGTTTAGCCTTTATGGTCTTTGTCTTGCTCTATATGCTGTGTGTGGTGGCGGTGGCCGCCGAGCGGCAAGAGTTTGGTGCAAAAAGGCCGGCTTAGGGATGATCGGCAACAGGATGAGATCGTGCTCAACGCCTGTCACACCGGCGCGTGTGGCGGATCCTGTCCGGGGCCACAGGGCTGTCTGTTTGTGATGAAGCTGCCGCAGACCTACACGTTGACGCCGGCAAAGCACGATTGAGCGCCAAGTTGTTTTCCAACGCCAGCAGAATTAGTTCATTTCTTCATTCACACTGCGCTGCCGACGCAGCCCAGGATACAACTTCTGCGTACAATCGGGGCAGATGCTATGGCTGAAATCGGCCTCGGTATGGGTCTGAATATAGACCTCGACCTGGTGCCAATAGCCTTCATCATCACGGATATTTTTGCAAGAAGCACAGATTGGTAACAAACCACTCAAGCGCTTGACATTCGACAGCGCAGCCTGTAATTCAACGATCACGGCTTCTTTTTCTCTCTGCGCTTGATCGACTTGGGCCAGTAATTTAAAAAATAGATAGGTAATCGTCGGTGAAATGGTGCCCGGCAACAGGATCGCGAGAATCGTGCTAAAGAGAATTGCCTTAGTGCCATAAACAACTAAAAGTGCCGTGACGGTGACGGTTACCGAAATTAATACCGCCGTTACGGTGATTAGAACCGTGGCTTTCACCGGGCCTAGTCGGCGCAACAGGTTATAGCGTTCTGCTTGTTTCATCTTAGCCACCACTTGCTGAAGGTATCGCTGCCACTGTCTCATTAATCGCCGCAAAGTGCTGAAATACCCCTAACTGCTCGCCATTGCCCATCACTGCGACAAAATCGTCGGCGGCAAAGCGATAATCAGGCGCTGGATTGGTATGGAGATGGCCATTGTGGACAATGCCAACCACCACCACGCCGGTCTGCGTCCGGATGCGCAAATCACCTAAGGTGTTGCCGACGAGTGGACTGCTTGGGGGCAGTTGTACCCAGTTGAACTCCAATAGATTGGCAAAGCTGCGTAATTGATGGACCAACTGGTAAGTGTCATGGACGTTATAAATGGGGGCATACAGCTCGTGGCGGGTTTTGTCTGTAAAGCGGTTGATCTCCGTAATCGGGATCTGCAGATGCAGCAGGGCCTGGCGCGTAATTTCCAGGCCGGCTTCTAATTCAGGTTGTACCACCTCGTAGACGCCCATTTCGTGCAGGCGGCGCATCTGCTCAATGCTACCGGCGCGCGCCACAATGTGGACCGCCTGGTTGAGCTGTTGCACATGTTTGATAATGCTTTGGGTCACAATCATGTCGGGTGTAGTGATCAACAGCAGCCGCGCGCTGCTGATATGGGCTGCTTCCAACACCACTTCCTGGCCGGCATCGCCATAGATGACCGGAAAGCCGGCGGCCTTGGCGGCTTCCACACGGTAGTTATCCAGCTCGATAATGACAAAGGCGAGATCTAACTGTTGGAGAATCTGTGCCACATGCGAACCAACGCGCCCGCCCCCAGCAATCACCACATGGTTTGCCAGCCCCCTACTGGGCAGATTAATGGTTTGTAATGGCTCGCGCTGCTGGCGTTGTTGCAGATGGGCATAGAAGGGGGTTGTCAGACCGGAGATAAAAGGGGTCAAAAACATGGTTACAATCGCCGTGGTCAGAATCAGCCCATAGAGTGACTCGTCGATTGAGCCAGTGCTCAAGCCAACACGCGCCAGCACAAACGAGAATTCGCCCACTTGGAAAAGGCCCAGTCCCACCGCCATTGGGATCACATTGCTATAGCCAAAGATCCGGCTCATTCCCCCAAAGATCAACCCCTTACCTACTGCCACTAGCAAGACGACGAGCAGGATCGTCGGCCAATTTTCCCAGAGAAACATGGGGTCGAGTAACATGCCCACCGAAACAAAAAAGAGCAGTCCGAAAAGGTCGCGCAGCGGAATAATATCACTGAGGGCTTGGTGGCCATAATCCGATTCACTCAACACCATGCCCGCAATAAACGCACCCAACGCAAAAGAGAGGCCGACGAGAAAGGTAGCATAACCAATGCCCAGGCCAATCGCAGTGATCGCCAGCAGAAACAGCTCGCGCGAATTCCAGCCAGCGATGTAGGCGATCAGGCGGGGCAGGACGCGCGTGCCGATAAAGAGCATCACCGCCAAAAAAAGCACCCCCTTCACTGCCGCCCACCCCAACACCGGCAAGCCTTCACTCAGATCAGTCAGTTGGGGTAGAATGATCATCAGCGGGACGACGATCAGATCCTGGACGATTAACATGCCGATCATGACGCGGCTGGAGAGGGTGCCCAGGCGCCCCTGGCTCATCAACGTCTTGAGAATGACCATCGTGCTCGAAAGACCAATCACACTGCCAAACCAGATCGAGGGTAACCAATCCCACCCCAAGATCTGCCCGATGCCAATGCCGAGTCCAATGCTTAAGAGCATCTGAATTGGTGTACCAAAGAGCGCGATATTGCGCACGGGCTGCAATTCTTTTAGGGAAAATTCCAATCCTAACGCAAAGAGCAGCAGCGCCACCCCAATTTCGGCCAGCAACTCAATGTCATGAATCTCACCGACCGTAATACCACCAGTAAAGGGACCCACAACGACCCCGGCAAGAATATAACCCAAAATCAAGGGTTGGCGCAACTGCTGCATAATCAGTGCGCCCATCAGTCCCGCCACTACAATAATGGCAATATCGGCCGTAATTCCCAAAAGTGTTATCCTTTGTTTGTTGTAAGTTTGTCGATGTGCAACAGTATAACTACCCTCAGGTAAAGTTACCGTAGGCTAGGCACAGTTGCCCCACTTCCTCCCTGTCATTCCGTTCATGCAATGGGTGCACCGCGTCACGACCGGCAGGGAGGAGGAATCTCGATCTGCCTATGCGGAGATTCCTCACTGCGCCTTGCTGCGTTTCGGAATGACAGGGGTAGCCCTCGCACAAAAAAGTAGACTTGTATAATCCCCCAAGAGCCGGTAGACTGGGGTATGGTAATTCAAAAACCCGTAATATTGCAATCAAGATCAAAGGATAAACCATGAAGATTACCAAACTGGAAACCTTCCTTGTTAAACCGCGCTGGCTTTTCCTCAAAATTCATACAGACGAAGGGCTGGTCGGCCTGGGCGAGCCGATTTTGGAAGGCCGCGCCAAGACGGTCGCTACCGCCATCGAAGAGATGGCCCCCTCGCTGATCGGCAAAGACCCAACGCGTGTGGTCCATCACTGGCAATCCCTCTATAAACATGCCTTCTACCGCGGTGGTCCGATCCTAACCAGTGCCCTCTCGGGTATTGACCATGCGCTGTGGGATCTGGCGGGCAAGGCGGCAGGGTTGCCCGTCTACAAATTGCTTGGTGGCCCCCTACGTGATCGGATCAAGGTCTACAAGGGAATTGGCGGCGGTGGCACGATTGAGGAAAATGTGCAGCGCGCCAAGGATGCAGTGGCCCAGGGGTTCCTGGCCCTGAAGACTGGCCCCAACGGTGGCCGCCCGGCGCGCATGATCGAGACGCCCGGTTTTGTCGACAATGTGGTGGAACGTTTTGCCGCGCTGCGTGAAGGAGTCGGCAAGGAGATCGACATCGCAATTGACTTTCACGGTTCGGTCAGCCCCCAGACCGCGGGGCTGCTGATCAAAGCGCTGGAGCCCTATCAGCCCCTCTTTATTGAGGAGCCGGTGCAGTGCCAATATGTTGATGTCCTGGCCGATTTGGCGCGCAAAACCCACATTCCCATTGCCACCGGCGAACGCATCTTTACCAAATGGGGCTTCCGCGAGATCCTGGAAAAGCGCGCCGCATCGATCCTGCAGCCGGATATCTCCCACTGCGGCGGCATCTTTGAAGCGCGCCTGATCGCGGGCATGGCCGAAGCCTACTACGCCGGCATTGCGCCCCACTGCCCCCTCGGCCCGATTTCGCTGGCCGCCGGCTTACACCTCGACGCCTCGATCCCCAACTTCCTCGCCCAAGAGCACACTACCTTTGGTGCGGGTTATCTCAAAGAGCCCTTTGTCTTTAAGGATGGCTACCTCGAACTGCCCACCAAACCAGGGCTTGGCATCGAACTCGACGAGGAAGCCATGGCCGACAAGATCGGCCACGACTGGCGCAACCCCGAGAGCTATCACCCGGATGACGGCGCGGCGATTGACTGGTAGGCGAGTGATACGTGATGCATAATTCGTGAAACGTAAACCGTAATTGTCGTGTTTTCGCACCTTTTGCGTCTTACACTTCACGTTTCACGCCTCACGCCTCACGTTTCACGTTTCACGCATTATTTAACGAGGATCTCATGGCAAAACGACAAACAAAAACAAAAGCTTCATCAACCCAGATCAAATATCTGTGCAGTCTGTGGGGGATGCATTTACCGACTCTGGAAGCCAATCTGCGCTTGATCAAAGAGGCCGGCTTTGATGGCGTCGAGATGGCTGCACCGTCCGACCTCGACAAACGGGGCGATCTGCGCGCCTTGCTCGATACCTTACAACTCGACCTGGTGGTGCAGCAACATTCACGCGGCGACACGCCCGATGAGCAGACCAAAAGCTTGCTGCAACAGTTAGAATGGGGCGCTGAGTTGCGCCCGCTACTGATCAACTCGCACACCGGCAAAGATTTTTTCGCGCTGAAAGATAATCTGCGCATCATCAAAAAGGTCAACCAGCGCGCCGAGAAGTTGGATCTGCCCATCGTCCACGAAGTGCATCGCACCCGTGCCCCCTATAACGCCCCAGTGACGATGGCAATGCTCGACGCCATGCCCGAATTGCGCCTAGCCGCGGATTTCTCGCATTGGTGTGTAGTGCATGAATCGCTCATGCAGGACCAGCCGGAGAACATGGCACGGGCGATTGCGCATACCTGGCATATTCATGCCCGCGTCGGTTTTGCTGAAGCGCCCCAAGTCAATGACCCGCGCGCGCCCGAATGGCAGCCCGCGCTGGATGCCCACCTCGACTGGTGGCAACGGATTGTCGACGCCCGCCGGGCCGATGGCGCGCCCCTGGTCACGATTGCCACCGAATTTGGGCCGCCCAATTACCTACCGGTGTTGCCTTATACCCGGCAGCCGGTCGCTAATCTGTGGGAGATTAACTGTTGGATGATGCGCTTGCTGCGTGATCGCTTTGGCTGATTAAGCGACGGCCACTCGGTACAACTCAATACGCCAGCCGGTTACCCACTGTTTTGTCTAAGAATAGCGCTTACAGAAGCGGCTGCGTACTCCATGTATAATGTATGTGCAATGTTTGCATCAATAGTGATTCTTGGAAGTTCGCCTACGTCATGCCGCAAATGAGTGTGCTATGATTGTGAATACTTCTTGCAAAAATTTGCGATAAGGTTCCAATATAAGGTAAAATGGGGTGCGCCTAGCACATTTGTGCTAGGCGCACCCCATGCCCATTCATCTTGTTGACTCATTAATCCTAACTCACAGGGAGATCCTATGACCTGGCAACTTTTCCTCACCGGCCTATCTGCGCCGCAGCAACTGCATATTCCTGATGGCTTTCTGAGCACACCTGTTTCCCTCGTGGGCTGGATTTTGGCTGTCGCCATCATCGCCTATGCCCTGCGCCAAACGCGCGAACAACTAGGCGAACGGCAAATTCCGTTATTGGGCGTCTTGGCTGCTTTTATCTTTGCGGCCCAAGCGATCAACTTCCCCGTGGCCGGTGGCACGAGCGGCCATCTCTTAGGCGGCGCCCTGGCTGCCATCGTCCTGGGACCGTGGGCGGCCGTTTTGGTGATGACCGCGGTCATCGGTTTACAAGCATTGTTGTTTCAGGATGGTGGCCTGTTGGTGATGGGCTGGAATATCATTAACATGGGTATCCTCACGGCCTTTACGGGCTATCTGGTCTACATGCTCTTTAAGCGTTTGTTGGGTGTGACCCAAACCAGCCTGTTGATTGCCGGGGCCTTGGGAGCTTGGCTGTCGGTTGAAATCGGGGCGATTGCCACTGCGATTCAATTATCGCTCTCTGGCACCTCACCGCTCAATATTGCGCTGCCGGCGATGTTCGGTGTCCATGCCCTGATTGGGATCGGTGAAGCGTTGATCACTGTCAGCGCGCTGGCGCTAATTGGGCGCACACGGCCCGATCTGCTACGCCAGGGTGAGCAGTCCGGTGGTACGGCTTCGGCGGCTTGGGTAACTTCCGGTTTGCTGATTGCGTTGGTGGTTGCGGTCTTTTCGTTTGCGGCCTCTGGTTCACCGGATGGGCTGGAACGCGTGGCCGAGGATACAGGCTTTATTGGCACCGCGCTGGATCCCTTCTATAACATCTTGCCGGACTACACCATTCCCTTTATCGGCAATGAAACCCTCTCGGGTATTGCTGCCGTGGTGTTGGGGACATTGCTAGTCTTTGGCCTTGCCCTTTTGATTGGGCGGACGGTGCGTGCCCAAAGCGCTAAGAGCCACTCTTAATCAAGCTAATCAATAGGTCGTAGGGCCACGGCATGCCGTGGCCCTACGACCTATTGATTAGTACCTCCAACCTTGCGCTCGATGCTGAAATGGCCAAATCGCGCTATGCACATCCATCTTGATGACCAATATCAGGTCGGGACGACCTTTATTCATCGGCTCGACCCGCGCACGAAAGTAATTATTGCGCTCCTCTTTATTCTGACCGTCAGTTTAACCCCCTTCGGCGCGTTTGTCGGTTACATCGCCCTTTTCGCGCTGTTGATGACAACAACCGTACTCGCGCACATCGATCCCACGTATGTGCTCAAGCGCTCGGTGGTCGCTTTTCCGTTTGCGTTGGCTGCGGTGACCTTGCCCTTTACGGTGCCAGGTGAAACGCTGGCTACCTTGCCCCTCTTTGGTGGCCTGACCATTAGCCAGGAAGGTACGATTCGCCTGATTAGTATTGTCGTCAAATCCTGGCTCTCGATTCAGATGGCGATCATCCTGGTTACCGTGACACCCTTCCCGGCCATTCTCTGGGCCTTGCGCGCCTTGCGATTACCATCACCGTTGATTGCAATTGTCAGCTTGATGTATCGCTATCTCTTCGTGCTCTTTGACGAAGCGATGCGCCTGTTGCGGGCACGGGCGGCGCGCAGTGCGTCCCACGATGGGGCCCGCAGTGGTGGTTCGCTGCTCTGGCGCGGCCAGGTGGCAGGGCGGATGGCCGGTAGCCTGATGTTGCGCTCCTTTGAACGCAGCGAACGGATCTACAATGCCATGTTGGCCCGTGGCTACCAGGGCCAGTTGCTCAGCGTCGCCCATAGCCATTTACACCCACAGGATTTTGTGGTGGGCGGCGTGGCGGTGGCTAGTCTATTGATTATTCTCCTGCTCGCCTGAAGGCAGATAAAAAATGCATCATAAAATTGAAGTAGCCGATCTGGAATTTAGTTATCCCGATGGGCGTAAGGCCCTGCACGGCGTGACCCTGAGCGTGGCACCCGGCGAAAAAGTGGCGCTCGTTGGCCCAAATGGCGCGGGCAAATCGACGCTGATGCTCCATCTCAATGGGATTTTAGAAGGCAAAGGCGCAATCAATGTGGCTGGGTTGGCGTTGAACAAAACAAACATGGGTAAGATTCGGGCCGCGGTTGGCCTGGTCTTCCAGAACCCTGATGATCAACTCTTCTCGCCTACCGTCTTTGATGATGTCGCCTTTGGCCCCTTGCACATGGGCTTGCCCGAACCGACCGTACGCCGCCGCGTGCAGGATGCTTTGGCCGCAGTGGGGATGCAGGGCTATATCGACCGCATTTCCCACCACTTGAGCATCGGCGAGAAAAAACGAATTGCCATCGCCACCGTCCTCTCCATGCAACCGGAGATCCTGGTCCTTGACGAACCGACCGCCGGCCTCGATCCCCGTGCCCGCCGTCAACTGATCAACCTGTTGCGCGAACTGGATATGACCATGCTCGTCTCCACCCACGACATGCCGATGGTCTCCGAACTCTTTGAACGCACCGTGATCATGGAAGGAGGGCGCGTCGTTGCTTCTGGTCCCACCTGTGAATTGTTGGCTGATCAGGCGCTGTTGCAACGGCATGGATTGGAATTATAGTCCCCCAGCCTTAAAAGGCTGGGCTACCGGCAGTCGCCACTCCGTGGCTGTGCACTTGATTAGTCACGGAGTGACGGCCGCTGGTAGCCGTGGCTTAAAAGCCACGGCGTGATCTTGTTAGAATGGCTCCCTTTTGTTAAGATCAAGGCGCAGGTAATTGCTACCTGCGTCTTTTTTGATCAAACCACACCGACCGAGAGAGCAAAACCTATGAAACGCAAGATCCTGTTGACCGGCGCCGCCGGTCGCATTGGCACCTTTTTGACCAACCAGTGGAAAGAAACCTATGACCTGCATCTGACTGATGTGCGCACCCCACAAGAAACCTTTGGCTTTCCTTTTACGGAAGCCAACGTCGCCGATTATGGGGCTGTCGCCGCCCTCTGTCAAGGGATCGACACGGTTGTTCACCTGGGCGCGGATCCGCGCATGGAAGCGCCGTGGGAGAGTCTGCTGCCCAACAATGTGATCGGCACCTACAACGCCTTTGAAGGGGCGCACCAGGCCGGCTGCCGGCGGATCATCTTTGCCAGCAGCATCAACGCCGTCTTCGGTTATCCGGCGGAAGTACAAGTTAACACGGGCATGCCGGTCTACCCGATCAACCTCTATGGCGCGACCAAATGTTGGGGCGAAGCTTTGGGCCGTTACTATTCACACACCCACGGTCTCTCGGCGATTTGTTTGCGTTTTGGCGCGGTCTCCGAGCGTCCGCACAGCACCAACTATGCCAATCGCTATGACATCAACCACGAGTACATCGATATCATCCTCACCATGGAGGATCTAACCCAACTGGTCACCAAGAGCATCGAAGCCCCGGCCGAACTCGATTTTGCCGTCTATCATGGCGTCTCGAACAACCGTTGGAAGCGAATTGACATCAGCGACGCACGCGCGGAAATTGGTTATGCCCCGGAAGATGACAGCTTTGCCTTTGCCTTGCAAAAGAAGGATTAAAATAAGTTGACTAAGTAACATGACTAAGTTATACTGGTTACCTGTTGTAATTAGTCGCACCTTCCCTGCTAGGAGACCGTCCGATGACCCAAGTCACCATTCACGAAGCCAAAACTCATCTCTCGAAGCTCATCCAAATGGTATTGGATGGCGAGGAGGTTATTATTGCCAAGCGGGATAAACCTTTGGTCAAGCTGGTTGTCATCCAAGAGGCAAAGCCGCAACGACGACTGGGCGGTGCAGCCGATGCGATTCTCTTCATCGCTGATGATTTTGATGAGCCATTGGCCGAATTTGCTGAGTATATGCCATGAGGATTTTGCTGGATACCCATGCCTTTCTCTGGGCAATTGGTGAACACAAACTAAGCGTAGCTGCGCAGCAAGCTTTTTTGAGCAGCGAAAACGAACTATTTCTCAGTGCCGCCAGTTACTGGGAAATGTGCATCAAAATCGCCCTTGGCAAGCTCAATATTACACCGGATTGGCAAGTCCGTTTTGAATCTGAAATGGTTGTGAACCAAATTCAGTGGTTACCCATCGCCCAATCACACTGTCAACAGGTAACCACCTTGCCCCATCTCCACGGCGATCCCTTTGACCGCATGCTCATCGCCCAAGCCCTGGTTGAAGAGTTGACGCTGATGACTGCCGATGCGAAAATTCAACAGTATACTGTGCCAACACTTTGGTAGCTGAGCTCAGTTGAAGTGTGTTAGGAGCGATTGATGACTTATATCCATCCACCACTTAATCAATTAGATCTAATTGAAGAATTGCACGCAATTCCCGAAGATCGCAAGGCAGAAATCATCAAGGGAAAGGTCGTTCATATGTCCCCTACTGGTGGAAAACCAGGCCGCGTTGGCGGAAAAATCTACATTCGTCTTGATGAATATGAAGAGATAACTGGCCGCGGCTATGCATTCCCCGACAATGTTGGCTTTATCGTTGATCTGCCCAATCGAACTTCGTTTAGCCCCGACGCTGCGTTTCATACCGGCGAGCAGATCGATGGCGACTTTGTCCAGGGCGCGCCCATCTTTGCTGTTGAAGTACGCAGCAAAAACGATTATGGTCCCCAAGCTGAAAGGGCAATCCAAGAAAAGATCGCCGACTATTTTCAGGCTGGTACCCTGGTCGTGTGGGATGTTGATGCGCTGCGTAGCAAGACAATTACCGTGTACCGAGCAGGGGCACAGGGGCAACCAAACATCTATCACCGCGGCGACGAAGCAGAGGCAGAACCAGCGCTCCCCGGCTGGAAATTGCCGGTGGCAGACATTCTTTAATTACAGAACCACTCGAGGGTTGAGCAATGACCAGATCCCGCCGTTTTGCCGTGCTCGATGAGCGCGATATCAATAAAGAAACCTTTGTCGAGCCGTGGCCCGAAGCCGGCCTGATCGTCGCTGACAGCCCCTATGACCCGGCCCCCAGCTTGCGCATCGCAGGGGGCCAAGTCGTTGAACTCGACGGCAAAACACGCGCTGATTTTGATGCGATTGACCTCTGGATTGCCGATCATGCGATCAACCTGGCGGTGGCCGAAGCAGCGATGGCGATGCCGGCTCAACAACTGGCGCGTATGTTGGTCGATATCAACATCCCACAGCAGGAAGTCCGGCGCTTGGCCGAGGGTTGCACCCCCGCTAAGCTCTGCGAAATTATCAGCCACATGAATGTGTTGGAAATGATGATGGGGCTGGGCAAGATGCGCGTGCGGCGCACCCCCGCCAACCAGGCCCACGTCACCAACTGGAAAGAACATCCCGCCCTGCTTGCCGCCGATGGGGCTGAGGCCGCCCTACGCGGCTTTGCCGAGGTCGAAACGACGGTGCGCGTGGCGCGCAATGCCCCCTTTAACGCGCTGGCAATTCTGGTCGGTACGCAGACCGGGCGTGGTGGCGTGCTCACCCAATGCGCGGTCGAAGAGCGGCTGAGTCTACAACTGGCCATGAAAGGCTTGACCACTTACGCCGAAACCCTTTCCGTCTACGGCACCGAACGCTCCTTTGCCGACGGCGACGACACCCCCTGGTCAAAAGCATTCCTGGCCTCCGCTTATGCCTCGCGTGGGGTCAAGGTGCGTTTTACCTCCGGCACCGGCTCCGAAGCGCTGATGGGCAGCGCTGAGCAATGTTCGATGCTCTACCTGGAGGCGCGCTGTCTCATGTTGACCCGTGGCTGTGGCAGCCAGGGCATTCAAAATGGCTCGATCTCCTGTATCGCCCTGCCCGAATCACTGCCCGGCGGGGTGCGGGCGGTGTTGGCAGAAAATTTGATTGCCTCGATGCTAGGACTCGAATGTGCGTCCGGCAATGATGCGCTGGCCTCCCACTCGGCGATCCGCAAGACCGCCAAACTTATGTGTCAATTTATCCCTGGCACGGATTTTATCCACTCCGGCTACAGCGCGGTGCCCAAGCGTGACAACCTCTTTGGCGGTGGTAACTATGATGCCGAAGATTTTGACGACTACAATGTCCTCCAGCGCGACCTGCAGGTTGATGCCGGTCTGCGCCCCGTCACCGAGGAAGAGGCGCTGACCATTCGCCGTGAAGGCGCGCAAGCGATCCAGGCGATCTATGCTGAACTTGGCTTTTCTGCGATCACCGATGCCGAGGTGGATGCGGCCACCACCGGCCACAGCAGCGATGACATGCCGGATCGCGACCTCATTGCCGACCTCGCCGCCGCCGACAAGTTCCTGGCCGGTGATCAGACGATGTTGACCGTGGTTAGCGCGCTCCAGCAACGGGGCTTTACCAAAACGGCGCGCAACATTCTGGAGATGGGGCGACAGCGCGTCGCCGGTGACTATTTACAGCCCGCGGCGATCTTTGACAAAGATTTCCATGTCCTCAGTGGCATCAACGATGTCAACGACTACACCGGCCCTGGCACCGGCTATCGGCTCGACGGCGAACGCTGGGCCGAGGTGCAGCGGATTCGTCAGGTCAAGTCGCCGCGCGATTTTATCGACGCCCAGATTGGTGAACCAACCGCCAAATTAGTGGAAGTGAACCAAGCCAAGCCCGGCACGCGCAACGAAGTGATCGTCGCCGTTGGTCCTGCCTTTAACAAGGATCTGACCCGCACCATCGGTGAACTGGAACATGAAGCGGTGCTCGTCGCTATTCTCACCGGTGTGGCACAAGAGGGGTTGATTGCGCGGATTGTCAAAGTCCATCACACTTCAGATTGCGCCGCAATTGGCGAAATTGCCTCAAGTTTGAGCGGCTCGGGGATTGGCATCGGTCTGCAATCGCGCGGCACCACGGTGATTCACAAACGCGGGTTGGCGCGGCTCAATAATCTGGAGCTTTTTCCCCAGTCACCTAGCTTGACCCTGGCCACCTACGAGGCGATTGGCCGCAACGCCGCCCGTTATGCCAAGGGCGAAGCAACCAAGCCGGTTGGCGTGAAGATCGACAATTGGGCGCGCTTGAAGCTGATCGTCAAGACTGCCCTGTTGCACCGTCGCGAGACAGAGGCGATCACGGACGAGCCGCCAACAGAGATGTTCTTTGATTGGGAGCCGGAAGTTTAGATACGAGATGCGAGACACGAGACACGTAACTCGTCGGGTGCCCCAGGGTGCGTAATTCGTAATTCAGGAGTGTTCGATGCAGCAGAATCGTAATAGGGTGCATTACCCACTGATGGATGATGCCGGGGCGTTAACCGCGGTGAGTGGGCGGCGGGCGGATGCGATTGGGCTGGAGCAGTTGGCCCAGTTGTCGCCTGATGATCTGCGTATTAGTGGCGCAACGTTGCGGGCGCAAGCACAGGTGGCCGCGCAGAGTGGTTTTACCCAATTGGCGGAGAATTTGACGCGCGCCGCCGAGTTGACCCTAGTGCCGAATGAAGAACTCTTGATGATGTACGAGACAATGCGGCCCGGTCGCGCCACATTGGCGGAGATGCAAGCGCTGGCGGATCGGCTGGAGCAGACCTATGGCGCTGCGCAGAACGCTGCGCTGGTGCGTGAGGCGGCGGCCGTCTATCAACAGCGGAAGTTGTTGAAATCTGCTCGCTAGTACATTGTTGGCTTATTTGCGCCGTGGTGTACTAGTTATTTGAGCACCAGACGCCAGCCTTAAAGGCTGGCCTACCTTCAGCCGCCACGTCGTGGCTAAACCGTCAGAATTGTCATTCCGAACCGGCTTTTTGGTGAGGAATCTCGGTCTGGCTAAGCGAAGATTCCTCGGCGGTACTGCCGGGTGCCCCTTGGGCGCAGAATGACAACTCTGATCTAGCATAATTTCGCCAACGCTGTACTAGCCCATTTATCTAGGACCGTATGATGATAGAACGCCAGGATGTGACATTGACAATTCCCAAAACAGTCTTGCGCAGAGCCGAAGTAATCGCCATTGAACAAGCGATATCTATATCAAGCTTGATGACGCAAATGCTCATTGACTTGGTAGAAACAGAGGATCGCTATGCACAAGCACGTACACGCCATCTTGCTTGGCTTGAACATCCAGCCGATCTAGGCACGCAGGGCACAACCACATGGACGCGTGAGGAGTTATATGAGCGATAGAATCACGCTTCTCGCCCAAGTTGCACCCCAACGCAGTACCCAGTACGCCGATCTGGCTCGTACCCTTGCCATCCCGGAACTACAACTGAGCCCCGTTGGTGTGCAGGCCACGAACTTTGCGTCACTCCAGTTGGGTGGACAGGACTATGTGCGCTTTACGCTACCCCAGGAGCCGGATGCCAATCAGCGTCGCGAACTGGGGATGTTGGCGATGACGAGTGCGTTCTTCATCCATTATGATCGCATCGGCGAAGTACAGGGCCCGCTGTTGCGCCCCATCGAAAGTGACTGGCAACCGGTACTAACACCAGATATCGTGGCGACGCGCCGTTATCGCGGTAAGACCAACGAGGTCTTCACCCATTTCCTCTGTAACATCGCGCGTTTCAGCAGCGACTTTGCCGATCAGCCCTGGGGTAACCTCTCGATTGTCGATCCACTGATGGGCGGCGGCACAACGCTTTTTGTGGGCCTGATGCTCGGCGCGCAAAAAGTTGGCGGGGTTGATCAAGCAACTGAAGATGTGCGCTCGACGGCCACTTTTTTGGAGCAATATCTCCAACACGAACGCATTTCCCACAAAATGCAGCCGGAGCGACTCAAAGGCTTGGGGTTGCGCTGGCACTGTACGATTGGCAAAAAGGGGGAGCGGCCGATCCAGGAATGTATCATGGCCAGCGGTGATACACGACAAACGCAAACGTTGTTGCCGGGCTTTAAGCCGCACTTGATTGTGGCGGATCTGCCTTATGGGGTGCAACATCAGGGGCAGTTGCAAACTTTATTGGTCGACGCATTACCTGGTTGGTTGGCCAGTTTGCGTCGCGGCGGGGTGATCGCGTTGGCTTGGGATACGACGCGTTTTACCCGTGACCAGATGCTAACCTTGGTGCAGACACAAGCCAAAATTCAGATCCACAACAACCCGCCCTACAACGCATTAATCCACGGGGTTGACCGAGTGATCAAAGCACGCGATGTCCTGATCCTGACACAAGTGTGACCGCTCACTTTGACGAAATCACCATCTTGCTCTACAATAACTTGACGTGTGCTCTGTTTTAACCAGCAACTCCCTGTTTTAGTAAGCCAAGTTACAATTGCCGGTTCAAAACAAGCGCATTTCCGTTGCACCTGACCCAATACCGGCTGTTTATACAATTCTCATGTGCTATTTACGCTAAGCTTATCTGGATTTGAACGTAAGCTGGCAAGCTAGCCTCGAGAACAAAGTTCCCCGGCCTATTGTATGGAAACAGCACGCTACCGCCGTTGATCATCCAATCGGATTGAATTAGCACAATTTCATAGGAGGAGAGTTATGTCAGAGCAGTACTTGAACGTACGTGCAACCCTTTCGCGTCGCCAGGCCCTCAAATTGATGGGCGTGAGCGCCAGCATGGTCGCCTTGGCGGCTTGTGTTGCCCCTGTTGCTCCAACCGGTGGTGCCGCCAGTGAAGGGGCCGCCGCCCCTGCCGTCGCTCCCACCTCGATGGTCGTCGCCCACCGCGCTGAATATTTCCAGGAGATGGAAACGATCTTTGCGGATGCCGTTAAGGCGTGGGCCGCCGAAAACAATGTCGAAGTGGAAACCACGATTGTTGCGGCCGAAGCAACACAGGATTTTGTGCCAAAGACAATCGCTGCCGTCGAAGCCGGTAACCCGCCCGACCTCATCTACCATGTGCGCCTCACGCAGCAACTCTACTTCTACGAAGCACTCCAGTCGGTCAGCGATACCGTTGCGCAAGCAATTGAATTGTATGGACAACCCTCCTCCGGCCATACGCGCAACAACATGATTGAGAGCGAATGGTGGGCGGTGCCGTATATCAACAACGGTGGTGGCGCGTTTGCCCGTCGCAGCCTTTTTGAAGGGATCGGCGTTGATCCGCTGACCGATCTGGCTACCTTCGATGCCATCCGCGATGCCTGTCTGGAACTGTCCAACCCCAGCGAAGAGCTGTATGGCTGGGGCCGCACCGTGAACAAGGGCGGCGATGGTCAAGGTACGGTGACGGATATTCTGCAGAACTGGGGCGTTCAGATCACCAATGCCGATATGACTGCACTGACCTTCAACTCGCCGGAAGCAGTGGCTGCAGTGGAATGGCTGGCCGCCGTTTACACCTCGGAACAGTATGCGCCAATGCTGCCACCTGGTATCTTGGCCTGGACCGATTCGAGCAACAATGAAGCCTATCTGGCCGGTAACATTGCTTATACTTCTAACGCCGGTAGTGTCTATGCCAAAGCCAAGGCTGATGGCAATCCGATCTTTGAGGACACCGTTGTGCTCAATGTGGCGGTTGGGCCACGGGGCGAGCAACTGATTGGTGGTGGTGGTGATGGGCAGATGTATGTGCCCGTCGGGGCCAAAGCCACGGAACAGGCCAAAGCACTGGCCCTCCATATGCTCAACCCTGATGTCTTCTTGCCGATTTCGTCGGCCTCCGCCGGCCTCTTCTTGCCTTGTTACGAGGCTTACCTCACCATGGAGCCGGTGGTCCAAGCGTTTGCCGCAGACGAGAATCTCGCGCGCATGGCTGAACAACGCCAGGGTAACTTTGTGGGGCTTTCCGATCCAGCCGATCCGAATCCCTACTTTGACGCCCTCCAAGCGCAGGCGGTCTTCAACGATATGATTCTCGAAGTGATTACGAATGGTGTCTCCCCGGCGGATGCCGTGGCCAATGCCGAAGGGCGCATGCGCTCGATCGGTGAGGAAATGGGCGCGACGTTTGGGTAAATAGTAAGTAAACAGGTAAATCGGTATATCAATAAATCGGTAAATCGGTACACAACCGATATACCGATTTATTGATATACCGATTTACCCATCCACCTCCCTCTCCACCTGGAAAGAAGCACGACATGCATATTGAAGCACCGCGCGAGTTGATCATGGAGTTGACTCGCCATTATGAAGGGGAACGTTTCGCTAATGGCCGCCCACGGGTTGCCGATGATCTGCTGGAACGGCTCAAGCCGATCTCCACCGAGGAAGCGTGGGGCGTTTTACGCAAGCATGGCTATAATCTACAATTTGAAGGCAATTGGATGGAGATTCACCCTGGGCGCGTCTTGATCGGGCGCGCGGTCACCGCCATGATGTTGCCGCACCGCCCGGATCTGCACGATCTGATTGAAGAGCAGGGCAAGGCGGATGGCCGCATCGGTGGCCAAAATTCATGGGTGATCGACACGCTGGAAAATGGCGACGTGATGGTCGTTGATATGTTTGGCAAGATCAAAGATGGCACCTTTATCGGTGACAATCTAGGCACGTCGGTCAAGACGCGGACGCGTGCCGGCGCGGTGCTCGACTGTGGCATCCGCGATCAGCGCGGGCTCAGTCACCTGGATGATGTGGCCTTCTTCTGCCGTGGTTTTCATCCCTCGGCAATTAAGGATGTCACCCTGGCTGGGATCAATATCCCAATCCGCATTGGCGAGGCGACGGTGCTGCCGGGCGATGTGATCCTGGGTACGCCAACGGGCGTCACCTTCATCCCGGCCCATTTGGTCCAAAATGTGGTCGATCGGGGCGAGGATATTATGCGCCGTGATGCCTTTGGTCACCTGCGCTTGCGTCAAGCTCGTTACACGCCTGGTGAGATTGACCGGGCTTGGCCAGCGGAAATTGAGGAAGATTTCCAAGGTTGGCTGGCGGCTGGTAAGCCGGAAGATTAGGAACGTTAACAATTGTCAATTGACTGCAACGTCAGCTCCCAGGGGATTGCCAAATCCCCGGCAGGATCGTCAGATCATGCCTGCGCCGTTGCAGTCTACTGATAATTGTTAATTTTGAGTAGTGTTGAGGAGGAATTGCCCGATGGCCCAACGCGCAGAGTCGCTACCAAGAACCACCTTTGTGTCCGCGCCACGTCGCCCGACGATGCAGCGCATCTTTGGCCGTGATTGGCAGATTGCCTTTCTCTTTATGGCCCCGATTGTCATCTTGATGACACTTTTTATCGGCTGGCCCTTTTTTAAGGCCCTCTACACCAGCATGACCATTCGCACCCTGGCGCGTGAAACCCAATTTGTCTGGTTTGACAATTATATTCGCCTCTATCAAGACAGCTATTACTTGCAGGCGGTTAAAAACACGGTTGTCTTTACCTCTGGGTCGATTATCAGCAAACTGGTATTGGGCATCTGTGCGGCGCTTTTGCTCCATTCACAAAAACGCGGGCGCGGTCTGCTCACTGGGCTAATTTTGTTGCCCTGGATTATCCCCTCGGTGGTGCAAGCCTTGGCTTGGCGCTCTATTCTAGACCCACTCTTTGGTGGGCTGAATCCGATCCTGCAGGGCTTAGGGCTGATCACACAGCCGTTGGCTTGGCTGGCTGATCCAAAGCTGGCGATGATCAGTGTCATTGCCGTCAACGTCTGGGCTGGTATTCCCTTTTTTACCGTGAATATATTGGCGGGTTTGCAGTCGATTGATGCCGAACTCTATGAAGCTTCGCAGATCGATGGTGCCAATGCCTGGCAACGCTTTACTAGTATTACCCTGCCTGGCCTGCGCTATGTGATCGCGGTGGCGACGCTGCTCTCTACCATTTGGACCTTCAATGGCTTCGAGACGATCTTTCTGCTCACCGGCGGTGGCCCCGGCAATGTGACCAAAGTCTATGCGATTATGGCCTATGAAAAGGCGCGTAGTCTGCAATACGGTCCGGGAACGGCCATTGCCTTTAGTTTGATGCCGGTGTTGGCCTTCTTTATTTTGATCCTCTCGCGCTATATGCGTCGCGATGCTTCCCTCGACGATGATGGCACGGCCTGGCAGGATCGGGTCATCGATGGGTTTGTCTGGATGCTGGGGTTAATCGGCCGTATCATTTCCTTCCCCATTGTAGTCGTCGCCCAATTGATTGGCCGTCTGCTGCCGGCCCAGACCAGCCGTAGCTATAAACGGGATCAACGTTTCGGTGGGATCATGCGTGGGATTGCGTTGACGCTCATGCTGATCTTTGTGCTCTTTCCCTTCTACTGGATTTTGATCACCGCCTTTAAGGGAAATCTGCAAATTGGGCAGCGCGAAGGCATCTTCTGGCCCCAACCGTGGACGTTGGAGCAGTTCAACCGGCTTTTTATTGAGCAGCCCTTCTTCCTCTGGTTCCAAAACTCAGCGATTATCAGTGTGACGACCACGGCCCTCTCGGTCTTTATTGCGGCGTTGGGTGGCTATGCCCTGGCCCGCCTTAAGTTTTGGGGTGCGCAAAGCATGACCACGGTGCTGCTGATTACCTATCTGCTGCCTGGCGCGCTGATGTTTATTCCGCTCTATGTGATTTTGGCTGATCTCGGCGTGATCAACACGCGCTGGGCGCTGATCCTCACCTATCCGACCGGCATGATTCCCTTTGCCACCTGGCTGCTCATGGGCTACTATCGCGCCATCCCCGAAGAGTTGGAACATGCGGCGATGGTCGATGGGGCGACCCGGATGCAAGCGTTCCTGCGTATCACCTTGCCCTTGGCCACGCCGGCGCTGCTGGCCGTCACGCTCTTTGCCTTTACCAATGCCTGGAAAGAATTCCTCTTCGCCTTTGTCTTTATCAGCAGCGAACGGCTGATGACCTTGCCGGTCGGCTTGGCGCAGACGATCTTTGGCGATGTCTATCCCTGGGGCATGTTGATGGCGGCCTCGCTGATCATCTCGATCCCCGTCGTGATCTTCTACATGTATGGTCAGAAGTTTATGGTCGCCGGGTTGACAGCCGGCAGTGTGAAGGGGTAAGATGGTCCAACTTGTGAAAGTTCGACATCTGATCGGAGTTTGCAATGAGTGCTACAGTGGAATCCGCATTGCCCGTTGAACGGCAGGGTTGGCACAGTGATCCTGGGCAACAGGTTATCCTCTATAACGTCAGTTGGGAAACCTATGAGCGCTTGCTGCGAGAACACGATGGTAATAGTAGCACGCACTTCAGCTATGATCAAGGCAAGTTAGAAATTATCGTTCTCTCGGCCAAACATGAACGCAAGTCACGGGTGTTATCACACCTCGTCTCCATTTTAGCTGAGGAGCTAGAGATGGATATCGTCGCGTTTGGTTCAACGACTTTCCAGCGTCCTGATCTACAGAAAGGTTTTGAACCAGACGGCTGCTTCTACGTCACGAATGAGGCAGAGATGCGCAACAAATTGGAGATCGATCTAACGGTTGATCCAGCGCCCGACTTGATCATTGAAATTGATATCACCAGTCCATCACTCAACAAGTTTCCCATCTTTGCGGCGTTGGGGATCCAAGAAATCTGGCGTTACGATGGCGAAACGGTGCGGATTTGGTGTTTAGCAGCGAGCAGCTATCAGGAAGCGATGCAGAGTAGCCTTTTTCCACTAGCGACTGGGGCAACGCTCACTGAGTTTCTCGAAATCGAGCCAGGTATGCGCCGTACAGAATGGCTTCGTCGCGTCCGCACATGGATAAGATCTCAAATGGGCTGACCGCAAGTACGCTTAATCGATTCTCTCACAAAGCGAGACCGCAGCAATGGCGGTCTCGCTTTTTATGTTGATGTTACCGATTCCGATAGCGCGCATTGGGCGCTTCTAGAATCGCCCGTTGTCGCTCGCTCAGTCCCTCGTAGTTGTTAGCATTATAATAGCGGGCTGACCACGAAATGGGATGGGGACTGAACTTGTAGAAGAGAGTGCGCCGTTCGCCGGCACCGCGCCAGGGTAGGGTGCCGTGGGTCAACGCTTCGGTGAAGATGATCGCCGTGCCCGCCGGACCGGTGACAGCGCGCATGAATGGTTGAAAATGCTCTAACTCCTTCCACTCATCCGGAAAGGGAAGGTTGCTCTTGTGGCTACCCGGCACGCAGCCAAAGCCACCGTCACCCTCGTTGACATCGCACAAATTGTAGGCGACGACGGTCAACCCGTTGCGCATTTCCCCATTGTGAAAATGATAATATTGCGACGGATCAAAGGGGGACCCGCCCCCATGCAAACGTGTACCGATCGGTCCCTTGCCACTGCGGATCAGATCAGCGTAGTCGTGATCCAGGCGGAAACGGTTGCCCAATAACTCGTCCAAATAGGGCGTGATGGTGGGATTGTCAATCAAATCAAGATAAGGCGCGCCCCAACTCAGAATGTTGCCCCACCGATGGGTCGTGATCGCCGCCGTCGTCTCCTCGGCAATGTGTTGGTCAAAAAGCTGATTCAGGGTGCGCAATTGCCCCATATCGAGGGCATTCGGCACGGTAATAAAGCCTTGCAGGTCAAAGAGGTAACGTTCGTGTGCGTTCATAAGTTTGCTCGCTTTGATGAAGTGATGGAAAATAAATAGTGGTTACTTTGCAAGCGTTCGTACCCTTGGGCCTGAACGCTTTTTCGTGGCATGAATAATCAACGCATCGTAGCATAGGTTGTCTACGCTGCCAAGTGAGGAAGACGGACCAATATGTTGACTTTTACCACCGAACAACTGATCGGCCAACTACAAATGAACACCGGCCTGATCCATCGTCATGTCGATGATCTCAGTGATGAGGAAGCTTGTGTCTCGCCGGCGGGGGGCAATAGCGCCAACTGGCTGCTGGGCCATCTGCTGGTCTATCGCGATATTGCCTGCGAAATGCTCGGCGCGCCGCGGCAGTTGGACGAAGCACTGCATGCCCGCTATGGTAACGGCAGTACGGCCATCACGGCCCCTGAGGCGGATGTGCCAACGCTAACCGCGTTGCGCGCCCAGCTTGATGCCCAGTTGCCTCACCTGCTGGAATGCATGGGCGGCGCCACCGCGGCCATGTTCGCCCAAGAAGTAACGCGCCCGAATGGCACAACCACCACCTTGGGCGCGCGCTTTGGCTTCTACATGCTCTTTCACGAACCATTTCATCTTGGTCAATTCGAATATGCGCGCCATGCGGTGGGCAAACATGAGGGGTTGATTTAGGGGTAGTCGGCCACGCGACCCCCACCAGGCACCCGTCCCCCTGGTAAGGGAAGGAAGGGGCACCTCGTCAACTATTCCCTCCCTTAGCAGGGGAGGGTTAGGGAGGGGTTGATTTAGCTTTGTAAAGGGTGGCGGCTTGGCACAGGCGGCTAGTAGCCTATTCTTGCTTATGCCAGGCTTGGGCCAGCAATTCCAGGCTGCGCACCCGATTCTCAACGCCATAGGCGGCGCTAAAGACCATCAATTCGTTCGCCACGGTGACGTCAACCAGTTCGTCCAAAGCGGCAACCACGCTTTCCGGTGTGCCGATAATGCGGTTGGTCGGCATCTGGCGCGCAATGGGTAAGTCTGGATGGGCATTTGCACGTTCGGGCGGTAACAAGGGAATGAAACGACCGCTGCGGATCGCATAGGTCATCAACTGGCCCGAGGCTGCCAGCCAATTCGCTTCTTCTTCGGTGGCCGCAGTCAACACATTGGCCGTGACAATCGCATAGGGCTCTTGCAAGACGACCGATGGGGTAAAGTTCTGGTGATAGAGCGCCAGCGCCTGCAAGGTGCCGCCGGTATCAAAATGGTGGGCAAAGGCGAAGGGTAGGCCAAGTTGCCCCGCCAACTGGGCGCTGTAGCCACTGGAGCCGAGCAGCACAATCTCCGGCGTTGACTCGGCCACCGGCGTGGCAGAAAAGCGGGTCCACAGCCCTTCGTTGCCACGCCGGTCACCCAGTAAGCCCATGAGATCGAGCAGATAGCGTGGAAACTCATCAACGCTGAGCGAGGTCGGCGAACGGCGGAGCGCCGCAGCGGTGGCTGGATCGGTGCCGGGGGCGCGGCCAATCCCGAGGTTAATGCGGCCAGGGTGCAACGCTTCTAACATCGCGAATTGTTCCGCGACAACTAAAGATGGGTAATTTGGGAGCATGACCCCACCTGACCCAACCTTGATCTTGCTGGTCGACGCGGCCAGATGCGCGATCAGCACTGCTGGATTGGTACTGGCAACTGAGGGCATGTTGTGATGTTCGGCCACCCAAATGCGGGTGTAGCCAAGCGCTTCCGCCTGTTGTGCCAACTTGGTTGTCTCGGCCAGTGCTGTGGCGCTGGTGCCATTTTCACTGACAATCGCCAGATCAAGGACGGAAAGCGGTATGCGCTGCATAGTCATTCACGAATCTTTCTTTGTTGTCTCTATAACTGATACGACATTCTTTTATCGCCCGATGGTATACCATCGGGCGATAAAAGAATGTCGTGTACCTCTCTATATCGATGCGACGAACCTGCACCCAGCCGGCTGGCGAATGGCGCGCAACCTTATAGAATCCAGAAAATGATCGCACTCAAAATCGACAAGAGGATCGAGCCGATCAGCGCGCTGATAAAGCCATTCTTAAGGCGGAAGCCATCCACCAGGGACGCGGCCAGCCCAAAGAGCAGGGCATTGACTACCAGCGCGAACAAGCCCAATGTCAACAGTGTGAGTGGAAAGGCCAAAAATTGCGCAATCGGCCCCAAGATCCCATTGATCAAACCGAAGACTACCGCCGCCCACAACGCTGTGCTAAACGACTTAATCTCAATCGCAATGTTTAATTGCGCGATAATAAACAGACTTACCGCTGTCACCAGCCAGGTTACGAGTAAACCAGCCATTTTTCTTCTCCTTGGTTATATAATCTTCCAGTAAACGATAATAACTGATCATCTCTACGGCTAAGCCGGCCGCAAGTTGCAAGCAGCACAAAGTTGCGCCAAAGTAGATCAGGCGTAAAGCCGCTTTTTACAATTTCCCGTAAATTCTATAAAATAGCTCAACACCTGCGGTAACGTTGTACCCCACCAAACTTGCCGGCTATCTTCTCGCTTCTGCAACAGCTAGTAACATTTGTCCTACTTTCATTTGCTCTCATTCCGCTCCCGGCGATGAGGGCCGTAAGTGGTTCTACCAATCGCGCTGACCTCCTGGCGGCGCAATCAACCTGATCAACCCATTTTCCGGAGAAACAACCATGAAAGAGAAACGGTTCGTGACCCGCTTTATCCCATTCTTGCTCGTTTTGGCGCTCTTGTTGACTGCTTGCCCTGCCCCACAAACACCAGCGGCGGCACCGGCTGCCGCCGAGGACGCGGCGGTAGAGACCTCTGCGCTGCTGCAGGAGATCGGCGCAGGGGAAGGCGAAGTCTCGATTGTGGCCTGGGCCGGCTACATTGAGCGCGGCGAGACCGACCCCGCTTATGACTGGGTGACCGAATTTGAGGCGGAAACCGGCTGCGCTGTCACCGTGAAGGTGGCGGCAACCTCGGATGAGATGGTCGCACTGATGAATGAGGGCGGTTTTGATCTGGTAACCGCTTCTGGTGATGCCAGCCTACGCCTGATCCTGGGCGGCAAGATCCAGGAGATCAACACCGACCTGATCACTGACTTTGATACGATTGACGAGCGCTTGCAAGACGCCCCTTGGCACACGGTGGACGGTAAACATTATGGCGTCCCCTACCAGTGGGGCTCCAATGTGCTCATGTACAACACCGAAACCTTCGGCGATGCGGCACCCACCAGTTGGAGTGTCGTCTTTGCAGAGACGACCCTGCCCGATGGCGAATCGAACAAAGGGCGTGTGCAAGCCTTTGATGGCCCCATCTACATTGCTGACGCGGCGCTCTATCTTAAGGCCCACCAACCCGACCTTGGGATTGATGACCCCTATGCCCTGACCCAGGCACAATTTGATGCCGCGGTCGCACTGCTACAAGGCCAGCGCGAACTGGTTGGCCGCTACTGGCATGATGCGTTTGTCCAGATCGATGACTTTACGAATGAAGGGGTGGTCGCTTCTGGTTCGTGGCCCTTCCAGGTCAACATTCTCGTCGCCAATGGCGAACCGATTGCCAGCGTGATCCCTGAAGAAGGTGCGACCGGCTGGGCCGACACCACGATGATGCATGTCGATGCTGCCCACCCCAATTGCGCCTATATGTGGCTCAACCACTCGCTCAACCCCAAGTTGCAAGGTGATCTCGCCGCCTGGTTTGGCTCAGTGCCCTCGGTCCCCGCCGCCTGCGAAGGCAACGAATTGCTGGGCGCGGAAGGTTGCACGACCAATGGCTTCGATAACTTCGACCAGATCAGCTTCTGGAAGACGCCGACCGCTGACTGTGGCGGCAGCGGCGGTGCCTGCGTCCCCTATGCGGAGTGGGTGACGAGTTACGTGGCGATTATGGGCGGGCAGTAGCAGACAAGATGACAAGGTGACCGGATGATACTGTTGCACTATCTTACGAAATGGGGTTAAAACCCCTTGCTAACAGCGAGAAGCCGCCTCAGCGGCTGAAAAAACGATCCTAGCCGCTGAGGCGGCTTCTCGTTGTCAGGCCGGGATTTGAATCCCGTTGTAAGATAGTGCAACAGTATCACAGGATGACAATGTGACGCAGTGTAACCATCATGTCACCTTGTCACCTTGTCATCCGGCCATAGCTAGAGGAGCAAAACATGAGTCACAAATTATGGATCGACGGGGCGTGGACCGCTAGCCTGGATGGGTCGGCGATGGGTGTGGAAAATCCGGCGACTGGGGCAACGATTGCTGAAGTGGTCAATGCGGGGCGCGGCGATGTGGATCGCGCGGTGCAAGCCGCGGTTACCGCCTTCAATGATGGGCGTTGGTCTAAACAAACGCCAGCGGAACGGTCGCTGGTGATCTGGAAGCTGGCCGATCTGTTGCAGGATCGGGCCGCGGACTTTGCGCGCGTCGAATCGGAAAATACAGGTAAACCCTATGCCATGGGCAGCTTGGGCGCAGATCTGCCCTTTGCCGTCGATAATCTGCGCTTCTTTGCCGCCGCGGCGCGCGATACCCACGGTTCCCATGCGGGCGAGTTTATGCGCGGCTACACCTCGATCTTTCGCCGCGAGCCGGTGGGGCCGGTCGGCCAGATTGCCCCCTGGAATTACCCGTTGATGATGGCGGTCTGGAAGATCGGGCCGGCGTTGGCTGCGGGCTGCACCACCGTGCTCAAGCCTGCGCCGACCACCCCTTTGACTACACTAATGCTAGCCGAATTGGCTGCCGAAGCAGGGCTTCCGCCGGGGGTCTTCAATGTGATCACCGGCGGCAACGAGACCGGCCAAGCGCTGGTCGAACATCCCGATCTGCGCATGATCAGCCTGACCGGTTCGACGCGCACGGGCAAGACGATTATGAAGACCGCCGCCGATACGCTCAAACGGGTGCATCTGGAACTGGGCGGCAAAGCCCCGTTGATTATTTTTGATGATGCCGATGTTGATGTGTTTGCCGGCAAAGCGACCCTTGGGGCTACTTTTAACACCGGGCAGGATTGTACGGCGGCGACGCGCGTTTATGTCGAGCAGAGCAAATACAACGACGTGCTCGAAGCGGTCGTCGAGGCGATGCGCGGGGTGAAGATCGGCGCACCCTTTGCCGACGATACGGCGATGGGACCGTTTATCTCCGGCGTGCAGCGCGAACGGGTCGAAGGATTTCTGGCGCGGGCCACCGCGAGTGGCGCACGCATCGTCAGTGGCGGCGGCCGACCGAAGGGTTTTGACCAGGGTTACTTCTTCGAGCCAACGGTGATTGTTGATGCCGACCAAAAATCGGAGATTATTCAGTCGGAGATCTTCGGTCCAGTGCTGACGATCACCCCCTTTAAGGATGAGACCGAAGCTTTGCGCTTGGGTAACGATGTGCTCTATGGCCTGGCGGCGTCGGTCTTTACCCGTGACATTGGCCGTGCCATGCGCCTCTCATCGGCGCTCGAATTTGGTACCGTCTGGATCAACGACCATATTCCGCTCACTTCGGAAACGCCCCATGGCGGCTTTAAACAGTCGGGCTTTGGCAAGGATCTCTCGGCCGAGGCGGTGGGCGATTATCAGATTACCAAACATGTGATGGTGGCGCACGCATGACCGACACCCCTGCTGTTGAGTTTCGCAACGTGAGCCGCCATTTCAGTGAAGTGCGCGCCGTCGATGATGTCAGTCTGCGCATCGCCGACGGCGAGTTCTTCACCATGCTCGGCCCTTCGGGTTCGGGCAAGACGACCTGCCTGCGTCTGATCGCCGGCTTTGAACAGCCCTCCGCCGGCCAGATCTATCTCCACGGCCAGGAGGTAAGTCGTTTACCCCCCTACGAACGCGAAGTTAACACCGTCTTTCAGAATTACGCCCTTTTCCCTCATCTGACCGTCGGCGAGAATATCGCCTACAGCCTGATGGTCCGCAAAGTGGCCAAGGCCGAACGCGAAAAACGCGTGGCGGAGATGTTGGAATTGGTGCGCCTGCCGGGGATCGCCAAACGTAAACCGTCGCAACTCTCTGGCGGTCAACAACAGCGCGTGGCTCTGGCAAGGGCGCTGATCAACCACCCGCGCGTCCTGCTGCTCGACGAACCGCTCGGCGCGCTCGATCTGAAATTGCGCCAGGAGATGCAGGTCGAACTCAAGACGATCCAACACGCGGTCGGCATCACCTTTATCTTTGTCACCCACGACCAGGAAGAGGCGTTGACCATGAGCGACCGTATCGCCATCTTCAACCACGGTAAGATCGAACAGCTCGGTACGCCCACCGACCTCTACGAAAAACCGCAAACCCGCTTTGTCGCCACCTTTATGGGTACCTCGAATGTGGTGGAAGGCGCGCTGGCGCAGGCGCTCACCGGCAGTCCCGCCCCCTTTGCCGTGCGCCCGGAGAAGATCCGGCTTTTGCCGCCCGCTAGTAGTATCGGCAGTGGACAGTGTACAGTGGTCGGCACGCTGCAGGCGGTCACTTATTTGGGATCGCTGACCCGTTACACTATCAAAGTGGCACAGGGCAATGAGTTGATCGTCGTGCGCCAGAATGATGAGGTGGCGACGAGTGGGGGCTGGCAAGTAGGGGCACAGGTCAGGTTAATGTGGCCGGTGGGGGCGAATCAGCGGTTGGGTTGAGAAGGATGAAAAGTCGCATATGGGGTCTTTGCCAACTTTTTCGCAATAGTGCATCATCATTTAGACTATAGAGTGGTGAGTAATCCACCCGTAGTTGAGTTGTAGGAGAGAAAATCCGATGGAATTACATGAGCTATACTGAAGTCAAGTTGAGAACCGGAGTTTTGCTGGCTAACGGGATCGCGTGCGTCGCACTGACCGCCAACTGTTTCCAGTCCGCTAGATTCTTTGGTCAGTGCGACGCACGCTGACCGAAACTAGGGGTCTCATTCTGATTTGAGTATAGTCATTGAAATGAAATTGATCGAGCGGCGTTTGACCTTATACGAAGAAAAGTATGGCATCCTGAGCAAAGATTTTTATCAAGCGTTGGTGGCTGGAAAATTGGAACGCTTTGATGAATATGATGAAACGCGCACCGATTTTAGCCGCTGGAAGGGGATTTACGAGACTTGGGGGCGGCGACTCCAAAGCTATCAGCATTAAGGAGTGCACGCCGTTAAATTTGGAGATTATATGCAATTGGAGTACATCATTCCTTTTCTGTTTCCAATCTTTTTTATTGGTTTGTGGGTGATGGTTTGCTTGCTGCTGTCTACGATCGGCGGTTGGTCACGCCTGGCAGAGCATTATCGATCTCCAACCGATTTCACCGGTAATAAGTGGCAGTTTCAAAGTGGACGTTTAGGGGTAGTAAACTATAAAAGTTGTTTAACCCTTGGCACAAATGATGCTGGTTTGTACTTGGCTGTGTTTCCTTTCTTTCGTATGGGGCATCCCCCGTTGTTAATCCCATGGCCTGATATACGCGCTACAGAAAGCCAGGACTGGCTATTTTCCTATCGAGATTTCACCTTTACGAAAGCGCCTACCATCAAACTCCGTGTGCTACGCTCGATAGGGAATAAGATTCGCCCGACACAAGCATAAATAACATAGGTATGAAGAGTCAAGCTAATGAATTAGTTTGACATTCTGCTGAAAAATGCTTATTATACGTCAACATTATGATAAAGTTCGCGTATAATCCATATGAGTAGAGAATTTGTCGGGCGCATAACCGAATTGAAGCTGCTGGATGAACTGTGGGCGCGTGATAAAGCCACGCTACTCATTCTCTATGGCCGCCGCCGGGTCGGTAAAACACGGTTGCTGACCTATTGGGTGCAACAAGCAGATCGCCGCGCTCTCTATTGGGTGGCAGAACCCTCTTCGGCGCTGGATCAGTTACGTTCCTTCTCGCAAGCAATTTACAACTTTGCCAATCCAACCTTGCCTGCGCCCCCGGATTTTGCCTTTACCACGTGGGAACAAGCCTGGCAGCAAGTTGCCGTACTGGCTAAAGCAGAGCGGCTGGCGCTCTTTGTCGATGAATTTACCTATCTGCTAGAAGTTGATCCCAGCATCGCCGGCAAGTTGCAGAATCTCTGGGATCATCTGCTCAGCAGCACCAATCTTGACCTTGTGCTCTGTGGTTCGCACCTGGGGATGATGCAACGTCACCTGTTGGCCTATCAAGCGCCACTTTATGGCCGGGCCACAGCCCAGTTGCGCTTGCAACCATTACCCTTTGGCATGACATCGACCTATTTCCCCGACTATGATGCGGATGAGCGCGTTGCCATTTATGCGATCTGGGGTGGGATTCCAGCCTATTGGGAACGCCTCAACGCAACGCAAACAATTTCTGACAATATCCGCCGCGAATTGTTAACGCCCAACAATTTGATGCAAGCAGAGCCACGCTTACTGTTGCAAGATTTTTTAAGCGAACCGCATAATTATGTTGGGGTGCTACGGGCTATTGCCAATAATGCGCGTACACAGAAGGAGATTGCGGCTTTTACTGGCTTAGCACAAAGCCATATCTCCCAATATTTGAGCATTCTGCAAGATGCCGGCTTTGTTGAACGGCGCGTGCCAGTGACGCAATCGGAACGTTCACGGCTGGGGCGCTACCATATTATTGATCCCTACTTGCGCTTCTACTACCGCTTTTTGATCAATCGCCAAGCGCAACTGGCTTTAGGCATTCAGGATCAAGCGTTGGATGAGATCAAACGCCATCTACGTGATTTTATCGGTACGTATACCTGGGAAGAGCTTTGCCGTGAATGGGTGTTACGTGCCAGTGCTAAAGGCGAATTACCAATGTCGGTTGATCAGGTCGGCAGTGTTTGGACCGCAAATGCGCAGGTTGATGTCGTTGGTATCAACACGATGGAAAAGACCTTAGTGCTTGGCGAATGTAAGTGGGGGCCACAACTGATGGGGCGTAACGTTCTGGTCGATCTGGTCAGTAAGAGCGCCGAAATTGTCCCGAAGCAAGGCCAATGGCGGATTCTTTATGTGGCTTTTGCGCGCGCCGGTTGGAGTGAACCTGCCCACCACTATGCACAAGAACTGAAGCGCATCCAGCCGGCGGGCAGTAACTGGCGATCTGTTGACATGCAACTCTTTGATCTAAAGCAGATTGATAGTGATTTGACCAGCTGGACCGGTTGACCTGCTTGGCTGACTGATAAGGAATTGACGTATGGCCATTTCTTCTTCACCCCACCCATCCCCCTGGCGGCGTCTCTCCACCACGCTCTATAACCGCCCGTGGCTGCTCCTGCTGCTGCTACTCGCGCCGCCGCTGCTCTACATGCTGATCTTCTATATCGGCGCGCTGGTGGCGTTGCTGATCCAATCCTTCTTTCACCTGGATGGTTTCACTGGGCAGGTGGTGCGTGAATTTGGCTTGTCTACCTATCGTAATCTGCTGACCGCTTCCCATCTGACGATTGCCGGGCGCACGCTGCTGATGGCGGCGGCGGTGACCCTGGCTAGCGCACTTTTGGCCTTTCCGCTGGCCTATTACAGTGTGCGCTATGCCCCGCCGCGCCTCAAGGGTATCCTCTATCTGGCGGTGTTGCTGCCGCTCTGGTCTTCCTATATCATTCGGGTCTACTCGTGGAAGTTAATCCTGGCCAAAGAGGGGATTGTCACCTGGTTCTTTACGCAACTAGGGCTACATGGTGTGCTTGACTGGATCTTGGATTTGCCGCTGATCGGGGGGCCATCACTTTCCGTGTCGGCGTTGGGCCTGTTTATCGTTTTTACCTATATCTGGCTGCCCTACATGGTGCTGCCAATTGTCGCCGCGTTGGAGCGGGTGCCGAAAGCGCTGCTGGAAGCGTCCAGTGACCTGGGCGCGCGACCGGGCACGACCTTGCGTTATGTGATTCTGCCCTTGATCTTCCCCGGCATTGTGGCCGGCTCGATCTTTACCTTTTCGCTCACGTTGGGTGACTATATCATCCCCTCAGTGATCGGCAACTCGAATCCCTTTATCGGCATGGCGGTCTATAGCTATCAAGGCACGTCGGGCAACATTCCGCTGGCGGCGGCGTTTACGACAATTCCGGTGCTGATTATGGCGATCTATTTGACGGTAGCACGCAAGTTAGGAGCGTTCGATGCCCTCTAAACCCATAACCGTACGCACGCCGCCCGGGCTGCTGCTCTCAGCCTTAGGAGTCTTGCTCTTTTTACACGGCCCCTTTGCCGTGGTCATGCTCTATGCCTTCACGACTGACGAAGCCGCCTTTACCTTCCCCCCACCAGGGTTGACGACCAAGTGGTTTGAGGTGGCCTGGGCGCGACCGGATCTGTGGGCCGCGCTCTCGCTTTCGGTGCGGGTGGCGCTTTTGGCCACCGGGGTGGCGCTGATCTTGGGGACATTGGCGGCGGCGGCGGTCTGGCGCAGTCGTTTCTTTGGCCGCGAGGCGATTTCATTGCTGCTGGTCTTGCCGCTGGCCTTGCCCGGCATTGTCACCGGCATCGCTTTACGTTCAATGATGGGGTTAATCGACCTTCGTTTTAGCTTCTGGACGATCCTGATTGGTCATGCCACCTTTTGTGTGGTCGTCGTCTACAACAATGTCCTGGCCCGCTTCCGGCGCACCGGCCACAGCTTGATCGAAGCGTCAATGGATCTGGGGGCCGATGGCTTCCAGACTTTTCGTTATGTGATCCTCCCTAACATTGGCACCGCGCTCCTTGCCGGTGGCATGTTGGCCTTTGCCCTCTCCTTTGACGAAGTGATTGTCACCACCTTTACCGCCGGCCAACAGGCCACCCTGCCAATCTGGATCTTCAGCCAACTCACCCGCCCGCGCGACCGCCCGGTAACCAACGTGGTTGCCTTCCTCGTTGTCACCCTCACCGCCATCCCGATTCTCTATGCTCACTATCTGACCCAACGCGCTGATGATAGCAACCATTAAGCGTAGGTAGTACTGCGGCGTAATGATAATCATGCAAAAGTCCCATATCAAATCAACCAACTCTATTGTAGACTGGAGAATGAACGACTTGTCAGAATTTTGTTAGATTCCCAATAAAGGCCGAATCATGGGTTGGATGTACAGCACGATTTTCTTCTACTTGATCAAACAAATTGATTTGGTCTTTGCCAGCGCGTTGCTGCGCCTTGCCTTTGGTACGCCCTCTTTAGCGGAACAGTTCCTGGCCATGCTCTGTATTATGGCCATTATCGCCGTCGCCATTAATCACCGGCGCGTGCATGCCAAGGCATATCTACACACAGAACAATATCAGACAATTTTAGAGCGCATGACCGATGGGGTCTTGATTGTTCAAGATGGGTTGATTCACTATGCCAACCCCTGTATGGCAGCCATTACCGGCGATTCAGTGGAACAATTGCTTGGTGCCCGCCTTGACCACTATCTGGTGCTAGCGCAACGTCCTCCATGTGCCGAATGGTCCCCACAGCATGGGGTAGGCGAACATTTGCCCGACGCCGATTGTGTTACGCTGCTCAACCGTCAAGGTGAGCGAGTCGAACTGGAAGTTAGCCCGAGCAATCTATCCTACCGCGGAAAACCGGCCACCCTTTTTCTAATCCGGGAGGTTACTGCACAAAAATGCGTGGTAGCGCAACAGCGTGCGACCATTGACTTTTTGACCGCGGTGATCGAAGCTGTCCCTGTGCCGCTGTTTGTTAAAGATCGGGACCATCGTTATCTTCTCGCCAATGAAGCGTTCCGTCACGCGGACAAGACGCTGCCTGCAGATCTCATCGGGTTGACCGCGCATGACGTACTCCCAGCAGAGTCCGCAGCTTATATCGATCAGCTAGAGGATGAGCTGTTTGCGCGCGGCGGCGAGAGTGAGGACGAGTTGGCACTCACGACCAGGGCTGGTGACCCCCTTTATTTATTAGAACGGAAGAAAGTTTGTCAACTGCCCACTGGTGAACAAATCTTAGTCGTTAGCGTCGTTAATATTACAGAGCGCAGAAACATTGAGCTGCAATTGCGCGATGCCACCGAATATCTGATTTCTGTGCTCAACGCGGTACCAGATCCCCTCTTTGTCAAAGATGAGTCGCACCGTTTTCTGCAGGTCAATGAAGCTTACTGTCAATTAATGGGCCGCACAGTTGATGAATTACTGGGCAGAAGTGATCAAGACTTCTTTCCGCCGGAACAAGCGCTGCTCTTTGAGCAGCAGGAAGATCAGGTCTTTGCCCAAGGCGATGCCGCCGAATTTGAAGAAAGATTGACCGATCTAGCCGGCCGTAGTCTCTTCTTCTTGACAAAAAAAGTAGCATATCAACTGGCTAGCGACCAGAAAATTCTGATTGGCGTCATTCGCCTCATCACCGAGCGTAAACAATTTGAGGAAGAGTTACGCCATGCCAAAGAGGCCGCCGAAGTCGCCAGCCGCACAAAAAGTCTTTTCCTCTCCAACATGACCCACGAATTGCGCACACCGATGAATGGTGTGCTGGGCATGACCAGTCTCTTGTTGGACACTGCACTGGACGAAGAGCAGCAAACGTTGGTTAATACCATTCGTGCCAGTGGCGATGCCCTACTGGCAATCATCAATCAGATTCTCGATTATTCGAAGATCGAAGCTGATAAACTGGAACTGGAAGAGACCAATTTTGCGCTGCGCACAATGATTGAGGAGACCCTGGATCTCGTCGCTTCCCAAGCAACTGCCAAAAATCTGACCCTGGCTTACTTTATCGATGATACGGTACCGCTGCAACTGCGCCAAGATGTGACCCGCGTACGCCAGATCCTCACGAACCTGATGAGCAACGCCGTCAAGTTTACGGAACAAGGGGAAGTTACGGTGACGGTCTCTACAAAAAAGGCGGGCGCAGTTTCCTCGATTATTCAATTTGCGGTGCAAGATACAGGGATCGGTATCCCCGCAGAACGGATCGATGCCCTCTTTCACTCCTTTAGCCAGGTTGATGCCACGATTGCACGCCGCTTTGGCGGGACTGGCCTGGGGCTAGCGATTAGTAAGCGCCTGGCGGAAGCCATGGGTGGCACCATGTGGGTTGAAAGTAGCGTAGGCCTTGGCTCGATCTTCTATTTTACGATTTTGGCCTATCATGATGGCATCCAAACGCAAAGTGTCTTTGCCCCCAAACGTACGGCTCGCGGTGGCGAAGGCCCTGCGCGGCTCTATGACGGCATTAATCTAGGCCGGCTGAGCGACAAACGCGTCCTTGTGGTGGCTAAAAATGAAACGATGAAGCGTCTGGTTACGCAGCATCTACAATCGTGGGCAGTTACCTTAACCACCGTAACCACCCTGGCGCATGCCCAGTCGCGCCTGTTGTTCAACCAGTTTGATGCACTGATCATTGATCATGCAGTCGTAACTGCTAGTGAAAATACTGCCACTACCCTGTTGCAGCGCTATCCTACCTTGCCAATGGTGATATTGACGACCCTTGGTGAACGGTTGCCGGAGCAACTGCTGCGCGAGCGGCTGACGACAGTAACCAAACCAATCCATTCTTCCCAACTGCATGACGCGCTAGTTACGGTGATTTATGGCAAAATGGTCGACCAGTTGCGGGCCGCAACCCCGCGCAAACCCAAGGTGGAGGCAACCAATGAATATCCGCTACGGATCTTGTTGGCGGAAGACAACCTCGTCAATCAACGCGTTGCCCTTGGTTTTCTGGCTAAACATGGGTATCGGGCCGATATTGCCGGTAATGGCTTAGAAGTATTGGCCGCCGTTGAACGCCAACCCTATGATCTGATTTTGATGGATATTAATATGCCGGAGATGGATGGCATCACGGCGACCAAAGCGCTGCGTGACCGTCTGGATGCGGCTGTGCCGCCTTATATCATTGCGATGACCGCCAACGCAATGTATGAAGATCGTAAACGCTGTCTCGACGCGGGGATGAATGATTATCTCAGCAAACCAATCCGCATAAGTGAGCTTACTGCGGCCCTCCAGCGTGTACAGGCAAGCAAGCGCGCAGCAGATGAGTTGGCCGTTAACACTGCGCCCGCTGTGACCAGCCCAGCTCCTGCTTTGGTCAGCAGCGAATACAGCGGACCCGTTGATGCTAAGGTGCTGCAAGAATTCACCGAGATGATGGGAGAGGGTGGACAGGCAATGGTCACCGAGTTGATCCGCCTCTATCTGGAAGGGACACCGATCCTGATGGACGAATTCAAAAGTGGTGTGACGACGCAGAATATGGGCAGCATTCAACATGCTGTGCATACGCTGCGCTCTGGGTCAGGGCAAATCGGCGCGCTCCATTTTGCGGCCCTGGCGACTGAACTGGAAGAGCTCTGTTACCGCAATGATCTGCCGCTGATTCTCACCAAAGCGGCTGCACTGCAGGCTGAATATGAACGGGTAATTCACTACTTCCGCACTGAATTTGAACGGCGGATGATGGGTGAGGCATGAGGTGTGTGCGTCGCGCTGGTCGTACGCGATCGGGGCGACGCACACAAGTGGTAGCAGAAACACGTCCCCAAAGTGAAATGCATCCGCTACTTGTAACTATATTTCTTCCCCGGTGTTATCTGTAGTATGCTAATCACTTAGTGCAACAACTACATCCGGTCAATGCGCCAGTAGTTTCTAGGCTAACTGCGCGCAAAAACTCTCCAGATCCACTGACCAGCATCACAGCCCGCGCCGATGGGGGCTGCGCTCTGGCAGGAGCAGTTACATGAATGATGTCGATAAGAGTAAAGCCCAACTGATTGCTGAAGTGCAGGAATTGCGGGCACACTTGGCGCGACTTGAGGAACCTGCCCCTGATGACAGTGCCGTAGCCGCTGCGGTGGCGTCCCCAGCCGTTGCCGAAACGCACGCCGACGGGGCAAGCCGCGGCCAGCCGCGGCTTACGCACATACAGTTGACAGCGGCGCTGCACGCCTATGAAGCAAGGCTTGCCGAAGTGCAACGCGTGGCCAAACTGGGTTATTATTCATACGACATTGTACATGATAACATCGATTTTTCTGCCTCATTGCACGACATGTTAGGGATTGAGGCCGATCGTCCGGCCAATGCAGCAGATTGGCTTGCCGTTGTTCACCCGGCGCAACGGTCCATGATGGCAGCATACCTCGCAACGTTGATTCAACAGCGCCAGCACTTTGATAAAGAATACCAAATCATGCATGGCAAATCTGGCCAGATTGGGTGGGTGCATGGGTTGGGGCAGTTACGGGTTGATGGGGAGGGGCGTCCTGTCGAACTTTTTGGGACGATTCAGGATATTACCGCGCGCAAAATAGCCGAAGACGCCTTGGTGCAGAGTGAGGCGTCTTACCGTGCGTTGATTGATGGCATGAAAGAAACGGTCTGGGTGGTTGACGGGGATGGCAAATTCATTGATGTCAACCGTACCGCCAGCGAACTCTTACACTATAGCCGTGAAGAACTGTTGACCATGGGGCCAAGAGATATCGATGCCAATATCACCGAGGCGATGATCAAGCAAGGCCAAAGCAGCCTTGCCCAAAATCGTATTCGGATCTTTGAGACTACGCATATCCGCAAAGATGGTGAGCGTATCCCCGTCGAAATTCAATCAACCAGGGTGACTTACCAGGGCAGGGAAGTCACCCTCAGTATTGCGCGCGACATCACCGAACGGAAACAGGCCGAAGCCGCGTTGCAAAGGAGTGAGGCAGCAAACCGGCTGCTAGCGGCAGTGGTGCACCAGGCGGGTGAGGCCATTGTGATCACCGATTTGGCAGGCACCATCGAGTATGTCAACCCTGCCTATGTGGCCATGAGCGGCTACCCGGTTGAAGAGCTGGTAGGGCAACAATTGCCGCTGCTGCAGCAGCATGAAGTTATGGACACTGCGCAACGTACGCCGTGGGGGACCGTACAACAGAACGAAACATGGAATGGTCGCAGCATTGCACAGCGCAAAGATGGCAGTAGCTATCACGCCGATATGACGCTCTTTCCCATCCACGATGCAGAGGGGCGTATCATCAATTACTGCCAGATCGCTCGCGACATCAGTCATGAGCTGGAATTGGAGCGCCACCTCAACCAAAGCCAACGGCTGGAAACCATCGGGACGCTGGCCGGCGGCATTGCCCATGAGTTTAACAATATTCTTACCCCGATTATGGGCTATACTGAGTTGGTGGCGAGCAAGCTGCCGGCAACCGATCCGCTGCAAAACAATTTACAACAGATCCTCAAGAGCGCGCAGCGGGCACGGGCGTTGGTGGGCCAGATTTTGACCTTTAGCCGTCAACATGAACAGCAACGTCGCCCACTCTATCTTCAGCATGTGATCCACGAAGCGCTCAAGCTCATGCGCCCCACGCTGCCCGCAACCATTGAGATCCGCCAATCGATCGACCCGACTTGTCAGCAGGTGTTGGCCGATGCGGCCCAATTGCACCAGGTGCTTGTCAATCTGTGTACCAATGCCTTTCACGCCATGGAGATCGATGGCGGCCTTTTAACGATTAGCTTGGAACAGGTCGTGATCGATCCTGCGCTTGCGCAACGCTATCCCATTTTGCAGCAAAAAGTGTACGCCTGCTTGACGGTCAGTGATACAGGAATCGGTATGGCGAGCGCCACTTTGGAACGGATCTTTGAGCCATTCTTTACGACGAAACCCGTAGATCGCGGCACCGGGCTGGGGCTGTCGGTCGCCCACGGCATCGTCCGCGCGCATGATGGGGCCTTGCTTGCGCAAAGTGAGTTGGGGCAAGGGGCCAGCTTCCAGATCTATCTCCCCATTTTCGTCGAAGAAGCGGATCTGGGCGGCAAAAATGGTGCCCCGGCTGTGCGCGGTCAAGAGCTGATTCTGCTGGTTGATGACGAACCAACCATTACCGCGCTGCTGAAGGATCTGCTCGAATGGCAGGGTTATCAGGTCGAAGCCTATAATAGCAGTCACGAGGCATTGTCTGCCTTTCGGCAATTTCCCTACAAATTTGATCTGGTGCTCTCCGACTTAACGATGCCCGGCCTGACGGGTGTCGAGTTGGCCGGCCAATTACAGCAAGTGCGCGCCGGCATTCCCATCATCATCATTACCGGTTACGGCAATCGTCTTGATGAGAAAACCAAAAAGAGCCACGGCATTCGCCATGTCGCCAGCAAACCGATTGGGATCGCTGAATTGGCCCCCTTGATTCGACAGGTGTTGGATACGTAGCATACTGCGCGGTAGATCTAAGGCTGAAGTAACCCGGTACGTAGCTGGGCTCGTAAGTGGGCTGCCGTAGCTTTTAATTGCCGATAATCTGTTGTTGCCAGCTGTTCTTCCGCCATCTGCAGATATTTTGCTGCGCGCGCTAGCTCTGACCGTTGGAAGAGTAGGGCTGTCAGCCACAGGTCAATCTGAATTTGTAGGTGACGAATCTGCTCGGTCGCCAACGCCGCTTTGGCCGCGCTAAGTAGGTGTTCCGCCTCCGCCAGATCACCTTGGGCCTGGGCAGCCCGCCCCAAATGGGCTTGTAGATTGGCCATAAAGGTCTGATTCTCATATTTTTCGGCCAGCGCCATTGCTTCGGTAAAGGATGCCGTGGCGGTTGCCAGTTCGCCACGCGCCAGCGCGATCTCACCCCGTGTGCTCAAAAGGTAGTAGTAGATGGGGCGCAAGGCATAGGTTTGGGCGAGGCTTAAGGCTGCTTCAATTAAGCGCTGGGCGTTGGCAACGGCGCCGGTGAGTAGGGTGGCATAGGCCAGATTATTAAGACTCAGCGCTTCAAAGAGAATGCTCTTGCCACTCTGGGCAACCTGTTGTGCCTGGCGGAATTTGTCAAGTGCTTGCGCATAATCACCACGCTCCAGCGAGAGATTGCCCCATTCAAACCAACTCATCAGCGCAATTTCGGAATCAAGCGCATGTTCAGTCACTAAACGTGTCGCTTCAATATAGTGCTGTTCGGCTTCGCCCAAATCATAGCCATTCCGAAATTTTGCCGTGCCCATCAAATAGTGGGCGCTGGCATGAAGGGTCGGATCCGCCACCACTTCTAGATCAGGCAACACGCGCCGCGCCCAGCGCAACACCTGCGCGCCTTCCTGGGTGCCCAGATAGCTTGTCGCCAAGCGTAACCCAGCCTTGATTGCCCCCTGTGCATTACCCAACGTTTCATAGCCTTCCAGCGCAGCCTCCATGATGGTGCGCGCCGCGGCAATTTTGCCTGGCAATAGCATCAGCGCCATGCCCAGCCCCAACTGGCGATCCGGGGTGGGGTGTAACGTGTGCGCCTGCTCATAAAAGGTAACCGCTTCTTGTGCCGCGCCAATTCGCAAGGCCTCGGCTCCAGCCAACTCGGCAAAGCGGGCGGCCTCGAACTTTGCGCCGGCCGCGCCATAGTGATAGGCCAGTTGTCCAGCAACTTGACCTGTGACTGGCATTAATGAGGGCTGGTGGTGCGCGAACAACCCCTCTGCCGCCCGCCGGTGGAGCAACTTGCGGCGGCCATTGCTCAAGCCCTCGCGTACCACCGTGGCGACCAGCCCGTGCGCAAACTCATAACCATCACCGCGCTCAATCATGATCCCTGCCGTCAACAGCCCGTCAAGCGCGTCAATGGTACTTTCCTCGCTGCGGCCACTGGTCTGCGCCAGCAAGCTGACCTCAATGGTTGGCTCTAAGATCGCCGCGGCTTGCAGGACCGGTTGCCATGTTTCTGCCAGATAACTTAGCCGCGCCTGGACCAATTCGGCCAAGGTGGCAGGCACCCCATCGACGGCAATGTCACTCAGTTGCGTCAGGTAATAAGGGTTACCGCCACTCTGCATGTGCAGATATTCGGCCATGGGTGCGTTGCTGCCCAATGCCGTGAGCAGCGTGGTTGTCTCTGTGCTGGTAAAGGAGGGCAAATCGATGCGCTGGAGCAACCCGTCCCGCTGCCACTGGGCGATGAGCCGGGCCAACGGGGGCGTGACATCCTGTGCGCGGTAAGCGCCGACCAGCAGCAACGGTTCCGCGCTCATGCGATCGGTGAGATAGAGCAGCCAATCCAGCGTTGCCCCGTCGGCCCAATGCAGGTCATCGATAAAGAGGATCAACGGGTTGCCTGCAAAGGCGCGCAAAAATTGGGTCAATGCTTCGGCGATGAGGCCGCGCTCTTCAAGCGGTGAGAGCGTTGTCTCCAATGGTACGGCGGTGGTTGGCGGCAGGACATCCTGCAAGTTTGGCGCCAGCCGGCGGAGTTCCGCGCGCCAAACCGGCAACAACTGGTCGGCGATCTGCCGTAACTGGCTGCGACAGGGTAATGTACCCAAGAGGCGGCGCATCGGCTCAAAGGGCAACTGCTGGGTCGTGTTGAGCGCCCTGGTCGCCAGCACTACCGGCGTGGGGGTAAGGCCGGCGATCCACTGTTGCCATAGCGTGGTTTTGCCCATCCCCAATTCGCCACTGAGCAAGACAACGCGCGCTTGCCCCTGTTGCGCGGCCACCCGTGCGCGATCTAGCGCCGCTAACTGCTCTTGGCGGCCGATAAAAGGTTTTGGAGCGGTGGGGTGGGGCGATACCATAAGGGGGGGAACCATTGTTGTGTGCGTAATGCCATTGGGCTGAATACGGGCAGCAGTGGGCGTTGGTTCAGCGCGATCGCTACTTTGCGCGCCATGCTGATTGAGCAGCGCGGCGTGTAGTGCTTGCGTTGCCGGCAAAGGGGCCACATTTAGCTCGGTTACTAATAAGCTCTTTAACTGCTCGTATTGGCGCAGCGCTGCGGCACGTAAGCCTTGTTGGGTATAGGCAACAATCAACTGCTGATGCAGTGGTTCATGCAAAGGATCATAATGGAGGCCACGCTGTGCTGCCTCAATCACCCCTGGCCAATCGCTTGCTTGCCGTTTTAGGCTGAGTAATGCGGTGAGCGCCTGGAGATAAAGTTGACCTAACTGCGCTCGCTCAGTTGCCAACCAGAGCTCAAACTCGGGGGCTTCATGGAGCACAACGCCATCCAGCAAGGGGCCACGCCAGAGTTGGAGCAGCGCTTCTAGCGTATGCGCATCCGGAGTGCCGTGCTGTAACTGCTGCTGTATACCCGTTACAAAGGCGGCTACATCGCTCCAAACTGTGGGACTCAGTGCCAGCGTGTCACCATCGGTGAGAATCGCTTCATCACCCAAGCTTTGGCGCAGTTGCCAGAGGCGGTTGCGCAGGTTTTTGCGCGCGGCGTCCGTATGGCTTTCCGTCCAGAGCAGGCCGAGCAGCTGGTCACGGCTCTGCGCCCGGCGCGTCACGGCCAAGTAGGCTAGCAGCGCCTGCACTTTGGCAATATGTAGGTCGAGTGGCTGCCCATCGCGTTGCAGCTGCGGCGTGCCCAAGAAGGCGAGACGAATCGTTGACATGATGGGATTGTAACACAGAGGCGCGACGCGGCTAAAGCCCTCAGGGTGACTGGTGCGCATTTTCCAGTAGAGCTATGAAGTATCATGGCTCTACTGGAAAATGCGCACAACTGCTGCTTGCCGCTGTTACACCGCTCCGCTACAATAAATTCCCTCGATCTTTCCAGCAATCATTCCCGAAATCTGGCGCAATCCCCGCCCGAAGCATTGTCCGGTGACCATGAGGGCGGCGACTATTTTGAAGTGATGGACTTTGTCGACGCCATCCAAGGCCGCAAGCCACCCACCATCGGCATCCACGAAGCAATGGACATGACCCTCCCCGGCCTGGTCAGCCAGGAATCGATCCGGCGTGAAGGCGAGTGGTTACCGGTGCCTGATTCGCGCCTCTGGTAAAGGGCTGAAAGCGATCCACGAAAACACACGACGATCCACGAATTTACACGAAGGAACACGAAGAGAATGCTTTTCTTCGTGTTCCTTCGTGTAAATTCGTGGATCGCTTTTTAGATGGCCCTATACCAATCCATGTTTGATGGCAATGATCGCGGCCTGGGTACGGTCGGTCACATCGAGTTTGACAAAGATGTTGCTGACGTAATTTTGCACGGTGCCTTTGGAGAGGAAGAGCCGCCCGGCGATTTCGGTGTTCGAGAGTCCGCTGGCCAGCAAACTGAGAATTTCACGCTCACGCTCGCTGAGATCCGCCGCAATGTTGCTGCTGGTCGGTGTGCTGCCCGGCTGGGTAATATAGTGCAAGAGTTTGCCCGCCACTTTGGGATCGATATGGGTCGTCCCCGCTGCGGTGCCGCGGATCGCCGCGATGATCTGTTCACGCGGTGCGTCTTTGAGCAGATAACCGGACGCACCGGCACGAATCGCGTCAAAGACCCACTCATCATCGTCATAGGTGGTGAGCACAAGCACTTTTGTAGTGGGATATTGTTGACGAATCTGCCGGGTGGCCAGAATCCCATTCATGATCGGCATGCGCAGATCCATCAAGACCACGTCCGGGTGGTGGCCGGCGACCAGCTCAACGGCCTGCGCGCCATCATGGGCAACGGCCACCACTTCCAAGCCACCCGCCGACCGCAGAATCATCTGCATCCCCTCGGTCACAATCTCTTGGTCATCACAGAGCAGTACTTTGATCATGGTTAGGTCCTGGTTAGGAATGGGTGTATTGGTAAATCAGTAAATCGGTAAATCAGTAGAGCGGTAGCTGATGAAAAACACGCTATTCCTGAATGATGTACCGATTTACCAGTGTACCGATCTACTGATGTACCGATTTACTAATCTACTTCCCCGACAACACTACTTCCACACTGGTGCCGCTGCCGGCTTGGCTCTTGACGGTGGCGGTGGCACCGATCAAGGCGGCGCGTTCTTGGATCCCGTCTAGCCCGAAGTGACCGTTACGCCCTGTGGCTGTGGGGGCAATGCCGGCGCCGTTGTCACGCACGGTCAGCCGCACTTGGCCGGCTGATTTTACCAGCAAGACTGCCAACTGACTAGCGCCCGCATGTTTGAGCACATTCGATAGGGCTTCCTGCCCAATCCGATAGAGATTCTGTTCGGTTGCTGGTGGTAATTCGCCAATCTCCTCTAATTGCAGATCAAGGTGCAGGCCACCGCGCTGGGCGGTGGTTTCGGCCAGGGTACGCAACGCCAAGCGTAGCCCCAAATCATCTAGTGGCGAGGCGCGCAGCGCTTGCATGGCGCGGCGCGTTTCGGCTAGTCCGCTACGGGTTTGTGCGAGCGCCTTGTTGAGCAACCTGCGCGCCTCGCCCGGTGACGCTTCGAGCGAACTGTCAACCGCTTCTAACTGGACCGCGACGGCGCTGAGGGAATGGGCGAGCGTGTCATGCAATTCGCGCGCCATGCGATTGCGCTCATGGCTGATCGTCAACTGTTCAAGCGTTTCGGCATGGATGCGCAATTTTTCATTGGCTGCGGCCAATTCACCGCGCTGTTGCTGCTGTGCCCCGATCATACGGGTGATAATATAGCCGACCGCGCTAAAGATGACGGTGCGGATAATCAAAGTAAAGACCAATGGGGGCGGGTCACTGTTGCTTAACAATGCCGGCACGTACGCCATCGTCCAGAGCACAAACGGCAGCTCAAAGAGGGTAAGCACGGCGATATACCAGAGCACCAGTTTAAAATCATATTGCCAGGCCACCATCACCAGCGGCACGAACAAGGCCACCAGTAGACTCCACTCGCTCCCGACTGAATCGAAGCCTTCATGCGCCAGCGCTTGGAAAAGGGCCTGGTCAGTGCCAAGTTGAAAGATGATATAGAAGCGTTGCAAAATTGCGCCGGCACTATAGAGAGCAATCGCTAGTGGCAGATACCAGCGCCCAGTCCAGCGCGCGATGCTGGTTGAATAAAGATAGACTAAGAAGGCTAACACGCTCAGCCACTCGATCAGCACATCTAGCGGAAAAATTGAAGTTGCCACCGCAATTTCACCACTCCAGACCACATACAAAGTCATGATTGCCGTTATCGTCTGTAAGACCAAGGCCACTCCTAAAATCAGGCGAAAGACGGCCAACAAGCCTGGTTCTAAGTGCGCTTGTGCTGTGTTAACTGCTTGCCCCATTTGTTTACTGCTTTCTGATCACGTCGGCGCTACACCGCGAACTGTCATTTCGAGAAGGTAACGACCAAGCCACCCCCTCCCAGCCTCCCCCGTGTACAGGGGAGGAGCGGACTTATTCCCTCCCTGTACACGGGGAGGGTTAGGGAGGGGTGGCTTGGTCATTACGGCGACCTTTAGTATAGCATAAGCCGTCCCGTGCCGTGGCAGTGAGCCGAATGCTATGCCGCTATGAGCCCACTCACATCAGTCATGTGAACAGGCACCACGACCAATGAGTGTGATCACTAGGCGGCGTACGTGCCATCCGGTAAGCTAGGGCTATCAAAATTCAGCAGTGCGATAGAGAGGAGTGCAGTAAATGAGTCAACTTTCACCTAATCCCGCCGTGATTGCCATGCGGGAGATGAGCAAAGTTTATACGATGGGCGAAACCGAGGTGCGGGCCTTAAATGGTGTTTCGCTCACGGTACAGGCGGGTGAGTATGTGGCAATTATCGGGGCCAGCGGTTCAGGCAAAAGCACGCTCATGAATATGATCGGCCTGCTTGATCGGCCAACCACCGGCAGTTACGAGATCAGCGGTAGCGAGACTAGTGCGCTAAGTAAAAATGCGCAGGCGATCATGCGTAACAAAAAGATCGGTTTTATCTTTCAGCGCTTTAATCTCCTGGCCCGCACGCCGGCGATTCGCCAGGTGGAACTGCCGCTCTTCTATGCCGGGATTACGGGTAGCCTGGCTCGTGAACGGGCGACCGCAGCGTTGACCAGGGTCGGGTTGGGCAACCGCACCGACCATCGCCCGGATCAACTGTCGGGTGGGCAGCAACAGCGGGTGGCGATTGCACGCGCCTTGGTCACCAACCCGAGCCTGCTCTTGGCTGATGAGCCAACCGGCGCACTCGATACCAAAACGACGGCGGAGATTCTCAATCTTTTTGATGAGTTGCACAGCCAGGGCTTGACCCTGGTGGTGGTGACCCATGATATGAAAGTCGCTGGGCGCGCCCAGCGCATCGTCACCCTGATGGATGGTGAAGTCATCAGCGATATGGTCAACAGTGGTGATGGGCTGACCCGTTCAATCGAACATGTGGAGGCATAGGGCTATGAATCGAATCTTACAATATTTGGGTGTGGCCTTTGAAAGTATCCGCGCCAATAAATTGCGGGCGATCCTAACCATGTTGGGCATTATCATCGGTGTGGCGGCGGTCTTGAGCACGCTTGGTATCGGTGCCGGTGCCGCAGCCAGCATTACCGCGGATGTGCAAAGCGAAGGGGTCAACCAACTCACCGTGCTGGCTGGCGGCAGCGATGAAACAACTGCCGGGATCAACCGCTTAACCTTAGGTGATGCGGCCGCACTGGCCGACCAAACTGTCCACCCCGAAATCGCGACAGTGTCGCCCGAATATAGTGGCAATGCGCAGTTGACCAGGGGTGATGCCGGTGTCAGCGCTCAAATTTCCGGCGTCACCCTGGCCTATGCCGCAGCGACTAAGGTCAATTTGGCCAGTGGCCGCTTCTTTACGCAGGATGAACTGGATCGTTGGCAGCCGGTGATCATTCTTGGGGCCAACAGCGCCGAAACCCTCTTTGGCCAAGCCGATCCGCTTGACCAGGAGATTCGGGTCAACGGTGAGAGCTTTATCGTGATCGGTGTACTGGAGAAGAGTGATGGCGGTTTTGGCGGCAGCGAGAGCCAACTAACGCCGTTGACCGTGGCGCAAGGGCGCTTGTTTCAAGCCGAGCGCTATCGGGGCGAGTTGCCGGTGACTAGTATTACCGTCAAAGTAATCGATGCCGATGGCATGACGCAGGCAGAAAAGAATGTGGAACAAACTTTGCGTCTACGTCACGGCTTGACTCGTGATGATAAGAATGATTTTACCATCTTCAACCAGGCCAGCCTGTTGGAATTAGCCAATACGATTTCGGCCACGTTGAGTCTGCTGTTGGGTAGCATTGGCGCGATCAGCCTCTTGGTGGGTGGCATCGGCATCATGAATATCATGCTTGTCTCCGTGACCGAACGGACTAAAGAGATCGGGCTACGCAAGGCACTTGGTGCCCAGGATAGCGATATCCTCACCCAGTTTTTGACCGAATCGCTCGTGCTCTGCTTAATCGGCGGTGCCATCGGGATTGGGCTGGCCCTGGCGTTGAGCTACGGCATCTCCCTCATTCCCAATTTTAGCTTCGATTTGATCATCGAACCATATGCCATCGGTCTAGCGCTAGGTGTCTGCTTTGCCTCTGCCTTTATTTTCGGCCTCTATCCGGCCCTGCGCGCCACGCGGCTCGACCCAATTGAAGCGCTCCGTTACGAATAATGCATCACGCATCACGTTTCACGCATAACGCATTACGAATGATCAGTTACAAACTATAAATTAAGGAGAATAACGATGAATCGCATAATTAAATGGACAGGCAGTGCATTGTTGGTGGTTGGCTTGGTGATCGGGGGGGTAGTGTTGGTTGGTCCTCGCCTTGGATTGGAATTACCGACCCCAGTGCAGGCGCAAGAGGTGCAGGCCGCCACCGCAGGCGAGAGTGCGCTGCAAACTGTTAAGATTCAACCGGCGGCTAATGTAATCGGTCAGCTAAGCGCTTCAGGCAAAATTGGCGTCGCACAGACTCACTATGTAGTCCTTGATGTGAGCGGCGAAGTGCAGAACGTGGCGGTCGAAGTTGGTGATGTCGTCGCCGCCGGTGACCTGCTGCTCAAGCTCGATACAGCTGAACTGGAACGGGCATTGAAACGCGCCGAAATCAATGTGTCAACCGCCAAGAATACCCTCGCCCAGTTGCAACAGCCGGCCGATGCGTTGGAGATTGCTGCCGCCGAGGCCGAACTCGCGTCCGCTCAAGAGAAGTTGCTCGACGCCCAGAAACCAGCCACTGAAGCAGAGATTGCGGCGGCCCAGGCCAGTGTCAGCGCCGGTTGGTCCAAATATAATGAGTTAAGTGCCGACAAGAGTAGTGCCGAATTGACCAAACTTGAAGCCAATTTGCGCAAAGCGGAGATTTCCCTGCAAGAAGCGCAACGGGCCTACGATCAGGTCGCCTGGCGCAACGATGTTGGGATGACCGCCGAAGCTGCCAAATTGCAGCAGGCCACCATCGAGTATGAAGCGGCCAAAGCCGACTATGAAGTCACCACCCAACCGGCGGATAAGTCGGATCTCCAGAATTCGATTAGCACAGCACGCAGCGCTGAAAAGCAATTAGCTGACCTGTTGGCCAAGCCCAGTGAAGCCGAGATTGCGACAGCCGAAGCGCAAGTCGCCAGCGCGCAGCAAAAGCTTGATGATCTCAAAAATGGCAAAGATCGCCTGGAGATCGAAGCGGCCGAATTGAAGTTGGAAGCCGCCCTGGTCGATTGGCAGGAAGCGATTGAAGATAATAACCGGGCCACTGTCACCGCCCCCGTTGGTGGCACCGTGTTAAGTATCGATGCCGCGTTGGGTCAGCATTTGAACAGCGGCGCGACGGCTATTACCCTGGCTGATCTCAACGTGTTGGAACTGGCCGTGAATGTCGCCGAAGTAGACATCGACCAGATCACGGTTGGTCAGGAGGCGGCGATTACGATTGACGCCTTGGCTGGTGAGAACTTTACGGGGACGGTGGTGCGCTACAATCCAATTAGCAATGGGGGCTCTGGTGTGGTCAACTATAAGGTGACACTACAACTGGCAACCGCCGCGGAAAAAGGTGCGCTGCCCGACATGACCGCCGTGGCCAAACTGGTCAACACCCAAGCGACCAGCGGCTGGCTCGTGCCGACCACCGCCATCAACAGCAGCGGCAGCGACCCCGTCGTCAGCATCATGCGCAACGGGCAAACGCAGTCTGTGCCAGTGACGGTTGGCGCCCCCCAAGGTGAATGGACCGTCGTCCAGTCGCCGACCCTCCAAGCCGGTGATGAAGTAATGGGTACCGTTGCTTCCTATGAAGGCAACGGCGAGGATCTGGCCGATTTTGGCCCGTCCGGCAGTTAAGCTAACGGCCAGCGAACAAAAAAGCGTGACGCGCAGCGTCACGCTTTTTTGTTCGCCTTATCCTGTCGGGACGCGTGCTGAGCTTAAACCAGCATAATTTCGCTGCCATTGTCCTTGTTGGGACAGCAAGTGGGACGCTCCACCCCATTCGGGTGGGACGCTGCCTGGGACACCTCCCTGCGATACTAGCTTCATCAATGTTTTTAAAGCATGACGTGAAGAGTACAGAGGCAGAGACAAATATGTACAGTTTGGTGGTTTACCAAAATTGATTCGCTCTAGTGACTGTCATCTCGATGATTTTACCCTTCCCCAAGGGCTGCGCTGATATAGCCGGTGGATCGGCAGGGACCACAGCAAGGGGGCTGCCCGTTGATCCGCCACTTGGAGAACAATCATGTTATCAACTGTAAGTGCACAATCAACCGTCAAGGCACCAATGGCGACACTGCATCCTGCCACCCACATCGGCGCCGTGGCGTTAACGGTCGCCAACCTGGAGCGCTCGCTAAAATTCTATCAACAGGTGCTGGGCTTTCAACTGCATCGCCGTACTGACGATGGCGCAAGTTTAGGTGCTGGGGGTGCTGATTTACTGCACCTGGTCGAACTGCCGACGGCGCGTCAGGTGACGCATCACAGCGGCCTTTACCATTTTGCCGTGCTGACCCCGTCACGCCTGGCCTTGGCCCAAGTGCTGCGCAATCTGGTCCAACACCAGACCCCGATTGGTGGCTCGGATCATCTGGTCAGCGAGGCGATCTATCTCGCCGACCCCGATGGCAATGGCATTGAAGTCTACCGCGACCGTACCCGTAGCGAGTGGCAATATGAAAAGGGACTTCCGGTCATGGGCAGCTTGCCGCTCGATTACCAGGGCATTCTGCGCGAATTGAATGGTGACGAAGCCCTTTGGTCCGGCCTAGATCCGGCCACGGTGATAGGCCATATGCACCTGCATGTCGGTGACCTGGCTGCGGCGGTCAAGTTCTATCGTGAAGTGGTTGGTTTCGATCTGATTATGAATTGGAATGGCGCATCATTTGTTTCGGCGGGCGGTTATCACCATCACCTGGGGGTAAACACCTGGGCCGGTGTCGGCATCCCGCCCCAACCTGCGGACGCGGTCGGCTTGCGCCATTATGAAATTGTGTTGGCGGATGAGGCTGAGCGCGCAGCGTTGATTGCGCGATTGACGCAAGGTGGCGTCCCCTTTGTCCAGCACAGCGATGGTTTGTTTGTCCGTGACCCGGCACAGAACGGGATCTTGTTTAAAATATAATCGGTTCTTCTGGATCTGATGGGGTTACCCTTCCTGGAAGAGGCGCAACTATTCTGCGCAGACAGACAAATTGCTGCCTCTTCCAGGAAGGATCCATCTCAACCCCCTGCATTCCTGAAGAGCCATATAATCTTGTCATTACATCAAAGGAGCTTTCAATGTCGTTCGATCTCGCAATTCTTATTATTCGGCTTTTGGTTGGTCTGACGGTGGCTGCGCATGGCGCACAGAAACTATTTGGCGCATTTGGCGGCCCCGGTTTGAAAGGCTTGACCGGTTGGCTTGGCTCAATGCGCATGCGCCCGGCTGGACTGTGGGCTTTCTTGGCGGGCTTGAGTGAATTCGGTGGTGGTATCCTGATGGCACTTGGTCTGTTAGGGCCGGTCGGTGCGCTAGGCGTGATTGCGGCCATGTTGGTCGCGATTATCGCTGCACACTGGGGGAAATTCTTTTCCACCCAAGGGGGCATGGAGTATCCCTTAACGTTGGCCGTTGTTGCGCTGGCCACCATCGTGAGTGGCCCCGGTGCTTATTCACTGGATGCCCTGTTGGGTCTTAGCTTTCCCGAGCCACTGACGTCGCTCGGTGGTCTCATCCTTGTGCTGGTTGGCGTTGCCCTCAGCTTTGGCACCCGTGCCCCGGCCACGGCGTAAAACTTAGCCGCGGCGAACCTCATTCACCATTGTCAATTGATTATTGTTTTTACTTTCAATCTATCTCTCAACCGAAGGAACTCTCGTATGAATATCGTCTTGTGGATTGTCCAAATTTTGCTCGCCCTGGCCTTTGGCTTCTTTGGTTTTACCAAACTAAGCCAACCGATTGAGGCGCTGGCGGGCATGATGCCCTGGGTCACCGCCATGCCCGCGGTGCTGGTGCAGTTTATCGGCGCGGCGGAGATTGCCGGCGCATTGGGGTTGATCCTGCCGGGCCTGACCAAGATTCAGCCGAAGTTGACGGCTTGGGCCGGACTGGGATTGGCAGTGGTGATGGTGCTGGCTGCGATTTTGCACATCACCCGCGGTGAATTTGGCAACTTGCCGATTAACGCGGTGCTCTTTGTGCTTTCGGCCTTGGTTGCTTGGGGGCGCTGGGGCCAGAGTCGGAAGTTGGCCCAAGCGACGGCGTAGGGGCGCAGGTGGTTGAAACACACCTGCTGAGATGCATAAGTGCGTTAAAACGCACTGAGATTAGGCGAGACCAAAGATTTGCTAAATCTTTGGTCTCGCCTTTTTTAGCTTGCCGTCCGTCGGGCAATTTCGGCGCGGACCACAGGCGCAACCTCGGTGCCCAGTAACTCCACGGCGCGCATCATCTTGCTGTGTTCAACTGTGCCGACGCCCAGTTGCAGCAACAGCCGTTGGTGACCAAAGATGTTGTGCTGGAAAAGAATCTTCTCGATAATCTCGTCAGGACTGCCCACAAAATCTGCCCCACGCAAGGTGCGTGAACCTTCGAGTTGGCCGCGCGTTACGGGTGACCAACCCCGCTCGCGACCAATCTTGTTCATCACGATGGTTGCCGCCGGGTAATAGGCGTCAACTGCTGCTTGCACACTGTCGGCAATAAAACCATGCGAGTTGATGCTGATCGGCAATTGCGCCAGGTCATGGCCGGCTTCGGTCGCGGCATCGCGATAGAGATCAAGCAACGGCGCAAAACGTTCCGGCATCCCGCCGATAATTGCGACTGCCATCGGCAACCCCAAGGTGCCCGCCCGTACCGCTGATTCTGGCGTCCCACCGACCGCAATCCAGACCGGAATCTGCGTTTGCAAGGGGCGTGGATAGATGCCCAAGTTATTGATCGCGGCCCGGTGGCGACCCGCCCAAGTAACCGTTTCTTTTTCGCGTAGTTTTAAGAGCAGGTCGAGCTTTTCGGCAAAAAGTGAATTATAATCGCGCAACTCATAGCCAAAGAGCGGGAAAGATTCGGTAAACGAGCCCCGCCCCGCCATAATTTCCGCCCGCCCATTGGAAAGCAGATCCAAGGTCGCAAAGTCCTGAAAGACCCGCACCGGATCTTCCGAACTGAGTACCGTTACGGCGGTGGTGAGACGGATGCGTTTGGTGCGCGCCGCCGCGGCCGCCAGAATCGTCACCGGCGACGAGGCGACAAAGTCAGGGCGGTGATGCTCGCCGATGCCGACAACATCGAGCCCCACTTGATCGGCCAGCTCAATTGTTTCCAGCAGATTATGCAGGCGCTGGGCTGGGCTGATTTGGCTGCCGGTCACCGGATCGGGGGTTAACTCGGCAAAGGAATAGATGCCCAGTTCAAAAGGGGGGACAGTGGTGGTCTCGACATCTTGTGTATGTTCTGTCATCAGACTGCTCTTTCTTCTCGCTAGTTTCTGTTGCGAAATACTTATTCTACCGCCATGGGCGCCAAGGCTCGCCAGAGAAAATTCTTTGCGAATCTTTGCGATCTTCGTGGCCTTGGTGGTGATCAAGCGCTTTCGCAACAAAAATTAGCTAGTTTACTTGGTGGTAGCCGCCGGTATGCGGCTGTGTACTGACACCGCGTAATTGCTGCGGCCTGTCCACACTTCGCCATCCCAACCGGCCCAACGCTTGCGCAGGGTTAAACCGGCGTCCGCCGCCAGTTGATCATAGCGCGTCAGGGTTAGCGTGCTCCACGACGGTGGGTTCAGTTCAAAGGCCGCGACCAGCAGCCCATCGGCGGTCAGGTGGGCGGCCATGTTGGCCAGCACCGCCGCCTCGCTACCAGGAGTGAGATAGATCATCACATTGCCGGCCATGACAATGCACTCAAATTTGGTCGCCAGCTTGATCGTTGCCAGGTCGGCCTGATGCCAGGTCAGCTCCGGCGCTTTGTAGCGCGCTTGGCTGAGCATCACTTCGTCGAGATCCGCCCCGGTTACCAAGTACCCGCGGCGGGCCAACTCGATCCCCATGCGCCCTGTGCCACAGCCAGCGTCGAGGATGCGTTGTGGTGCTTGGGCGGTGGGGAACTGTTCGGTCAGCAAGCGCGTGATAAAGTTCGCCTCGCCGTGGATGTCAAACCCAGCGGCGGCACGCGCGGCGTAGGGGGCATCATATTCCGCACCGGTGCGGTTGCGGGTGGCGAGCCAGGGGTTGGTGGTGGGTTGGGTGGTCATAGGGTTCCTGTTGCAAAATAGCGCTGGGCAATCATCGCATTGGGTGTTTCAAAGAAAAAGCGGGATAGCTGGCGTGCTTTAATCGTGATGATGCCGAGGTAAAAGAGCAGGCTAACCAAGTCATCACGCGAAAAATCCTTTTCAAAGCTAAATTGGCGCGTCAATTGGGCCGCTACTTGTCTCTCGGTAATCAGCTCATGCAATGGGGCCAGATTTTCTATTAATTTGCCAACATTGCTGGTGATATGAGTATCCAAGTATGCCACTGGGTACTCATGGGGAGATCCCAATGTAGAACCATAATAGAGTACCATGTCTGGGTTGTAGAGGTGTGTTGCCGCTTGCTCATTGAAGTAATAGCCACTGTACCATTGGCGCAAGTTTGCTATGGTTTGGGGCAGTTCCGTCTTACTGACACCTAAACCACTCAGCATGGCGCATACCTCAGTTTCGGTAAAGCCCATCATGTCATGGAAGTGGAGCGCTAAACTAATATTTTTACCAATGTTAAAGCCAGCGGTTAGACCATCCAGACTTAAGGGTGAAACGCCAGTGATAAAGATGCGATCCACTACACCATTACTTGTGGCGGCCTTAATACATGCATAAAAAGTTTGTATGAAACTGCAATCGTTTAGGCGTTTTTTCGACTGCGCCAGCCAGCCAACAATAAGCTCATTAGCAAAGTTGTCGTACTCGTCGATTAATAGATAAATCTTATAGGGTAGTTTTTTGCTGACCTGCTGATTTTTCGTCCGTTCAAAGAGGCGGCTAATCATGAAAGCCGGGTCTTCTGTCGCCAAAATGTAGGCGTGGTCAGCCTTTGTATAATATTGTGTATAGGTACTTAGGAAATTACTGATGCCCTGCTTAATGTTCTCTAGAAAACCAGCAAATGTGCTTTCGCGACTTTGCGTATTGATATGGCTAAAATCCAGTTTTAGCACTAGGAATTGATTGGCCAACGGCGTCGGCATTTGGCCAATCTTGTACGCACCGAATAGGGCATTGAATTCAGCCTGGTACTCGATGCCGTAATAACATTGCAACAGCGAAATGAAAAGACTCTTGCCAAAGCGCCGCGGGCGCAAGAAAAAGAGATAGGGCTCGTTCATCTGCTCGATCTGCGCAATAAAAGGGGTACGATCAACAAAGTGATAGCCTTCCTGCGCGATCTTGGTAAAATCACTGATCCCATATGGTAAGCGGAGCATAGTCGTTCCTACCTCTTCCCTGATTGCCATAACGTTAGGGGCAATTATAGCATAGCTGGCCCAGATTGACATTGCCGATTGCAGCACATATACTGCAAAAACAGACAAAAAATTCGCGATTTTTGGAGTCCATATGACGACCCTATCGGCCAGCAACAATGCTGAGATTGCGCAAATCCTTGATCATTATGACCTTGGTGCGCTAGGCGAAGTCACTGCCTTTACCACCGGGGCGGTCCAGACCAACTTACTGTTGCACACTACCCGGGGCAAATTTGTCTTGCGCTACTATCGCCAAAATCGGTCATTTGCGGCGGTACAATTTGAGGTTAATCTGCTCAACTATCTTAAGCGGCACGCCTATCCTTGTCCGGGGGTAATCCGCAACAAACGGGGCCGCTATCTTGGCTTGTCCCAGGAGAAACCCTACGCGCTTTTTGAGTTTGTGGAAGGGGTGCATATTGAAGAGCCGAGCGCGGCGCAGCAGACACAGTTGATCCAAAAAGTGGCTGAGTTGCACAAACTAACGAGGCATTATCGCCCTACCCATCGTCACGCCCGCTGGAATTACCGTAAGTCCTTCTGCGCAACGATGGCCGAAAAGACGGTGCAGACCATTGCCACCACCAGTACACAGGAGAAATTAGCCTGGTATCACCAGACATTGGCCCAAGTGGTGTTGCCGGCCGCCCTGCCCAAAGGCATCTGCCATGCTGATTTCCATTTTTCGAATGTGCTCTTTAAAGATGGCAACTTTCAGGCCCTGCTCGATTTTGATGATGCCAACTACACCTATCTAACCTTTGATCTGGTGGCGCTGCTTGAGCCAACCCTCTTTCCCTTTCGCTGGGATACCTGGCAGGCTGTCTCGCCTGCTACTGTCGTGTTTAACTTTACCGCAGCGCGCAAGATCATCGCGACCTATCAAACGGTGCGACCATTAAATCAGTTGGAAAAGCGTCATCTTTTTGATGTCTTGAAATTAGCGACGTTGATCGACTGTCTCTGGTATTTTGCCCGCGGTGATCTGCCCGATTTTTATGAGAAGCGCAAAATCGATTGTCTGGATCGATTCGGGCGTGAGCAGTTTTGCCGCGAATTGTTTGGTTGAGTGGCTGACGATGCGCTGCTGGTTTGACTGTGCTAACCGCGCGTTGGTAGCGTTGCCTGGGGCTTTTGCAACAGCGATGTAACCGTGATGCCACTTTTCGACAACCAGCGTCATTGGGCATAGAATAAGGTCATTGCTACTATCAACCCGATCCAACACAAAGTTGACAAACGCTATGACCAACCCATCACCTACACCATCCTACCAAGATTCTTCCTTGCCTATCGCCGACCGCGTGACCGATCTCCTCGCCCGCATGACCCTGGCCGAAAAGATTGCCCAGATCGGCAGCCTCTGGGTTTATGAGCTGCTCGACGGCCAGACGCTCAACCATACCAAAGTCGGCGAACGGCTGGCCCAGGGCATCGGTCAGATCACCCGCTTGGCCGGTGCCAGCAGCCTCGACCCGACCGGCTGCGCCGCACTCGCCAATGAAATCCAACGATATCTGGTCGAGCAGACCCGGCTGGGCATCCCGGCCATGATCCACGAAGAGTGTTGCAGCGGCTACACCGCGCGTGATGCCACCGCCTTTCCCCAGATCATCGGCTTGGCCAGCAGCTGGCAACCGGAACTGGCCGCGGCGATGACCACGGAGATCCGCCGGCAGATGCGCGCCGTCGGTGCCCACCAGGGCCTTTCGCCGATCCTCGATATTGGCCGCGATCCACGCTGGGGCCGCATTGAGGAGACCTTTGGCGAAGATCCCTACCTGATTGCACGCATGGGCTCGGCTTACATCAAGGGGCTGCAAGGTGACAACCTGCAGGAAGGGGTCGTCGCCACCGTCAAACACTTTGTCGGCTATAGTGTTACCGAAGGGGGGCTGAACTGGGCTCCGGCCCACATTGCCGAGCGCGAGTTGCACGAGGTTTATCTCTACCCCTTCGAGGTGGCCGTCAAAGAAGCGAAGGCCCGCTCCCTCATGGCCGGCTACCACGAGTTGGATGGCATTCCGGTCAGCGCGTCTCGCTGGCTGATGACCGAGTTGATTCGCGATCAGTGGGGCTTTGACGGCATCGTCGTCTCTGATTACATGTCGATCAACAGTCTCTATGGTTACCATCAATTCGCCCGCGACAAAGCCGAGGCGTCACAACTGTCGCTGGCAGCGGGGGTCGATATCGAATTGCCGACGACGGATTGTTATGGCCAGCCAATGATCGACGCGGTGCAGAGTGGGCAGATTCCCATTGAACTAGTCGATGAGGCGGTGGCGCGTAGCTTACGCATGAAATTTGAGCTTGGCCTCTTTGAGAACCCCTATGTCGATGTCAGTGCCGCCGCTGCGATCTTCGACACGCCGCCCCAGCGTACACTGGCCTATCACATCGCGCAACAGTCAATGGTACTGCTCAAGAATGAGCAGAACTTGCTCCCGCTCCGTAAAGAGATCCGGGCGCTGGCTGTGATCGGCCCCAATGCTGACGATATCCGCAACCTGCTCGGTGATTACTCCTACGCCGCCCACATCCAACTGCTTGTCGACTTCAAAGGCCAGGGGCTTTCCGACACGCCACTGCCGGCTGACATGTCCGACGCCAATATCTTTGTGCCAATGCAGAGTGTCTTGGCAGCAATCGGAGCCAAAGTGTCGGAAGATACCGCGCTACACTACGCCCAGGGCTGCACGGTGCTCGGCACCACGACCGACGGTTTCGCAGCCGCCATCGCTGCCGCCCAACAGGCCGAAGTTGCCATCGTCGTGGTTGGCGACAAAGCCGGCCTGACCAAAGATTGCTCCACCGGCGAATTCCGCGACCGTTCCACCCTGACCCTGCCCGGTGTACAAGAGGAACTGGTCAAAGCCATCGTTGCTACTGGCACACCGACGGTCGTCGTCTACACCAATGGCCGCCCCGTCTCCTCACCGTGGATTGCCGAACATGTGCCCGCCATTCTCGAAGCCTGGTTGCCCGGTGAAGAGGGCGCACCTGCGATTGCCGACGTGCTCTTTGGCGATCTCAACCCTGGCGGCAAATTGCCGTTGACAATTGTGCGCAACGCCGGCCAGATCCCGCTCTTTTACAACCACAAGCCATCGGGCGCCAAGTCTTTCCTCTACGGTCCCTATGTCGATAGCAGCAATGAACCGCTCTATCCCTTTGGTTTTGGGCTGAGTTACACCACCTTTGCCTTCAGCGATCTGACCCTTTCCGCCCAACAGCTAACCGGCAGTGACACCCTGACCGTCAGCGCCACCGTGACCAACACAGGCAACATCGCGGGCGATGAAGTCGTGCAACTCTACACCCGCACCCTCGGTGCCAGCGTCACCCGGCCGGTGAAAGAATTGCGCGGCTTCCTGCGGGTTACGCTGCAACCCGGCGAAGCTAAGCGTGTTACCTTCCACCTGCATCTGCACCAGACCGCCTATTATGATCGCACCATGCGTTTCGTCGTCGAGCCAGGGACGTTGCAGGTGATGGTGGGCAATTCGTCAGTCAACCTGCCGTTGACGGGGGAAGTGGCGATTGGGGGGGCGGTAGTGGCAGTGGGAGATGACAAGCGGTTTGTGTGTGGGAGTGAAGTGCGGGTAGTCTGAGCTATTCCTTGGGGGGCATTTCAATGTGGGGGAAACAGCCTCAGACGAACGCTCGGCCGGGATCTGGCGATCCCGGTGCCGAGTCGGGATCTGGCGATCCCGGCCGAGCAACGATATTCGCCCCCAAAATGAAATACACCTAATTTTTCGCATCCTATATTCAAGCAGCAGCGTGGTATGATATAATTTGCTGACAGCGAAGTGGTTGCGCAAACAAAAGATCCTCGTCCGTTTGGCTGTTCCAACAGAAGGTTGGTTATGACTACACTAGATCAGGCAATTGATACTGTTCTCGAACTGCCGCCACAACAACAAGAGATGTTACTAGAAATTATTTACCGTCGCCAGGTGGAAGCACGTCGTCAAGCAATTGCCCATGATGCACACCAATCCTTAGGAACGAGGATTAATTAAAATCCTCAAGTGAACAGGTAAGTTGTGCGAGTGTGCGAAATGAGTATACTGGCCGCCTTGACTATCCGGACGCGCACGAAATCTTGCTGCTCTGCGATGGGGGCGGCAGCAACAATGCCCGTCATTACCTCTTCAAGCAAGACTTACAAACCCTGGCGAATGAACTCGGCATTGCCATCCGCATTGCCCATTATCCACCCTATACCTCCAAGTACAACCCGCGCCCCGAGATTCTCTCATGATTGTCAAGCCCCAATTTGATGAAAATCAGGGTTCCAGTCAATTTGGCGAGAAAAAATGGTCCAGGCCCAAACGAGAATTTTGCGGGCGGCAGCAACAAGCGCAACTTTTTTTGCTTTGCCGCGACCAACGAGGCGCTGATAAAAGGGTTTGAGGGGGTTGTTGCCACGCGCCCAAAGGGCACCCGCGCCTAATGCACCCATATAAAGGAGACGACGCATTTCGTTGTCGCCCATTTTGGAGATTCCAGGATGTCTACGCACACTTCGGCCACTTTCGTAATGTTGGGGGGCAAGACCAATATACGCCACCAACCCTGCCGCATCGCCCTTACTGCTGGTCAGATTGTACCACTGAAAGAGTTTGACCAGCAGGGGCAGCACTACTTTGGGACCAACACCCGGCAAGGCCAGCAAGCGCGCCAACTGAAGTTGAAAAGGTTCATGCTGTTTGGTCAGCTCTGCAATGGCTTGTTCAATCTCAGCCAATGCCTTCGTCAACGCATCAATCACCTGGCGAAAACTCGCCTCGACTTGGGGTGCCAAGCCTGGGCGGCCGGCCATCTCCGACAGACGCGCCCAGTGGGCACCCGGCTCTTTCTGCAGCGCCTGTTCCAAGTCAATCGGCGGTGACAAGATCGCGCCGCAAGGCTATGTCGCGATTGGCGGCCAAATCGTACACGTGCATTTACAAACCGCGGCGCTTGCAATGCCGACGCGGGACCAGGAAGCGCCCGGCGCAGGCGACTCCCCCTACCAGGGGTTGAATCACTTTGGCTTTGCGGATGCCCACCGCTTCTTTGGCCGCGAACAGTTGACCGCGGAGCTGGCCGGTTACCTGCACAGCCAGCACTTTCTAGCCGTGGTCGGCGCGTCGGGTAGTGGGAAATCGTCGTTGGTGCGCGCGGGGTTGATCCCGGCGTTGCATTACGGGCAAGCCCTGGCGGACGCCACACGACCGCCGGCGGGCAGCCGGCACTGGCCGATCCACATCATGCAGCCCAAGGCCCATCCGTTGCGCGAGTTGGCCGCGGCCTTGCTCCCAGCGCAGGAGTCCGACTTGGCGCAACTGCGGTTGATGGATGAGTTAGCCCAGGATGGCCGCGTGCTGGGCCTGCGCGCCTCGCGTCTGCTCAGCGGCGGACCAGCCGACCGGCTACTGCTCGTTGTGGACCAATTTGAAGAGCTCTTCACCCTCTGCAAAGACCCCGCCGAACGCAAAGCCTTTGTCGACAATCTGCTGACCGCCGCGGTGGCGGATGGCGTGACCACCGTTGTCATCACCCTGCGCGCCGACTTCTATGCTCACTGTTTTGCCTTTGATAACCTGCGCACAGCACTGGGAGAGTATCAGATACCCATCGGCCCGATGAAGCAGGACGAGTTACGCCGTGCGATTGAGGAACCGGCGCGCTTGGGCAGATGGGAACTGGAGCCGGGGTTGGTGGCGCTGTTGCTGGCGGATGTGGGCGACGAACCGGGCGCGCTGCCGCTGCTCTCCCATGCGCTGTTGGAGACGTGGAAACGGCGCCGGGGCCGCACCTTGACCCTGGCCGGCTATGCCGCATCGGGGCGGGTGCAAGGCGCGATTGCGCACACCGCGGAGGCCGTCTTCAACCAACTTGATAACCCGCAACAACAGGCGATTGCCAAGAGCATCTTCTTGCGCCTCACCGAGTTGGGCGAAGGGGCGGAAGATACCCGCCGCCGCGTCCAACTAAGCGAACTGATGCCAAAGCTGGAAGAGCAAGCGACGATAGAAGCGGTCCTGACGAAGCTCGCCGATGCGCGCTTGGTGACCACCGATAAAGCGGAAGTCGAGGTGGCCCACGAAGCGCTGATTCGCAAATGGCCGACGCTGCGCGGCTGGTTGGATGAGAATCGCGAAGGGCTACGCCTCTATCGCCGCCTGACTAAGGATGCGCTGGAGTGGGATCGCTTGCACCAGGATCCTGCTGAACTCTATCGTGGGCTGCGTTTGGAGCAGGCAGTCACCTGGGAGCGTACGACCGCAATCGACCTTGCGCCGTTGGAAAAGTCATTTCTTAAGCAGAGTAAAGCCTTACATGCCAAGCAGTTGCGACAGCGCCGTTGGACAATTGGCACAGCCATCGCAGCGGCCTTGCTTATTATTGGTCTGCTCGGCAGCTGGCTATTGATCCAACAAAGTAATCAGGCAACATTGGTGCTTAATCAAGCCATCTATATACAATTGCAAGCTGAGGCGTCAGCTGCCAAAGTCAACTTGCCGCCCGAAGTGGCGGAACAGAAATTAATAGCTGCGAATGACCTGTTTCCCGGACTATTTGACCTTGATTTGGAAATCGATAGCATGCGTCGCTATGTGGCCACGGCCTGGGTCGAAGAGGGGGAGCAACTGGCGAAGGCTGGCAATTACGAGGCTGCTGGCACCAAGTTTAGGGCGTCTATTGACCTGACCCCACCGGCTGATGCACCAATCTACATTTGGATTAAAGCCGGTGAGTTTACGATGGGGTCAACTGATAAAGATTCGATGTTCAGTGATGAAGATCCGACATTTCGTAATGACAAGCCTCCACACACTGCTTTTGTTGATGGATTCTGGATAGGGCGCACTGAGGTAACGAATTCACAATACATCCGCTGCATAGAAGCCAAAATTTGTGATGATCCAGATAGTATATGGTTATATAAGCATGATTGGTCTGACCACCCTGTGGTGGGCGTAACTTGGCATCAAGCCAGGACTTATGCAAAATGGGTAGGAGGTCGTTTACCCACCGAAGCTGAATGGGAGAAAGCATGTCGAGGTACAGATAGCGTTGTCTACCCTTGGGGTGATGAATCACCAACCTATGAACGAGCAAATTATGGTTACAATCAGGTAAGTACGTCTAAGGTAGGTAGCCACCAACCTGGCGCAAATGGACTCTACGATATGGCAGGCAATGTGTGGGAATGGACGAATAGCAAGTACCAAAACTATGATCCAAGAGACGGTCAGGGAAACCAGGAAGGGGCTGAAGACCGCATGGTGCGTGGCGGTTCCTGGGCCAGCTTTGCTCCCCATGTACGCTGCGCGATTCGCCTCAGCCGCAACCCGGACTCCGCAGACCAATCTTTTGGTTTACGGGTAGTTATATCGGCCTCAGGCTTTTGACCTCTGACCACGCAGCACCTGGTTCTCTGGATTAACTCTGCTTTCTCTGGGGTTTGGGGCTGTGCCCCAACATCAATTGGTGCCGAAGGCACCGCGCGAATTTTTTTGCCATGCACGAATGAATGGGGAACGTCAGTGGTGGGACGGATAATGACTGGTTGCCTGAATGGCAGCACCTCACTTCGGAGCAAACCTGAGTGCGTCGCACTGGCCAATCATGGTTTCGTTAAGCAGGTCTCGTTTGGCCAGTGCGACGCACTCAGGTGGTACGAAAATTCATCGTCCTGCCCCTGTTTTAGTATTGCAACATCTATGCTTGCTGCATTGTAAGCACTCTTCACCGTTATCCTCTGTTACACTATAGTTCTACTCTCTGTTTCACAAATCAGGCGTCGCTCGGCATACGCATCTTGGGCCGTTCCAACCATTTAAGTCCCCGGCACTAACCAAAGCTTTGGTGGTCTACAGGGAGATTTGTGGTCAGTGCCGGGGACTTTTTGGGATTCAATTTCTTGGATCAGCCTTTCAAAACAAAGGAAAACTGACATGACTCTATTGCGTCTACGTTATAGTCTCTATGCGTTATTCATCTTGCTTGCGTTTGGCATCGTGCCTGCGAGCGCGCAAGATTCAACACCAGTGAATTTGACGTTGGAGGGTGGCAACGTCACGGTCAACCACGAAGTAGAAACGACGGCTGAAGTAGAGCTAACGGTTGGCGATCAGGTCTATATACTCAATGTGCCAGTGACGATCCAGATCAATGACAGCATGATGTTGGAGGCTGCAAAACTCAGCGCGCCGACGAGTCAGATCGTTGGCATTTTTGCGGTTGAGCCAATCGGGATCGAGGTGATTGCGGGCGAATATGAGAAACAGTTCCGCACGGTGACACCTGGAACCAATGAGGTTGTGGTGGTCTATCGCGCAAATGTGACAAATCTGCATAGCGAAACGATTCAGACCGGGTTCACATCAAACCTTGAGGTGATAGCCGTTGATGCGGTGGGCAATCTCTATGCTGAGGATACACGGCTGTGTGACGATATCAATCCAGGGGCGACGGTTGCATGTGAATTTGTATTCAAAGTCCCGGCGACTGCCGAGTTGGTTGACCTGCAGGTGAAGGCTGTGGACTATGAACGGTTTATTTTTCCGATGCAGGCAGCGGACTAGGCAAGCTTAACAGATTGTCGAGGTGTCCAAAGCCGTTGGTCCTGGGTACCTATCAGTGGGGGGCAATCTTATCTATCATTGCCTAGGACAGCGCGATTATATCGAACAGATATCAAGCCTGAAGAAGGTGGCTCAACCGAAATTCAGGGGGTTGACATCTCGCCCCGCCGTCAACGCGCCCAGTGGGCACCCGGGCTACCCAACAACGCTGGGTACCCCCTCCCTTAGCCGGGTTTACCCGGCGTTGTTGGGTAGCCCTGTGGCTTTAGCCCAGGGCGATCTTGTCAACCCCCTAAGATCCCATTGAACCAAGAAGGTGACCGTTGGTTCTGCACGGCGGCTGAAGCGGAGGTAGCCGGGTTACGGGCGGCGCAGCAGTAAGGTATTTGCCGTCCTCCGACTTTTGAACTTCCGTCGCGAAATCGTAGGTTGCCATTCCCAGCAATCTGTGTTATACTATGATCACGTCAGGAACAGCGTGCGGCTTTGCCGCCTCGGGGGAACGCTGTTGCTGACGTTTTTTATCCGCCTTCGCCCCCGGCGCGTAGCCCCGCAAGGTAACGACCCTCACCCCAAACGATAATTTTTGATATATGCGGCGCGGTTGACAACCCTGTCACTTCCTTGTATAGTCTCTGCCAGCAAAGTCTGCTGAATCCTTACGCAACGGTCTGCGCCATTTGTCGATTGAGATGCATTGATGGCTGAGAAACAAAAACCACAACGGCCACGCTGGCGGCGGTTTGCGCGGGGGCTGTTCTTTGTTTTGGGCATTCTGTTGCTGGTTGGTGTTGTCGCGGCCGGCATCCGTTTTACACGCCTACAAGGGCGAGCTGAACCAACCTACCAGACCGCAGCGCAACTCGCCGACGCCGACGGGGCCTTTACCGAGGTCAACGGCATGACAATCTATTATCGGGAGACCGGCCCAGTCGATGGGCCAGCGGTGATCCTGGTCCACGGCTTTCTGCTGGAGACTGCGCCCTTTGACCCACTGCTGACGCAGTTGGCGGCGCAGGGTTACCATGTGATCACCTTTGACCGTCCGCCGTTTGGCCTTTCCGATAAAGATCCCAGCCTGGACTATACGCGCCAGGCCCACGGCGATCTAATTGTGGGGCTGATGGATGTGCTGGGCATTGGGCAAGCAACCTTGGTCGGCCACAGCGCTGGTGGGGTGGTCACCGCCAGTGCCGCCTTACGTTATCCAGCGCGGGTGACCAAACTGGTGCTGGTAGCGGGGGCCTTTCTAGAATATCTGAATGACTCATCGACCACCGAAGCCGCGCGACCGGCCAATCCGGCCGGCGGCCCGATGATGAACCTAATCGCGCATGGCTTCAATCCCATACGCCCGTGGGCCGAGTTGGAACTACGTGCCTATTTCACCCCCCAGCGCGTGCAAAACTTCGGTCGTGCCACCTATGTCCACCCCGAAGCTATCCCCACTGCACGCATTGAACGGCTGAGCCGTTTCCTGCAGATCGAAGGCTGGGAGCGCGGGCTACGTGCGTTTGGACAGCAGTTGCTCACCGAAAGTCCATTACAAGTGGCCGATCTGGCTGCGCTTACTATGCCCACGCTAATCCTGTGGGGGGATGAAGATATCTTCATCCCCCCAGTCACCGGCCAACGGCTGGCCGAGGCGATCCCCAACGCGCAGTTGATTACCTACCCCGACTGTGGCCACATCGCCTGGGAGGGATGCGACAGCACATTTGTGGCGGATCTGGTTGCCTTTTTACGCGACTGATCGACCACAGCACTATTGCATCTGGATCAGTGGCAAGTAGAGTTGCTTACTATATATACTATACCCCTTTGCGCCATTATCCAATTTTAGCATTAGGCAACATGCCTGCGGCACAGATAACGATGAAAATGGAACGCTGATTTTCCGGATTAGGCTGATTTCCACTGATTTTATGGGCGTTGATCCGCTGCATCCCCCAAATCCGCGTTCTATTTTCACATCAGCCCAGCAAGTCAATTATATTAGTAACTATTACAACGGTCTTCGCAACATGTGGCCAGAGACGCTTACTTGTCACATCTTTCAATAATTATTGCTAAATAGTAGCTTTAGTTGACGATTAGTTAATCCGCCAGGATCGTAAACAAAATAATTCCGATTATAGTTAACAGAGAAAAAACTTACAATTTAGCAAACAAAGTAAACAATAGCCATTTGCATTCCAATGAAATTGGCTAAATCTATTGACAAAACTAGGATTAACGGTATAATACACTTAAGTTTGATCTTAGAAGTTGTGCCACCCACATTGACGCAGAAACACTTCTATTTTCAAACGAGAGAGAGTACCAGCCGCTGTTTCATATCCACGTCGACGTATCACCTGTACATTGTAAGTTGTCACCCTTTGTCTTTGTACTTTTGTTCTATACCTTAGGAGGTTGTAATGCAGGCAAACTTTTGGCTACGCAAATGGGGCACACTGCTTGTGATTGGTGCACTGCTTTTTGTGCCCACCACTTCAGTTTTGGCTGTTGATGATGATATTGATTCGCCCGATGCAGGCGAAGCGGTTGAAGCAACCCAGGTAATGGAAGAATTTGTTGTGACCGTTGGGCAACCGATTGGGCAAGAAGTCAATCTGAATGCGCTCAAAGAGGCGGTCCAGGAGAATGCCAAGAGCATCCCCAATGGGGTTGACGCAGCCGGCGTTGAAGCGGAAAAGGTGTTCAATTCTGTCTACCTACCCTTCGTGGTTGCCGGCGGTGACGGATCATCCATCCAGGCGAGTGCGACCGATGCGCCCTGGTTCAATATCGTAAACGAGGGATTTGAGGGTAGCTGGCCCAATTCGCTCTGGAGCGCCTTTGACAATAATGGGGCTACGGGTGGGTTTTACTGCTGGGATGATGACGACTTTTGGCCTTTCTCTGGCTTTTGGAGTGCGTGGCCGGCCAATGGTTGTGGCAATGGGGTTGACCCACAGTTCTTCTTCTATCCAAACAATGCCGATTCATGGATGACCTATGGACCATTTAACCTGGTAGGGGCCAAACAAGCCCAATTAACCTTCCGCTATTGGAACGATTCGGAAAAGAATCGCGATTGGTTCTACTGGTGCGCTTCGGGCAACGGGGTCAACTATGGCTGCAAGCGGGTGAGTGGTTTCAATAATTGGAAAAATGTAAACTTTAAGCTCAATCAAGTGCCGCTATGGGGTGACCTGCGCGGTGATCCAAGCGTCTGGATCGCTTTTATCTTTACCAGCGATGGCAGCATTATCAATGATGGTCCTTTTGTCGATAATGTGGTTGTTCGCCGCAAGTAAACACTTTGGCACAATGAGCGCACTATTCGCAACGTGATCATAAAACGGCAGGCTTTGTGCCTGCCGTTTTATTTACCCACACACTACTTGCAGTGACCGATGCTGTACCAGCCGTTTGTACCAGCTAGCGAACCAAATAAACCCAGAACGGCAACGTCACTACCGCCACCACGGTGGAGATGAAGATTGCAGCGCTGACCATTTGCCGGTCAGCGCTGCTTTTTTGCGCAAAGGGCAGGACGTTGATGCCGCTGGGACAAGCCGCCAACAAGACCAATACCCCAGTTGTCACGTGGGTTAAATGCAGTACATTGCCGGCAAAGAAATAGACCCCCGCCGGGATCAATAACAGTTTGCAAAGAGAGACCAACAGCACCCGGATCTGATCTTTCCCCCCCACCCGCAAGGGGAAGCCGGCCAATGTTGTACCCAGGATCAGCAGTGAGCAGGGTAGTGCGGCCTGTCCAGCCAAGGCAGCAGACTCGAGGAGTGGCCCGTAGAGCGGCACATGGAGTAGGTTTAAGGCGGCCCCGGCGATGAGGCTAAGGATGATCGGGTTGGTCAAGGTGTGCCCGATGTTCTGCAGCGCGCGGCGATTCTGCCCACCCCCGCCGCGCAGCGCCGTGACCAACGCATAGGCAAAAAAGAGGGTGAGGCTGTTGAGCGAAATCACCGCGACGGCAATATTCAGCCCCTCAGCCCCCCACGTCTGCACCACCAGCGGAATCCCCACCATCACCGTGTTGGCATAGACCGTGGTCAGGGCAAAGAGGGGTGTGCTAAAGAGCGCAATCAACACAAAGAGGATCAAGATCGGAATAAAGTAGCCACTCCAATATTGGGCCAGGCGCAATAGGGTGATGTCAGCGCGGTAGATGCTAGCGAAAAGTAAGCAGGGAATGAAAAAGCGAAAAGTGATGCCGGAGAAACCTTTTAAGAAATAGGCATCAAGAAAACCCCGTTTGGCGAGTACAAACCCAACGGCCACGTTGACAATAATCGGCAAAATGGCCGCGGTGACAATGGTGAGCATGGGGCGACAACTTTCTGAAGCGATGGTAGCAGCGACCATCTCTGGGCTGGATCGCGTGGCGCGGAAATCAGCGACGCCGGCAGGCGAGAGAAAAGCACTTCAAGCGCAACGTCGCTTGGGGCAAGATCATGGCCGATGGTGAAAGGTCACGTTACGGCGGTTTGGCGATAGGGTGCCAACAACGTTTGTAGCCATTGTTGCTCTTCGGAAGACAACTCAGGCGGTGGGGGTGGCAGGGTGTAATCGAGGCGGCGCGCATAAGCACCGCGCGTGTATACCTCACCGATGATGGCACCAAGATCGATGACAATATCGGGGTCGGAATCAGCCAACGGCACGGGGATGCGCGGCAAGCGATCCGGCAGTTGTATCGCCCATACATCAATGATCGGTCGCTGGTCGGCGCGGCCGAGGGTGACGTAATAGGCTGCTGCGGGCGGCAGAATTTCCAGTGGCGAGCGTTGCCCCCCACGCAGCAGGTCAATTTCGATCACATGGACGTCAGCGTCAAACAATTCACGGCGTTTACGCAGGTACTTTTCCCGTTGCACACCCGGCCGTTTGTTGACTGGTGACAAAATCTCAATCGCAGTAATCAGGCGATCAGTCCCGGTTTTACGAATCTCCACATTGGCAATGCGCACCTCAACTTCCAGTGGCACGCGGCTTTGCATGAGGGGTGGGTCGATCACGGCAACGCCACCGGCAGTTGGCGACGATGGCTTTGTCCGCCAGATGCTAACATCTGGGGAGATTGACCGGCGATCGTGTTGGGCAATCTGAATAATATCGTAGGTCGCATAAGTTGTCGTCACGGCATAATAGTTGACATCCAGTGCCATATTCAGATTTGCCCGCAGCACTTCCGAAAGGCTGACATGAAAGTCAGACCACTCTCGGTGTGACTCAATATAGGGATCCATTCCTGGAAATGGGGACGGCATTCGCTAACTCCTTTATCGCACTGTGATCCGACACCCGTACAACCTGTTAAAAATTATAGCATAACGATTGGAAATCTGGAACTACTTGTGAATCCAGCCAATCTTGCGTGCGATCCGGATCAACTGGGCAATCAGCGCCGGCTTTGGCAAAGAGGCGATGGTTGCCATCTTCACCCACGCCACGCTTCCGCCACAACACCCATTAGTGCAGTGTCAGCTAAGTTATGCTGGATTAAACCCCTCCCTAACCCTCCCCAGCTTGGGGCGGGAACCGTCATGTCACCAGCGAGATCACGACTCCTCCCCCAAGCTGCACCCAAAGGGTACCCGGGCAGGGAGGGGGTTTTCTAAACTAGCAGAACTTGAGTAACGCTGCACTAGTACCACCGCCATTAACCACCGCCGCGGCGCGTTTGCGCAGCATCAACCAATTTCTGTCCCCAGCTTGCCTGTGGCCGCAGCCCAAAGGTAAAGATGATGCTGTCGCTATCACAGTCAACCCGCACCCGCGTATAAGTGACCGCGTAAGGCAGGATACTCTCGACATGGCGGGCAAAATCCGGGTAGATCTGCTCGGCCAATTCTTCCACATAGTGTTGAAAAAACTCGCGGCCAGCGGCGCGGCGCATCAAGTTATGTTCAGCCGCGGCCAGGCTATGTTCCACCCGCACAGTCAGGATATTCTCCGCAAGGGTAGCAATCGCCCCTGTCCCGGTGCGGCGCAGGGAGCGCTCTAATTCCTCCCGGCAACGCATTGCAATCGCCTCAAGTTGGCCTGGGGTTACACGCGTTTTGCCACGGCGGGGTTGCGCCGGCGCTGACGACGGCGTAGCAAGCGCCGGTTTGGCCCGTTTTGTTGTTGGGCTGTTCATCCTTGGTTCCTCCTTATTTCTCCAATCGATTCGCGATCTTCATTTGTGTACAAGTTTACTCTGCGCGTCGATGGTTGTTTGCGACCAGAATGGTGCCCCCCCTTTGTAGCCGGCCCGGCCCAGCATGTGGGCCGCCACGGGTGCGGTGAGCAGCATAAAGCAGATCACGGCGAGCGCACGGCTGGTCACCCCCAGATCGTCAAAGTAGAGCGCCGTGGCAAGCATCAGACAGATCACCCCCAAGGTCGCCCCTTTGGAGGAGGCCGAGATGCGCAGATAGAGGTCGGGCATGCGCACCAGGCCCACGGCAGCGATCAGCATCAGCACGACGCCAAGGCCGATCAGGATCAGGACCGGCCATTCAAAACCAGTTAGGATGATCATGAAAGTGTGCTCCTCTCGACATAATAAGCAAAGCCCACGGTCCCCAGAAAACCAAGTAAAGCAACGATCATAGCCACATCCAGATAGGCCGTTTGGCCCGTGGCAATGGCATAGACACCAAGCAGACCGACACTGACGACGGCCATATAGTCCAGCGCAACGACCCGATCCAGGACATTAGGCCCGCGCACCAGACGGACTAAGACCAGCAGCAGGGCACCGACCAGCAGTGGCAGCACCCCCATTAAGAGTAACGTTGTCAAGTTCATGAGCGCATTACCTCCTGGACACGCCGGCCAAAATTCTGTTGCAGCTGTTGGCGAAAGCGGTCGATAACCGCTTGGGTGCGCCCACCGTGCATAGCGTGGACATAGAGGATGCGTCCCCCATGGGGCGGATCGTCGCGCACATCCAGGCTCAGTGTCCCTGGCGTCAGGGTAATCAAATTGGCCAGCATGACCGTCTCGGCATCACTGAAGTCACGCAACGGCACGGCCACAACCGCCGGCGCAAATTGCATGCGGGGGCGCAACACGTCGATAGCCACGCGTAGATTGGCCAGGATCAATTCCCAAACAAAGAAAAGCCCAAAGGCCAAAACCTGCCCCACTTTGCGAAAGTAACCAAGACGAGCGCCCTGGGGTTCCGGCACCACGGCACGCCAACAGAACCAGAGGACCCCATAGGCCGCCAGCAACCCAAAGGCAAAGTTCACCGGCGTAAAGACGCCAGTCAACAACAGCCAGGCCAGCGCTAATAATAGATGCAGCACAAACATAAGCTTTCCTCCCCTCTTTTCAATACAGACTCGACCAGATGCGCACACCCTCATAGACCATCGTGATGCCCCAGATCAAGATGGCGATACCCGAGGCGGCAGATCCCATATCTTTAATTGCGCCGATCCGCCCATCATATTCGGGTTGGATGTAGTCACAGATGGCCTCGATGGCTGTGTTGACCATTTCGACCACGAGCATATGACCAGTCGCAATCACAATCAGCACAAAATCGAACCAGTTGCGCAGCCAGAAGGTAACAGCCAACACGATCAGCGAGATGATCAGTTGCACCAGCATGTTGCGATCATGCGTCACCGCATGGCGCACACCGGCAAAGAAGACCAGAACTTTACTGGCCAGGTTGATGCGTTTCCAACGATAAGTTGTCATTGTCGTGCCGCCAGTTGTGCTTCAGCGCCCAGCACCGCTTCAATATAAGCAGTTGGATCAAAGAGTTGGGCCGCGGCTGCGGTGGTCACCTGCAAAAGTGGCTCGACGACGATGCCCATGCCCACCGCCAACAGCGTTAATCCCACAATCGGCGTGAACAGCGACCAGGCTGCGCGCCGCCCCAAGGGTTGAGGAGGATCCACCGCCGCCGGCGCTTCTTTCCAGAACGCCTCGTTCCAGATCTTGGTCATCGAATAGAGGGTCAAGATACTCACGACTAATGAGACGGCCACTATCGTCCACGCCTCGACTGCTAAGCCGGCCTGCACCAGCAGCAATTTCGCCCAGAAGCCCGAGAAGGGAGGCAGCCCCGCCAGCGCCAATGCGGAGATCAGAAAGAGCGCGGTCAACCCTGGCCAGGTGCGATAAAGTCCCCCCAATTTTTTCAGTTGTGCCGTCCCTTGGAGCCGCTCCACCACACCGCCAATGAGGAAGAGATTGGTCTTGACGATGATGTTATGCGCCACAAAGAAGATCGCGCCGGTCAACGCCAACGGGGTAAAGAGCGCCAACCCCATCACCATGTAGCCGATCTGACTGACGATGTGAAAAGCGAGAATTCGCGGGATCTCATTTTGCGCCGCCGCGCCTAACACCCCCACCACCATGGTGATGCCTGCCACCCACAGCAGCAAGGTGTGGGTGTAAGCGGTTTCTTGCACAAAGAGCAGCGTAAAGAGGCGGATCAAGACATAGACCCCCACCTTGGTCAACAGGCCGGCGAAGAGCGCCGCGACGACAGCGGGCGCGGTGTGATACGAAGCCGGCAGCCAGAAGAAGAGGGGAAAGAGCGCAGACTTGATGCCAAAGGCAATCAGGAAAAGCACGGCTAAGGTCGTCACGAGCCCCGGTGCCACCACGCCGGCCGCAAAACGTTGGGCCAGATCGGCCATGTTCAACGTTCCCGTCACCCCATAGAGGATCCCTACCGCCGCCAGAAAGAGGGACGAGGCAAAAAGATTAAGCGCGACATACTTAAAGGCCCCTTCGATCTGGCTGCGCCCGCCCAGGGCCAGCAGGACAAAGGAGGTAATCAACATCACCTCGAACCAGACAAAGAGGTTGAAGATGTCACCCGCCAACACGGCGCCCACCAGCGCCATCAGCAAGAACTGCACCAGCACATGGTAGCCATCCTGTTGGCGTTCATGATCAACCGTGGCCACCCCGTAGATCGCCACAGCAGCACCGATCACCCCAATCAGCAGCACCATGATGGCGCTCAGCAGATCAGCCACCAGGGTGATGCCAAAGGGGGCGGGCCAATTTCCAACCTGCACCGCTTGAATCCCCACAGTATTGACCTCGGCAAAGAGCCGCGCCGCCACCAACGTCAGCGCCCCCATGCTGGCCACACTGAGCCAACGGTGTAGCCCTGGCTGACGCCAAGTGAAGAGCATCAATACCGCTGCACTCAAAGGGATGAGGATCGGCAAAACAAGTAGATAGTTCATCGCTATGTTACCTCCAACCGATCAGTCAGGCGCATCTGATCCAAATCACCAGAGCCTTGGGTTTGGTAGACCCGTTTGACCAGTACCAACGCAAAAGCCTGCACGCCAAAGCTGATCACAATGGCCGTCAGGATCAGCGCTTGGGGCAACGGGTCGGCAAAGAGGCCGGTTAACTGCTCAGCATCCCCGGCAATCAACGGCGGTGCGCCGCGCACAGTGCGGCCAACCGTCAGGATAAGCAGGTGGGTGGCATGGCTCAAGAGCACCAGCCCAATCACAAATTTGGCAATACTGCGGCGCAACAACATGTAGATGGCCGCGGCATAGAGAACCCCAACACTAAGGGCAAGCAAGATCTCCACCAGCTTACCTCCATTCCGTCTGCTGTGGCGTGCGCGGCTCGTCACTGCGAACAGGAACAGGCTGCAAGGTGACATTGGCGGTGGTCATCAGGGCGAAGAGAATCTGCAAGACGATGCCCAGTACCACCAACATGACCCCCAGGTCAAAGAGCAACGGCGTCCCAACTTTGCCCACCACCGGAAGCGCCTGACTGTACCAAAGGCCCGTCAGCAACGGTGCACCGGCGAATAGCCCCCAAAGTGCGGCAACGAGTGCGCAGAGCAACCCCGTGCCCATCAACACGCGCAGGTCAATACGCAACAACTGCTGGGCAGCCTGGACACTGTAGGCCAGCGCATAGAGGGCAATAGCCGCGGCTGCCACTAACCCACCGACAAAACCACCTCCCGGCGCATTGTGCCCGCGCAACAGCAGGAAGAACGCAAAGAGCAACAACAGTGGCAGCAGCAGACGCGTAGAGCTCCGCAGAATGACAGATTGTGGATTCATCAATATTTCTCCTTTCAGATCATTAATTATCTGTAGATTGCAACCTTATGTGGCATGGTTCATGACCATACCGCCAGTCACGGACTGGCTTGGCACGGGGTGTTACGGTGTACGAATATCTATTCACCCTCGACCGCTTCATGGGGTGCGGACGGCTGTAATAGTGGGCGAAGCAGCGCGTGGACACCCAGCGCCGCCACCAGCAGAACGACAATCTCGCCCAACGTGTCCAGCGCACGGAAATCAACCAAAATCACATTCACGACGTTGCGCCCATTGGCCGCCAGCCAGCTCTCAGCCGCAAAGTAGTGACTGACATGCATGGGATGTGGCACTTGGATGGCGGTCAGCACGAGGAGTGCCACCAAACCGCCGGCAGCGACGGCCAGCCCGGCATCACGCAGCCGTTCCCAGCGCCCGGTTAAGCGCGCAAAGTGGGGCAGCCGGTAAATGACAAAGACAAAGAGCAGGACGGTGAGCGTCTCCACGGCAAATTGGGTCATCGCCAGGTCGGGCGCGCTGTAGAGGACGAAGAGCAAGGTCATGCCCAACCCCACCACGCCGACGGCAGTAATGGCCAGCAGCCGAGAGGCAGCCGTCACCGCGACGCTGGCCGCCAGCACCATGAGGAGCAACAGGCCAACCTCGTGCCAGCGCAGCGCCGACCATGCGCCGTTCCACGGCAGCGCCACCCGGCTGAGCAACGTGTAGCCAACGAGCAGCACCATCGTACTGATCACAACGAAGAGGTAATGGCGCAGATAGCCATGTTGCAGCCAACGCGTCTGCCAGCGCGCAAGGCGCGGTAGCGCGTTGAGCAGCCCAAAGTAGCCCCGTTCCGGCCCCACCTTGGCCCCCAGATCCATCCCGGCGGTCGCCATCAGCAGGTGGCGCTGGCCAAACCAACCAAGCAGCGCCAGCCCAATTGTCACCAGGCTGAGCAAGAGCATCGGGTTAATGCCATGCCAGAGCGAAAATTTCACACTGGTGGCACTGCCGGCAACTGCACTCACGGCCGGTGCGATCCATTGGCTGCCAACGGTTGCAATCGCCACACCACTCAGCAACCCAACCACTGCCAACACCACCGGACCAAGCAACAGACTAAGCCCAGCCTCCGTCGGTTTTTCCATGGCCGCAGGCAACGTCCCAAAGAAAGGACGCAGCACCACCAAGCCGGCGGCGATGACCGTCAACACATTGGTGAGCAGTGCCACCCCTGTCAACAGCCCGCCTAGCGTCGGCGCATAGAGGGTGGCTTCATAGAAGAGTTCTTTACTGACAAAGCCGGCCAATGGCGGCACCCCAGCCATCGAGAGGGCGGCTAAGCCCGCCGCCACCGCCGTCACCGGCAACGCACGCCAGAGCCCCCCAAGCTGTGTAATCTCCCGCACCCCGGTTTGGTGCTCGACCACCCCTGCCACCATAAAGAGTGCGCCTTTGTAGAGGGCATGCACCAGTAGAAAGAGCATGGCCGCCTTCAGCGCCACCGGCGTGCCGATGCCGAGCAGCAGCAACAAGGTCCCCAGCGCGCTCATCGTGGTGTAGGCCAGAATGCGCTTCAGATCACGCTGGTGCCAGGCCAGGAAGGCAGCCAGGATCATCGTCACCGCGCCAAACGTCGTTAGCAGGCCAAACCAGAGTTCAGTGCTGCCCAGGGTGGGGGTCAACCGCGCAACCAGATAGACGCCGGCCTTGACCATCGTGGCCGAATGGAGATAGGCGCTCACCGGCGTCGGTGCCGCCATTGCGTTGGGCAGCCAGAAATGAAAGGGGAATTGGGCCGATTTGGTAAAGGCACCGAGCAAGATCAGCAGGACGATGGGGAGATAGAGCGCGCTTTGCTGAATGTGCTCCCGTTGCGCCGCCAGTTGGCTGATCTCCAAGGTACCCGCAACTTGCCCCAGCAGCAGAATACCGGCCAGCAGCGCAAGCCCGCCACCCCCAGTCACCAAGAGCGCCTGCAGCGCGGCCGTGCGGGAAGCTTGGTAACGGTGCTTGTAACCAATGAGCAGATAGGAACTGATGCTGGTCAGCTCCCAACAGATAAAGAGGGTGAGCAGATTGCCCGCCAAGACCAACCCGATCATGCCCGCCATAAAGAGCAGCAGGTAGAGATAGAAGCGCCCCAATTGCGGATCACCGGCCAAGTAGCCGCCCGCATAGATCAGGACCAAGGCCCCAATGCCACTGATGAGAACGGCGAAGAGGAGGCTCAGGCCATCGATGTACCAAGAGAGCGTAACGTCCAAGCTGGGCACCCAGGCCAGCGTGTATTGGATGACTGCGCCCTGTACCACCTGCCCCTGCAGGCGCCAAAGCCAAAGCAATAGAGCGAGTGGCAATAGCGCCAAACCCCAGCCGCGCAGATCAAGCTGCTGCAGGTTACGGGCGTCAATGAAGGGAAAGGGTTGCTTGAGTCGATTCATCATTTGCTCACCGCCTTATACTTCACGCTGAATAAGAACCCCGTTTTGTACAACGGTAAAAACCCCGGTGTTCTTTTCAACCGCAGATTACCTACCCTGTAAATTAACCGTAGAAAACAAAAAAGCCGACATGACCACCTTAGCGGTGACATGTCGGCTTACTCTGTAACTTGTCTTCTGCGCCTAGGCGCAGCATACCTTTTACCCAGTCTGCCTGTTTCTTCGGTTGAGACTATTATAATATAACCTCAACGATTGTCAAGGCTTTGCACAAGGCAAAAGATAAGAGTTAGATTAGCGTTTGGCTTTCGCCAGGGGAAACTTTTTATCCAGGTCCTCGCTAACCACCAAAATGACCATCCGTTCGCCTGTCTTGGTGCTCATGTCGGTGTGGAGGCTAACCAACTGGGTGCCGGTCACCCGTTGGACCATCTCTTCCAACAAGGGGCGCGAACTTTCAAAAAGTTGGCGACGCATCTCCTTCACAAGGTCACGCCCTTCGCCATTGGCAGCCAACTTTTGTTCGGCGGGGGTCATCAAGCCTTTCAGGCGCACGAGAATCATATCGCCCAGAAAGATCGTGCGCGCATCCAATGGGCCACGCCCAAGATGTTCTTTTTCAAATTGGATCATCGCTTTGGTGAAATCAGCTTCCACAACGCCACGCGTCATTGCATACTCCGCTCTGTATGAGGAGCCCAAGTCTAGCCGCGAGGGACTGGGCAGAGGCAAAATTGGCTTTGCAAGGTAAGTGTAATCGGCTTAATCATACCATCGGTTGGCACAATTGGTCTACTTCGCAGGCCGGACGAGGATACAGATACACCGCCAGCAAGCTAGCTTAAAGCGGCAGATAATGGTATAGTATCGTCTGACCAGATGACCAGATGACAGAGACAAGGATAAAAGTTAATCGTCTGCGGGTTATCAATTGAGGAGAGAAAGTGCATGAAAGTCACGTATGCGTTATTTGTGCTGGCAGTAGCTTGGGGAATCGGGGTCTATCGCCTGTCCACTACCCCACTCCACGCCCAAAGCACGGTCGCCTGTGCCGCCGATGTGGTCGTCCAAGCCGGCGATAGCCTGTCCGCGATTGCCGCCCGGCAATCGGGCAATCAGCTAACCTATCAAGCCATTATCAACGCCACTAATGCCAAAGCAGTAACTGATCGCACTTATGCGACCATCACCAACCCAGCGGTGCTCAATGTGGGTTGGAAGCTGTGTATTCCCGCCGGCAATCCTAGCACACCCCAGATCAGCCAGGTCGCGGCAACCGCTACCCCGACGCGCGGCCCCTCGCCCACGCCGGCCGCGACCCCTGTGCCCCTGGTGACACCACCCACACTGGATCTGGAACTAGACGAGATGTACCCGATCATGGTCGAGTATATGCGCCAACAGGAATACCCCGGCAGTGAGATTGTGGTTGAGGAAGTGCTCGCCCCTGGTGTCAACTACAATCGCTACATCACCTCCTATCGTTCGGAAGGGCTGAAGATCTTTGCCCTGCTAACCGTGCCCACGGGGGTAAAACCGGCCACCGGCTGGCCCGTGATCATCTTCAACCACGGCTTTATTCCACCCGAGATCTACCGCACCACCGAACGTTATGTTGCCTATGTCGATGGCTTTGCGCGCAACGGCTACATTGTCTTCCGCTCCGATTACCGCGGCCACGGCTTTTCGGAAGGTGAAGCGGGCAGCAGCCGCGGCTCGCCCGCCTATACGATCGATGTGCTCAACGCCGTGGCGGCGATGAAAGATTATGGGGATGCCGACCCGAATCGCATCGGCATGTGGGGCCATTCAATGGGCGGGTTATTGACCCTACGCTCGATGGTCACGACCAAAGATGTCAAGGTTGGGGTGATCTGGGCCGGCGTCGTTGCGCCCTATGATCTGCTCTATCGCCAGGCCAATAACAATGCGGCTCCCGAACCAACGCCGGCGGATCCAACCACCGCCCAACGGCGCCGCTGGCGCCAGGAGATGATCGAGCGTTTTGGCGAGCCGGAGGAGAATCCAGCCGCGTGGGCCGCCATCTCGCCCAATTCCTATGTCAGTGAGATCTCGGGGCCACTCCAGTTGCACCACGGCACCGCGGACACCGATGTGCCGGTTGAGTACTCACAGATTCTCAACGCCCAAATCGCCTCGGTACAGGGAACGGTCGAGTATTATGAATATCCAGGAGATAATCACAATCTCTCGGTTAACTTTAATACGGCCATGGCGCGCTCGATTGCCTTTTTTGATCAATACTTAAAATAAAAGAAACGACCAATCCACCCCTCCCGCGCCTAGGAGGCAACCGCTCCCCTGTTAAGGGAGGGAACGTAGGTTTCCCAGCGCGATCCCCTTTCCAAGTTGGGGAGGGTTAGGGAGGGGTTAGTCCTTAAAATAAAGGAAACCCCATGCGCATCTTAGTCACCGGCGGGGCCGGTTATATCGGCAGCCACACCTGTATTGAACTGCTGGAAACTGGCTATGAGTTAACGGCAATTGACAACTTTCACAACAGCAAACAGGAAGCGTTACGGCGGGTTGAAAAACTGGCAGGGAAAACTCTCGACTTTTATCAGGCCGACCTGCTGGACACAGCGGCGCTTTCCGCAGCCTTTGCCGCCCATCGGGTTGACGCGGTAATCCACTTTGCCGCGTTTAAAGCGGTCGGTGAATCGGTGGCAAAGCCGCTGGCATATTATCAGAACAATGTCGCCGGCACGATCAACCTCCTCGAAGTGATGCGCGCACACGGCTGCAAAAATCTGGTCTACAGCTCGTCGTGTACGGTCTACGGTGAACCCAAGTTTGTGCCCATTACCGAGGAGCACCCCACGGCCGCGGCTGAAAGCCCCTACGGCTGGACCAAGTTGATGACCGAGCAGATCATGCGTGATCTGTACAAGAGCGATCCGGCGTGGAACATCATCATGTTACGTTACTTTAACCCGGTCGGTGCCCATCCTAGCGGCGAGATCGGCGAGGATCCCAACGGGATTCCGAACAATCTGCTGCCCTACATCACGCAGGTGGCCGTTGGGCGGCTCAAAGAGCTAAAGGTCTACGGCGGTGATTATCCCACCCCGGATGGCACCGGCGTGCGCGATTACATCCATGTCGTCGATCTGGCCGATGCCCATGTGCGCGCGGTGCAAAAGCTCGATAGCAATCCGGGGTTAGTCGCGTATAATTTGGGTACGGGCCAAGGGTCGAGTGTTTTGCAGATCATCGCCGCCTTTGAAGAGGCAACCGGCGTCAAGATTCCCTATCAAATTGTCGACCGCCGCCCTGGTGATGTCTCCGCCGCCTATGCCGACCCGACCAAGGCCATGCAGGAGTTGGCGTGGAAGGCAGAACGCGATCTGCATGATATTTGCCGTGATAGCTGGCATTGGCAGCAGCTAAATCCGCAGGGGTTTGATGAGAAAGCCCAGCCTTAAAAGGCTGGGCTACCATCAGCCGCCACTCCGTGGCTAGGACGGTTCCTAGCCACGGAGTGGCGGCTGATGGTAGCCGTGGGTTGAAACCCACGGCTACAACAATCAAAGTTGCAATAACACAAAGCGAGGATCCCCTGATGGCCCGAACCTATACATCGCTCCACTACCATTGTGTCTTTAGCACCAAGTATCGCCAGCCGTGGATCACGGCGCAATATGAACCAAAAATTTGGGCGTATCTAGGCGGCATTGCCCGTGAACATATGATGAAATCACTGTTGGTCGGCGGGGTTGAAGACCATATCCATTTATTGTTAGGTATGCCGCCAACTATGTCAGTGAGCAAGGCCATGCAATTGATTAAGGGTGGTAGCTCCAAATGGATCCACGATACCTGCCCACCATTAAGAGCCTTCGATTGGCAAGATGGCTACAGTGCGTTCACCGTCAGCAAATCTAACGTAGATATCGTGACCAAATACATTCAAGATCAACGCACCCACCACCACGATATGACTTTTCAGGCTGAGTTGCTCACCCTACTCCAACTGCACGAAGTCGAGTATGATGAACGCTACTTATGGGATTAGCCGAGCCTTAAAAGGCTCAGCTACCATCAGCCGCCACTCCGTGGCTGGGTACGCCCTAGCCACGGAGTGGCGGCTGATGGTAGCCGTGGGTTTCAACCCACGGCACTAGCCCACTGCCGCACATCCCCATAACTTACCAACTGAATCCCACCCTGCTTAATAATCGCCAGCACATCGGGATCAGTCCACGCCTCAACCACCCCTTGGCGGTCAACTGCGACGCCTTCATAACCGACATGGTGGATCGCCCGCGTCTCCGGCATATCATACGCAGGGTGATCAACATGGATCCAGCGGCCAGGGGGCAGCGCGGCCAACCCTTCACACATGGCTGCGACCTTCTCAACGGGCAGTAACGCCTGATTGTTATCACCAAAGGGGCGGAAACGCTCAAAGCCAAGTGGTTGCAGATCGACCACAAGATCATATTCAGCGGTCAAGGCATCGACGACAGTTTTCCAGCGCGGATCATCGCGCAGGCCACCCATGTGGGTAGTGAGATGGGACGCCCACGGCACATATTTCAGGATCAGCTCGATCTGGGCGCGAAACTCGCGTTCCAGATCCGCGGGATCCCAATCGGCAGCTTCGAGGGTAATCTCGTCGGGATAGTTGTCATTTTTGCGGTACATGCGGTAGAAATAACCATCAGCGTTGGCAATGCTGGTGGGACCGGTCAGCGGTCGCCACTTGAAGTTGTCCCACTCGCTCGTCAACGTGAGATGAACACCGACATCATAGTTGCGATGGGCCTGCAATAATTTCACGGCTTCGGGAAACCAGGGGCACGGGGCCATCAACTCGACCGAACGACAGATACCTTTAGTAAAGACATCAATACAGGCCAAGTTGGCAGCATGGGCAAAACCAATATCATCAGCACGTACAAGTAGGGTAATCGGTGATTGGGTCATAAGAGCTTTCTATGGGTGAGGGTTGGGCGACGATATACGTGCTTATTTTATACGATACCCACATCGCCGCCAACCACCGCAAATGGGGATGTGGTTGAACAACACCTCCGTGTGGCAGATTGACGATCAGGGATGATTCAAGTACACTTAGCGCAGCCAAAACAATCTCCCCACCATCTATAGTCTGCTGCAAGCCCACACGTCGATTGCGCGCACGAATCACGCATCACGTTTTACGCATCACGCAGCACAGAAACGAGGAACCAGTGAAAATTACCGACATGCACATCACCCCGATTGCGATCAGCGATCCGCCGCTGCTCAACGCTGCGGGGCTTCATGCACCCTATGCCCTGCGCGCAATTATTGAAATTGTCACCGATGACAACATTTATGGGCTGGGTGAAGTGCCCAGCAATCAGGCCACCCTCGCTGGGCTGGAAGCGGCACGTGAAGTGGTCATCGGCCAAGATCCCTTTCAACTGAACGCGATCCAACAGGGGCTCTTTAGTCGTTTTGGGGCGGAGGGGGCGCACGAACGGGGGGCCATGCCGTGGGATCATCGCCGGATCGTCCATGTCAACAGTGCGATTGAAGTGGCCTTGCTCGACATCATGGGCAAGGCCACCGGTCGCCCCGTCTGTGATCTGATCGGTGGCCGCGTGCGCGAGCAGGCTGAGTTTTCGGCCTATCTCTTCTACAAATATGAGGGAGCAGGCGGCCCGTTGGCATTTGGGACGGAGCCGAATGCAACCGGTTGGGCCGCCGCAAGGCAAGCCGCCGCCATCGATCCGGCTGGCGTAGTCGCGCAGGCGCAGGCGATGTGCAAGTACTTTGGCTTTAAGTCGATCAAACTCAAGGGCGGCGTCTTCCCGCCCGATGAAGAAGCCGATGCGATCCTGGCGATGGCAGATGCCTTTGGTCCCGGTACACCCCTGCGCCTGGATCCCAACGCAATTTGGAATGTGGAAACCGCCATTCGTGTCGGCAAGCGGCTGGAAGGGGTGCTCGAATATTACGAAGATCCCGTGCGCGGCCAAGAGAATATGGCCAAAGCCCGTCAAGCGCTCAACATTCCCTTTGCCACCAACATGTGTACCACCTCGTTTGATGACATTCCCGGCAGTGTGCGCCTTGGCTCCGAAGATATTATTTTGAGCGATCACCATTTCTGGGGCGGCTTGCGGGCGTCGGTTGAATTGGCGCGCATCTGCAAAACCTTTGGTCGCGGGCTTTCGATGCACTCCAACAGCCACGTGGGGATTTCGCTGATGGCAATGGCCCACCTCGCCGTCGCCACGCCCAATCTCACCTATGCCTGTGACACCCACTACCCCTGGCAAGCCGAAGAGGTGATCAAAGGCGGGCGCATTAAAATCGAAGATGGCTGCGTCGCCGTAAGCAACGAACCAGGACTCGGCATCGAGCTTGATCGGCAAGCACTGGCTCAGCTACACGAGACCTACAAAGCCTGTGGCCTCACCGACCGCAACGACGAGATCGAAATGCAAAAAGTTCACCCCGGCTGGAAATTCCAGGCAACACGCTGGTAAGGGAAGCTCATGAAGCAACGACAACGACCGGTAACGCTCTCCCCGGCAGCAATGGAAAAGCTACAGCAAGTTTCGACAGCCACGCTCACGTCGCAGTTGGACAAACATGGTTTTCGCAATACCTTTTTGCAAGGGCTCTATCCCTTGCGTGCGGATCTGCGCCTGGTCGGCTATGCCTTCACCTTGCGCTATGTGCCGACACGTGAGGATCTGATCGACGAACTCTACGACAACACGAGGAATGTTCAGCGCGTGGCGGTAGAAAGTGTCGAACAGGATGATGTCTTGGTGATGGATGCACGCGGCGATGTGCGGGCGGCAACGTTGGGCAACATTCTGGCGACGCGTTTACGGGCGCGTGGTGCGCGCGGGTTGGTCACTGATGGGGCGCTGCGTGACACGCCAGGTTATCGCGAGCTGGATTTTCCGGCCTATGTCAAGGCCGCCCATGCAGCGACTTCGTTCAAGGTCCACCATCCCCTCGAAATGAATGTGCCGATTGCCTGTGCTGGGGTGCTGATCATGCCGGGCGACATCATCGTTGGTGATGGCGAAGGGGTTGTGGCCATCCCAGCCGCGGTCGCCGAAAGTGTCGCCCATGCCACTTTTGAGCAGGAGCTACTGGAAACGTTTATTCAACAAAAGGTGGCAGGCGGCGCAAGTATTCTAGGGGTCTACCCGCCCGATGAAGCGACCAAGGCAGAATTTGCCCGTTGGCGCGAGCAGCAGTAGCCCAAAAGCAGCGGCGCACCTGGCAGTGTAAACTTATGCACTAAAAAGCTGATAGAGCATCATCAGTGTCGTAACGGTCATAGCGACAACACAAAGCATAAATTCATTGCGGGACAGTTCGGGCGTATCCATCAGCGGGCACTCCTCGTTTTGTTTGGGTAGTCAGTTGAGTAGTAAAGATGTTTGATAACTTTGCAGCTATCGTTGGTTGCGACCCAGTGTTGCCATTATTCAGTCATCTTGTGCAGGGATTACCGAAGTACTATACTGACATCACTATCCTATTAATCGTGCCACGCTGTCGATTCCTCCGCGGCTGTCAGCGTTTGTCAGCAAAGATACATAGTATGACGTAGAAATCACTTAAATCCGTGGTCTGCCCAAAAGCTGTGTGCGATCACCCAAAAGCAGAGAGGTTTTATCATGAAACTCACCCGTTACCAAAGTGCCAATGGCCCCCGCTGGGCCGTCGATCAACAGTTTCTGCCACGTGGCCTCACACTTGGCGCGCTGCTCGCCTTACCGCAAAGTGCGATGACCGCGTTGCTCGGTTTGCTGGCCGGCACCGAAGCAGCCGCCGGTGCGCTTTTAACCCCAGTCGAAGCTGATCAGGAAGTGTGGGGCAGTGGCGTCACCTACTTGCGCAGCCGCGATGCGCGCAAGGCCGAATCGACCACTGCTGATGTCTACCAGAAAGTTTATGACGCCGAACGCCCGGAGATCTTCTTCAAGCAACTGGGCTGGCGCGTGGTGGGCACAGGCGAACCCGTACGCATTCGCCAGGACTCGCACTGGAATGTGCCGGAGCCGGAAGTCACCCTAGTGATCAATGCCCACGGTGAAATCGTCGGCTACACGGTCGGCAATGATATGTCATCGCGTGACATTGAGGGAGCAAATCCACTTTACTTGCCCCAGGCCAAGACCTATACTGGATCGGCCGCGGTCGGGCCGGCGATTCAACTGGCCGGCGCAGATGAGTTGACGGCATTGACGATCAAGTTGGCAATTGAACGGAGTGGCACGGTTGTCTTTAGCGGCGAGACCGCCACCAGCAACATGAAGCGCACCTTCCCCGATCTGGCGAGCTATCTCTGTCGCGAAATTGATTTCCCCCACGGCGTCTTTTTGATGACGGGGACGGGGATTGTCCCTGGCGACGATTTCACCTTGCAGGGGGGTGACATGATGCGAATTACGATTGGGGAGCTGACGCTGGAAAACACTGTAGCCTAAAAGAGTAAACAAAAGGAATTAACGATGCAAGCTTTTAAAAACCTGATTGCCGGTGAATGGGTCGATGCCGCCAATGGCGAGACCTTTGAAAACCGCAATCCCGCTAAATATGATGAAGTGATCGGTACTTTCCCCTCAGCCACCGCGGATGATGTGAAACGGGCGATTGCGGCGGCGAAACAGGCCGCCCCCGGCTGGGCCAATCTGCCTGGCCCAGCCCGCGGTGCGATCCTCGATAAGGCCAGCCAGATCATTGATGCACGCCAGAAAGAGCTGGCCGCAGTGCTCACCCGCGAAGAGGGGAAGACGCGGGCCGAGGCCACCGGTGAAGTGTTACGCGCCCGCGATATCTTCAAATATTATGGCGGCGAAGGTTGGCGTGCCGGTGGCAGCGTGCTCCCCAGCAACACCGGCGGCGAGCTGCTCTACACCCGGCGCGAACCCCTTGGTGTGATCGCGCTGGTCACCCCTTGGAACTTCCCGATTGCGATTCCGGCCTGGAAGATGGCCCCCGCGCTGATCTACGGCAACACCGTGGTCTTCAAACCGGCCTCTTTCTCGCCGGAGATTGCCTACCGCTTGGTCGAAGCGCTGGTCGATGCCGGGTTGCCCCAAGGCGTGGTCAACCTGATCACCGGCTCTGGGCGCTTGGTGGGCGATGTGTTGGTGGCGAGCAAAGATGTCAGTGGTGTCAGCTTCACCGGCTCTTACAGCGTCGGCATGAAGATCTATGAGAAGGCGATGCCCAACCTCACCCGCGTCCAGTTGGAGATGGGGGGCAAAAACCCGATGATCATCCTCAATGATGCCAACATCGACAAGGCTGTCCAATTTGCCTCGCTCAGCGGTTTCGGCGTGACCGGGCAGGCCTGTACCGCGGCCAGCCGCGTGATTGTCGAAGAGGGCATTGCCAACGACTTTGTCGCGGCGCTCTCGGCCAAGGCCCGTTCGATGGTAGTGGGCAATGGGCTGGATGAAGGCGTGCACATGGGTCCCGCCGTCAGCGAAGATCAGCTCAAAACCGATCTCGATTACATCAAAGTCGGCCAGGATGAAGGGGCAAAATTGCTCACCGGCGGTGATCGCGGTAAAGATGGCGGCTATTATGTCCAACCCACGGTCTTTGATGGGGTGGACATCAACATGCGCATCGCCCAGGAAGAGATCTTTGGGCCAGTGATCAGCGTGATCCGCGCCAAGGATCTGGATGATGCGATTGAGAAGGCCAACAATATCCGCTTTGGTCTCTCCGCCGGCATCGTCACGAATGACCTGCAAAAGGCCTTTACCTTTGCTAACCGCATTGAAGCTGGCGTGGTCAAGATCAACGAGCCAACCACTGGGCTGGCCCTGCAAGCACCCTTTGGCGGCTTCAAAGATTCCAGTGCCAACACCTTCAAAGAGCAGGGGCAGGCGGCGATTGAATTCTACACCCGCACCAAGACCATCTATGTCGGCCACGGCTAAAGCGTGAGTATCAGGATGAAAAGTGGTCGTGTCGTTGCGACGACACGACCACACGACAATGCGCGATTTTTGCATCAGGCAACATGCCTACCCGACACAGATAACAATGAAAATTGCTACCGCCAAGGCCGCGAAGTTACGCAAAGAAAAACCTTAAGCGATCCTTCGCGCTCTTTGCGCCCTTGGCGGCAGCAATTTTCAGGGCAGAAAAACCGGTTACCCTACATGACGCGCGCCGCAGCCATTATCATCGACCAGGAGTGCGTTGCCCTGATCCAACGCGATCGTGCGGGGCAGCGCTATTTTGTCTTTCCCGGTGGCCAGGTGGAAGCAAGCGAAACCATCGAGGAGGCAGCCGTACGCGAAGTCGCCGAAGAGTTGGGCGTCAGTGTTAGCCTAACCGCGTTGGTCGCGGTCGTTGCGTTTCGTGGCCAGTCCCAGTATTATTACCGCGCGCAGCTGACCGGTGGCACCTTTGGCAGCGGACATGGTCCCGAAATGGTCGGGGCAGATGAGGCCGCAGGCCATTATACGCCATGCTGGATTAAAGTGGCCGATCTACCCCAGCTGGTCGTTTACCCCCAGGCGGTGGCCGCATTGGTTGTAAACGCGCACAAGACAGGATGGCCCGCAGCACCCGTCTACCTTGATGAACCATAGCGCCCTCCTTGCGCCAGATGAAAGTATGACTTTTATGCGTTTCCGTCCGTGTATCGACCTGCTCAACGGGCGGGTTGTCCAAATTGTGGGCAGTTCGCTCAGTGATCAAACGACCCAAAGCCCTGTGGTGAACTTTGAAACCACCCAATCCCCCGCCGACTATGCCCGGCTTTATCAACGCGACGATCTCTACGGCGGTCACATTATTGCCCTTGGCCCCGGCAACCATGAGGCCGCGCTGGCCGCCTTACACACTTTCCCCGGCGGGATGCAGTTGGGCGGTGGCATCAACCCGGAGAATGCTCACACCTATCTTGATGCTGGGGCCAGCCATGTGATTGTGACCTCCTATGTCTTTCGCGAGGGCCAGATTGACGCCCACCGCTTACAAGCACTGGTGCAAGCCGTGGGCAAGGAACGGCTGGTGCTCGACCTCAGTTGTCGCCAACGCGACGGCGTCTACTGGGTGGTCACCGACCGCTGGCAGCGCTTTACCGAGACGCAGATTGCCGCCCATACGATTGCCCAATTAGCCGAAAATTGCGCCGAATTTCTCGTCCATGCGGTCGATGTCGAGGGCAAACAGCAGGGGATCGACGCCACGGTGGTCGAGATGCTGGGGGCCTGGTCACCGATTCCCGTTACCTATGCGGGGGGCGTCAAGTCACTTGCAGACATGGAATTGATCCGCAGGGTCGGCAAAGGGCGGGTCGATGCTACGATTGGCAGCGCGCTGGATATCTTTGGCGGTGGGCTGCCCTATGCAGAGGTGATCGCGTGGCAGCGCGGGGTAAAGTTGTAGCGCCCAACACGGGGTGGTTGCCCTTTCCAGTAACGGCGGTCTTCTCGACAACAGCCAGGAAACAGTGCAAATTTAGGCCATCATGTTATAATACTGCGCAGTGTACGAAGAGGCCCAACTGAATGGGAAAGGACGAAGAAGATGACTGCGGTCACAATTGATTTGCCGGAATTGCTTGCCCAACAAATTGAAGAACAGGGTATTTCGCAAGCCCAGTTGCAGCGTATAATTCTGCGCTTTGTCGAACTCTATGTCAGCAACAAACCTGCCGCCAAGACAGAACGCCAACCCTGGACAAATGGGGCAGAGTTTGCCGGCCGTCTCCTTACGAATAACCGCGAACTCTTTGAAGAATTGGCAAAACAGTGACCAATCACGAAGAACAACAAGCCGACTGGATCGCTGAGCTTGTTGTTCAAATTTATGCCATCCACGAAGTGATGTTACAACAAAGTGGTGGTATTCCAGGTTTGCGTGATGGGACGATGCTGCATGCCGCCGTTGCCCGCCCTTTTGCAACCTTTGGGGGTCAAGAATTATATCCCTCTGACTTTGATAAAGCGGCGGCACTATTTCACTCATTGATCAAAAGTCACCCATTTATGGATGGTACAAAACGTACTGCGTTCGCGGCTACGCTCTACTTTCTTGAAAACTGCGGCTATACTCTACCCATAATTCTACCGCAAGCAGAAGTGATTCGCTTTTGTTTGGCCCTTGCCGAAGAAAACCGACTCAACGCGGAAGGGCAATTTATACCAACAAAAACAGTTCCAGAAATTGCCACATGGCTGCGTCAACTTGTTGCCGAAGCATAGGGTGATTGCAGACATAAGCAACAAACAGAGCAGCCGTTGCTCACGTTTCACTCACAAGTAGTAGGCTAAAAATTTAACGCCCACCAAGCATAAAATAGGGACATGGAAGCAACAAATACCTTACCCACGACCTTTGCCCCGCTAGATGTCGATGTCCTCTGTGCCGGCTTTGCCTGTCACGACCTGGTCTTTGATGTCCCCACCCACCCTGGGCCGGATGAAAAGATCCGGGCGGAGGGCTTGCTCAACTGCGGCGGTGGCCTGGCCGCCAACGCGGCGGTTGCCGCGGCGCGCCTGGGCTGTCGCACCGCGTTTGCTGGCTATCTTGGGACGGATCTCTATGGCGATCTGCACCTGGCCGAGTTTCACGCGGCTGGTGTCAACACGGCGTGGGTGGTGCGCGACGCAGAACCGACGCCCCTCTCGGCGATCATCATTAAGCCCGACGGCGCGCGTACCATTGTAAGCTACCGCGGGGGCAGCGAAGGGGCTTGCGATGCACAATATGATCTCAGCAAACTGCGCGCCCAAAGCATTATGATCGACGGCTACCAATTCACCCTCGCCACAGCGTTGATCCACTTTGCCAAAACCAACCGGGTGCCAACCCTGATTGATGCCGATGCCGTGCGGCCCCAGACCACCGAGCTAGTACAGGTGGTTGACTACGTGGTCGCCTCCGAGCGTTTTGCCAAAGAGTATAGTGGGGTTGACGATGCCGCCGCCGGCTTGCACCAACTAGCCAGGGTGGCCCCCAACGTAGTCGTTACCCTGGGTGACCGCGGCTTGATCTGGCAGCGCGGTGATGCCCAAGGGCAGTTGGCCGCCTTTCCGATTCAGGCCGTCGACACCACCGGTGCCGGCGACGCCTTTCACGGTGCCTTTGCCGCCGGCCTGGCGTTGGGGATGGAATGGGCAGATCTCTTGCGTTATGCCAGTGCCGTCGGTGCGCTCTGTTGCACCAAGGTCGGCGGCCGAGTGGGGATTCCGACGGCGCAGGAGGTGGTGGAATTTTTGGCGGCACATGGTTAGTTTAACGGGTTCAAACCCGCTACTAACACCGAGAAGCCGCCTCAGCGGCTAGATCCCAGCCGCTGAGACGGCTTCTCGGTGTTAGCCAGCAGTTTCAACTGCTATGGTTGGTTGTTTACCCACACATCGATTTCAGCGCAATATCCGCCACCCCGCTTTGAGCAATCCTCTCACTTTACCGTATAATGATGGGGCCATTTCAAGAAATAAAACGATCCGACTTTTCATATGGCCATTCAGTACCTCGATTTTGACCTGGAAATGGGACGCGGTGACGGCCGCACCTACCCGCTAGCGGTGCTTCACTCGCCGGCGGGCAATGTGCGCGGGCACTTCAATCTGGCGTTGGGTCAACTGGAGCTGGCGAACCGGCTGCTCGCGCTGCAAAATGCGCTGCTGCGCTCCGGTGGGGCGCGCCGTAAAGCGCCGACCCGCGACGAGCAGACCGTACGTGACTTTGGCCAGGAACTCTTTAACAGCCTCTTTCAGGCCGATGTGCGCTCGCTCTTCTTTGAGAGCAAACGCATCGCCACCAGCCAGGGCAAATTTCTGCGCGTGCGGCTGCGCATTCTCGATCCACAGTTGGCCGCGCTGCCGTGGGAGTATCTCTTTGACGCCCGCCAAAATGAGTATCTCTGCCTGGCCCACAGCACCCCGTTGATCCGCTATTTGGAGGTGGCCCAACCACCGCAACCGCTGACCATTGCCCCACCGCTGCGTATCCTTGCGATGATCGCCAGCCCCAGCGACTTGACCGCGCTCAATACCGCGGTGGAAAAAGAACGACTGGAACGGGCGTTGGCCGGTCTGATTGCTGATGGGCTGGTCCAACTGGAATGGTTGCCCGGCCAAACGTGGCGTGACCTGCACCGAGCGATGCGTCCCAACCAGGGGCCGTGGCATGTCTTCCACTTTGTCGGCCACGGTGGGTTTGACTCCCAACGCGATGAAGGCTTACTCGTCTTTGCCGACCAGGCGGGCAAAAGCGATCGGCGCACCGCCACCGATGTGGCCCGCCTGCTCTCCGGTCAACCCACCTTGCGGCTGGCGCTGCTCAACGCCTGTGAAGGGGCCTATGCCAGCCAAACCGATATCTTTGCTTCGACCGCGGCCACGCTGGTGCAACAGGGTATCCCCGCCGTGATCGCCATGCAATACGAGATCACCGACCACGCGGCCATCGAGTTTTCCGAGCAATTTTATGACGCCCTGACCGCCGGACTACCGGTTGACAGCGCGGTGACCGATGCCCGCCGTGCGGTTGCGCTGGCAATCAACAACACGCTGGAGTGGGGCATCCCCGTGCTCTTCATGCGCTCGCCGGATGGGGTAATTTTTGCCTTTGATGAGGGGGGTGTCAGCGGGGAGACGAACGCGGAGCGCTTCCGGGAAGGGGCCACGCTGCCGCAGGATGACCAACCTATTCCTGGCCCCTTCCCGGAAGCCATAGCCCCTCCACCCAATCAACTCACCGGTGAACAATTGCAAGCGCTCTGGCAGGTCTTGCTCGATGGTTACAGCGAGAGCACCCTGGCCCAACTGGTGCGCTTTCAACTCAACGAACGACTCGATACGATTGCCGGCGGCGAGAATTTTTCGGATCAGGTCTACCACCTGATCGACTGGGCCGAGCGCACGGGACGATTGTCCCTGTTGATTGCCAAAGCCCAGGCCGGCAACCCGAGCAACCAGCGGTTGCGGCAGGTGGCGCTTGACATTTTGGGCAAGGCGGTCGAATCGCCCGCGGTCGTAGCCGCGCAACCAAAATCAGTCAGCACCGCGCCGCCCTCATCACCCATCGCATTTGAATGGTGTCACGTACCAGCCGGCAAATTTTTGATGGGATCTAACGACAAACATGACGATGAAAAGCCACAACACGCGGTAAATCTGCCGGCCTTCTATATCGCCAAAACGCCAGTCACCAACGCCCAGTACAAACGTTTCGTGGACGTGCAAGGCTATCAGGTACCGAGCCACTGGGAGAATGGGCAAATTCCTAAGGGCAAGGAGCACCTTCCGGTTGTTAATGTCTCCTGGCGCGATGCAATGGCCTTCTGTCAATGGGCTGGCGTCCAGTTGCCCAGCGAGGCGCAGTGGGAGAAAGCAGCGCGCGGCACTAATGGCCGGCTCTATCCCTGGGGTAATGAGCAACCGACGGCAAAACTGTGCAATTTCTACGACAGCAAAATCGGCGATACAACGCCAGTCGGCAATTATCCCGACGGTGCTAGCCCGTATTGCTGCTTGGATATGGCGGGCAACGTTTGGGAGTGGACCTCCAGCCTTTTCAAAGGCTACTCCTACGACCTCAAGGATGGGCGGGAGGAGCTGAAAGATAGTGGACACCGAACGTTGCGCGGCGGTGCGTTTGACCTCAATGTTAGCTACGTGCGCTGTACATACCGCAGCGACGGTGAACCCGACGTCAGGTACGATGCGTTGGGGTTTCGGGTTGTGTCCCCTGGTGCTGTTGGCCGCTGATCTTCTGGGGCCTCTGGTCTCTGGTTACTCTGTTTTGCTGTTCTCTCTGTTTAAATGATCGGTAAGCAGATCAGATCCTGAGATTGGAGGGTCGTTCTGTTCGCCGCAGGCGACGAATTTTTTTAGGGCAGGCAGCCGGTGTAAGCTGCATCGCGCGTGGGCGGGTAACCCTTCCAGGAAGGGGTCGGAGATCGTTCCAAGTACGAAGTAATGCTTGACCCCTTCCTGGAAGGCGGCGTGCCCCAACCACTTGCTACGCCGGCACCAACTCCACCAATTCATACCGCTGCAAGAGCGTATCCGTCGGGATATTGGTGACCTCCGCAATCCGGCGAATCATATTGATCGAGAGGGGACGGCGGCGGTTCAAAATCTCACTCAGACGGTGGGAAGGAATGCCGATCTGTGCCCCAAATTCGGCACGCGTGAGACCACGGCTTTCGATATAGTACTGAATGGCCTCGACTGGGTGGGGCTTCTCGACGGGATAGTGGGCGGCTTCATACGCACCAATCAACGTTGAAAGCACCTCTAGCCGATCTAAGTTTGATGTCTCTTCACCCTCATCCATCAGCCGTTCAAGTTCAGCCAAGGCTGCGTCATAATCAGCCTCAGTACGGATCGGTTTAAATTCCATTTGACCACCTCAATTTGTTTCTATCGCCAACGATTTGATCCTAAAACAGCGTGTGCATCAATCTGGTATAATAACATTAAATTCGTGCTGCACCCAGCGGGTTCCTGATTCAGGGTGCGTCCCAATTTTGGGGTAAACGTCCCCGGCACAGGCGAAAAATTG